>CALFNN010000094.1 GCA_937902925.1 uncultured Opitutaceae bacterium
CGACGGCGCTCATCCGCAGGGTCGTCTCTCCGAGCCGACCTGGGTTGGCCCTAGCGATTTGACACCTGATTGAAGTCGGTGCCTTAAACCCAAGCCGGCTCGGAGAGCCGGCCCCACCATCAACCGTCGCCCGCACTCTCAATCGCATCCGGCCGGCTCGCACCCATGCTCCGCAAATTTTCTCCAGTCCTGTTCGCCTCGCTCGCCGTCATCGTCGGACCCGCGGCCCGCGCCGCGATCGAGTTCACCGGCATTCTCGTCATGCCGCAGCAAACCGTCTTCACGTTGCTCGACGATGCCACGGGCAAGTCCGCCTGGCACAAGCTGGGCGAGAGTTTCGCTGGCTACAATCTCACCGCTTACGACGCCAGGACCGACACCATCACTCTCACCAAGGACGGCGTCACCACGCTCGTCCGCCTCAAGGACGCGAAGATCAAGTCCGCCCGCGTCGAGGTGTCCGGCACGTTCACAATCGGCGTCGGCAACAGCACCGAGGTCAAACGCGCCACGCTCGTGCTCGGCGAAGAAACCGCATTTCCACTGAAGGACGGCTACGTCCTCCACCTGAAGCCGGAGCAGCGGCCCGATGGAAACATTCTTTATCGTTCGTCGTTCGAGCGCCCGCGCCCCGACGGCACCACGGAGCGGCTCGCCGCGCCGGCGGTGATCGCGCGACCCACGGGCACGTTCAGCGTGAAGATCGGCGATTTCGGATATTCGTTCGGTGTGAACTCGCCCTGAAGCCCGGCGCAATGCGGGTAGGGCCCGACCTCCGGGCGGGCCGTCAGGATTTCCGCTTACCCCACGCCCGCCCAGAGGCCGGGCTCTACGATCACAATCTCTTCAACATCCGTCCATCGCGCTCGGCTGCTCCCAATCCGACCGAAAAAGTCCTCGTCGCACCAGTGGAAGAAGTGCCACGCTGCGTCACATCCAACGCTTCATGCCCCCGCGCCTTCACTGGACTGCCCTTCGTTTTCTCGCGACCGCGCTCCTGCTATCCGGCGTGATCACGCATGTGACGGCCGCGGACGCTCCACCCGCCACCGCTCTGCGAACAACCGATCGTGGCGTAATCTGTCCCGCGCCCGGCGGCACGTTGGAACTACAGGTTTGGGCCGACAACATCATCCGCGTGACGTTCTCGGCCGCCGTGGATTTTTCGAACCATCCCAGCCTGATGATCGAACCGCGGTCGCGTCCGCCCGTTCCCTGGACCCTCGTGCAGGACGATCGCACCGCGACGCTCAAGACCGCGAAGCTCCAGGCGCGAATCGACCGCGTGACCGGCGCGATCGCATTTTTCGACGCCGCCGACCGCACCATTCTCGCCGAGCAAGCCGCCGGCCGCTCGCTCACTCCCGCCGAGGTGCAGGGCGAAAAAACCTTCCACATCCGCCAGCAATGGGATGCGCCCGCGGGCGAATCGCTCTACGGCCTCGGCCAGCAGCAACTCGGCATTCTCGACCTCAAGGGCTACGATCTCGATCTCTGGCAGCGCAACACCCACGTCGTCGTGCCGTTTCTCGTTTCGAGCGCCGGCTATGGGATACTGTGGGACAATAATTCTTTTTCCCGCTTCGGCGATCTGCGCGACTTCATTCCGATTCCGGCCGACCGGCTGCGCGATGCGACCGGGCAACCCGGCGGTCTCACCGTCGGAACGTTCACCCCCGCGGCCGCGGACACGCTCGAGAATTCTCACGTCACCGCCGATCTCGGCCGCCCGGCCGGCAACTCGCGCGCCAGTTATCGCTGGTCCGGTGAAATCGCGCCCGACGAATCCGGCGACTACCAGTTCCAAACCTACGCCAACGGCGGCATCAAGGTCTGGCTCGACGGGAAACTCGTCATCGACCGCTGGCGCCAGAACTGGCTCCCCGACTACGATCAGGTGAAACTCCATCTCGATGCCGGCCGTCGCTACCCGATCAAGATCGAATCCGGCGGCGACCAGACTTCGACCATGCGTCTCCGCTGGAAAACGCCTTCATCCGATACCGGCACGTCGTTGTGGTCGGAGGTCGGCGACGGCATCGACTACTATTTCGTCTACGGCCCCTCGCTCGACGAGGTCGTCGGCGGTTATCGCAACCTCACCGGCGAAGCGTCGCTCATGCCGCGCTGGGCGTTTGGCCTCTGGCAATCGCGGCAGCGCTACGAGACCGCCCGACAATCGCTCGACGTCGTCGCCGAATACCGTCGCCGCGGCCTGCCGTTCGACAACATCGTCCAGGATTGGATGTATTGGCGCGAAAACGCCTGGGGCTCGCACGCCTTCGATCCCACGCGCTTTCCCGATCCCGACGCGTGGATCAAGTCCATCCACGAGCAGCACGCCCACCTGATGATTTCCGTCTGGGGAAAGTTTTATTCCGGCGACTATCCCGGCAACGAGAACTTCCGCGCCATGCAGCAGGCCGGCTATCTCTACACGCCCACGCTCACCGCGGGCACGCGCGACTGGGTCGGCCGCGGCGGCTACAACTATGCGTTCTACGACGCGTTCAATGCCGGCGCGCGCAAACTCTTCTGGGACCAGCTCAGCCCGGCGCTCTTCCATCGCGGCGTCGACGCGTGGTGGATGGACGCCACGGAGCCGGACGTCGTCCAACCGTCGCCCGCCACGCTTGAGACGATGCGCCAGTTCATCGGCCAGACGGCGCTCGGCCCCGCCTCGCGGGTGATGAACGCCTACGCGCTGGAAAACAGCCGCGCCGTCTACGAAGGCCAGCGCGCCGAAAAGCCCGACCAGCGCGTCTTCATCCTCACGCGCTCGGGCTTCGCCGGCATCCAGCGCTACGCCACCGCCACCTGGTCCGGCGACATCACATCCACGTGGACCGCGTTCGATAAACAGATTCCCGCCGCGCTCGGCTACAGTCTGTCGGGCGTGCCGTATTGGACGATGGACATCGGCGGCTACACGATGCCCTCGCGCTTCTCCGCCCGCCAGCAAACCCCCGAAGCCGCCGAGGAATGGCGCGAGCTCAACGCCCGCTGGTTCGAGTTCGGGGCGTTCTGTCCGCTCACGCGGCTCCACGGCGAACAGCAGCCGCGCGAGCCATGGGCGTTCGGTGGCGATGCCGATCCCGCCTATCAGGCCATCGCGAAATTCGACCGGCTCCGCTACCGGCTCCTGCCCTACATCTACTCGCTGGCCGACGCCGCGACGCACGACGGCGGCACGATCATGCGCCCGCTCGTGATGGACTTTCCGCGCGACCCGGGCGCGCGCAACGTCACGGACGAATATCTCTTCGGCCCGGCGTTCCTCGTCGCACCCGTCACCCGCTACCAGGCGCGCAGCCGCCCGGTCTATCTTCCGCCCGCGACGGGCGGCTGGTTCGATTTCTGGACCGGTCGCGCCGTCGCCGGCAATCAAACCATCGACGCGCCTGCGCCGTATGACGCGATGCCACTCCACATTCGCGCCGGCTCGATCATTCCCTTTGGGCCGGAGCTCCAATACGTCGACGAAAAGCCCGCCGATCCGATCACGCTGTTCATCTACACGGGCGCCGATGGCGCGTTCAGCCTCTATGAGGACGACGGCACGACCTACGCCTACGAGCGCGGCGAGTTTGCCCGCATCCCGATCCGCTGGGACAACGCCGCTCGCACCCTCGTCCTGGGTCACCGCACCGGATCCTTTCCCGCCATGTGGATCGAGCGCACCATCGAGGTCGTGCTTGTGAGCCCCGACCGGCCGGTGCCGTTCTCCTTCGCGCCAAAAGTCGATCGCAGGATCCGCTACGACGGCAGCCCGGCCACGATCGCTTTCCAATAACAGCCTTCTCTCGTTGAACTGTCCGAAAGCGTAGGCTTTCCCTCCGGTCGCGCCGCCCGGATAGTGTCACGGCGCATCCCGCAGCTTTCGCCCGTCCCCTGCGTCAGGCTGCCGGTCGCGTCGTCCCCTCCCCACTCCCGTGCCCGTTCCCGGCAAATTCCTTCTCTGGTCCGCCGTCTTCCTCGCCAGCTTCGCGCCGCGCGTTCTCGGCGCCGCCGAACCGCCCACCGAGTGGATCGACCCCGACACCGGCCATCGCATCGTCCGCCTCTCGCGCGAGCCGGAAAGCGCGAGCCTTTATTTCCACCAAAATCCCTTCACGCCCGAGGGCGACAAGATGGTCTTCGCCACGCCCTCCGGCCTGTCGATGATCGATCTCAAGACCCACGAGATCAAACTCGTCGTGCCGGGCCTGAAGTATCGCGTGCAAAGCAGCGGCGGCGTCGAGGTCGGCCACAAGACCCGCCACGTTTACTACGACAAGGACGGCGCGATCTGGTCGACCGATCTCGATACGCTGGCCACGCACGAGCTCGCCAAACTCCCACCCAACGCCTCGATGTCCGCCATCAACGCCGACGAAACTCTCGCCGTCGGCCTGCGCTATGAAGGCGACCGCCCGGAAGGCGCCATCGGCTGGCCCGCGCCCGGCACGGTGATGCGCGCTCCGGACGGCCATGAACTCACCTTTGCCGAGCAGCGCGAGGTTCTGCTCAACAACCGCCTCAACCAGCGCGTCCCGATGAGCCTCTTCACGGTCGATCTCCGCGACGGCAAAATCGTGACCTTCAACCACACCACCGACTGGCTCGGCCACGTGCAGTTTTCCCCGACCGATCCCGGCCTCGTCATGTTCTGCCACGAGGGCCCGTGGCACATGGTCGACCGGCTCTGGTCCATCCGCACCGACGGCACCGGCCTCACCAAGCTCCACACGCGCACCATGAACATGGAGATCGCCGGCCATGAATTTTTCGCGCCCGACGGCAAGTCGATGTGGTATGACCTGCAGACGCCGCGCGGCGTCGACTTCTGGGTCGCCGGCTACGAGTTCGCGACCGGCAAGCGCACCTGGTATCACCTCGATCGCAACGAGTGGTCCGTCCATTTCAACATCTCCCCCGACGGCAAACTCTTCGCGGGCGATGGTGGCGATTCCGAGATGGTCGCGCATGCGCCCGACGGCAAATGGCTCTACCTCTTCCACCCCGAGCGCGTGCCCGACGTCGCCGGCATCAGGAATCCCGACTCCGGCGGCCTGGTCGATGCCGGCGTCTTCCGCGCCGAGCGCCTCGTCAACATGGCGAAACACAACTACCAACTCGAACCCAACGTCCACTTCACGCCCGATATGAAATGGATCGTCTTCCGCTCGAACATGCACGGCCCGATGCACGTCTACGCCGTGGAAATCGCCAAAGCCCGCTGACCATCGCACTTTCGCTTCGACTGCCTATCCGTTCACCCGCAACCAGAAATCCCAATGAAGAAATTAATCCTCCCCTCGCTCGCCGCGGTCTTCGCCGTGGCGATTTCGCACGCCGCGCCGTCCGACGACGTTTCCGCGGCCGCCAAGAAACTCGCCGATGCCGCCAACTATACCTGGAGCCGCACGACCGAAAACGCCGGCGGTGGCGGCAGCCGTGGCGGATTCGGCGGCGGCCCGATGACCGGAATGACCGAGAAAGACGGCTATACGATCACGACTCGCCAGGGCCAGAACGGCTCGCTGTCCACGGTGCGCAAGGGCGATTCGTTCGCCACGCAGAATTTCCAGAGTGGTGAGTGGATGTCCGCGGAAGAGATGCGCCAGCAATTCGCCGGCCGGGGAGGTGGCGGCGGTGGTGGTGGTGGCGCCGGTGGCGGTCGCGGCCGCGGTGGATTCGGCTTTGGCGGCGGCAATCAGATGAATCCCGCCGAGGAAGTCGCCGCGCTCGTCAAGGAGGCGAAGGACCTGAAGTCCGCCGACGGCGCGATTTCGGGCGACTTGACCGACGAGGCGGTTGCCGCGCGTCTCAGCTTCGGCGGCCGCGGTGGCCAGGCTCCCGCCGCGCCGAAAAACGCCATGGGCTCGGTCAAGTTCTGGGTCAAGGACGGCATGATCGCCAAATACGAGGTGCACGTGAAAGGCACCGTCGCCGGTCGCAACGGTGAGATGGAGCGCGACACGACCACAACCACCGAGATCAAGGATGTCGGCACGACCAAGGTCGAGGTGCCGGACGGTGCGAAGAAAAAACTCGGTGCGTAAGCCCGCGGTTTGTCGTTAGGTTTTTGCCGCCCGGCAGCGCATTGGTCGCGCTGCCGGCGGTCTTGCTTTCCCCGCCCCCAATGAAAACTCCCGCCGTTGCCCTGCTCCTCATCGCCGTCGCGTTCGCGCGTCTGTCGGCCGCCGACTACTCGGCCGCCGCCCAAAAACTCCTCGCTGCGAATCCCGAACCTGTCGTCCCGCTCTGGCCCAACGGCGCGCCCGGCTCCGAAGCGCGCAAGGACGAGCCCGAGAAGGTCGTCGGCAACAGCGTTTCGAACATCCATTTTCCCACGCTGACGATTTTTCTTCCCGCCAAGGACACCGCCACCGGCGTCGCCGTCGTCGTGTGCCCCGGCGGCGGCCACCGGAATCTCGTCATGCAAAAGGAGGGCTACGACATCGCGAAGTGGCTCGCCAGCCATGGCATCGCCGGCTTCGTCCTGAAGAACCGCCTCGCGAACGACGACGCCACTCCGGCCGGCACCCCGCAACCCTACACGGTCGAGCGTGACGCCCTCGCCGATGCGCAGCGCGCCATCCGCCTCATCCGCAGCCGTGCCGCCGAGTGGGGCGTCAATCCCGCCAACGTCGGCATCATGGGTTTTTCCGCCGGTGGCGAAGTCACCGCCGTCGCCGCCATGCATCCCGACGCCGGCAATCCTTCCGCGCCCGATCCCATCGATCGCCTCGATGCGCGTCCCGCGTTTCAAGGTCTCATCTATCCCGGTCAGGCGCAGAAGATCAAACCCGAGAAGGGCGCGCCGCCGGCGTTTCTCGCCTGCGGCGCCGACGACCGTCCCGATATTTCCGAAGGCGTGCCACGGGCCTACCTGCTCTTCAAGCAGGCGGGCGTGCCCGTCGAGATGCACGTCTATGCCGGCGTCGGCCACGGCTTCGGCCTTCGCCCCGGTCCCGCCCATGGCTGGCCCGATCGGTTTCGCGAATGGCTCGTGAACCAGAAATTCATCGCGGCCCCCGCGCCCTGACTCCCCGCCATGCCTCGCGTCAGATTCATTCCGGTCCTCGCCGTCGCGCTGGCATTGACGGCGAACGCGTTCGCGGCAGACGCGCATCCAGTCGTGTCGCTCTGGCCCGATGGCGCGCCGGGTTCCGCGGCCCGCCGCGCCGAAGCCGAGCACGTCGCCGCCAACGGCGCGGTCTCGAACATCCACAATCCCACGCTCACCGTTTATCTGCCTTCGCGGGAAACCGCCACCGGCGCCGCCGTCGTCATCGCGCCCGGCGGCGCGCATCGTTTTCTCACGATCGCGAGCGAGGGCTACAACGTCGGCCAGTGGCTCGCCGCCCACGGCATCGCCGGCTTCGTGCTGAAATACCGGCTCGCCCACGACGACTCCAATCCCGCCGGCACCCCGCAGCCCTACACCATCGAGGGCGACGCCCTCGCCGACGCCCAGCGCGCCATCCGTCTCATTCGCAGCCGTGCCACCGAGTGGCACGTTAATCCCGCCGCCGTTGGCATCCTCGGGTTTTCCGCGGGCGGCGAGGTGGCCGCGCTCGCCGCGATGCGTCCCGCGCCCGGCCAACCCGGCGCCACCGATCCCATCGAGCGGGAAAACTCCCGGCCCGATTTTCAAGCGCTGGTTTATCCCGGCCAGTCCGGAAAAATTCTTCCCGCCAAGGATTCACCGCCCGCGTTCCTCGCTTGCGGCGCCAATGACCGTCCCGACATCGCCGAGGGCCTGCCAGCGGTTTACCTGCGATTCAAAGAGGCCGGTGTCCCTGTCGAAATCCACATCTTCGCCGGCGTCGGCCATGGCTTCGGTTACCGTCCGGAGCGGCCCTCCGGATCGAGCAGCTGGCCGGAATGCTTCCGCGATTTTCTCGCCTTCCGAAAATTCCTGTCCGCCCCGACCCCCTGATCCCATGCCCCCAAAATCCATCCTCGCCCGCTGCGCAATCTTCCTCACCGCGATGTCCGCCTCGAGCCTGTCGAACAACCTTCCCGCCGCCCCCGTCTTCGTGCCGGTGTTGCCGAGCAACACGGTGCCCAACGGCCCGGCGATCCCGACGACTCCCGCCACCGAGTCCGCGCATCCGGCGTCGATTCCGCTCTGGCCCGAGGGCGCGCCCGGTTCGGAAGCCCGCAAGGACGAGCCCGAGCAAATCAGCTACCGCCAGGAAGCCGACATCGTCTTTCCGATCGTCTTCAACATCCAGAATCCGTCGATCACGCCGTTCCTCCCGGCTAAGGATAAGGCAACCGGCTGCGCCGTGATCATCGCGCCCGGCGGCGGCCACATGTTTCACACGATCGATCGCGAGGGCTACGACGTCGCCCGCTGGCTCGCGGACCGCGGCATTGCCGCCTTCGTCCTGAAATACCGGCTCGCCCGCGACGCCGCCAACATGGCCAGCGGCAAGCCGCAGCCGTATCGCACCGAAAAGGAGCCGCGCGCCGACGCGCTCCGCGCCGTCCGCCTCATCCGCAGCCGCGCCGCCGAGTGGGGCCTCAACCCCGATCACATCGGCATCCTCGGCTTCTCCGCCGGCGGCGTCCCGGCGTTCGCCGCCGCACTCCTGTTCGATGCGGGCAACCCCGCCGCCACCGACCCGGTCGAGCGCCAGAGTTCCCGCGCCGATTTTCACGCGATGATCTACGCCGAACTTCCGCGCGGCGACTACGAGGTGCCGAAGAACGCCCCGCCCGGCTTCCTCCTCGCCGCCTACGACGACTCGCCCAAGGCCGCGCCGCTCGCGAATTATCTCTTGAAACTCAAGACCGCCGGCATTCCCGCGGAGCTTCACATCTACACCCACGGCGGCCACGGGTTCGGCGTCCGCGGCGACCGGCCGAACCTGCCGATCTCGAGCTGGCCTTTCCGTTTCGAGGAATGGCTCGGTGACATCGGCATGTTGAAAAAGTGATCGTGACTCGCGCGCTTCACTTCATGCGACTCCGTCCCTTCCTGCTGTCCTCGCTTGGTGCCGCCGCCCTCGTGTCGCAGCCTGCGGTGGCGGCCGAGCCGGCCGCCGTCACGAAGGGTCCGTCGTTCGAGCAGGACATCGCGCCGCTGCTCCAGACCTATTGCTACGACTGCCACGGCGATGGCGCGCACAAGGCCGACGTTGCGCTCGACGCCTACGCTAACGCCGCCGACGTCCGCGCCGGCCGCAAGACGTGGGAGCAGGTCCTCAACAACGTCACGCATTACGTGATGCCGCCCGACGACGGTGGCCCGCTCCCCACGCAGCCCGAGCGCGAGCGCATCGCCGAGTTCATCGAGCGCGAGCTCTACCAGCTCGACCCGGCGCACCCCGACCCGGGCCGCGTCACGCTCCGCCGCCTCAACCGCGCGGAATACAACAACGCCGTCCGCGATCTCGTCGGCGTCGATTTCAAGCCCGCCGCGGATTTTCCGCCCGACGATTCCGGCTATGGCTTCGACAACATCGGCGACGTTCTCTCGCTGCCGCCGGTGCTGATGGAAAAATACCTCGCCGCCGCGGACAAGATTCTCGACCAGGCGATCGTCACCGATCCGATCCAGAGCCGCACGCAGCGGATTCCCGCGAGCCTCACCCAGATCGGTTTCAACGCCCTCGGCGACCGCGGCGACGGCTGGGTTCATCTCATCAGCCTCGAGGAGGACGACATCGCCGCCGAACTCCCCATCGCCGCCGCCGGCGATTACGTCGTGCGTTTCCAGGCCTACGCGACGAAAACGGGCGGGGCGCTCGTCGGCCAGGGCAGCGAGAAGCCGCTCGATTTCGATTCCGATCCGGGTCCGACCCGCGTCGCCCTTCTGCTCAACGACGCCGTCATCCAAAGCTTCGTCGTCGGCACCGACGAGGCGCATCCGCAGGTCTACGAGGCGCGCCTCGGCGTGCCGGCCGGCAAGCAGCGCTTCCGCGCCGCCGTTCTCCGCAACCGCGGCGGGGCCGACGAACTCTTCATGCTCAACGGCCGCCTCGGCAAACAGCAGCCCGGCGTCGTCTTCGTGAAATGGATCGAGGTCGAGGGGCCGCTCCCCGCCGCCACGCGGCGGTGGCCGGCCGCGTCGCTGACCGCAACCGGCGAGGCTCGCGTCCAGCCCGACGGCGCTCGCTTCTTCGAGCACAATGGCGAAGTCACCACCACGATCGACGCCGCGCACGAGGGCGAATTCATCCTGCGCGCCCAGGCCTACGCCCAGCAGGCCGGTGCCGAGGCGACACGGATGGAATTCCGCGTCGACGGCCAGCCGGTCAAATCGTTCGACGTGCTCGCGCCCGCCACGATGCAACCGGTCGAGGGCCAGCGGGTGTTCTCGCTCATGCTGCTCGTGCCCCGGCCGCAGGTTTACGAGACCCGCGTGAAGCTCGCGCCCGGCCGGCACGAATTCGCCGCCGCCTTCGTCAACGACTTCGAGGACCCGAAGAGCGAAAACCCGAACCTCCGCGACCGGAATCTCATCATCCAAAACCTCGAGGTCGCCGATCTCTCCGCTCCGGTCCTGCCTCCCGCGGTGCCGCCGGCCCTCGACGAACTCTTTGCGCGACACCAGAGCGAGGCCACCGACACGGCGGCCCGCGGCATCGTCGGCGATTTCGCCCGCCGCGCCTGGCGCCGACCGCTCGCGTCCACCGAACTCGACCGGCTGATGAAACTTTACGCGCTCGCGCGGCAGCAGGGCGATAGCTTCGCCGGCGGCGTAAAGCTCGCCCTCAAGGCCGCGCTCGTTTCCCCGCAGTTTCTCTTCATCGGCGACCTCGACTCCCCGGCCGTGGCGGCGCTCGCCAAATCCGGCGTTCGCGCCCCGCCGGTCGCCCCGCAAAACCAGCCGGCCGGATTGCGCACCGTCCCGCTGGACGATTTCGCGCTCGCCACGCGCCTCTCGTTCTTCCTGTGGAGTTCCGTCCCCGATGACGAACTGCTCAACCTCGCGGAACAACACAAACTTCGCCCGCAGCTCGCCGCCCAGGTCCGCCGGCTGCTCGCGTCGCCCAAGGCCCACGCCCTCGTCGACAACTTCGCCGGACAGTGGCTGCAGATCCGCAGCCTCGAGACCATGCAGCCGGACAACACGCTCTTCCCCGACTACGACGCCAGCCTCCGCGCGGCGATGCAGCGCGAGACCGAGTTGTTTTTCGAGCACGTGATGCGCGAGGATTGCAGCGTGTTCGATTTCCTCACCGGCGACTACACGTTCGTCAACGAGCGCCTCGCCAGGTTCTACGGCCTGCCCGGGGTGCGCGGCGCCGACTTCCAGAAGGTCTCGCTCGCCGGGACCCCGCGACGCGGCGTGCTCACCCAAGCCAGCGTGCTCACCCTCACCTCCAATCCGACCCGCACCTCTCCCGTGAAGCGCGGCAAATGGGTTTTGGAAAACCTCCTCGGCACCCCGCCCCCGCCACCGCCGCCGAATGTCCCCGAGCTCGACGACAAGTCGCGCCAGCTCACCGGCACGCTCCGCCAGCAGATGGAGCAGCACCGCGCGAATCCCGTTTGCGCCTCCTGCCATGAGCGGATGGACCCGATCGGCTTCGGTCTCGAAAATTTCAACGCGATCGGCGCCTGGCGCGACAAGGAGGGCGATGCACCCATCGACGCCTCGGGCAAGCTCGTCGGCGACGACGAGTTCGCCGGCGCCTCCGACCTCGCCGCCCTGCTCGCCCGCAAGCGCTCTGACGAGTTCCGCCGCTGCCTCGCCGAGAAAATGCTCACCTACGGCCTCGGGCGCGGCGTCGAGTATTACGACCGGCCGGCCGTCGACCAGATCGTCCAGCGGCTGCAGGCCGGCGGGGACAAATTCTCCGCGCTGATCCTCGCGGTCGCCGAGAGCTTTCCGTTCGGCAACCGTCGCGCGGATGATTCGCCCGCCGCGATGACTCGCGCGGAGGACACTTCCAATCCCACGCCCACAAACTCCGCCGTCGCCACGCGCTGACTGTCCGGTGCTCCGTCCGTTGTCTCTCCGGTCGCCCCTCGCACTTTGAAATCGCCCGCCCGAGTTCCCCACCCCGCTGACTCATGAGTAATTCCTGGCAGATTCCCCGCCGCACCTTTTTGCGTGGACTCGGCACGGCGGTCGCGCTTCCCGTGCTCGACGCCATGCTTCCACCCAAGGCGCTCGCGGCCGTCGGCGGCCCGGGCTCGGCGCCGGCTTTTCCGAAACGTGTCGCGTGGATCTACGTCCCGAACGGCAAGAACATGGCCGACTGGACGCCGCAGCTCGTCGGCGAGAACTACGATCTGCCGATGATCCTCGAGCCGCTCGCGCGCCACCAGCGCGACTTGTCGCTCATCACCGGCCTCGCCATCGATCCGGCGAACGCCCATGGCGACGGCGGCGGCGACCACGCGCGTTCCGGCGGCGCTTTCCTCACCGGCTGTCATCCGCGCAAGACCGCCGGCGCCGACATCAAGGCCGGCATCTCCGTCGATCAGATCGCCGCGAAACAGATCGGCGACCAGACGCGGCTGCCCTCGCTGGAGTTGAGTTGCGACGGCGGCCAGCGCGCCGGTTCCTGCGATTCGGGCTACAGTTGCGCCTACCAGTTCAATCTTTCGTGGCGTTCCGAGACCCAGCCGATGAATCCCGAGGTCGACCCGCGCGCCGCGTTCGAGCGTCTCTTCGGCAACGGTGACGCCGCCGCCAGCCTCGAGGCCGCCGCCCGCCGCGCGCTCTACCGCAAGAGCGTCCTCGACTACATCCTCGACGACGCGCACGGCCTCGAGCGCCAGCTCGGTGCCAACGACCGCCGCAAGCTCGACGAATACCTCACCGCTGTCCGCGAGATCGAGCGCCGCGTCGAGCGCGCGGAAAAGTTCGGCCTCGCGCAGGTGCCCGCGGGCACGACGCCGCCGGAAATGTTCGAGAACTACGAGGAACAGGTCCGGCTGATGTTCGACATCCTCACGCTTGCGTTCCAGACGGACAGCACGCGCATCTCGACCTTCATCGTCGCCCACGACGGCAGCAACCGCCCCTACCCGTTCATCGGCATCCGCGAGGGCCACCACGATCTCTCGCACCACCGCAACGACGAGGCCAAGAAGACCAAGCTCGCCCAGATCAACCGGTTTCACACGACCCAGTTCGCGTATTTCCTCGACCGCTTGAAATCCATCCGCGAGGGCGAAGGCACGCTGCTCGACAACTGCTCCATCCTCTACGGCAGCGCCATCAGCAACGGCAACGAGCACATTCACGAAAACCTCCCCATCCTCGTCGCCGGTCGCGGCGGCGGCGCTGTCAACCCCGGCCGCCACGTGCGCGTCGACGACAAGACGCCGGTCACGAACCTCTACCGCTCGATGCTCGATACCGTCGGCGTGCACACCGAGAAGATCGGCGACAGCACGGGCAAGCTCGACGCCCTGTTTACGCCGGCCGTCTGACCGTCCGGCCGGATCGCCGGCCTTCCGCGCCCGGGTTCGCGCAACTTTCAACGCCATGGCGCGACTGTCTTGAGCACCGGCGGTTGTCCGCCGCGTCCCTTCCCCCCATGCCAAATCTACCCCGTCTCCTCCTGTTCGCCCTCGCCGCACTCCCCGTCTTCGCCGCCGAGGAAGCCACGACCAAGCCGGCCACCCCGGCGCCCACCGACTGGATCGACCCCGACACCGGCCACCGCGTCATCCAGCTCGATTCCGAGCCGGGCAGCTCGACACTCTATTTTCACGACAACTCTTATACGCCCGAGGGCGACAAGCTGATCTTCAGCTCCCCCAGCGGCGTCACGATGCTCGACATCACCAAGCTCGGCACCGAGGCGCCCAAGCCCGAGGTGATCGCGCCGAACAGCGGTGGCGGTTACGCAGCGCGCCGCACGCGCGAGATCTATTTCAGCCGCGGCGGCGGTGGTGGTGGACGCGGACCTCGCGGCGGCGCACCCGGAGCCGCCGCAGGCGCTCCGACCGCGTCCGCTCCCGGCAATGCGCCGGCGGCCGCTCCCGGCGCGGCGGCCGCCCCCGGCGGCAGGCGCGGCGGTCGCGGCGGCGGCGGGGGCTTTGGCGGCGGTGAGGTTTACGCCTACAACGTCGACACCAAGGAAATCCGCCGCGTGCCCAACGCGACCCGCACCCTCATCAACGCCGACGAGACGTTCACCGTTGCCACCGTCAATCAGGAGGACCCCAGCGGCAAGACCCCGAAGCCGCCCGAGCGCCCGATCGTGCCGCAACTCAGCCGGATGTTTCCCGGCAAGACGATGGAGGAACTCACGCCCGATCAGCGCTACGCCGTGCAAAAGGAGGACGGCCTCTCGCGCCGCGTCTTCAATCCCGCATCCGAGGCCTTCATCTTCACGAATCTCAAGACCGGCGAGAAAAACACCGTCGGTTACCAATACGGCTGGCTCAACCACATGCAGTTCTCGCCGACCGATCCGAACCTCATGCTCTATTGTCACGAGGGCACGTGGCACGAGGTCGACCGCATCTGGACCATCCGGACGGACGGCAGCGAGATGACGCTACGCCACAAGCGCACGATGGACATGGAAATCGCCGGCCACGAGTTCTGGAGCTACGATGGCCGGACGATCTGGTTCGATTTGCAGACGCCGCGCAGCCAGCACATGTGGATCGGCGGGGTGAATCTCGATACCGGCAAGGAGACCCGCTACCATCTCCGCCTCAACTGGTGGTCCGTCCACTACAATGTCTCGCGCGACAACACGCTCTTCTGCGGCGACGGCGGCGACCCGACGCAAGTCGCGTTCGCGCCCGACGGCATGTGGATCAATCTGTTTCGCGTGCAGCCCGACGGCACCGTTGCACGCGAGCAACTCGTCAACATGAAGAAGCACAATTACGTCACCGGCCAGGGCGGCATCGAACCCAACAGCTCCATCACGCCGGATAAGAAGTGGGTCGTTTTCTCCGGCAACATGTTTAGCGAGCGTCACGTTTACGCCGTGGAAATCGCCAAGGCCAAGTCCTGAGCGCCGCCATGGTCCGCCCCACGCGCCGCCTCGCTCTCCTCGGGATCGCCGCCATCGCCGCGCTGTCTCCCGTGCGCGGCGCGGATCCCGCGCCGCCGACGTCGTTCAAATTCGATTTTGGCTCCGGGGCCGTCGCACCCGGCTATACGGCGGTTACGCCCGATCTCGCCTACAGCGATGCGCGCGGATTTGGCTTCGAGCCCGGCCCGCCCGCGACCGCCGTCGACCGCGGCGGCGATCCGCTCCGCGGCGATTTCATCACGAGCGACCGGCCGTTTCTGTTTTCCGTCAAGGTCCCCGAGGGCAACTACCGCGTGACCGTCACGCTCGGCGACTCCGGCGGCGAATCGCTCACGACGATCAAGGCTGAGTCGCGCCGCCTGATGGTGGAAAAGCTCGCGACCGCCGCGGGCCAGTTCCAGACGGCCGTCTTCACGGTCAATGTGCGCAACGCCAAGGTCCCGCCGCCCCCGCTCAACGCCCCGGGCAACGATCACGTCGAGCTCAACAACCGCGAGGACGGACCAAACGGCCTCGTCTATCACTGGGACGACAAACTCACCCTCGAGTTCAACAACACCCGTCCCTGCGTCTGCGCCGTCGAGCTCACGAAGGTCGACGATGCCATCACCGTCTTCATCGCCGGCGATTCGACCGTGACCGATCAGCCGCGGCCGCCGGGCAACAGTTGGGGCCAGATGCTCACCCGGTTTTTCAAACCCGAAGTCGCGATCGCCAATCACGCCGAGTCCGGCGAGACACTGAAGTCGTTCATCACCGAACTGCGCCTCGACAAACTGCTCAGCCAGATGAAGCGGGGCGACTACCTCCTCGTGCAATTCGGCCACAACGACGAAAAGGCGAGCTGGCCGCAGACCTACGTCGAGGCGAACACCACCTACAAGGCTTACCTCCGCGTCTTCATCGCCGAGGCCCGCCGGCGCGGCGCGATCCCCGTGCTGTGCTCTCCCGTCCAGCGCCGGATGTTCGACGCCAACGGCAAGATTCGGAATTCCCATGGCGACTATCCGGCCGCCGTGCGCAATGTCGCGAAAGAGGAAAACGTCGCCTTCATCGACCTTGCCGCGCTCAGCGCCCGATTCTACGAGGCGCTCGGTCCGCAGAAGTCGCCACTTGCCTTCAGCGGCGTCGGCGACCGCCGCGACGCCACGCATCATGACAACTACGGCAGCTACGAGATCGCGAAGTGCGTTGTCCAAGGGATCAAGGACAACCATCTCGATCTCGCCAAATATATCGTCGACGATTTTGCCGGCTTCGATCCTTCGCATCCCGACGACGTCGACACTTGGAGCATCCCTGTCAGCCTCGGCCGGATGACGCAGGCGCCCCGCGGCAATTAGCCCGGGCGGATTTGCGCCCGGCCCGTTCGCATCGTCCATTCGGTCATCATCATGAAATCCATTTTAGTCGTCGCCTTCGTTGCCCTGACGCTCGCCGCGCGCGCCGCCGATTCCGCCCCACTCCGCTTTGCCTTTGGCTCCGCGCCCGCCGCCGGTTTCACCGCGGTCGCGCCGGACATGAACTACAACAAGGAGCGCGGCTTCGGGTTCGAACCCGACGCCGCCGTGGTCGCCAACCCCCACGGCATCAGCAGCGACCAGCCGTTCTACTTTTCCGCCCGCGTCCCCGCCGAGGGCAACTATCGCGTGACTGTGACCGTCGGCGATCCGCAGTCGGAGAGCACCACCACCATCAAGGCCGAGCTTCGCCGGCTCATGGTCGAAAAAATTCACACCGGCGCCGGGAAGTTCGCGACGGTCAGCTTCATCGTGAATACCCGCACGCCGCACATCGCCGCCACCGGCGACATCAAGGCGGGCGAAGTCCGGCTGAAATCTCCTCGCGAAAGCACCATGGAGGCCTGGGCGTGGGACGACGCCCTCACGCTCGAGTTCAACAACTCCCATCCCGCCGTCTCGACTATCGAGATCGCCAGGGTCGACGTGCCCACGGTTTTTCTCATCGGCGATTCGACGGTCTGCGACCAGCCGCGCGAACCGTATTCGAGCTGGGGCCAGTCGCTCACAAGGTTTTTCAAGCCCGACATCGCGATCGCGAACCACGGCGAGTCCGGTGAAACCTATCGCGACTCCATCGGCCGCCGCCGCCTCGACAAGATGCTCAGCGTGATGAAACCGGGCGATTACATGGTCATGCAGTTCGGCCACAACGACCAGAAGGAGCGCGGCCCGGGCATGGGGCCGTTCCTCAATTACAAGGCGGAGATCAAGGTTCACGTCGACGCCGTCCGCGCGCACGGCGGCACGCCGGTCATCGTCTCGCCGATGGAGCGCCGCAATTACAACCCCGACGGGACGTTCCGGCCGACGCTGGCCGACTATGCCGAGGCGGCGCGTCAGGCGGCACAGGAACTCGGCGTGGCGTTCATCGATCTCAACGCGATGAGCATGCGGTTCTACGGCGCTCTCGGCAAGGACCAGGCCTACCTCGCCTTCGCCGGCACCGGCCTCCAGCGCGACGCCACGCACCACGACAACTACGGCAGCTACGAACTCGCGAAGTGCATTGCGGAGGGCATCCGCGACAATCACCTCCCGCTCGCCCGCCACCTTGTCGACGATTTCACTGGCTTCGACCCCGCGCATCCGGACGATGTCGACACCTTCGCGTTGCCGCCGAGTCCCCAGTTCACAAATCAGCGTCCCCTCGGCGACTGAATTTAGCCAACCCTGATGCACCCCCTCCGTCTCGTTTGCCTCGCCGCCGGCACTGCGCTCGCCGCCCACGCCGCCGATACCGCCTATCTCTTCACCTACTTTACCAAGAACGGCGAAGACGGCCTGCACCTCGCGTGGAGCGCCGACGGCTACAAGTGGGA
Source organism: uncultured Opitutaceae bacterium (assembly GCA_937902925.1). Classification (GTDB taxonomy): domain Bacteria; phylum Verrucomicrobiota; class Verrucomicrobiia; order Opitutales; family Opitutaceae; genus CALFNN01. Next base: position 17,800 of record CALFNN010000094.1, read on the forward strand.
AAAGCTCAATGACGGCAAAAGCTTCCTCGCACCCACGGTCGGCCGCTCGAAGCTCATGCGCGACCCGTGCGTCGTCTGCGGAGCCGACGGAACGTTTCGCATGGTGTGGACTTCCGGTTGGAACGAAAACGACATCGGCTATGCCTCGACCCGGGATTTCATCACCTGGTCCCCGGAACAGGAAATTCCCGTGATGGCGTCCGAGCCGACCGTGCGCAACTCCTGGGCGCCGGAGATTCACTACGACGAAAAACGCTCTGAGTTCATCATTTTCTGGGCCTCGACGATTCCCGGCAAATTCACCGAAACCGCCGGCGCGTCCGAGAGCGACTACAACCACCGGATCTACTTCACGACCACGAAGGACTTCGAGACCTTCGCGCCGACGAAACTTTTCTACGATCCCGGCTTCAGCGTGATCGACGCCACCTTCCTGCACGCCGACGGCCACCACTATCTCATCGTCAAGGACGAGACGCGCAACCCGCCGAAGAAATACCTGCAGATCGCCGAGTGCGACGACCTGCAGGGCCCGTTCGGCCGGCTGTCGCCGCCGTTCACGCCGCCGGGCCTGTGGTCCGAGGGACCGACGGCGATCAAGATCGGCGGCGACTACCTCGTTTATTTCGACGCCTATACCGCCCACCACTACGCCGCGATGTGCTCGCGCGACCTCAAGACGTGGGAGGACGTGACGGCGAAGATGAGTTTCCCCGACGAGGGCACGCCGGTTCGCCTGCGCCATGGCACCGTGATCGCCGTGCCTGCCGCTCTCGTGGCGAAATTGCGCGACCGGCCGGCCTCCTCCGCGACGGCGCACTGAACCTTCGCCCGATGTCCGACCACCCCTCCGGCGCTGCGCCGGCCACGCCCCGCTTTCTTCCCTTGCTGCTGCTGCTGTTCGTCGGCAGCGGCTGCGCCGCGCTGATCTACGAGATTGTGTGGTTCCAGCTCCTGCAATTCGTCATCGGGTCTTCCGCCGTTTCGCTCGGCGTGCTGCTGGGGACGTTCATGGGCGGCATGTGCGTCGGCAGCCTCGCGCTTTCCCGGATCGTCTCCGCGGCGCGGCACCCGCTGCGCGTTTATGCGCTGCTCGAGCTCGGCATCGCGGTCGGCGCGGTCGTCGTGCTGGTCGCGATGCCGGCGGTCGGCCGCCTGTATGTGTCGATGGTCGGCCACGGGCTGTCGGGCATTTTGCTGCGCGCCATCGTCTGCGTCTGCTGTCTTCTGCCGCCCACCGTCCTGATGGGCGCGACGCTGCCCGCGGTCGCCCGCTGGATCGAGACCACGCCGCGCGGTGTTTCCTGGCTGGGATTTTTTTACGGTGGCAACACCGCCGGCGCCGTCGGCGGCTGCCTGATCGCGGGATTCTATCTGCTGCGCGTCCACGACATGGCGTTCGCGACGTATTGCGCCGTCGCAATCAACATTGCCGTCGCATCCGTCGCACTCCTTGTCGCCCGCGCCACGCCGATCCAGGACCGTCCGCCGCGGCCGGCTTCCCCGCCGGGCGGGCCGGTCGTGCGCGACTGGCCGCCACTGGTCACGATCGCGTTGTCCGGACTGTGCGCGCTCGCCGCCGAGGTGATCTGGACGCGAATTCTCTCCCTGATGATCGGCGCCACGGTCTACACGTTCTCGATCATCCTGGCCGTCTTTCTCGTCGGTCTCGGGCTCGGCAGCAGCGTCGGCTCCGGACTGGCCCGGGGTGTGGCGCGGCCGCGGATCGCGCTCGGCGTCTGCCAACTGCTGCAGGCGGCCGCGATCGCGTGGGCCGCCTATACGATGGCCCGGTCGCTGCCCTACTGGCCGGTGGATTCGTCGCTGGCCGCGAGTCCGTGGATCAAGTTCCAGTTCGACCTCGTCCGCTGCGCGTGGGCGATCCTGCCCGCGGCCATTCTGTGGGGTGCGAGTTTTCCGCTCGCCTTGGCGAGCATCGCCGCGCCCGGACAGGACCCGGCGCAACTCGTCGGCCGGGCCTACGCCGCCAACACCGTCGGTGCGATCGTCGGCGCGCTTTCCGCCAGTCTTCTCCTGATTCCCGGTGTCGGCACCCAGCACGCCCAACAGGTTTTGATGGCCATCTCCCTCGTCGGCGCCGCCTTCGCGCTTGCCCCGCGCGCGCTGACCGGCTGGGCCGTGCTGACGGCGGCGGCGGCCGCCGCGTTTTTTCTGGGCGACCGCGTGCCGCAGATTCCGTGGCAACTCGTCGCCTACGGCCGCCAGTTCGCGACGACCGACTATGGCGCCCACGCCCTCTACTTCGGCGAGGGCATGAACGCCTCGGTGGCCGTCTCGGAGACCTCGGACGGCGTGCGTTACTTTCACGTCAGCGGCAAGACCGAGGCCTCCAGCATGCCGAAGGACATGCGGCTGCAGCGAATGCTCGGACACATCCCCGCCCTGCTCCACTCCAACCCGAAGTCCGTGCTCATCGTCGGCTGCGGCGCGGGCGTCACGTCCGGGTCGTTTGTGCTTTATCCTTCGATCGAGCGCATCGTCATCTGCGACATCGAGCCGCTCATCCCCCGTTTCATCGCCCCGTATTTCAAGACGGAAAACTACGATGTGATCCACGACCGGCGCGTGCAGATCGTCTACGATGACGCGCGGCACTTCGTGGCCACGACCCGCGAGAAATTCGACATCATCACCTCCGATCCGATTCACCCGTGGGTGAAAGGCTCCGCCGTGCTCTACTCGAAGGAGTATTTCGAACTCTGCCGGCAGCGGTTGAAACCCGGCGGTTTTCTCACGCAGTGGGTGCCATTCTACGAGAGCGACCGCGCGGTCGTGCAGACCGAGATCGCCACTTTCTTCTCCGCTTTTCCCGAAGGCACGATCTGGGGCAACGACGACGAGGGCTACGGCTACGACACCGTGATGCTGGGCCAGGCCGAACCGCTGCGGATCGATGTCGACGCCCTCCAGCGTCGCCTCGAGCAACCGGACCTCGCCGCCGTGCGGCATTCGCTCACGAATCTCGGCCTCGGCTCGGCCCAGGAACTGTTGTCCACTTACGCCGGGCGCCTCTCCGATTTGCGCTCCTGGCTCGCGCCCGCCGAGATCAACCGCGATCGCAGCCTGCGCCTGCAATACCTCGCCGGCATGCAGCTCAATTCCAGCAAGGGCTCCGCCGCCTACGGGGAGATGCTCAACTACCGCCACTACCCCGCGGACATCTTTCAGGCCTCCGAGCGCTCCGGCAATCTCCTCCGCGACGCACTCGAGAGTCCCGCGAAGAGCCCGTGACGAAACAGCCGGGCGCGCGCCGCGGATACGTCTGCGCACGATTTTAAAAAGATCGGCTCGAAGAACGGCCGCCGGCCGCCTAGAAGATTCCTCCCCGGGAATTCCGCGCCACCCGTCGCCCCACGGATTCTCCAACCTCCATCCGCCATGAACCCCTCCCTCCATCCCGCCCGAGTCATCCGCATCGTCGCCGGCGTCCTGCTGGCTGGCGCGAGCCTGGCGGCCGCCCTGCCGGCGGCTGAGTCCGCCGCGTCCGTGCGGGAGCGAACGTCGTTCAATGCCGACTGGCGTTTTGCGAAGGGCGATCCCGCCGGCACCGGCGACGCACTCAGCTACGCGAACCTCAAGGATTGGATCATGCTCACCGGCGACAATCTCCTCAACGCCGGCGCCGTCCGGCCCGCGCGTCCCCCCGGCGACCCCGGCGCCGACGTCGCGTGCACGCAGCCGGCGTTCGACGACAGCGCGTGGCGCCGGCTCGACCTGCCGCACGACTGGGCCATCGAGGGACCGTTCATCCCGCCGACGGAGCCCGGCTCCGACGGCGCGACCGGCCGGCTGCCGTGGGCGGGCGTCGGCTGGTATCGGAAACATTTTTCGCTCGCCGCCGATGACGCCGCCCGCCGCGTCTTTCTCGATTTCGATGGCGCGATGTCCTACGCCGAGGTCTGGTGCAACGGCCAGTTCGCCGGCGGCTGGCCCTATGGCTATTCATCGTGGCGCGTCGATCTCACGCCCTATGCCAGGCCCGGCGCCGACAACGTTCTCGCCGTCCGCCTCGACAACCCGCCCCAGTCCTCCCGCTGGTATCCGGGCGCGGGAATCTACCGCAACGTCTGGCTCGTCAAGACCTCGCCCGTGCACGTTGCGCAGTGGGGCACGTTCGTCACCACGCCGGTCGTCGGCCCCGACCTCGCCACCGCGAACATCGACGTCGTCGTGCAAAACGACACGGCCGCCGCCGCCAACGTGCTCGTCGGCACGAGTGTTTTCGTGGCCGATGGCGAGGGCCGCCCGACGGGCGATGCGGTCGTCACGACGACACCGGTCGCGCCCCGTGGCCGCGGCATCGCTGCCGGCAAACAATCCATGGTTTCGCAAAACCTGCCGATCGCCCACCCGAAGCTGTGGAGCCTGAAAACTCCGCAGCGTTACGTCGCGGTCACCACGGTCACGCAGGACGGACACCCCGTCGACCGCTACGAGACGCCGTTCGGCATTCGCACGATTCAGTTCACGGCGGACAATGGTTTCCTGCTCAACGGCGAGCGCGTGCCGCTCAACGGCGTTTGCGACCACCACGATCTCGGCGCGCTCGGTTCCGCCGTGAACTTCCGCGCGCTCCAGCGCCAGCTCGAGATTCTCCACGCCATGGGCTGCAACGCGATTCGCACCAGCCACAACCCGCCGACCCCCGAGCTGCTCGAGCTCGCCGACCGCATGGGTTTCGTGATCATGGACGAGGCGTTCGATTGCTGGGCGCGCCAGAAGCGGCCGGGCGACTACCACCTGGTCTTCGCCGACTGGCACGAGAAGGACCTGCGCGCGCTCATCCGCCGCGACCGCAACCACCCGTCCGTCGTGCTCTGGAGCATCGGCAACGAGATCCCCGAGCAGGGCTCGCCCGAGGGCTGGAAGCTCGCCACCCATCTGGCCGGCATCGTCCGCGAGGAGGATCGGACGCGCCCGATCACCTCCGCGTTCAACAACGCCGACTCGGGCTACAACGGCTTCCAGACCGCCGTCGACGTCGTCGGCTTCAACTATCGCGCCTTCGAGTATGCCAATTTCCGCAAGGCCGACGCCGCGCAGCCGTTGATCGGGACCGAGACCGCCTCGTGCGTCAGCTCGCGCGGCGAGTATTTTTTCCCGGTCGTGGACGACAAGCTCCAGGGCCGCGCCAACCACCAGGTGAGCAGCTACGACCTCTACGCGCCGCGCTGGGCCTGGCCGCCCGACGTGGAATTTCGCGGGCTCGACGAGAATCCGTTCGTGGGCGGCGAGTTTGTCTGGACCGGCTTCGACTACATCGGCGAGCCGACGCCCTACGGCACGCGCAACGATCCCGCGCGCAGCTCCTACTTCGGCATCATCGACCTCGCGGGTTTTCCGAAGGACCGCTACTACATCTACCAGGCCCGCTGGCGGCCGGACCTGCCGATGGCGCACATCCTGCCGCACTGGAACTGGCCCGATCGCGTCGGCGCGGTCACCCCGGTGCACGTCTACACGTCCGGCGACGAGGCCGAATTGTTTCTCAACGGCCAGTCGCTCGGCCGCAAAAAGCGCGGTCCCCTCGAATACCGCCTCCGCTGGGACGACGTGAAATACACGCCCGGTGAACTGCACGTCGTCGCCTACAAGAATGGCGCGAAATGGGCCGAGGACACCGTGCGCACCACTGGCGCCGCAGCAAAGCTCACCCTCGCCGCGGATCGAGCCACGTTGCGCGCCGACGGCAGCGATCTCTCGTTCATCACGGTGACGATCGCCGACAAGGACGGATTGCTCGTCCCGCGCTCGAGCAACCGCGTGAAGTTCGAACTCTCCGGCCCCGGCGAAATCGTCGCGACCGACAACGGCGACGCCACGAGCTTCGAGTCGTTTCAGTCGCCCGAGCGCAACGCCTACAACGGCCTTGCGCTCGTCATCGTCCGCACCCAGGCCGGCGTCGCGGGCTCGCTCACCCTGAAGGCGAGCAGCGACGGTCTCGCCGGCGCCACCGTCACCCTGAACAGCATTGCCCCATGAAGTCGCGCGTCCCGTTGCTCGGCCTGTTCCTCGCGGTGGTCTCGTCGTTGTCCGCCCAGCCCGCGACTCCGCCACCGACGCGCGGGCGCGCGCCGGCAGAGGCGGCGCTGAACCCCGCGCTCCCGACGCTGTTCATCGCCGGCGATTCCACCGCGGCGCGCGCCGGCGGCAACGCGCCCAACCAGGGCTGGGGCGTGCCGTTCGCCGACTACTTCGACACGACGAAAATCAACCTCGCCAATCGCGCCCGCGGCGGCCGCAGCAGCCGCACGTTCATCACCGAGGGCTGGTGGGAACGACTGCTCGCCGAGGTCAAACCGGGCGACTTCGTGCTCATTCAATTCGGTCACAACGACAATGGCGGCATCAACGAGGAACCGCCGGGCTCGAAATTCCCCCTCCGCGCCCGCGGCACGATTCCCGGCCTCGGCGGGGAGTCGCAGGAGATCGACAACGTCGTCACGAAGAAGCACGAGGTCGTCCACACCTTCGGCTGGTATATGCGCCGGATGATCGCCGACGTGCAGGCGAAGCACGCCCATCCGATCGTCGTGACACTGACAGTGCGCGACGAATGGTCGGACGGAAAAATCGAGCGCGGCCCCGGCCCCTACAGCCAGTGGTCCCGCGAGATCGCGAAAGCCGCCGGCGTGCCGTTGGTCGATCTCACCAAATACGCCGCCGATTACTATGAGAAACTCGGTCGGGAAAAGGTGGACGAGTTTTTTCCGAACCGGCTGCGCAAGGACACCACTCACTTCACCGCGGCCGCCGCCGACCTTAACGCCGCGTTCGTCGTCGCCGGCTTGAAAGAGCTGCCGGGGAATCCCTTCGCCGCCTCCCTGTCCGCGAAGGGCCGCGCCGTTTCCCAGCCCTAGCGGACCGGACACCGCGGCGTAACCGCCAGCCCGACGAGCGATGTCGATTTTTGCGGCAAACCGGAGATGAGAATTCCCTTCTTCCTTTTCACCTCGTCCTGCCTGCTCTGCGCCCTGCCTGCCGCGGAACCGGACGAGATGGAGCGCCCGCTGCCGGCCGAAAACAGCCATCCCGGCGGATTCGTATTCTCGTTGTTGCCGAAGTCGTTTCAGCGGCATCCCTCCGTCGATTTTAACGTCATCACCGAGATGACAGCCGAGGGGAAGAAATTCCCGAAGCCGACCTCCCGGCAGCCGATTTATTATGTCGAGCAACCGGGCCGGTTCACGCAGATGGGCACGGAGTCGCCCGCCAACGAGCATCCGCCGCCGATCGCGGACCTCGAACGCGCCATGCAAAAGGCCCTTGCCACCAATGGCTATCTGGCCGGCCGCGAAGCCGCCCCGGCGCCGCGCCTGCTCGTGGTTTTCAATTTCGGATCGTTCGCGCGGTTCTCGACCGGCATGGAAGAGGCGGAGCAGGAGGCCGAGGCCGAGCAGGCTTACGAGGAGGCGATTTCGCAGCAGCCTCCGCCAAACCCGCCACCCGATCCGCCCGAGGGCGCCCAACTGAGCCCCGACACGGCCGACCAGTTGCTGCCTTACGTGATGGCGGATGTCGCCAAGCGGCGCGACGTGCTCGAACGCGCGTCGCTGGTCGCCGGCGCGAAGTTTGCCAAGGAATTCGGTGATGCCATCGAGCAGGAAATCCAATACCGGCAGTCGCACGCCGGTTTCGGGCCGCCCGAGGAAGACCCCGCCAGCCCGTTCAACCTGTTCCGCAATCGCAACGAGAAGCTCGTCTATTTCGTCGAGGAATCGTTCAGCAGTTGCTACTTCGTGATCGCCTCCGCTTACGACTACGCCGCCATGGGCCGCGGCCAGCGCGTCCTCCTGTGGCGCACCAAGATGACCGTGAACTCGCTCGGCATCTCGATGACGGAATCGCTGCCCTCGCTCATCGTGAGCGCCGGGCCGTATCTCGGTCGTGAAATGAACGAGGCGGCCGTCATGACGCGGCGAATTTCCCGCGAGGGCCATGTCGAAATCGGCACCCCGACGGTGGTTGACGACAACGCTGCCGTTGCCGCGCCAAAGCCGGCGACCAGCGACAAATCGCCGGCGCCCGCGAAACCGTGAGCGTCAACTCAAGTCGCGGATGCTGCCGAACTGCGGGTCGAACAACCGCTGGTAGGTCCGCACGATCATGCCGTCGGTGAGCCCGGCCAGCCAGTCGCAGATCTGGCGGGCTTTTCCCGCCTCCGTCGCCTCGGCGTCCAGCAGGCGGCCGACCCGCGGCGGCAGGATGTGGATCACGCGACCGCGCTTCGCGACGTAGTTGGTCCAGCACGAATCCCACAGCGCGAACATCACCTTGCGCGCCTTGTGCTCCATCTGTTGCAGCTGCGGGCTTTCGAAAATGATGTCGTTGGCCATTTTTTTGAAAAACAGCGCGGCCCGCTCCGCCGCCGGCGCGACGACGAGTTCGAAACGGTAGCGGTTCGAGCGCGCCGCCATGAAATTGTCGCGCTCGCGCAGCCGGCACGCCTTGATGAACGCCCCGATCCGCTGTGAAAAAACGCCCTCGATCCCGTCGCGGCGGATCGCGTCGATCAATTCGTCGAGCAGTTGCTGCCGCGGCGCGTCGAGCGCTTCGCCGGCCGCCCACGCCTCGATCCGCTCGATCGTCAGGAACCCGGCCTTCACGCCGTCGACGATGTCGTTGAGCGAATAGGCCGCGTCGTCCGCCCAGTCCATGATCTGGCACTCGATGCTCTTGAAGCCGTTCAGCGCGTCGCCCGCGTGCAGCTCGGCGGGAATCTTCGCGCCGCCGAAGACGAAAGCGCGCACTGCCTCCTGCGGATCGTAGAGAAAATGGTTCGTCGGCGGCGTGGGGAACTCGCGGAACAGTTTTTTATACTTCAGCACCCCGTCGAGCAGCGCGCGCGTCGGCGCCATCCCGCGGACGCCGGCCTCGGTCTGATACATCGTCGCTGTGAGCAGGTGCAGCGTCTGCGCGTTGCCCTCGAATCCGCCCCACGGCACCATCAACTCCTGCAACGTGCGCTCGCCCGAATGTCCGAACGGCGGATGCCCGAGGTCGTGCGCGAGGCAGACCGCCTCGACGAGATCGCTGTCGATGTAGAAGTCGTCGCGCATCGGTCCGCCCTCGGTGCGGAGAAAATGGCAGATCGACCGGCCGATCTGCGCCACCTCGATCGAGTGCGTGAGCCGCGTCCGGTAAAAATCGTATTCTCCCGAAAGGAAAACCTGCGTCTTCGACTGCAGTTTGCGGAAGGCGTGCGCATGGATGATCCGGTCGCGGTCGATCTGAAATGCGTTGCGGTAGTCCGTCTTGCGGGTCAGGCCGAGCGTCTCGCTGTCGAACGCGTTGTAGAACCGGTTGTGCATGGGGAAATCGTTTCGACACGAACCGCTCGCCGCACACGATGCAATCCCGCATATGCCGCACGCCGCCTTCTCCACTCCGCTCGGCCCCTGCGCGATCGCGTGGGGCGACCACGGGCTGACGGGCTTCTCCCTGCCCGGGGGCGCGCCGCGGGCGCCTGACGCCGGCGTCGCCGAGGCACCGGCCTGGATCTGCGCGATCATCGCCCGCGTGCAACGCCACCTTGCCGGCGAGCCGCAGGATTTCTCGGACCTGCCCTACGATTTCGCCGCCGCGCCGGCTTTCAACCAACGTGTGCTGCGCGCGACGCTCACGGTGAAATCCGGCCGCACCGCGACCTACGGTGAAATCGCCGCCGCCATCGGCGAGGAACCCGCCGCCAGTCGCGCCGTCGGCGCCGCGCTCGGCGCCAACCGCTGGCCGCTCCTCATTCCGTGCCATCGCGTCGTCGCCGCCGATGGCCGGATGACCGGTTTCTCCGGGCCCGGCGGCGTGAAGACCAAGACGCGGCTCCTTGCCCTCGAGGGCTCCCAGTTGTTGTCCGAGTAGCCCGCCGGGCGCCTTGCGCGGAGCGGCGCGAGGATTTGCGGTTTGCCATCCCGGGCCATCCAAAATGGACTCCGCCCCCAGTCACCGCCCATGTCCTTCAAATTGACGCCCGCCACCCGTCGTCGCCTCGAAAAAGCCGCGCGTGCCGCGACCAAGGCCTGCTACGCGCCGTATTCCAAGTTCCGGGTCGGCGCCGCCGTCCTCGCCGGCTCCGGGAAAATCTACGCCGGCTGCAATGTCGAGAACGCGTCCTATGGCCTCTGCAATTGTGCCGAGCGCACTGCCATCTTCACCGCCATCGCGGCCGGTGAGCACAAGCTCAAGGCCGTCGTGGTCTACACGCCAACTCCCGTGCCCACGATGCCGTGCGGCGCCTGTCGTCAGGTGATCAACGAATTCGGCCCGCACGCCGTCGTCGCCAGCGTCTGCAACTCCGCCAAGCGAATCGACACGACCCTGCCCGCCCTGCTCGGCGAGGCGTTCGGCCCCAAGAATCTCCGATGAAAATCCACCCCTGCGCCGCCCTGCTCGCCGGTCTCGTCGCCGTCGCCGCCCCTGCCGCCGAATCCGCCCGGCCGATCACCGGCGTCGACCGCGCCTACATGAATTTGTCGGCCTCGCCCTGCAAGGATTTCTACGCTTATGCCTGCGGCGCCTTCGACCAGGTCCCGATCCCCGGCGAGTATTCCGCTTATGGCGTGAACCAGGAGATCGACGAGCGAAACTTCGCGGTCCTGAAGGACATCCTCGAAACGTCCGCCAAAAACGGCGGCGTCAAGGGCTCCGTGGCCCAGCGCGTCGGCGATTTCTACGCCTCCGGCATGGACGAGCCGACCATCGAGCGCGCGGGCCTGAAACCGCTCGCGCCATGGCTCGCCGAAATCGCCGCGATCAAGTCGCCCGCCGACATCGTTACGACCCTCGGCCACATGCAGGCCGAGGGGCTCGACGCCGGCTTCAGCTTCGGAGTGCAGATCGACGACAAGGACACGACCGCGATGATCGCCGCCTTCGCCCAGGGCGGTCTCGGTCTGCCGGAACGCGACTACTATTTCCGCACCGGTCCCGAGGCCGAGGACACCCGCCAGGCCTACGTTGCGCATGTCGCCCGCATGCTTGAACTCGCGGGAGACCAGCCCGCCGCCGCGCAACCGGCCGCCGCGGCGGTCATGGCGCTCGAGACCAGGATTGCCAAGGTCTCGCGGACCCTCGTCGAGCGCCGCGACCCGGAAAAAAACTACAACAAGTTCGCGCGCACGGCGCTGACCAAGCTGACGGGTGATTTCGATTGGGAAAGCTTCCTCGCGCAGGTTAGTTTTCCGCCCAGCGAAAAAAATGTGCTTGTCGGCCAGCCGGAATTCTTCACCGGCTTCGGCACCCTCCTCGTTTCCGAACCCGTCGCCGCCTGGCAGTCTTATCTGCGCTGGCAACTGCTCAACCAGACGGCGAACTATCTCGGGCACGCCTTCGTCGACGAACATTTCGCGTTCTTCGGAAAAAAACTTTCGGGCGCGACCGAGCTGCGCCCACGCTGGAAGCGCGTCATGGCCGCCGCCGATCAGGCGGTCGGCGAGGACATCGGGCAGCTTTACGTCCAGCGGATGTTCAGTCCCGCCGCCAAGGCGCGCGTGCTCGAGATGGTCAAGTTCCACCTCCAGGCGGTGCACGACCGCATTGCCGCCGCGCCGTGGATGAGCGCGGAAACCAAGCAGCAGGCCTACAAGAAAATCGCGAAGATGCGCAGCAAGATCGGCTATCCCGACAAGTGGCGCGACTACAGCAAACTCGAGCTCTCCCGCCAGCCCTACGTCCTGAACGTCCTCGCGGGCGCCGCCTTTGAGGTCCGCCGCCAGTTGACCAAGCTTGGCAAGCCGGTCGACCGCGACGAGTGGTTGATGACCCCTCAGACCAACAACGCCTACTACGAGCCGACGTTGAACGAAATGTGTTTCCCCGCCGGCATCCTCCAGCCGCCCTTCTTCGACGAGAAGGCCGATGACGCCACCAACTACGGCGCCCTCGCCTCGACCATCGGCCACGAGCTCACCCACGGCTTCGATGACTGGGGCCGGCAATATGATTGGGACGGCAACCTGAAGCCGTGGTGGAACGACGAGGATGTGAAGCGCTTTACGGAGCGCGCCGAACTGGTCGCCAAGCAATACGACGCCTACGAGCCGCTGCCCGGCCTCCACATCAACGGCCACCAAACGCTCGGCGAAAATATCGCGGACTGCGGCGGGCTCCGAGTTTCCTACGAGGCCTTCAAGCTCGCGACCAAGGGCAAGAAGCTCGAACCCGTCGACAGCTTTACGCCCGATCAGCGCTTCTTCATCGCGTTCGCCCAGGGCTGGCGCACCAACGAGCGCCCCGAGCGGATCCGCCTCCATGTGCAGAGCGACGTGCACAGCCCCGTCCGCAAGCGCGTGATCGGGCCGGTCGCCAACATGCCCGAATTCCGCACCGCCTTCGGTTGCACCGAGCCCGCCGAGATCGTGCCCCAGATTTGGTGAGCCTCATCGACGGCGAACCATCGACCGGCGAATTCGATATCAGGCCAACCTCCCCTGGAAGTTGGATTTTACGGAGAACGGACCTTCCGGCCCGTTCCCGAGGCTGGGTTATCGGTGCCGGAACGAAGAAACAAACGGACCGGGAGGTCCGTTCTCCTTGGAGCGTCCAAATGCGAAGGAACGCCAGTATCACGCTCCCGCGAGAAAATCGCGGACCGTCGCAACCACCTGGTCGCGAGGCAGGTCGCGTTCGCTGCGCTCCGTAAGATCGCGGAACTTGACCACGCCTTTTGCGAGTTCGTCGGCACCGTAGATCAGCGCGAGTTTCGCGCCGGACTCCGCCGCCGCCTTGAACTGCTTGCCGAAGGCCAGCTCCTTCATCGGATACTCCACGCGAAATCCCGCGGCGCGGAGCGCGTGGATATCGCCGAACGCGGCGAGCCGTTCCGCCTCGCCGCCGATCACGCAATAAACATCCGGCGCCTGCACGAACTTCGGCATCAAGCCGCGCTCTTCGAGCAGCAGCGCGAAAGTCATGTCGCCGATCGCAAACCCGACCGCCGGCAGCGCCGGTCCGCCGAGCTTTTGCACGAGATCGTCGTAGCGCCCGCCGCCCGCCAGCGCGCGCAGCTCGCCCTTGCGATCAAACGCCTCGAACACGAACCCCGTGTAATACGCCAGCCCGCGCACGACGCCGAGGTCGACCTCCACGAACCGCGTCAGCCCCATCGCGTCGAGTCCGCGGAGCAATTTTTTCCAATCGGCAAGCCGGGCGGAAAGCTTTTCACCACTGAACGCGGCCAGTTCGCGTTCGAGCGCCGCGAGCGACTTGATCTGCAGGAAAGCCAGAATCTTCGCCTTGATCGCACCGTCGATCGCCCCGAACTGTTCCGTGTAGCCCGTGAACGCGTCGTCGCCGTATTTTTCGTATTTGTCGACGGCGCCGAGCACGCCGCGAATCCGGGGCTCGTCGAGGCCGAGCGCCTCGAGGTAGTAGAACCAGAGGTTGCGGTCGCTCAGCCGCACATAGAAATCCTGCTCCGTCAGCCCGAAAGCGCACAGGCACTGGACCAGCAGCGCGACGAGCTCGATCTCCGCCTCGGGACCCGGTTCGCCGAAAATATCCGCGTTGAACTGGTTGAAGCAGCGGCCGCGGCCCTTCTGCATCCGCTCGTAGCGATAAAACTCGGCGATGCTGAACCACTTGATCGGCCGCTTCAACGCGTTGGCCTTCGCCCCGACCAGCCGGCACACCGTCGGCGTCATTTCCGGCCGGAGCGCGACATCCCGGCCTCCTTTATCGGTGAAGCTGAAAAGCTGCGCCTCGATTTCGTCACCCGACTTCGCCTTGTAGAGTTCCAGCGGTTCCAGCACCGGCGCATCGTATTCCGCAAAGCCAAAGGCGCCGGCAGTCTGGCGCCACAACCGGAAAATATGGTTCCGGCGCGCAAAATCCTCGGGATAAAACTCGCGGAATCCGGGCAGGGTCTGAAACGTGGCCATTGAGCCGGCAACGTTGCGAACCGCCCGGGCGCAGGGCGAATCCAAAATGCCAGCCCGCCGCGGCACATCCAACGCCGTCGCGAACAGGCCGACCCCGCGACTCAGGCGATCAAACGCCTTCCTGCAACTTCGTGAGATCGATCTTCTTGAGCTGCTGCTTGAGAATTTTGCCCGATTTGAATTTCACCACCGCCCGCTGCGGGATGATCACTTCGGCCTCCGGTTTGTTCGGGTTGCGGCCGATCCGCTGCTTGCGAACCTGCACCTCGAGCACCCCGAAGTTGCGCAGTTCCACATTGCGGCCGTTGGCCAAGGCACGCTGGATGATGTCGAGCGTCTGCTGCACCGTGTCGACGATTTGCTTTTGCGGGAAGCCGGTTTTCCGATAAATCTCCAGCACGATTTCGCGTTTGGTCAGGTTGGACATGAGGGGATCCTTTCGCTGAGGCCTAGGGATGGTGAACTGGCTTAAACTATTTGCATGAGAGCAATTGCGTCAATCATTATGACTGGTTTGTCTGTCACTCTTTTTTAACGATTTTCGACCCAGAATTCCGGCCTCATGCCCGACTCCGCCGCCGTCAACTCCATGTTTGGGCGCATCGCCCGCCGCTACGACGTCGCCAACCTTATCCTCAGCCTCGGGATGGATCGATGGTGGCGGCACCGGCTGGTCACCACCGTCCGCCGGTGCTCTCCCGGCGATGTCCTTGATCTCGCCACCGGCAGCGGCGACGTCGCCTTTGCGCTCTCCCGCGGACTCCCGCCGGCCGTGAAGATCACGGGCATGGATTTCTGCCAGCCGATGCTCGATGAGGCGGAGGCAAAGAAGGCCGCCGCCGGCGCCGGCCGTCTGCAAAACGTCCGCTTCCTCCAAGGCGACGGGCTCGCCCTGCCCCTGCCGGACGGCGCCTTCGATGCCGTGACGATTTCGTTCGGGCTGCGCAACCTCGCCGACCGAGACCGGGGCCTGCGCGAAATGCGCCGCGTGCTGCGCCCGGGCGGGCGGCTGTTCGTCCTCGAATTTTCGCAGCCGCAATCGTGGTTCCGACCGATTTATTATTTCTATTTGCGCAAAATCCTGCCTTTCGTCGCTGGCCTCGTGACCGGCGACCGCGCCGCCTACGTCTACCTCAACGACACGATCGAACAATTTCCCGGACGCGTGGCGCTGGCCGAGGAGATTCGCGCCGCGGGATTCTCGGCGATCTCATCCGAGGGCATGACGCTCGGCATCGTGGCCCTGCACGAGGCGGTCCGCTGACCGCTGGCGGCTGCGCCGGCCGCTCCGGCTCAGGCGAAGGACTTGCCGCAGCCGCACGTGCTTTGCGCGTTGGGGTTCTTGATCTCGAAACCCTTCCCATGCAGACCGTCGTCGAAGTCGATCGCCGACCCATCGAGGTAGGCCAGACTCGCCGGGTCCACGAGCAGGGGCACGCCCTCGCTCTCCATCACCGCGTCGTCCGGCTTGGACTCATCGAACGACATTCCATATTGGAAACCCGAGCAGCCGCCGGACTCAACGAAGACGCGCAGGCGTTTCGCCGGTGCATTCAAGGCGGCATGCATCGTGCGAACCTGCTGTGCGGCGCGTGGTGTGAGCGTGATCACCCGACCACCGTAAAACCCGCCGCGGCGCTGTCAACCGGCCCCACAGCAAATTCCGCGCCGAATTTCATCTGCGCTCTTGCCAGCCATGCGCCCCCCCCCTTTCGTCAGGGCCTGTGGCGTCAATCAAGCACATCTTCAACGAGCTTCACTACGAGATGACGCGCAAACTGGCCGAGGGCGGCATGGGCGTCGTTTACGAGGCCGTGCAGCTCGGGGCGGGAAATTTCCGGAAGGTCGTCGCCGTGAAACTCATCCGCGAGGAGTATTCCGCCATCGAGGAGTTCCAGAACAATTTCATTGGCGAGGCGCGTCTCGTGGCCGATCTCATCCACACCAACATCGTCCAGACCTATCACCTCGGCCAGGTCGGCGGGCAGTATTTCATGGTGATGGAATATGTGCGGGGCGTGAACCTGGAGCAGTTGCTGGAGCAACACCGCAAGCTCGGGAAGCAACTGCCCGTGGACTTGGCGGCGTTCATCATCTCGCGCATCGCGCGGGGCCTCACCTACGCCCACATGAAGTGCGACCGGGAGGGCCGCCACCTCAACATCGTCCACCGCGACATCGGCCCGAAGAACGTCCTCGTCGCCCTCGAGGGCGATGTGAAGCTCACGGACTTCGGCATCGCGAAGGCCCTCGACCTGATGTATAACGAGGAAGGCAAGGTCATCGCGGGGAAGGACGAGTATCTTTCGCCCGAGCAGGCCACCTACGCGATCACCGACGCGCGCGCGGACCTCTTCCCGCTCGGCATCGTGCTCACCGAGTTGCTCCTCGGAAAAAACATCTTTCGTTCGAACGACCGCGCCCAGTCGCGCCGCAACATTCTCTCGATGGCCATCCCGGAGTTCTCCTCGCTGCGCTCTGACATCGAGCCGAAGCTCGAGGCCATCATCCAGCGCGCGCTCCAGCGCGACCGCGAAAAGCGCTACCAGTCCGCCTACGACATGCTGACGGACTTGGAACTTTACCTCTACAGCGACCGCTATGGCCCCACCAACGAGAAGCTCGGCGTCTACATCAAGGAGCTTTTCGGCATCAAAGATCCGGTCGTCCCCTCGCTTTCTTCCCGCCCCCCTATCTGAGATGAACCCCCATTTCCTTCATCCAGCTTATGAGTGGGCACGGATTTAGCCAAGACCTTCGCCAGCGGCAGACGCAGTCTCTCGTCCTCGCGCCGCAACTCCGCCATTCCCTGAAAATCCTTCAGGTCGCGGCGCTCGATTTGCGCTCGGTCATCCAGGAGGAGCTGCAAAGCAACCCCACGCTCGAGGAACTCCCGATGGAGGGCGTCAGCCTCGACAAGACGCCGCCCGAGGACAACGCGACCGACCGCGACTCCGACGCCAACGGCGACACCAGCGGCGAGGCCGCCACCGCCGCCGCACCCGCCGACCAGTCGGATTCGAAGCGCGACGAGATGGATTTTTCCAAGGACAAGGAATTCGAGATCCTCGGCAAAATGGACGAGGACTGGCGCGACCACATGGCCAGCGTCGGCGGCGCCCAGCCCTACACTTCCGAGGACGCCGAGAAGCGCCAGCATTTCTTCGACTCCCTCGTCAGCGAGACCTCGTTGCAGGAGCATCTCATGCAACAGGCGGAGATGACCGACCTCTCGCCGCAGGCGCTCGCCGCGATGAAACACCTCGTCGGCAGTCTCGACGATCACGGTTTTCTCACGCAGACGCCCGCCGACGTCGCGCTCCAGACCGGTCTGCCGCTCGAAGCCGTCCAGGAAGCCCTCAAGATCCTCAAGACCTTCGACCCGCCCGGCATTGGCGCCAAGGATTTCGCCGAGTGCCTCCTCCTCCAGCTCGCCGCGAAGGGCCACGGCAGCTCGCTCGCCGCGCGCATGATCCGCGACCACTTCGAGCTCCTGAAACGCCGCCGCATCCCCGAACTCGCCCGCAAACTCTCCGCCGACGCCGACGCGGTGCAATCGGCCATCGAGGAAATCGGCAAGCTCGACCCCGCGCCCGGCCGCCGCTTCGCCGAGGACAGCAACCGCGTGGTCGTCCCGGACGTCACCGTCGAACACGACGGTAACGAGTGGAAAATCCACCTCAACAGCGACTACATCCCGCGCCTGCGCATCTCCAGCACCTATCGTGACCTCATTGCCAAGGGCACGCTTTCGAAGGAGGAGCGCGATTACCTTCGCGAGCGGATGCGCTCCGGCAAGTTTCTCATCGACTCCATCGAGCAGCGTCAGCGCACCATCGAGCGCATCACCCGCGAGATCATCAACGCCCAGAAGGATTTCTTCGAGCACGGTGTCTCGCAGTTGAAGCCGCTGACGATGACCCAGATCGCGGATGTCGTCGGCGTTCACGAGACCACCGTCAGCCGCGCGATCGCGAACAAATACATCCGCACGCCGCACGGGGTGTTCGACTTCAAGTATTTCTTCACGCCCGGTTATCAGGCCGACAGCGGCGCTGCCGTCTCGAACACCAGCGTCAAGGAAATGATCGCCGACCTCGTCACGACCGAGGACAAGGCCGGTCCGTTGAGCGACCAGGAGCTCGTCGCGAAACTTCAGGACAAGGGCATCAAGATCGCCCGCCGCACCGTCGCCAAATACCGCGAGGAACTCGGCATCCTCCCGAGCAATCTGCGGCGGGACTACAAATAGCGGCGACCTCGGCGGCCGATATCATACGGCCGGCCCCGAACAACTCTCGCGGAATCGGCGGCGAGTCGCAGAGCCACCGGATCAGAACGCCACCGCGAGCGGCGCGCTGGGCTCGATCCGCAAGCCGCTTCCCGCACTCCGCTCGACGCCCGTCATGTCCGCCCACGCCGCGAACGCGATCATCCCCGCGTTGTCGCCCGTGTGCTGCGGTTCGGCCGCAAGAAATGGAACGCGCCCGCGCTTCGCCTCACGCTCCAGCGCCGCGCGCAACGTGCGGTTGTTCGCGACGCCACCGGAGAGCCCGAGGCTCTTGAATCCTCCGCGGGACAGCGCCGCGCGGGTCTTGCGCGTGAGTGCGTCCACCACCGCCTGCTGGTAGCTCGCGCAAAGATCGGGCAGCCGCGCGTGGATTTCGTCCGCAGACATCTTTTCGAGCAGATAGCGCAGGCTGGTCTTCAGGCCGGAAAACGAAAAGTCCAGCTCGTCGCGCCGGCCGATGCCGCGTGGAAAATCGAACGCGTCCATCCGCCCGCCCTCGGACAACTTCTCGATGAGCGGCCCGCCCGGATAGCCGAGCCCGAGCAGTTTCGCCCCCTTGTCGAGCGCCTCCCCGGCGGCGTCGTCCCGCGTCGAGGACAGCTCGGTGATCCGCCGCTCCGCATCGAGCATGAAGAGCAGCGTGTTGCCGCCCGACACAATCAGCCCGAGATGCGGCAGCAGCTCCCTCCGGCGGGCATCGAACTCCGCCGGCGCCTCCGCGTGCCGCGCGATGAAGGGCGACCAGACATGGCCGCGCAGGTGATTCACGCCGACGACCGGGACGCGCAACGCGAGCGCCAGCGCCTTCGCGGCAGCCCCGCCGATCGCCAGGCACGCGGCCAGACCCGGTCCGTTGGTCACGGCGATTTGGGTCACATCTTTCAACCCGACCTCCGCCTTCGTCCGCTCCAGCAGCGGCGCAAAATGCCGCAGGTGTTCGCGCGTCGCGAGATCGGGCACCACGCCGCCGTGCCGCTCGTGCAGCGCGATCTGGCTGTGCACCCACTCGCCGACAAGGCCCCGCGCCGGATCGAACACGGCGACCGCCGTCTCGTCGCACGAGCTCTCGAGCGCCAGGATCACCCGCTCCCCCCGCCCGCGATGTCGCCGCAGTATTTGTCAACCAATAGTTGACAAACGTTTCCGGCCCCGGCTGCGGTGCCACGCACGCCTGCTCGGGACTCCACGGCGGAGTGCATGCTTTACCGCGACCCGGTCGCGCCGGCGCGTTCGTCGAGCAACTGCACGCCCTTGAGCACGTCGAGCGCCGCCTGGAGCTGGCGATCCTCGATCGGCTCGAATCCGAACCGCTCCTTGAATTCCTTCGGATCCGTGATGTCGGGACGGGCGTGCTGCCGGCTGAGCTTGTCGTCCTCATCGGGGGTCATGACGACCTCCACCTGCGGCTCGATGCCTTTCTCGTGAATACTCACCCCGCCCGGCGTGTAGTAGCGCGCCGTCGTGAGGCGCATGCCCTCGCCGTTTTCCAGTGTGAACACCGACTGCACCGAGCCCTTGCCAAACGAGCGTTCGCCGACGATGACGGCGCGTCCGGTGTCCTTGAGCGCTCCCGTCACCACCTCGGCGGCGCTGGCACTGCCCGAATTGATCAGGACGGCGATGGGCATCCGCAGCGGCTCGCCGTCGGTCTCGGCACGCAAATCCTCGCGGTCGGCCGGCTTCCGCCCCTGCGTGTAGACGATCAACTCGTTCTTCTTGAAAAACGGCTCCGCCACCTCGACGGCGGCATCGAGCAAACCGCCGGGATTGTTCCGCAGGTCGATGATCAGGCTCGTGGCACCGTCCTTCAGCAGACGTTCAAGCGCCTTGCCAAACTGTTCGCCCGTGTGCTCCGAAAACTCCGTGAGCTGCACATAACCGATGCCGTCCTCCAATAGCTGCACCTCGCGCACGCTGTCGATCCGAATGATTTCCCGCGTGATGGTGAGATCGAGGTGCTTCTGGGTCGAAGGACGATAAATGCCCACCGCCACCTGCGTCTTCGGCCTGCCGCGCAATTCGTCGACCACCCGGTCCATCGTCGGGCTGTTTTCCACCGATTTGCCGTCGATGCTGGCGATCACGTCGCCGCGCTGGATGCCGGCGCGCGCTCCCGGCGTGCCCTCGATCGGCGCGATCACGACCGCCCGGCCGTTCCGGGTTTCGACCTGGACGCCGATGCCGCCAAACTCGCCGCTCAAATCCTCCTCGAAATCGCGATTGTCCTTCGCCTCGAGAAACTCCGAATGCGGGTCAAGCGACTCGACCATGCCATGCATCGCCGACCGCGCCAGCTGGTCATAGGTCGAGGACTTCTCGTCCACGTAGTTCTCGTTCACCAGCTGCATCACTTTCTTCACATAACCCGAGGAGCGGTTGAGGTCGCGATTCGGCAGCCAGCTCCAGCCGGCACCGAACCGCACGGCGGTGGTCGACAATACCACGCCGAGCACCACGCCGGTGCCGAGGGTCAGAATCCGTTTGAACATCCCCGCGACTGTGTGCATCCGCTTCGCTTTGTAAATGGGTTCGTCAGCCAATTCCACGCCGCCGGCCGCCTCGCCAAGGTTTCTCGCGGTGTTTCGCGCCCGGGCCGGCGCCTCCGGCGCGATGACCTTTGCCCGCTTCATGGCGCTGGCGCTCTACGACCCGGACGTCGGCTACTACCGGCAGCCGCGCCGTCGCATCGGCTATGCGCCGGGGACGGATTTTTTCACCGCGAGCACGAGCGGCCCGATGTTCGGCGAGTTAATCGCTGCTGCCTGCGTCACGCTGCTCGGCGGTCGTGACCCGAGGGAGTTCACCTTTGTCGAGATCGGGGCCGAGTCTGAAGGCGGCGTGCTGGCAGGTGTGTCTCATCCGTTTGCCGCGGTGCGCACTGTCCGCGTGGGGGAACCGCCCGTGATTTCCGGTCCGTGCGTCGTTTTTTCCAACGAACTGTTCGACGCGCAGCCGTTTCATCGCTTTGTCCGCCGCGACGGCGCATGGCGCGAACTCGGCGTGGCGCTGCGCGATGGAGCCCTCGTCGAGGTCGAGTTGCCCGACGCCACGGCTGCTCCGCTCCCCGGGACAGCACCGGACGGTTATCTCATCGACGCTCCCCTCGCCGCCGCCGTGCTCGTCCGGCAAATCGCGGCACAACCTTGGACCGGCCTTTTTCTCGCCTGCGACTACGGCAAATCATGGCGCGAACTCATCGAGGCCACGCCCGCCGGCACCGCGCGCGCCTATCACCATCATACCCAGTCCAACGATCTTCTCGCCCGTCCGGGCGAGCAAGACGTCACCTGCCACGTCTGCTGGGATTGGCTGATCGACGCTCTTGCGGAACACGGGTTTACCGCCCCGGAAGTCGAGTCGCAGGAGGCCTTCTTCATCCATCACTCGGCCCACGTGATTGCCGAGACCAGCACGGCCGAGGCGGAGCGGTTCAGCCAGCGAAAATTGAGCCTCCTCCAGCTTCTGCACCCTGCGTACCTCGGCCAGAAGTTTCAGGTTTTGCACGCGTTACGTTAGGCCAAGTTTCCCCTTGCTTCGCCCCGGGGCCGACTTTTATCTGTGAACCTTTAACCAACTCGAAACCATCATGGCCAGAATCTGTGCAATCACCGGTCGCCGTCCCGTCAAGGGCTCGATCATCAACCGCAAGGGTCAGTCCAAGAAGAGCGGCGGCATCGGCACGCACGTGACCAGCATCACGAAGCGCAAATTCCGCCCGAATCTCCAGCGGATCCGCGTCAAGCTGCCCAACGGCGGCACCAAACGCCTCTGGGTCTCCGTGAAGGCCATCAAGGCCGGCTTGGTCGAGAAAGCCTGAGAACCGATCGGGTTTCCGCCTTTTTCGTTCGACCCGCGGTTTCCGCCGCGGGTCTTTTTTTGGGCCGGACACGGCCACTCGGAATAGCCTTTAGCCGTCCGGAGCGATCACCCATCGTTCCTTTTCATGGCCGCCGTCCCTCCGCCAGTCCGGACCGCCCCAGGCGATCCCACCATCGACCAAAAGGTCGAGGCCGAGATGACGCGGCTGCTCTACCGCACGGCCGGTTTCGGGCTCTTCTCGAATTTCGTCCTCGCGATGATCCTCGTCGCGGGGACGTTCTCCGTCCACCCGCTGTCGCTGCAGGCGCCGTGGTTCGGAGCCATCGCGCTCGTCTCGCTCGGACGCTGGGGCATCAACGCCGCCTTTGCGCGCGCGCAACCGCCGCTGGATCGACTTCGCGCGTGGCGCAACGCCTTCATCGTCGGTGTGGCGGTGGCGGGGTTCATCTGGGGCACCGCCGGCTGGCTGTATTTCCAGACCGACCAGATGGTGCCACGGCTGCTGCTGGTCTTCATCCTTGCCGGTCTGAACGCCGGCGCCGCCCGGTCGCTCGCCTCGGTGCCTGCGAGCTACCGCATCTATGTGATCGCCACGATGACTCCGCTGCTCATCCGCTTCGTGACCCTGCCCGACGCCGGCGGCTGGACGCTCGCACTGATCACGATCACCTACGCGCTGTTCCTCCTCAACACGGCCAAGCTGCACTTCGGCGACTTGCGGCGACTCTGGCGGCTCATCTTCGAGAACGAGGAACTCGTCCTCACGCTCAGCGAGGCCAAGGAGCGCGCCGAGGCCGCCAGCCATGCGAAGAGCGAATTCCTCGCAACCATGAGTCACGAAATCCGCACGCCGATGAACGGCATCATGGGCATGCTCCAGGTTCTCGAGTATTCTCCGCTTAACGAGGCGCAGCGCGGCCAGGTGGGAATCGCCTCCGGTTCGGCGGACACGTTGATGCGGTTGCTCAACGACATCCTCGACTTTTCCAAGATCGAGAGCGGCAAGCTCGACTTCGAGTCCGTGTCGTTCCCCCTGCCGTCCGCCATTACCGAGGTCGTCGCCCTCCTCCGGGCGCGGGCCGCTGAAAAACATCTCGCCCTCGAGCTCAACCTCGCCGCGGACATCCCGACTCACGTGATCGGTGACGCCGTGCGGCTGAAACAGGTCCTCCTCAACCTCACCGGCAACGCCATCAAGTTCACCGAGCGCGGTCGCGTGGAGATTGCCGTGACTGTGCCGCGGCGCGATGCCGACGTCGCCACCCTGCACTTCGCCGTCACGGACACCGGAATCGGCATGGATGCCGCGACCCAGTCAAAACTGTTTCAGATGTTTTCCCAGGGCGACAGCTCGACCACGCGGCGCTTTGGCGGCACCGGCCTCGGGCTCGCCATTTCGCAGCGGCTCGTCAACCGCATGGGCGGACACATCGCGGTGCAGAGCACGCCCGGCGTCGGCTCCGAATTCGCCTTCGATCTCACCTTGCCGCTCGGCCGTCCGCCGCTGCGCCCTTCGCAGGCGCCGTTCTACGTTCCCCCGCGGCGGCTCGCCGGCCGGCTGCTCGTCGTCGAGGACGACCGGGTCAACCAGCGCGTGATCGAGCTGCTGCTGGAAAAGCTCGGGCTCGACTGCGTGGTCGTCGCCGACGGTTCTTCCTCGGTCGAAATCGCCACGTTGGAGCGGTGGGACGCCGTCCTCATGGATTGCCAGATGCCCGGCATGGACGGCTTCGAGGCGACCCGCCGCATCCGCGAACGTCTCGCCGGCCGGCAACTGCCGATCATCGCGCTCACCGCCAACGCCATGACCGGCGACCGCGAGGCCTGCGTCTCCGCCGGGATGGACGATTTTCTCGCGAAGCCCGTGCGCCAGGAGGAACTGCGCACCTGCCTCGAGCGCTGGCTGCCCAACGGCGCAAAGCCGTAGCCGGCTACAGCGCGCGGAACACGGCGACCGCGTTCTGTCCGCCGAATCCGAGGTTGTTGCTCAGCACCGTCCGCACCTTCGCCGCCCGTGCGACATTCGGCACATAGTCGAGGTCGCAGTCGGGATCCGGTTCCTCGAGATTGATCGTCGGCGCGATCATGCCGGTCTGGATCGTTTTCGCACAAATGACCGACTCGATCCCTCCCGCGGCGCCGAGCAGGTGGCCGGTCATCGACTTGGTCGAGCTGATTGCAACCTTGTGCGCGTGATCGCCGAAGATTTTCTTGATCGCGAGCGTCTCGAACTTGTCGTTGTAAGGCGTGCTCGTGCCGTGGGCGTTGATATAGTCGATCTCCGCCGGAGCGGTGCCGGCGCTGGCGAGCGCCCGTTTCATCGCCATCGAGAGTCCCTTCCCCTCGGGGTCGGGCTGCGTGATGTGAAACGCATCGCATGTGGCCGCGTAGCCGGCGAGTTCGCAATAAATCCGCGCGCCGCGCGCCTGCGCGTGCTCGAGCGACTCCAGCACGACGACCCCGGCGCCCTCGCCCATGATGAATCCGTCGCGGCCCTTGTCGAAGGGCCGGCTGGATTTCTGCGGCGCGTCGTTGCGCGTGCTCATCGCCTTCATCGCGCAAAAGCTCGCATAGGCGAAGGGCGTGATCGCCGCCTCGCTGCCGCCCGCGACCATCACGTCGGCATCGCCCCGGCGGATCGCGTGCGCCGCCTCGCCCAGCGCGTGGGTGCCGGTCGCACACGCGGAGACGACACCGAAGTTCGGCCCCCGCGCGCCATACTCGATCGCCACGAGACCCGAGCAGATGTTGCCGATGAGCGACGGAATCGTGAACGGCGAGACCTTCCGCGGCCCGCGCTCGGCCAGCACCTTGAGCTGCGACTCGTAGGTGAACATGCCGCCGATGCCCGAGCCGATGACGACGCCGACGCGGTCGCCGTCCTCCTTCGTCATGTCGAGCCCCGCGTCGCCGACCGCCTGCCTGGCCGCCACGAAGCCGAAGTGCGTGTAGCGGTCGTTGCGCCGCGCCTCCTTCGGATCCATGTGCTTCGCCGCCTCCCAATCGCGCACCTCGGCGCCGATCTGGCTCGCATAGGCCGAGGGATCGAACAGCGCCACACGCTGGATGCCGCAGCGACCGGCCAGCAGGCTGGTCCAAAAGGTCTCCACGTCGTGACCCAGCGAAGTGACGACACCGAGGCCGGTGATGACCACGCGGCGGGAGGACGAAGGAGTTTCCATGGTCAGCGGGGTAAAAGCCGTGATTTCAGAAAACGAAAAGGCGTTCTGCCAGAATTTTCCGCGAGGGAAACAGGCAGAACGCCAGAAATGTTACCGCGCTGTGACTCAGGACGCGCCGGCCTTGGCCTTGATGTAGTCGATCACCTGGCCGACCGTTTGCAGCTTTTCGGCGTCAGACTCGGGAATCTCACCCTTGATCTCGTCCTTGAATTCTTCCTCGAAGGCCATGATCAGCTCGACGGTATCGAGGGAATCGGCGCCGAGGTCATCCAGAAAAGAGGCGGTCGGAGTGATCTGCTCTTCGTTCACGTTGAGCTGATTCACAATGATCTCTTTGACGCGTTGTTCGATGGGTTTTTGGTCAGCCATTTTGCAGGGAAAATCGGACGGATGAGGTTCGACGGAGGGTTCACATCGCCATCCCGCCGTCAACGGTAAAAACTTGTCCCGTGATGTAATTGGCCTCCTCCGAACACAGATAGGCCGTCATGTTCGCGATGTCGGCCGCTTCGCCGAAGCGTTTGAGCGGCACGGCTGCCAGAATCTGCGCCGACGCCTCGGGATTGTTGACGAATTCGGTCGTCATGTCGGTCTTGATGAACCCCGGCGCGACCGCATTCACGGTCACGCTGCGCCCGGCGAACTCGCGCGCGAGCGTCTTCGTCAGCCCGATCATGCCCGCCTTGGCCGCGGAATAATTTGCCTGGCCGGCGTTGCCCATGATGCCGCTGACCGAGGCAATGTTGACGATCCGGCCCCAGCGCGCGCGGGTCATCGGCCGCGCGATGTATTTCGACCAGTGGAAACAGCTCGAGAGGTTCGTTGCGATGACGTCGTTCCAGTCCGTCTCGCTCATCCGGAAGAGCAGGCCGTCGCGCGTGATGCCGGCATTGTTGACGAGAATGTCGATGGCCGGGAATTCCTTGAGCAGCGCCTCCGACGCCTGCGCGATCGCCGCGCCATCGGCGACGTCCACCGCGAGCGCCTTCGCCTTGCCGCCCGCCGCCGTGATCGCCGCGGCCGTGGCACCGCACGAATCGGCGGACTTCGAGACGCAGATGACGGTCACGCCGTGCTTGGCGAGCGTCTCCGCGATGGCTTTGCCGATGCCGCGGCCGGCGCCTGTCACGAGGGCGGTGCGATTGTTGAACGTGAGCATAGGAGGGAAAAGTAGCGAATACCGGTCGGTCGGTAGCGAGGAGAAAATTCGATCGTCCCATCCGCCCGCCCCGCTCCCGTCAGCCCGCCCCGTGCCTTCCGTTCAATATACGTCCCGCTGGTAGCGCCGCTCCTTCTTCAACTGCTTCACATACTCCGCCGCCGCCGCCGGCGTCATGCCTCCCTGGCCCGCGACGATATCGTGGAGCGCCTGGTCGACGTCGCGCGCCATTCGCTTCGCGTCGCCGCAAACGTAGAAACAAGCTCCGCCCTCGATCCACTTCCACAGGTCGGCCGCGTTTTCGCGCATCCGGTCCTGCACGTAGACCTTCAGGTGCTGGTCGCGCGAAAACGCGGTATCGAGGCGGGCGAGGTGCCCCCCGGCCATCCACGCATTCCATTCCTCCTCGTAGAGAAAGTCCGTCGCCCGGTGCTGGTCGCCGTAGAACAGCCAGTTGCGCCCCATCGCGCCGGTCGCCACCCGGTCCTGCACAAACGCCCGGAAGGGCGCGATGCCCGTGCCCGGGCCGACCATGATGCAATCGCGTGCGCCGTCCTCCGGCGGCCCGAAATGCGACGGCGAGATGAACACCGGCATCGGCGTCACGCCGACCGGCACGCGGTCCGCCATGAAGGTCGAGCAAACGCCGACGCGATCGCGGTTGTTCGTCCGGTAGCGGACCACCGCGAGGGTGATATGCGCCTCGGTCGGATGGACCCGCGATGAGGACGCCAGCGAGTAGAGCCGCGGCATCAGTTTCCGCAGATGATCCACGAACTCCTGCGGCGTCAGCCGCGCACTCGGGAATTCCGCGAGCAAATCCACAAACTCCCGCTCGTGGAGAAACGCCGTCAGCATCTCCTTCGCCTCCGGCGCCAGCAGTCCCGCGAGCCTCGCCTTCTCCGCGGGGTCGGTCGCCTTTGCGGCCAGCGTCGCGACCATCTTCGTGATCGGCGCGGCCAGGGCGAGCCGCGCGGTGAGCGCCTCCCGGAGCGGAATCGCCACCGGCAGCTTCAACATCCCCGGCGAAACGAGCTCGTCGCCCGTGGCACCGAGCCGGCTCAGGATTTCGTCGACCTCGCTTGGACGGTTCGTCGGGAAAACCCCGATCGAGTCGCCCGCCTTGTAGTGGAAACCGCCACCGGTCAGGTCGACGACCAAATGCCGCGTCTCCTTCGCGGAGCCGGGTTTGTTCAGCAGCCGGTTTTCGGTGACTTTCGCCAGAAACGGCCGGTCTTTCGAATAGACGGAGGCGTCGGCGGGGACGGACATGCTTGGGTCCAGCAAGATTTCCGCCATGGTCGCTGGCAAGCCGCTTTCGCGTCGCGCGCAGGCTTGCAGCGCCGCGCGATTTGCCGCCCACTCCCCTGCATTCATGCCCGCCGAACCCATCCGCCTGCAAAAATACCTCGCCGACGCCGGCCTCTGCTCGCGCCGCGCCGCGGAGGTGCACATCGCCCGCGGTGAGGTCTGGGTCAACGGCGCTGTCGCCACCCTCGGCCAGAAGGTCGTGCCTGGCGTCGACCGCATCACCACCGGCGGCAAGGCCGTCCGCGCCACCGCGCAGCCGCGCATCACCCTCGCGATGAACAAACCGCGCGGCCTCGTCTGCACGAATGACGACCCGCACAATCCCGAGACGATCTTCACGGTGCTGCCGCGCGAATTCGCGAGATTTCGTTTCTTCTGCGCCGGCCGGCTCGACAAGGACAGCGAGGGCCTCGTCATCCTGACCACCGACGGCGATCTCGCGCAGCGGCTCACGCATCCCTCCAATCTCGTCACCAAGCGCTATCACGTCATCCTGAAGATTCCCTTTCCCGCCCGGCGCCTCCCTCTGCTCGTCAAGGGCATCGTCGTCGAGGGCGAACGTCTCAAGGTCGAGCGCGCCGCGCTCATCCATCCGAATGCCGCCCAAGAGGCGACCAACCTCGACGTCCACATGCATCACGGCAAGAAGCGCGAGATCCGGTTGCTCTTCACCACGCTCGGCTACGATGTGAAACGCCTCCGCCGCTACCAGATCGGCGCCCTGCAGGTGAAGGGAATCCCGTTGCGCGCGATGAAACAACTTTCCACAAAGGAAATCGAACTTCTCTTCCATTCCCCCCGCACGCCGCACGCCGCGCTCGAGGCCTCCGCTCCCGCCTACGATTCATCCGCCCATGAAGACTAACCCGCTCCTTCTCGCCACGCTCGTCCTGACCCTCGCCCCCGGCCTCGCCGCCGCGACGCTCACCGCGACCACCGCCGTCCACACGCAGCCCAACGAGGCGTCGCCGACGATCACCGTCCTCAAGGCCGGCTCCGATCCCGTTCCCGCCCCCGACACCGTCGCGAGCACGCCCGCCGGCTGGATGGCGGTCGAGTTGCCCGGCCCGTTCGACGGCTACGTGCACGACCGCGACCTCACCAAGAGCCTCGACATGAAGCCCGGCGCGTCGATCCGCCTCGCCCCCGAGGACAAGGCCGGCGTGCTCACGACCGCGGCGAAGGACGACAAGACCAACATCACCGGCCAGACCGGTCGCTGGCTGCAAGTCCGCCTCGAGCGAAAACTCGTCGGTTACATCCACGTCGGCGGCACGCCGGGCTATCTCCCGCCCATCGCCACCGCCACCGCCGGCGGCGCCACGGCGCCCGCATCATCCGCTCCGGCCACTCCGCTCTCGCCCGCTCCCTCGGCGCCCGCCGCCTACGGCGCCGCCGAACCCGGCCACGCCGCCCCGATGGTCAATCTCGGCGACAGCACGAGTTCGCTGGCCCGCCAGTTCGCCGGCACGTTCGCCTCCACGCGCAGCCTCTTCCGCCCGCGCCGCCCCTACGACTGGGCGCTCAACGACGACGCCGGCAAACGCTACGCCTACCTCGACGTCAGCAAGCTGCTTCAGACCGAGCAAATCGAGAACTACGCCGGCCATGCCGTCGTCGTCTTCGGCGCCGCGAAGCCCACCGCCGACGGCAAGGACCTTGTCATCGAGGTCGAGACACTGCGGCTCAAGTGAGCCCGCACCTTCCGCGGCTGGCGCGACGGCAAGACACGAAAATCTCTTTTTCTTTTCGTGCGATTCGTGTGTTTCATGGTTGTTTTCCACCATGGAATTAATCGACGGCAACCAGGTCGCCACCGCCATCATCGCTGAGCTCAAGCAGGAGGTCGCCGCTTTCGCGGGCCGCAAACCCTGCATCGCCCTCGTCCGGGTCGGAGAGGATCCCGCGTCCGTTTCCTACGTGCGGAAAAAGGAAAAGACCGCCGCCGAGATCGGCGTCACCAGCCGGATCATCCTGCCGCCGGTCACCATCACGCAGGCCGAATTATGCCGGTTGATCGACGACCTCAATGCCGACGACACCGTCGACGGCATTCTCGTCCAGTCGCCGCTGCCAAAGCCCATCAACGAGGTCGCCGTCTTCCGCCGCGTCGCGCCCGGGAAGGACGTCGACGGTTTCAACACCATCAACCTCGGCAAGGTCGCCCAGGAGGACGACACGGGCTTCGTCTCCTGCACGCCCGCCGGCATCATGGAACTGCTCGCCCGCAGCGGCACCGACCTCAAGGGCAAGCATGTCGTCGTGCTCGGCCGCTCGCTGATCGTCGGCAAGCCCGTGGCGCTGCTCGCCCTCCAGAAACGCGCCGGCGCCAACGGCACCGTCACCATCTGTCACTCCGCGACCGCCAATCTCCCCGCCATCACGCGCCAGGCCGATGTGCTCATCGCCGCCATCGGCCGCGCCGAGTTCGTCACCGCCGACATGGTCAAGCCCGGCGCCGTCGTGATCGACGTCGGCATCAACCGCGTGCCGGATGCCACCAAGAAGACCGGCTACCGGCTCACCGGCGACGTTCACTTCTCCTCGGTCGCGCCGCTCTGCTCGAAAATCACGCCCGTGCCCGGCGGCGTCGGCCCGATGACGGTGGCGATGTTGATGAAAAACACCGTCAAGGCGTTTCGCCTCCGGGCTGCGCACTAGCCCATGCGACCGGGCTCAGGGCCCCGAGCCTCGTCGAGGGGCTTGCGCCCGGCCCTCCGCCCCGCTTTCCTCCCCCGCAATGGCCGCCCCCTCGATTCTGGTCGTCGATGACCAACCCATCAACGTCCAGTTGCTGAAGCGCAAACTCGAGCGCGAGGGCATCCGCGTCACCGCCGCCTACAACGGCCTCGAGGCGCTCGACCTCACGCGGAAGGTCATGCCCGACCTCATCCTCCTCGACGTGATGATGCCCGACATGGACGGCATCGAGGTTTGCCAGCGGCTGCAGGGCGACGAGGTCACGCGCGGCATTCCGATCATTTTCATCACCGCCCGCACCACCAAGGAGAGCAAACTCGAGGGCCTCGGCGTCGGCGCGGTCGACTACATCACCAAGCCCATCGACCTCGACGAGACGCTCGCCCGCGTGCAGACGCAGCTCCGCTTCGTCTCCATCAACCGCCAGCTCGTCGACCTCACCCGCCGCCTCGAGGAGTCGCGCCGCGCCGCCACCATCGGCGCCGTCACGCAGGGCATCGCGCACAATCTGAACAATCTCCTCGGCGTCGTCATCGGCTACCTCGACCTCGTCAAGGCCTACTACGACAAGCCCGAGCAGGTGAAAAAGAACGCGCAGCACGTCGAGGACGCCGTGCAGCGCATCGTCACGATCATCAAGCAGCTCAGCACGCTCGTCGTAAAATCGCGTCCGCCGCTTGTGAAGGCGAATCTCGAGCGGTTGCTCGAGGGGTGCGTCACCCGCTTTCACGTGGACTACAAGCTTACCGCACCCGTCACGATCGACAATCCGCTCGGCGAGCTGATGATCGACACGAATTTCGAAATTTTCGAGGAGGTCTTGGAGAAGGTCATGCTCAACGCATGGGAATCCTACGACAACAAGCCCGCCGATCCGCGCCCGATTTCCGTTCATACCCGCGTCGTGGAAAAACCCGACGAGGGCAAATTCGTCGAGATGCTCGTCACCGATCACGGCCGCGGCATCGATCCCGAGATCCGCGACAAGATGTTCGAGCCGTTCGTCAGCTCCAAGAACACCGTCGGCGTCGGCATGGGCCTCACCGTCGCCCGCCACGCGCTGCGCAATCTCGGCGGCGAGGTCACCATGACCGACACCCCGGGCGGCGGCGCCACCGCCGTGCTGATGCACCCGGTCGAGAAAAAGCTGCGCCGGAGCACCGATGAGTAGGATCGCCTTCCTCGGCGCCGGCAACATGGCCGCCGCGATGGTCGACGGGCTGCTGGCGAAAAACGTCCCGGCGGTGGACCTCGCCTGCTTCAGCGCGTCAGGCAAAACCGCCGCCGGCCTCGCCACGCGCACCGGCGTCGCGCAAAAAAACTCGCTCGACGCTCTCCTCGCCGGCGCCGACACGCTCGTGGTCGCCTTCAAGCCCCAGCACCTCGCCGCCGCCGATCCGCGCCTCGCCGAACTCACCGCGGGCAAACTCGTCGTCTCGGTCCTCGCCGGGAAAAAAATCGCCTCGCTCGCGAAAACGTTTCCCCGCGCACGCAACCTCGTGCGCACGATGCCGAACACCCCCAGCCAGATCGGCGCCGGCATCACCGGATGGTGCGTCCGTGCCCCGCTGTCGCCGCCGGACCAGGCCATCGTCGACACGCTTCTCGGCGCACTCGGCCAGGCCGTCGAAATTCCCGAGAATCAGATGGACGCCCTCACCAGCGTGAGCGGCAGCGGCCCCGCCTACGTCTTCGAGTTCGCCGCCGCGTTGCGCGATGCCGGCGTCGCCGCAGGCTTGGCTCCCGGCATCGCGCAGAAGCTTTCGGTTGAGACGCTGCTCGGCGCCGCTCGGCTCCTCGCGCGAAAAAACATCGAGCCCGAAAAGCTCCGCGACGCCGTCACCTCGCCCAACGGCACCACCTTCGCCGGCCTGCAGCGCATGGCCGCCCGCGATTTCCGCGGGCTGATCCGGGAGACGGTCCTCGCCGCCAAGGCGCGCTCGGAGGAACTTTCGCAGGACAGCTAGTTCCAATGGCCCGGCGAGCCGCCTCGCCGGGAAAATCATTTCGTGCTTTCGCCCTTCCGCGCTTCCGCGATTAAATTCCGTCCATGAGCACGCTGCACGGCCGCATTCTTGTCACCGGTGGGGCCGGTTTCATCGGCAGCGCCGTCGTCTGGGCGCTCAACCGGCGCGGGATCACCGACATCGTCGTGGCGGACTTTCTCGAGGCCGACAAGAAATGGCACGGCATCGTGCCGCTGGGCGAGCGCGCCGACGAGAAGCGCCGCAATCTCGCGTCGCTCAAGTTCGCCGAATACGTCGAGGCCGACGTCCTCCGCGAGCGCCTCCACTCCAACGCCGCGGCCTTCGGCACCTTCTCGACGGTGTTCCACCTTGGCGCCTGCTCCTCGACGACCGAGAGCAACGAGGCCTTCCTCGAGGACAATAATTTCGCCTTCACCCGCGATCTCGCCACCTGGTCGCTCGCCCACCGGTCACGCTTCATCTATGCCTCCTCGGCTGCGACTTACGGCGACGGTTCCGCTGGCATGGACGACAAGGACGAGAACCTCGCGCGGCTTCATCCGCTCAACCTCTACGGCCACTCGAAGCAGATCTTCGACGTCTTCGCGCAGCGCGAAGGCTGGTTGCCCCGGATTGTCGGCGTGAAATATTTCAACGTCTTCGGCCCGAACGAGGATCACAAGGGCGACATGCGCTCTCTCGTGAACAAGGCCTACCAGCAGATCCTCGCCACCGGCAAGGTGCAGCTCTTCAAGAGCCACAAGCCGGAATACAAGGACGGCGAGCAGATGCGGGATTTCCTCTACGTGAAGGACGCCGTCGAAATGACGCTCCACTTCGCCGAGCATCCGGAAGGAAAAATCGCCGGCGGTCTCTACAATCTCGGCAGTGGCGAGGCCAACACCTGGCTCACGCTCACGCGCGCGATCTTCGCCGCGCTCGGCCGCGAGCCACAAATCGAGTTCATCGACATGCCCGAGGTGCTCCGCGGGAAATATCAGTATTTCACCCGCGCCGACATCGGCAAACTCCGCGCCACCGGCTACGCGAACCCGATGACCCCGTTGCCCGACGCCGTCCGCGACTACGTCCAAAACTACCTCGTCCCCGCCAGGAAGCTCGGCGCCTAGCGCCGCCTCACACGTCGCCGGTCACGACCGCCAGCGCGAAGCCGTCGTAGCCCTTGCTGCCCACCGTCTGGATCGCCGTCGCGCTAACGCGCTTTTCCGCGGCGAGCACCTCGTTGAACCGGCGGATACCCTGCACGCTCGCGTCCGCACTCGCCGCGTCCGCCACCGCGCCTTTCCGCACCACGTTGTCGACGACGATCACCGAGCGTTTCCGCGCGAGCTTGAGCGCCCAGCCAAAATATTCGGCCGTGCTCGCCTTGTCGGCGTCGATGAAAATGAAATCGAACGCCCCTGCACCCTCCGCTGCGAGACGCGGCAACGTGTCGAGCGCCCGTCCGACGCGAAGATCGATGATCCCGTCCAATCCGGCGCGGGCAAAATTCGCCCGTGCGACCTCCGCGTGCCGCGCATCGACCTCCAACGTCACGACCCGGCCGCCCGCCGGCACCGCCCGGGCGAGCCAGATCGTGCTGTAGCCGCCGAGCGTGCCGATCTCGAGGATGCGACTCGCGCCGCACATCCGCGCCAGCAGATGCAGCAGCTTGCCTTCGTTCGGCGAGACGCTGATCGACGGCAACCCCGCTGCGGTGCTGGAGCGCGTGGCTTCCCGCAATGCGGCGTCCTCCGGCACGAGCAGGTCGGTGATGTAACGGTCGACGCTGGTCCATTGCTCCTGATTCATGGATTCAATTTTCACATCGGGCGTTGCCGGTCAATCGCCACGCTTCATCGGCTTCTCGCGGGAACGCCTCCGCGCTTGAAAAACCTTCCGTTTCGTTCGTCGATCATAACTATTAACCACGAGTTAACTCTTCGCCGCCCCGACGATATCGAACCGTGCGGCCCAACCCCATCGCTTCAACGTGAA
>CALFNN010000095.1 GCA_937902925.1 uncultured Opitutaceae bacterium
CGTATACGTGGCCTTCAGGTCGAGCGAGAAGGTGCCCATGTCCGGCGTGTTGTAGACATAGTTGCCGCTGACATCGAAACCATCGGTCTTGGTGCCGGCGAGGTTCGTGCGGTAAACGCCCGTCTCGGCGATGTTGTTCTGCGACAAGCCACCGAGGCCATCCGAGCCGCCAGTCGGCTCCCACAATACGGTCACTCCGGTCTGCGTCTTGATCTGTGCCACCGCCGCCGCGAGGGTCGTCGGGTTGCGGGCGGCCGCATCGCGCGCCGCGTCGGAAGACCCGAGCGCTTCCCAGAAACGCTTGGCAACGATCGCCGCGTAGTTTTCCGCGGTCGAAACCACATTCGTCTGCTTGATGTTCCAGTAATCGAGCGAGAGCGTCAGGCCCTTGAGTTCCTTGGGCGACCAAGCGACACCGACGTTATACATGTCGGCCTTTTCCGGCTGAAGGTTCGAGTTGCCGACACGGGTGATCGAAACCTGGTTCGCGGCGCCCCACGTGCCGTTGGAATTCTTCATCGTTGGGTCGATAAAGGTCGGGTTGGTGACCTGCGGTCCCTCATGCAAATCCAGAATCGACGGGGCGAGGAAGCCCTGGCCATACGAACCGCGGAACAGCAATTCCTTGGTCGGCTGGTAACGCAAGGCGAGCTGCCCCACGTTGACGCCGCCAAAGTCGGAATAGTCGTCGTGGCGGCCGGCCAGACGGGCCGTGAAGTCCTGCACGACCGGAACGCTCACCTCGGCCGAGGCGCCCCACTGGGTGCGGTCGCCATCGGTCGGATTCGGCGTGCCGTTGAAGCCGAGCGGCGTCGCCTGCGTGAGCGCATCGGGATGGCTGTAGGCCCGGAGCTTGTTCCACTCCAGTGTCACCGCGGTGTTGACCGGACCCGCCGGCGCATCGAACAACTTGCCGTCAACCGTTGCCGAAAGATTCGCCAGCCGGCTGCGGTCGTTGACGTAGGCGTTCCGCCGGATCGTGTTCCAGATCGCGGTGTTCGCGTCGAGCTTGCTCGAGAACGGATTCAGCGCGTCCGGCGTCGTCAGCGCCAAATATTGATTGAGCAATTCCGCCGAGGTCGTGTTGCCACTGAGGAACTGGTTGAACTCCTGCGTGAAGAGGCCCTCCACTTTCCAGTTCCACTCAGCCACCTTGCCTTCAACGCCACCGTTGAACCAGATGCCCGTCGACTCCGCGGTGTCGAGGCGCGCCCCGAGCGGGAACAGACGCCAGCCGCCGGCGGTGATATCCACGGCATTCGCGCCGAAGATTTTCTGATTCCAGTAGTTGGTCTTCGGGATGACGACCGCACCCAGCGCCGGGATCGGCACGGCGGCCGGCGCGAGTTGGTTATGCGAGTAGGAGTAGCGATACATCAGGTCGCCGAAGATCTTGATGTTGTCCGTGACTTGATAGCTCGCGAACGTGAAGAAGTTGTAGCGCTCCTCCGGGCGCAGCAACGGCGTGTAGAGGAAGAAGGGGAAGCCGTCGCCGCCGGCGTCCGGATTGGCCAGGTTGGGCAGACCGCCCTTGTAGAGACGGAAATCCGAGGCCGCCGCCGCATCGCGCCGGCCACCCTCGCCGGGGAGATACTTGACCAGATAGTTGTTCGTGCCCGTGGCTCCAGGCGTGAACAGGCTGTTCGGCATCGTCATGCGGAACGGATAGGTGTTACTGGTCGTTCCAGGCGCGGCGCTCCAGAAAAAGTCCGGGCTATAGATGCCGCCCTGCTTGAAATACTGGCCGCCCACCATCACATCGATTTTGTCGCTGGAGGCGTTGAACGAGAAGGCCCACTGTTTGCGGTCCAGATTGGTCTTCGTGTTGAAGCCATGGGTATCGCCGAAGTAGGCGTTGATTTCGCCGCCGTTCTGGCCCTTGCGCGTGATGATGTTCACGACGCCACCGATGGCGTCCGAACCATACACCGCCGAGGCGCCGCTGGTCAGCACCTCGACGTGGTCGACGGCCGTCACCGGCACCTGGTTCACGTCGACGGTGTTGCTGGTGCCTTGGTAGGAAAGACGCCGGCCGTTGATCAGCACCAGCGTGTAGGACGAGCCAAGACCGCGAAGGTCGATGAAGCGACCGCCGGTGCCGCCATTGGTCACCGAGTCGTTATTGTTGCCCGCACCCGAGAAGGCTGGAAATGCCTTCAAGTAGTCGGCGACCTCGACGACCGGGGTCTGGTCCATCTGCGTTTTCGAGATCAGCGTGATCGGAATGTCCGCCTGCGTCGCCGCCGTGCCGAAGCGCGAGCCGGTCGTGACGAATTCTTCCATCTTGACGGTTGGATCGGAGGCAGCCGTGCCCGGAGCCGTCGGTTTCGGGGCAGCCGCGTTTTGGGCGCGTGCCGCCACCGCGAGAAGGCCGGCGGTCGCAAAAAGCGAAAGCGCGGCCATGAACTTCCGCGAGGGGAGTATGTTCATAGTGGTTATCAGTTGGTTGTGTGGTTGTGGTGAGACAGCCAAGGCGGCTTGCACCGCATTTGCTTGGGCCCGAGGAAGGGCGACTCCGGCCTGCTCGGCAACAAAAATTTATGACTAAACGGTTACAAAGCGCGTCGAAACGCCATAGTTATGAGTTTAACCGCACAAACGCCGTATTCGGGCAACCCGCTTGCTCCGCCCGTTTCCCACTTCGTTCTGGGCTCGCAACAGCACTTTGAATGGAAATAGCTCACTGTCGGCCAAGCTGCGCCTTGCCCGAATCCGATGAAGGAAATCCAAGCCATTGCCCGAGCCCTCACTGCCTCCCGGAGCCAAGTGTCGGCTCTCGCCACGCTCGTGACGGTCGAAGGATCGTCCTATCGGCGGCCCGGAGCCCGACTCTTGGTAACAGACGACGGCACCCGGCTCGGTTCGATCAGCGGCGGCTGCCTGGAAGACGATGTGCTCGCTCGCTCCAAGGCGGTCCTGGCGAGCGGGCGCGCCGACACAGTCATCTATGACACGACGACGGAAAACGATCTCGTCTGGGGCGTCGGCTTGGGCTGCCACGGCGTCGTCCACGTATTGATCGAGCGCCTGCCACCCAACCCGAATTGGGCGGTCGAGCTCGCTGCGAATTTTACCGCCCGTCGCACCACAACCCTCGCGGTGACCCATCGGTCGGCCGATGGCACGCACCTCGGCACCCGCCTCGCGACGGGATCCGACCCTCTCGCAACGGGCGGTAACGACGTCTTCCTCGATCGCATCGCCCCTCCGGTGCGTCTCGTGATTTTCGGCGCCGGCGACGACGCGCAACCGCTCGCACGCCTCGCCGGTGAACTAGGCTGGCTCGTTACCGTCGCCGATCCGCGTTCGGCCTATGCCACGGCGCAACGTTTCCCGTCGGCCGAGGCGATCGTCGTCGCGCCCGCGGGCGACCTCGCCGCCCGCGTGCCGATCGCCGCCGACACCCTGGCTGTCGTGATGACCCATCACTATGTCCACGATGTCCCGCTGCTGCGTGCGCTGCTCCCGGCGGACCTCGCCTATCTCGGCCTGCTCGGGCCCCGCAAGCGTTCCGAGCGGATCCTCGACGATCTGGCGCGCGAAGGCATCGCGATCACTCCCGCGCAACGCTCCCGGCTCCACGCTCCCGTCGGTCTCGACATCGGGGCGGATTCGCCGGAGCAGGTCGCCCTCGCGATCGTCGCCGAGATGCAGGCGGTTCTCGGGGGACGAGACGCGCGGCCGCTGCTCGAAAGAACGCGACCTATTCATGATTGAGCCGCGCGACAGGTTTCGTTTCGGCGCCGTGATCCTCGCTGCCGGCGCGTCCACCCGGATGGGCACCCTGAAACAGCTCCTGCCGCTCCGCGGCCAGCCCCTCATCGTTCGTGCCGTCGACGCCGCGCTCGCCTCGCCCGCCTGGCCTGTCGTGGTGGTGCTCGGCGCGCACGCGGAGAAAATCCGCCCCACCCTCGCCCGACTGCCCGTGCTGGTCGTCGAAAATCCCACTTGGGCCGAAGGCATGGCGTCGTCGCTGCGGACGGGCATCACGACCCTGCGGCAGTTTTCCCGCGCGCTCGATGCCGCGCTCGTCGCACTGTGCGACCAGCCGGCGTTCTCCGTCGACACAATCGCGCAACTCGTCGCCGCGCAGCGGACGACCGGTCGCAGCATCGTTGCCGCGCGCTATGCCCGCCGCAACGGTGCGCCCGCCTTGTTTCTCCGCGCCCATTTTCCCGCGCTCGCCGCACTGACCGGCGAGGAAGGCGCCCGGGCGCTGCTCAACGGCGATCCCGCCACCGTGACCGCCCTCGACCTGCCCGCGCTCGCCCTCGATCTCGACACCCCGGCCGACTACGCGTCGGCGCAAGCCAAGCCCCCATGAAAAAACGTCTCTTCCTCGCCGCCCTGCTTGGTGTTTTCGCGACGCTCAACTCTCCCGCTGCCAACCCGGACAGGGAAAAGCTCAAGGCCGAGGTCGCCAAAATGGAGGACGCGTTCTGCGCCATGGCCCAGGAGAAGGGCCTGCTCGCGGCCTTCGAACATTTCGCCGCGCCCGACGTCGCGTTCCTCGACACCGATCCGCGAAAATTCCGCGGCCTCGAGGCCGTGCGCGAACGCATGGGACCCGACGAGCCGGGCATCAAGCTGACCTGGTCCGCCTCTTTCTCCGACGTGTCCGACGACGGCACCTTGGGCTACAACTATGGACGCTACGAGCTGCATCGGCCCGGCGCCGACGGCCAGCCGATCCTCCGCACCGGCTGGTTTCTCACGATTTGGAAACGCCAGCCCGACGGCTCGTGGCGCTACGTGATGGACAACGGCACGCCCGACCGGCCACCGCCGCCGGCAGCCGCGGAAAAGAAAAACTGACGGGCGTCGCCGCGCCGTCAGGGCAGTTTCGCCTCGGCGACTTTCTTCGACTGCGCCGCGCGATAGTCGTCGAGCGCTTTTTTGATCTTCGCGTCGCCGAGCGCGAGAATCGCGGCGGCGAAAAGCGCGGCGTTGATCGCGCCGGGTTTGCCGATCGCGAGCGTGGCCACCGGAATCCCACCCGGCATCTGCACCATCGAAAGCAGCGAGTCGAGGCCCTTGAGCGACGCCGACTCCATCGGCACGCCGAGCACCGGCAGCGCCGTGAGCGCCGCCGCCACGCCGGCGAGATGCGCCGCGCCGCCCGCCGCCGCGATGATGACCTTGAGACCGCGGGCATCGGCGCCGCGGCAATATTCGATCACGAGGTCGGGCGTGCGATGGGCACTGATGGCACGCTTGTCGTAGGGAATCCCGAGCTGGTCGAGCGTCGATGCGCAATGCTGCATCGTTTCCCAGTCCGAGGTGCTGCCCATGATGATTCCAACCAATGGAGTGGCCATGGGCAGCTAACAAACCGCCGCGGCGCAGCGCATCAACCGCGAAATTCTCTTATGTCAGCAACGACACGCCCTTCGGCACGCGGACCACGGTGGTGCCGGCGATCTTGTCGTGCCAGGACTGCTTTTCGTTGTCGAAGGCAACCCAGATGAAGCCGAGGAACATGACCACGAGCGAAAGGAAGCAGCCAAGGGCGCGGGCGATGGCCGTGCCCCAGTCGATCGGGCGGTCGTCGAGCCGCACGACCCTCAGCCCGCAGATGATGCCGCCAATGGTCGAGCCCTTGAACTTCCACATGATGGCGCCGTAGGTCGCGAGGCCGAACAACGCCAGCTTCCCGCCGCCCGTCGTCAACGCGACGATGATGCCGAGGAGAATCACATCGAGGAGGAGCGCCGCCGTGCGGATCCAGAAGCCGGCTCGCGGCAGCGTCGAACCCGAGACCAGCGGAGGCGCCGCCACGCCGGCCGCGGTTTCGCCCGCCGTCATCCCCGGGAGCGTCCCGCCAGCCATTGCGCCGGCTGCCACGGGCACCACCCCGGCCGTCGGCGCCGATCGATCCCGCTTGGTCACGAGAATCAGCGTGTAGATCACGACGCCCATGCCGAGCCAGCCCAGCAGCTTGAACAACAGGATGCCGAGCACGGGCACGGTGTAGAGCAGGAGCATGAGCAGCCCGCCGATCATCGTGCCGACCGCCGGGTGCGCCAGCGGCCCGTCGCCGAGCAGCTTGGTGAAACGGCGGCCGATCCAGGCCAGGATCACGACCTTCCCGAACAACGCCGCGACGAACATTCCCGCCGCAATGAACGGCACGAGAAAGATCCCGACGCCCGTCACGATCAGCAGCACGATCGCCACGGGCGAGAGCAGCACGGTCAGCAGCGCCGTGAGCAACGAGTAGCCCGGACGCGTCTCCAGAGTCTGGCCGCATTTTTCCACCCCGCGGCGGAACGCCAGGGCAATGAGCACGTAAAGTCCCAGCGCGACAAAGCCGACCATCCACGCCCACGCCAGGCCCGGCTTGAAGGCGAGCAGCCGGCCGTAGAACAGGCACTCGTAAAACCAGGAACGCAACCAGCCGACGTCGCCAAAAAGCCCGGGCAGCGCCACGTTGCTCACGTCGCCGTGGACGACGGCCTTCGGATCGCGGGTCAGCGTGCCTCCGACCACGACCACATCGCCACCCACGTCCGCCTCGGGCCCGAGTTCGACGTTGCCGAGCACGGCCACGACCGTGTCGCCCACCTTGCCGTTCACATAGGTGCTGCCGAGCACGGCGACGGCGGAGTCGCCCACCGGACCGTTGGCCCGCGCGTCGCCGAGGACCGAGACGATTGCATCGCCCACCTCGCCGTCGCTCGTCGCCGAGCCAAACACGGCCACGACCGCATCGGCCGCCTCGTCTTTCGCAAGGTGCACATCGTGGCCCACGGCAATACGCTCGTCGCCACTGCTGTGGCGCCGCGGGGCGGAGGCGTCCTTGCTCCCCGCCGGCGCTGTCTTGCGGCTCGATTCGACCGGTTGGTCGAGCCGGCGCATCTCCGGCGCGGCGGCGGATGCCGGTTCCACGGCGGGCGCCGGCTTCGGGGCTTCAACCTTCTCGGAAACCACGGCGGTCGCCGGGGCCGCAACGGGCGCAGTCGCTGCCGCGGGTGCGGGTGCCGCCGCCGGTTCGACGGGCGGGACGGGGCCTTGACCGGAGGGCGTGGCCGGGGCCGGCGGCTTGTCTTGGGCCAGCGCGGCCCGGGTCAGCGTGAAAAAGAGCGCGACCGCGGCGCCGAGAAAGAGATGGCGAAAGGAGGTTTTCATGATGGGGCAGTTTTTAAAGTGAGCGGGAGGCGTAGAGCGTCCGGTAGGCGACGGCGCTGAGGCCGAAGAGCGCGACATACATCGCGCCCACGAACGCCAGCCCGCCGTAGAGCCAGAGCGGCGGGACGCTGCGGATGACCACGCTGCAGAAGTCGCCGAGGCCGCGGACCAGCGCGACGCCGCTCTCCAGCCAGGCGATCTGCGGCGCGAAGGCGGTCGTGAATTGCACGGTGTCGAAACCGCCCATCACCCAAACCGCCGCCATCAACGCGACTTTGGCCACGCCCGCGGAGCCGATCAGGAACGCGCACCGCACCGGCAGCGGCCATTGCGTGTAGCTCTGGCGCCACCACGGCAGCGCGGCGCGGCGTTCGAGTTCGGCCATCACACGGGCCTCGAGCGTGCCGGGGGCGCGGCGCGACGGCAGGTCGCGGAGCGTCTCGTGAATGAAGCGCTCGAGTTTTTGTTCGTGGTCGGGTGACGGGTTCATGGCCGGTTCAAGGTTCGAGGGTTTCGCGCCCGGCGGCGCTGCGCTGGAGGATTTTGGCCAGCGCGGCGCGGGCGCGGAGAATATCGGTTTTCACCTTGGCGAGGGAAACGTGGAGCTTCCGGGCGATCTCCTCGTAAGGCAGGTCTTCAAAATGATAGAGCACGAGCGGCACCCGCTGGTGCTCGGGGAGTTGCTCGAGGGCGTGCTCCACGAGCGCGCGCCGCTCGCCGGCATCCATCCCGGCAAAAAACGCGTCGGGCGCGGCAAACTCGACCGCGGGCTCGTCACGCTCCGCCCCGGCGTCGTCGGCGCGGCGGAACTCCGAGAAGAACTTCCACCGGTTGCGGTAACGCGAGAGGTGGTTGAGGGAGAGGTTGGTCGCGACCGTCTTCAACCAGCCTCCGGCAGTCGGGCTCGTGCTCAGGGTCTCGAAGTGCTGGTGGGCTTTCAGGAAGACTTCCTGGGAGATATCCTCCGCCTGCGCCTCGTTGTTGGTCAGGCGGGCGGCGGTGGCGAAGACCATGTCCTGGTAGGCGCGCATGAACGTCGTAAAATCGGACGGCGGCGCTATGGCCGGGGTTGCGGTTGGCACGGGAGTTTCATCGTTCGCCTGCACAACACGCACCTGGAGCGGAAAGTTGCTGGAATCCGGGGCCATCGCCCCATGCGGCGCCTCGGCGGCCGGTTCCGGCGGCGGCGTCCCGGCGGCCTCCGCCGCCTCATCCGGCTCGGGTTCGCCTCGCAACCGGCGTTTGAACGCCACGAAGGCTTTCCGCGCCCGTTCGCCCGCCGCCCGGAATTTCGCCTCGGTCAGCCCGAGCGTCTCGATTTTCCAGAGGCTGCTGTCCCAGCGGCGCGACTCCCCGGGCAGGCCGTAACCGTTGTCGGCGACCAACCCGCCGGCGAGGTTGAGGAGACATGCGAGTTCATGCCCAAGGTCGGCGGAGCGCAGCATGTATTGGTTGCGCACCGCCTCGACGATCTCGGCGGGAAACTTCCACTCCCCCAGCACCATGGCGGCCACTTCGGAACTCGGAAACCCGAAGAGCCGCGCTTCCCACGTCAGGTAGTCGTCGTCCCGCACCGGGTGGTAAGACTCGACGTTGCCGTAGCGGTCGGCCAGCCGGTCCAGGACGAGAAGGCCCAGCGGTCGCATCAGGCCCGCGGTGTAGGCGCTGCGGGCGTCGAGCCCGCATTCCGTGGCGAGTTGCTCGCAGACGAGCGCGGTGTGGAGCATGTGTTCGCGCAGTTCCTCCGCCTCCACCCCGTAATAGGCGAGCGCCC
Source organism: uncultured Opitutaceae bacterium (assembly GCA_937902925.1). GTDB lineage: Bacteria > Verrucomicrobiota > Verrucomicrobiia > Opitutales > Opitutaceae > CALFNN01. Next base: position 8,903 of record CALFNN010000095.1, read on the forward strand.
GGTCGGCCAGATGCGCGGTCGCCACGTCGCCGACGATGCGAAAAATCTCCTGAAAACCCACGCGCGCCACCGCCTCCTCCACCGAGCCGGTCCGCTGCTCGCCGCCGTAGACGACGCTGTTGCCGATACGAATGATGTGGGCCGCCAGCGTCGCGTCCCGCTTGATCAGCTCCCCAATCTTGTGGAGTCCGCTGTTCGTGTCGCGCAGGAGACCATCGAGCTCGGAGAACACCCGCGGGGCCGGGGGCAGCGATCGGGCGATCTCGAGGATTCTCTCACGGGTGGCGGCCATCGGGGCACAACCGCAATAACGTCCGCCCTCGCGTCCAAGCAAGTGGGAAGACAGACGCAGGCACGGCGATGCGACGGGTTATCATCGATTTGCTGTCTCATCGGCACGTCCCCGAACGTGTTAAGCAAAAGGTCGACAGACTAATCACCCGCATGGGGCTGGATTTGACCCCAGCGCCCGAATTTCGGGAATCCTCAGGTGTGAAACAGCCGGCCGAGCGCAGGATCCGCCTCGACGATTTCCTGAATGTCATGGCGGACGGCCTGGACCGCCCAGGGATCGAAATCGGGCGAGCCCCGCTTCTGCTCCAGCGCATCCCACTGGTGTAACAAGTCCGCGAGCTGGCCGATCTGGGTCGGGTCGGGCGGGGCGTCTGCTTGCACAAAATTGTCGAGCGCCGCCGCCGTCGCGGTATATCGTCTCCGGCGGACCAGCCAGTCCCGTGCAAACCAAGCCGTGGCCGCCGCGATCGTCGCCAGCGCGATCAGCGCGAGGCGGTGGGTGAGCGTCCCCACCACCGTCAGGACCGCCGTCGCCCCCGCCGCCGTGAGACAGACCAGATAGACGGCGCGGGCGATCATTTCATTGGGCGTATTGAACTCCCGATTCCTGGGGCTGTGTCGGAATTTCATGACAACAACCGTGGCACGACACGACCACCCGCGCCGCCCGCCAAGAACGGGCCACGCCGCGAGGAGGCCGCGGGAACGAGTTTTTTGATCGCAGTCCGCTGGCGGAGACGCCCGGTCCCCGCCAGCGCCGCGAATCAAGAGCCGGTCGCGAGGCGCCGGCGGAGTTGATGAAAGAGGGTCCAGCCATAGCCGGCCACCACTCCACCGGACACGAACCACTGCGTGCCCTCCACGAACAGCAGCGGGCATACGAGCTGCACGAGCGCCAGTGCGATGAGCAGGTAGGCAACCCGCGCGCCGGCCCCGGGCATGAGGGACCAGCCGTTCTTGAGCTTGCCCGCCTGTTCCCGCTCCGCGTGGCGCCGGAGCGCAGCCTGCTGCAGGTTACCAAACGCGAGCCCGATGACCCCGCCGGCCGCCAGGCCGACGAGATCGCGGGCGATATCGATGAGTTCGAGATGCATGACGATCGAGGGGTTTTGCAGACGTTACTTGGCGACCGGGGTCTCGGACTGTTTGTCCATGACCATGCCGGCATAGCCGGCCACGCCCATCTCCGGGATGTCGAGGCCTTCGATCTCGACTTCCACCGATACGCGGTTGCCCACGAGTTTCTCGGCGATGAAGTAGGCGATGAACGAAAGAATCGAGAGCGTGACGAAGCAAGTGACCACGCCGACGAGCTCGGCCCAGAACTGGCTCATGCCGCCGCCGTAGAACAGGCCGGTGACCGTGCCGGCCACGCCGTTCCAGCCGTCGCCGTAGGTGCCGTCGGCGAAGAGGCCGATCGAGAGGCAACCCCAGGCGCCATTGACGCCGTGCACCGAGATGGCGCCGACCGCATCGTCAATCCGATGTTTGTCGAAGAAGAACACGGCCTCGACCACCAGGATGCCGGAGATGATCCCAATCCAAGCCGCGCCGCTCGCGCTCACGAACGCACACGGAGCCGTGATCGCCACGAGGCCGGCGAGCATGCCGTTGCACATCATGGACGGATCGGGCTTCTTCGTCTTGAACCACCACATGTAGAGCGTGGTCGCGAGGGCCGCAGTGGCGGACGCGAGCATGGTGTTGACGGCGACGACCGCGATGCGGAGGTCGGTGCCGGCGAGGGTCGAGCCCGGGTTGAAGCCGAACCAGCCGAACGCCAGGATGAACGTGCCGAGCATCACCATCGGGATGTTGTGCGGCATGATCGGGTGCACGAGCTTGCCCGCCTTGTCGTATTTCCCGTGGCGGGGCCCGATGAGCCAGGCGAAGATCAACGCAATGACGCCACCCTGCATGTGCACGACCGAGGAGCCGGCGAAGTCCACATGGCCGTGGCCGAGGCCGAAGTTCGTGCCGAGCTGGGCGAGCCAGCCGCCACCCCAGACCCAGTTGCCGAAGACGGGATACATGAAGGTGCCGATGCAGCATCCGTAGATCATGAACGCGGAGAATTTCCAGCGCTCGGCCGCGGCGCCGGTCGGGATCGTCGCGGTCGTGTCCATGAACACCATCTGGAAGAGGAAGAGCGCGAAGGCCGCGGTATCATAGCCCGCGCCCTGCAGCATGAAGCCCTTGAGGCCGAGCAGGCCGAAGGGATGGCCGAAGAGCGTCACGGTGAACTCGTTGTTCAGCCCCGCATAGCCGCCCATCGTGCCGATCGCGCCGAGGCCGCCGAACATGAAGGCGAAGCCGCAGACATAAAACCCGAGCATGCCCATCGGGTAGATCATGAAGTTCATCGCCATGGTGTGGCTCGAGTTCTTCGCACGGCACAGACCCGTCTCGACGAGCGCGAAACCCGCCTGCATGAACATGACGAGGAAGCCCGTGACGAGCGTCCACATGAAGTTAACCGCAACGCGATTGTGGCCGACGTTGTCCGCCAGCTTGACGGCCAGCGGTTCGACCTTCGCCTGCGCGGCATAGTCGTCGGACGCCTTCTTGGCGTCGTCGTAGGCTTTCTTTTTCGCGGGGTCCTTGGCGTCGTCGGCGCTCAGGTCGGCTGGCGCACTGACGATGAAGCCGGGCACATCGGAGGCGACGCCGGTCGCCGTGCCCGCTGGATCCGGTTTGGGATCGTCGGCCATTATGCGTGGCGCGCCGAGGCTGCTGAAAAGCGCTAACGCCATCGCGGCTGCGCGGAACCATTTCAAACCTGAATACCGATTTTTCATTGTGATGGGTGCTGAGTTGATCAGGGGCATGCTCGATTAATTGCTGGTGCGATTGAGCGTCCCACACGTCGCAACCCCCATACCAAGCGGCATAGACAAAAAATATATTTTCCAGCCGCGAACATGAACAAAATATGGACGCCGCACGCCCGACCCGTGGAGCGGCCCACCTCCGGTGCGCCTGGTGCCACCGGGACATAACGCCAGCGGGACTTCCTCGCCAGGTCCCGCGGTCGGTGCGGGTTACGGTTCGCTTACGAACCGATAGCCGATACCCGACTCCGTCTGGAAAAATTTCGGCGCATCGAGCTCGTCCTCGAGCTTCCGCCGCAACCGCATCATGTAGGTGCGCAGGTAGTGCGTCTGGCTCTCCGCCTTCGGTCCCCACAACTCCCGGAGAATCTGCCGGTGGTTGAGCGCCTTGTCGCGATGCGCGATGAACAACTGCAGCAACGCATACTCCATCGCCGTGAGCTTCACCGCGTGGCCCTCGCGTGTCACCCGCCGCCGCGCGAAATCCACCTCGACCGCGCCGAAGCGAAACGTGTTCGATGCCACCGCCGGTTTGATGCGCCGCAGCAGCGCGCGCAGCCGCGCCAGCAGTTCGCCGTCGCCGAACGGCTTCGTCAGGTAGTCGTCCGCCCCGGCGTCGAGCGCCGCGATCTTGCTGCCTTCCTGCCCGAACACCGACAGGATCAGCACCGGCACCGCGCTCTCCCCGCGCAGGTGCGCGACCACCTCGACGCCGTTGATATCCGGCAAGCCGAGATCGAGGATGATCGCGTCGGGCGGATCGCGCCGGGCCTCGTCCAGCCCGCTTCCGCCGGAATCCGCCTCGCGCACCACATAACCCGCATCCTCGAGCGTCAGGCGCAGCAAGCGCCGGATCTGCACCTCGTCGTCGATCACGAGCACTTTGAAGCGGGCAGGGTCGGCGATCATCGTTGGGGCAGGCCTTCCGGGGTTTGGGACTGGATGCTCGTGCATCGTGCCCTTCCACTCGCCGCTGGCGCCGACCCACGCGTGGTCGCAGCCGCGGAAGGCCCCGAACGGGAAGTGGTAAGCACAGGGGTCATGATTTTGCCAGTTGTCGCAGCAACCATACCAAATGCGCATGTTCCGCCCCGAGCGCAAGCGGCCCGCGCCAACTAACACTTAGCCAACCAATAAGCGGCCGTTCATCCGGCGGTTGGCGGCCTGCCGGCCCTTGCCACTATCCGGCCGCCGGCGACACTCTGGCCAACAAAACAACCTCATGTCTTCCTTTCTTCCCCCCGATCCGGTGCTGGAAAAACGCATCCGTGAAATCGGCGAAAAACTTTTCGCCGCCATGGATGTCGCCCCCAGCCCGGGCATTTTCTCCAAGAAGGGCGCCCACGCCCGCGTGATGGAATGGTCGATGAAGGATCCTGCCTTCAAGACCCAACTCTTTCGCTTCGTCGACGTCCTCCCGTCGCTCGACTCGTCCGCCGAGATCGTCCGCCATCTGCAGGAATACCTCGGCGACAAGGCCGTCGAACTGAACCCCGCGATGAAGGTCGGGCTCGCCGCCTCATCCTTCGCGCCCGGGCTCGTCGCCGGGCCGGTCAAGGCCAACGTCGTCTCGATGGCCGCCCAGTTCGTCGCCGGCGAGACCCCCGACGACCTCGTCAAGCAGCTCCGCAAAAACGCGCAGCTCGGCCTCGCCACCACCATCGACCTCCTCGGCGAAACCGTCGTCAGCGATGCCGAGGCCGATGTGTTTCTCCAGCGCAACCTCGACGTGCTCGACACCGTCGCCGTCGCGCTGGCCAAAGACCCGGCGCCCGGTTTCAGCGATGTCGGCCCGCGCGGTCCCCTGCCCCGGCTCAACCTCTCGGTCAAGGTCTCCGCCCTCACGCCCGACGTTCATCCGGCCGACCCGGAGAACTCCATCGTCGCCCTGAAAGAGCGTCTCCGCCCGATCCTCCGCCGTGCCGCCGAGGTTGGCGCGCTGATCAACTTCGACATGGAGAGCTACAAGTTCAAGGACCTCACGCTCGCGCTCTTCAAATCGATCTTCGAGGAACCCGAATTCCGAGAAAAGCCCGCCGCGGGCATCGCGCTCCAGGCTTATCTCCGCGACTGCGAACGCGACCTCCGCGACCTCGTCGCCTGGGCCCGCACGCACCATCGGCCGCTCAACGTCCGCCTCGTGAAGGGCGCCTATTGGGACTACGAGACGATCCTGGCGCAACAACGCGAATGGCCGGTTCCCGTCTGGTCAAAAAAGCCCGAGAGCGACGCAAACTACGAAAAGCTCTCCCTGTTCCTCCTGGAGAACGCGGATGTCATCACCCCGAATTTTGCCTCGCACAACGTCCGCTCGTGCGCCCACGCGATCGCGCAGGCCGAGCGCCTCGGCATCGATCCGCGCGCCTACGAATTCCAGGCGCTCTACGGGATGGCCGACGAGTTGAAGCGCGCGCTGCTGCAAAGCGGCCATCGCGTGCGCGAGTATTGCGCGATTGGCGAGTTGCTCCCCGGCATGGCCTACCTCGTCCGCCGGCTGCTCGAAAATACGAGCAACGAGGGCTTCCTCCGCCAAAAAAACATGGGCGAGGCGACGCGGGACGAGTTGCTCAGGAATCCGGCGGATCTGGTAGGGCCCGACCTTCGGGCGGGTCGCTCCGACGCGATGAATCCAACGGCCCGCCCGGAGGTCGGGTCCTACCCTTTCCGCAACGCCCCCAACACCGACTTCACCCTCGCCGCCGCCCGCGAAAAACAGCGCGCCGCCTTCACCGCCGTCACCGCCCGACTCGGCCAGCGTCACCCGCTCGTCATCGGCGGCAAAAAAATCTCCGATCGCGAATTCGTCGCGTCCGTCAATCCCGCCCGCCCCTCGCAGATCGTCGGCCACTGGGCTCGCGCCACCATCAAGGACGCCGATGCCGCCGTCGCGGCCGCCCGCGCCGCGTTTCCCGCGTGGCGCGCCACGCCCGCCGGCGACCGCGCCAAAATCCTCGAGCGCGCTGCCGACCTCATGGAGGCGCGTCGCTTCGACCTCAACGCGCTCCTCATCCTCGAGGCTGCGAAACCGTGGCTCGAAGCCGACGCGGACCTCTCCGAGGCGATCGATTTCTGCCGCTTCTATGCCGTCGAGATGCGCCGGCTCGACCGTCCGCAGGTCACGCAGGCCGTGCCCGGCGAACGCTGCACGCAGGTGTTCACGCCACGCGGCGTCGGCGTCGCCATCGCCCCGTGGAATTTTCCACTCGCGATCCTGACCGGCCTCGTCGTCGCGCCGCTCGTCGCCGGCAACGCCGTCATCATGAAACCCGCCGAGCAAACCACGATCATCGGCGCGGCGTTGATGGACGTCCTCACCGAGGCCGGCATCCCCGCGGGAGTCGTGAATTTCCTCCCCGGCTTCGGCGAGGACATCGGCGCGCACCTCGTCGCGCACCCACAGGTCGACTTCATCGCCTTCACCGGCTCGCGCGCCGTCGGCACCAAAATCTGGGAGACCGCCGGCCACACCTCACCCGGTCAGGCCAATCTGAAAAAAGTCGTCTGCGAAATGGGCGGCAAGAACGCGCTCATCGTCGACGACGATGCCGACCTCGATGAGGCGATCCCCGCCGCGCTCTACAGCGCGTTCGGGTTCAGCGGACAGAAATGCTCCGCGCTCTCGCGGCTCATCGTGCTCGACGGCATTCACGACGAGTTCGTCGCGCGCTTCGTTTCCGCGTGTGCCAACCTCCCTGTGGGCGATCCCGCCCAGCCCGGCACCGTCGTCTGCCCCGTGATCGACGCCGAGGCGCAGAAGAAAATCCTCGCGATGATCGAGCAGGGCAAACGCGAGGCGAAGCTCGCCTTCCAGGCGACGCTCTCTCCCGAACTACTCGCCAGCGGCGGCTACTTTGTCCCGCCGACCGTCTTCACCGACGCGAAGCCCGACGCCACGATCGCCCGTGAGGAAATCTTCGGGCCGGTCGTGGCGATCCTGCGCGCGAAGAATCTCGGCGACGCGATCGCCCTCTTGAATTCGACCGACTACGCGCTGACCGGCGGCCTGTTTTCGCGGAGCCCGCACGCCCTCGAACGCGCGCAGCGTGAATTGATGTGCGGCAACCTCTATCTCAACCGCGGCATCACCGGCGCCATCGTCGAGCGCCATCCATTTGGCGGTTTCAAGATGTCCGGCGGCGGCACGAAAGCCGGTGGCCGGGGCTACCTCGAAAACTTTCTGTTCCCGCGCGTCATCGCCGAGAACGTCATGCGCCGTGGTTTCACGCCGCCAGAGGAGCGGACGTCAACCTGAAGAAGCGCCGGTATCCTGCCGCCTCCGCGAAGCAAAAAAAGAAGATAAACTCTTCGGGCGCGATTTCGAAGAACCGCCTGGCCGCCCGTCAGCCCGACCCGATCGGACCGCCGGATTTCTTTGCAACCGCCGCTCCACCGGCTGTGTCTTGGTGACGTGGAATACCTGGTCTGGACGCTGACGATCCTGCTGATGCTGGCCGGCCTCGCCGGCACGCTGGTGCCGCTGCTGCCTGGAACGTTTTTCATCCTGCTAGCGGCGTTGCTCCACAAACTCCTGCTGCCGGCGAGTCTCTCCTGGGGCGTTTTTGCGTGGCTCGCCGGGTTCTGGGCGGCCTCGGTGCTGGCGGACATCGTCTGCACGCTGCTCGGCGCGCGCTTGTTCGGCGGCAGCAAATGGGGCCTGGCCGGCGCTGGGGGCGGCGCGATGGTCGGCATGTTTTTTTCGCTGCCGGCGCTCGTGCTCGGCAGCATCCTCGGCGCGATCGCGGCGGAAAAACTCGGCGCGCGCCGGAGCGATCGCGACGCGCTCCGCGCCGGAGCCGGCGCCGCGGTGGGCTTCATCTTCTCCGCCGTCGCCCGGTTTGGCTGCGGCGGTGCGATGATCGCCCTTTTCCTCGTCGCGGCGCTCCACCGCTGAGGCGGAAGCCGCGGCTGCAGACTCAAACCGTGGAGGCGCAGAGCAACACGTAATGCGCCCGCGCGCGGGCCGCACATTCTTCCAAATCGGCTTCCGAGACCCCTGCGAGCGTGAGCTTCGCGGGACTGACGATCCAGTTGCCCGTCTCACCCGGCAGATCGAGGCCGAAGCGCGCGGCGACGCCGCAGGCCAGATTGAGCACGCACGCGCCAATGTTCGACTCGGCATCGGCCAGCGGATCGCAATGACCGCGGACCGATTCCACGAGCTCTGCGGGAAAGCGCCAGTGCTCGAGCAACAGCGTCGTCACCTCGGCGGCTGTGACGCCGGCGGCGGTCTTTTCCCATTCGGCGATGAGCGGCCACTCGGCTTCACCGGGATAAACCCGGCCCTCCACCGCGCCATCGATGATCACGCGACCGAGCGTGCGCAGCAGGCCTGCCGTGTAGGCAAGCCCGGGATCGCGACCCGCCCGGGCCGCGAGCACTTCGGCCGCCGCCGCCGTGGCGACCGAGTTTTCCCACAGCCGGATGGCCTTCAGGCCGTAGGCCGTGAGATCGCCCTGGCAAACCTGCTGGGTGGCGGCGAGCCCGACGAGCCGGTAAATCTCGCGAAAGCCCACGCGGCCGACCGCCGATTCCAGCGAGTCGTTCTGCTCCCGGAGGCCAAACAACACGCTGTTGCTCATCCGGACGACATGAAAGGTGAGCGCGGGATCGAGGCGGATCATCTGGACGATCTCCTCCATCTCCGTGTCGGTGTCGTTCAGCAACTCCCGCAGCCGGCCGAACGTGGCGGCGGCGGGCGCGAGTCTGTTGCCGAGCGTGATGATCGTTTCGCGGTTAAGAGCCATCGGAGTGCATTGAGCGCATCTCCTCACTCGGCACAACCGGACGGGAGGCTAAGTGAAAAATTCGGCAAAACCGTGGCGCTCCCGCCCGGCGGACGGCTGCCCGCCACCCGTCAGCGCCAGCGGACGATGATCGAGCCATGGTCACGCATCCGGCGGACCCGCCATGGCCGCCATTGCAGCACAAGGTCTTTCATCGCGTAGCCGGCGGCCCACACGAGCGTCCCGAGCGCCGGCCACGCCCAAGCGGGAAGACCGACCCGCCAGGTCACGCCCAGCGCCGTCAACGCCACTCCCGTCAGGACGCCCGTCAGCCCGATCGTCGATTCGACGCACAGGCAGCGGGCCTCCTCGGCCGGTTTGTCCGGCGGCGCGACGCGTTGGCGGCGAAGCCGCCAGAGATCCCGCAAAAAGCCCTGGCCAAGCAGCGCCAGCGCCGCGCTCGCGCCGAGCGAACCGAGCTCGACGCTCCGGGGGAGTCGCGGTGCCGCGACGGCCGTCAGCGCGACGGCCGCCGCCACCAGGGCGAGTTCGATCCGCTCGGCACGCGTCGCCATGCCCGCTAGAAATCGAGCGCCTTCAGCGGCCCGATCTGCACGTCGAACCGCTCCGCGAACGGCCGCACGTGTTTCAGGTCGGTGCGCGTCACGTCGCCGCTGCCCCCGACGTGGATGAAGAGGATCGACGCCGAGGCGTTGCCCCGCACCGCCGTCATCGCCGGACCGTATTTCGGATCGATCGTCGTAAAATCCGCGCCGGCCTCGCCCGAGGAAATCTTCACGACGAGTTTCGTGCGCAGCGGTTCCCGCAGGCGGACCTCCGCCCGCTCCAGTCGCTGGCCGTCCTTCGCCACGCGGACGAGGACCTGGAATTTTTCCGGCGGAAACCGCGTGTTGCCGACCTGGCGCAACGGCAATTCGTAGGTGACGCGTTTGCCATCGTCGCCCACGACCAGCGCCCGGGGCAGGTCGACCAGCTCGCCGACCGACTGCCCCGAAAGATCCTGGCGGTCCGCCGGCTCGCCGCGCTCGATCCTTCGCCCGCGCTTTTCGCCGCGGCTGCGAAAGTCCTTCAATTGCGCCTCGGTCGGCGGCTTGCCGTCGATCTGCGCCGGCACGTCCTGCTGGGCGTAGGGGAGCGAGGGATCGTGCCGCACGATCCGGTTCTGCTTCACCCGGCCCTTTTCGTCCTTCACCAGCAGCGTCTCGGTGTAGGCCCAGCGGTTCATGTCCCGCGCCACTTTCGTCAGCGCACCCGTCAACAGGGCGAGATCCTCCGTCGTCGCGGGGCGACTGACCGCCGCCGGAACCGACCCGGTCCCGGATGTCTCCGGCGCGGCGGCCCCGGCAATAACGGGGAAAATCAGGATCAGGCTGGCGGCAAACGTGCGGCGCATGGTTTTCAGAACCGTGCGCGGTTGGATTCGTTCCGCAAGAACCCTCGTCGCCGGGCCGCGGGCGCGGAGCCCGAAGCGGGCCACCGTTTATCCCGCGAGCGCCGCGACGGCCGCATCAAACGCGTGGTTCGCCGCCGCCAGCGCCGGCTCGAGCTGGTCCTCCGTCAACCCGGCGCCCTGCAGTTTTTCCGGCGCGATCTCCCAGCAGCCGTTTTCCCCGATGAGGCTGCGGTTTTCCCGCTGCGTGAGGCTGCCGGCCACGTTGAGCAGGCAGGCGAGCTGACTCCCGCCATCGGTCGCCCGCGCGAGGTAATGCCGCCGCAGGGCATCGCCCATCTCGCGCGGGAAACGCCATTCGGCAAGGATGAGGGCGGAAACCTCGCAGTTATCGACGCCGAACATGCCGCCCTCCCACGCGGAGTAAGTCGGCCAGCGCGAGGGCACGTAACGTTCGGTCCAGTGCAGGTGCCCGCGCCCGGCACGGTCGAGCACCATGATCCCAAGCGTGCGCATCAACCCCGCCGTGTAGGCGACACGCGTGTCCGCGCCGGCCGCCCGCGCCAGCTCCTCGCAGGCAAACGCCCCGTGGAGCATGTTGTCGCGCAGCAGCTGGGCCGAAATGCCGTAGTGCTCGAGGGCCCGCTCCGAAAAACGCGCCGTCGTCGCCGTGCCCACCAGTTTCAAAATCTCGCCAAAGCCGACGCGGTTGACCGCCTCCTCGACCGACGCGATCTGGCCGCCGCCGCCGAACATCGCGCTGTTGCTGATCCGGACGATCCGTGCGGCGAGGGCGACGTCGCGCCGCAGCAGGGACGCGATCTCCTCGAGTTCGCTGTTCACGTCCTGCAGCAGGTCGCCCAACCCCGACAGCACCTGCAGGTCGGCGGGCAGCGAGCGGGCGATTTGGAAGAGCTTTTCACGGGAAAACGATGTGGCAACGGCGGGCATGCCCCCTAGGTATCGGCACATGATGCCGGCCATGAAGCCGAGGTTTTGACCCCGGCAGGCACCCCGAAACGCCCGGCCGCCAAGCCCGGCTCCGACGAATCGCCGCGCCAGCCTTCACCGCGGCACGCGCGGCCGCTATACCATCTACTTGTTCGCGGCCTTTTGAGCTTCGATTAATTCGACGAAGTCAGCGCCTTCCTGCGACGTGGCGAAATAGGGAATGATCGCCTCGATGTTCGCCGGCCCCTTCCCGTTGTTCGCCGCGCGGTAGGCTTCAAGCGCTTTGCGGGCCGAGGGGCTGAGCTTGATTTGGTTGTTGGGACGGCCGACGAAACGCTCGGCTAGCGAAAGCATGCGCGGACCGCTTGGCGCGGGACGATTGAAGGTCACTGTTATGCCTTCGGGCGTTGTAACGACGAGCGGCTGGTCTGTTGTCATGGCGAGGGTCGAATAGCTTTCGCCGGCCACGGAGATGAGCCGCTTGATGAATTTGTCCTCACCAACGAGCTCGTCGAGCGACGCGGGCGCGCGGCCATATTCCAGTTTGAAGCGATCGATCGAAGCGGCGATTTGCCGGAGGTTGGCGGTGACGCGCTCGATGACGAACTCCTTCTGGCGCGTCCGATCGGTGACCGAGGCGGTATTCGTCCCAGAAGATGGCCCGGCCTGCTTCGACTTGAGCAAGGCTACTTCGCTCTCCAAAGCGGCAACCCCCTGTGCGGAACGCTTCGAGCGCTCCTGCTCGGCCCGAAGCTGCGTGCGCAGGTCGTCGCGGTCCACGGTGAGCGTGGCGAGTTCGGACTCGGCGCGGAAAGCGCGACTCCATTGGGAAAAAGTCGCGACGAGCGCCGCGAGTGCGACAGCGCCAACCATGGCCGTGGTTTTCATGCTCATAAAAATTCCTCCGGTCACGAGTCCGCCCACACCGACGCCCGCGAGGGCGGCGCCGGTGATCGAAGTTGCGAGCCCCGCGGGCACGGTCGCGGAAGCCAGGTTGGCGAACGCGAACGCGAGCGCGGCACCGGTGGACTTTACCCCGCGCCGGGCGAGGGCGGCGCGCAGCTTTTCCAACGCGCGATCGATACGCATCCGCGCGGCGTCCTCGGAGAGCCGCAACGCGGCGCCGATCTCGGCGAATGGACGATTTTCGAAATAACGGAGCAGCACGGCCTCGCGGTCGCGGTCGTCGAGTTCGTGGATCACGCCGTCGATCATCGGGCGAAGCCGTTCCCACTCGGTCGCGGGATCGGGGTCGGAGAGAAGCGCGTTCATCGTCGTGGCCTCCTGCTCGTAGTGCCGGCGGGAGAATTCGGCGCGCCGCGCTTTCGCCGCCGCAAAGCGCGTGCTCGTGTGCAGCCAACCCGCGAGCGTGGCGCGGCCCGTGAGCGACGGCGCCTTGCACGCGAGGTCCGTGAACACCGCCTGCGCCACGTCCCCCGCCCGATGCGCGTCGCCGCCGAGCTGTCGCAACGCGGCGAAATACACGAGGTTCAGGTGGGAGCGCACCAATTCCGCAAACGCCGTCTCGGAGCGTTCCTCGACATAGCGTCGGAGCAGTTCGTTGTCGCCGTTCATGGTCCTGGCACAGACCTATCACCGCGCCACGCGGAAACCGAACAAGGTTTTTTCGCGGCGCAACGTATGTTGCAGGGCGGGGGTCGCCGAACCCCGCCTCGGCCTCCGATCGCCTGAAGGCGGGGTTCGGCGACCCCGCCCTACAGCTCTACATCCGGCAGATCAGCAGCTCGCGCTCGTAAATCATCTCCTTCGGGAGCCGGTCGTGCAGGTCCAGGAAGAGTTCCTCGTGGCCGATCACCTCGGCGCGCCAGGCTGCGCGGTCGAAGGACTGCAGTTGCTCGAATTGGTCGCGGGCAAACTTGAGGTCGGTCCAGTCGAGGTCGTCGTAACGCGGCATCCAGCCGATCGGGGTCTCGCGCCCCAGCGCGCGGCCCCGGGCGCGGTCGACGATCCACTTGAGCACGCGCATGTTCTCGCTGAAGCCGGGCCAGAGGAATTTGCCATCGGCGTCCTTGCGGAACCAGTTCACGTGGAAAATCCGCGGCGTTTCGCTCAGCTTCTTCTGCATCGAGATCCAGTGCCGGAAATAGTCGCCCATGTGGTAGCCGCAGAACGGCAGCATCGCCATCGGGTCGCGGCGCACCTTGCCGATCGTCCCGGCTGCGGCCGCGGTCATCTCCGAGCCCATCGTCGCGCCGATGTAGACGCCGGCGCTCCAGTTGAACGCCTGGTAGACGAGCGGCATCGTCGTCGCGCGGCGGCCGCCGAAGATCAGTGCGCTGATCGGCACGCCGTCGGGCTTCTCCCAGTCCGGGTCGATCGTCGGGCACTGCGCCGCCGGGGCCGTGAAGCGGGCGTTCGGATGCGCCGCCTTCGCGCCGGTCTGCAGCGCGATCTCCGGCGTCCACCGCTTGCCCTGCCAGTCGAGGCATTCCGCCGGCTGGTCGCCCAGGCCCTCCCACCACACGCCGCCCTCGGGCGTGAGCGCGACGTTGGTGAAAATCGTGTTCCGCGAGAGCGCCGCCATCGCGTTCGGATTCGTCTTCTGCGACGTGCCGGGCGCGACGCCGAAGAAGCCGGCCTCGGGGTTGATGGCGCGGAGCCGGCCGTTCGCATCGGGTTTGATCCACGCGATGTCGTCGCCGACGGTCCACACTTTCCAGCCCTTCCGTTTGAACGGCGCGGGCGGGATCATCATCGCGAAATTGGTCTTGCCGCACGCGCTCGGGAACGCCGCCGCCACGTAGGTCTTCTCGCCGTGCGGGTCCTCGACGCCGACGATCAGCATGTGCTCGGCCATCCAGCCCTCGTCGCGCGCCATGTTGGACGCGATGCGGAGCGCGAAGCACTTCTTGCCGAGCAGCGCGTTGCCGCCGTAGCCCGAGCCGTAGCTCCAGATTTCGCGCGTCTCGGGAAAATGGACGATGTATTTTTCCCGGTTGCAGGGCCACGCCACGTCGGCCTGGCCCTTCGCGAGCGGGGCGCCGACCGAGTGCATGCACGGCACGACGCGTTTTTCGCCCTTGTCGATCTCCTTGAAGACCGGGAGGCCGATCCGCGCCATGATCCGCATGTTGACGACGACGTAGGGCGAATCCGTGAGCTGCACGCCGATCTGCGCCATCGGCGAGCCGACGGGCCCCATGCTGAACGGCAGCACGAACATCGTGCGGCCCTCCATGCAGCCGTGAAACAGGCTGCGCAGCTTTTTCCGCATCGCGAACGGATTGACCCAGTTGTTGGTCGGGCCGGCGGCTTCCCGCGACAACGAGCAGATGAACGTCCGGTCCTCGACCCGCGCGACGTCGGTCGCGTCGCTGCGCGCATAGTAGCAGCCCGGCCAGAGTTTCTCGTTCAGCTTGATGAACGTGCCGCTCGCGACCATCTGCGCGCACAACGTGTCGTATTCCTCCTGCGAGCCGTCGACCCAGTGGATCGCGGCGGGCCGGCACAAATCGACCATCTTCTCGACCCAGCGCAGCAGGTGCTGGTTCTCGCTGAGCGGCTTGCTGGCAGGGCGTTTCTTCATGGAGATTTTGATACCCGATGGCGCCGGGGAGTAAACGGGAAAGCCGGGGCTGTTTCCCTCTATAATTTGCGATTCTGCGCGCGGAAATTGTGCGAATGGGATGGACGCGGCGGGAGGCATGGCGACACCACGATGGCCGCCGATCCTGAAGGATTCATGAAGCGCGGCTGAAAAAACATTAATCCAATTTCCCCTCGTGCCGCCGCCCGCGCTGTGCTTGCCTCCGGGCCGGTTCTCCCGCGCGGAATCCCCGCGTCCCTCCCCGCCCCGCGGCCATGAAAATTCTCGTCGTCGAAGACCAGCGCAGCCTCGGCCAGTTCCTCAAGCAGAGTCTTTCCGAGCGCAGTTACACGGTCACCTGGGTGCAGCGCTGCGCCGAGGCGCGCGACGCCCTCTGCGAGACGAAATACGACGTCATCGTCCTCGATCTCAGCCTGCCCGACGGCGACGGCCTCGCGCTGCTCTCCGAATGGCGCAAGGGCGGTTTCAACGAACCCGTCCTCATCCTCAGCGCCCGCGACGCCGTGCAGGACCGCATCCAGGGCCTCGACCTCGGCGCCGACGACTATCTCGCGAAGCCGTTCAGCCTCGAGGAACTGCTCGCCCGCGTGCGCTCGCTCCTGCGCCGGCAGGGCGTGAGCAAGGAAACCGTCTACGAACACCGCGGCCTGCGGCTCGACCTGCTGGAGCGCACGGTCACCTTCAACGGCCAGCCGGTCGACGTCACGAGCCGCGAGTTCGCGCTGCTCGAGATTTTTCTCCAGAACGCCGGCCGCATCCTCACGCGCACGCTGATCTCGGAAAAAGTCTGGGAGTCGCACTACGACGTCGATGGCAACCTGCTCGACGTCTACATGAGCAAGCTCCGCGCGAAGTTCGACCCGCCGTCCGACCAGCCGCTCTTCAAGACCATCCGCGGCGTCGGCTACCAGCTGCTGCCATGAGGTCGATCGGCGCCCGCCTCGCGCTCTGGTATGCGGGCGTGTCGACCGCCACGCTCGCGTGCCTGTTTGTCGCCGGCTATTATCTGCTGGACCAGTATCTGGTGCGCAGCCTCGACCTGCTCAACGCCTCCGAGTTCGCGCAAATTCGCTCGAGCCTCGGCGAGGACTACGCGCGCCTCGCGCCGGACGCGATCAACGAGCGGATCCGCCGCACCACCGAGGTGGCGTCGGTGCTCTTCTTCATCGAGGTGCACGAGCGGGGCGGCCGGGTGCGGTTCGCGTCGTCGAACCTCGGCGAGCACCGGTTTCCGCCGGCCCCGGACGGCCGCGTGTTCAACAGCACCGTGCCGGGCATCGGCGACATCCGCGCCGGCGCGTTCGCCCTCGGCTCCCTGGATGTTTTCATTGGCACGACCCTGCGGCAGGGCCGGGAGGTGATGAACGTCTATGCGGAAATCTGCCTGATCCTCGTCTGCCTCATGCTGGTCGCGAGCCTCATCACCGGCCTTGCGCTCAGCCGCGCCGCCATGCGACCGGTCCGACTCATCCAGGAAACAGCCAACCGCATCCGCTCGGACAACCTCAGCGAACGCATCGCCGTGGCCGATGTGCGCGACGAAATCTCGAACCTCGCCCGGCTGCTCAACGACATGTTCGACCGCCTCGAGTCGTCGTTCAAGCAGGTGCGCCGCTTCACCGCGGAGGCGTCGCACGAGTTGAAGACACCGTTGTCCCTCGTCAGCCTTCAGGCCGAGAAACTCCTCGTCGAGGGCGGGCTCACGCCGGCGCAGGAGGAGGCGGTGCAGGTGCAGCTCGAGGAAATCGCCCGGCTCAAGAAAATCATCGAGGAACTGCTCTTTCTCTCGCGCGCCGAGGCGCAGGCGATCAAGCCGGATTTCCGGCGCGAGGACCCGCGCGCGTTCCTCGAATCGTTTGCGTCCGACGCGCGCGAGTTGGCGGAGCACCGCGGCGTGGGGTTCGAGCTCGCGGTCGAAGGCCAGGGCCAGGTGGACTACGATCCCAAGTGGCTGCGGCAGGTGCTGTTCAACCTGCTGCAAAACGCGCTCAACGTCTCGCCGCGCGGCCGCCGCGTGCGGCTCGTCTCGGACTTCACGCCGGAGACGTGGCGCGTCGCCCTCGACGACGAGGGACCCGGCGTGCCGGCCGCCCAGCGCGAGAAAATCTTCGACCGCTTCGTGCGGCTCGTCGCCGACGAGAAGGGCAGCGGTCTCGGCCTCGCGATCTGCCGCAGCGTCATCGGCCTGCACCGCGGCACCATCCGCGCCGAAGAGGCGGCGGGCGGCGGACTGCGGATGGTCTTCGAGCTGCCGATCGCCGGCCTGCCCGCGCCGGAACCGGCGCCCGAGGCGCCCAGGATCGAGCTGCACGCGGAATGATCCGCGTTCCGCGCGTCACCACAACCCGATCAGCCGCCACCACACGAGGCCGATGCCGAGCCAGATCGCGAGGTTCACGGCGGACACGATGAACCCGAGGGTCCACCACGTTTGCTGCGACACATAGCCCGGCCCGAAGAACACCGGCGCCGAACCCGTGCCGTAATGCGTCAGCCCGGCGTTGAGATTCGAGCAGAACGCGAGTGGCCAAACCGCTACCGGCGCCGGCACCCCGGCGGCGAGCGCCGCGCCGAGAAAACTCGGGTAGAGCGCGGACACATGCGCCGTCATGCTGGCGAAGCCGTAGTGCGCGTAGAGATAGGAAACGGTGAGCACCGCGAGCGACACCGCCCACGGCCAGCCGTGCAGGTGCTGGAACATCGCGCCCGAGATGATCCCGATCACGCCGCGCTCGTTCAACTGGTCCGCCATCATCAGGAGCGGCGCGAACCAGATGAGCGCATCCCACGCCTTCGTGTCGCTCAGCAACTCGTTCCACGTCACGACCTCCGCCAGCAGCAGCGCGCACACGCCGGCGAGCGCCACCGTGGAGTTGGCCGCGCCGTGCCACGGCGAAGTGATCCAGCCGGCGATCACCGCGAACATCACGACCACGAATTTCTTCTCCGCCGTCCGCATCGGGCCCATGCGCTGGAGCTTTTCGCGCGCGTGCGCGCGGGCATGCTCCGTGTCCTGCAGGTCGGGCGGGTTGAGCTGGTGCAACAGCCATGGCACGATGGCAAACGTGCACAGGCCGGGCACGAGCGCCGCCAGCGCCCAGCGGCCCCACGTGAGGTCGACCCCCGCGAGCTTGTGCGCGAATTCCGCGATGAGCGGATTCGCCGCCATGCCCGTGAGGAACATCGCCGACGCCGCGTAGGTGCAATGAAAGCCCACGAGCGTCAGGTAGGCGCCGATCCGGTTGCCCGTCGGCCCGGGCTCGGAGCCCAGCGCCTGCGCGAGACTGCGGATGATCGGCGCGATGATGCCGCCGCCGCGCGCCGTGTCGGATGGCACGAACGGCGCCAGCACGAGGTTGGAGATCGCCACGGAATACCCAAGCGTGAGGGAGGTCCGGCCGAACCGGCCGATGAAAAAATACGCGATGCGCACGCCGATGCCGGTCGTCATCACCGCGCGCGCAAACAGGAACGCGCAGAACACCAGCCAGGCGGTGCCGTTGCCGAAACCCGACAGCACCGTCGTCAGCGGCAGTGTGCCGGTCAGCGACAGCAGCGTCATGGTCACCAGCACGCTCACGCCCATCGGCACCGGCCGCACGACGAGCGCGACGATCGTCGCCGCGAACAGCGCCAGGAGATGCCGCTGCCCCGCGTCGAGTCCGGGCAGCGGCGCAAGATAAAGCGCCAGCCCCGGCGCGAGCACGACGAGCCAGCGGCGGAGGACGGATGAAGGGGGTTGGCTCATCGACGACGCGCCGGGCACGGCGGCAGACCGACGGCAACGCATTGTGCCGCGCTCCGCAAGGTTCGAGCGGCGCGGGCGCGACGCCGGCGGTCAGGCGCCGTAGCGGGCGATGGCAAACAACGCCAGCGTGACGGTGATCAGGCCGCCGATGCGGGTGGCGATCTGGGCGAACGGCATCAGTTGCATCCGGTTCGCCGCGGTGAGAATCGCCACGTCGCCCGTGCCGCCCTGACCGCAGCGGCAGGCGTTCACGATCGCCGCCTCGATCGGGAAAAGCTTCACGCGGCGGCCGACGAAGAAACCGGTGACAACCATCGTGACCACCGTCGCCACGATCGTCACGAGATTCGCCGGCGCGAATGCGGCCACGAGCTTGTCCCACGGCGTCATCGCCACGCCGATCGCAAAGAGCAGCGGATAGGTCACGGCGCTCGCGAAAAATTTGTAGACGATCTGCGCGGCCTGCTGGAGCTTGGGCGACACCGCCTGCGTCGCCTTCACGACCACGGCCAGCGCGAGCATGGTGAGCGCGGCCGGCACGGTGACGTTAACCCGGGCGAAAACCGCCGCGATGAACATGCCGACGATATAGAGCGAGATCACGAGGCTGCCGGCGGCGGCGATGTGGCTCACGTCCATCTTGCCCGTGATTTCCTCCTTGCGCGGATCCATGTCGTCATGCCCGCCCGGCTGGAGCCGGCCATCGCCCGTGAGCCGGGGGAAGCGCCGCCCGAGGAAATTCAGCGCGCCCGAGAGCAGGATCGCCGTGAGGCTGCCGAACATCACCGGCGGGAGCACCTGCGCGATCTGGTCGTCGAACTTCAGGTGGAGGATGTCGGCGTAGCCGGTCGCCAGCGGAATCGCCCCCTCGCCCACCCCGCCCGCCATCACCGGCACGACGAGGTAAAACAACGTGTGCTTCGCACCGAGCCCGAGCAGCGCGCCCACGCCCACGCCGACGAGCGCCGCGAGCACGGAGCCAATCCCGGCGGGAATGCAGATCTTCACGAAGCCGCGGATCAGGACCGTGCGATCCATGCCGAGGATGCTGCCGACGATCACCGCCGCGATGAACAGGTAGAGGAAGTTGGTGCCCTTGGTGAATTCCGTGACCGCCGTGATGAGGCGGGCGGGCAGGATGTCGTGGTAGGCGAGATAAGAGGGGATGAACGTCGCGAAGATCGCCGCGGCGCCGACGTGGTGCAGCACCGGCAGGCGCTTGCCAAGTTCGCCACAGGTGAAGCCACCGACCGCCAGCACGGCCATCATCATGCAGATTTCGCCGGGGAATTTCCCGGGCTGGACGGCAAACCACGCGATCACCGCGAGCAGGAGCGCGTAAACCGGGAGCGGCAGGATGCCGATGCGGAATTCCATCAGCTTCCACCACCCGTGCGGCCAGAACGGCGGACGCTTCTGCCCCGCCACCGGTCGCGCCGCGGCCAAGTCCTCAACCGGCTGGGCGCCGACCGAGGTGACGGTTTGAGCGGCGTTCATCGGGCGGTCAGGGGTTCGGATTGGACCACGCGGACCTCCGCCGTCGCCTTCCGGCGCGATTTCCGTCGGAGGTAGCTCGCGACTCCCGTCCACGCCAGCACGGGCACGCTCAGCGTGCCGCAGAGCAGCAGGATTTGGACGACCGGGCCTCCGACGACGCCCGTGTGCAGCGACAGCAGCCAGTAATAAAGCCGGTAGCCGGCGCTCGCCTGCGCGAACGGCGTGAACCGGATGACCTTCGCCGCGGAATTGAGATACACGTAGGAACGGGCATTCGGATGCGGCGCATTGGCCGCGATCGCGTAGGCGGCGATGAGCCCTTTCTTCGGCAGCGGAATGTAAGTCTCCTGCGCACCGGGCATCCGTGCCGCGATCTCGCGGGCGACGACGTCGAAGCCCGCGAATTTTCCTGCGGGCTTGGCGGGCGCGGCTGGCGGCGCCTCGCGTTTCGAGGCGGTGAAGAAATCGAGCACGCTCCGCGTCGAATCGAACGCGATCGGCACGCCGCTCGAGGCGCTGAACAGGAGGACCAATGCGACGTAGATGCCAATGGTCTTGTGCAGATTCAGGTTCCACGGGCGGCCGGAGAGTTTTGGGTTCAACGTGAGCCCGGCCTTGAGCGCGCGGCGCGTCGCCGGCCACCACAGCACGAGGCCGGTGAGCAGGAGCGCGATGAAGATGAAGGCGAAGGTGCCGTTGACGTATTCGCCCACCGTCGGGTCGAGCGTCACGTATTTGTGCAGGCCCTCGATCCAGCCGAAACCCTCGCCGTAACGCGCCCGCGTGCCGAGGATCGCTCCTGTGCAGGGATTGAGGTGCACGTAATCCTTATCGGCAAAATACGCGAGAAACGGCATCGTCGGATCGCCGTAGTAACGCACGCTGAGAAAATCGGACCCCGGGTGCGCGGCCTTCGCCCGCGCGACGAGATCGTCGATCGGCAGGCGCATGGCACCCGGCGCCACGATGAAGCGCTGCGGGTCGAGCCTGCGCTCCAGCTTGGGGCGGAAGATCAGGGCGGCCCCGGACAACGCGACGACCATGAACACCAGCCCGACGGTCAGGCCGATCCAGAGGTGCAGGGCAAGCAACGGCGTGCGCAGGGCGGGTTTCATGCGGGTGGAGGAAGACTGCCGGGCGAAGTTAAAGTAAGTCTGAACCGCACCTGAAATCTTATTCAGAACGAGCCGCGATCAATCGCGCTTCATCTGCGACGCAACCGCGCCCGGCGCCGGCAGCTCCGTGTAGGTGCCGAAAGTTCCATGGCCGTCGATGCGCAGCGTGTCCTTGATCTTGTCGAACTCCGCGTAGCTGGGCACGGTCGCGGTGAGCTGCTCGCGGATCCCGGTTTTCAGTTTGCCCATCGCGGCGAACGCCGCCGCATCCCGGTATTCGAGGACGCTGAGCGCATCGACCCGCCCCGTCTCGCCGCGCTCGAGATACATCGTGAACCGCGCCAGGTTTCCGGTCGCGCGCATCGCGGCGTAGAGCGGCTTGATGTAGCCTTGGACGAATTCGTTGTAGCGCGCCGGCGGAACCGTCGGCGTGTAGGTGTTCACGACGAAGACCGCCTGATGCGGCTCGCGCGCCGAATTTCCGCCCTGGGTGAGCACGTCGGCCCGCCGCACGATCAGCCCCGCGGGCAGCGACGGCGCCGCCACCGTCTCCCACGCGTCGCAGGCGTCTCCGCTCGGGAATTCCAGCACGGCCAGCGCCGCGAATTTCGGCTCCCGTTCCGCGGTTTCCGACTTGCCCTGCGCGAGCAGGAGCACGCCGGCTACTTGGCCGGATTGCCGCCACCGCGCAAGCAACGGAGCGAGTTCCGCCGGCGGCGGCGTGCCGGCGGGCACCCGAATCAACACGCCGGCCGGCGCGGCCATCGCGCTTCCGAGCGCGCAACCAAGGACGGCCAGCAAGCCGGCGACACGGCGAAACGAACGCGGGTTGTCGGAGACGATCATGTTACTCCGGGGCGGCGGGCGGGCGCGGGCGAATCCTTAGAAGCGCGTGCCGAGCGAGAACGTCAGCTTGCGCTGCTCGCCGGTGTTCAGGGTCAGTGCGCTCTGCGCGGCCGAGATGTAGCGCGCGTCGAAGAGATTCTGGATGTTGAGCGCGAAATCGTAGCGCCCCCATTTGTAGTAGACCGAGGAGTCGACGCGCGTCCAATCCTTGAGCTGGTAGTAAACCGTCGTCGTCGGATCGCCCGCCCACGCCTTGCCGACGTAGACGATGCCGGTGCCGAAACCGAGGCCTTTCAGGCGGCCGGCGGGGATGTTGCAACGGGTCCAGACGTTGCCACTGACCCGGGGCGCGTTGGCGAGATCGTAGCCGACCGACGTGGGATTCTGGAGCGACTGCGTGATCGTCGCCTTCGAATAGGCGTAGCCGGCCTGCAGCTGCCAGTTCGGCAGCGGCTGCCACTGCGCCTCGAGCTCGACTCCCTTGCTGGTCTGTTCACCATCGAGGCGGGAAATCGCCTGGCCGACCTGGGCCTCACCGGTTGCCACGGTGAAGTTCGTGCCGGAAGCCACCACCACGTTGGTCCGCTTGATCTGGTAGGCGGCCACGGTGAGATTGAGGTTCTTCGCCGGCGCCTCGAACTTCAGCCCGCCCTCGTATTGCTCGCCCGACTCCGGAGGGAAACCGGAATGGCCGGTCGCGTCGAAGGCGATATTCGTCTGCGGCTTCAACGACTGGCTCCAGCTCGCGTAGGCCGAGACCGCCGTGGCCAGATCGTAGACCGCGCCGACCTGCCGTGTGACCGCGCTGGTATCCGTGGCAAACGTGGTCGTGGCCGGCTTGAGCTGGTCGAGCCCATGGACCTTCTGGTCGTCGTGCCGGATGCCGAGCGACAGATGGACCCGCTCGCCGAATTTGACCTGGTCGGAGAAATATTCGCCGAGCGCCGTCTGGTTCGTGATCTGGTTCGTCGCACCCGTGCCGTCGGCGGGATAGGCGGTCACGAGGTCGAGAACCGGGTTGATGAGGGTGATTGCCTGCGCCGCCGTCAGGTTCGGCCCGAACGCGATGCGCTGATTGTAGAACGCCTCCCCGCCGCCGCCGATCCCGACCATCACGGTGTTCTTGAAATTTCCCGAACCGAAGGAGCGAAAGAGATTCGCGTCGACGTAATTGTAGCGATGACCGTTCTTGACGTTGTTATACTGCCGGCGGAGGAGCGAGGCCGGCGTGGCAAACTTGGCGGTGGGGGAAAAGACATTCGCGTTGTTCACCGTGAATTCGCGGACCTGATCCACGTGCCAGACCGAGCGGCTCTGGAACCGCAGCGTCCACGCCTGCCCAAGCTGGGCGTGGAAAAACGTCGAGACCGCGCGCCCATAATCGGTGGCCCTGTCCTTGTTGTCCTGGTAAACCGTATTCAGCGGCGCCGTGTAGAAGTTCGCCGTCGGCCCGAAGGCCGTGCCGTTGGTGAAAATCGGGATCACGCCGTCGTCCTGGCGCCGGTTGTCGCGGCTGCTCTCCATTTTCACGGTGAAATACGTCTCCGGACTCCACTTGTAAGTCAGGGACGGGTAGATCGAGATGCTCTTGTCGAAGTTGCCGGGACGGGAGGAAGGCGAACTGCCGGCATCGACGACCAGGCGGTAGAACAGGTGCTTGCTGTCAAACGCCGGGCCGGTGGTGTCCAGGCTCGCGGTCTCGGTGACGGTCGAGCCGAAGTTGGTGAACTCGCCGGCGTAGAATCCCGACGTGACGCGCAGGTAGGTTTCGCGCACCTCCTTCGGGCTCTTGGTGACGATGTTCAGCAGGCCGCCGGGATTCATCTGCCCGTAGAGCACGCCGTTCGGACCTTTCAGGAATTCCAGGCTGTCGACGTTGGCGGCGCTGGCCGCCGCCTTCTTGAGCGTGGCGCCCATCAGGCCGTCAAACTGGATGTTCTGGGTGTAGCTGCCGGTGTTGGGAAAACCGCGGAACGAGAAACCGTTGACGTTGCTCTGCGACTGCGTGGCCCCGACGACGTAGTTGAAGACGTCCGTGAGCGTCACCGCACTCCGGTCGGTGATCGCGGTCGCGTTCATGATCGACAGCGACGAGGCGATCTCCCGCAGGTCCATCGGCAGCTTGGTAGCCATCGAGGACGTGTCCTGATGATAGGTGCCGATGGTCGAGGAGACCTTGAACTCCTCCAGTTGCACGACGGTGTCGGCCTCGGAGTGCGCGGGCGCGGTCTGGGCGCGGGCCACCGCGAGGAGGACGGACACGCTGCACAAGGCGAGCCCGCCGCAGCGGACGCGAACGAAAGGAACACGGGGCGAATTCATGACGGATCGAGGGACGGGGCTTGGGGTGGTAATGGCGCCGTGATCGCCACGGCATCCAGCACGATGCAACGGGCGGATTAATCAAAGCTGAACCGCAGATGAATTTTTGTTTAGGAATGGCCGTGTCTCATTCCCGGTTCGCCCGACCTTCGGGCTCTGGACGCCCCGCCCCAAAAATAAAGGCGTGGGCGCCCGACGGACGCCCACGCCTGCGGCAAATCCAAAACCTCAAAGCTTCTTCGTCAGCTGCACGGAATACGCCCGGCCGCGGGCGAGCGTGTTGTAGACCGCCGGGTCGTAACCGCGCGAGTCGCTCGAGAGCGGCGGCTTCGCGTCGAAGAGATTCACGACGCCAAGGCGGAGATTCGTGTTGGCGAGCCATTTGTTTTGGGCCGCGAACCGGTAGGTCACGTAGGCGTTATACGACTTCGAGTCGTGCACCACGTAACGGTAGGAATAGGCGCCGTTGGTGTAGACCGGCTGGATGTAGCTCGGATCGCCGAGCGAATCCCAGGTCGCCTGCGTGGTCGTCGCACCGCTGTCGGTGTAGCGGCCGATGTAGTAGAAGCCGAAACCCGCACCCCATTGCTTGCGGTGCCAGTTGAGCGAGGTCGTGCCGCGCCACTCCGGGTCCGAGCCGCCGATCGCCGCGGAGTTCGTGCCGCGCAACTCGGTGCGGGTCGCGCCGGCGGCGGTGTAGGAATGGAAGTCGAGGAGGTGCGTCCAGGTGGTGTCGAACGTGAACTGGCCGGCCGCCAGCGCGGGCAGCCGGTAGTTCATGTTGAAATCGAAACCGTTCACGAACTCCTCGGCCTTGTTGAAGTAGGTGGTCTTGAGGAAATCAATCGCGCCGACCACGGCCCGCTGGTTGCCGGGCACCTGCTTCGCGTTGTAGGCCGTGAAGAAATCCTTGTCGGCCTGCGTGACCGGCAGCCGGGCGACGGACGGGTCGCCCTGGTAGTTCGCGGTGCCGGAGCCGAGGTCGATCGCGTTGATGTTCTGGCCGGCGGCGAGGGCCGCCTGCGTCGCGGCCTGGAGCGCGGCCGTGTCGTCGGCGATCGAGCCGGACGAGGAGATCAGGTTCTTCTGGCGGATCTCCCAGTAATCGACGGAAACCGAGAGTCCCTTCAGGCGAGGCACCTCGATGACGATGCCGGCGGATTTGCCGACGGAGGTCTCGGGACTGAGGGAACGATTACCCTGGGCGACGCTGCGGCGGTTCGACGCGCCGTCGGTGGGCAGGCCGGTGACGGCGCTGCGGTAGGTGTCGGTGCTGCCGGTCACCGTGCGGATGAGCGTGCCGGTGAAGAGCTGGGCGAGGTTGGGCGCATGGAAGCCCTCGTTATACGAGCCGCGAACCATGATCCACGGCGTGGGGCGCCAGTTGATGCCGTATTTCGGTTTCGTGGTGTCGCCGAAATCGGTGTAGCTCTCGTAGCGGGCGGACGCAGAGAGTTCGAGCGACTCGACCAACGGCAGCTTGAACTCGCGGCCGACCACCGGGATGACGGTCTCCGCATAGAGCGCGGCGACATGCCGCATGCCGTGCGTATCCGAGTTCGGCGAGAACCCAAGGAAATCGTTCGAGGCCGGGTCGAGCCCGGAGCCGGGTGGATTGAGGCCGGCGTAGGGCGGGCGGTAGTCGTCGTAGCCCTCGAGGCGGAACTCGCCGCCGAACGCGCCGCCGATCTTGTTGCCGCCCCAGAGCGGGAGCACGTCGCCCGACGCGTGGAAATCGCCACTGCCGAGCTTCGTGATGCCGTTGCGAATGAAGGCCGACGTGAACGTCGACGTGATGCTCGTGGGATTCTTGTAGTCGCCGGTGACGACCAGCGTGCCGTTTTGCACGGCGAAGGTGCGCGTGAACGGATTGAACGCCTTGGCGGGATCGGTCTGGTTGATCGCCGCGATGAGCAGGCTCTTCCGGCTCGGGCCGGCCTCGTATTCGATGTCGCGGGCCGCCGACCACAGGAGCGCGGCTTCCCACGTCCACGAGCCGGCCAGTTTGCCGCGAAGCCCGGCCACGCCGCGATAAACGGAGTCGGTCACGATGTCGGTGCGGTCCGGCAGATCGGTGAGGCGCTTGTTGCTGATGACGACCGCCGTCGGCGGGCCGGTGAGGCGCGCCGAGCCGTCGGTGTTGGGCGCGCCGGTCGGGGACCAGAAGCGCGTGCCGAAGGGATTCCACGGATTGGTCGCGGGCACGACGATGTCGCCGTCGGTCGAGCGCGTGATACCGTCGGGCTCACGGTAAGTCACCGAGCGCGCCTGATAGAGACTGAGGTCGGAGAAGAAGGTGACGCGATCGCTGATGTCATACTCGCCGCTCGCGAAGACGTTGGCGCGCGTGGTCTGCGGCTGGATGACGCGATAGGTGTTGTTGTTCCAGTAGAAGTCGTGCGTGACGCCGGCGCGGCTCGGCGTGCCCGTCTGGAACCCGACGCCGGTCGCCGTCGGCACGAGGTAGAATTGCCCCGACGTTGCCGCGAGCGAAGACGGGATGCCGGCCGGCCGGCCGGTCACGAACGAGCCATCCGCCGCGACGGACCCGAGCAGGAAGTTGCCGTATTCGGTGGTGGCGGAGCGCAGGTTGAAGGTCGTGTTCGTCGACACGTTCCACGGCGCCGGCGCGCGGAGGCTGTTGTCCGCCTCGGCCGCAAACGACCGGTCGCGCACATACATCGCCTGGCGGTTGTAGAAGTCGGCGGTGATCACGCCCCGGCCCTTGCCGTGCGCGAAATTCTGGCCGTGGGTCAGCGTCGCGCGAAACTCGCCACCATCGTGATAATTGGTTTCGCCGTAGCGCAGCGCCAACTCGGTGCCGCGAAAATTCCGGTCGGTGACGTAGTTGATCACGCCGGCGACGGCGTCGGTGCCGTAGATCGACGACGCGCCGTCGCGCAACACCTCGACGCGATCGAGGCCACGATTCGGCAACTGGTTCACATTGGTCGACAGCGTCGGCACGCCGGCCTCCGACTGGCTGATCGGGTGCGGCGCGAGCCGGCGGCCGTTGACCAGCACGAGCGTGTTGCTCGAGGGGATGCCGCGGAGCGAGACCGTGGCGTTGTCGCCGCGCGCGGTGGCACCGAGCGTCGCGGTCTCGTTGCCGGGCAGGCCCGTCACCTGCGGCAGCGCGGTGAGGAGCTCGGAGGGTTGCGAGGCGTCGCGCAGGTCGAAGTCGGTCGCCGAGAGGATCGTGACGGGGAGCACTTTTTCCTGTTCGAGGCGCTGGATGTTCGAGCCGGTGACGGTAAACGCCTCGAGCTTGATCGGCTCATCGGGTTTGGCCGCGACCGCGGGGACGGTCGGCGCCGTTTGCGCGGCGGCCACGCCCGCAAGCGCGAGCACGGCGAGGACGGTGGGAAGTCGGTTGGTTTTCATGGGTGGTGGGTTTGATGGGCAGCGTCAGGCAAAAGGGAATCCACGGCGAACGGCGCCATGCCCTTGTCGGAGTGGCCGACGCCCGGCGCGGTCGCCAGACGCCAGCCCAAGGTGGTGTGCAACGCGCGGGCTGCGTCCTCGGCGTGCGCGAAGAAGAACTGGCCGCGCGCGAAGCGGAAAGGGCCCTGTGCGTCAGCTTCCGGCGTATGACGCAGAAGCTTGTCGGTCGGATCGGTGTCCGCCGTGCCGAGGAGGACGACCAGCGGCAGCGCGAGCGCATGGCGGAGATCGTCGGCGCCGACCGGCGTGCCCTTCAGCCCGTAGGGAAACGGCGTCGCGAGGTCCGGCAGCATATACCATCCGGCGTTGGCGCTCACGACGCGAGCGAGCCGTGCGTCGGGCACGAAGTAGACGAACCGCTGCACGAACTGCGCACCGGCGGAGTGTCCGTAGAGGCTGTAGCGCTCGCTGCGGTTGCCCGTGCGCTCGCACACGGCGTCGAAGACCGGCTCGATCATGCTGAAGGCCCATTGCTCGCGCGGGATCGCGTGGCCGGCGGCATCGACCGTGTTGCCGTAGATGTAACCCTCGTTGCCCGGAAATTCCGCGAGGGAAAATTCCGGCACGACGACGAGAAAATGCCGGGCGCGCGCCAGCGGAATCCAGTCGTTGAGGTAATCTTCGCCGTTGCGCTTCACGCCATGCATCACGAGCACGACCGGCGTCTGCGGCGTCGCGCCCGGCGGCGAAAAATACCGGACCGTCACGCGATGAGCGGCGCGGGCGAGGACGAAGTTTTCGCCGGCGCCCGCGGGCGGCGGCGGCGGCGATTCGGCCGCCGGGGCCGCGGCGACGGCGAAGCCGGCCAGCAGGGTAAGGAGGGAGCAGCGGGTTTTCATGGTCAAAAGGCGGGCCATTCCTGCACAGTGTCGTAGATCGCGGTGCGGGGAATTCCGGTCGCGTCGATCCAGCCGCGATACATCCCCTCGGTGTTGAACGGCAGGGCGCAACGGCCGCGGCGATCGATCGCGATCAGCCCGCCGTGCCCCGGCAACCGCCGGCGGATCACCGCCTCCGCCGCCGCCGGCAGATCGAGCCCGCGGTGCTCGACGAGCGCCGACACGTCATGCGCCGCCACCGCGCGCACGAACGCCTCGCCCTGGCCGGTGCACGAAACCGCGCAGGTGGCGTTGTTCGCGTAGACGCCCGCGCCGGGAATCGACGCCTGGCCGATGCGCCCGGACATCTTGTTGCTCGTGCCGCCGGACGATGTCGCGGCGGCGAGATTGCCGGCGGCGTCGCACGCGACCGCGCCCACGGTGCCCATCGCTTCCGGACTGCCCGGATCGGCATGCACCACCACGTCCTCGGAGAGCGCCGTGCGGTTCGTTCCCCGCAGCCGCATCATTGCATCCCAGCGAAACTGCGTGAAAAAATACTCGGGCGCCTCGAACGCGAGCCCCTGCTCCGCCGCGAACCGCTCCGCCGGCTCGCCGGCCAGCGTGACGTGCGGCGTGCGCTCCATCACGCGCCGTGCCAGCCGCACCGGATTGCGCACCCGGCGCAACAACGACGCCGCGCCGGCGCGCTGCGTCGCGCCATCCATGATCGACGCCTCCATCTCGACGTGGCCGTCGCGGGTGAATGCCGAGCCGCGGCCCGCGTTGAAGAGCGGGCAATCCTCCAGCCATGTCACGGTGGCTTCCACCGCGTCGAGGCCCGCCCCGCCGGTCGCGAGCACGCGCCAGCCTGCGCGCAGCGCGGTGTGCAGCGCCGCATGGAATTCCGCGGCACGCTCCGCGGTCATGTCCGCCCGCGGCAGCGCGCCGGCGCCGCCGTGCAGGGCGAGACCGATCGCCGGCTTAGCTTCCGGGTTGGGTTTCATCTTCGTTGATCCGCGGTGCCATCGTCAGGCCCGTGAGCCCCGCGAGCAGGGTGAAGGCCACGCCGGCGTAGCAGAACACCGCCCACGGCGCGTAGGTCATCACCGGCACGCCGAGCGTCCCGCTCATGAACGCGCCCGCGATGCTCCAGGGAAGCAGCGGGACCCCGACGATGCCGCAGTCGCCCACGACGCGCGTGAGATTCTTCCCGGCGAGCCCGAGCCGGCGGTAAACCGGCCCGAAAAGTTCCGACGGCAGCAGGATGCACACGAACGCCGCGCCGGTCATCAGTTCGACCACGAGGCAGCCTGCCGCCGTGGCCGCGACGAGCCGCGACGTGTTCGTGGTGAACTTGAACAACCGCTGCAGCACCGGCTCGAGCAGGCCTGCCTTCTGCAGCACGCCGCTGAACGCAAAGGCGCACAGCGCGATCAGCGTCACGTGCATCATCGCCTCCATGCCGCCCTGCGCGAGCAGCCGGTCGACGAGCGCCAGCCCGGTGTGCGGCGTGTAGCCGGCGACCGTGATGTTCAGCGCGTCGACGACGGGGACGCCTTGCACGACGACCGCGAGCACCACGGCCACCGCCACCGACAGCAGCATGCCGGGCAGCACGGGCCGGTTGCCGATCGCGAGCACCAGCGTCAACAACGGCGGCAGCAGCAACCACGGACTGAACACAAACGCCTTCGCGAGCGCCTGGCGCACCTCGTCGTCCGCCGCGAGCGAACCATGCACGACAATCGCCGCATGATGTCCGCCGACCAGCGCATAGGCGACCAGTCCCACGCCAAACGCCGGGACGGTCGTCCACAGGCAATGGCGGATGTGGTCGTAGATGTTCACGCGGGCGACCGCGACGGCGAAGTTGGCATTCGCCGCGAAAGGGGAAATCTTGTCCCCGAGGTAAGCCCCCGCCACCAGCGCTCCCGCCGCCGGTCCCGCCGGCACGCCGAGTCCGTGCGCGATGCCCATGAACGCCACGCCCACGGTGCCGATCGTTCCGTAGCCGGTTCCGGTCAGGCACGACACGAGACCGGTGGCCAGCGACGCGGTGACGAGAAACATCCGCGGGGAAATCATTCCGAGCCCGTAATAAATGATCATCGGGATGGTCCCCGCCGCGAGCCAGCTGGCGATGAGCGCGCCCACTACGACGACAATGAGCATCGCCGGCATGCCTTTCATGATGCTCTGCAGCATCCCGGCCTGCATTTCACGCCAGCCCAGCCCCAACCAACGCGCCAATCCACCCGTCAGGGCGGTCGCGATGACGAGCATCACCTCGACCTTGATTTTGTAGACCCCGAAACCGACGCCGATCAGCAGTGCCGTGCCGACGATGGGGATGAGCGAATGGGCCAGCGTGGGGGTGCGCTTGAGCTCGGGCGACGGGGCGATCAGGCCGGTGTCCATGGGGATTTGCCAGTTATGGCGGAAGAAAGCGGAGCGCAACCTCACCAATTGTATACTTGTATACAAGGATATTTTGAACAATTTTATCGCCGGTTTTCCCGCCCTCCGTAACGTCACGGCTGTTCTTCACTTCCACCTCCATGAGCACCGTTGTCCGGCCTTCGCTGATCGAGATCGCACCGCATGCGACCCGGCCTTCCGCACTGCCCGACCACGTCTACGCGGTGCTCAAGCACAAGATTCTCTCGTGCGCGCTGCCGCCCAACCAGCGCCTGGTCGAAAAGAATCTCTGCGAGGAACTGCACGTCTCCCGCACCCCTCTCCGCGAGGCGCTCAACCGGCTCAGCCACGAGGAACTCGTTTCGTTTCAACCCCACGCCGGCTATCGCGTCGCCCCGATCACGCTCGACGGCTTCCGCAATCTCGTCGGCCTCCGGACCATCGTCGAGCCCCAGGCCGCCGCGGTCGCCGCCACCCGTGCGACCGCCGACGACATCGCCGAACTCCGGCGCTGCGCGACGCTGCCCTACGATCCCAACGATGATCGCGGGTTCGTCGACTACTGCCGCGCCAACGCCCGTTTCCATCTCCAGGTCGTCCGCACCGCGCGCAATCCGATGCTCGAGAATATCGTCATGGCCGCGCTCGACATGTATCAACGCCCGACCTATCTCCGCATCGGCCGCCAGCTCGATCCCGGCAACCCGTCCGCCAAGCACCACGGCATCGTCGACGCCATCGCGCAGCACGATCCCGCCGCGGCACAAGCCGCGATGTATCAGCATATCCGCGGCGGAGGTGAACGCATCCTCGAGGCCCTGAAGGCCGCCGGCTACGCCTGAGTCCGCCCGCGCACCACGGGAAAAATCATCGCCACCCGCGTTCCGGCGCTTCAACCTTGGCGTGTGACCAAGCTCTGCATCTTCGCCGGCACGACGATCTTTGGCATCGTCGGCAGTCTCGTCGCGGGCGCCTTCGGCATGGACACGTTTTCGCTGGGCTCGTTCTTCCTCAGCGGCGTCGGGAGCGTCGTGGGGGTCTACGTCGGCTGGAAAGTCGCGCAGAAGTTCAACTGACGACCGCCCCGGGGCCGCCGCCCGCGCCGCGTCACTTCATCGGCTCGATGTGCACGGTCACGTCGCTGATCGCGTGCGGGCCCGAACCGATGAGTGCGTCTTTCACGGCGTGGGCGATGTCGTGACCCGCCCGCACGGTCAGCTCGCCGTCGACCCGCACCTGGATGTCCACGAGGTGGCTGAGTCCGCTCTTCCGCACCCGCACCTTGTCGAGCGCCTGCACGCCCGGCACCGCGAGCGCGATCGCCCGCACTTCGCCCTCGAACCGCGCCGACACCGCGGAATCCATCACGTCGCCCAGCGCCTTCCCGAACATCCCGACGCCGTTGAAGGCGATGATCACACAGGCAAACAGCGCCGCCCAGTCGTCGGCTGTCTCCCAGCCCGGGCCGCCCCAGACCGCGATGCTGATGCCAACGAACGCCGCGGCCGAGGTCATCGCATCCGACCAGTGGTGCAGCGCCTCGACGCCCAGCGCCGTGCTGCCGACTGCCTCGCCCACGACCCCCATCCGCCGCGAAAACCAGATCTTCGTCACGATCACCGCCGCCAGCACGAGCAGGGTCCACCAGGACGGGCCCTGGTGCGGGGTGATGATTTCGTGCACCGCGTGCAGCGCGATCCAGCCCGCCACCGCGAACACGAACAGCGCCACGGCCAGCGCCGCGAGCGGCTCCGCCTTGCCGTGGCCATAGGGGTGGTTCGCATCGGGCGGCCGCGCCGCCACCCGGAAGCCCGCCCACACGAGCGTCGAGGAAAGGATGTCGAGGAGCGACTCCGCGCCGTCGGCGATCAGCGCGTAGGTGTGGCCGAAGATGCCACCGGAAAATTTCACCGCGGCGAGCGCCGCGTTGAGCAGGATTCCGCGCCAGACCAGTCGCGCGCTGTCAAGGGCGCGGCGCTGCGTGGCGGCGTGTTCGCGGGCGAGCTCGATGGGCACCCCCGCAACCTAGGTGGCGACCTC
This sequence comes from uncultured Opitutaceae bacterium, assembly GCA_937902925.1. Classification (GTDB taxonomy): domain Bacteria; phylum Verrucomicrobiota; class Verrucomicrobiia; order Opitutales; family Opitutaceae; genus CALFNN01. The sequence goes on from CALFNN010000095.1 coordinate 41,932, forward strand.
GCCCGCCCGCGAGGCCGTAATTGACCCCGCGACCGCCCCCGGCCACGTTGCCTCGCCGCCATGGCCGCGCAGACCAGCACTTCGTCCCACGATCCCGTGAAGCAGTTCTCCGTCTTCACCGAGAATCGCGTTGGCCGGCTCCATGACCTCACGGCGCTCCTCAAGGACAACAACGTCCACGTCATGGCCATCACGGTCCTCGACACCACCGACTGCGCCATCGACCGCCTGATCGTCGACGATCCCGGCAAGGCCCGCGAGCTGATGATCAGCAACGATTTTCCCTACTCCGAGTGCAATGTCCTCGCCGTCGAGATCACCGACGAGTCGGAGCTCAACGGCGTGCTCGCCGCGCTGCTCGAGGCCGAGATCAACATCCATTACATCTACAGCTTCATCAAGCGCCCCGAGGGCCGCTCCGCGCTGGCGATCAACGCCGAGGACATCGAGGTCGCCGCGCAGGCGCTCAACCGCCGTGGCTTCCGCGTGCTCACCCAGCGCGACATCGCGCGGTGAAAGACCGCGCCCGGCGCGGAAACCACAAACGTCGGAGTCCAAACCCCAAGAATCCCGCCGACCTGCGTTCCGAAAAATCGGCGACTGGATATTCTCTGGAGCGTGGCTGTTGGCGCTTGGAGCTTTCCAAGGCGTCAGCCCTGGACCGCGCCCATCTTCTCGCCCTCGAGTTCGTAGAGCCCGGTCATGTAGCCGTTCTCGAACATCGCCCCGACCTTCAGTTCGCCGTAAAACTCGATCGGCACGTCCATCAGCGGTGGCACGCCTTGCTTCATCTTCACGACGACCCACTCGTTCATGTTCGGCACCGCGCCATAGCAGCACGCCATCTGGTTCCGCATGAGCAGGAATTCGGTGACGAGGCCTTTTTCCATTTTCACCGGCACCATGAACCCGGTGACCATCGCCTTCTTGCCGTTCCACGTCTTGACCACGGCGGGAATCTGCTCCTCGCCGGTCGGCGGCTTGGCCTTCGGGTCCGCCGCGGGATCGAACGCCGGCGGCACGAACACATAGCCCGCCAGCTGCTCGAAACTGAGCTTCAGGTAACCGTTCTCCACCGCAGGCGCCGCGATATCCGGCATGCTCACCGCCGCCGGGGCCGCGCCGCACACCAGCCGGCCGAGGCCCAGGGCTCCGGTCAACACGGCCAACTGCAACGCACGCGACGTCGTCATAACGAAGATCGAGCGTATGCGGGAAGACCCGTTCGTCAAAAATCTTTTTGCGCCTGCGCCAAATCGTGCCTTCGGCACCACCGCTTCCCGTCCGACCGCCGGCCCTCACAAGGTCGGACTGTCTGGCATTCTTCGCCCGGCCGGAGGGCCATTGTCGGTTGACCGTCCCCATCGCCAACGGCACTCAGACACCCCACCCCGCCCCATGAGCCAGACCTATCGCGCCCTGCTGGTCGGCACCGGCAGCATCGCGGACGCCCACGTCCGCGCCATCGAGGACACGCGGGGACGCGTCGTGCTCGCCGGCGCCGTCGACATCGATCCCGGCCGGCTGGCGGCGTTTTGCGCCCGGCACCAGGTCGCCGCGAAACACCCCGACTATGCCGCGGCATTGCAAGCCACGCGCCCCGACCTCGTGCTCGTCGCCGCCCCGCCCGCCCTGCACGCCGAAATGACCATCGCCGCCCTCGAGGCGGGCGCGTGGGTGCTGTGCGAAAAGCCTTTTTGCGCGTCGCTCGCGGAGCTCGACCGCATCGCGGAGGCCGAGCGCCGCTCGGGCCGCTTCGCGTCGTGCGTCTTCCAGCAACGCTTCGCCTCGTCGACCGCCCACGTCCGCCGGCTGGCCGAGGAAAACCTGCTCGGCCGCCCGCTCGTCGCCGTCTGCCACACGCTCTGGTTCCGCGACGCCGCCTACTACGCCGTCCCGTGGCGCGGCAAGTGGCGCACCGAACTCGGGGGCCCGACCGTCGGCCTCGGCATCCACGCGATGGACCATCTGCTCTACCTCCTCGGCGACTGGGCGGAGGTCCGCGCCCAAGCCGGCACGCTCGACCGCAACGTCGAGGTCGAGGACGTGTCGATGGCCCTCATCCGCTTCGCCAACGGCGCCCTCGCCTCCGTCGTCAACAGCGCGCTCAGTCCGCGCCAGGAAACCTACATCCGCCTCGACTACCAGCGCGCGACCATCGAGCTCACCCATCTCTACGGCTACTCCCGCGACAACTGGCGCTTCACCCTCGCCCCGAGCGTGCAGGAAGAGGGCAACACCCTCACCCAGGCGTGGCAGAGTTTTCCGCCCGACACTGGTTCGACCCATGCCGCGCAACTCGCCGAACTCGTCCTGCATCTCGACGCCGGCACCCGTCCGCTCACGAGCGGCGACGATGCCCGCCGCACCCTCGAGTTGCTCACCGCCCTCTATAAAAGCGCCTTCACCGGCGAACCCGTCGCCCGCGGCTCGATCCGGCCCGGCGATCCGTTTTACGCCGCACTCAACGGCGGCCACGCCCCCCAGCGCGCGAAACCCCGCGGCGCCGGCGACCATCGCAACGGGTCAAGCGTTCCGGCGACGAGCGTGCAATAGGCATTGCGTCGGCTCGCGCCCGCAGTTTCGTTCGCCGCGTGTCCACGCGCCGGGCCAGATTGATTCTCCTCGCGCCGGTCGGCTGGGCGCTCGCCGCCTGCTCGACCTCGGTTGGTCCGTCGCCGCGCATCCACCTGGAGAGCGCCGTCGTCAACGGGCATAAGATCGAATTCGCCCGCCACGGCACGGGCAGCCCCGCGGTTATCTTTTCCAGCGGCAGCAGTGGCAGCGGCCCGAGCAGGATCGCACCGTGGGCCCCGTGGTTGCTGGGCGTCGGCACCACCACTTTTGTGTATGATCGGCCGGGCATGGGCAACTCGGAGCCCGCGCGGGATCAACGCGCGCCCGCCCAAGTCGCCGACGAGCTGCACGCCCTGCTGGCTCAGGTCGGCATTCCCCCGCCTTACGTCTTGGTGGGTCGCTCGCTCGGCGGACTCTACAGTCGCGTGCTCGCGATGCGGTTCCCCAATGACGTCGCCGGCCTCGTGCTCATCGACGGTTCGTTTGGCCGGGAATTGCTGCTCACGAACCAGTTCGCCCCCGCAAAATATCCGCTGTTTTCACCGTCGGATCCAAACATGGCCAAGCCGGATTATGCCGGCATGGTGCCAACGTGGAAATCGGGCCGGCTCGACGTCGCCGGCAAACTGCCTGACGTGCCGATGGTCGTCCTCACGTCGTTGCACCATGGCAGCGCCAAAAATCCCATGCCCCCGGAATACGAGGCGGAGTGGCGAAAAGCGCAGGAGGAAATCTTTCAGTCGACCACCTACGGCATGCACGTCGTGACGGCCAAGAGCGGCCACGACATCGGACAGGACGAACCGGAGTTGCTCTGGAATGCCATCCGGTGGGTGCTCGACGCCGCACGGGCCCGCCAAAAATCCTCCGCCCTGCCTGCCGCGCACTAACGCCGCCCCGTCGTCTAGGACAACGGCGCCAGCGTTTCGGCGACGGGCGTCCGGTAGGCCTTGAACGCCGGCACCACGCCGCCGAGCGCGCACAGCGCGATCATCGCCAGCGGGCAGATCCACAGCACCGGATGCCGCGCCGTCAGGTCGAGCACCACGCCGGTTTGCGCGCGAATCACGTCCGCCACTCCCGCGAGCAGCGCCAGGTAGATCGCGAATCCCGCCGCCGCCCCGAGTGCGCCGATGCACGCCGCCTCCGCCACGACTGCCCCGAAAATCGTCCGCCGCCTCGCCCCCAGCGCCCGCAGGATCGCGAGATCGCGCTGCCGCGCGCTCATCGAGTTGTAGATGCTCGCGAGCACCGAGCCCGCCGCCACCAGCGCCACGAGATAGGCGACGAGCGTCAATACCTGGTCGAACCACGCGATCTTGCCGAACAGCTCCGCAATGATCGCGCCGACGGGATACGCGAACGTCAGCCGGTTGCCCTGCTTGTTATACATCAGGTCGAGCATGAACCCCGCCGACGGCGCCCGCAGTTGGATGAGGACCGCGCTCACATCGGTCGCCGCCCGCGCATCGTGCCCGCTCATCGTCTGCAACCCGTGCAACGGGATCCACACCACCCGGTCCGCCGGCGTGTTGGTCGGCGCAAGGATGCCGACGACCGTGTAGACGTCGGGATGCTGGCTGTTCGCGTCGAACGCCAGTCCGTGAAACGGATGAAACGTGTCGCCGACCTTCAGGCCCAGCCGTTGCGCCGCGAACGCCCCCGCCACCGCCTCCTTCGCGTCGGGCTTGTCCGCCGCGAAAAACCGCCCGCCCGGCCGCACCGCGAATTTTTTCCCCGGCGCATACTCCACCGTCGTGAACAATTCCGGCAGCGTGCCGACCAGCCGGTAGCCGCGCAGGTTGTCGCCCACCGCGATCGGGATCGCCGTCTTCACCGCGGGGTGGCGCTTGATCATCTCGTAGTCGGCCCACGCCACGTTGCCCGGCGACGCCTCGAGGTGGAAAATTGCGTTGAGCACGAGTTGGAGCTTCGACCCGCGCGCGCCCAGCACCGCGTCGAAGCCCGACGTCGTCTGCGTGAACACCGTCTGCGACTGCGTCTTCACCATCCACACGCACATCAGCAAGCCGCACGCGAGCGCGATGCTGCCGGCCGTGACGACAGTCGAGAGTGCGTGCTGCCGCAGCGAGCGATAGATGATGAGCGGCAGTGTCATCGCGCCGGCTCCTTCAGCGCCTCGTTGATCTCCGCAAAATCCTTCCGCACCTCGAATTCCTTCAACACGTCCTCGTCGTGCGACACCAGCAGCAGCGCCGCGCCGTGTTCGCGGCACACTTCGCGAATGAGCGCGAGCGCCTCGTGCGCGTTCTTCCGGTCCAGGTTGCCGGTCGGCTCGTCCGCCAGCACGAGCTTCGGCCGGTTCGCCAGCGCGCGGGCGACCGCCACGCGCTGCTGCTGCCCGGTCGAGAGCTGCCGCGGAAAATGCTCCAGCCGGTGCCCGAGTCCCACGCGGCCCAGCACCTCGCGCGCATGCCCCCGGTCGGCCCCCCGCGGGCCAAAGCTCATCCCGAGGACGACGTTCTCCAGCACCGTGTAGCCCTGGAGCAGGTTGAAGGTCTGAAAAATATAGCCGAGCTTTTCCGCCCGCAGCCGGTCGCGCTTCGGTTCGCTCAGCCCCGTCATCTCGCCGCCATCGATCGTCACGCGCCCGCTGTCGGGCGCAAGGATGCCCGCGATCAGGTTGAGAAACGTCGTTTTTCCCGACCCGCTTTCGCCCCGCAGCGCCAGCTGCTCGCCCGCCGCCAGCGCGAACCTCCCCACGCCGACGATCGCCACCCGCTGCCCCTCTGGCGACAGAAACGATTTCTTCAGGTCGGCGACGGCGAGCATGGGGTGCAGCTTGGCAAGACGCCGCGGATTGACCAACCGTTTCGCGCGAATTTCCGCGCATCGGTTTGCCAGCGTGAATCCATCGCCGCAATCTGGGCGTAGCTCTTCCGCTTGCCCATCGCCGCCGCCACCGCTCCCCCGCCCTCATTCTGGCAACGCCGCCTCGTCGCGCCGCTGCGCGCCCAGCTCACGCAGGGCGTCACGCCCGACCGTCTCGCGTTCACCATCGCGATCGGCACCGCGTGCTCGCTGCTGCCGTTGTTCGGGCTCACCACGCTCCTCAACGTCGCCATCGGCCTCTGGCTCCGGCTCAACCAGCCGGTCCTGCAGACGGTGAACTATCTGCTCACCGCCGTGCAACTCGCCCTCATCCTCGTCTACGTGCGCGCCGGCGAGTTCATCTGGCAGGCGCCGCCGGTGCCACTCTCCGTCCCGCAGCTCGCGCGCGCCTTTCACGCCGACCCGTGGGCGTTCCTGCGGCATTTCGGCTGGACCGGCGTCCACGCCGCGACGGCGTGGCTGCTCAGCGCGCCCTTCATTGTCGCCGTGCTCTACTTCCCGCTCCGCCCTCTCATGCGCCGCCTCGCCTCCCCCGGCGTCCGGCGCCAGGCGAGGTTGTAAACTATTAGTTTACAACTCTCCGCGTCCGCCGGCGCGCCGTCCGTTCGGCGCGCCCCTCGCCTTCCTCGACACCGCTCGTTTCGCGCTCATGCTCGCGTCTGTGAGCACCACCGCATCGCCCGGCACCCGCTTCCGTGCCGCCCTCGCCGCCGAACGCCCTCTCCAGATCGTCGGCGCGATCAACGCCTACGCTGCCCTGCTCGCCCGGCGCGCCGGGTTTCACGCGCTCTACCTCTCGGGCGCCGGCGTCGCCAACCACGCCCATGGGATTCCCGACGTCGGCGACACCACGCTTGCCGACGTGCTGATCGACGCCCGACGCATCGCGCAACGCGTCGATCTCCCGCTCCTCGTCGACATCGACACCGGCTGGGCCGACCCCGCCGCCACCGTCCGCGAACTCGCCGCCGTCGGCGTCGCCGCCGTGCATCTCGAGGATCAAGTCCCCGCGAAACTCTGCGGCCACCTTCCCGGCAAACAAATCGTCCCCGTCGCCGAGATGGTCGCCCGCGTGCAGTCCGCCGTCGCCGGTAAACCCGATCGCGAGTTCGTCGTCATGGCCCGCACCGATGCCGCCGCCAACGAAGGCGTCCCGGCCGCGATCGCCCGTGCCCAAGCCTACGTCGCCGCCGGCGCCGACATGATCTTCGCCGAGGCGCTCCGCACCCTTGACGAGTTCCGTGCCTTCACCGCCGCCGTGAAAGTTCCCGTGCTCGCGAATCTCACCGAGTTCGGCCAGACGCCGTTTTTCACCCTCGACGAGCTTCGCGCCGCCGGCCTCTCGCTCGTGCTCTACCCGCTCTCGGCCAGCCGCGCCGCCGCCGCCGCTTCGCTCGCGGTTTATACCACGATCCGCCAGACCGGCACGCAACAATCCGTCGTCGATAAAATGCAAACCCGCGCCGACCTCTACACCACCCTCGGCTACCGCATCTGATGCCTATCCTAACCTCGCCTGATCGTCTGGAGAGCTGCCGCTCGGGTCTCGCCAAGCGAGGCATACCCTTCACCGAGGATGCTTTGATTGAAACGCTGAAACGAAGGGAAAACCCTTGGAGCGTTTTCTACGCTGTCGTCGCCCTGCGGGCTTTGGGCACGCTCCGCGCCGTCGAACCCCTGAAACAAGTGCTCAAGTATCCCAAGCAAGACGTGCAGTGCGCCTCCATCCTCACCATCGCACACCTCGCCGGCTCCGCGGAAACGCCCTTTTTCATTTCGGCACTCAGCGACCCGGGTTATCGGCCGAAGCTTTATGCCCTTTGGGCGCTGGAGGACGCCGGTGATTCCCGCGGCATCCCCGCGGTTTCCGCCTACCTCGCCCGCCAGATCCCCCGGGCGAAGACCGCGAAACCTAACGGTTCTTTCTTCCCCACCATTTCCCAAGGCCTCGCATATCTCGGGCGATTCGTCGCAGAGCAACCCGGTCTTCGCGCCGAATTCGTCCCATGGGTTCAGTTTTCGGACCATATGGTTGAGTCAGTCCGCACCGGTTTGCTGCGTCTCCCGCGCAGGTAAATTTACCCCCATCTCCCACTGCAGCCCACCCATGAAAGACGATTCCCCCGCCCCCGTCTCCAAGGTCAAGAAATCCGTCGCCCTCTCCGGCGTCGTCGCGGGCAACACCGCCATCTGCACCGTCGGCCACTCCGGCAACGATCTCCACTACCGCGGCTACGACATCGCCGATCTCGCGCGTGACGCCACCTACGAGGAGGTCGCCCACCTGCTCATCCACGAGCGCCTGCCCAACGCCGCCGAGCTCGCCGCCTATCGGGCGCGCCTCATCTCGTTGCGCGGTCTCTCCGCGCCCATCCGCGCGATTCTCGAGCAACTACCCGCGTCCGCCCACCCGATGGGCGTCCTCCGCACCGGCTGCTCCGCCCTCGGCGCGATTTCCACCGAACCTTCCGCCCTCGGCAGCGCCGGCCCCAACGATCCTGTCGTCGCCCGCGCGATCGCCGACCAGCTCATCGCAAGTTTTCCATCGATGCTGCTTTACTGGCATCACTTCGCGACCAGCGGCCGGCGCATCGAAGTCGAGACTGCCGACCCGACGATCGCCGCACATTTTCTCCACCTCCTCCACCAGCGCGCGCCGTCCGAACGCCATGTCCGCGCCCTCGACCAGTCGCTGATCCTCTACGCCGAGCACGAGTTCAACGCGTCCACCTTCACCGCCCGCGTCATCGCCGGCACCGGCGCCGGACTCTACGGCTGCATCACCGGCGCCATCGGCGCCCTCCGCGGTCCCAAGCACGGCGGCGCCAACGAGGTCGCCTACGAAATCCAGCAACGCTACCGCACGCCCGACGCCGCCGAGGCCGACCTCCGCGCCCGCCTGGCCCGAAAGGAAATCGTCATCGGCTTCGGCCATCCTGTCTACACCGTCAGCGACCCGCGCTCCGCCATCGTCAAGGAAATCGCCCGCGCCCTCTGCGCCGAGACCGGCGGCACCAACCTCTTTGCCGTCGCCGGGCGCATCGAGACGTTGATGGCGGCGGAGAAGAAAATGTTTCCCAACCTCGATTGGTTCAGCGCCGTCGCCTACCACGAACTCGGCGTGCCGACCGCGATGTTCACCCCGCTCTTCGTGATCGCCCGCACCGCCGGCTGGGCCGCCCACGTCATCGAGCAGCGTGCCGACGGCAAGATCATCCGCCCCAGCGCCAACTACACCGGCCCCGCCGACCGGCCGTTCGCCGCCTTGGCGCAGCGCGCCTGATCCTTCGATCGTTCTCGTTCTCTTCTTTTCCGATCCGCGAGAAAGATTACGAGAAAGAAAACGATTCTCCGGAAGCATCCGCCGCCTTCCCGCTCGCCACCCGTCACATGTCACACGTCACACCTTCGAACCTCCGCCCGCCGCCCGACGACCTTCTCGTCACCCTCGCCGACTACGCACTAAATTACACGACGCCCTCCGCCGAGGCCCTCGACACCGCCCGCTGGTGCCTCCTCGACACGCTCGCCTGCGGCATCATGGCGCTGCAATACCCCGCGTGCACGAAACTCCTCGGCCCCGTCGTCCCCGGCACGAGCATCGTCAACGGCGCTCGTGTCCCCGGCACCGCCTACGAACTCGATCCCGCGCAGGCCGCGTTCAACATTGGCACGATCGTCCGCTGGCTCGACTTCAACGACACCTGGCTCGCCGCCGAGTGGGGCCATCCCTCCGACAACCTTGGCGCCATCCTCGCCGTCGCCGACTGGCTCAGCCGCAACCAAGCCGCCGGCACTGTTCCCGCCGCTTTCCATTCGTCATTAGGCATTCGTCATTCGCCATTCACCGTCCGCGACGTCCTCGTCGCGATGGTGAAGGCCCACGAAATCCAAGGCGTCCTCGCCCTGGAAAACTCCTTCAACCGCGTCGGCCTCGACCACGTCCTCCTCGTCCGCGTCGCGTCCACCGCCGTCGTCACGGCGATGCTCGGCGGCACGCGCGACCAAATCGTCAACGCCCTCTCACACGCGTGGCTCGACGGCTCCGCGCTGCGCACCTACCGCCACGCGCCCAACACCGGCTCGCGCAAATCCTGGGCCGCCGGCGACGCCACCAGCCGCGCCGTCCGCCTCGCCCTCATCGCGATGACGGGCGAGATGGGCTATCCCTCCGTCCTCACGGCGAAGACGTGGGGTTTTCAGGACGTCTCCTTCAAGGGCAAGCCTGTGACGCTCGCGCGTCCGCTCGGCAGCTACGTGATGGAAAACGTCCTCTTCAAGATTTCCTTCCCCGCCGAATTCCATGCGCAGACCGCCGTCGAATGCGCCGTCCAGCTCCACCCGCACGTCAAAAACCGCCTCGACGCCATCGCGCGCGTCGAGCTCACCACGCATGAGTCCGCCATCCGGATCATCGACAAAACCGGCCCGCTGAACAATCCCGCCGACCGTGACCACTGCCTCCAATACATGACGGCCATCGGCCTGATCTTCGGCCACCTCACCGCCGCCGACTACGAGGATAAAGTTGCCGCCGACCCGCGGATCGACGCCCTCCGCGCAAAGATGACCGTGGTCGAGGACAAGCAATATTCGAAGGACTACCTCGACCCCGGCAAGCGCTCGATCGCCAACGCCGTCCAAGTATTTTTCATAGACGGCACGAAGACCGATCGCATCGAAGTCCACTTCCCCATCGGCCACCGCCGTCGGAGAAAAGAAGGCATCCCGGTCCTCCAACAAAAAGCCGCTGCCGCCTTCGCCGCGCACTACGGCAAATCAGAATCTGAAAGGCTCACGTCACTCTTCACCGACCGCGAGAAATTGAATGCCATGTTGGTCCAAGATTTCGCTTCGTCGTTTGTGAAATAGGTTCGCGTTGCCCGCGGCCCGCTAGATGCGAACGAGTAAATATCTCACCGGCGGAGCCTCTCTAGTCTATCTAGATCAGTGCGTAGTCAGTCGCTTCTTGGAAAAATCGCGGAAGGCTGAATGGGAACCGCTCTGCTCGGCACTCCTACATGCTAGTGCGACGGCAAAAATCATCTGTCCATGTTCCCTGGAGCACTTGGTCGAGACTTCGAGTCTTAATGACAGCGACGCAATTTTCCTAGGCGGCATCTTCACTCGGTTGTC
>CALFNN010000096.1 GCA_937902925.1 uncultured Opitutaceae bacterium
TGCTGACGACGCTGCCCGTGGTCGCGTTGTTCCGCTGGTTGCAACGCCACATCGTGGCGACCGAGGTGGGCGCGGGGATCAAATAGCCCGGGCGGGAGCCGGTCGCCGCGGCGGGCACGGCGCAATTCTTGTCATTTTGGGCGCGCCGATTGTCCCGTGCGGCGGTGACGAGAACTACTCATTCATTTTATGAGGTAAAATGCCGTAACGTGGGGGATGAAACCAGCAAACCCGCTCCCACCCGAGAAGATCGGGGTCATGATCGTGGAAGATCAGACCGCCATCCGCCAGATGCTCACGGCGTTTGTCTCGGCCATGCCTGCCTTCAAGGTGGTGGGCGAGGCCGGCGACGTCCCGGAGGCCCTGCGCGTGGCCGAGGCGCACCAGCCGCGCGTGGTGGTGCTGGACTGGATGCTGCTCGGCGGAGTCGGCCTGGAGTTCCTGCGCGCCGTGCGCATCGATCCGCCACCTTACGTCCTCGTGTTCTCCGCCAATTCGACCGAACTGGCAGTCCGGGAGGCCATGGCCGCGGGCGCGAAGGGTTATATCGAGAAGACGGCGAGTTTCAGCGAGTTTACGGCCGCGTTGAACGCGGTCGCCGGCGGCCAGACCTATCTCGGGCCGGCCATCGCCAAGGCCGTCCGCCGCCTCGTGGCGAATCCCGAGCGGGCCGAGCTCCATCCGGAATTGTCGGCGCGCGAACGCGACGTGCTGCGGTTTCTCGCCGAGGGGATGTCCTCGAAGGAGATCGCCGAGTGCCTCGGGCTGAGCGTGCGCACGGTGGAGAATCACCGCGCGAGCATCATCCGCCGCACCGGCCTCAAGTCGATCGCGCAACTCACCTTGCATGCCGTCCGGCTCGGCCTGATCGAAATCCCGGCGGGTCCCGCCGCGGGAACGGAGAGTGCCGCATGAGCGCACCCGGCAACGTTCTCCTCGTCGACGACGACCGCGCCATGCGCCTCCGGCTCCGCGACCTGCTCCAGCGCGAGGGCGGCTACACGATCCACGAGGCCACGGATGGCGCCGCCGGGCTCGCCGCCGCGCTGGCCGCGCCGCCCGATCTCATCCTCCTCGACATCATGATGCCGGGCATGACGGGCTACGAAGTCTGCGCGGCGCTCCGCGCCGACGCCCGGACCCGCGAAGTCCCGGTCATCGTCCTGTCGGCGGCCGACGAATCGGAGGCCATGGTGACGGCGCTCGAGGCGGGCGCGGACGATTTTCTCAGCAAGCCGTTTTCCGCGCCCGAGCTGCGCGCGAAGGTGCGAACCATCACGCGGCTCAACCGGTTTCGCGCCCTCGCGGGCGAGCGTGACCGCTTCCGCTGGCTGCTCGACCATTCGCTCGAGCCGCTCGTCGTGGCCGACAACCGCGGCGCGCTGGTCTGTGCGAACGAACGCGCCCGGGCCCTCTTCGGGTTTGCGCCGGACGAGTCCGGCGGCGACGTCGCGACGGTGATCGGCCGGTATTTTCGTTCGGAACCGGTCGACGCCTGGGTGGCGTGGCGCGAGCTGCGGCTGCCGGACGGCGCCGCGTTCTCGATCTTCCAGCCGGAGACGCCGCAGATGGCGGCCCGCTGGTTCGAGGTCGAACTGCATTCGCTGGACGGCCACCACGGGCAGACCCTGCTCAAGTTCACCAATCGCACCGGCGCGGTGCGGCGCGAGCTCGAGACGTTCACCTTTCAACACCTGATCTCGCACAAGATCCGCACGCCGCTGAACGGGCTTGCGCCCATCTTCAATTTTCTCGAGGCCAGCGAGGCGTGCGCCAGCGGTGAGATGCGCGACCTGCTCCGCCATGCCCGCGACAGCGCGGAGCGGCTGGAAGGCACGCTGCTCGCCGTGCTGCGGCATCACGCCGCCGTCTTCGCCCCGACCTCGGCCGCGCCCGCTCCGACCTGGAAACCCCTGACCGAGGTGATGGCCGCGGCGGCGGACGACGCGGGATTGCGCGATCGTGTCACGGTGCGGGGTCCGACCGTCCGCGTCGCTCATCCCGAGACGATCGAGGTGGCGCTGGGCGAGCTCCTCGACAATTACGCCAAGTTCAGCGACGCCGGCCAGGGCGGGGTCGAGGCGACGCTTTCCGCGGTGGACGGCCGGTGGCAGCTGCGGCTCTTTGCGCGCGGCCCGGGGCTGCCGCCCGATGTCGTCGCGCGCCTCGGCCAGCCCTATGGCCAGCTCGAGCGGAAATTCAGCGGCGAGATTCCCGGCATGGGACTCGGCCTCGCCACGGTCCGGCTGCTCCTGCGCTCGATGGGGGGCGATCTCAACTTCACCTCCGACCCGGCCACCCCGGGCCTCGCGAGCGTGCTCCTCCTGCCGGCCCACGCGGTCAAGAGCGCCACCGACCATGCCCGCGAGTCTTCCGCCAGTTGAAGGCGCGGCCGCGGGACGGTCGGCCACGGACGACTACCAGGAACTCGTCGACAGCCTCGACGACGTGGTCTTTCGCTTCGATGGCGACGGACGCTGGACGTTCCTGAGTTCCGCCTGGGCGAAACGCCTGGGCTGGGACGCGGCTGCCTGCCTCGGCCGCGCGGCGGTGAAATACGTTCATCCGCTCGACCGGGCGCTGGTTTTCCAAAACTGGGCCGAGGTGCTCTCGGGCCGGGCCCATGCCTACCGCGGCGACGTGCGTTTTCTCGAAGCGGGCGGCGGGTTCCGCTGGATGCTCGTCAGCGCGCGCGGCCTGCGCGACGCGCAGGGCGCACTGCGGGGAGTCACCGGCACGCTGACCGATGTCTCGGCGGCGAAGGCGGTGGAGGCGGAGCTGATCGCGGCGCATGCGGCGGCGGAGGCGGCGAACCGGTCGAAGAGCGAGTTTCTCTCGACGATGAGCCACGAGCTGCGCACGCCGCTGAACGCCGTGATCGGGCTGACCGAATCGTTGCTCGAGGTCGGGCCGCCCTTCGACCCGGACCGCACCACGCGCTACCTCGGCATCATCCACGCCAGCGGCCGGCAGTTGCTCGCCCAGATCAACGACATTCTCGATCTCGCCCGGCTCGAGGCGGGCAAGACCAGGCCGAACCCGGCGGCGTTCGACCTCGGCTCGATGTGCCGGAGTTCCGCCGAGGCCGTGCGGCGCGCCGCCGAGGCCAAGTCGCTCGCGGTCGAGGTGCGCCGCACTCCCGGGCCGGTCATCGTGCAGGCCGACGAGCGGTTGATCCGCCAGGTGCTCCAGAATCTGCTGAGCAACGCGGTGAAGTTCACGCCGGCGCAGGGCCGCGTGACCGTGGAAGTCGAAGGCCGGAGTGGCGGCGGCGCACGGTTTACGGTGCGCGACACGGGCATCGGCATCGCGCCGGAAAAACTCCACCTGCTGTTCAAGGTTTTCTCCCAGGTCGACGGTTCGCTCGCGCGCCAATACGGCGGCACGGGCATCGGCGTGGCCCTGGTCGACCGGATCGTCCGGCTGCACGGCGGCACGGTGACGGTGGAAAGCGCCCCGGGCGCCGGCAGCACCTTCACGATCGACCTGCCACCGGCCGGGGCCGCGCCGGCGACCAACTCCTCTCCATGATGAAAGCGAGAATCCTCATCGTCGACGATGAGCAGATCAACCTGACCACGCTCGAGGCGTTTCTCGCCGACGACGGTTATGAACTTTTCTTTGCCCGGAACGGCCTCGATGCCTGCGCGCTCGCGCAGGTGGAGCAGCCCGACCTCATCCTGCTCGACGTGATGATGCCCGAGATGGACGGATTCACGGTCTGCCGCCGCATCCGGAGCGACCCGGTCATCGGGCGGGTCCCGATCATCGTGGTGACGGCGCTGGACGACGACCGCTCGCGACTCGAGGGGTTGCGCGCCGGCGCGGACGATTTTCTCACGAAGCCCTGCCGCCGCGAGGAGATCCGTGCGCGGGTGCGGACCGTCGCCGCGCTCAATCGCTTCCGGGCGATCGCCGAGCAAAGCGAGCGGTTTCAGCGGCTGTATGAACTGGCACCGGTGGCCACCGTGCTGGCCGACGAGGCCGGGCGGGTGGTGGACGCGAACCGCCTCGCCGAGACGATGTTTGCCACCGGCCACGGCCGGGCGCTCCGCGAAGACTCGCTCTATGCCCGCCTCGACCGGCCGGCGGGGGAGACCGTGCGCGAGGCGATCGCCACGGCATTTCGCGGCGGCGGCGCGGCGCCGCGGGAATTGCGCCGCGGCGCCGGCGCGGACGAACGCATCATGCAGGTGCGGGCGACGATCGTCCCGGACGGCGGCGCGCGGCTTGCGCTGCTGGTCTTCGACAACGTGACGGAAGAGGTGAAGGCGCGCGAAGGACTCAAGAAACTCAATCGCGAACTCGACGACCTCGTGCGCGCCCGCACGCGCCAGCTCGAGGACGCCAACGCCATGCTGATGTCCTATGCGAGCTTCGTCTCGCACGACCTGCGCTCACCGCTGACGGTCATCAAGGGCTACGTTTCACTCCTGAAGGAAGGCGTCGTGCCGCTCGACGCCGGCGCCGCGCCCTTGATCGGCGAAATCTACAACGCCTCGGTGACCATGCAGGAACTCGTCCAGAACATCCTGCAACTCGCGAAGGAAGAGCACGAGGGCCCGGGCGACGGTCCGCGGCCGGCGGTCGACCCGACGCCGATTGTCCGCCACCTGTTCATGCACGTGCGCGGGCTTTTTCCGGGGATGACACCGGAGCTGGTCGCCGCCGACCTCCCGGAAGTGGGCGTCAGTGCGGTGCTGATCGAGCGCGTCTTCTACAATCTGCTCACCAACGCCCTGAAATACTCGACGGGTCGTGCGCAGCCGCGCGTCGAGGTCGGGGGCTACGCGGCGCCGGAGGGGCCGGTCCTGTTCGTGCGCGACAACGGGGTCGGTTTCGACGCCCGCGATGCCGACAAACTTTTTCGCGAGTTCTCGCGGCTGGACACGGCGGGGAACAGCGAAGGCTACGGGCTCGGGCTCTCGCTGGTGGCGCGCCTCGTGCGCACCCACGGTGGCCGGATCTGGGCGGAGGGCGCCGTCGATGCGGGCGCGACTTTCTTTGTGCAACTGCCCGCGCCGCCGCCGGCGGCGGCCGGGGACGCGGCGCTCGAGGCGGCCGCGGCGGGCGGCTGAGGCACGGCGATGACGCGATCGCTGCGACATCCCGGCCGGGTGCTGGCAATGGTGCTGATCGCCATCGCACTGAACCTCGTGCCCGTCACCCTGCCGGGTGGCGGCCGGTTGCTCCCGGGGACGTTTGTCGCGCTGCCACTGGTGCTCGTGCTGCCCGCGCCATGGGCATTGCTCGCCGCGATGATGCCGGCGGCCGTCACGATCGTGACGCTCGGGCATCCGTTTCTCGTGATCGTGGCGACGCTGGAAGCGCTCTGGCTTCGTGGCGGTTCCCGGCTCGGGCGTCATCGCTGGTTGCTGCATGATTTTCTGTTTTGGGCCATCGCCGGCGTCCCGCTCGTGGTGCTGCTCTACCATGGAGTCGCCCGCATCACGCCGGACATTGTGGCCATGATCGTGGTCAAACAGGCGCTGAACCACCTGTTCGCCGTGGCCATCGCCGCGTTCCTCGTGAGGAACTCGCGACTCGCCGTGTGGATTGCGGGCGGGCTGGCGCCCCGGGTGCGGATGCGCGAAGCCGTATTCCAGTCGGTCTTCCTGCTTGCCGTCGTGCCCGTGGCGCTGGTCGGTGTCGCCTCGGCGGTCCTGATCCGGACCTATTCCGAGCGTGAAGACCGCGCCACGCTGACGAGTTCGGCGCGCCACGTGGCGCGGCAGCTCGAGGTGTTTCTCGAATCCCACCAAGCGGCGGTCACGACCATCGCCCGCACGCTGGACCGCGGCGGGGGCGATCCCGCGGCCTTGCTGGAGGAAACGCGCCGGGCGCACACGGAGTTCACGACGTTGTTCGTGACCGACGCCGCGGGGCGAATCGTGCACGCCGCGACCGCGGCGCCCGCGGCCGGGGAGCAAAACCTGCGGGTGGACGACCGGGACTATTTCCGGCAGGCGCGCGACCTCGACCGGCCGTTCGTTTCCGGGGTGTTTCGCGGGCGGGGATTTGGCCGCGACGTGCTCGTGGCGATCAGCGCGCCGCTGCACGGCCCGGACGGCCGGTTCGCGGGTATCGTGGAGGCGTCGCTCGAAGTGCAGCGTTTTGGATCGCTCGTGGCGGGAGACAACCCGATGCCGGACGTGGGGCTGTTGCTGGCCGATGCCCGCGGCCGCGTGATCTACGGGGACGCCACGACCGGGATCCCGTCGCTCGCATCGTTGCGTTATTACGCGCAGGGCAGGCTGCTCGCAGCCGGGGCGGATGGGAGTGCGTTTGAATTCGACCACGCGACCGCCGCCGGCGTCATGCGGCGCTACGTGGCCTACGCGGCCAGGGCGGAGAGCAACGGCGTGGTGGTGATCGCCGAGCGGCCGCTGCTCACCGGTCTCGGCGGCGCCGCATGGATGCTCGTCGCGGCGGCGGCGCTGACGGTCGGAATCGTGGCGGTGGCCGCCGGGGTGACGCGGGCCGCGCGGCTGCGCGTCGCGGTGCCGCTGGAGAATTTCGCCCGCGGCGCCACGCGGCAAGCGGCGTTGCGGACGGTCGAGCCGATCGCGGAGCAGGCCACCGGCGCCCCGCAGGAGATCGTGATGGTCTACCGGGCGTTCAACAATCTCGCGGTGAAACTCAGCGGCACGCACGCCCTGTTGCGCCGGCAGAACCGGGAACTCGACCAGCGGGTCGCCGAGCGCACGCGTGACCTCGAGGTGGCGCGGGCGCAGGCCGTGGCGGCGAGCGAGTCGAAGAGTTCGTTTCTCGCCATGACGAGCCACGAGATTCGCACGCCGCTCAATGCGATCATCGGGCTGGCCGGGGCGCTGGCGGAAACCGCGTCGGACGCCGCGGCCGCGCTGCGCCTGCGGACGATCCGCACGTCGGGCGTGCGGTTGCTCAACGTGGTGAACGACCTGCTCGACCTGACCCAGATCGAGGCGGGCCGGCTCGAGTTAAAACCCACAGCGGTGGAACTCGGGCAGTTGTGCGAGGAAGTGCGGGCGTTGTTCGACCTCGCCGCGCAACAGCAGGGGCTGAAACTCGCGGTCGAGCTGCCGGCGGGCTGGCCCCTCTGGTTCGAGACCGACGGCGCCCGGTTGCAGCAGGTGCTCATCAATCTCGTCGGCAACGCGATGAAATTCACCAGGACGGGCGGTGTGCGGTTGCGGATCGCCGCCCCGGCCGCCTCGGCCGACGAGGCGACATTGCGCTTCGCCGTCATTGACACGGGCCCCGGCATCGCGGAGGAGGAACAGAGGAAGCTCTTCAAGCCGTATGTCCAGCTGGCGCAGGCGGCGCAAATCTCCACCCGGGGCACGGGGCTCGGGCTCTCCATCTCGCGGCGATTGGTGCAGCTTTTCGGCGGCGAGCTGGCGTTGCGCAGCGAGGTCGGCCGCGGCGCGGAGTTTTACTTTGCACTGACGCTGCGGCGGGTGCAGCCCCTCGAAACGACACCCGCGCCGGCACGGGCGGTGGTTTTTGGCCGCGTGCTGGTGGTCGACGACAATCTCGTGAACCAGGAGGTTGCGCGCAGCATGCTCGAAGACCGCTGCGCACGCCTCGAGATCGCGGACTCGGCCGGCACCGCCATGGACTGGCTCGAACGGGAGAAGTTCGATGTCGCCCTGATCGATCTCGAGATGCCTGATGCCGACGGATATTCCGTGGCGCGGGCGGTGCGTGGCTGGGCCGGCGCGGAAGCGTCGCGAGGCTGCCGCCTCGTGGCGTGCTCGGCCCACCGAAGGGCAGAAGTCTGGGAACGCTGCGCCACGGAGGGATTCGACGATTATGTCGCGAAGCCCATTGAACGGAGTGAATTGAACCGGGCGCTGGCGGGATCGATGACGGGCGCATGCGCCGCGTAGCGCGATCGCGCACGGATTGGACGATCGCCCGTCGGGAGGGAAGGACGCTGCGTAGGGTTCGGTGGACGGAGTGAGTAGATTTGCTCCCGCGATTCAAACGCAGGGAGACGGTATGGTGGACGTAACAGAGGCGCGGGTTAACCGCGTCAACGAGCCTCCCAAATCAACTCTTCTTTCGTCTCTCATGAAAAACTGGACCATCGGCAAACGAATCGCCACGGGCTTCGCCATCAGCGCGCTCATCACCGCGGCGCTGAGCGTTTTTTTCTATTGGCACGCCCACGCCATCAACGAATCCGCGCGCGTCGTGACCGGTGACTGCCTGCCCGGCGTCTATTCGATCGGGGAACTCGAGGCCTCCGTGAAGGGAGCCGAGGCGGATCTCTTTTCCCACCTGCTGTTCACGGACGCCGCCGGCATGGCCGGTGTCGAGCGGCAGATCGACGCCAGCCGCAACCGGGTGTCGCAGCTTTATGCCGACTACGAAAAGACCATTACCAGCCCGGAAGATCGCGCGTTGTTCGCAAAATTGCAGGCGCGCCGGCCCGAATATCTGGGCCTGCGGGCGCAGGCGCTCGAACTCAGCCGCAGCGGGCGGAAGCAGGAGGCGTTCGCCTTCGTCATGCAGAAGCTCGATCCGGTCTTCGATGCCTACATGGGGGAAGTCCGGAAGCTGGTCGACTTCAACAAGAGCCATGCAGACGACTATTCCGTCCGGATCACAGCGGCCGTGAGGAGCGCGCAAAACGGCGCCGTGTTGGGCGGTCTGCTCAGTGTGGCCTTCGCGGTGGGCGCAGCGTGGCTGGTAAGCCGGACGACGAACTCGGTCCTCGGCCGCGCGGCCGGTTCCCTGGCTGCGGGCGCCAACGAAGTCGCGGCGGCGGCCGGGCAGGTGGCGGCGGCGAGCCAGTCTCTCGCGGCGGGCGCCAGTCAACAGGCGGCGAGCCTCGAGGAGACCAGTGCGTCGCTCGAAGAGATGTCCTCGATGAGCAAGCGCAACGCCGAGAACGCCCAACAGGCGCTTCAGCTCTCCACCGCGACGCGCGGCGCCGCCGAGACGGGGGCGACGCACATGGGTGAGATGCGCCAGGCGATGGCTGCGATCAAGACTTCGTCGGACGATGTGGCCAAGATCATCCGGACGATCGACGAGATCGCATTCCAGACGAACATCCTCGCGCTCAATGCCGCGGTCGAGGCGGCGCGTGCCGGCGAAGCCGGCATGGGTTTTGCCGTCGTGGCCGACGAGGTGCGCAACCTCGCCCAGCGGTCGGCGCAGGCGGCGAAGGACACGGCGGCCAAGATCGAGGAGGCGATTCGCAAGAGTAATAATGGCGTGGCCATGTCGGCCGGCGTGGCGGATGCGCTCGGCCTCATCGTTGAAAAGGCCGCCAGGATGAACGCGTTGGTCGCGGAAATCGCCCAGGCGTCGAACGAACAAAGCCAGGGCGTCGTGCAGATCAACGGTGCGATGGGCCAGATGGACAAGATTACGCAGACCAACGCTAGCGGCGCCGAGGAGAGCGCCGCCGCGGCCCAGGAACTGAATGCACAGGCGGCGATGGTGCAGCAGACGGTCGGGGAGTTGCAGCGCCTCGTCGGCGGAACCGTGGTTCCCGGGGAACCGCCCCGCGCGGTTGCACCCGCCCGGCGATCGGCGCCGGCGGTGCAGTCGGCCCGGCCAATCCGCCCGCGCACCGGTGCGAACCGCCGCGAGGCTGAAGTCGACGAAACGTTTTTCGCGGAGGCCTGAACCATGAAACCGACCGATAAAAAGAATGGCGGCGCGCTGCCGGGCAAATACCTGACCGTCGTTCTGGCGGGCGAGACTTACGGCATCGCAGCGTCAAAGGTGCGCGAAATCATCCCGCTGCCGCCGATCACGTCCGTGCCGCAGATGCCGGACCACGTGAGAGGCGTCTGCAACCTGCGCGGGCACGTGATCCCGATCATCGACCTGCGCCTCAAGTTCCGGCTTCCTGCCGAGGTGGCGGAGCGCACGTGCATCGTCGTCGTGCACGTCGCCCTGCCGGGCAATACGCTCGCGCTGGGGCTCATCGTGGACGGCGTGGAGGAGGTCGCAAACGTGACGGCGCCGGACATCGCGCCGACGCCGGGCTTCGGCGTGAACGTGGACACCAGCTATCTGCTGGGCATGGCGCAGATCAAGGGCCGGGTGACGGCGCTGCTCGACCTCGATCGGTTCATCGTTGCCGACACGCTGCAGACGCTTCTCGGGCTGCGCTGAGCGGGGGTGCATCAGGAATTCACACTTTCAATGCAACCAAACCCGGCACTCCTCATGTCTCCCGAACCTGCTTCCGCCGGCAACCGTCTGCCCGGCCTTTATCTCACCGTCGTCATCGGCGCCGAATCCTTTGGCGTTCCGCTCGGGCGCATCGAGGAAGTCGTCGGCCTGAAACAGGTCACGCCCGTCCTCCAGCCGCCGGATTATGCGGCGGGATTCGTGACCTTGTGTGGCCGGGTGATTCCCGTGGCCGACCTGCGCGCGAATTTTGGCGTCCGGGCCGCGTTGACCGCCGCCACGCGGCTCGTCGTCGTGGGGTTCGAGCGGGACAGCCAGCCGCGGGAATTGCTCGCGCTGGTCGTCGACCGGGTCGGCAGCGCCGTCACGTTCACCGACGCGGACATCGAACCGGCGTCGGTTTACGGACCGGGCGTCGACACCGGCTTTCTCCTTGGCGTGGGGAAGGCGGGCCGCCGCCGGCAGCCGTTGCTCAACCTCGACGGGCTCTTTGACCGGGACCACGCGGCCGTTGGGTTAACCACGCCTGACGCATGAGCGCTCCGCTGCTCGCCGCCACCGATACCAGCAGTC
>CALFNN010000097.1 GCA_937902925.1 uncultured Opitutaceae bacterium
CGGTCCTGCGCCTCGACGAGCGAGCAGAGGCCGTTGGAAAGTTTTTCCGGCAGCATCGGGATGACCGTGCCGACGAGATAGGTGGAGTTGCCGCGCCGCTGGGCTTCGCGGTCGAGGGCCGTGCCGGGGCGCACATAGGCCGAGACGTCCGCAATGTGAATTCCCACCCGCACCTCGCCGCCGTCGAGGGTTTCCACGGAAAGCGCGTCGTCGAAATCCTTCGCGTCGTCGGGGTCGATCGTGAAGGTCGGCACTTCGCGGTAGTCGAGGCGGTTGGCGAGATCGCGCGGCAGGACGCGGTCCGGGAGTGCGGCCGCCTCGCGTTCGACGGCGTCGGGAAACTGCGTGGCGAGACCGTATTTCTCGAAGATGCCCAGCAACTCGGCGCGCGGTTCGTGGGTCCGGCCGAGGCGCGCGGTGACGGTGCCGGTGAGCGGATCCTGCCGGCGCTTCCATTCGTTGAGGGTGACGACGACCTTGTCGCCGGTTTGCGGCGCGGGCGTTACGCCGCCGCGACCGGGGTCGCCAACGGCGATTTCGTAGGTGAAGCGCGGGTCGTCGGGCGCGACAATGAAGTTGCGCCCCATCCGACGGAGATCGCCGACGATGGTGTCACGCCCACGCTCGAGCACGCGGACGATGGCGCCGATCTTCTCGCCGGGGCGGCGGCCCTTGCGGCCGGGATATTCGCGCGCGATCACGCGATCGCCAGGCAGCGCGACACCGGTGTCCTCGGGAAATACTTGCAGGGCCGGTTCGGCTTCCTCGCCCGGGACGCCGTCGCGAATCACGAAAGCGGAGCCGCCGGCGCGAAACTGGATCCGGCCGGTCAGCTCGCCGCGGGCGAGTGGGGGTGCGTCCGGCGAAGTGGACTTGGCGGCCGGCGCGCCTGGGGCCGATCGGCTCGAAGCGGTCTCCTTGCGGGGCGCGCGTTCCCGTTCCGCCGCGGCGGTGGGCGCCGCACCGCGACGCTTGGTGGGTGAAAAGATCGGCCGGGCCTGGGCGGGTGGGCGTTCGGGGTTGCGGTCGCGGGGCGTGATGCGGCCGTTTTGCGCGCGGACGAATTCGCCGCCCTTCAGCACGAGGCGCACCTCGTGGGCCAGCAGGGCGCGCTGCTTTTTATTGAGGCCGAGCCGGCGGGCGAGGTCGAACTCGTTGCCGGGGGAGTAGGTCGGTTCGCGCAGGAGCGCGAGCAGACGTTCGCGGAGATTCATTTGGTAAAGTGATGGCGCGACGGAAGGTCGTGCTTTGGGATTGGCCTGACGAAACCGGTCAGTCTAGCGTCGGGCGATGAAAATCGTGCACGCGGCCGCCGAGCTGTATCCCTACGTGAAAACGGGGGGTCTGGCCGATGCCGTGGGCGCGTTGAGCGCGGCCCTTGCCGAGCACGGTCACGAAGTCTCGGTGTTCCTGCCCGGGTATCGCGCGGCCCTGGAGCACAAGGACGCCGCCAACGCCGAACGGAAACTGCGCTTGAAGATCGAAATGGGCGACCAGTTCCTGTCGGGCGACGTCCGCGTGTTCTCGCCGCGCAAGAACCTGAAAGTCTATCTGATCTGTCGCGAGGAATATTTCGACCGGCGCGCGCCATATGGCAACGGCGAGCGTGACTACGAGGACAACGCCGACCGTTTCATTTTTTTCTGCAAGGGCGTGGTGGAAACCCTGCGGCTGGCCGACCTGCAGGCGGACATCGTGCACGGGCACGACTGGCAGGCGGCGCTGCTGCCGCTCCTGCTGCGCGAGGCCGAGCGCCGGCACAGTCTGACGCTCGCGCTGAAGACGGTCTTCACGATCCACAATATCGCCTATCAGGGGCTGTTCCCGGCGACGGCGTTCGCGCGGACGAACCTGCCCGACGAACTTTTCAACATCGACGGCCTCGAGTATTACTCCCAGGTCAACTTCCTGAAAGGCGGCATCCTGTTTGCCGACCGGCTGACGACGGTGAGCCCGCGCTACGCGAAGGAAATCCAGACGCCGGAGTTTGGCTGCGGGCTCGATGGCGTCGCCCTCACGAGGGCCGACGATATCGTCGGCCTGCTTAACGGCGTCGATACCTCGATCTGGAACCCCGCCGTCGACGGCGTGCTGCCGGCGCGTTATTCGCCGGCGAACATGGCGGGGAAGCAGACCTGCCGGACGAAACTCCTGAAACGCTGCGGGTTCGCGGCCGGATTTGGCGGACCGATTTTTGGCATGATCTGCCGGTTCACCGAGCAGAAAGGGCTGGACCTGGTGATTGCGAACCGGGAGTTCTTCACCGGCCAGGATTGCCGGCTGATCGTGCTGGGTGCCGGCGACCAGCGGATCGAGGACGAGTTGCGCGCGCTTGCGACCGAGGCGCCGCAAAAGATCTCGTTGAGTGCGCGGCTGGACGAGACGATGAGCCATCTCATCGAGGCGGGCTGCGATTTTTTCCTGATGCCGTCGCTGTTCGAGCCGTGCGGCCTGAACCAGATGTATTCGCAGGTCTACGGAACCGTGCCGGTGGTGAGCCGGGTCGGCGGGTTGGTCGATACCGTCATCGATGTGGGCGAGCAGCCGGACACGGGCACCGGGATCATGTGCGAGCCCAACGCCGGAAGCCTGCGCGCGGCGATGGAACGCGCGTTGGTCCTCTTCGCGGACAAGCCGCGCTACGCCGCGGTGCAACAGCGCTGCATGGCGCGCGACTTTGGCTGGAAAACCGCGGCGACGGGTTACGAGCAGCTGTATCAGGAGTCGCTCTGAGGTCGCGTGAGCGTCGCGCCAGCCATCGTCTGGTTCCGTCAGGATCTGAGGCTGCAGGACAATCCCGCGCTGAATGCCGCGCTGGCGCGCCGCGGGCCGGTGATTCCCGTCTACATCCTGGACAGCGCCGGCGAGGGAAACCGGCCGGTGGGCCCGGCGGCGCGGTGGTGGCTGCACCATTCG
Organism: uncultured Opitutaceae bacterium; assembly: GCA_937902925.1. GTDB lineage: Bacteria > Verrucomicrobiota > Verrucomicrobiia > Opitutales > Opitutaceae > CALFNN01. The sequence goes on from CALFNN010000097.1 coordinate 2,917, forward strand.
CTGGCGGCGCTGGGCGCGGCGCTGCGCGACCGCGGCTCGCGGTTGACGATCGCGCGCGGCGATGCGGCGGCGGTCCTGCGAGCGATGGCCGCGACAACCGGTGCGGGCGCGGTGCTGTGGAATCGCCGCTACGAGCCGGCCGCGGTGCGGCGTGACGCGACGATCGAGACCGGATTAAAGGCCGCCGGGCTGACGGTGCTGGGCTTCAACGGCTCGCTGCTCCACGAGCCGCATACGATTATGAACCGGCAGGGGCGGCCCTTCCAGGTTTTCACGCCGTTTTGGCGGCATTGCCTCGCGCTCGAGGTTACGGCGCCGATGCGGTTGGCGACGGGAAAAATCCCCGCGCCGAACCGGTGGCCGCAGACGGTCAAGTTGGCCGCGCTCGCGCTCCTCCCGCGGGTCAACTGGGCCGGAGAATTTGCGAAATCGTGGCAGCCCGGCGAAGCGGGTGCGGCCAGGCGACTCCGGCAGTTTGTCGCGCGGGCGATGCGGGACTATGCGGACGACCGCGAACGTCCGGACCGCGCGGGCACGTCACGGCTGTCGCCGTGGCTGCATTTCGGCGAGATCTCGCCGCGCCAGGTGTGGGCGGCGGTGAAGCTGCGCGCGCGACACACGGGCGTCTTTCCGCCGAACCGGGGGGCGCAGGTGTTTCTGAAAGAAATCGGCTGGCGCGAGTTCGCTTATCATCTGCTGTGGCATTTTCCGCACACGGCGGAGCGGCCGCTGCGCGAGAAGTTTCGACGGTTTCCGTGGGCGCGCGATCCGGGCGGCGCGAAGCTGCGGGCGTGGCAGCGCGGGCGGACCGGTTATCCGATTGTCGATGCGGGCATGCGCCAGCTCCGGCAGACCGGGTGGATGCACAATCGCGCGCGGATGATCGTGGCGTCGTTTCTCGTGAAGCATCTCCGGCTCCCCTGGACTCGGGGGGCGGCGTGGTTCTGGGACACGCTGGTCGACGCCGACCTCGCGAACAACACGCTCGGGTGGCAGTGGAGCGCGGGTTGCGGCGCGGATGCGGCGCCGTATTTTCGAATATTCTCCCCGATGTTGCAGGGCGGAAAATTCGACCCGGGCGGTGACTACGTGAGGCGCTGGGTGCCGGAACTGGCCCGCCTCGACGCACCCCATATCCACGCGCCATGGCGGGCTCCCGATCTGGTGCTCGTGGCGGCGGGTGTGAAGCTGGGAGAGAACTATCCCCGGCCAATCGTCGATCATGCGATGGCGCGGGCGGAGGCGCTGGCGGCGTTGAAGGCGGTGCGCGCATGAAAATCGTCGTCGCCGGGGCATCGGGTTTGATCGGCGGTGCGCTGGTGCCGGCGTTGCGCGGCGCCGGGCACGAGGTCGTGCGACTGGTGAGACGCGAGGCGGCGGGTGCGGATGAGGTGACCTGGAATCCAGCGGCCGGCGCCCTTGACGGCGGACGGCTCGAAGGGGTGGAAGCGGTGATCAATCTCTGCGGCGAAAATGTCGGCGCGGGACGCTGGACCAAGGCGCGGCGTGAACGAATCCTGCGGAGCCGGGTCGAGTCCACGCGGACGCTGGTGACGGCGTGTGCGAAGCTCGGGCACAAGCCTGCGGTGTTTCTCAATGCCTCGGCGGTGGGATTCTACGGCGATGCGGGTGAGGAGGAATTGAGCGAGGAAACCGGAGCCGGTCTCGGGTTTTTGCCCGAGACCTGCCTGATCTGGGAGACGAATGCCGAGGGGGCGAAGCGTGCCGGCATTCGCACGGTATTGTTGCGGTTCGGTGTCGTGCTCGCGCCGAACGGTGGCGCGCTGGCGAAGATGCTTCCGCTTTTCCGATTGGGTTTGGGCGGCCGGTTGGGCGACGGCCGGCAATGGTGGAGCTGGGTGAGTCTCGACGATGCGGTCGGTGCCATCCACCACGCGTTGACGGATGGGCGGTGCAGCGGGCCGGTGAACGTCGTCGCTCCGGCAGCGGTGACCAATGCCGAATTTGCCGCGACGCTTGCGCAAGTGCTGGACCGGCCGGCGGCGTTTCCGGTGCCCGGGTTTTTGCTGCGGTTGCTGTTTGGCCGGATGGCGCAGGAGACAGTGCTGGCGAGCGCGCAGGTCCGGCCGGAACGCTTGAGCGCGTCGGGCTATGGCTTTCGGCATGAAAAGCTGGATGCCGCGTTACGGCATCTACTTGGCAAGTAGGCGCGTGCCGCCATCGCCCAACTCTAGGCTTTCCAAACGGCGGTGAAATCCTAGGTTGGTCCGTTCATATGCAGAAGACCTTTGTTATCTTTAAGCCTGATTGCATGACCCAGCGCCATGTGGGCTATGTGCTCGACCGATTTGAACGCGCCGGCTTCGACGTGATCGGGTGCAAAATGACGCGGCTGGCGCCGGCGGTTTTGCGCGAGCACTACGCGCACGTGGCCGACAAGCCGTTTTATCCGGAGATCGAAACCTTCATGGGCTCGCGGCCGGTCATCATGATGGCGCTGCAGGGCAAGGACATCGTGCAACGCGTCCGCGACCTGCTGGGGCCGACCGATTCGCGCAAGGCCGCGAAAGGGACGATCCGGGGCGATTTTGGCACCGACATGATGAAGAACGTCGTGCACGCGTCGGACAGCGTCGACAACGCCAAGGCGGAACTCGCCCGGTTTTTCAAAGCGGAAGAGCTCTACACCGTCTGAGCCGGAGAATTCTCTCAAAGCAAAACGCGCCGCGGAAATGCGGCGCGTTTTGTTTTTGCTGAAGGATGGGACCTGGCGGCGGTGGATCGCAGAGCGGGCTCAGGGGGAGGAGGATTCGTTCCAGTTGGACACGGCGAAGGGGGTGTCGAGGC
>CALFNN010000098.1 GCA_937902925.1 uncultured Opitutaceae bacterium
AGCGACCAAGTGATTAACAGTCACCTGCTCTGCCACTGAGCTACCGGGCAGTGGCGTCCGCACGGCTTGCGCCATGCGAAAGAAGGGTCGAAAAACATGGCGGATGCGAGGCTTGTCAATGCTCGTTTTACCACGCCGTCCTGAAAAATGCCGGCGCGGCAAAGTTTTGGTTGCGTTCGGCAGGGACGATCCTATCACCTCACACCCTTTTCCACTACGCCTGCCCTCAATTTCGGGGCGACAGGGGGAACGAAAACCATGAAACAACAGTTCAAACTCAACGTCACGCCGCGCGCCCAGACGGGCCGCAGCGCCTCCCGCCGCCTTCGCAAGGCCAATCGCGTGCCCGCGATTCTCTACGGGAAGCACACCAGTCCGGAGTCGCTCTCCGTCGAGGGTCCGGAGTTCGTCCGCCTCGTGAAAAGTGTCGCCGGCCGCGCCGTCCTCATCGAGTTGGAGCGGGCGGACAAGGCCGACAAGGCGCTCTCGTTCCTCCAAGAGGTGCAGCGCGACCCCATCACCGACAAATACCTCCATATCGATTTGCAGGAGGTGAAGGCCGACGAGAAATTTGAGATTCGCGTGCCGGTGCTCGTCACCGGTGAGTCGTTTGGCGTCAAGAATCAGAGCGGCGTGCTCGAAATGAATGCGCACCTGCTCCGGATTCGCTGCCTGCCCAAGGATCTGCCGGAGTCGATCTCGGTCGATGTCACGGAGCTGAAGGTCGGGGAGACGATCAAGGTCAGCGGCGTCAAGCCCGTGGCCGGGGTCGAGTTGCTCGATGACAAGGGGCAGCCCGTCGTCTCGTGCGTCGAGCCGGTCGCCGAAATCGTGCAGGAAGTCGTCGCCGCCACGCCCACCGCGGGCGAAGGCACCGCCGCCGCCGCGCCCGCCGACGGTGCTGCCGCCGCTCCGGCCGCTGGCGACGCGAAGGCCGCCGCTCCTGGCGCTGCCCCGGCGTCTGGCGCGAAGCCCGGCGCCGCCGCCCCCGTGGCCGGTGCCAAGCCCGGCGCCGCCCCTGCAGCTGGCGCCAAGCCTGCCGCTGGCGCGAAGCCCGCGGCTCCCGCCAAAAAGTAATGTTTTCCGCGCCAGCCCGCCGCTTGACCGCGGCGGGCCCCGGCGATTGTTCTTTGAGTCATGTCCATCTCGCTCGTTGCCGGTCTCGGCAATCCGGGCCGCGACTACGCGTCGACCCGCCACAACCTGGGTTGGGTCGTGCTCGACGCGTTTGCCAAGAAACACGGTCTGGCCTGGCAGCCGGCGCCGTCGTTCGAGGCGGAGGTCGCGCGCTGGGAAACGCCCGGTCGCACGCGCTGGCTGGCGAAGCCGCTGACGTTTATGAACGACAGCGGCCGCGCCGTCGGGGCGCTCGCTCGCTACTACAAGATCGCGCCGGCCGACATTGCCGCCGTCTACGACGACCTCACCATCGACCTCGGACTCGTCAAGGTCACGGTGACAGGCAGCGCCGGGGGGCACAACGGCGTCGCCAGCCTGCTCGAGCACGTCGGTGATGGTTTCGTCCGCTACCGCCTTGGTATCGGCCCGAAGCAGCCGCCCCAGATGGAACTCACGGACTTCGTCCTCGGAAAATTCACTCCCGAACAACACTCTCATCTCACTCAACAACTCGACCGTCACCTTCAAGGCCTCGATCTGCTGCTCTCCCGCGGCGCCGAGGCCGCCATGAACCAGCTTAATCGCAGAGACCAAACATGAACGCCACCAATCGCAACTACCGCGCGACCTTCATCCTCGACAACCGCGGCAAGGAAGAGTCCGTCGATCAGATCATCGACGGCGTGAAAAAAGTCATCGCCGAAATCCAGGGCGAGGTGACGGCCGTCGAAAACATCGGCAAGAAGGACTTCGTCCGTGTAACGGACAAGAAGTTCACCGGCGCGACCTACGTGCATGTTTCCTTCGCCGCGCCCGCGGGTGCGCCCGCCCAGTTGCGCGAGCGGCTGCGGTTGAACAGCAGCGTCTATCGCACGTTCATCCAGTCCGCGTAATCCCGGCTCCCGCGTCACCTCCCGCCCGCCATGCCCTCGCTCAACAAAGTCCTCCTGATGGGCAACCTGACCCGCGACCCGGAGTTGCGCGTCACGCCGAAAGGCACGCCGATCTGCCAGTTCTCCCTCGCGATCAACCGGCAGTTCAAGATGGAGTCCGGCGAGAGCCGCGAGGAGGTCATCTACGTCGACGTCGAGGCGTGGGGCAAACAGGGCGAGACCATCGCCAAATATGTCACCAAGGGCCGGCCGCTGTTTGTGGAAGGCCGCCTGCGGCTCGACCAGTGGGAGGACAAGAATACGAAGGAAAAGCGCAGCCGGATGAAGGTCGTGCTCGAAAATTTTCAGTTTCTCGGCGACAGCCGGGGCGGAGGCGGGGGTGGACCGGCCGCGCCGGCGGGCGATGAACCGGTGGGTGGAAATTCGCCCGAGCGGCACGCTCCGCCGCCGCGCGCGGGCGGCGCCAAGCCCGCGGCGCAGGAAAATCTCGACGAAGACGTGCCGTTTTGAGCGGCCCGCCGGCGACGCATTCACCTTTAAAACCTCAAATTTAAACCAATCCAACCATGGCCACCAGTGAAGTTCTCCTCGTCAAACCCGTCGACGGCCTCGGCGGCGAAGGCGACCAAGTCAAAGTCCGCGCGGGTTACGCGCGCAATTTTCTGCTGCCCCGCAAGATCGCGGTGCCGCTCAACGCGGCGAACCGCAAGCACGTCGACGCGCTGAGGAAGCGGCGCGCCGAGCGGGAGTCCACGGAGCTCTCCGGTGCGCAGGAAGTCGCCAAGAAGCTTGAGAAGACAAGCCTCGCGTTCGCCGTGAAGACCGGCGAGGGCGGCAAGATGTTCGGCGCCATCACGGTGACGGACATCCACGACAAGCTCGCTGCTTCGGGCATCGAGCTCGATAAGAAGAAAATTCTCCTCCACACGCCGGTGAAGACGATCGGCCAGCACACCGTGAAGGTGAAGCTGCACGCCGACGTGAGCGTCGAACTCGCGTTCGATGTCGTCTCCGAAAACCCCATCGAGCCCGTCGCCGCCGAGGCGCCGCCGGCCGAGAAGAAATACGAACGGCGCGAGCGGCGGTAATCCGGCGTCCGTCCCATTCCGAAGGCCGCGTCCACCGCACGGACGCGGCCTTCGTGCTTTGGGAGCCGTTTGTGCAAAACCCGTTGTTGCCGCTCGTCCTCCGCCCCTTCTGACTCATCTGTCCTGCATGGTCGAAGACACGTCCATCCCCTCCCGCCGTCCCGATGCGCCGCCGGCCCCCGCGCTGGGGCGCTCGTTGCCGCACAGCCTCGAGGCCGAGGAGTATCTGCTGTCGTGCTGCCTGCTGGACGGGAGCGATGTCATTTCACGCTGCCTGGAGGCACGGCTCCGGCCGGAGTCGTTTTACGATTCCAAGCACGGCATCATCTTTGAGCGGCTCCTCGACCTCTACAACCGGCAGGCGCCGATCGACGTGTCGGTGGTGGCCGAGGACCTGAAGACCGCCCGTCAACTCGATGCCGTCGGCGGCTACGCGTTTCTGACGCAGGTTAGCAGCCGGATACCGACGACCGCCCAGGCCGGTTATTTCATCGACAAGGTCCGCGAGCAGAGCCTGCTGCGCGAGATGATCCGGTCGGCGACCGGGGCGGTCGAGGAGTGCTACAATTTTTCCGGCGGGATCGACGAGTTCGTCGACCAGATCGAGCAGCGGATCTTCAGCGTCACCCAGAACCGGGTGAGCGAAAGTGCCAAGCCGATGCGCGAACCGACGCGCGAGGCGATGAATGTCATCACGAAGATGATGATGAAAAAGGGTGAGCTGACCGGGGTTTCGTCGGGCTTCGTCGAACTGGACAAGCTGATGTGGGGATTCCAGCGCCAGGAAATGATCGTCCTCGCGGCGCGGCCGTCGATGGGCAAGACCTCGCTGGCGTTGAATTTTGCCGAGGCGGCGGCGATGCCGAAGCGGGGCGAGGCGTGCGCCACGCTCGTTTTCTCGCTCGAAATGAGTGCCGCGCAACTCGCGTTGCGCATGCTTTGCTCGCGGGCCCGGGTGAACATGAAACTGTTGCGCGACGGCTTGCTGTCGAAAAACGGCGACGAGCAGAACCGGCTGGTGGAGGTGGCGGACGAGTTCTCGAAGGCGCCGATCTTCATCGACGATTCCAGCGCCCTGTCGATCATGCAGCTGCGGGCCAAGGCACGCCGCATCCATGCGCGGCACAAGCTGGGGTTCATCGTGGTGGACTACCTCCAGTTGCTCAGCCCGACCGACTCGAAAATGCCCCGGGAACAGCAGGTGGCCGAGGCTTCCCGCGGACTAAAATCGCTGGCGAAGGAACTCGACGTGCCCGTGCTTGTATTAAGCCAGCTAAACCGCTCGTCCGAGAAGGAGAACCGCACGCCCAAACTGGCCGATTTGCGCGAATCCGGCTCGATCGAGCAAGACGCCGACGTAGTGCTTATGCTTGCCCGCCCCCGAGATGCTGATGAAAAATTCCAAGTTGCCGCCGACTCCGCCGAGTTAATCGTTGCCAAGCAACGAAACGGACCGGTAGGAGAATTGAAGCTCACTTTCCTTCGAGACATCACCCGCTTTGAAAACTTTCACCAGTAACCCTGTGCGCAGGGTCACCGCATACCTTTTTGTCTTCCTTTGGTTTGTAGCTGCGGGCGGAGCTCCGGTTTGGGCGCAGGCGGGCGGTCCGACCAGGTCCGACCAGCCGCCGGCCGCCCCGGTGCTCAAGGTGGGGACGGTCACGATCAAGTTCGTGGGCACGGCCAATGTCGACGAGCAGGTGGTGCGGGCCAACATGCAGATCCGCGAAGGGGGCGAGTTCGACGACAACATGATCGACCGCGACTACCGCGCGCTCTACCGCACCGGACTGTTCGAATACATCCAGATCAAGCAGGAGCAGGTGGATGCGAACACGTTCAACTTCGTGGTCGAGGTGACGCCGAAATACCGGGTGCTGGCGGTGCGCTTCGAGGGCAACGTGAAGGAGAAAACCAGCCGGTTGCAAAAGGAAGTGAAGACGCGGCCGAACTTTGCCCTCGACGAGCGCCAGGCGAAGGAAGACGCGGAGAAGTTGCGCGACTACTACCAGAAGGCCGGTTACAACCAAGTTTCCGTCACCGACACGATCGAACTCGACCGCGTGGGCGGATTTGGGACGGTCATCTTCAAGATTCGCGAAGGTGCGAAGGTCAAGATCGCGAACGTCCTATTCGTCGGCAACAACCACATCAAGATGGCCACGCTGCGAGGCGAGATGGAGACGAAGAAATGGTGGATGTTTTCCTGGTTGACGGGTTCCGGGCGCTTCAAGGACGACCAGTTCGAGGACGACCTCGACAAGTTGCGCGATTACTACCGTGAACAGGGTTTCCTCGACGTCGAGATCGCACCGGAAAAGGTCCGCTTCGAATACCCGACGCCGGCCAAGCTGGTCCTGGTGATCGAGGTCAACGAAGGCCGGCAGTATCACATCGGGGAAGTCACGTTCTCGGGCAACAAGCTCTACACCTCGGCGCTGCTCAAGCGCGTCGCCCGGCAGAAGGGCGGATTCGTGTTCACGCCGTCCAAAATCGACAAGGATCGCGAACGATTGGAGGATTTCTACGGGAAGGACGGCTACCTCGACACCCGCGTCAATCCCCAGCGCAAACCGAACATCAGCACGGGCAACATCGACATCGAATACCGGATCGATGAGGGCGACAAGTTTAACGTCGAGTCGATCGTGATCGAGGGCAACACCAAGACCAAGAGCACCGTCATCCTGCGCGAACTGGTGCTTGGCCCCGGCGACGTGTTCAGCACGGTGCTGATGAAATACAGCAAGCTGCGCCTCGAGAACACCCGGTTCTTCGACTCGGTCGACGTTTCGCCGCAGGAAACCAACATCCCCGGCCGGCGCAATCTGCGCATCGCCGTGCGGGAAGGGCGCACCGGCAATCTCACGTTCGGCGCTGGCTTCAGCTCGCTCGAGCGCGCCACCCTGTTCGCGGAAGTTTCGCAGTCCAATTTCGACCTCTTTAATCGCCGGTCGGTGTTCCAGGGCGACGGCCAGAAGTTCCGGCTGCGCCTGCAACTCGGCTCGTTGTCGAGCGAGGCGGTCCTGTCGTTCGAGGAGCCCTGGCTCTTCCAGCGGCAGCTCGGTCTTGGTGTCAGTATTTTCCGGAGCAGCTCGGACTACAACAGCTCGTTCTATTCGCAGATCGAGACCGGGCTCGAGCTGTCGCTCCGCAAGCACCTCTTCGAACTCGTGGAAGGAAAGGTTTCCTACACCTATGAAGTCGTCGACATTCAGGACGTTTCCTCCACGGCCTCATCCGTCATTCAGGAACTTGCCGGCGGCAATGCGCTCTCGAAGATCAGTTTCGAGCTCCTGCGGGATACGCGCGACAAGATCATCAACACCACCAGCGGCAACTACATCCAGTTTGACACCGCGTTCGCCGGCGGGCCGCTGGGCGGCAGCCGGATCAATAACTTCTATAGCTGGGAATTCCGCGGCTCGCAGTTTTTTCCCGTGTTCGAGACGCAGGCGCAGGTGCTTAGCCTGCGGTTGCGCGGCGGCGTGATCGACAGCTTTGGCAAAAGCAACGATCTCTACCCCCAGAAAAATCTCGATGGCACGCTCGCGGTCGATGCGAACGGCAAGCAGCTCTTCTTCAAGCCCGGCGTCGCCTACTACAACAAGTTTTACCTGGGGGGACCGACGACGCTGCGTGGCTACGAATTCCGCGACGTCAGCCCGCGCGACTCGGCCGGCGAACCGATCGGCGGCAAGACCTACGGCTTCTTCAGCGCCGAATACTCGATGGACATCGTCAGCCCCATTCGTTTCGCGATCTTCTATGACGCGGGGTTTGTGAACAAGGGGGCCTACGATTTCAACCCGGGCACCTACAACGACAACTTCGGCGTCGGCCTCCGCCTTCAGGTTGCCGGTTCGCCGCTCAGTCTCGACTTTGGCATCCCGTTGACTGGCACCTCGGCGAACAAGAAGGGCAACCAGTTCAATTTTTCCTTTGGCACCCAATACTGATTCTGCTCCAGTTACCCCTCTATTCCGCCATCCCTATCCATGAAAAAACCCATTCACTTCCTTGTTGCGGCTGCGATGCTCGGCGCGTTTTCCCTCGCCGCCCAAGCCCAACCGGCGATCAAGCTCTTCGTCGTCGACATGGCCAAGATCTACGACACCCACTATAAAACGGTGGAAAAGACGGCCCAGCTCCAGAGCGACGAACAGAAGGCCCAGGAGGAGGTCGACCGGATGAACAAGGAGGGAACCTCCCTGGTTGAGGAATACAAGTCGCTCAACGAGCAGACGACCAACCCCGTGCTCACGGCCGAGGCGAAGTCCAAGGCCCAGAATGACGCGCAAAAGATCTTCGATTCGATCCAGAAAAAGCAGCAGGAGATCCAGACCTTCGTGCAGAACAGCCGCAACGCGCTCAACCAGCGCCTGATGACCTTCCGCAATCTCCTGCTGGAGGAGATCGGCAAGACCGCGCAGGATGTGGCCAAGCGCAAGGGGGCGACGCTGCTCGTCGACAAGTCGGGCCCAACCGGCATTGGCATTTCCAACATCCTCTATTCCGATCCCGCCTACGACATCACCGATGAGGTGATCAAGGAGATCAACAAGGACCGCCCGCCGACCGTGCCGGATGGCAAGGTCAATGTTGGCACACCCACGGTCGTTCCGCCCTCGACGGACGCCGCCCCGGCCGCCGGCGCGCCGATGATCACGGTGCCCAACGTCACCCCCAAGAAATAACGCCCGCCCCGGCGTTCGTATTTTCCAGCCCCGCTCGATCGAGCGGGGCTTTTGATTTTAGCTGGAGCAAACGCCCCTCGCGGCTGCGTTTGCTGAATTGCACCGCCCGCCGAAAGCTCCACGCTCGCCGCATGCAGGTTTCGTTTTCCCCCGCGGACATCCTCGCCATCGTGCAGCCGAAAGCCACGCGTGGCGCCTCGACCGAAACCATCCGCGGGCTGGCGGCTCTGGCCGACGCGGGGGCCGGTGACCTGACGTTTCTCGGCAATCCGAAATACAAGTCCGAGGTGGCCGCGACGCGCGCCTCGGTCGTCCTGCTTCCGATCGACTTCGTCGGAACGCCGCAGGCGGGCCAGCTCTTCGCTCTTGTCGAAAATCCATCCGCCGCTCTTGCCCAAGTCTGCGCGCGGATCGAGCAGGCGCTCTGGCCCAAGCCGGCGCCCGGGGTGCATCCGACTGCGCACGTCGCGGCCGGGGCCAGGATCGCGGCGACCGCCACCGTCGGACCGCTCTGCGTCGTCGAGGCCGATGCCGTCGTTGGCGAGCGCGCCCACCTGCAGGCGCAGGTTTTTGTCGGGCGCGCCGCCCGGATCGGCGACGACGGCTGGCTGATGCCCGGCGTGGTCCTCGCCGCGGAGTGTGTGCTGGGGAATCGCGTGCGACTCCAGCCGGGGGTGGTCGTCGGATCGGATGGATTCGGCTACGAATTTGTCGCCGGCCGGCACGAGAAAGTCCCGCAGGTCGGGACCGTCGTGATTGGCGACGACGTCGAGATTGGCGCCAATTCCACACTCGACCGCGCCCGCTTCAGCCGGACGGTGGTGGGGGCGGGCACCAAGATCGACAACCTTGTCCAGGTGGCGCACAACGTCGTCATCGGCCGGCATTGTCTGCTGTGTTCGCAGGTGGGCATCTCGGGGAGCACCACCCTCGGCGACTACGTGGTGTTGGGCGGCCAGGCGGGCCTGGGCGGCCATATCGCCATAGGCAAGGGCGCCAAGGCCGGCGGCCAGGCGGGAATCACCGCCGACGTGCCCGCGGGCGCGTTCGTCAACGGCACGCCGGCGATGCCGTTCCAGCTCGAGCGCCGCATCGCCGTGCTCCAGCAGCGGCTGCCCGATTTGTTCAGACGGGTCGACGCCTTGGAGGCGCAGCTCGCGGCGACAAAAAAGTCTTCCGCCCCGTGACAATCTCGTCACGATGCCGGCCCACATGAGCGAATCGCGGCTGAAAATATTCTCGGGTAATTCGAACCGGCCGCTGGCCGAGGAGATCTGCCGGTCGATCGGCGAGCCGTTGGGTGAGGCGACGGTCACGAGTTTTCCGGACGGAGAGTCCTTCGTGAAGATCAATGAGAACGTCCGCGGCCAGGACGTTTTTATCATCCAGTCCACGTGTCCGCCGACGAACCATCACCTCGTCGAACTTTTGATCATGATCGACGCGGCGCGGCGCGCCTCGGCGCAACGCATCACGGCGGTGCTGCCGTTCTACGGCTATGCGCGCCAGGATCGCAAGGACCAGCCCCGTGTGCCGATCACCGCGAAGCTGGTCGCCAATCTTCTCGTGGCCGCCGGCGCGACCCGCATTCTCACGATGGATTTGCACAGCCAGCAGATCCAGGGCTTCTTCGACATCCCGGTCGATCATCTCTTTGCGTCGCCCGTGTTCTTCGAGCATTTCGCCAAGATGCCGCGCGAGAACCTCGTGGTCTGCTCGCCCGACGTCGGCGGCATGAAGATGGCCGCCGCCTATGCCGACGTGCTCAATGCCGGGCTGGCGCTTGTCGCCAAGAAGCGCAAAAGCGCCACGAAGGTCGAGGCGATCAACGTGGTGGGCGAAGTCGCCGGCTGCGACGTGCTGCTGGTGGACGACATCACGGAGACAGCCGGCACGTTGTGCGCGGCGGCGAAGATTCTCCGCGAGAACGGCGCCCGGACGATTCGCGCGGCGGTCAGCCACTGCATCCTCAACGACAAGGCCGTCGAACGCCTGAAGGAGGGTTTGATCGACGAACTCATCACGACGAACTCGACGCCGGTCGATCCCCGTGACCTGCCCCTGAAGGTCCTGAGCATCGCGTCGTTGCTGGGTCAGGCAATTCAACGGATCAACAGCAACGAGAGCGTGACCAGCCTCTTCCGGGTGAAGGGATTCTAGGCGGCGCTGGAGACCGCGGGCGGTGGCCGCGGGTCCGTATGCCGGTGGCGCGGCCGCGACCGGTGGGCTTGCGGAACAACCGCCGGTGCCCATAGTCGTCAACCCTTCCCATGAAACCGACGTTTCTGCCCTGTCGCGCCGTCACATTCGTCGTTGGCGCGGCGCTCATTTTCGGCGTTGCCGCCAAGGACGCCAAGCAGCCGGCGACGGCCCAAAAGAAGCCCGATCTCAAGGTCGACACGACGCCCGTTGCCGACGGCAAGCTGGGGCTGGTCACGAGCTACGCTGACGTGGTCGAGCCCGTCCAGCAGGCGGTCGTCTCGATCTATTCGACGAAGATCGTCAAGGAGCGTATCCGGGCGAATCCGCTGTTCCGCCAGCTCTTCGGCGACATCCCCGACCAGGAGCGCCAGAGCAAACAGGAAGGCCTCGGCTCGGGCGTCATCGTTTCGACCGACGGCTACATCATCACGAACAACCACGTCATCGAGGGCGCGGATGAATTGAAGGTGCTACTGTCGGACGACCGCGAGTTTGTCGGCAAAGTCATCGGAGCCGATCCCAAAACCGACATCGCCGTTGTGAAGATCGATGCCGACAAGCTGCCGGTGGTGACACTGGCGGACAGCGACAAGCTCCGGGTGGGCGATATCGTCTTCGCCGTCGGCAACCCCCTCGCGATCGGACAAACCGTCACCATGGGCATTGTTTCGGCCAAGGGGCGCCACGTGGGCCTGCTCGACGAACAGCGCGGCTACGAGGACTACATTCAGACCGACGCTGCAATTAACATGGGCAATTCCGGCGGCGCGCTGGTGGACGCCAAAGGGCGGCTCGTCGGCATCAACAGCGGCATTCTGTCGCCGACGAGGGTGAACATCGGCATCGGGTTCGCCGTCCCGGTCAATCTCGCGGCGTCGATCATGAACAGCCTCATCGAAACGGGAACCGTGGCCCGCGGCTTCCTTGGCGTGGTGGCCGATCCGAACCCGATCACGGCGGATGTTGCCGAGCAACTCGGGCTGCCCAAGGACACCAAGGGCGTCCTCATTGCGGATATCGATGCCCGCAGCCCGGCCGAGAAGGCCGGCCTCAAGGCCACTGACGTGGTTCTGGCGATCGACGACCACCCGGTCACCACGTTTGACGAGCTGCGTTTCCTTGTGGCCAAGATGGCGCCCGGATCCATCGCGAAGCTGCGGATCGTGCGCGACGGCAAGGAACGCACGGTTGCGGTGACGCTCGACAAGGCCAACGACAAGCCGGACGAATTGTTCGACGGCGTAAGCGTGCGTCCGCTCAACGACGACGACCGTCGCCAGCTAAACCTCGACCCGAGCATCGGCGGCCTGCTCGTGACCGAGGTGACGGATGATTCGCCCTTTCACGACGACCTTATGCCCGGCTGGGTGATTTTGAATATCGGCCAGACGGCCGTGACGGACCTTCCGACCGCCCGGGGATTGCTCCAGCCAGGCCGAAACCTCCTGCGGTTGTATTACGGCCGCCGGGCGCATTTCATCGTCGTGACCCTGCCTGATCGCTGACGCACAGCGCGGACGAACCCGGCTTGGGCACGCTGGATCGGCGGCCCGGTCCGACTTTCAACTACCGGGCTTTTCCACCGGGATTTTCGCCAGCCACTCCGGCACGGCGTCGGCGGGGTAGGTGGGAAAACTCAGCTCCAGCAACGATACCGCGGCGACTGCGAACCGTGCCGCGCCTGCGCTGCGGTCGACGAGCATGGCGACGCCCGCGACCGCGCCGCCGGCCTGGCGCACAATCTCGAGACACTCGATCACCCGACCGCCGCGAGTGACCACGTCCTCGACCACGAGCACCGGTTCGCCGGCGGCGAGGGTAAACCCGCGCCGCAACACGAGAACGTTGTTCTCCTTTTCCGCAAAAATGTAGCGCGCCTTCGCCTGCCGGGCGACTTCCTGCCCGATGACCAGTCCCCCCATTGCCGGCGCGAGGACGGTGCCGAAACGAAGCCCCTGCGCCCGGACCTTCGCGAGCAGGAGCTCCGCGAGGCGTTCGACCGCATCCATGCGCTGACACACTTGCGCGCATTGGAAATAATGCCCGCTGTGCAATCCGGAGCGGAGCACGAAGTGCCCCTGCAGCAACGCACGGGTCCGGGTGAAGATGTCGAGAATCTCCTGCTGGCGATCGTCCATGCGGCGACGCTGTGGCAACGTGGTGAAAAAACAAAATCAATTTTGCTTGTTGGGCCCGGGCTGCCGTAACTTCCCCGTGCCGTGACAAACCCTCCGCCCATTCTGCCGCTCGAGGACGAGCTTGGTGACGTGCTGGAGAAGGCCCTGCGTCATCTCGGGCTGGCTGACGAGACCCTGGCCCGGCGGGCGGGCGTGCCCCTGGCGAAAATCCAGGACGCGATCGACTACCGCCCGGATTTGACGACCGCTGAAGTCCGCCGGCTGGCCGCCGCGCTTGGGCTCAACGAGGTCGGCTTGTGCGCCCTCGCGAGCGGGCATTATCCGCGGCCGGAGATCGGCCCGTTGCCCTTTTGCGTTCGAAGCCTGCGGATGCCCCATGGCATCGGCGTCGCCAACGCCTATCTGGTCGGTGAATGCGATGGCGATCGGGCCGTGCTCTTTGACACGGGAGCGGGCATGAGCGCGCTCGAGTCCGTATGGCCGCGGGCGGTGCGGCGGCTCGATGCCGTTTTTCTCACCCATGTCGAGGCGGAGCATGCCGGCGGATTGTGTGACGTGGTGGAACGCTTTGGGGTGAGCGCCGCGTTCATTCCGCTGGGGGCGAGCGCGCCCTGCGGCCGTCCCGTGGGGGAGGGCG
Source organism: uncultured Opitutaceae bacterium (assembly GCA_937902925.1). Classification (GTDB taxonomy): domain Bacteria; phylum Verrucomicrobiota; class Verrucomicrobiia; order Opitutales; family Opitutaceae; genus CALFNN01. The sequence goes on from CALFNN010000098.1 coordinate 12,775, forward strand.
AGACCAAGATGGTCGGCTCCCTGGAGATCAAAGCCTTTTCGACGCCCGGGCACGCGGCGGCGCACAACTGCTATGTTGTCCGTGCTCCGGCGGCGCCCTCGGGCGCGGCATTGCTGATATCTGGCGACCTGGTATTCGCCGGTTCGGCGGGCGGGGGCTATTTTTCCCACGAACGTTTGCGCGCCAATCTACGCCGCGTGCTTGGCGCCGTGCCGCCCGCGACGGTGATCGCTCCGGGTCATGGTCCGCTGACGACCGTCGAGAACGAGCTCCGCTACAATCCGTTTCTCGCCTGAGGGCGGTTCAGTGCCGTAAAACTCGCCGTTGGCAGGAGTCGCAACTCCGGATCAACATGGTCGGGGCGGCGAGATTCGAACTCGCGACCTCTACGTCCCGAACGTAGCGCTCTACCAGGCTAAGCTACGCCCCGATTCCACGGCCCATGGGCGTTTCACCCGTGGGAACGCGGAGGAAACGTAACCCGCCGCGGCATCGCAAACAAATTCGCGCGATTTTGCAGTAAGAGCAGGCAAAAAAAGGCCCCGGAAAAATCCGGGGCGCAATGGGAGCCGTCACCCGCGAGCGAGCGCGGAGTCAGGATTTTGACGGCGGCGGCGGGTTCAGCAGCGGCACGACCGCCGCTGGCGGACGGGCCATGAGGCTGTTGTCCGCACGATTCGCGATCATCTCATACGCGCGCTGCTCCTCCAGTTCGGCGTTGCGCCGGGCAACCTTCGCAAGTTCGACCTGCTGGTCGATCGTAAACGCCTCCTGGCTGAGCTGGTCCTTTTGCTTGTGCAAATTATCGAGTTCCATCTCGAGACGGCGGGCTTCCTGGGCGGATTTGTCGCCTTCGGCGAGGGCCTTGTTCGTGTCGTCTTGCACCTGTTTATCCTTGGCGGCCAGTTCCGCGGCCTTCTTGGCCGCCTTGTCCGCCTCTTCCTTCGCACGCTCCTCGGAGCGTTTGACGGCGTCGCGGTGGGCGGCCTCCTCGTCGGCCTTCTTTTTGGCGTCAGCCTCGGCCTGCTGCTTGGCCGCGGTGGCGTCGAGCACGGCCTTTCGCTCTTCCATCTCCTTCTTGTGGCTCAGGAAGAACGTGAGGAAAATCGCCAGCATTGCGCCGGGAAAAATGACAAACATCCATTTTTTCATCGGTAAGGGGATAGGTATTTATTTCTTGGCGGTCTTGGCGGCGATCGCGGCGTCCTTGACGGCCTGATCCCATTTTTTGTCGGCGTCGGCGATCTGATCGAGGGCGGTCAGAAGGTGGCCCTTGTTGGCCTCGGCGTCCTTGACGTATTGCTTGAGGAACGCCTGTTCCGCCGCGGAGCGCACCTTGCCCTCCTCGATCGTCTTGATCTCCTTTTGTTCGTTCTCGATGTCCGTTTTCAAGTGCTTGACCTGGGCCACGAGCTTGTCGGCATCGCGAATGGCCTTGTTGCGCGTTTGAATGGCCTGTTCGCGGCGGGCGGCATCCTCGGCATCCTTCTGTTCCTTGGCGATTTTTTCGGCCTTGCGCCGATCCTGGGCCTCCTTGGCCTCGTTGGCGGCCTTCAGCCGGTCCTGAGCCTCCGCGTCGAGCTTGGCCTGAAGTTTTTCGCGCTCAATCTTCTTGGATTCGGCGAGTCGAGTTTCATAGCCGGCGCTGTATTGCACGTAGAATCCGGAAAACACCAGAAGTGCTGCCAGCGGCGCGACGACATAGACATAATTTTTCTTCATGGGAAGGGGAGTGCGGTTCAGGGGGCGGGAGTCTGGGTCTTTTGGGCGTCGCGTTCCGCGATCGCGTGGTTGACCGCTTCCTTGAGCTGCGGAAGGAAGCTGTCTTTGCCCGACTCGGGGAATTTCTCGGCCTGTTCGATGGCGGTCTTGGCGTCGTCGAAGTCCTCAAGGGTGAACGAGGCGTTGGCGAGGTAGGCCCAGACGAGATAGGGCTTCTCCAAGCCACCTTTCTTGAGCGCGCTGCGATAGAAGTCGCGGGCCTCCTTGAAGAGATCCTTGCCCCGGTAGATCTCGGCGATCGTGAGGTCGATCTGGCCGTTGGTGGGGAAGAGCGCCGACGCCTCCTTGAGCGCGCTGATCGCTTCCAGATCGCGGTTGGCTTGCTGATAGTAATAGCCGAGCGCGAGCCAGTTCTTGACGTCGGACTCGATGGTGCCGTCCTTCAGCCCCTTGTGGAGGATGTCGGTGCCCTTGCTGAACTGCCCGGCCGTCAGGTAAAGATTAACGAGGTTCAGCTTGTCCTTTGGCGTGTTCATGAAGCCGAGGGCCTGGGCACGCTCCATGGTGTTGATCGCGCGGATGTAATTCTCGCGCACTTTTTCCGGATCCTTGTCGTTAGCCATCGCCAGATAGGTTGACCACAGGCTCGGCCAGTAATCCTTCTTGGTGGGATACTGGCTGAGGATGAGCTCCAACGTCTCGGCGGAGTGGACCAGATCGTTTTCCTGCTGCAGGATCGCCAGCAACAGCACGTAGAGGCCTTCCTTTGGATGAATGGAAGCGGCCAGGGCCTTGTTGACCTCGGCATGAGCCTGTTTGAGCAGGCTCTGGTCGACCTTCGCCGGGTCGACGACCGCCTGATTATACAACAGCGACGCGTAGAACATCTCGATATCGGCGGAGGGGTGCTGTTCCGACGCGAGGTAGCGTTTGAAGTAGCCGGCCGCCTTGTTGATGTAGGTCTGCTGAACGGCGGGCACCTTGCTGGCCGTGCCTTCCTGATAGGAGAATTGTGCCAGGAAAAGCAGGGTCTGCTGCTGGTCCTTGGGGTCGTAGTATTTTTTGACGTCGGAGATCGCCAAGGCCTTGGTCCACGCGTCGACCGCCTTGTCATACTGTTCCTTCTGTCCGTAGAGGCGGGCCTTCATGTCCTGGATCTTGAACATGTCGTAACTCATCGGATCCAGCGTCGGCACGAGGGAGTCGAGGACGGCGAGCATGCCGTCCCAATCCTTCGTTTCGTTCAGCGGGGTCAGTTTACGGAAAGCCTCGCTGGTTTTTTCGCTGACGCTCGGCGGATTGGCCGCGGCAGGCTGGTCTTCCGCCCGGACGAGTGCGGGCAGGACCAAGGCACACCCCAGAATGATGCCCGCGAGGAGCGCTGGACGGAGGGAAGTTGGAGAAGCGTTAATAGTCACGAGACGAATCAATCCTCGTTGAGGGTGAAAACGATGGGCACCTGCATGTGGGTCGGCACGTTGCGGCCGCCTTTCCGGCCGGCCTTGAATTTCCAGCGGCTGACGGCTTTCACCGCCTCGGCTTCGAATTCGTGCTGGGAGGATTTGAGGGCGTAGGCATTCTGCACATCGCCGTTTTGGTCGACGATGAAGTCCACCGTCACTTCACCGGCGATGCCGGCGCGGCGCATCTCAAAGGGATATTGCGGCCGCACCTGCAGCTTGGGCACGGGCTGCTGGTCGAGCATGGAAGGATCAAACACCTTCATGCCGTTGAAATTCGAGAAGTCGCGGTTGCCCGGGATGACGATGACGCCGACTGCGGGGTGCATGTCCGGCGGCGGGGGCGGCTGGATGCGCTGCACGAAGGAATCGGGCGTGGCGAGCTGGGGCACGTCGGTCAGCATCGGCGGCGCGAGGTCGAGTGGCTTGTCGGGGGCGTCGTCGGTAATGACTTTTTCCGGCTCTTCCGGCTCGAGCTTCGGCATCTCGATCAGCTTGATGGCCGGCGGTGGTTCCTCCGGCGGTTTCGGCTTCGGTTTGAACTTGATGATCTTGTCGCCAAAGAACACCGCCGCGTGAAACAAGGCGGACAAGAGAATGCCGATGATGAGATCGCGGCGCATGGGAAAGAGAAAAGGGTGGGATTAGCGCCCCGTGGGCTGGACGGTGGTTTGGACAGAGACTTGTTCGATATTGGCGCGGCGCACCTCGTCGAGGGCGAGCACGGCGGTCCCAAACTTGGCCCCGTTGTCGCCCTGCACCAAGACCCGCGCGTTGGTGCCGAGATTCTGCTTGTAATCGGCCAGCCGCGGGCGGATTTCGCCGATGGTGATGAGTTCGGCGGTCGATTGGGCGCCCTGTTTCCAGTAAACGTTCCCCTGATCGGAAACCTGCAGGTAGACGGTGGTATCGTTCGGGTTCGGCGGTCCCGGAGGCGCCGCCACGGGAAGGTCCACGGGCAGGGACGCAATCTTGTTCAGCGAGAGCGTGAAGAGGACGAACGTCGCGAGCAGAAAGAAGATGACGTCAATGAGAGGGATGATCTCAATGCGGGCCTTCTTCTTGCCTTCTTCGGCTTTGGGACTTGCACCGGCCATGGAGTGGAAATTTTGAGGGATGAAAAATAAAACGCGGGCGGTCGACGGGCTATTTGCCCGCCGGTTTCACCTGCGTTTCGATGAAGATTTTCTTGAAGCCGACGATGCGCGCCTGGTCGAAGACGTAGATCGCCTGGTTGAAGGGGGCATTCTCGTCGCCGTTGATCAGGACCCGGCCATCCGGGTCGGAGGCGTAGAAGGCCTGCAGGCGCTTGAGGAACTCGTCGAGGGCGACGAACTCCTTGTCCCAGGCGAGCGTGCCCTGTTCAGTGACGGAGACGGTGTGGGTGCCGGCGACATCGCGCGGCACGCCGGTCTCGGACTGCGGCAGAATCACGGGCACGCCCTGCGGCGTGTTCAGCGAGAGCGTGAACAATACGAATGTGGCGAGCAGAAAGAAGATGACATCGATGAGGGGGATGATCTCGATGCGGGCTTTCTTTTTGCCGCCACTGCTTGCGCCACTGGATCCGGCCATGATGGAAGGGGAGTCTGAAAGGATTACGGTGCCGAACGGAGTTTCTTAGAAAAAACTCAGCGGGCGAACGGGGGCATCGTTTCCGACTTCTTCAGCAGGATCTCGAGGGCGTGCGAGGCGTCGGCGATTTCCTGCTTCGCGCGCTCGGCGCGGGCGTTAAGGACGTTGTAGGGCAGCAGGGCGGTGACGGCGATGAGCAGACCGCAGGCAGTCGCGATGAGGGCCTCGGCCACACCGCCGGTGATCGTGCCGGCCGCGGCGGAGATGTTGCCACCGCCGAGGGCGCCGAACGTGCGCATCATGCCGGTGACCGTGCCGAGGAGCCCGAGCAGCGGGGCCGCGGTGATGACCGTGTCGAGGGTCGCCATGCCCTGCGAGAAGCGGGCGAGCTCCTGACCGGAGGCGCGGACGAAAGCATTCGAGAGGGAGAATTCCTTGTTCGTGAGACTGTAGAACAGAATGCGGGCGATGAAGTCCTTGCTCTTCTTGCCGATGGCGAGCGCGCCGTCGATGTCGCGGCGTTCGACGCTTTCGAGCATCTTCTCGACCACTTCGGGTTCGCGGGCGGCGTTTTCCCGCAGCACGAAGAGCAGGCGCTCGACGACGACGGTGATGCCGACGAAGGACAGGAGCAGGATCGGCCACATGATTTCATGGCCCTTTTGGAAAAGGTCCATCAAGCTGCATGCGCTGCCATCATCATTGGTCAGCAGGAACGCGAGGGGGAGGCTGTGAAGCATCGTCATAGTAGGGGAAGGTTGGTTGTGAGTTTCTTTTTCGAGTTCGAGAGAAAGTTATCCGGAAAGAACGAAGTAACGACGATGGCGGAGACGCGACAGAACCTCAGCGAGGCCCCAAATCTGCAGGAGTATTTTTGATCACCACCGTCATCGTGCGGGCGCCGTTGCAGGAAACGTGCCCGGAGCACCTGACGAACGGAAGTGAAAAACGTTTTGATTTCAGCATGTCGCCGATGAAAAAAATTGGGGATAAAAAAAACGAGAAGGGGAACTAGGGGTCATCGAAACTGGGGTGTCAACTTACTTTGTGGCGATACTAAATTGTGCGCAGCAAAGGACAAAATCTGGCTGCCCGACTAGGACTCGAACCTAGACAAAACGAGTCAGAGTCGTTTGTGCT
>CALFNN010000099.1 GCA_937902925.1 uncultured Opitutaceae bacterium
AGAAGGAGGCCGATTTCTACGGCGCGATGGACGGCGCCTCCAAGTTCGTGCGCGGCGATGCCATCGCCGGCATCATCATCACGCTCGTCAACGTCATCGGCGGTTTCGCGATCGGCGTCTTCCAGATGGGCCTCTCGCTCGGCGAGTCGCTCCAGAAATTCACGCTGCTCTCCATCGGTGACGGCCTCGTCTCGCAGATTCCCGCGCTGATCCTCTCCGTCGGCGCCGGCATCCTCGTCACGCGCGCCTCGGAGAACTCCAACCTCGGCACGCAACTCGCCGGCCAGCTTTTCCGCTATCCGCGCGCGCTCAAGATCGCCTCGGGCATGCTCGCATGTTTCGGCCTGATGCCCGGCATGCCGATGCTGCCGTTCTTCGGGCTCGCGGCGCTCGCGGGCTTCTTCGGCAAGATTCTCAAGGAGCAGGAAACGAAAACCGGCCACGCCCACGGCGCCGAGGCCGCCGCGGCCGCCGCCAAGGCTTCGCCCCCCGCCAAAGGCGGCAAGGCCGGTGACGCCGCGACCCCCACCGCGCCCGCGACGACCGCCGGCGCCGCCGAGGATGTCCGCAAGCTCATCGAGGTCGACGTCTTCGCCATCGAGATCGGCTACGGCCTGCTCAGCCTCGCCGACGCCAAGAACGGCGGCGAGCTGCTCGCCCGCGTCACCGGTGTCCGCAAGTCGCTCGCCCGCGAGAAGGGCATCGTCGTCCCGCCGGTTTCGGTCCGCGACAACCTCGAGCTCGAGCCGAACGACTACCGCTTCCTGCTCCGCGGCAAACCCGTCGCCCGCGGCACGCTGCACCCGGGCCGCTGGCTCGCGATGAACGTCGCCAACAGCAAGGTCCGCCTCAAGGGCGTCCCGACGCGCGAGCCTGTCTTCAACCTCGAGGCCACCTGGATCGACGAGGCCGAGAAAAAAACCGCCGAGCTGAACGGCTTCACTGTCGTCGATCTCGCCTCGGTTCTCATCACGCATCTCTCGGAAACGCTCAAGCTCCATGCGCATCACCTGCTCGGCCGTCAGGAAGTGCAGCTCCTCGTCGACCATCTCAAGCAGAGCCAGCCCGCGCTCATCGCCGAACTTCTCCCCGATCTCGTCAGCCTCGGCATCATCCAGCGCGTCCTGCAGAATCTCCTGCGCGAGAACGTCGCGATCCTCAACCAGCCGCTCATCCTCGAGGGCATCGCGGACTTCGCGTCGCTTTCGAAGAACCCCGACGATCTCAGCGAACTCGTCCGCCGCCGCCTCGGTCTTTACTTCGTGCCGGAATACGAGACCCGGCCCGGCGTCATCCGCGCCGTCACGCTCGACCCGCGGCTGGAGCAATGGCTCGCCTCGAAGGTGCACCGCTCGCCGAGCGAGGTCGGCCTCGCGCTCGATCCCGCCACCGCGCGCCACCTGCTCGACGAAATCAGCCGCCGCACCGGCGAACTCACCGCGCAGGGCCAGCCTGCCGTCATGGTCGTCTCGACCGAGGTCCGGTTGCCGCTCAAGCGCTTTTTCGAGTCGTCCTTCCCGCGCGTCACCGTGCTCGCGTTCCAGGAGCTGCCTTCCGCGACCGAGATCGAAAACGCCGGCATCGTCACCGCGCCCGCGCATCTCGCCCGCATCGAGACGCCCCTTCCGCTCAAGGCCGCCGCGTAACCCGCCATGTCGACCTCGCCCCAGTCCTTCGCGCCCGGCGCCTACAAGTTCACGGTGAAATCCGCGGACCAGGCCGTCGCGCTGATTCGCGAAAAACTCGGCCCGTCGGCCCGCGTGCTTTCCGTGCGCACCGTCGAGGCGTCGGGTTTCAAGAAATTCTTCACCGCCCCGCGGCTCGAGGTCATCGCCCAGATCGATCCACCGGCGTCGCCGGCGTCGATCGCGGCGGTTTCCGCCGAGCCCGCGACGCCCGCGGATGACGCAGCGTCGACCGACGAACCCCGTTCGCGCCTGCCGCGGTCCCGTTTGCCGGCGAACCCGCTCGGCCTGACCGGTCTGCTGCGCCGCTCCGGCATCACCGAAACCGCGCTTCACCGCCTGCAATCCGGCGCAAACTGGAGCGAACTCAACACTCTCCCGCTCCATCGCGCGCTCGCCGAGACGTCGCGCCTGCTCCGCACGCACGTCGAGACGCGCCCCGCCCGCGCGCCGCTGTCGCGCGCCGCGTTCCTCGGCGCGCCCGGCGTCGGCCGCACGACCGCCCTCTGCAAATGGCTCGCCACGGAAGTGTTCCGCCGCGCGCGGATGGGCCACGTCGTGAGCGTCGAGTTCGACCGCCCGAATCCCCTCGGCCCGCTGCCCGTTTTTTCCGAGGCGCTCGGCGTGCCGCTCGCCCATTTCCCGTGCGAGACCGAGGCCGCGACGCCGGGTGGGTTCGTCTATTTCGACCTGCCCGGCCTTTCGCCGCGCCACCCCGCGGCCAACGCTCCGCTCGGCGAGTTCCTCGACCGGGAGCGCATCACCGAGCGTGTGCTCGTCCTCAACGCCGCCTACGACCGCGCCTCGCTGCGCGACGCCTACGCCGCGGGACGCGACCTCGGCGCGACGCACCTCGTGTTCACCCACCTCGATGAGGTGCCGCAGTGGGGCAGGCTCTGGGACTACCTCTTCGACGAGGAACTCGAGCCGCTCTTCCTCGCCACCGGCCCGTCGCTCACGGGCGACTGCGAGGAGGACGTCCCCGGCGCCATCGTCCGCCGCACGCTGCCCGACGACGACGAAACCGCCTGATCCCTTTTGTCATGAAATTCATCTTTCTCGCCGGCGGCTTCGCCGGATTTCTCTCCACCGGATTCGCCAGCTACTGGGTTGGCCACCAGCCCGATCGCATCCTGTTCGACGGCGCCGTCGGCTGCCTCGTGGGCGCGCTGCTCTTCCGCTGGTTCTGGACCGTGCTCGTGCGCGGCATCCGCGAAACAATCTTGCAACGTCACGCCGCCGCCACCGCGACGGCCAAGAGTAAGTAACCGTCCACCCCCGCTTCCATGAATACCGTAATCGCACCGACCCCTGGCACGGAAGCCACGCCCGCCGCCGCCTGGCGGGCGTATCAAGGAGTCTCGCCGAGCGCCGTCGATGAAAAGGATTTGATCGAGCGTTATCTGCCCCTCGTCCGCAACGTGGTTGACCGCATCAAGCTCAACGTGCCCGCGCACGTCGACGCCGACGATCTCTACAGCGTCGGCATCACGGGCCTCATCGCCGCCGTCCGCAAGTTCGACCCCGAGCAGGGCACGACCTTCGCCGGTTACGCCGCCATGCGCATCCGCGGCGCCATCCTCGACGAGCTCCGTCGCATGGACTGGTGCCCGCGCCGCGCGCGCGCCCGCTCCCGCAAGCTCAAGTCCGCCATCAACGACGTCGAGCAGAAGGTCGGCCGCGCCGCCACCGACGCGGAGGTCTCCGCCGCCCTCGGTCTCGATGCGAGGGAATACGCCAAATGGGTCGAGGAGGCCAAGCCGGTGACGTTCATCGCCATCGACCAGCATGCCGATGGCGAGGAAGGGCAGGGGGCCTCGCTGCACGAGCTCCTCGCCGACGACAGCGACGTGACCGGTCGCGACAACCTCGAGAAAGCCGAACTGTTGCAACTTCTCACTCAACGGATCGCCGAGTTGCCCGATATACCGAAGAAGATACTTGCCATGTATTATTTCGAAAATCTGCGTCTCGCCGAGATCGCCGCGGTCTTCGGCCTGACGGAGTCGCGCATCTGCCAGATCCACGCCCAGACCATCCTCGGGCTGCGGGCCTACCTGCAGCGCGTGCGCAACCGCTGACGCGGCGCCGGTGCTGCCGGCGCCTATCGCATGCTCATCCTCCTCGGAGCTTTCATCGTCCTCGCCTCGACCCTCGGCGGCTTCATGCTCGCGGGCGGGCAGCCGCTTGTGCTCCTGCATGTGTCCGAATTCGTCGTCATCCTCGGCGTGGGCGCGGGGGTGCTCGTGATCGCGAGTCCCGGGCACGTCCTGAAGGAAATCCTCCACAAGGTGAAGGAGTGCATCACCGGGAAATCCGCCGGCGAGAAGGAATTCACCGACCTGCTCAAGCTGCTCTATGAAGTCTTCATGGTCGGCCGGCGCAACGGCCTCATCGCGCTCGAGGAGCACATCATGGACCCGAAGAAGAGTTCGATTTTTCAGCGTTATCCCTCGGTCATCAACCATCACGAACGGCTGGAATTCATCTGCAACGGCCTGAAGCCCGTCATCGACGGCAAGATCAAGCCCGACCAGCTCGAGGACCTCATGACGGCGGAGCTCGAGGCCAAGTCCGTCGAGGCGGAGCACCCCGTCCACATTCTTCAGCTCGTGGGCGATTCGCTTCCCGGCATCGGCATCGTGGCCGCGGTGCTCGGCATCATCAACACGATGGCCTCGATCTCCGAGGGCCCCGAAAAGGTCGGCGAGCATGTCGCCGCCGCGCTCACCGGCACGCTGCTCGGCATTTTCGTCGCCTACGGCTTCGTCAACCCGGTCGCGAACCGCGTCAAGTTCAACAACGCCGCCGACGAACAATTCCTCAAGTGCATCATGCAGGCGGTGGCCGGCTTCGCGAAGGGCCTCGCCCCGCTGACCGCCGTCGAGGTGGCGCGCCGCTCGCTCGACAGCAACGTCCAGCCCCACGCCGCCGAACTCGAGGTGGCGCTCAAGGCGCTGGCCCACGCGAAATAAAATGACACCGAGCGCCCGCAGTCCGGTGTCCAGGGTTCGACCGCCGCTCGCGGCGGTGGCGTGCCGTCCCGCCGGCCCCTGGCTTTCCTGAGCCCATGGCCAAGAAAGCGGCAGCTCATCACGGCGGCGCCTGGAAGGTCGCCTACGCCGACTTCGTCACCGCCATGATGGCGCTGTTCATGGTGCTGTGGATCTCCGCGCAGGACGAAAAGATCCTCATCGCGACCTCCCGGTATTTTCAAAACCCCTTTCATTCCGCGATGACGGCCAACTCGGGCGTCATGCCGTTCAACACCAACAAGAGCTCGCAGAGCAACGGCAAGGAGGATGGCCCGGAAAAGGAACCGGACCGCAACAAGCAGATCCAGCTTACCTTTCTCAATTCCGTGGCCGCCGATTTCTACCGGCTCCTGCACCTGGACGAGAACCTCGAGGCCAAACCCATCGATATCCAGGTCACGAGCGACGGCCTGCGCGTCACGCTCTTCGACCGCGCGAAGCGTCCGCTCTTCGACAAGGACACCGCGGAATTCACCGAGTGGGGCACATTCGTGCTCCAGAATCTCGCCTGGACCATCGACCGGCATCACTTCCGGGTGACGATCGACGGCCATGCGAGCACCAGTCCCGGCTTCAAGCGGACGAACTATTCGAGCTGGGAACTCTCCTCCGACCGTGCCAACGCCGCACGCCGCGTCCTCGTGCATTATGCCGTCGGACCGGACCAGATCGAGCGCGTGACGGGCTACGCCGACACGAAGCCGCTGCCCGGGGAACCCGCCGACGCCGAATCGAACCAGCGCATCACCCTCAGCCTCACGATGACGAGCAAGGCGAACTTCAAGGACAGCAGGATGGTCGACCAGGCCATCCCCGTCGCCAACACCGCCAGCGAACGGAAGCCCGCCTCATGAAATCCTTTCTCCAGGGAAAGAAAACGCTCTCCGTCGCCGCCCTGCGCCCGCCGGCCGGCGCCAACTCGCCGCACGCGCCGGCCTGCACGACCTCGCGCTCCCTGGCCTCGCTGACCCCGGGCGCGTCGAGCGCCACGGTCGAGGTGGTGAAGGAGGGCGACAAGGTCGTCCGCCTCATCGTCACCTGCGTTTGCGGAGAACGCGTCGAGGTCGAGTGCCTCTATCCCGCGGGGCGTTGAGCGGCGGCGGGCCGACCCGGCCATCGGCCGGCCCTGCAGCCCGGGCGGTCCCCGGCGGCAATTCCTGCCGGCAGGCGGTTTTGGGTCATCGGAAATTTTTTCCGACACAATTTAGAGAAGTTTAATTGACGGTTTATTAGCGGTTTGGAGATGGATTGGCGAGGCCGGCACGCGGTTGGCTTAATGGCCCCCGCCCATGAACGTCGGACTCTACCAAAGTGCCTCAGCCCTCAGTGCGCTCGAGCGTTGGCAGGATGCCGTGTCCCAAAACATCACCTCGAGCCAGAATACCGGCTATCGCGCGCGCACCGTCAGCTTCTCGACGCAGACCGCCGGCGAGCTGGAGGCCGACCCGAAGGCGCGGATCGGCAGCGAGGGCTCGATGCCCATGCTGTTTCCGCGGGCCAACTCATCCGTCAACTTCATGACGGGCGAGACGCAGCCGACCCGCCGCGAGCTCGACGCCGCGATCCAGGGCAATGGCTTTTTCGAGATCCAGCGGCCCGACGGCTCGAAGGTCTACACCCGCAGCGGCGAATTCCGCATGACGCCCGAACGCGTGCTGGTCACGTCCTCCGGCGACAAGGTGATGAGCGACAGCGGCTCGCCGATCACGTTTCTGCCCGGCGGCGGCCCGGTGGTGATCAATCCCGACGGCACGATCTTTCAGGGCTCGAATGCGCTGGGGAAGTTTTCGATCCAGAAATTCTCGGACAATTCGCGGCTCATCCCGATCGCCGGCGGTTTCTTCGTGCCCGGTTCCGGCCTGGCGCCGACGCCAGTCGAGAATCCCGAGATGCTGCAGGGTTATCTCGAGGGCAGCAACGTCACGCCGCTCCGCGAGATGGTCGATCTCGTCCTCATTTCCCGCGCCTACGAAGCCAACCAGAAAATCATCACGACCGTCGACCAGCAGATGCAGAAGACGCTCGACGCGCTCGGTTGAGCGCGCGCTTCCGCCCATGACTTCCCCAGACAGACAACCGCAATCACGACTGCATGGCCGAGCCCGCTATGGGGGCGGGCCGGCCCCTGCAGTCGCGGCGGTTGCCTGCCCCGAGCCCGTCGAACGGGCTGGATTTTCACCCGCCTCCTCCGCCCTATGAATCTCTCGCTCTACTCGGCCGCCACCGGCATGGAGGCCCAGCAACTCAACCTCAACACGATCGCGAACAACCTCGCGAACGTGAACACGCCCGGGTTCAAGCGCAGCAAGATCGAGTTCCAGGATCTCCTCTACCAGAAACCCGCGCGCGCCTCCGGTTCCGATTCCGGCGGCGGCAACCTCGTCCCCACCGGCGTCGAGGTCGGCAACGGCTCGCGCGTCGCCGCGACCTCGAAGGTTTTCACGCAGGGCCAGCTTACGCAGACGGGCGAACAATTCGACGTCGCGATCCAGGGCGACGGCTTCTTCGAGGTGCAGCGGCCCGACGGCACGACCGGTTACACCCGCGACGGCTCCTTCAAGCTCAACGCGCAGGGCCAGGTCGTCACCGTCGACGGCCTGCCGGTGCTCAGCGGGTTCCAGCCGGTTCCGGCGGGCGCCAGTTCGGTCACCATTTCAGAAAACGGTTCGGTCACCGTCCAGACCGCCAGCGGCTCCAACAGCTACCGGCTGACGCTGGCGCGCTTCGCGAATCCCGCCGGCCTCCAGAGCCTCGGCGGCAATCTCTACGCCGAGACGGCCGCCAGTGGCACTCCCGAAACCGGCCAGCCCGGCGAGCAGGGCTACGGCAGCACGGTCCAGGGCTACATCGAGTCCTCCAACGTCAACATCGTCGAGGAAATGGTGAACCTCATCACCGCGCAGCGCGCCTACGAGATCAATTCCAAGTCCATCCAGGCCTCCGACGAGATGCTCCAGAACGTCGCGCAGATGAAACGCTGACCATGCCGCGCCTCGCCCTTTTTCTCCGCCTGCCTTTCGTCGCCTGCCTGTTGCCGGCCGCGGCCTCGCTGCGCGCCGCCGACCCGGCACCCGCGCTCACGCCGTTTACCCACGAGCAGCTCATCGCGAGCCTGACGCGCGACCTCGTGTCCCACTTCAACCTCGAGGGCGATCTGCAGCTCGAGCTCCTTCGCGACTGGGCGCCGCCGGCGCGCGTCGCGGCGGCCTGGACGATCGACATCGCCGAGTATCCGTCCGTGCCGTCGTCCTCGATGCTCCTGCGCTGCCGCGTCCTCGCCGATGCCGCGCCCGTGGCCGACACGACTCTCGTGGTCCGCGCGGCGTTGTGGCGCGATGCCTGGGTGACGCGCCAGCCGCTCGTCGTCGGCGCCGTGTTCGATCCCACGATGCTCGAGGCGCGCCGCACCGATTTGTTTCGCGATCGCGACGTGCTCCCCGCCGCCGTCGGCGACCGCTCCTACATCTTCGCCCGCGCCGTCTCCGCCGGCCGCCTCCTCACCTGGCACGACATCGCGCGCCGTCCGCTCGTGAAGAAGGGCGAACTCGTCGAGGTCTCCGCCGCCGACGGCCTGCTCCTCGTCACGATGAAGGCCCTCGCCATGGAAAATGGCGCGCAGGGCGACGTCGTCACCGTCCGCAACCCCGAGTCGTTGAAAAATTTCGCCGCTGTCGTCGTCGATGAAAACCGTGTCCAGGTCCGCTTCTAAGTTCGCGCTCGCCGCCGCGCTGCTCGCCGCGGGCGCCCGCGCCGATTCCCTCTGGCCCGCCGCGGGCAAGGGTCCGCAGGCCGGCATGGTCGCCGACCGCAAGGCCGCCGCGGCCGGCGACATCCTCACGATCGTCGTCAGCGAGTCGGTCGCCGCGCAAAACAGCCAGAGCACGAAGTCCAGCCGCGACTCCTCGATCGCCGACGCCGTGCAGAGCTTCCTTTATCCCGGCCTCGGCACGCACAAGGGCACGCTGCCGGCGCTCACGCTCGGCGGCAAGGCCGCCTACGACGGCGGCGGCGACATCAGCAACAACCAGAGTCTTTCCGCCCGCGCCGCGGTGCTCGTCACCGACGCGCTGCCCAACGGCAACCTCGTGATCGAGGGCGTCCGCGTCGTCACCTTCTCCGGCGAGACGCAATACGTCGTCCTCCACGGCATCGTCCGCCGCGACGACATCGCCCCGGACAACAGCGTCCAGTCGACCAACATCGCCGACGCACGCGTCGAGTTCTACGCCGACGGCGCGCTCACCGACGCGCAGAAGCGCGGCTGGCTCGCGAAGATCTACGAGAAGCTCCGCCCCATCTGAGGGCCCGCCGCCATGACACGGATGTTATCAACCACTCTCTTCGCCGCGGTTCTGCTCTTTCCCGCCGCGCTGTTCGCCTCCCGCGTGAAGGACCTCACGCTCGTCGAGGGCGGCCGCGACAACCAGCTCGTCGGCTACGGCATCGTCGTCGGCCTCGCCGGCGACGGCGACAGCAACGCCGCCACGACGCTCCGCAGCGTCGCCAACATCCTCCAGCGCTTCGGCCTCTCGCTCAACCCGACCGACATCAAGGCCAAGAACGTCGCCGCCGTGATGATCACGACCGACATCGGCGCCTTTCTGAAACCCGGTTCGCGCGTCGACGTGAACGTCGCCTCGATGGGTGACGCGAAATCCCTGCAGGGTGGGGTGCTGCTCCAGACGCCGATGCTCGGCGCCGACGGCCGCGTCTATGCCGTCGCGCAGGGCCCCGTTGCCATCGGCGGTTTCCTTGGCGGCGCGGGCGGTGCGGGCGGCGCGACCGTCCAGAAAAACCACCCGACCGTCGGCAGCATCAGCAGTGGCGCGATCGTCGAGCGCGAGATCCCCGCGACCTTCGTGCGCGACAACACGGTCCGGCTGCTGCTCCACAATCCCGATTTCACCACCGCCGCGCGGATGGCCGACGCGATCAACACGGAATGGCCCGCCAGCGCGACGCCCGTCGATGCCGCGACCGTGGCCGTGACGCTGCCGCCGGCGTATCGTGGCCGCGACGTCGCGTTCGTCGCCGACCTCGGCCAGATCGAGGCCGTGCCCGATACCCTCGCGCGCATCGTCATCAACGAGCGCACCGGCACCATCGTCGCCACCTCGACCGTCCGCCTCTCGCAGGTCGCCATCGCCCACGGCTCGCTCACGATCACCGTCACGAACAACCAGGGCGTCAGCCAGCCCAACGCGTTCAACAACTCCGGCCAGACCACGACCGTCCAGAGCACGCAGACCAGCGTCAACGAATCGAAGGGCGGCTTCACCATCCTCAACGAGCCGCCGACGATCGAGCGTCTCGCCGCCGCGCTCAACGCCCTCGGCGTCTCCACGCGCGAGATGATGGCCATCTTCCAGACCCTCAAGCGCAGCGGCGCCCTCCAGGCCGAGTTGGTGATCAACTGACGATGAACATCGCCGCGATCGCCAATCCCGCCGCCCCGTCCGTCCAGGCCGGTCTCCTGACCGAGGCCGACCGCGCCCGCGCGGCGCATCTGCGCGGTGCGGCGCTCCGCACCGCTTCACCCGCCGAGCAGCGCGCCGCCGTCGCCTCGCAGTTCGAGGCCATCCTCGTCCGCCAGATGCTCGGCAAGACCCTCACGTCGATGCTGGGCTCGGGCGGCGGCGATGGCGACAGCGCCGCGGGCGGCGTCTACGGCGACATGCTCACCGACACGTTCGCCTCGGCGCTCACGGCCGGCCGCGGCCTCGGCCTCGGCCGGATGATCGAACAACAACTCACTCCGCGCGGCGTTTCCGCCGCGCCCGCCGGCGCTCCCGCCGCGGTTGCCCCCCAGACCCACCGATGAAGACCAACTGGGAATTTATTGCCGAATGTCTCCGCCAGGAGCTCGCCGATTACGGCGGCCTCCTTCACCTTTTTGAAGCGCAGCAGCGCAGCCTTTTCGACCGCGATCCCGAGGCCGTCATGCAACTCGGCCTCGAGCTCGAGACCCAGGCCCGCACGCTGGCCGAGTGCCGGACCCGCCGCGAACAGGCCGTCGCCGCCTTCGCGGCCGAGCGGGACCGTCCGTCCACCGCGTCACTCCGCGCGCTGCTGCCCGACATCGAGCCCGCCGCCCGGCCGCTCCTCGAGGCGCTGATCAACGAAGTCAACGCGCTCCTCCACCGCGTGCGCCGCACCAGCCGGCACAACCACACGCTGCTCTCCCGCGCCGTCGAGGTGCACCACGAGCTGCTCCAGCAGCTCCGGCCGAACGCGTTCACCAAGACCTATTCGCCCGCCGGCCGCCTCTTCGTCGCGTCCTCGCTCGGCCAGTCGACCCTGCGCGCCGCCGGCTGAGCCTCCCGCTTCCGGCTCTCAACTTTTCTCCGCCCCATGTCCGGCCTCTTCGCCAGCCTCAACTCCTCGATCACCGCGCTCGGTGCGCAAAGCCGTGCGGTCGAGATCTCGGGCAAGAACCTGGCGAACGTGAACAACCCGAACTACGCGCGCCAGCGCGTGGTCATCGGCTCGCTCGGCACCGTCCAGACCGCGCAGGGTCCCGAGAGCATGGGTGTCACGGCCCTCGGCATCGAGCAGTTGCGCGACTCGCTCCTCGACCAGCAGGTCATGCGCGAGTCGGCGCTCACGGCTTCCTACACCGCGCAGCAATCGGCCTACCAGCGCGCCCAGGCCGGCCTCGGCCAGAGCATCGACAGCACGCAAAACGCCACGGGATCCAGCAGCACGAGCGACAACGGCATCGCCGCCGCGCTCGACGATTTCTTCAACGCGTTCCAGAGCCTCGCCGCCAACCCCACCGATCCCGGCCAGCGCCAGACGCTGCTGCAGGACACCAGCATCCTCACCGACCGCCTCCAGCTCGCCGACCAGCGCCTGACCCAGGTCAGCAGCGATCTCGACACGCAGATCGGCACCGATGTCGACAGCGTCAACCGCCTCCTGCAAACCGTCGCGGACCTCAACGGCCAGATTGCCCGCTTCGAGATCAACAATCCCGGTTCCGCCGTCGATCTGCGCGACCAGCGCCAGGCCGACCTCGAGCAGCTCGCGGCCAAGCTGCCCGTCAACGTCCAGACTTCCGCCACCGGCCAGGTCCAGCTCGTGGCCAAGGACGGCGGCGGCTCCGACGTCATCCTCGTCGACGGCTCCGCGGTGCAGGGCACGGTCGCCTTCGATGGCGTCCAGATCACCGGCGGCGCCGGCGCCACCCCGCTGGCGCTCTCCGCCGGTTCGATCCAGGGCTCGCTCGCCGCGCGCGATGGCGCCGTGCAGACGCTGCGCGACAACCTCGATCAACTCACCGCGCAACTCGTCACCTCCGTCAACGCCGCCTACAATCCCTCCGGCAGCACCGGCGACTTTTTCGACGCGACCGGCACCACGGCGGGCACCATCGCCCTCGCGGCCGGCGTCACCACCAACACCCTCAAGGCCAGCGACGGCGGCGCCGCCGGCGACAACACCGTCGCCCTCGCCATCGCGGCGCTCGCCACGAAGAACTTCTCCACGACCGGCACGCCGCCCGATGCGATCGACGGCACCATCGGCGGTTTTTTCGCCACGACCGTCAGCAACCTCGGCCAGTCCCTGGCCGGCGCCACGGCGCGGGTCAGCGACCAGTCGAACATCGAGCAACTCGTCCGCTCGCAGCGCGACGGCGTCAGCGGCGTTTCCCTCGACGAGGAAATGGCCGACCTCCTGAAATACCAGCGCGCGTTCCAGGCCTCCTCCCGCGTCTTCACCACGATCGACGACCTGATCGACACGGTCGTGAACAAGCTCGGCGTCTGACCGAAACTTTCCCCCCATGCGCGTCGCCAGCAACACCGTCTCGGATGGCATCGTCCGCCAGATTCAGCAGCTCAGCAGCCAGCAGGCAAAACTGCAGAACCAGGTCGCGACCGGCCAGCGCATCAGCCAGCCGGAGGACGATCCCGCGGCCGTCGGCCGCGTGCTCAACCTCGAGAGCGAGCGGCGCCAGCTTGCGCAATACGGCAGCAACGCCAATCGCGCCCTCGAGATCGCGCAGGCCTCCTTCTCCGGCCTGCAGGGGCTCAAGACGATTTCCGACCGCGCGGGCCAGCTCGCCACGCTGGGCACCGGCGCGCTCGGCGCCGACGCGCTGAAGGCCTACGGTTCCGAAACCAACCAGTTGATCGAGCAGGCCGTGCAGGCCGCCAACACGCGCTTCAGCGGCAACTATATCTACGCCGGCGCCGCGGTGGATGTCCCGCCCTTCACCGTCGCCCGCGATGCCACCGGCCAGATCACGTCCGTGACTTACAACGGCGATGCCGCGCAACCCGCCATCCCGCTTTCCGAGGCGGCCAGCATCTCGCCCTCGACGAGCGGCACGACGAACTCCGGCCTCGCCGATTTCATCAACCATCTCGTCGGCCTGCGTGACGCCCTCAACAGCGGCGACACGACCGCCGTCGCCGCCACGCAGACCGGGCTCACCACGAGCGAGGACCTCCTCGTCTCCTCGATCGCTGATAACGGCGGCGTGCAGACCCGCATCCAGGCCAGCCAGTCGCAGCAGACCGACCGGATGACGAGCCTCGACTCGCTCGTCTCGTCCGAGACCGATGCCGACCTGCCGAGCACGATCGTCAAGCTCACCCAGACGCAGACCGCCTACCAGGCCGCGCTGCAGTCCGCGGCCAACATCATGCACCTCTCCCTCCTCGATTATCTCAAATAGTCCGCCGTCCCACCCGCTTAACCTCATCGTCCGCACGCAATGAAAGTCCTTCCCGAACTCTACCCGACCGATTTCGACGCGCCGCCCGCCAACGAGATCCTCCTGCCGCAGGGCATCATCGGCTTCGGCTCCTACAAGCGCGCCGAGTTGCTCTACCTGCCCGACCACCTCCCGTTCCTCTGGATGAAGCTCGGCCAGCCCAACAGCGCCGACCTCCTCCATTTCATCGTCATCGAACCCGGCGGGATCGTGCCCGGCTACGAGCCCGAGATCTTCGACGAGGACGCCCTCCAGCTCGGCATCCAGGACCCGACCGAGGCGATGATCCTCAACATCGTCACGCTCAAGCGCCAGCAGCCGGTCGAGGCGACCGTCAACCTCATCGGGCCGCTCGTGGTCAACCGTCGCACGCGGACCGGCCGCCAGCTCGTCATTTCCAACTACTCGCGCTACAGCGCGCACCACCCCCTCGCCGAAAACGCGCAGGCGCCCGTCTACGCCCGCACCGCCTGATTCCACCCGCCATGCTCGTTCTCTCCCGCAAAATCAACGAGGCGATCGTCATTGGCGACTCCATCGAGATTCGCATCACCCGCATCGAGGGCGACGTGGTGAAGATCGGCATCGCCGCTCCCCGCGACATCGCCATCTTCCGCAAGGAAGTCCTCACCGCCATCGCCGCGAGCAACCAGGCCGCGGCCGTCCGCCACGGCCAGCCCGACGGGCTGCCCGTCCTCCTGGCGAAACCCGTGCCCCCGCCCGCGGCCCCGGCTGCTTCCACGACCAAGGCCTGAAGGCCCGGTCTCCCGTCTCTCCGTCCCCCAACCATCGTCTTTTCGCTCCATGAGCACCATCAACACCAACATCCAGGCCATTGTGGCCGCCCGTAATCTCAACCGCAGCCAGGAGATGCTCGGCCGCTCGCTCAACCGCCTTTCGTCCGGCTCGAAGATCGTCAACCCGTCCGACGACGCCGCCGGCCTCGCCGTCTCCGAAAAGATGGACGCCCAGAGCCTGCGCGTGAACGCGGCTGTCACGAACACCCAGAACGCCATCTCCTACGTGCAGACGGCCGATAGTTTCATGGGCAACATGAACGGGGTGCTCGACCGTCTCGGCCAGCTCGCCAGCCTCTCGCACGACTCCACGAAAAGCGCGACCGACATCTCGCTTTACCAGCAGGAGTTTCAATCGTTGCAGGACCAGCTCCGCTCCACCATCGGTGGCACCACGGCCGAGATCGGCGGGACCGTGGCCGTCACGTCGCCGCTCGGGACCTTCAACGGCACGGCGCTCTTCGGTTCCACCGCCGCCGGCGGCACCACGCTGACCATCGGCGCCTCGGCCGGACAGGACATGACCATCCCCGACACCGATCTGCGGAGCGGCCCGATGCTCAGCCTCATCCAGCAGGACGCCAGCGGGAACTACCTGCTGACCGCGACCGACGCCAACGCCATCGACACGATCACCAGCGCCACCCAGGACCTCGGCATCCAGCGCGCCACCCTCGGCGCGGCGGAATCGCGCCTCAGCCTGGCGGCGACGACGCTGCAGATCCAAAACCAGAACCTCTCGTCCGCGCTCTCGAGCATCCGCGATGTCGATGTCGCGCAGGAGTCCACCCAGCTCGCGAAATACAACATTCTCGTGCAGTCCGGCACCGCGATGCTGGCGCAGGCGAACCAGGCGCCGCAAAGCGTGCTGAAGCTGCTCCAAAGCTGATGGCGGCGCCGCTCGAGCTCGCGGCCGGAAAATTAATTTGCTCGCGGGCCCTCCCGCCCCGGGCGCAGGATTTGCCGTTCCAGCGAGCGTCGCCATTCCCGGCGGCGCTTTCGTTTTCGTTTCTTTCCAGCATGACCTAGCGACTCTCCAGTTCCGATTCGGCCGGCGTTCCCACTCGCCGCCCCCGAAATGACCACCCATCTGCCGCTGGCAGCGCCGGAACGATCCTTCCCGATGCGCAAAGGATATCTCTATTTTCTAGTGGGACTCTGGACCCTCTTGCTCGGCGGCCTGGCCGTGTGGAGCACCTATGGGATCGAGTGGCTCGCTCCGGGCACCCGGGTGGTGGGCGGCCATCTCGTGGCGGAGAATGCCGGGCTGGTGGCGGTCTGGTTGCTGATGGTGGCCGGCACGCTGCTCGCGAGCATTCCCATGGCGCGCGCCGAGCGGGAGCGGGCGCAATTCGCCGCCACGCTGGCGGCCAGTGAAGAGCGCTGGCGCTCGGCCGTGGTCGCCGTCGGCGACGGCCTGTGGGACTGGAACATCGAGACGGACGGGGCTTTTTTTTCGCCCACGGGACTGGCGATGTATGGCTTCGCCCCGGGCGAGATCCCCGGCCGGATGGAGGAGTGGCGGACCCGCGTGCATGCCGGCGATCTGGCGGCGACGATGACGGCGCTGGAGCAGCATCTGACCGGGCAGACCGAGACCTACCAGACGGAGCATCGCATTCGCTGCAAGGACGGTTCCTACAAGTGGACGCTCGCCCGCGGCCGGGTCGTGGCGCACGCGCCCGACGGTCGTCCACGGCGAATGATCGGCACCAATCGCGATCTCACGAGAATCCACGAGGCCGAGCAACGGCTGCGCGACAGCGAGGCGCGTTACCGGCATCTGCTCACGTCGATCACCGACTACGTTTTCACGGTCGAGATGTGCGAGGGCCGCCCGGGTGCGACCACCCACAGTCCGGGCTGCCTGGCGGTCACGGGTTATGCGCCGGCGGAATTTGCCGCGCACGCGTCGTTGTGGTTCGACCTCGTGCCCGTGGAGCATCGGGCGCTCGTCAACGAGCATTGGACGGCGGCACTGGCGGGGAAACTGGTTCCCGCGCTCGAGCATCGGATCCGGCACAAGGACGGTTCGATCCGGTGGGTGCGGGGCACGCTTGTGCCGCGGCTGGACGCGGCCGGAAAGCTCGTCGCGTTCGACGGCCTCGTGCAGGACGTGACCGAAAGCAAGCGCATGGAAAGCGATCTGCGCGAGAGCGAGGCGCGTTACCGCCTGATCGCGGAGAACACCGGCGACGTGATCTGGCTCCTCGACCTCGCGGCGAACCGGTTTTCCTACGTCAGCCCGTCGCTCGTGAAACTATGCGGCATCACACCGGACGAGGCGTTGCAGCTGGGCCTGGACCGGGCCGTCCCCCCGGAGTTTCTGGCGCAGGTCAACGCCCGGCTCGCCGCGCGGATCGCGGCGCTGGCCGCGGGCGACGAATCGGCCCGGACGCGCGCCTACGAACTCCCGCTGCAGAAAGCGGACGGCTCGGTCGTCGAGACGGAGGTCGTGACGACCCTGATCGCCGGCCCCGGCGGGCGGGTGACCCACCTGCAGGGCACGACCCGCGACATCACCGTGCGCAAGCGGGCCGAGGCGGAGTTGCAGCGGACGCGGCAGTGGCTGGAACACACCCAGCGGATCAGCCGCGTGGGCGGCTGGGCCTTCGACCTGTCCACGGGAACCGTCTGGGCGTCGCCCGAGGCGCGCCGGATTTACGGCTTTGGCGACGGTGAGCTGACCCGGGCCGACGTCGCGGACGTTCCCCTGCCGGAATCTCGTCCCGTGCTGGACGGCGCCTTGCGCGATCTGGTCGAGCGTGGCGTGCCCTACGATCTCGAGTTCCAGATCCGCCGCCGCACCGATGGCGCGATCCTCGACCTTCATTCGCTGGCCGAGCGCGGCTCCGACGGGAACTCGGTGATCGGGGTCATCCAGGACGTCACGGACCAAAAGCGGGCCGGCCGCGCGCTGCGCGAAAGCGAGGCGAGGCTGACCGCGACCCTCGGGGCCATCAACGACCTGATTTTTGTCCTCGATGCCGGCGGCCGGTTCGTCGAGGCGCATTGCCCGCCCGGGGTGCCCTTGGTCGCTGCGCCGGAGGTCTTCCTCGGCCGGCCGTATGCCACTGTCCTGCCGCCGCCCGTGGCGGCGCAGCTGACCGAATCGTTGCGGGCGCTGGCGATCGCGGGCGAGGCCCAGCATTTCGATTACGAGCTGTCGTTGCACGGCGCCACGACCTGGTGGAGCGCGTCCATCACGAGGCGCGACGCCCATGCCGGCGGTGCTGCCGGCGCGGTCGTGGTCTGCCGCGACATCACCGCCCGCAAGCGGGCCGAGCGGGCCCTGCGCGAGAGCGAGGAAAAATTCTACCAGGCGTTTCACCATGCCCCGCTGTTGATGGTCGTGTCCAACCTCGCCGACGGGCGGATTCTCGAGGCGAACGCGCTTGCGCAAAAAGTCTCGGGTTTCGATCCCAAGACCGGCCTGGGCCGGAGCGTCGTCGACCTCGGCTGGTTCACGGCGGCCGAGCGCGCGCGACTGGTGGAGCTGCTCCGGTCGCAGGGCCACGTCACCGACCTCGAACTGGTCGGGCGCAAGCGGGACGGCACTGCCATCGACTGCCTCGTCAACTGCCAGCTCGTCACGATCGGCGGCGAGACGCGCGTGATCACCACGCTGCAGGATATCACCGGGCGCAAGCGGTCCGAGGCGGCCCTGCGGGACAGCGAGCACATGCTGCGCGAATCGCAGCGGGTGGCGGCGTTGGGCAGCTATGTGCTCGATATCGCGACCGGTAATTGGCGGAGTTCGGCGATCCTCGACGAGATTTTTGGCATCGACGCGGCGTTCGAGCGCTCGACCGTCGGCTGGACGTCGCTCGTCGCGCCCGCCGAGCGGGCGGCGATGGCCGATTATTTTGCCCGCGAGGTCCTCGCCCGGGGGATCCAGTTCGACCGGCAATACCGCATCGTTCGCCCGAGCGATGGGGTAGAGCGATGGGTGCACGGCATCGGCAAGCTGGAGTTCGATGCCGCGAGGCGTCCCGTGCGGATGCTCGGCACCGTCCAGGACATCACCGAGCGCAAGCGCGCCGAGCTGGCGCTGCGCGAGAGCGAGGAGCGCTACCGGACGCTCGTCGAGCTCTCGCCGGAGGCGATTTTCGTGCACGACCATGGCATCGTCCTCTTCGCCAACCGCGCTGCCGCGCAGCTCGCCGGCGTTTCCTCGCCGCAGGAATTGCTCGGCCTCAATGCCCTGGACTTCGTGCATCCGGAGTCGCGGGAAATCGTCGGGGAGCGGATTCGAAACCTGGACGCGACCTCCGGCGTCGCGCCGCCGATCCGCCAGAAATGGCACCGGGTCAACGGCGAGGTGATCGAGCTCGCGGTGATGGCCACGCCGGTGACCTTCGATGGCGCCCCCGCCACGCTTTCCATCGCGACGGACATCACGGTGCAGCGGCTGGCCGAGGCGGAACTGCGCAAGCTCTCGCGCGCCGTCGAGCAGAGTCCGGTCACGGTCGT
This sequence comes from uncultured Opitutaceae bacterium, assembly GCA_937902925.1. Classification (GTDB taxonomy): domain Bacteria; phylum Verrucomicrobiota; class Verrucomicrobiia; order Opitutales; family Opitutaceae; genus CALFNN01. The sequence continues at coordinate 18,713 of CALFNN010000099.1, forward strand.
CATCACCGACGCCGCCGGGGCGATTGAATATGTCAACCCGAGCTTCACGGCCAAGACCGGCTACACCCTCGACGAGGTGCGCGGCACCAATTCCCGGATCCTTCGCTCGGGCGAGACGTCGCCGGAAATGTATCGCGACCTCTGGCGAACGATCCTGTCCGGCCGCGAGTGGCGCGGGGAGTTCCACAATCGCAAGAAGAACGGCGAACTCTTCTGGGAGGCGGCGACCCTCTCGCCCATCTTCGACGACGCCGGCCAGATCACGCATTTCCTCGCGGTGAAGGAGGACATCACCGCGCGCAAGCTCGCCGAAGATCGGATTCGCGAGCAGGCGGCGCTGCTCGATGTGACGCAGGACGCGATCCTGGTCCTCGATCTGGACCGCGTGATCACGTATTGGAATCGCGGCGCCGAGAAACTCTACGGCATCGGCCGCGAGCAGGCCGTGGGTCGCCGCTACGAGACGATCGCCTACCGGGAGGTGCCGGCGGACTACGACACGGAGTGGCGGAATTTCCTCGAGCGCGGCGTGTGGTCGGTCGAGCGGCGGCATGCCGCGTCCGGCCGCGGCGAAATCACCGTGCAAAAGCGGGCGACGCTCGTCTGCGATGCCGCGGGGCGCGCGACGTCCGTGCTCCTCGTCATCACGGACATCACCGAGGCGAAGCGCCTCGAGGCGCAGTTCCTGCGGGCGCAGCGGCTCGACAGCCTGGGCTCGCTTGCCAGCGGCGTTGCGCACGACCTCAACAATGTGCTCACGCCGATCCTGATGTCGGCCGGCATCCTGGCCGACAGCGCCCGCACCAAGGCGGAACGCGAGTTGATCCAGATGCTCGGCGACAGCGCCCGCCGCGGCGCCGACATCGTGCAGCAGCTCCTGCTCTACGGGCGGGGCAGCGACTCGCCCCGTTCGCCGATAAGCGTGGCGGCCGCGATCAAGGACATGCTGAAGATGATGCGCGAAACGTTTCCCAAGGGCCTGGAGATTTCCGCCGAGGTGCCGAAGGACCTGTGGATGATCGACGGCGACCGCACCCAGCTTCACCAGGTGCTGCTCAATCTCTGCGTGAATGCGCGCGATGCGATGCCGGCCCGCGGCGCGCTGTCGGTGCAGGCGGAAAACGTGAACGTCGACCCTGCGTTTGCCGCGCGCCAGGCGAACGCCCGGCCCGGGCCGCACGTGACGATCCGGGTGAAGGACACCGGCGCGGGCATCCCGGCCGCGCACCTGGAAAAAATCTTCGACCCATTCTTCACCACCAAGCCGACGGGCAAGGGGACGGGGCTCGGCCTCGCGACGGTCCTCGGCATCGTGCGGAGCCACGGCGGCTTCGTCACCGTCGAGACGCAGGAGGGCGTGGGTTCGGAGTTCGCCGTGTTCATCCCCGCGCGGACTTCGTCGGTGGAGTCCGCCGCCTCCGGTCCCAGCCGCCCCGTCCGGCGCGGCCGGGGCGAGGTCATCCTCGTCATCGACGACGAGGTGAGCATCCGCTCGACGCTGGCGAAAATCCTGACCGCGCATGACTACGAGGTGCTGGTGGCCGGCGACGGCGCGGAGGGCCTGGCCGTCTTCGCGCAAAATTCGAAAAAAATCCGGCTGGTCGTCACCGACATGATGATGCCGGTGATGGACGGGACGCAGGCCGTGGGCGCGCTGCGCCGGCTGAACCCGCGACTTCCGATCATCGCGATCAGCGGCGTGCCGGGTCAGCGGGCGGAACTGGAGGCGAGTTTCGGCCCGCATATTCGATTCCTGCCGAAACCCTTCCTCGTGGAAAAGGCGCTTTCCCTCGCGCGGGAACTCCTGGACGAGCCTGTGGTTCCGGCTGGCGGTCCGTTGCCGGCTGCGCGAAAGTAGCCCCCGTCTCCGTTGCCATGTCCGCCGCCCGAATCCTCATTGTCGACGATCACCAGATCATGCGCGACGGCCTGCGGCTCCTGCTCGCCGGTCACGCGGAGTGGACGGTGGTCGGCAGCGCGGTCACTTGCGCCGCGGCCTGGGCGCAGGTCGGCGAACTGAAACCCGATCTGGTGATCATGGACCTGGATCTGCCGGGCGAGGGTGGGGTGGCGCTCACGGCGCGGATCCTCAAGGCGCACTCCGGCACCAAGGTGCTCGTCCTGACCGGCAGCGCGGATCCGCGCTCCGTGCGCAGCGCGCTGGCGGCGGGCGCCAGCGGCTATCTGTTGAAGACGAATGCCGGCGACATGCTCGTGCTCGCGCTGCGCGCCGTGCTCGCCGGCCAGGTTTTCCTCTGCCCGGATGTCTCGACGGTGGTCGTGCACGAATTGCAGCGGCAGCAGTCGCACGCGAGCGGCGCCGGCGCGCTGTCGGTGCGCGAGCGGGAGATTCTCGCGCGCATCGCCAACGGGCAGACGACCAAGGAAATCGCCTTCGCGCTTGAGCTCAGCCCCAAGACTGTCGAGACGCACCGGCTGAATCTCATGGCCAAGATCGGCGTCACGAGCGTCGCCGGGTTGACGAAACACGCGCTGCGCGAGGGGTTGACAACGCTGTAGGTCCTCGCGCCAGCGCACCGCGGTCCGGGGGTTCACCCCAAGGCGGTTAAGGAAAAACGAAATCGCGGCCGGATATGCCTGATTGCCTCGCGCAAGCCGCGACCGATCTAGCACTCATGCAAGAACTCCCGGCCCCGGCGGCGGGCGCATCGTCCGCTCGGCGCGGACCAGCGGCCGCCGTCCGAACTTCCTGAATTTTCCGCCCTTTTCCGTCCTGAATTCGGTTGCTCCTCCATGAATAAAATAAAACTCGGTTCAAAAATTGCCCTCGGCTTCGGCTCGCTCGTGCTGCTGGCTGTGGCGCTCGGCACCGTTGCCATTTGGAACATGGGCACGGTCGCGAGTCAGTCGACCGCGCTCCAGAAGGAGAACGTCCCCGAGGTCTCCGTCGCCAACGCGGTCGAGCGTTCCTCGCTGCTCACGATGTATGAGATGCGCGCCTATGGTCTGGTCGGCGACGACGCCGCGCTCCAGCGCGGCGAGGCGCACCTCGCCGAGGTGAAGCGGCACCTGCAGGAAGCGCGGCAACTCGGCGCGACGTCCCCTTCGCTGGGCCAGCTCGAAGCCGCCGCCGACCGCGCGGGCGTCAAGGTGCAGCAATACGAGACGCTCGTCCGTGACACCGTCGCCGCCGACAAGGAACTCGCCGCCTGCCGCGCCGCCATGAACGACGCGGCCAAGACCTTCATGGCCGCCTGCGATCAGTATCTCGGCTCGCAAACCACGAAGATGGACGAGGAAATTCGCGCCGGCCTCGCCGCCGACAAGCTCGCCCCGCGCTTCCAGAAGGTCAGGCTCATCAACGAGGTCATGGACACGGGGGACGAATGCCGCGTCAACGCGTGGAAAGGCCAGGCGGAGCGGCACGCGGAGGATTTTCAAGCCGCCCTGAAACTTTTCCCGGTCATCAAGTCGAACATCGACGCGGCTCTCCCGCTGACGGTGATCAAGGCCGACCTTGAATCCCTGCGCCTGATCCAAGCCTCGGCCGACGCCTACGAAAAGGCGATGACCACGCTGATGGCCAGGCAGGCCGCGCTCGATGCCCTCGGCAAGCAGCGCAATGACGTCGGCGGCAGCGTCCTCGACGAGGCGAAGAGCACCGCCCTGCAGGGCCTGACCGACACGACCACGGTCACGACGGCCGCGGCGACCGCCCTTTCCCGCTCGAGCTGGACCCTCAAGGTCGGACTCGCCTTCGCCGTGGTGCTCGGCTTCGTGATTGCGTTCTTCGTCACGCGTTCGATTACCGGGCCGATTCGCACGGTGGCCGACACTCTGACTTCGGGCGCCGAGCAGACCGCCGCCGCCGCCAGCCAGGTGTCGTCCGCCAGCCAGACGCTCGCCGCCGGCGCCAGCCAGCAGGCGGCCTCGCTCGAGGAAACGAGCTCGTCGCTCGAGGAGATGTCGAGCATGACCAAGCGCAACGCGGAGAATTCCCAGAAGGCCAACGATCTCGCCCGCGAGGCCAACCAGACCGCCGCCGCCGGCGCCGCCGACATGCAGGCGATGGCCGCGGCGATGAACGACATCAAGGCCTCGAGCGACGACATTGCCAAGATCATCAAGACGATCGACGAGATCGCGTTTCAAACCAACATCCTCGCGCTCAATGCCGCCGTCGAGGCGGCCCGCGCCGGCGAGGCCGGCATGGGTTTCGCCGTTGTCGCCGAGGAGGTCCGCAACCTCGCCCAGCGCAGCGCGGTCGCCTCCCGGGAAACCGCCGCCAAGATCGAGGGCGCGATCGCCAAGACCGCGCTCGGCGTCCAGCTCAGCGAAAAAGTGACGGCCACATTGAAAGAGATCGTCGCAAAGGCCGGCCAGGTCGACCGCCTCGCCGCCGAGGTTGCCACCGCGTCGAAGGAACAGATGCAGGGCATCGCCCAGGTGAACACCGCGATCACCGAGATCGACAAGGTCACGCAGAGCAACGCCGCCAACGCGGAGGAAAGCGCCAGCGCCGCCGAGGAGATGAGCGCGCAGACCACCGCGCTCAAGGAAGCCGTCGCCGAATTGCTCGCGATGGTGAACGGCGCGCAGACCGCCGGCTTCGCGGCGGCCGACCGCCTCCCGTCGCCGGCGGCAGCGCCGTCCCGTCCCGGGCTCCGCCGCCCGGCCGCCGGCGCGAACGGTCACACCGCGAAAAACGGCCGGACGGACGCCGACTGGTTCGCGGCCCCGGCCGGCCGCCGGGGCGCGCCCGCGGTCGACACCGAGAGCTTTTCCGACGCCGTGAACTAGCCGCCTGGCGCCGGGTTTCATCCGCGCGCGGTTTTCTTTGGCGCGGTGCGCGCCGCGCCACCGCGGGCGGACGTCA
>CALFNN010000100.1 GCA_937902925.1 uncultured Opitutaceae bacterium
GCGTAGAGTTCCTGCGCCATGACGACGGTCTGGATTGTCGCCTCGATCTTTGGCTTCTCGTTGTGCGACTGGTCGATCATGTAGGCGATCTTCGGCATCCGCCCGCGGTCGGCGGCGAAGAAATGGATTTCGTGGAAGATGCGGAAAATCTGGTAGGGATCGATCGAGCCGAGCGTCAGATCGTCGTCCGCGTAACGCCGGTCGTTGAAGTGGAACCCGCCGAGCATGTTCTCGTCGAGCAGCCAGGCGACGATCTGCTCGATGTTTTGGGCGTTGTAGTGGTGGCCGGTGTCGACGAGCACCTTCGCGCGCGGCCCGGCCTTTTTCGCCAGCAGCAGCGCCATGCCCCAGTCCGCGATGTCGGTCGCGTAAAACGCCGGCTCGAACGGCTTGTATTCGACCAGCATCGTCTGTTGCGGGCCGAGCTTCTTGTGCAGCGCGCGCAACGATTCCTCGAAAGCCAGCTTGCGCCCGCGGATGCTCCCCTGCCCCGGGTAATTCGTGCCGTCGGCAAACCAGAGAGAAACGTATTCGCTGCCCACGGCCTTGCCGATTGCGACCGAGTCGACGCAATGCTGGAGGGCGCGGGCACGGACGGCGGGATCGTTGTGGCCGAACGAGCCCCATTTGTAGCACTGGTCCTGAAAAAGATTCGGATTGATCGAGCCGATTTTCACGCCGCTCTTCCGCGCGAGCCGCGCGACCGCCTTCGGGTCCTCGCCGGGTTTGAAATCCCACAGCACATGCACGGCGACCGTCGGGCAACAGCCGGTCAGCGCATGGACGTGCCCGGCGTCGGCCAGCTTGTCGCCCAGGTCGATGGCGGCCGCGTCCTGGAAGAACTTCCCGAAGCGGGTGCCGGTATCGGCGAAACCCCACGAGGGCGTTTCGATGGCGAAAGAATCGAGCGCCTCGCGGGCGCGGCGGAGGAGTTTCGGGGTCATGGCAGAAAAGAATCCTTGTGCGTTGCCACTGGTGCAATGTCAGTCGTGAAATGGCGCGGACAGTCCGTCCTGAATTCTCAGCGCGGCTTATTGCGCCCGCGGCATGGGCACGGTGAACTTCCCCGCCCATGGCGCGAGTGCGGCCAGGATGCCGGGGTAGAGTTCGATACCGCCAGCGAGCTGGGCCTCGCGTCGCCGCAAGCCGGCCTCGCCGGGAAGTCGCACGCGGTCGAAACCGGGACGCGGCGGAGTCGCGCGGCAGGCCGCGGCGACGTGTCCGGTCTGGCGGCGGAAATCTTTCGCGCCGCCGAACAGGGCGGGCGCGATGACCTGCACGAACACGCTCGCACCCCAGCCTTCCTTCGGGTCGGCGCGACCGTGACCCGACAGTCCGCCGGTCAGCGCCTCGACGAGCAGGCCCAGCGCGTAACCCTTGTGCCCGTGATCGAGGCCGCCCATCGGCAGGAGCGTGCCGGGTGGATTGGCAAACAGCACCGCGGGATCCGTGGAGGGCTCGCCCGCCGCGTCGAGCACCCACTCGCCGGGTAGCTGACGTTTCTCCGCATGCAGCCGCTTGGTCAGGCCGTTGGTCGTAATCGACATCGAGACATCGAGGATAACCGGATCGCCGTCGGTGGGCCACGCGGCAGCGAGCGGGTTGGGCGTGAACACGTCGCGCCGGCCACCGTGCGGCGCAACGCTGCTGATCGCCGGGTCAGAGCAACTCAAAAGCACCATGAGCCCTTCGTCCGTGACTCGTTTTAAGTAGGCCGCGAGACAGGCGATGTGGTGACTGCGACGAATGCTCACCGTGCACGTGCCGAATTCTTTCGCCCGGGCCATGGCGAGATCGAGCGCGCGGACCACCAGCCACGGTCCCGGCAGACGCTGGCCATCCCACGTCACCGCAGCCGGCAAATCGGCCAACACGCGCGGCTCGCCGGTCCGGGTCATTGCGTTTTTTTCCACGTCACCGAGGTAAGGCGCGAGCAGCGCCAGGCCGTGCGTGGTATGTCCGAGCAGATCGCCCTCCACGAGCACCGCCGCCACCGTGCGCGCCTTGTCGTCGTCGAGTCCCGCGCAGGTCAGCAGCGAGGACGCAAAATCGACCAGGACGGGGGCGGCGTAGCGTTCGGACATCAGGATGAAGCTAGACGGGATGCCGACCGCGGTTCCAGAAAAAGAAAAGCGCCCCGCGAAACGCCGGGGCGCCTGAAGTCTCAACCGGCGCGAGGGCCGGTTCAGAGGTCGAAGGTCGAGGAGAAAATCAGCGACATCGGTTCGATCACGCGAAACGTGTGCGCCGAGCCGTCCGGATAGGCGCCGACCGGCTCGAGATGGGCCTTCCATTCCTGGAGGTTGCGCGCGTTCAACTGGAAGCGCGCCCGCACCTTGTCGCCGAAGAAGCGCGTGCTGTAGGTCACGAACGCGTCGACGTAGGTGTTGGCCTTGGCGTAGATCGGCCGATTGGGATCGAACGCCGTCGCAATCGAGTAGTCGCCGTTGATGGGAATGCCATAGTAGCCGATTGCACCCTTGCTCTCCCACCGGAGCGAGCCGCCAACGTTCACATTCTTCAGGAACCGCTGCTCCGAGTATTTCGCGAGCCGCAGACTGGCGCTCAGGCTGTAGTGCCATTCACGGATCTCGGGCCGGCTCTTCCCCTGGGTCGCCTGGGCCAGGTTGATCGGGGACGTGACGTTGCCGGTGAGGAACGTGTGCGCCGTCGCCGTTCCGGTCGTGGTCGGGGTGCCCGTGCTGTCGTAGACCGTGTCGAACCACGGCGTGCCCGAACGCGGATCGATAATCGACGTCCAAGTCGGCGTGCGCAGCGCCACCCAGGCCGGAATATGGGGCGCGACGTTGGCGTCGATCGACTGGGTCTTGGTGACGTTGGCGCGCAGGGTGATGAAGCGATCCGGGTTGTAGTTCAACTCGATCTCGTCGCCCTTGGCGGTCACGTCCTGAGTCTCGCCGATCGTGCTGCCGTTATAGGTCGCAACCTGATCGGCCGGGATCTTCATGATCGTGTAAACCGCCGAGTCGACCTGGGCGGTCGTGAAGGTCGGATTGGCGGCAGCGACCCACAGGCGGGCCACGCGCTGGAGACTGAAGGTATCGTTGTTGCCGGCGAAGCTCTGGATATCGAGGCGGAGCACGCGCTGGCCGAACGTGCCGAACTGACCGTTGCGGGTGTTGATCTGGGCGGTCGTATACCGGTTCGCCCGCAGCACGAATTTGCCATCGAGCAGATTGAGCGAGAAGCCATAGTCATCGCCGGTGGACGTGGGATTCGGCAACTGCTCCAACGTCACCGAGATCGCGGGAACATCGGGGACGAAACTGTCGGACTTGTTGTAGTGAACATCGAAACCGCGCAGCAGCCCGCCGACGAAGCCGGCGGCACCGCCGCTGCCCGCCATGCTGTCGATGGCTTTGAAGCCGCGGAACGGTTTGAGCACCGCGCCCTTCGTCGTCGTGTCGCCCTGACGGTAGGCCCAATCCTGCCGCCAGCCGTCCATCGCGCCATAATCGAAATCGTAGCCGTTGGGCAGCAGCGCCGACGCCTTCTGGAACTTGTTGTAATTGTCGTCGTGGCGCCAGCCGAACGTGGTCACCAACCGGTCCTGGAACACCGAATCCTGAAGGACCGCACCGCGCGTCTTGATCAGGTTTTGCGAGCCGAAGTTGCCGGCCGTGCCCTCGGTGATGCCGGCCTCCTCCAAGTTCGCGGGATCGGCAACCCAGGCGCTGGTCGCGGGATTAAACCAATTGAAGGTATAGTCGCCGTAGCTGAACGGCGTCGGCGCATGGTCGATGTTCTGGCCGTTGTTGTCGCCCACGACAAAGTGGAAATAACCGCGGGTCGCCAAAGGCGCCACGACAAAGGGTCCACTGACGCTCTGATTGGCCTTCGGCTGGCCGGCGGGCGCATAGACGGCGTTGTCGAGGATGTTCACATCCCGGAAACGGTAGGCATACTGCTTCGTCACGCGTTCCTCGGCATAGCCCACCAGTTGATGGCGGCCCAGCCACTTGGTCCATTTATCGGATTGGGTGAAGTCGAGGACGTAGGCGAGCTGGCTGCGAAAACTGTCGCGCAGATACGGGTTGCTGGAGTGGACCGGTTCGCCGGCGCCAAGGTAGGGGCGGCCAAAATAGGGATTGGGCTGCCCGTTGAGCAGCTTGGTATTGGGATCCACATACAGGTAGTTGCTGTTGCCCGTGGCGGAGGACTGCCCGACGAGGTTCTTGTTGATCCGGGTGGCGTATTCGCGATTCCAGCCGACCTGCAACGCGAGTTTGTTGGTCTCGGTGTTCAACAGCCATTGTTCGAGTTCAACCGTGGTCGTCTCGTTGTGGTCCTTGATGGAGTTGATCCCCGCCAGATTGATGGAGGTATAATCGAAGATGTCCTTGCTGGAAATACCGCGCACCGTCGAGTAGAGCGGACGGCCCGTGCGGACCGGATCGGCGACGGACTCCAGGAGGCGCGGCGTGCCGCCCTGATTGTTCGGTCCGTTGGTCGCAGTGGCCGCCGGCAGCCGGCTGATCGTCCAAAGCTTGATGCCACCATCCACGAAAAGGACCGGGTCGCCAAAATTCTCGCCGCCCAACCCCGTGGGATTGGTCGTGCCCATGACGGTGGAGACCCCGTTGACCGTCACCGTCGAGGTGGTCGGATCCCACGTCGGGCTGCCGAGCCCCTTCCAATAGGAAACCGCGTCGCGCGGGGTGATCGTGCTGGCCCGGGTGCCATAGAAATCATAGTCTTGGAACGAGGCGCGGATCGACGTGTTCTTGAACGGCTGCGCGCGGATCATGACGTTGTAACGGCGGGTTGTCGCACCGGACGGCTTCTCGTTGTAAGCGTCATGCTGAAAAACCCAACTGCCACGGACGGCAAGTTTGCCCTGAATGAGGGGCCGGTTCAAATCGAGGGACGTGCGATAACCGCCGATGCTATCCATCCGCGCCTCTGCGGTGCTGGACTCGCGGGTGAGATTCGCGGTCGAGCCGTTCAGGTTGACGGTGCCGGAACCGGTGCCGAGACCGAAGATGTTGGCGTTCGGACCGCGGCTGATTTCAACCGAGTCGATGTTGATGGGATCGATCGGCACGCGCCCGCTCGTGGCAAAATTGTCGAGCGCGACGTTGGCCGCGCCGACGCCGCGGATGCGGTTGGCGCCCTGCGGATTGTTCTGAATGTTGTCCGTGACCATGCCGTTGCGGTCGATGGAGAAATCCGTGTAGTTGCCCGTGCCCTCGGTGCTGGCCTCGTAGTTGAAGATGTCGTTGATATCGAGCATCGCGAAATCCTTCATCTGCTCCTTGGTCACCACCGAAATGGCCGAACCCAAGTCCTCGATCTTGGCATTGAGCCGGGTGCCCGACATGGTGTTGGCCGCGTAGTAGCCGTGATTATCCTCGCTCACCTCGAACGGCGAGAGTTCGACCACCTTGTCGCTGGGAGAACCCGTCGTGGCCACGGGCACTTGAGCAGACTTCGCCTCGTCGGTCTGCATCGCGGCCAACTCGTCGGGGTCGAGCCGCCCATTATGATTCTTGTCATACTTCGCCAAGGTTTGCGCATCAGGTGCGGACGCGCTCATTTGTTGGGCCGGAACTGAGACGGTCGTCACGCCGGCGCACAAAAGCGCGGCAAGCAGCGACCGGGACCTCGATGGGGGCAATCGGTGTTGGTTCATAGGTTACTTTGCTTGGATTTTGGGGGTATCTCTCTGAACAAAGCGGAAGATCAAGTAGCGTCCGGCGCGCAGGGACGGGGTCGAACGCAGGGGCAAAAGGCTAATGCAGCCGGTCTAGGGGTATTAGAAAGGGAACGATGGAGGAGCTAGTCTGCTACTGACGGAGAGCAAGGACTGGAACCATCGGACAGTCCGCACTCAATCGGGCCCCTAGCCGCGTGGCGAGAACCGAAAACCCGTGCGCTGGGCGTTCTTGGACAGCACCCACCCGGTATCGCGAAGCCGGGGCCGGCGGGCTTCATGTCCGAGGCCACGCGAATTCCTGACGACAAAAAAAGCTCCCCGGCCAGACTGGCCGGGGAGCTTCGAAGACTTCCGTGTGCGCTCAGAGGTCGAACGATGTCGTGAAGATGAACTGACGGGGATCAACGATGCGATAGCGCCAGAACGTGCCGTCCGGGTTCACCCCGGTCGGCTGCAAGCGACCGCTCTCGGTGATATTGCGCACATTGAGCTGGAGCGTGGTTCCAATCTTGTTGTTCCACAGCTTGAGCCGGTAGGTCATCAGGAAATCGATGTTGGTCGTCGGCTTGTCGAAGACCGGCTTGTTCTTGTCGAGTGTCCGCACGACACCGTCAGCGGCATCGGGCGCGCCGGCCAGATAGCCGATCGCGCTCTTGCTCGCCCAGCGCCACGCGCCACCGATGCCGAGGTTTTTCAGCCACTTGTTGTCGCCGGCGATGCCCGCGAGCTGGTAGCTCGTTGTCGCGTTGAACGAATACTCGCGGGCCTGCGTCTTGCGCTTGCCCTCGGTCGTGATAGCGAGCTTCAGCGGGGCAAGCACGTTACCCACGTAGAAGTTGTTCGGCGTGCCGCCACTGCCGTAGGACGTATTCCACCAATTTGCGCCCGTGGTATCGTCGATGACGGCGGTCCAGACCGGCATGCGCAGGTTGATGTATTCCTGAATGAACGGCGAGAGGTTGGAGTCGATCGCCTGCTGCTGGGTCGCATTCGCCTTCAAGGTCCAATAACGGGAAGGATTGTAGTTCAGCTCGAACTCATAGCCCTTCGAGAGCGCGTCGTTCACATCCGAGATGGACTTGCCCTGGACGTTATTGATGAAGTCCTGGGTGAGGCCCATCTTTTGAGCGACGTAGGCCTGCTGCTGCGCCACGGTATACTCCGGGTGGAGGGTCGCGGCCCAACCGGTCGCCACACGCTGAAGGTTGAACGTGTCGTTGCTGCCGCCCTGCGGGAAGTCGATGCGGTTGGCGCGCGTCGCGATCGTGCCGAGGCTGCTGCGCGAATGAATCTGCAGCGTGTCGTATTTGTTGATCTTGATGGCCAGCTTGCCTTCGAACAACTCCATGCGGAAGCCTTCCTCGGTGCCCTTGCCAGTGGGGTTGGGCAGCACGTCGCCAAACAGATTGTAGGCCACATCCGCCGGCTGGAAGCTGTCGGACTTGCTGTAATACGGCTTGAAGCTGCGGATCGCCTGCGCGAAGAAGCGACCGAGGCCGGAGCCGGAATCGGCCATCTCATCGAGCGCGTGAATCCCCTTGAATGGCGTGACCACGACGCCCTTGGTCTTCGTCGGGCCTTCGTTCCATTTTTTATTCAGACCGAAGTTATACAGGTTGGTCGTGTCGAACACGCCATTGGTCGAGGGAACCACGAGGTTGTCCTCCGAGTAGGCCCGATCCTTGCGCCACCCAAAGGTTGGAACCACGCGGTCTTCAAACAGGAAACTTTGAAGGGCGATCCCACCGGTGCGGACCTTGCGCTTCTGGGTGCCGAGCGCGAAGTAGATCTGGTTGATCGAAACCGGGTCGTTGTAATTCCAGACGCCCGTCGTGTTATTGAAGGCCGCCGCGGTATAGACGCCGTCGGGGTGCACCACACCGCTGTTCGCATACTCGATTGCGCCGTCGCTCTTGTTGCTGCCGAGCATGTAGCGCGGATACAGGTGCCCGCCGTTGCTGCCCTGGACATTGGTCAGGCTGATGAAATCCGGATTGTCCGTGACCTGGTCGCGATAACGCAGCTGGCTCGGCGACTGGATGAGCTGGCGGTATTCCTCGTAGGCGCTGACCCGGTGGCGCCCGAGCCATTTCATCCAGCTTTGTTCGTGACTCAAATCGAGCTGATAGGCCAGTTGGGCCCGGTAGTTGTCGTTGAACACCGGGCGACGGTAGATCTGCGGCTCGTTGCCGCCGATGAAGGGACGGAGGAAATACGGATTCGGCTTCCCATCGATCAGGCGCTCGTTCGTATCGATCTGCAGAATCGCCGGCACGCCGTCCTGCTGGGCGACGAACGCCCGGCGGTTTTCGTAGGTGTCCTGCCGCAACCACTCCGCCTGCATCGCGAGGATGTTCCGCGGGGTGTTGAGGAACCAGTGCTCCAGCCGCAGGTTGAAATTGTCCGATCGCTGCTGAATGTAGTTGGGCGCCGCCGTGTTGATCGACGTCCAGTCGTAGATCGACTTGTCCGTGGTCTCGGGCATGTTGTAGAGGGGCGTTGCGACGCCACCGAAGATGCCGCCACCGCCACGTCCGATATCGGTGCCGCTAAACACCACGCGTTGGTTCGCGCTCTGGCCGACATTCGGGCCGGCGACGCCGCCGTTCGCACCGGCCGTCAACGGGCTGACATTCACGCCGCGCATGAGGAGCGCGTAGGTGCCGCCGTCGACAATCGCCTGAATGCGCGCGTTGGAGGATCCGGGCGACTGCAGGCCGGCCGGAAGACTCGCATCCGCACCCGCCGTGAACACCCCGGCGGCGACGCCGTTGACCTTGGCCGTCCAGGTGTAGGGATCCCACGTCGGCCGCCCGTGCGCCCGCCAGTAGGCGATGGTGTCACGCGGCGTTTCCGAATTCGCGCGGCTGTTCCAATTGTGAAAGGACTCGTAGGATCCGTTGATGGTCGTGTCCTTGAAGGGTTTCGCCGTGAACGCCAGTTGCCAGCGGACGGTGCGGTCCGTCGACGGCTTGCGGACAAATCCTTTGTCCTCGTAAGCCTCGGAAAATCGAAGCGCGAGGCTCTTCTCGCCGCGGATAATCGGGCGGTTGATGTCCAAGGTGGAGCGGAAGCCGCCATAGCTGTCGACGCGCGCCGTAACGTTCGTGGTCTCCCGGGTGGCGTTCGCGCGGGAGGGAACCAGGTTCACCGTGCCCGAAGCGTCGCCCATGCCGAAGATGTTCGTGTTCGGACCGCGGCTGATCTCGACTGCATCGACATTATACGTGTCGATCGGCAACGAGCTCGTCGCGGCAAATCCTCCCACCGCGATATTCGCCGCGCTGAGGCCGCGGATGCGGTTCGCCGTCTGGGGATTCCCCGCGACGTTGTCGTATTGGCCGCGACCGTCGTTGGTCGGGTCCGAAAATTGCCCGGTGCCCTCGGTATTCGACTCGTAGAGAAAGATGTCGTTCAGGTCGACCGAGGCGGTGTCCAGCAACTGCTGTTTGGTGACGACCGTGATCGAGGCGGCCAAGTCATCGAGCTTCGAGTTCAGGCGCGTGCCCGACATCGTATTCGTGCCATAGTAGCCCTTGTCACCGCCGGCGTTCACCTCAAAGGGAGAGAGTTCGACGACCTTTTCCTCCCCTTCCGACTTGGTATCGACGGCCATCGCAGCCGCCTTGGCCTGATCAGCCTGCATCGCCGCCAGCTCGTCTGGGTCCAGCTTGCCGTTTTTGTTCTTATCATACTTCGACAGCGTCTGGGCGTCGGGTGCGGCTCCTCCGGCCGACTGGGCCAGCGCCGGTTGCGCCACGACTGCGGCGCAGGCCAGCGCCAGGGTCAGTCGCTGCACGGCGTGTGCTAACGTTCGATTCGAGTCCATATGTTCTCCTTGGTGTTTTTGCTTGGGGTGTATCTGTCTGAATCTGGAAATCCGTCGGGCTGCGTCTCGTCCGTTCACGTCCAATCGGGAACGTCAGCGACGACGCACTGCAGAGGTAGGTGGAAGGGGGAAGGGGACGCGGTGTAGCGCGCTTCCGTGCCTAGCCCCACACTAGGGCAGCGCAATCACGTTCACCGGCTGACAGTCCGGCACACCACCCAAGGGTCCGATGCCTGCGGAACAAGGCCGAATTCGTTTCGTTTCCGCGCCGATAGCGGATCGCGTCGCGCGAACAGGGCGGTCCGGAACAGTCGATCGGAGACCGCAAATCGCCGATAAAATCGACCGGGAACCCGGCAACCTCGTCGCCGCGCGCGGCGACCCAACCCGCCCGTCAAAAAAAAGACTCCCCGGCGATCATGGCCGGGGAGTCTCGAAGGCCTCGAGGCCGTCGTCTTGACTAGAGACTGAACGTTGTCGTCAGGATGTATTGGGCCGGATCGACGATCCGGTAGTTCCAGTAGGTGCCGTCGGGATTGACGCCGATCCGCTGCAGATGCGTGGTCTCGCCGAGATTCCGGACGTTGAGCTGCACCTGGGCGCGAATCTTGTCGCTGAACAGCCGCAGTTCGTAGGAAGCGGTGAGATCGAAGTGCGCCAGCGCCTTGTCGTAGACCGGCTGATTCTTGTCGAGCGAGCGGATGACGCCATCCGGGTCGGGCGCGGAACCGAGATAGCCGATCGCCGCCTTGTCCGCCCAGCGGACCGCACCGCCGACCGAAAGCGGCTTCAACCACGAGGTCTCCGTGATGCCGCGGAGCCGGAAGTTGGTGAAGGCGTTGAACTGATATTCGCGCGTCTGCGGCTTGCGTTTACCCGCGGTCGCGATCGCCAGTTTCAGCGGCGAGAGCACGTTGCCGACATAGTAGCTGTTTGGCTGGGTGCCGCCCGTGGTCTCGTTCCACCACAACTGGCCATTCGTCGGATCCACAGTTGTTGTCCAGATCTGGTAGCGGCTGTCGATGTAGGCCTGCGCGGCGGGCGACATGTTGGAATCGATCGCCGACTGCTGGCTGCCCGTGAGTCGCATCGTCCAGTAATTCGTCGGGTTGTAGGACACTTCGACTTCATAGCCTTTGGATTCCGCGTCGTTGACGTCGTTGAGTCGCGCGTTCTGGAGAAAGCTGACGTAGTCGGGCGTCATGCCCAACACCCCGTCGACATAGGTCGTGATTTGCGCCGGGGTCCACGGGTCGGCCGTCGTCGCTCCGTGCAGGGTATTGGCCCAGCTGGTGGCCTTGCTGATCAGGGTGAAGGAATTGCCGCCACCGGTCCCGACGTCGAGCGTGCGGGCGCGCGTGTCGATCGTGCCGATCGTGCCGCGGGCATTGAGCTGCATCACCTCGTATTTGCGGACGGAGATATTGAGCGAGTTTTTGAACATGCTCAGCGTCAGACCGTAGTCCTTGCCCTTCCCGGTTGGGTTGGGCAGGAGGTCGCCGAGGTTGTTATACTCGATCGCCGACGGCTGAAAGCTGTCCGATTGATTGTAAGACACGGTCAGGCCCTGCAATAAATCCGCCAGGAAGCTTCCCCCCGAGGCGGCTGACTCAATCGGTCGCCAGCCGCGGAACGGCTTCACGACGACTCCGCCTTCCTTGGTGCGACCTGCATTCCATGCCTTGCTCGTGCCGAAGTTATAAAGGTTGACCGGGTTGAAGCTACCATCCGGGTTACTGGGCGCCGAGATGCTGTTCTCACTATAATTGCGGTCTTTCCGCAGACCCACCAACGGGACGATCCGGTCGTCCAGGAAGAAGCTCTGCCAGGTAAAGCCCTCCGTGCGAATCTTCCGTTTCGCCAGGCTGCCGCCCGTCAACAGTTCGCCCATCGTGACGTTCGAGTTGACCCACTTGCCGGCAGTGGGTGACGTCGTGTTCGTATCGAAGGTGTAAAGCGGGGTGACAACGTCGGGCTTCGCCACTCGCTGTGCGGCATAGTCCACATTCTGCCCGTGGGCGTCGCCCATGTAGTAGCGCGGAAAGACATGGACGCCGTTGGACCCTGGAATGCTCGTCAGGCTCAGGCCGACCAAGCTTGGATTGTCGGCCGTGACGCCCTCGTCGTGGGCGCTGATGCTGCCCGAGATCGAAGGGCGATACTCTCCGTATCCCGCGAACCGGTGACGACCAAACCATTTCAGAAACCCCTTCTCGTGGGTCAGATCGAGTTGGTAGGCGAGCGTGGCCCGATAGTCATCGCTGAACTGCGGTTTGCGGCTGACGGTCGGCTCCAAGCCGCCAATAAACGGCCGCAGGAAGTAGGGATTCGGCGTGCCATCGAGTAACCGCTGGTTCACGTCCACCTGCAAGGCGGACGTGATGCCGCCCGACTGGCCAAGAATGTTGCGGCTGTAGGTGTTGGTGTCCTCCCGGAACCAGCCCGCCTGGACGGCGAGGATCTGACGGCTCGAATTGAGAAAATAGTGTTCGAGATCCAGCCGCGTCGTGTTGGACCAGACCCGGCCATAATTCGGCGCCACACTGTTGATCGAGGCCCAGTCGTAGATCGATTTGTCTTTGATGACGGGCATGTGGAACAGTGAGGCGAACGTCGGCTCGCCGAACTTGGCACCGCCGCCGAGCTGGATGTCCGTGCCGGAAAAAACATATCGTTGGTTGGCGGACGAGCCGTAGGTGGTGGCGCTATAGGGAGCCGTATTGCTGCTCGGCATCTGCTGGATCGTGTAGAACGCCTGGCCATTATCGACGAAGTAGGCCGGGCGAACGACCGATGTGCCGATCGAATACAGACCCGGCGGCAGCAACAGCGAGTCGTTGCCCCCAACGTAGGTGATCGGCGCCGTTTGCACACCGTTGACGGTCGCCCGGAAAGTCACCGGATCCCACGTCGGACTCCCCACCCGCTGCCAGAAGCTGACGGCATCGGCTGGAGCCTGTGAGTTGGGCCGCTGATTGTAATTATGATAGGTCTCGTAGCTGAGCTTGATCGTCGTGCTTTTGAACGGCTTGTAGGTAAGCGCTCCCTGCCAGCGCTGGGTCTGATCGGTGGAGGGTTTGCGGACGTAGCCCTTTTCTTCGTAAACGCCCGAGAGGCGAATCGCGAGTTTGTCGCGGATGATCGGTCGGTTGAGGTCGACGCTCGTCCGCCAGCCACCCCAGTTGTCGATCCGCCCCTGCACCCGGGATGACTCCCGGGTGGCATTCGCGCTGGAGGGATTGAGGTTCACAGTGCCGGAAGCATCACCCAACCCAAAGATACTCGAATTGGGGCCGCGACTGATTTCCACGTTGTCGAGATTGTAGGTGTCGATCGGGACCGTGCCGCTCGACGCGAAATTGCCGATGGAGATGTTCGCCGCCGTCAGGCCGCGCACGCGATTGGCGCCCTGCGGGTTCCCGGCGACGTTGTCGACGACATTGCCCCGGCTGTCGGCCGTCGGGTCGGTGAACTGGCCGGTGCCTTCGACGTTGGCTTCATAGAGGAAGATATCGTTGATGTCGACTGATGCAGTGTCCTCCAACTGTTGCTTGGTGACCACCGTGATCGAGGCGCCCAAGTCTTCGAGTTTGGAGTTCAACCGGGTGCCCGAAAGCGTGCTGGAGGCATAGTAGCCCTTGTCGCCACCGGCATTGACCTCGAAGGGAGACAGCTCGACGACCTTGTCGTCCGGGGCACTGGTCGTCGTGGTGACCGCCTTGGCCGCCTTCGCTTTGTCGGCCTCCATCACCGCAAGTTCGTCGGGGTCGAGTTTTCCATTCTTGTTCTTGTCGTATTTGGCCAGCGCTGCCGCATCTGGGGCCGTCGCCGCCGACTGCGCGAGGGCGGGAGGCGCCACGACTGCGGCACAGGCCAGCACAAGGGCCAGTTGCCGCGCTAATTTTGATATCGGTCCATTCGTGTCCATAGGTTCTCCTTGGTGTGTTTTTCTCGGGGTAAATTTGCGCCTGAAATTCCGCCGCCCGCATCGCCCGACGATTGGCGTTTGAGCAAAACACCGATGACGGCCAAGCGCTGCGGACGCCGGCAGGTAGGAAGGGTAGAAAGGTAGGTTAGACCAAGACAGCGCGTCGTGCGGCCCTGGCGCGGCGTTGCTGGTAGCGGGGAACGATGGTGGAGCAAACGCCTTCAAATGCTGACAGTCCGACCGCCGTTTCGCATCCGGCCGCCAACCGCTCCACCCCGCATGCGGCGGCTACTCCGGCGCAACGGTTTGCCGGGACAACGCAGCCAACACCCAAACTCCCAGCACGACTGCGACGGCGGCAGCCGCCACGAACCAGTCGCCGTGTTCCGCGTAATAACTCTGCCGGCCAATCCAGCGCGAGTCGCGGGTGACGGAAACCACGCTGGTGCCGCGAAAATAAATGGTGCCACCCGCGGCGGGCTCGGCGCTCACCGTTCCCGCCGCATCGCGCGTGAGCACCGCGCGCACGCCGCCGAACTCGTCGATCCATCCGCTCCAGCCGCCGTTGCCACAGCGCAGGATTGGCCGCCGCGTCTCGACCGCCCGCAATACCGAATGCGCCGCGTGCTGGTAGGCCGCCCCACCCTCGCCGAACCAGCCGTTGTTCGTCAGCACGGTGAGCACGTCCGCCCCGCCGAGCACGCTGGCCCGTGCCAGGTCGGGAAAAATATCCTCGTAGCAAATCAACGGGCCGACGACCGCCGCCTTGTCGTGCATGGTCACGACCAGCGGCGCCGGATCGGCACCCGGCGAAAAATCTCCGGGCAGCGGCACGAACTTGTCGAGCCAGCCCAACACCGGCCGCAGCGGGACATATTCGCCAAACGGCACGAGCCGGCGCTTTGCGTAGTAATCCTTCTGCACCCCCGACTCGGGCGTCACGAGAAACGCGCCGTTGAAATCCTGCTCGTTCGCCGCCCCGCCATGCTCCACCGCGATCGATCCCAGCAACAGCGGAGTCCGCGTGCGTTTGACGAGGCTCTCGACAAACGCCTGCTGGTCGGCGTCGCCGCGCACCGCCAGGGGCGTGACCGCCTCGGGCCAGAGGACGAGGTCGGGCTTCGTCGCGGCGGCCTCGAGCGTGTTCTTCTCGAGCACCTCGAGAATGCCAGGGGCCTTCGCCGGGTCCCACTTCACCTCCTGTGGAATGTAGGGCTGCACGAACGCCACGCGCCCCAACGGCACGGTGTAACGCCCGCGGTTGAACGTCTCCTGGATTTGAATCGACAGGCAGACCAGGAGCATGAACAGCGCGAGGAAAAATTCCTGGCTGCGTTTGCTGAGTCCGGTCCGGCCTTCGTAAAAAAGCCGGTGCCCGTAGGCGGCGAACCCGACGTTCATCGCCACGAGCACAAACGACACGCCGTAGGCGCCGGTGTAGGCCGCGATCTGCAGGATGCTCGAGCGCTCCCACTGGCTGGCGGCCAGCGGCAACCACGGAAAACCTCCGAGCAGCCATGTCCGCGTCCATTCGACGAGCACCCAGGCGCCGGCGAGTCCGACCAGCGCCAGCAGCCGCACTGGCGTCGGCCGGCCGAGCATGCGGGGCATCGTCCACCACGCCGCGAGATACCAGCTGCCGACCCACCCGCCAACGAACGGGCCCAGCAGGAACAATCCGAGCCACGTGACGTTGTGCAGCCACCCGAGCAGGATCGTCCAGGCCACCGCCTGCGCCGCGAGCATCGTCCACGCGTAAAGCTTGAATCGCGGCCGACGATAGGCCCACAAGATTCCCGGCGTGAGCATCGCATAGGCAAATTCGGAGAGCTTGAACGGCGGAAACGAAACCACCGCGAGCACGACCGTCAGGACAAAGACGGTGACCGCCGCCACATATTCCGCCTGCCGCTGGAAAAACGACGGCGGGCGGTTGTAGGGATCGGGTGGAAGATCGTCCGGTGGCACCATGAACCTCCCACCTTCGGTCAACTCCACGCGCCCCTCAAGGCAGAAGCACGACGCCGACGGTGGCCTCGCCGGAAATCGTCAGGAAATCACCGCGCCGGTCGGACGCGGCGCCACAAACGGCGGCGTGGTCAGGTCCGGCCCGAGCACCGCCGCGGGTCCGCCATTGGCGGAGCTGTTGTGCAGCACCTGGAGCGTATTGTAGGCGAGCTGAATGTGTTTGTGGCTCTCCAGTTCCGCAACGAGCCGGCGGTTGATGCGGTTGCGGGTTGTCGAAAAATTCCGGTAGTGCGCCACGTAGAGCAGACTGAGGGTCACGCCGCTGTCGGCGATGTGCGTGTAGATCTTCGGCCGGTAGTCGGCATCCTCGACGCCGTAGCGCCGCTGCATCGTTGCCGCGGCGGCCCGCGCGGCGGAGAAGTCATCGACCGTCTCCTCCTCGAGCACGCGCTGAAAGAGCGCGAGGGCACTCGCCACCGGCGTGGCAAACGTGACCGTGACGTCGATCTTCCCCCAGATGAACGGGTGGCCGTGGTTGAAGTTGAAGACCTTGCTCTTGAAGATGAAATTGTTCGACACGACGATCACCCGCCCGGTCGGCTGGTCGACGCCCAGCCAGCCGTTGATCTCGAGCAGGGTCGTGCGCAGGAGCTGGAGATCGATCACGTCGCCGCGCACGCCGTCGATCTCGACGCGGTCGCCGATCCGGAGTTTCCCGCCCGCCATGATCACGAACCAGCCGAAGATCGAGGCGCACACGTCCTGCAGCGAGATGACCAGCGCCGCGCTCGCCACGCCCAGCGTGGTCGCGACCATCGAGAGATCGTCGAAGAGAAACCCCGCCACGACGCCCACGGCCACGAGCGCGAACAGATAGCGCACCAGCCGGCGCGCCAGCAGCAGCGACTCGTTCCGGTAAAACAACCGCAGCAACCCGAGCGTCGCGACGAAATAAAGCGCGAG
Source organism: uncultured Opitutaceae bacterium (assembly GCA_937902925.1). Classification (GTDB taxonomy): domain Bacteria; phylum Verrucomicrobiota; class Verrucomicrobiia; order Opitutales; family Opitutaceae; genus CALFNN01. The sequence continues at coordinate 16,366 of CALFNN010000100.1, forward strand.
CAGCCCGGCGAGCGCGGTCACCGGCCAGCGCAACCGCTGCACGTAGGCCGACCGCAGGACTTGAAATTGCTCCGCCTGAAACGCCAGTTCGAGCGCGGCGAGCTCCTGCCGGGTGCGCAGTGCCGCCTGCGAACGGCGGATGGCGTCGACCTGCCGTGCGAGAAACGGCATCCGCTCGACCAGCGCATTCTTCTGGCTGCGTTCCTCGGCGAGCAGCCGTTCGATCCGGGCGTCGCGATTGAGGAAACCAGTCTGCTTTTGCAGCACGGCAAACTCCTCGTCGAACTTCGCGAGCTTTTGCTGGGCCAGCGCGAGGGCGCTCTGGCTGACCTGATAATTCTGATCCAGCCCCGGCATCAGCGCACCCAGTTGGTCGCCGGCCTTCTGTCCCTCGCGCAGTCGCGAATAGGTCTCGAACAGGGTCCGCAAACTCGCCCGCGCGCCCGTGGCATCGACCGCCTTGACCCGCTCGCGCAGCCGGTCGGCGTCGTGGGCCAGATCGAGCTCGGCGTCGGCCGCTTCCAGTTCGAGCGCGAGCGCCCGCACCTCCTCGTTCTGCGTGAACAATCGTTCCTCGAGCTGCGCCTGGGCGTCGGTCACGGTCGCGGCCTTGCCGCGCTCCGCCGCCGCTTCGACCGCCAGCGCATCGCGCGCGGCGGCGGCTTGCTGGCGTTGTTTCGTCAGCGCGCGCAGCCGGGCCTCGGCGTCGTCGGACGTGGCATCGATGCCGCGCAGCTTCTCGCGCAGCTGGTCGATCGGGCTGGCGGCCCGCCGGTCCTGCAATTCGCGCTCGCGCGCCTCGAGCGCCTGGCGCTGCTGGAGGATGGCGAGCTCCTCGCGCAACCGCTGGATCCGGCCGTCGAGCCGCGTTTTTTCCGCGGGATTCTTCGCCGCCGCCACGATCGGTTCGAGCGTCCGGATCTGGTCCTGGAGGCTGGCGACGCGCTCGTCGTCGCGCGCGGCCCCGGCGGTCAGCGCCGCGAGGAGAAAAACCAGGCCCGCGAAAACGCGGCGCGCGGCAGGGTGCGGAACAGGGTCATCCGGCGGGCTCACGCCGGGCAAACTCGCCCAACGGCCCCGGGGCGACAAGAGCGAAGTGCCGGGCGGGATGATCCGCGGACGGCCTCAGCCGGCGATCACTTGCCGTGGCACTGCTTGTATTTTTTCCCGCTGCCGCACGGGCAGGGATCGTTGCGGCCGACCTTCGGCGCCTCGCGGCGGATCGTGACTTTGGGCAGCTGGATTTCCGGCTCCGGTGCGGCCCCGTTGGGCGGCGGCGAACCGGCGGCCGGCAGAGCATTGCGCGGCACCGCGGACGGAGCAGCCGGCGCGTCGGCGGGACCGACCGCGCGCGCGGTGCGGCTGAGGAGCGCGAGCATGTTCTCAAAGCTCTCCAGGTTCGACGCGCTGCGGAAGAGGCCCGTGCAGATTTGGAGCCGCACGTTGTTCATCAGCTCCTCGAAGAAACGGTAGGCCTCGCTCTTGTATTCCACGAGCGGGTCCTTCTGGCCGTAGCTGCGCAGG
>CALFNN010000101.1 GCA_937902925.1 uncultured Opitutaceae bacterium
CTCGATCAACTTCCTGTCGCCCAATTACGGCAAGGATGGATCCGACACCTACCGGCTCGATCTTGAGCAATCCATCCTCAACAGCCCGCGCAACCAGCTGGCGGTGCAACTGGGCTTCTACCGCGAGAAGGTGGACCGGTTCGACCACGCCTTCGTTTCGCGCAGTGGCGGCGTGGCGCCGACCGTGACGATCGACGTCAACGAGTTCAAGATTGGTGGCGCGCCCAATCCTTATTTCCTGCGGCCCTATATCTCCGGCAGCGAGCCCAGCATCAACTATAGTAGCGAACTCAACGACAACTATCGCGCCACCCTGGCCTACCAGCTCGATCTCAGCCACGAAAAGAACCTTTTCCGATGGCTCGGCAAGCAGCGCTTCGCCGGTTACGGCGAGATGCGGCGCACGATCAACGGAAGTCTCACCGCCCGCGAGCGCATCGTTTCCGACAGCTTTTGGATGTCAGCCGCCGACCTCGCGAGCATTGCAAGCCGTGGCACGACGGAGAACATGTCGCCCCGCTACTACCTCGGCGGGAAGGTCACCGATCCCGGCCCGGTCATCGATTATGCCCCGAACGGTCCGCGCAGCATCTCCGGCACCCGCCCGTTTACCTGGTATGGCAACAGCTCCACCACGCCCATCGTGGAAAACGTCACCACCGATAGCGTGATTTCCTCCGGCCAGAAGAGGAAGAACGAAATTCGGACTGAGGGACTCACCTGGCAGGGTTTCTTCTGGAAAGACCGTATCGTGCCCACGGCGGGCTGGCGCCTCGACCGGACCCGCCAGATCAGTGGGCGTGCGTTGAATACCAGCGCCACCAGCTCCACGAGCACGATCGATCCGACAACCCGATTGAACGATCTCTCGGTGCTCGATACCTACACCGGCAACTGGATCGAAAACCGGGGCCGGACCAAAACGAAGGGCATCGTGGTGAAGCCGTTCCGCTGGCTGAATTTCCATTACAACCAGTCGGACAGCTTTCAGCCGGCCAACGTGGCCTATAACATCTACCTCGAACAGCTCCCGAATCCCGCGAGCCAGGGCAAGGACTTTGGATTTTCGGTCGATCTCTTTGACGGTAAACTGGTGGCCAAAGTGAACCGCTATGAGACCGTCCAGAAAAATGCGCGCAACACCGCCGCCACCAGCATTGCCTCGCGCACCTTCCGCTTTTTCTTTGATACCAGCACCCCGCTCGCCAACTACAACCCGGCCACCAACTCGTTCGGCAATGGCAACGATCCTTGGGACCTTGAGCAGGAGGGCACGCAATGGACCTTGGCGCAGAATCCCGGCATGGACGTCGAGACCGCGCGGCAGATCGCCATTAAGAAATACCTCGGTCCCGTCGGGTTCGACTCCGCCTACGTCGATCGCGTGCGCCAGATCGGCGGTGGCAACTTCGCCGAGATTAACACGATCACCTCGACGGGCTTGGAATTCGAACTCAACTACAATCCCACGAACTATTGGACGATGAAGGTGACAGCGGCGCAGCAGAAGGCGATCGATTCGGAGCTCTCACACTACATGAATGACTTCTTCGACAAGAATCTCGCCTATCTCGCGAGCATCAAGGATCCCATCACCGGAGGAAATTGGTGGACGACCACCATCGGGACGAGCACCACGGGCGCGCCCTACACGTGGTATGTTGCCAACATTGCCACGACGCTGAGCCAGGCGTCCGCGAACGCCGGCAAACCGCGGCAGCAGACGCGGGAATGGAGTTTCTCCGGCACCACGAATTTCCGGCTCTCGGGCATCACCGAGAACAAGTGGCTCAAGCAGCTGGCGGTCGGTGGCACGGTTGGCTGGATGGACAAGGCGGCGGTGGGCTATTACGGCATCACCGACGCCGACGGGGTCATCCGCTCTTATAATCGCAACCGCCCCATCTACGATAAGGCGCGATATACCGTCGACCTTTTCGCGAGTTACAATTTGCGCCTTTTCAACAAAGTGCGCGCCCGCCTTCAGCTCAACATCAAGAACGTGCTTGAGGATGGCCGGCTCCAGCCCATCGCCTACAATCCCGATGGCCAGGCATGGAATTACCGCATCGTCGATCCGCGCCAGTTCATCCTGAGCGCAACCTTCGATCTCTGAGCGGAGCCCAACCTCACGGTGGCGAGGTTTTTCGCTTCAACATCTGAGACAGGCGACAACTCCCCAGCCTCGCGGTCGGGGAGTTGTTCTGGCCTTCTCCCTCGTCGGAAACGAAAGATTCCCGTCCAATCCGACGCCGATTCACTTCCGCTCGCTCCACCCGTCCAGCTTGCACCACCTCATTCCTTTCTCTGACTGCCCGCTTTTATGATCATCCAATCCTATCGCTCCTGCGTCGTCGCCGCCCTGTTGGCGAGCGCGACCGTGCTGACCGCGCTTGCCGCCGAGCCGCGTTTCACACCGCCCGCCACGCCGCGGGCCACGTATAATTTCAATCCCGGCTGGAAATTTGTCTTCGCAGATGTCGCCGGCGCCGACCAGCCGGGCTTCGACGATTCGAAGTGGGCGAGCGTCAGTCTGCCGCACACGTGGAACGAAACCGATTCCTATCGCGCCTACATCAGCCACAGTGGCGGCGACCAGACGGAGAAATTTGGCGTCGGCTGGTATCGCAAGCATTTCAAACTCCCCGCCAGCGTCGAAGCCGGCCAGAAGGTGTTCATCCAGTTCGACGGCCTGCGGCAGGCGGGCTGGTTCTTCATCAACGGCCAGCCCGTCGGCAAATACGAGAACGGCATCACGGCCGTCGGCATCGACATCTCGAAGTTCGCGAAATTCGGCGGTCAGGAAAATGTCCTCGCCGTGAAGGTGGACAACAGCCCCGGCTACAAGGAGGAGGCCACCGGCACGCCGTTCCTCTGGAACTCGAAGGATTTCAACCCGAACTTCGGCGGCCTCAATCGCGACTCCACGCTGATCGTCGCGGGCCAAATTTACCAGACGCTGCCGCTCTTCGAGAATCTCAAGACCACCGGCGTCTACGTTTATCCCGAGGCGATCGATCTGAAGAAAAAATCCACCGACGTGAAGGTGGAGGCGCAGGTCGTCAACGAGACCGGCGACTACGCTTCGATCACGCTTTCGGCCGTCGTCGTGGATGCAAATGGCGTCGTGCGCGCGAAATTGGACGGCAACACCTCCGATCTCGTCGCGGGTCAATCGGAAGTTTTCAATGCGACGGGAACGCTGGCCGGCGCGCGCTTCTGGGACGTGAAGGATCCGTATCTTTACCGCGTTTATTCGATGCTGTCGGTGAACGGCAAGGTGGTCGACGTCGTTGAGACGACCACGGGTTTCCGCCAGACGGAATTCAAGGGCGGCGCGGGCACCGGTGGCGTGTGGCTGAACGGCCGCTTCGTCTGGCTCACCGGCTACGCGATCCGCTCGGCCAACGACTGGGCCGGCCTCGGTGGCGCCTATCCCGACTGGATGCATGATTTCACCCTCAACATGGTGCGCGAGAGCAACGGCAATTACATGCGCTGGATGCACGTCGCGCCGCAACGGGCCGATGTCGCGGCCTGCGACCGGCTGGGCATCGTCGAAATTTGCCCCGCGGGCGACAAGGAGCGGATGGTCACCGGCCGGCAATGGGATCAGCGCGCCGAGGTGATGCGAGATACAATTATTTTCTACCGCAACAACCCCAGCATCTTCTTCTGGGAAGCGGGCAACACGATCGTGACGCCCGAGCAGATGACCCAGATGGTCGCGATGCGCAAAGAACTCGACCCGCACGGCGGTCGCGTGATGGGCACCCGGGACAACGATCAGGCGGAGGCCAACAAGGCGCTGACCCCGATGTCCGAGTGGTATGGCGTCATGATCGGTCAGGCGCCGCAGACGGACAAGGTCGCCGGTGACGAAATTTTCCGCGGCTACGCGATCAACCGCCGCGACAAGGCGCCGCTGATCGAGACCGAGGACTTCCGCGACGAGGCCGGGCGCAACGTCTGGGACGAATATTCGCCGCCGCATTTCGGCTTCAAACCCAAGGGCGGCACCGGGCGGGATGGCCGGCCGGTCGACAGCTGGCACTGGAACTCCGAGACCTTCAGCCTCGCCGGCGCCACGCGCTACGCCAGCTATGTGCGCAACCGGATCGACAACCCCGATCCCGCGCACTCGAAGTGGTCGGCCTACTGCTCGATCTATTTCGCGGACTCCGACGCGGACGGCCGCCAGACAGGCAGCTACGTGCTGCGCGTCAGCGGCAAGGTGGACGGCGTGCGCCTGCCCAAGTCGCTGTTCTACGTCTCGCGCGTGATGCAGAACGAGCAGCCCGACATCCACATCATCGGCCACTGGAATTATCCGGCCGACACGAAGAAGACGATGTATGTCGCCGCCTCGAATTGCGATCAGGTCGAACTCTTCCTCAACGGTAAATCTCTCGGAGTGCAGACCAAGTTGCACAAGTTCGTCGATACGTTCGGCGGCCGGGGCCCGGGCTCGGAAGAACGGAATGCGGGCCTCGACACGGGCAACATTTACGCCTTCCCCGATGTCGTGTTCGCTCCCGGTGTGATCAAAGCCGTCGCCACGAAGAGCGGTAAAATCGTCGCGCAGCAGGAAATCCAGACCGCCGGCGATCCCGCCGCGATCAAGCTCACGCTGCACACTGGACCGCAAGGCCTGCAGGCCGATGGCAGCGACGTGGCTCTGATCGACTTCGAGGTCGTGGATGCGCAGGGCCGCCGCTGCCCGACCGACGAGGCGCGCGTGGATTTCGCGGTCGATGGCCCGGTGATCTGGCGCGGCGGGTTCAACGCCGCGAAGCTCG
>CALFNN010000102.1 GCA_937902925.1 uncultured Opitutaceae bacterium
CGGATCGAGCTGTTTCACGAAGGCCGCCATGTCGCGCGTCCAGGCCACGCCAGCGGGCGTCCATGATTCGTATTCGTTGCCGAGACTCCAGCCGACGACGCTCGGATGGTTCCACACCATTTCCATCATCTCGCGCATCTCCGTGCGAAAACGCCCGCGCAATTCCTCCGAGGCCAGATCGGCGGCCGGGTAACCCCACGCACCGGCTTCAAGAATCAGCAGCATCCCGTGGCGATCCGCCCACTCGAGCACGTTGCGTCCCGGCGGGGTGTGCTGAAGCCGCGCGAAACGCAGACCCGCGGTTTTCATCATTTCAAGGTCCCGGGCAACCACCTCGTCGGTATCGATGCCACCCGACTTCGGATTGCCGCGCGCGCGGTTTGCGCCCGCGAGATGCACCGGGCGGCCATTGAGGAGAAATTTTCCCTCGCGCATTTCGAGCGAGCGAAAGCCAAAATCCACCACGTCCTCGTGCAACTGCGTGCCGTCGGCCGCCTCGGTGAGCGTCACCCGGCTGCGGTAGAGCTGCGGCGTTTCCAGATCCCAGCGCACAAACGCGGACGCCGGCAGCACGCCACGCAATTCAACCGACTGGGTCGCGCCCGCCGCGAGTTCGACTGGCCTGCTCCACCGCGCCGCGGGCAGGGGGTGATCGTCTTCATCCGCGAGCTGCGCCGTGACGACCGCCCGACGTGGTTGCGCGCTGCCATTCCGGACCATCGCGTCGATCGCGATCTCGGCAGCGCCGTCGCCGCGGAAGTGCGTTTCGATTTTCTGCCGCGCGATCCACACCGGGGCGTGCCCCACAAGTCGCACGCCACCGAGGATCCCACCGTAGTTCAACCACGGAAACTGCCCGTCGCCTGGGGTCGCACCGGAACGCGCCCCCGGAAGGGCGCGCAGCCTGACGCGGTTGTCCACCGCGACCACGAGCAAGTTCTCCCGGCCCGGCTCCAACTGGCTGGCGACGGAAAACTCGAATGGCGTGTAGCCACCCTCGTGCGCGCCGACGAAGCGACCGTTGAGCCATACGCGGCAACGCTGGAACACCGTGTCGAATTGCAGCCGCCACACCCGCCCGTCCGCGGCGTCGGCGGGCGCGCGGAACGAACGCCGATACCACGCCACACCGGTGTAGGCGTAACGCGGATCGCTGAGAAAATCGTGCGGCACCTCGACGGCGTCCCAACCCCCGCGCGGATAGGGCTTCAGGCCGTCCCAATCCTTGGCTGGCGCGGCCCAACCCAGCGACTCACCGCGATCCAGCGGGTCGAGCGCGAAAGCCCATTCGCCACGGAGATCGATTGGGGAAATTTGGGGAGTTTTCGCGGTCGTCGCAGTTGGCGTGAACTCCACTACGGCGCCGTCGCCGGCCTTTAGCGCAAATCCCATCGCGGTGCCGGCCGTCACGCCGCTCAACGCGCGCCGTTCGAAAGCGGCCGGCTTCGGGCTGGTCAGTTCCACCGCCGAATACGTGCCCGCGCCGAGAAACGAGAGGTCGAGCGACGGGATGGCGGTCGCGTTTGCGCCATTAAGCACGGCGAGAAACCACCGCGAGCCCGAGCGGCGCGCGAACACGGAGAGTTCTCCGATCCGGCTGGGCGCCAGGACGCGCGTCTCGTCCCACGTGGTCGGAATCGACTTCAGCACGGCGAGCGCGGGTTGGGTCGCGGGATCGTGCAGGAGCGTTTCCGGGTTTTCGGCGATGACCTGGAGTGGAGAAGTGAATTGGACGACCGTCGCGAGCTGATGTGCCCACGTCGTCGCGCCGGGTCGCGAGTAGCCGAGCGGCGTGTAGTCGCCGGGGCCGGCGATGAAGCGGGTGAATGGCAGCGCGGCGTTGTGCGTTGCGGAGATCGGTCCCTCTGCCATCTTGTTCAATTCGAGGCCGCGAATGCCCTCGCGCGTGATCGCGTTCGGCCAGGTGCGCGCTTCGCCGGTGGGTTTTCCGACGCCGTGAAAGTCGACCATCAGCAGGCGCTCCGCGGCGAGGCGCAACGCAGTCGTGATGAAATCGACCCGGTCTTTCGACTCCGCGTTGAGGAAATCGATCTTTACGCCAACGACGCCAGCGGTGCGCGCGGTGTCGAGAAACGCGCGCAGTTGCGCCCAGTTTTTCGCCGGGGCGCTGAGATCCTTGTAGTCTTTCCAAATCAAAACGCCGACGTGGCGTTCGCGCGCATACGCACACAGCGCGGCGAGTTGCCGCCACGCGTCCGGCCAGGCCTTCCAGCCGTCGTCAACGAGCGTGTATTCGAAGCCGAGTTCCGCCGCGTAGTCCACAAACTGCCGTTCCTCGGCCGGCGAGCCCGTGCCCCGGCTCCACCAGCGCCACACGGCGCGGCCGGGCTTGATCCAACGGGTGTCGGCAAACAACTCGGGATCGGGAGGGGGGCTGAGATTGGTGATGAGGTCGCTGTTGACGAGCGCATCGAGATTGATGGCGACCAGGGTCACCCGCCAAGGCGTCGTCACAGTCCCGTTGACGACAAAGCCGTTGGCCCCTTCCGTGAAATCCGCCTGCAGCGTGCGATGGCCGATCGCGCGCAGGCGCAGGCCGCTGTAGTTCGCGAGCGCCGCCTCGGTGATCGCGACGAAGCCGCGGCCGGCCGGCAGCTCGGCGACGAGCGGCGGACATTGGACCGGGCCTTGGGAAGAAATGGTCGGCAGCCGGTCGATGTCCGCCGAGGTGCATTCGCCCGCGTAGCTCTTGAGCTTCCAGTCCGAGTTGCGTTCGTAGAACCAAACCTTGCTTGCCGCCGGCAGTGTCCAGCCCGACGCCTCGCCGTCTACACGTTGCGCGCCCTCTCCGGGAACGATCAGCCGCCAGGCGAAACCGTCGTCGTAGGCACGGGCTTCGAGAGTCAACCGGCGTCCGCTCGCGCGGTGCATGATCGGCAGCGCGAGCGTTCGCGCGCGATCGAGGGCGGTCCGTTTTCCACCGAATACGGGATAGCTCTCGTCGATTTTTCCGAACACCGGCTCGCCGAGCGCCGCGCCGGCGCCGAGATCGACCCCGGCGATCGTTATGCCGATCCGCGAGGGCGCGATGACCGTCTTACCGGCACGAGCGACGGAAAACACGAGCGAGCCGGCGGCGTCGATGCCGACGTCGGCGGTCAGCGCACCACCGGGGCTAGATAAGGTGACGGCTTGGGCGCCAGCCCACGTCAGGAAAAAAAACGATGCGGTTAAAACGAATTTCCTCATGACGCGGGTTCTCCCTTGCGGCGCAACGGCCAGAGCAAGGCGAGCGCCAGCGGATGCAGGCACGCCATGATGGCAAACGCGGGCGTGTAGGAAAAATTCGTGACGAGCCGGCCCACGCCCCAGTTCATGGCAATGCCACCGACCGAACTCCCGGCCGCGACGATCCCGAACGTCGTGGCCAGCGAACGTTGCGGGATCAGATCGAGGACGAGCGCGCTGAGATTGGTCAGCCACGCGAGGTGGGCGAACACCACGACCATGCCGCAGGCGAGCGCGAGCGGCAGCGCGGCTGCGTGCGGCACCAACACCGAGAGTGGCACGAGGCAGGCGCAGCCCAGCATGATGCGAAGCCGGCTCGCGGCGGGCGCCAGGTTCCTTTGGATGAGCAATCCCGAGAACCATCCGCCTCCGAGCGTGCCGAGGTCGGCGGCCAGAAAGATCACCCAGGTCACTGTCAGGGCTGACTGGCTGAGCCCGCGGGCATCGTGGAGGTATTTGGCGAACCAGAATTGATAAAAATACCACACCGGATCGGTGAGCAGCCGCGCCAGCATCAGCAGCCAGACCTCGCGGCGCGCCAGCACCGTGCGCCAGCTTTCGGCTTTCGCCGGTGCCGAGATCGTCGGCGTCGTCGCGGGCGGCGAGCGGTAGAGCCAGAGCCACGGCCCGAGCCAGAGGAGCCCGAGCGCGCCGGTCGCGACGAATGCCGCCTGCCAGCCGCCCCAGCCGGCGAGTTTCACGACCAGAAGCGGGGCGACGGTGGCGCCGAGACTCGCGCCGAGCGTGTAGAGGCCGATGGCGAATCCGCGCTCGCGCGGGGCGAACCATCCAGCCACCGCCTTGGGCGCGGCCGTCCAGTTGCCCGCCTCGCCGAGCCCGAGCATGAAACGAAATGCGCCGAGCGATCCGAGCGAGCGGGCGAACGCCGTAAGCACATTGGCGACCGACCACCAGCCAACGAAAAACGCGAAGCTCGCCCGCACCCCCAGCCGGTCCACGATCCGGCCGGAGAAGAGATAGGAGAGCGTGTAGGCGACGAGGAACAGGTTGACGATAAGCGCGTAGCCCTCGTCGTCCAACTTGAGATTCCCCTGGATCGTCGGTGCAAGGATGGAAAGCGCCTGCCGGTCGACATAGTTGAGCACCGACGCGCCAAAAATCATCGCGATGATCCACCAGCGCAGACGGGCGAAGGTGCGGCTTGATGGGGAACTCATCACGGACGAACGGTGCCGGGAAAACGGCCCGGTTCAATAAGCGCGAACCTCGAAGATCCGGGCCTCCGGGGCGCCGTGCGTCGCGAGCACGCTGACGCGCAGCCGGCCCGCCGCCACCGGCGCGGGCAAACGATGGACGCGTTTGCGCAGGTGATTGTCCAGCACGCTCACGACGACGCGATCGTCCAGACGGATTTCGTAGTCGCAGACGAGTTCGGGCTGCGGCCCGCGGATGGTTTTGCGGGTGGTCGAGTCGCTCGCGCTGAGGATGAGTTCGCGTTGAAAGCCCGAATCGAAGGTCAGGTGAATCTCGGCGATCGGCCGCGGTTCACGCCAGGCCAGTTCGAGCCAGGCCGGAAGCGTTGCCGATTCCCAGCGATGCGAACCGCCGTCCGCCCAGAGGCCGAGATGGGGAAAAAGTTCGCGGGCGATGCCGTCGACCGCATGCCGGGCCGCGCCGGTCGCGGTTTCGCCGGAAGCGGTGACCTGCGCCGTGCGGGCAAGATCGGCGGGATCGCTGTTGCGCAACGCGGGCAGAAACGCGTCGTCCTTGAGGAGCTGTTGCTGGAGGCGGGCGACTTGGGGCGGCTCGAAAATCGCCGCGATGCCCTCGCCGCGCCGCGGGAGCGCGAGCGCCGCGGCCGTGCCGATCGCCTGACCCATGACGGCGCAGGTCGCCATCACGCGCGTGCTGGCGAAGGCCACATGCGTGGCGCTCACGATGCGGCCGGCGAAGAAAAGATTGGCGACGTTGCGCGAGTGGAGGCTGCGCAGGGGGATAGTGTAGAGGTGCGGAAAGTGGTGCTGCACGCAGGGCAGCTCGCGGGTCGCGTCGATTCCGCCCGGCGGATGCAGGTCGAGCCACCAGCCGCCGTAGGCGACTTGGTCGGGAAACACGCGGCCGCCCTCGATGTCCTGCTGCGTGAGCATGTGCGGGCCGAGGAACCGGCGCGATTCGCGCTTGCCCGGGATCGCGCCGACCCAGTCGAGCGCCCAGTTCGCGGAGTCGGGATGCGCGCCGGAATTCTTGATGTAGTCCCAAATGCCGAGCGTGATGCGCAGCAGCTCGTGGCGGATTGCGGCGTTGTCCTTGAGCGTGTCGAGCTGGCCGCCCCACTCGCTCCACCAGTAGCCGTATTCGTAACCCTTGATCGGGCGATGGACGAATTCGTTCTTCTGGAAGCGCCGCACCCAGGCCGGCGCGACGAACCGCTGCGGCGTGTCATGCCGCCGCGCCGTGAACAGAATCGAGCTGCCGAGCGTGTGAGTGTCGGCGGTGGCGAGCGCGAGCGTCTCGCCGTAGGCGCCCGTCGCCTCGCGACCGGCGGTGAACTCCGCGCCGGCCTCGACGCCGAGCCGGCCGTCGCCCGAGCAGTCGGCGAAAAATGGCGCGCGAATCGTGAACGCATCCTCGGTCGAGTTGCGGTGCGCTCGCGCGGCGACAATTCTTCGCTGGCCGCCGCTGGCGTCGACTTCGCAGCCGACGCAATCGGTGTCGAGCAGCAGCGTGATGTTTGGCTCGGTCACGATTTTTTCGTAGAGGAGCAAGTCCCACTGCGAGTAGGAGCGGTGCGGATTGCGCGCGGCGTCCTCGAGGCGGAGTTCCTCGATGAGACCCGACTCGCGCGCGCCGGGCCGCGTGCCATGGCAGTCGGCGCCGACGACGTGCATCTTGACTTCGCTGGAGGCGTTGCCGCCCAGAACGGAGCGATCCTGCACGAGCACGACTTTCGCGCCGTTGCGCGCGGCGGCGAGCGCGGCGCATACGCCGGCGAGCCCGCCGCCGATCACGACGAAGTCCGCGTCAAGTTCGTGAGGCGTCATGAAAACTCACTGGCCGGCGCCGGCGGCGTCGAATTGGGCGGTGCCGCCGTAGGTGCGCAAGCCCGCTTGACCGGCGGTGGTGATCGCGCTGCCGCTGGTGTCGGTATACTCGAGCACGAGTTCGCCCTGCGCGAGTGCCTGGAGCGTGTTGCCTCGCAGGAACAGGTGCAGATCGACGAAATTGGCGGTGGGATCGATGGCCGGGTCGAGCGTCACGGTCGCGAGTGTCGTGAACACGCCCGCATTCGAGCGGAGCAGATCGAGCGTGGCCGGACCGCCGGAGACGCCGGGCGTGAGCCGGAGCAGATAGTGATCGCCGCTGGTGGTTTGGTAGCGGCCGATGAGGCCGACGTTTTTCGCGGGGCTGGCGCCCGCGAATTTCACCTGCGCGCGCACGAAGCAGTCGGCCCACGACGCCGCGGTCGAACGCACGAGTTGCGCGAGGCCGGTGCCGCTCGTGCTGTTTTGCGCCAGCACGCCGCCGGCAACCGCCCAGGTGCCGCCCAGCGAACTCCACCCGGTCAGGCTGCCGCTGAAGTCATCGTAGAAATAGTCGAGCTGGCGAAACTGCATCGCCGCGGCGCGGATTCCGAGCACGGGGGACCAGCTCTGCGCAGCGAGTTTTACGTAGCCGGAGCCGGGCGTAAACGGATGCACGCCCAGCCAGACCCAGCGCTGGCCGTCGTGGATTTGATCGACCGTGGCCGTGCCGGAGGAGGTGGTGCCATCGCTTACGAAGCTGTAGAGGGCGTTGTTGGTGGCGGGTGTTGCGCCAAAGTCCGCTTGCAGAAGCGACGTGGGATACATCGAGGGATTCCAGGCGAACACATCGGCGGCGGGCGCGGTGCCGTTGTAGTCCCAACGCGCGAGGTCGGCGACGGAGTAGTATTGGTCGACGGGATGGGAGGAGTCGCCCGACGCGAGCGGCTTCGACGAACTGCTATCGCCGGGGCGCGTGGTGTATTTCAACACGCTTGGGCTCGAGTCGAAATCGAAGACCTGATGATCGAACGCGAGCTGACTGTCGGGATAGTGCGCCACGAGATCGGTGGGCGCGGCGACAATGGTGCTGTCGAGTCGCGTGACGTCGTAGTTTTTGATCCAGTAGCGGACGGACGTGATTTGGAGCTGCGCGCCATCGCCCGGCGCTCCGCCCGATACGCTGCGAGCCGCGAGCGCGAGCTTCAGGCCGATGGGCGAGTGCGGACCGGGGTAGTTGACGCGGTGCACCTCGGCTCCGTCGAAATACCAGATGAGTTCGCGGGGCGTCCACTCGAGGCCATAATAGTGCAACGCCGTTTTCGGCGAGGCCGGACTCGTGCTGGCGGTCGACGTATCGTAGTCGAACGTGCTGTAGCGATAGGTATTCGTTGGATAGCCGTTGATCGGTTTGTAACTGGAAACGTAACCGCAGCTTTGCGAAATAGTGTAAGTATCGGCCGAGTCGAACGAGACGAACTTGAGGCTGTTGCTGGCGCCGCCCGAAGCGGTGAGTGAAGAAATCCAGCCGACGACGGACGGCATCTGCGCGCAAATCTCATAGTAACCGTAGCCGTAGCGGCGGTTCGTCGTGAGCGACCCGCCGGAGTAGTAGCAGCCCTTGACCGGGACCGTCAGCGTGTGGCCGGCGAGCACGAGGGTGTGGCTGCCGGTGTCGATCGCGACATTGGCGGGATCGTCGGCGCTGAGACCGGCGGCGGTCTGCGCGGTGATCTTCCACTTGGCGGCGTCGACCGACGTCTCCGTGGAAAAATCCTCCGAGCGGCTGGCATCGTAGACGAGGCGCGGGTCGGTGTGATTGTAAGGCGTGGGATCGGCGCGCAGGGAAACGCCGAGGGCGAGGAGGAGCAGGCAAATCGATTTCATGGCTGGGGTTCAGTTGCCGACGCCGAAGTTGTCGAATTGGGCGACGCCCCCGTAGGCCCGCACGCCGGCCTGACCGCCGCCGGTGTAGGCGGAGCCGGGCGCGTAATCCGTCACGGCGGCGATGGGACGTCCGGCAATGAAGCCGAGCAGATCGACGTCGGCCGTGCCCGAGTTCTTCAGGACAAAGACCACATCGAGCGCGGCCGAAAGCGAAATGTCGGACGGGATCGTGACATCGGCGAGCGACACGTAGCTGCCGCTGACTTTCTTGAGGATGCCGAGCTCGCCCGAGACGTAGTTGATGCGAAGCAGGTAGCAGCCCGTGGCCGTGTAGCGCGCAAGCAAGCCCGCCGAGGTGGCGCCGCCGGTCGCGGGCACGGCAAGCTGGGTGCGCACCAGGCCGTCGCCGATCGTGACATCGCTGCTCTGGCGGAGCAGCACGCATTCGCCGGTGCCGGAGTTGGCGGCGTAGCCGGCGCTGGCGCTCCACGAGCCGGAAACGATGCTCCAGGCCGAGCCGAGCGTGCCGGAACTGAAGTCGTCGTAGCGCGTGAGCGGGCGGAAGACCGCCGGCCCGGCGCGCAGCGTCCAGAGCGGATTCGGCGCCGACCCGGAGGGAACGGCGAGCGTGATCGCGCTGGCGGTTGCGCCCGAGAAGGCCTGCGCGCCGAGGCCGAGCCAGCTCTGCCCGCCGTAAACCGGATCCGCGGCGATGAGACCGCCGCCGACGGTGTAGCCGACGGACATGCCGCCGGGATTATGGTTGGCGTCCTGCGGCGCGGCGGAGATGTCGGCCGAAAGCGAACTCGGGGAAAACGTGCTCGGATTCCAAGCGAACACCTCATAGCGGCCGCTCGGCGCGGTCGTGCTCGCGGGAAAATCCCAATGGGCCGTGCCGCTGAAGTCGTTCGACGCGATCACGTGCGCCGTGCCGCTCGTATAGGGCGCCTGATCGGGATCGACGGCGTTAAGGCTCGCGGAAAACGTGCTGTCGCCCGCGGGCAGGGCGACGTTCAGCCCGGCGGTGTTCCAGTCCGCGAAGCCGTAGTTGCGCCGGTAAAACTTGAAGTAGTCCACAAACATCGTCGTGGGGGTCTGCACGCCGACGCCGCTGGCGTTGTAGGCGAGCAGCGAGATTTGCACGGTGTTGGTCGCGAAGTGCGGGCCGGGATAGCGCGTTTGCGCGACGAGCACATTGTCGAGGTAGAAAAAGATGCGCGTGGGCGTCCACTCGAAGCCATAGCGATGGTAGCCGCTGGCAGTGTCCACGCTGGCCGTTTCGTTCCGGCTCGAATCGCCCGAGCTCGTGTAGTCGAGGCCCCAGCCGATGTGGCTGACCTTCGAGCTGGAAGTGGCCGGGGGCCAGTAGTGGGTGTTGAACACCGCGCTGCGGGGCGCCGTCGCCGAGCTGGGGCCGGTGTCGATTTCGGGCGCGTCGATTTCGTTGCCGCCGCCCGCGAGCCAGAACGAGCAGTGCCAGCCGGTCTCCGGGGGGAGTTTGGCCGAGATCTCGTAGTAGCCGTAGCCGAGGCCGAGCTTGCTGAGCACGCCGCCGCAGGTGAACGGATAGCCATTGGTTGGCTGGGACTGGCCGGCGATTTTCAGCACGCTCAACGAGCCGTCGGTGCCGAGCGAAAGCGCGGCGGCGGTGTTGTAGCCGACGGCGTTGGCGCCGGTGCGGGCGTTCCAGTTTTGATCGAAGGTGGTCTGGCTGGAGAAGTCGTCGAAGATGGCGGGGCTCTCGGAAGCCAGCGGGAGATCGGCGCGGAGCGCACCAGCCAGGGCGAAAAAACCGGCCAAAGCGGCGAACAGTCCGTGTTGGCCGCACACGGAAGCAGAGGAAAGCGGGCGCATGGCGACCTTAGAAGCGGAAGCTGGTGGTGAACTTCGCCTCGGTGCCCGGCGGATAGAAGAAGCCCGGCGTGAGCACGCGCTGGTCGAAGAGATCCGTGACGTTCAGCATGTAGGTGACGGTCGTTTTTCCGAAGGGCTGGTGACTGTAAGCGGCCATCGCGCCCCACTGGCTGAGTCCGGGCATGGAGACGTTTACGGCGGTGATCGCGCCGGTGGTGGCGTTGGCGGTGCCGTAGAAGCGGATGTAAGAGGGGTAATATTGATAGGTGAGACCGAGGCGGAGACCCTTGAGCTTGCCCTGGCTGAAAGCGTAGCGGAGGGCCGCGGCGCTCGTGCGCACGGGTCCGCCCTGACCGCCGGTCAAGCGCTGGCCAACCAGCGTGGGAGCGGAAACGTTGCGAACGATGCGGGTGTCGGTCCACCCGAGATTGCCGAGGAGCGTGAGGTTGGCGCTGAGTTTGCCGCTGAGATAGACGCTCGCACCGCGCGTCTCGGATTCACCGCCGGGGACGAGCGCGGGCTTTGTGAGATCGGCCCCGCCGGGGTTGTCGGGATTGCTCGTGGCTTCGTTTTTCTCTCGCGTGCGAAAGACCGACAGACCGTAGGAAATGCGCTGGCCGAACAGCACGCCCTTGAAGCCGGCTTCGCCGCCGCGCGCGGTCGTGTTGCCGAGGATTTCTCCGGTGTTGGCGTCGACAGTGGGGCTCGGGTTGAACGACGAACCGTAGCCGACGTAGCCAACGAGTTGATCGCCCACGATGTGGTAGTTGATGCCGGTGCTGAACGTGGTCTTCGTAAGATCGGACGTCGCCTCCTTGAGATTGACCTTGGTGGACAGCGGCTGCTGGCGCTTGAACGTGGCGAAATCGTCGCGCAGGGCGCCGAAGAGCACGAGGCGGTTGTCGAGCAGCGAAACGGTGTGGCTCAACAAACCCCCGGCGTAGGAGCGGTAGAGATTGAAGGTCCCGCTGTCCTGCTCGGGGTAGGTGCCGGGATTGAACGCCGGATCCGGCAGCGACGCGAGCAGGTCGAGGTTGTAGATGTTCGGCTGCGTCCACGCCGTGAGCGGCGTGCCGGTGGGCAGAATGGCGGTGAGCGCGGCGTTCAGCGCGGCGCCGCTGAGCGTCCAGGTCTTTTGTTTCGTGTCGTCCTCGAACGCGTCGAACGTGAACAGCGTGCGCTGGTCGACGGCGCCGGTCTTGAAAAGATAGGTGAAGTCGATTTGCGAGCCGATCTGCCAGTCGTCGATCGTCTGCTCGGACATGGTGCGCGTGCCGCGCCAGTTGCGCGGCGTCGAGGAGGTCGCGACGAGATTCCAGTTGCCCGGCACCGTGGGACCGAGACGCTCGAAGCTGCGCTTCGAGTAGCCGCCCGCGGCGCGCATGCTGAGTTGATCGCCGAAGCGGTGCTCGAAGGTGAGATAATAGGAATCGTTGCCGCGATCGGTGCGGCGGTTCTTGCCGGCCTGATTGAACTTGAGGAGCCGGGTGGCGAGCGCCGGGTCGGGGATCGACGAGACGAGGCCCTGCGTGACGCCGGCGGCATCGACCCAGCGCGTGGCGTTGCCAAAATCGTTCATTACGCGATCGGTGTGCTCGAACTCGAAATTGAGCGTCGTGTCCGGCGTGAACTTGTAGGTGAAGCTGCCGCTGAGGTTGAACGTGCGGTTATACCAGAAGTCGGTCGGCCGCTTCATGTCGTAGTAGGCGAGATCGAGGCGGTAGAAGAATTTGTCGGAGAACAACGGCCCGGTGGCGAACGCATCCGTGCGCTGCGTGTCGTAGGTGCCAACCATGTAGCTGGCGCCGGCCTGGGCCCGCGGCTGCGGTTTCTTGGAAATGTAGTTGATGACGCCGCCGGGCGAGGTGCGCCCGAAGATGGCGGACGCCGGACCCTCGACGACCTCGACCCGGTCGATGCTGTTGCTGTCGGGCGCCTGCCGGCGGTAGAAACCGTTGCGAAAATAGGGCACGATGAAGCCGCGGGCCGTCGTGCCGCCGCCGCCGCCCTGGTTTTTGTCGCCGGAAACGAAGTTGCTGACGAACGGCACCTGATCGTCGAGGTCGTAGAGCTGAAAGTCGTCGATGAATTCGCTCGTGAGCACCTGCACGGAGAACGGGAGATTGATTATTTTCTGCGAGATGCGCGTGGCCGACGTGGTGTCGGTCGCGGTGTAGGTGCCGTCGTTTCGGCCGGTCACGTTGAAGACCGGGAGCGTGATCGTTTCGGCCGCTTCGTTCGGCGCGGCGGGCGGGGTCGTCTGGGCGGCGAGCGCGGGGGAGAGCTGCCAGGCTGCCAGCAGGGCAGTCGCCAGCATGGGACAGGGAAGGACAGGCTTCATTCTTTTGGGAGGTTTTTGAGGGTGAGGGGCGCGGCTTGGCAAATCGCCGGCACGGGACCGGGTCAGTCCGGAGCAAGGCGGGCCATGCAGGGCGAAAATCCTGTTGCGCTCAAATTCCCCCAAAGTGAAATCGTTCACCATGCCGTCGCAAAAACGAGCCGTCACCCTGAAGGACATTGCGGTGCGCGCCCGTCTTTCGCTGGCCACGACCTCGTATGCGCTGCGCAACGATCCGAAAATCTCCGAGGGGACCCGCCGCCACGTGCAGGAGACTGCCCGGGGACTCGGTTATCGGCCGAATCCGCGGATCGCGAGCCTGATGGCCCACATTCGCCGGGCCGGATCACGGCGCGCACACCTCGGCGAGAGCATCGCCTTCGTCTGGGTGCACACGAGCCGGGACGAGGCGACCAACGATCCTTTTCACCGCAGGGTGTTCGCCGGGGCGCAGCAGCGCGCGGAACAGCTCGGTTTCGGGCTCCAGGAATTCTCGACCAACGACCCGGGCATGACGGATCGCCGCCTCCAGCAGATTCTGCAGGCGCGCGGCATCATCGGGGTCGTGCTTTCGCCGGTGACGACCAACGAGTCCACGCTCGCGTTGGACTGGGATTGGAGTGGGTTTGCCGCCGCGGCGATCGGCAATGTCACGTGGACGCCCGAGCTGCACCACGCGGGCCACCACCATTATCTCGGGATGCGGCTCGCACTCCTCGAACTTGCGAAGCTCGGTTGCCGCCGGCCGGCTGCGCTCATCGAGTCGGAGAGCAACGAGCGGGCGAAACGCGCCTGGGAAGCGGCCTTCCTCACGCACCACCCGGCGCGGCGCCAGGCGCCGGCGCTCGTGCGGGTGCAGGCTCGCGCACAGTCGGGCGAGGTCGCTGCGTGGCTTCGTGCCAGCCGGGCCGATGCGCTCGTGGTGAGTGCCGCCCGGCTGCTCTCCGCGCCCGGATTGGCGGCGCTGGCCCGGAAACTGGCGGTGGCGCCGGTGACGCTCGACTGGAACGATGAACGTCCGGGCGTCGCTGGCGTCGACCAGTGCTATGATCGGGTCGCGGCCCATGCCATCGATCTGGTCGCGGCCCAGCTCAACAGCAACGAGACCGGCGTGCCCGATCTCCCACGCATGATGCTGTTCCCGGGGCGCTGGGTCGCGCCTCACGCGCAGATCCCTCGAATCTTGCGCGCAGAGCATCGCGCCTGACGTGCCTGCGATCCGCCCGCAATGTTGGACGACGGCAAGACCTGCCCTTGGCTGGCACGCGCTGACGGGAGCCCGGCATTGGCCGCCACGGCTTGCGACGTCATGCCAATCGCCCGATGCGAATACTCTTGAAGGCGAACGGACCGGGAGGTCCGTTCGCCTGCAATGGGTAAAAGCTCAGGGCGACTGGCATTGGCACGGATACCGGAGCTCCATCGTGGTTTGCAGACGCGTGAAATCTCGTGCGCATGATTCTCCCGCCAGTGCCGGTCGACGCATCGTTTTCATCGGTCCAATCAGCGCTCGATCGTCGACTGCCCGCTTTCGCTTGAGCAAATACATGGAGAAACACGGCGGCTAAAACGAGGGGCAACTCACCGAGGCGGTGCGGCGAATAGCGATTTTATCCGGCGCGAAACATTCGCTTGTAAGGTGGACCGGCGGGCCGGTTAAATGGACCATGCATGTTGCGTCTGCACCAGGGGACTCCGGGCTCGGCACCGGTGAGGTCCGTCGCCGTCACATCGTCTGGAAGGCGGTGGCGGTCGGGGGCGTGGCGGGTCTGCTGGCTTCGGCTTTCCGCGGCTCGCTCGAGGGAGTGGAACACTTGCGCGAGCACCTGGTGGCCGGCGTCTCGGGTTGGCTGAGCCTGCCGGCGGCACTGCTGCTGGGCGCACTGGGTGGCGGCACCGGCGTCTGGCTGGTGCGGCGGTTCGCCCCGCATGCGGCGGGCAGTGGCATTCCCCATCTGAAGGCCGTGCTGCTCCGCGAGGCGGAGCCGGAGTGGAAGCGGTTGCTGCCCGTGAAATTTCTTGGCGGCGTCACCGCGATCGGCGGTGGCATGGCGCTCGGGCGCGAGGGCCCCACCGTTCAGATGGGCAGTGCCGTGGGTCATTTTATCTCGGATTTGTTTCGCGTGCGCGTGGGCGAGGGCGAACGGCGGGCGCTGATCAGCGCGGGCGCGGGCGCGGGCTTGGCGGCGGCGTTCAACGCGCCGTTATCGGGACTCGTCTTTGTGCTGGAGGAACTGCACGGGAATTTCACGCCGGTGATGTTCGTGGCGGCGTTCCTCGCGTCGGTCTCGGGCGATGTCGTGGCGCGGCTGACGCTGGGCGAACTGCCGGTGTTTCACATCACGGGCATGACCGCGCCGGGCGTGGTGACGCTGCCGTGGGCGGCGCTGCTGGGCGTGGCGGCGGGGGTGTTTGGCGTCCTGTTCAACCGTGGTCTGCTGGCCACGCTCGATCTGCGGGAGCGGTTGATGCGGTGGCCGGCGTTTCCGGTCGGCGCCGCGGCGGGCGCGTTCGTCGGCTTCGTGGGTTGGACGGTGCCCGGCCTCGCTGGCTCGGGCGGCCCGCTGGTCCAGATGGCGCTGTCCGGGAAGATCGCGCTGTCGCTCCTGCCGCTCTTCGTGCTGGCGCGGTTTTCGCTGACGATGGTGAGCTACGGCTCGGGCGCCGCGGGCGGCATTTTCGCCCCGTTGCTGGTGCTGGGCGCGCTGGGGGGAATCTGGTTCGGGACGGGGCTGCACCTGCTTTTTCAAAGTTCGCATTCGCTGACACCGCAGGTGTTCGCCGTGCTCGGGATGGGGGCGATGTTCAC
The DNA here is from genome assembly GCA_937902925.1 of uncultured Opitutaceae bacterium. Classification (GTDB taxonomy): domain Bacteria; phylum Verrucomicrobiota; class Verrucomicrobiia; order Opitutales; family Opitutaceae; genus CALFNN01. Next base: position 15,119 of record CALFNN010000102.1, read on the forward strand.
CGCGATCGTGCGGGCGCCGCTCACGGGCATCGTGCTGCTGATCGAGCTCACAGGCGTCTACGACTTCATGCTGCCGCTGCTGGTGAGCTGCATGATGGCCTACGGCGTGGCCGAATGGCTGGGCAACGCGCCGATCTACGAGGCGCTGCGCGAACGCGCGCAGCCCGTGCCCGCCGTCGCCAAAGTTGAGCGTTGAGGAACGCGGGCGGCCGGATTTGCTTGGCCTCTTCATGGCCGCCGAACCCATCCGTTACTACGATCGCTACACCCGCGCGCTCCAGACCGAGCGGATTTACGGCGAGAAGTGGCTGCGGTTCGCCTACGAGAATCCGGCGGGGCGGCTGCTGACGTGGCTGCTCGTGCGCCGCGCGATTTTCTCGCAATGGTATGGCTGGAAGATGAACAAGACGGCGAGTTCGCTCCAAATCCTGCCGTTCATCACGACCTACGACATCGACGTCGACGAATTCGCCAAGTCCGCCTTCGACTACAAGACGTTCAACGAGTTTTTCCACCGCGCGCTCAAACCCGAGGCGCGACCCATTGCGGAGGGCGAACGCGTGGCGGTTTTCCCTGCGGACGGACGGCATCTCGCCATCCCCGACGTCGGGGCGGCCAAGGGATTTTACGTGAAGGGGCAGACGCTTTCGCTCGCCGAGCTGTTCGAGGCGGAAGAGACCGCCGGGAAATTCGCCGGGGGCAGTATGCTGGTTTCACGGCTGTGCCCGGTGGACTATCATCGATTTCATTTTCCGGTCGCAGGCGTGCCGGGCGAATCGCGCCGGGTCAACGGCTGGCTCTACTCGGTGAGCCCGGTCGCGCTGCGCCGCAACCTGCGCTACCTCGTCGAAAACAAACGCGAGGTCACGCTGATCGAGTCGCCGGAGTTCGGCACGGTCGCGATGATCGAGGTGGGCGCGACCAACGTCGGCGGAATCCGGCAGGGGTTTGTGCCCGGGCGCACGATGGCCAAGGGAGCCGAGAAGGGGTTGTTTGCATTCGGCGGCTCATGCGTGATCACGCTCTTCCAGCGCGGACGCATCCGGTTCGATGCCGACGTGGTCGCGTCGAGCGCCGACCAGATCGAATGCTACGCGAAGATGGGCGATCGGTTGGGCGAGGCGCCGTGAGTCGTTTCCGCCGTGAAATCCGTGAGTAAAGGCCTGGCGCTCGCGATCCTCGCGGCGGCAGCCGGGTTTTTCGCGGTCTCCATTCGGGCCGCACCACCGCCGGCGTTTCCGTTCGCCGAGGCGACAATCGACGGGCTGCAGGCGCGGATGCGCGCGGGCAAATTGACGGCGCACGAACTTACGGCGGCCTACCTGGACCGGATCGCGGCCGTCGACAAGGCGGGGCCCGCGATCAACGCGATCATCGAGCTGAATCCGGACGCCCTCGACATCGCGGACCAACTCGATGCCGAACGGAAGGCGGGTCACGTGCGCGGTCCGCTGCACGGCATTCCAATTCTCATCAAGGACAACATCGCGACGCTCGACCGGATGCAGACCACGGCGGGATCCCTGGCGCTCGTCGGGGCGCGGCCAATGCACGACGCGCCGCTGGTGACGCGGTTGCGCGAGGCCGGGGCAGTGATTCTCGGCAAGACGAATCTGAGCGAGTGGGCCAATTTTCGGTCGACGATCTCGACGAGCGCCTGGAGCGGACGGGGCGGGTTGACGCGTAATCCCTACGCACTCGACCGCTCGCCCTCGGGCTCGAGTTCCGGCTCGGCGGCGGCGGTCGCGGCGAACCTGTGCGTTGTCGCGATCGGCACCGAGACGGACGGATCGATCATGTCGCCCTCGTCGGTCTGCGGCATCGTGGGCGTGAAGCCGACCGTGGGCCTCGTCAGTCGCACGGGAATCATTCCGATCTCCGTCTCGCAGGACACCGCCGGTCCGATGGCGCGGACGGTGCGCGACGCGGCCATCGTGCTCGGCGTGCTGGCGGGAGTCGATCGACGCGATCCGGCGACCGACGCGCGGCCGGCCGATCGGGCGGCGGATTTTTCCGCGGCGCTGACCCCGGGCGCATTGAGAGGGGCGCGGCTCGGGATCGTGCGCGGGCCGTTTCGTTTTCATCCGCGGCTTGACGCCGTGCTGGACCGCGCGGTGGCCGGGTTGCGCGCGGCGGGCGCGGAGGTGATCGACCCGATCGAATTGGCGACCGTCACCCAGCTTGCCGCGCCGGAGATGGAAGTGATGCTCTACGAGTTCAAGGCGGGCATCAACGACTGGTGCCTTTCGCTCGGGGCGAATGCGACCGTGCGGTCGCTCGCCGATCTCATCGCGTTCGACGATTCGCACCGGGAGTCCGAGATGCGTTATTTCGGCCAGGAGGATTTTCTGCGGGCGCAGGCCAAGGGACCGCTGACCGAGCGGGCATACCTCGACGCGCTGGCCCGCTGCCGGCAACTCGCACGCGACGACGGCATCGACGCGGCGATGGCGGCCAACCATCTCGATGCCCTCGTTGCGCTGACGAACGGCCCGGCGATGCTCGCGGATTTGGTCAACGGCGACCGCGGCACCGGGAGCAGTTCGTCGGCCGCGGCGGTCGCAGGCTACCCGAGTGTGACCGTGCCGGCGGCGTCGGTGATGGGCCTGCCGGTCGGGATCTCGTTTTTCGGGAGCGCGTGGAGCGAGGCGACGCTGCTGGCGTTCGCCGCCGACTTCGAGGCGCGGACGCACGCGCGACGGGAGCCGCAATTTCTCCCGACGGTCGCGTTGCCCTGAGCGGGCGGCATTTCCCCGCTTGCGTCCCGGAGACGAAAATCGGCAAGCTCCGGCAGAAACCCAACACCGCCCGGGTGGTGGAATGGCATACACGACGGTCTTAGAAGCCGTTGCCGCAAGGCGTGCAGGTTCAAGTCCTGTCCCGGGCATTCTTCCCCTCCCATGAACCCCAAGAAACTGTGTCTCGCGTTGTCGCTCGGCGTTGCCGCCCTGGCGCTGCCGTTTCGGGCCGCGGAGCCGGCCCCCACGGAACCGCCGACGTCGTGGGTCGACCCCGACACCGGTCACCGCGTCATCCGCGTGACGCGCGAGCCCGGCTCGGCGAGCCTGTATTTCAACGACAACTCCTGCACCCCCGACGGCCGGAGCATGGTTTACACGGCCGGGGGCGGAATTTCAGTCGTGGACCTCGCAACGTTCCAGACGCGGCCGCTCGTGCCCGCTCCCGCTCGCGTGATTGTCGTGGGCCACAAGACGCCGACCGTCTACTACACCAGGAATTCCGCGGACCGAGGCGCGTCGTCGCTCTACGCGACGAACATCGACACGGGCGAAACGCGGAAGATCGCCGACCTGCCGCGGCGCGCGAGTATTTCCAGCATCAACGCCGACGAAACGCTCGGCGCAGGGACGTTCAACGAGGACGACGGTCCCGCGGCACCCCGCGCGGCCGCGCCGATGGCGACCGTCAGCCAGCAGGAGGCGGCGAAGCGCGGGCAGGTGCTGGACGCGGCAGTGAGCAAGGTGAACATGATGGACGCGCGCCTCGCGGAACGCCGGCCGATGACGATGTTCACGCTCGATCTCCGCACGGGCGCGACAAAGAACATCATGGAGCACAGCACGGACTGGTTGAACCATCTCCAGTTTTCCCCGACCGACCCGACGCGGCTGATGTATTGCCACGAGGGCACGTGGTGGAAGGTCGACCGGATCTGGACCATTCGCACGGATGGAACGCAGAACACGCTCGTCCACCAACGGACGATGGGCCTGGAGGCGGCCGGCCACGAGTTCTGGAGCCCCGACGGCAAGACCATCTGGTATGAAATCCGGTTTCCGTGGGGCGTGGACCACTTCACCGGCGGCTACAACGTCGAGACCGGCGAGCGCACGTGGTATCACGTCGACCTCAACGCGTGGTCGATCCACTACAGCCAGACCGCCGATGGAAAACTTTTCTGCGGCGACGGCGGCTCCGGCACCGTGGTGGAATGGGCCTCGCCGGAGAACGAATGGATTTACCTGTTCCGCCCCGAGCTGCTGAACGCGACCGGTTCCCTCGGCGAGCATCTCGTGCGGCCGGGGGTCTTTCACCCGGAGCGGCTCGTGAACCTGCACAAAAACAAATACACGCTCGAGCCGAACGCGTTTTTCACGCCGGACCAGAAGCACGTGATCTTCCGCTCGAACATGTTCGGCCCGACCTACGTTTTCGCCGTCGAGGTGGCGAAGGCGCAATGACGGGCGCCGCTTACCGCGACGGCTTCGCGGAGCGCAGCGTCGGACCGTCGACCCAGCGCGCCGGGATCGTGGTGGTCGAGGGCCACTCGGGGATGCCGGTCTCGTTGCGCTGGAGCTGGGCGATGAGGAGCTCCGTGCTGCGCGCGCCAAGAATCCGCGGCTGCAGGTCGAGGCCGGCGCACGGACGGGTTTTCATCAGCACGTTGAGGCAGACAAAACCGTGGCTCGCCGGCACGTCGGCACCGCAGCTCTCCATCCAATCGAGCGCCTCGGTGTTGTGGGCCAGCACGACATCGGGTTTGAACTTGCGGAACCAGCGCACGAAATCCTCCCGCGTGTAGGTGTCGACGATCAACGGCGGCACGGCGCGGATAGCGGGGTGGCTCTCCTGGAACGCGCGGAAAGCCGCGCCCCAGCGGTATTGCAGCCGCTCGTCCTGGTGCTTGTGAAGAAACAGCGCCGGGCGGCGGTAGCCGAGCGCCGCGAGGCGTTGCAGCGCCGCAAGCAGCGAGCGGTAGTGATCCGAGCAGACCGAATGCAGCGCGGGCCGCTCGATGATGTAGTCGGTGTAGATGCCGGCGTAGAGCGTCCAGTCGAGGTTGGAGAGATCCGGCTCGTCCCACGCGGGCAGCAGGATGACCCCGTGGATGCCGCGCGACTGGAGGATCGAATCGAGCCGCTGGACGGAGACGCCCGCGTGGCCGACGGAGAACCGCTCGACCTTGAAACCGAGCTCGGTGGCGCGGATCTCGGCGCCGGCCACGAGCTCACGATGAAAGCGGGCGGCGTCGTCGGGCCGGTCGGGCTCGTTGAAGTCGACCGCGGCGAGCACGCCGCGAAATGCCGTGCCGCGTGAGCGCCGGAGCTCGGACATGAGCGCGCCCGCGAGCGGATTGCGCCGGTAACCGGCCTCGCGCGCCGCCTTGCGGACGCGGGCGGCGGTGCCCGGGTCGACGCGCGGCGAACCGCGCAGCGCATCCGACACGGTGGTGCGTGACAAGCCGAGCACGCGGGCGAGGGAACGGAGGGTGGGAGCGGAGGAGGCCATCTCGGACTGTCCGACTTTCCGCCGGTCGCAACCGAAAGCAACCGTTTTCATGCACGCGGCATGCGCCGGTTGCCTTCTTGGCCGGCGTGGAACAGTCCCGCTGCGGGTTGGGCCGGGAGAGGACCGCGGCGGATAAGTTTGCTCGCCGTGGCTCCGGTCGCGGCTCAGTTTTTTTCTCAACCCCCAACCCCGTCATGACCATCGGCAGCCTGAACATCATCGATCTCGCCATCATCGTCGCCTACCTCGCGGCGGTCGTCTACATCGGGAAGCGGGCGGCGAAGGGCACGAAGAGTGAGGACGGCTTCTTCCTCGCCGGCCGGAAACTCGGGAAGCTCTACCAGTTCTTCCTGAATTTCGGCAACGCCACCGAGCCGCAGGGTGCCGTGAGCACGGCGAGCTTCGTCTACCAGCAGGGGGCGCCCGGCTCGTGGCTGTCGTTCCAGACGGTTTTCATGAACCCGTATTTCTGGTTCATGAACGTCTGGTTCCGCCGCGTGCGACTCACGACGCTCGCGGATTTGTTCGAAGACCGGTTTGCGAGCCGCGGGCTCAGCATGTTTTACGCGCTCTTCCAGATTCTCGTCGCCTGCGTGTTCCTCGGCTTCGGCAATGTCACGGCCTACAAGATCGCCTCGTCGCTCGTCGTGAAACCCGAGGCGGCCTGGACCGGGGATGAACGTGCCGCGGTCGAGGGTTACCGCGAGCTCAAGGTTTTGGAGAAGCAAAACTCGACCGCGGCGCTCGTCGACGGGGAAAAGGCGCGGCTCGAGCTGCTGCGTGAACGCAATGCCCGCGGCGAGTTGCACAGCTACATCACGCTGCTCAACGAGGCCGCCTTCTACATCGTGTTTGGAATCGTGGTCGGCACCTACATCGTGATGGGTGGCATGTCCGCCGCGGCGGTGAACGAGGGCCTGCAAAGCGTGCTGATCATCGTGTTTTCGCTGCTGTTGATTCCGACAGGCCTGCACGCGATCGGCGGCTGGAGCGCGCTGGCGAAAAAGGTGCCGACGCGCATGCTCGACCTGTTCGGGGCCAGCGGCTCGGACCAGTATTCGGTCGTGGCGCTGGGCGCGATTCTGCTCGTGAGCATCGTCCAGAACGCGGGCCTCAGCCATAACATGGGCATCTGCGGCTCGGCGAAGAACGAGTTTGCCGCGCGCAGCGGCGTGTCGGGCAATTACCTGAAACGGCTCATGATCATCATGTGGGCGTTTGCCGGCCTGATCGCCATCGCGCTGTTCGGCGTCGGCGGGCTCTCCGATCCCGACGCGACGTGGGGCGCCATGTCCAACAAGCTGCTCGGACCGGGCCTGATCGGCCTGATGCTCGCCGGCGTGCTCGCCGGGACGATGTCGACCCTTGCCGCCAAGGCCCTCGCCATCTCGTCGCTGTTTGTGCGCAACGTCTACCGGCAGATCTGGCCGGATATCACGCAGGAACGGGGCGTGTTTTTTGCGCGCTGCACGATTATCGCGGTGCTGATGCTCGGCACGATCTCGGCGCTGCTGATGGGCAGTTTTTATTCGATCGTGAACCTCGTGCTCACGGTCAACATCCCGTTCGGCGCCGCCGTGCTGCTGACGTTCTGGTGGCGGCGCGTCACCGCCCCGGCGGTCTGGAGCTGTGTCTTGCTTTCGACGCTCACCATCATCGTGGTGCCAAAGGTCGCACAATACATCCCGGCGCTCGCCCAGAACCAGTCGCTCGCGGCGATGAGCACGAAGCCCGGGACCGGCGTCTATTTCGACTCGGTCGTCCATCAGAGCGAGAAGGACCTGACGACGCCGTTGATCGGCAGCGGGCGGTTCAATCTCGAGGCGTGGACGCTCGGCCACCTCGGCCTCGATGTCCGCGCGCTTTCCCCGAACCAGCGGGGGATCACGCTGCAGTTCTTCTTCGACGGCCTCTTTCCGTTTGCGGTGCTGATCATCGTCAGCCTGCTGACGAAACATCCCGATCTCGTGCGCGTCGCGGTATTCTATGGGAAGATGAAAACCCCCGTCGGCGACACGCCGGAGCTGGAGGCCGCCGGCATGGCGGAGTCGAGGCGCAACCCGGCGCGCTTTGATCACACGAAGCTGCTGCCCTGGTCGAGTTGGGAATTCTGCAAGTGGGACCGGGTCGACACGATCGGCTTCATCATTTGCAGTGCGCTTTCGGGAGTCATCGTGCTGGTGTTCCTCGGGCTGCTCCGGCTCGCCGCGCCTGCCTAGGCCCGGCAGGCTCGGCGTGAAAATCCCGCCGGCGGTGGCTGGCCGCGGCGGCGGGATTTGCTTTTGCGGTTGTAGCCTTGCCTGCCCGGGGCCGTCTTGCTGGCATGCGTCGCGCGATCGTGCAGCCATTCTCCCCATCCTTTCGCCGGAGCCGCTTCCTGGCGGTCGTGCTGGCCGGTGCGGCTGGAGTCCTGGCCCTTGCGGCGGGGGAACCACCTCCAGCCGGACCCGTGGTCGAGCTCCCCAAGTTCGTGGTCACGGACACCCGCGACCTGCCGCCGCCCGAGGCGTGGCGCTACGGCGAGATTCCCGGCTTCGAGATTTTGTCCAACGCCTCCGACAAGGCGACGACGCGGCTGATCGACGATTTTTCCATGTTCAAGCAGGCGCTCGGCTATGTCTGGCCGGTGCCGAACCGGGCCTCGGTTCCGACCGCGCTGATCGTCTGCGGCCGGGGCGGCAAGTTCGATGCCTTCGTGCCCGCCGGCAAGACCAGCGCCGAGGGCGTGCTCGCCAGTATTTTCCTGAAGGACCGCGACCAGACGGCGATCGTGATCGACCTGGAGGCATCCACGCTGAACATCTCGGGCGGTGACACGACCGACGACGCCGCCACGGGCACCGATTCCACGCAAATCGCGGTCGACCACAACAAGCAGCTCTATCGGGAATATGTCCACTATCTGCTGAGCAAGAGCGAGCCGCGCACGCCGGCCTGGTTCGAGGAAGGCATGGCGCAGATCATCATGGCGATGAAGTTCGACTCGACGTCGATCGTCTTCGGCAAGCTCGAGGACCCCAACACCATCTCCGCGGCGGCCGGGATGATCCAGCAGCTCAATGCCGCGGCGACGGCCGACGATCCCGATGCGGACCTGCTGCCCGGCGCGCCCGTCGAGGATCGCGATTTCAACGCCGCCCTGCAGCACAAGGCGCTGGTGCCGCTGGACAAGTTTTTCGCGGTCCAGCACGACTCGCCGGAGGCGCTCAATCCGCTCGGCAACAACCGCTGGGCGAAGCAGGCCTACGCCTTCGTGCACCTGTGCCTCTACGGGGAGGGCGGGCGTTTCCAGAAGGGATTCGCGCAGTTCCTCGTGCGCTCGGCGAAGGAGCCGGTCACCGAGGCGATGTTCAAGGAGTGCTTCGGCATGACCTACAAGTCGATGCTGCTCCAGCTGCGCGGCTACATCGACGTGTCGTCCTACAAGTCGATCGAGTTTAGCGTGAAGAAGGGCCAGAAAATTCCGCAGCCGCCGGGCCTCGTGCTGCGCGAGGCGACGCCGGCCGAGGTCGGCCGGATCAAGGGCGGGGCGCTGGAGCTGGCCGGCCACAAGGAGCAGGCGCACACCGAGCTCATCGCGCCCTATGTCCGTGGGGAGCGCGATCCGCGGCTCCTCGCGGCGCTCGGGCTCGACGAACACGCCGCCGGCCACGACGACCGCGCCCGCAAGTTTCTCGAGGCCGCCGTCGCGGCCAAGGTCGGGTGGCCGCGCGCCTACCTCGAGCTGGCGCGTTTCCGCTACGCCGATGCGCTCGCGCAGCCCGCGGCGCCGGACCAGCGTTTTTCCCCGGCGCAGTCCGATGCAGTCGTCGACCTCCTGATGGCCGCCCGGTCGCAGCCTCCATCGCTGCCGGAGGTTTACGAGTTGATCGCCGACACCTGGGTGCGCAGCGCAACCCCGCCCGGGCGCGACCGGGTCGGTCTCGTGGTCGAGGGGGCGCGCTTGTTTCCCGGCCACTTGAAACTTGTCTATCAGGCCGCCGCGCTCTGCGCGCAGGCGGGCGTGGTGGACGTCGCCCATCGGCTCGCGGATTACGGGCTCGAGGTCGCGCCCGATGCGACGTCGAAGGCGCATTTTCAAGAACTGAAAGCGGGGCTGCCGCCGCTGCCGCCGTCGGAAAAATCCCCGGCGGGTTCCGCCGCGCCAAAATCTTGATTCCGCCCGGGCGCCGGCCAGCGTGCCCGGATCGAAATCGACTGCCCGGCCGCCGTCGCACCCGTCAATCCCGACTACCATGATCCGAAAATCGTTCGTGATGAGTGTTAATGCCGGTTGCGAGGCCGAGTATGCCCGCCGCCACCAGCCCATCTGGGCCGAACTCGAGGCCGTGCTCACGGCGCACGGTGCGCACAACTACTCAATCTTCCTGCATCCGGAAACGCGCCAGCTTTTCGGCTACGTCGAGATCGAGGACGAGGCCCGCTGGGCCGCGGTCGCGCAGACCGACGTCTGCCAGCGCTGGTGGAAACACATGGGCGACGTCATGCCGAGCAACCCGGACCACAGCCCCGTCGCGCGCGACCTGAAGGAAGTGTTTCACATCGATTGAGGCGCGGCGGGCGGTTTGCGGCCCGGGCATCGCGCTGACGGGCGCGGGCAGGATGCGGTCAACGTGCACGCCCGGCCGCGGACCGTAGAGTGAAGATGGGCGGCCGCATCACGGCGTCATCGTCACCGTCACCTTCGCCGCGGCCGTGGAGAGCTTGTTCACGCCGTCGGGCGTCGTGATCGTGCAATTTTCGAAGCGGACGTTTTCGGCGTTGTAGATACCGAAGGGGAGGTCGGCGATGATGGCGACGTTTTGGAATAAGATGTTGCTCGCAGGCGCTTCCGGCAGGCCCCAGATCAGGCCGGCGCGGCGGCCCTTCGCGGCGGTGGCGGTGATGTTGCGAAAGGTGAAGTTGCGATAGACGGGCGTGAGCTTGGCGAGCGGCGCGGCGGGATAACGCGCGGCGATTTCGGGCGTGAGCTTGTTGAGGTCGCGAAACTCGCGCTCCTTCGCCATGTAGGCGCCGTAGATCAGGATCGGTTCCGCGACGTCGGTCATCTTGAGGTCCTCGTAAACGAGGTTTTCCACGATGCCGCCGCGGTCGCGGTCGGACTTGATGCGTATGCCGCAGTCGGTGCCGGTGAACGTGCAGTCGCGGACGGTGATGTTGGAGACGCCGTTGCGCGCGTAGCTGCCGATGGAGACACCGTGGCCGTTGCCGTAGGTGTTGTGCTGGATGAGCACATCGTGGGTGTCGCCGCCGCAGGTGTAGTCGTCGTCACCGACGCTGATGTCGCAGTGCTCGACGAGGATGGTGCGGCCGGAAACGTCGCAGGCGTCGGTATTGTGGCTCGGCGTCACCGGGTCGGTGGAGGCGGGGGCGCGAACGGTCACGCCGCGCACGGTGACGTGCGACATGCCGCTGAACGCGATGTGAAACATCGGCGAGTTTTTCAGCGTAACGCCTTCGACGAGGACGCGTTCGCACTTGCTGAGCTTGAACATGCGCGGGCGGCGCGCGCCGGGCGTTTTCGCGAACGGCCACCATGGCTCGCCCTGGCCGTCGATCGTGCCTGCGCCGGTGAGCGCGACGTCGTGGAGGTCGGAGCCGCTGAGAAAATCTTCGCCGCGTTCGGTGCCGCCGGGATATTTGCCGAGCGGGAGCATGGTGAGCGTGGCGCCGCTCGCGACGTGGAGGTTGAGGTTGCTCGCGAGCTGGAGCGGGCCGCTGAGATAGTCGCCGGCGGGGACCTCGACGATGCCGCCGCCGGCCGTGCGCGCCGCGTCGATTGTCGCCTGCAGCGCGGCCGTGTCGTCGGTGACGCCGTCGCCCTTGGCGCCGTGATCACGAATGCTGAAAGTGCGGTCGGGGATTTTCGGGAGGTCGGGCTTGATGTCGGCGGCGTGCGAGAGGGAGATCAGGCCGGCCGAAAAAAGGCCGGCCGTCGCGAGGAGCGTCCGGAGGAGTTTCATGGCCGGAAGCCTATCGGGCCGAATACGCTTTGGGGAGAAAAACCGCCGGGCGCCGGCACACTCACTTCAACCACTTCGCGAGCGGGAGGTTCAGCTCGCGAATTTCGGCGGCGGCGAGCCCGGCCACTTTGACCGCGCCGGCCTCGACGAAGTGCGTGTCGTCCTGGCGGCCTTGCGGATATTTCGGGTGCTCGCCGGGCTTGAGCCACATGAAGAATTTTTTTGACGGCTCGTCGCCGGTTTCCTGCAGCCATTGCGAGGTTGCGGCCTCGAGATCGAGCAGCGGGACTTTCTCCTCTGCCGCCACGGCGCGGATGGCATCAGGATACGCACCGTGTGTCGGCACGAGTTTGCCGTCCTTGCCGAATTTCCGGCGGGCCACGGGCGTCGCGAGAATCGGCGTCGCCTGCTTCGCGCGGGTTTCGCGGATGAAGCGACGGAGGTTGTCGCGGAACTCCGTGGCGGGATTCGTGCCCACGGCACGGTTCTCCACTTTCTCGTCGTTGTGGCCGAACTGGATGATCACGTAGTCGCCGGGTTGCAGCGCGGCGACGAGCCGCGCCCAGCGGCCTTCGGTGATGAAGCTCTTGGTGCTGCGGCCGTTGACGGCGTGGTTCTGGACCATCGCGGGATCCTTGAAGAGTCCGTTCAGCGCCATGCCCCAGCCGCGCTCGGGGATGTCGAGTTCCTTGATCGCCATCGTCGAGTCGCCGGCGAGATAGACGAGCGGCGCGGCGTCGGCGGCGTGGAGCGCGGCGGCCGGGGCGAGGGCAAGGAGGAGGACGGGGAGGGGGGGCAGGCGCATGGGAAAATTATTTTTGGAGCCACGGCAGCGCTTCGAGATCGACGTTGCCGCCGGTGAGAATGATTCCGACACGCCGGCCGGCGACGTCAACCCGGCGTTCCATGATCGCGGCGTAGGGCACGGCGGCCGACGGTTCGATGACGACCTTTACGGCTTCCCAGATGATTCGCATCGCGGCGACGATGGCGGCCTCGCTGACAGTGACGATGTCCGCGACATCGCGCTGGATGATTGCGAAGTTCGGCGCGCCAACGTTGGTGCGCAGCCCGTCGGCGATCGTCTCGGCGCGGGTGAAAGGGATAAGCTTGCCGGCACGAAACGACTGCGCGGCGTCGCCGGCGCCGGCGGGTTCGACGGCCACGACCGCGATCGATGGCCGCAGCGCCTTCGCGGCGACAGCCGTGCCGCTCAACAACCCGCCGCCGCCGACCGGGCACAGGATGAGGTCGAGCTCGGGTTGGTCCTCGATCAACTCCACGACCGCGGTGCCCTGGCCGGCCATCACGCGCTCGTCCTCGAACGGGTGGATCAGGACGGCGCCCGTCTCGGCGATCACGCGGGCGCAGGTTTTTTCCCGCGCGGCCTGCGTCGGCTCGCAGAACACGATGCGGCCGCCGTAGCCCTCGACCGAGCGGACCTTGGTCTTGGCCGAGTTGGAGGGCATGACGATATGGGCGCGGATGCCGCGCAGCTTCGCGGCGCGGGCGAGCGCGGCGGCGTGGTTGCCCGAGGAATGGGTCGCGACGCCATGCGCGGCCTCGGCGTCGGTGAGCGAGAAGACAGCGTTCGTAGCGCCACGGGCCTTGAAGGCGCCGACCTTCTGAAGATTTTCACACTTGAAGAACAGTTTTCCACCGCTCGCGGCGTCGAGCCTGGCGTTGGTCAAGACGGGCGTTCGTGTGATGTGCGGGCGGATCCGGGCGTGGGCGGCGCGGATGGCGGCGAGGTCGAGCGGCATGGTGCGGACAGCTTGCGCCGCGGCACGCCGGCATGCAAACTCGCGCATGGTCAAAAAACTTCTCCACACCCGGATGCGCGTGAACGACATCGAGCGCACGGCGAAATTCTACGAGCAGGCGCTGGGGCTCAAGGTCGCCCGCCGCAGCGTCTCCCCGCGCGGGGCGCAGATCGTGTTTCTCGCGACGCCGAACAGCGACGAGGAAATCGAGATCTGCCAGCTCCCGAACAGCCCGTCCGTGCAGGTGCAGCCCGACCTGATGCACCTGGCGTTCGAGGTGGAGGACCTCGCCGCGTTCACCGCCGGACTGGAGAAACGCGGGTTCAAGCTCAGCGACGGTCCGACGCCGACGGGCAGCGGTTCGACGATCGCGTTCATCGACGCGCCCGAGGGCTACGAGGTGGAGTTGATCCAGCGGGCGAAATGACGTGAACGCCCCGGCCGCAGCCGCGAAGAATCGCTGGGACGGGGCGTGGCTCGATCTGGTGGCGTTCGCGGGCGGGCTCGCGCTGGCGTGGTTTGCGGGCTGGCAGACGACCGACCTCGTCTGGAGCCTGTGGCTGTCGAGTTTCGCGGTCGGCTACGCGCTCGTCGTGTGGAACGTGAGCGCGCCGTTGCGCGACCTGCTCGGCGGGCTGGCGCGCGACTCCGGGGCCGTGGATGTGGGAGTCGGCGCGAAGGCCGGGGCGATCGGTCTTTTCGGCGTCGGCACGCTCTTCGGCCTCGCGTTTTTCACGGTGCATTTCGGCGGGTTCCATTTCGTGCACTCGGTGTTTCTCAATGTGTTTTTTCCGATCGCGGATGCGCATGGCTTTCCGGGCTGGTCGACCTATGCCGAGGTCCTGCGGCGCTACTGGATATTCCTGCCGCTGGCGTTTCTCGCGGAACGGGCGGCGTTCAAGCAGGTGGACGCCTCCGGCCCGCCGGACACCGCGGTGACGCCGGAGGCGATCGCGCGCCGCAAGGCGCAGGCCGCCAACTCCGGCATGATGGCGCCCTACAAGGGCGTCATCCGGATGCACCTGCTGATCTTCTTCTTTTTCTTCGCGCACGTCGTGCGCCTCGAAAACTTCGCCGTCTACGCCGTGGTCTATGCCGTCTATTTTTTCCCGTGGCGGGTGCTGCGTGCTCCGGCCGTGGCGAACGTGCCGCGGGTCACGTGACCGCCGCGGCCTTCGCCGCGCGGCGCTCGTAGGCGAACAGGTATTGCTGCGCGAGACCGGCGAACGGGCCGAAATGCGCGCGGCCGAACCGGGCGACCTGTGCGGGCTTCCACCCGTCGAGCCCGTAGCGGCGCGCCATTGCGTTGAGGATCCAGGTGTCGACGGGAAACGCCTCGAGCCGGCCGGCGCCGAAGAGCAGCACGCAATCGGCGATCTTTTCGCCGACGCCGGGCAGTGAAATCAGCCGCTCTTTGGCCGCGAGATAAGGCAGGGCCTCCGCCTCCTCGAGCCAGCCGGGATGCGCCGCGAGAAATTGCGCCGTTTGCGAAATGTGCCGCGCGCGAAAGCCGAGCAGGCAGGCGCGGAGCTCCGGCTCGGAAATCGCGGCGAGTTCCGGCCACGTGGGGAGGCGGTTGACCGGCGTGGAATCGATCGCCCCGATCGCGGTGCCATGGCGCGCGGCGAGCAGCGCGAGCATCTGCTTGATTTGCACGATTTGCTTCGTCGCGCTGCAGAGAAAGCCGAGGAGCGTCTCGCCGAAGGGTTGTTTCAGGACACGGAGCCCCCGAAACTCGGCCAGGCATTTTTCAAGATGGGCGTCGCTCCGCCACGGCAGAGAGTCGATGGCGTTCGGGTGGTCGCGGCCGGTGCCGAAATATCCAGGCAGACCACCGCCGGCGCGCGCAACGAGCGCTGAGGGTGCGGACCATTCAAGGGTTCCGTCGGGCGCGAGGCGAATGCGGACGATGCAGCCGGACCACACCCCCAACCACCCGCCGTCTCCATCGCGATTCCAACGAAACGCCTGGCCGCCATCGAGCAGTTCGGCGAGCACCCCGGCGGATAGCGGCCCGACGTCCGCCAGCGGTTGCCAGTCGGACCAACCGGCGCCGCGGGCCGCGCGGTTCACTTCGAGGGTTTTTCCCACAGAAAGCTTTTTTCCTCCGCGAGCGTGCGGCCGGCGGTGTCGGTCAACGTCAGCTTCCACGCGACGGGATGCGCCTGTTCGCCGCCGGGCCAGTCGGCGCCGGTCAGGCCGAGCTGAAACACCGTGGCGCCCGCGTGCGCCTCGGCCAGAAACGTGAATGTCCTGGCCTCGGGCGCATCGGGCCGGATGATGTCGACAGTGAACCGCGCGCCGCCGAGCGCGGCGGCATCGTTGACGCGAACGAGAAAATAATAGCCGGCGCGGGCGTCGTCGTGGGTGCGGCGGACGATCTGCCGGCCATGATTTTCGCCGCCCCCGAAATATTCGCTGATCCGGTCGAAGGACTCGGCTGAGTGCCATTGCGGCCAGACGCGGATGAACTCGACGCCGGTGGCGCGGGCGACGACGAACGTCGAAACGAGAACGGCAAGGGCGAAGGCGGCGCGCATCGGGGCAAGTTGACCAGGTTCGCGATTCAGCGCAAGGGGCGCGGGGACGGGGGAGGAGGAAGCCGATGCGGGATCGGGCGCCGCAACCATTTGCGGATGAAACCAGAAACCCAGGGCGGTTCGGAGAGCCGCCCCTACCAAAATCGCTCAGGGTTGCAGGTCGACCAACTGGAAGCGGTGCAGGCCGAGCGGGGCGGGCGCCCAGTTTTTCACGGCCGGATTGATGAGGTAAGTGCGCGCGCGGTAGACGAGCGGGGCGACGGGCGCGGCGTCGAGGAGCAGCGCCTCCGCCTTCTGCATAAGCTCGAGGCGCGCGGCCGGGTCGGCGGTGTTGGCGGCCTGATCGAGCAGATGGTCGTAGTCGGCATTGCCCCAGCCGGTCCAGTTGTTGCCGTTGCCGGTGCGGAAGATGTCGAGGAACGTGACCGGGTCGGCGAAGTCCGCCGTCCAGCCCAGGACGCCGAGCGTGTGCGTCATCGTCTGCTGGTTTTGCAGCCAGGTCTTCTGCTCGTAGGGTTCGATCGTGACGCGGATCCCGAGTTCGCGCTGCCACATCGCCTGGATCGCCTCCATCATCTTGGGCTGGTTCTCGTCGTTGAGCACTTGCACGGGAACGACCGGGAAACCCTGGCCGCCGGGAAAACCGGCCGCGGCAAGCAGCCGTCGCGCCTCGGCGAAATCATCGGGCATGGTCGCCCGCGCCGTGTAGCCGCCGCAGTTCGGCGGCGTGATCGAATGCGCCGCGGGATAGGCGCCGTTGAGGACGGTGCGCGAAATCGCCTCGCGATCGATCGCGAGCCCGAGCGCGCGGCGCACCCGGGCGTCGGTGAACGGCGGCTTCGTGACGTTGAAGTTCAGGTAGGTGATGTTCAGGAGCGGATCGATGCGCAGCGGCGACGGCTTCTCGGCGGCGTAAACGGGGATCTTCGTCTTCGGCACGTCGAACGTGATGTGCAACTGGCCGGCGCGAAAATCGTGGTCCTCGGTGTCGGGCTTTTCGATCGGGAAAAAAATCACCCGCTCGAGCTTCGTGTGGGCGGCATCCCAATAGTTCGGGTTTTTGCTAACAACGACTCGCGCGTTGGGCGTCCACTCCGTGAGCAGGAACGGACCGTTGCTGACCATGTTGCCGGGACGCGTCCACGGATTGCCGCGGTCGTCGACGCGGCCGAATTTCTCGATGGTGGCGCGATGCACGGGCATCCATGTCTGGTGCGTGGCGAGCGCGGGGAGGTAGGGCACGGGACGCTCGAGCCGGATGCGGAGCGTGTGGTCGTCGACCACCTCGACGCCGACGGCGGAGAAATCCTTGAGCGTGCCCTTGTTGAAGGCCTCGGCGTTCTTGATCGGCCAGAGCATGTAGGAATACGTCGCGCCGAACGCCGGCGTGAGGATGCGCTGGAACGAAAACGCGAAATCGCCGGCCGTGACCGGATCGCCGTTCGACCAGCGCGCGGTCGGCCGCAGGTGAAACGTGTAGACGAGGCCGTCGGGCGACACGTCCCATTTTTCCGCGACGCCGGGCAGGCCCTGGCTGGTCTTTTCGTCGAGGACGGTGAGGCCCTCGAACAGCGCGACGAGGACGATCTGGTCGGTGAGCGAGTCGACGACGTCGGGGTCGAGGCTGGCGGGCTCGTTCTGGTTGCCGATGAGCAGCGTGTGCGTGCGGATGCCCTCCGCGGCGGCGGTTTCGCGCCGGGCGCAGCCGGCCGCGCCGACTGCGAGGCAGGCGAGGACGGCGATCATTGGCAGCCACGACGAAACCGGGCGGTAGGAACGCATGTCCCCACGCAAAGCCCGGCTCGCCCCCGAGGCAAAAATCTTTTCTAAGAAAGCACGCGGCGGCGCGTTAAACTGGAGAACCCTCATGTCCCACGACCTCCCGGCCTCCCGGGTCCAGCCACATGATGACTCCGGTTACCCGCTCCACTCCGCACCCCCGTCCAACGAGGGTGGCCGCCCGGCCGCCGTGGCGGCGCCACCCGATTTTCTCGAGCGCACCTTCGCCGCGCAGCAGGCGCCGCTCACCCGCTACGCCGCCCGCCTGCTCGGCGATCCCGAGCGCGCGCGCGACGTCGTGCAGGACACGTTTGTCAAACTCATGGCGCAGCCGGTGGAGGCGGTCAACGGCCACGCGGTGGAATGGCTGTTCACGGTCTGCCGGCATCGCGCGCTCGACGTGCTGCGCAAGGAGGGCCGGATGAAACGTTTTGCGGAGGGCGAGGCCGAGCGACTGACCGCCGCCGAGCCGCGACCGGGCCGGGCGCTGGAGCAGGCCGAGACGCACGCCGCGCTGCTGCGGCTGATCGGCCACCTGCCGCCGAACCAGCAGGAGGTCGTGCGGCTCAAGTTTCAAAATGGATTCAGCTACAAGGAAATCTCCCGGATCACCGAACTCTCGGTGAGCAACGTGGGCTTTCTGATTCATACCGCCGTCGCGCGCCTGCGCACGGAATTCGCCGCCCAGCGGCCGTAAGGAGACAGCACGATGAACGACTCGAAGATTTTGCCCGACGACCCGAAACTCACCGCCTACGCGCTCGGCGAACTCGAGGGCGAGGAACGCGCCGCCGTGGAGGTGGCGCTGGAGCTCAATCCGGCGCTGCGGGTGACCGTCGACGAGATCCGCGCGATGAGCGCGCAACTCGAGACGGCGCTGGCCGTGGAGCCGGTCGAGCCGCCGGCGGCGGAACCGGCGGGGGCGTTGCAGCGCGCGGCGATCGTTCCCGGTCGCGACCACAGTAAGCTCGATGGGGGAGACTACTGGTCGCCGCGGGACCGGTCACCGTGGAAAATCGTCCGGTTGCCGCAGGCTTACTTCGTCATCGCGGGGCTCGCGGCGGCGTGTTTCGCGGTGTTCGTGGCGCTGCGCACTCCGCCGCCCCGACGCCCCGCGCTGGCGCAGAAAGTTTATACGCAGATCGATCTCACGCCGCCGCTGCCGACAGCGGAGCCACCGGCCGTCGAAGCGGAACCGTTGGCGAAGGCGGACGCCGCGCCGGTGGTCGCTCCGGCGGTGACGCCGCTGGCTCCCCGCCCCGAGATGCCGGCCAGTCTTCCCGTCGCGGACGCGAAGCTTTCGCTGCTCGATCAAGTGAAGAAAGAGGCGGGGGAGAAGAGAATCGCGGCGCCGCCGGCGGCGGCCGTGTCGCCCAAGGTCGGCCTCCTGTCCATGGGAAGCCAGAATACCGGGACGCCGGCGCCTGCGACCGTGACGGGCCGATCGTTTTACACGGGTGAGTTGAAAAGTGTGGCACTGCCCGCCACCGGTCTGCCGCCGCCGGCGCCACCGCCACAGGCGAAGGACGATCAGGTGGTGCAACTGTCGGCCTTCTCGGTCGCGAGTTCGAACGATGCGCGCTACACGATCGACGGCACGCTCCCGGGCTCGCGCATTCACCCGAGCAACGCGACCGCAACGACGCCCAAGTCGGTCGCGCGGTCCGCGCCACGCCAGGTGGCGATGGTCGCGGAAAAACTGGACCGCGGCCCCCAGCCCCTGCCCATGCCACCCACGCCCGGCGGGCCCGCAACCATGCCGTGGGCTCCAAGTCCGGCACCGGGCGCACCTGATGTCATGCCGTGGGTTTCGGGGCCCGCGCCGGCGCCCGCCAACAACGAGAGCTATGCCGACTTCGCCGACAACGCGTTCCTCGGCGCCGCGCAGAACCCGCTTTCGACCTTCGCGATCGACGTCGACACCGCCGGTTACTCGAACGTCCGGCGTTTCCTCGCGGCCGGCCGGCTTCCGCCGCGCGATGCGGTGCGGATCGAGGAGCTGGTTAATTATTTTCCCTACCGGTATCCCGCGCCCGTCACGCCGCCGCCCGGTGCGGTCAGCGAGCGCACGGACGGCCCGGTCGCGCCGTTCGCGGCGTCGCTCGAGGTCGCCGACGCACCCTGGGCGCCGACGCACCGATTGGTGCGCATCGGGCTCAAGGGGCGTGAGGTCGCAGCGGACGCGCGTCCGGCGGCCAACCTCGTGTTTCTCCTCGATGTGTCGGGCTCGATGAGCCAGCAGAACAAACTACCGCTGGTGAAGGAGTCGATGCGGCTGCTGGTCGGCAAGCTGCGCCCCGACGATCGCGTCGCGATTGTCACCTACGCGGGCCAGTCGGGCCTCGCGCTGCCCTCGACGCCGGTCGCGAAGTCCCGCGAGATCCTCGATGCGCTCGATGCCCTCACGGCCGGCGGCTCGACCAACGGCGGAATGGGCCTCCAACTCGCCTACGACATCGCGAAGGCGAACCTCGTGGCCGGTGGCGTCAACCGCGTGATCCTCTGCACCGACGGCGATTTCAACGTCGGCGTGACCGGCGAGGGCGAACTCGAGCGGCTCGTCGCGGAGAAGGCGAAGTCGGGCGTGGCGCTCACCGCGCTCGGATTCGGCATGGGCAATCTCAAGGACCGCACGCTCGAGAAAATCGCCGACCACGGCAACGGGAACTACGGCTACATCGACACGCGCCGCGAGGCGGAGAAACTGCTCGTCGAGCAGGTGGACGGCACGCTGATGACGATCGCGAAGGACGTGAAAATCCAGGTCGAGTTCAACCCGGCGAAGGTCGCGAGCTACCGGCTCATCGGCTACGAGAACCGGACGCTGAAAAAGGAGGATTTTAACGACGACCGGGTCGACGGCGGCGAGATCGGTGCGGGCCACACCGTGACGGCGCTGTATGAGATCGTGCCGGTTGGCGCGGCGGACAATCCCGCCGGAGAGGCGCCGGCGGTCGACGAACTCAAATATGGGAAGGCGAACGGACCGGCCCGGGGCGACAATCCGCCGTCGGGCGAACTGCTCACGGTCAAGCTGCGCTACAAGGAACCGGCCGGCGATGTGAGCCGGAAGCTCGATTTCCCGCTCACCGACGCGGGTGGGCGGTTCGAAAACGCGAGCGCCGATTTCAAGTTCGCGGCGGCGGTGGCGGCGTTCGGGATGATCTTGCGCGAGTCGCCACACAAGGGCACTGCGACCATGGGCGACGTGCTCGCGTGGGCGGCGGCCGGCGCGGCGCGCGCGGGGAGCGACGCGGGAGGCTACCGTGGCGAGTTCATCGATCTCGCGCGCAAGGCGCAGGCGCTGCTGCGCTGAGCGGAGAAGCACCCGCGCGAGGACGGTGAGTTTCGGACCGCGGGCACGATGCCCGTGCCACTTGCAGCAAAAAGCCCGTCTCCCGGTTGGGAAACGAGCTTGTCGGTTTGCGCCGCGGACCCGAGACGGGCCTTATTTCTTGGCGACAGTCTTGGCTGGGTCGGACTTCTTGGCGTTCGCGTTGGCGTCGGGCGCTTTCGCGTCCTTCGTGTCGACCGCCTTGGGTTCATCGCAGCAGCTGTCGTCGTCGCACTTGGCGTCGGATTTGGGTTTTTCGGCGGGCGCCTTGGTATCGGCGGCGAAAGTGATCGGTCCGGTGGCGAGCGTCGCGAGGGCGAGGATGAGAACGAATTTTTTCACGGGGAACCTTCCGCAATGAATGCCGGAAAGGGCCGGCGCGCAAGAAGAGAGTGGCGCCCCGCCCGCCTCCAATGCAACCGGACGCCGGCCCGGCCTAGGCGATCTTGGTGCCGTCGGCGCGGTGGTCGCTCCAGACCGCAAGTTCCAGCCCGGCCGGATCGGCGAAGTGAAACCGCCGGCCGCCGGGAAAATCGAACGTCCGCTTCGTGATTTCGCCGCCGGATTTGGTCACGCGCGCGGCGGCGTTCTCGAGATCGGCCGCATAGATCACGACCAGCGGATTCGTCTTGGCCGGGGTGTCCGCGCTGGCGAAGAATCCGCCGGAGAGCCGGCCATCGCTGAAGCTGGTGTAGTCGGGGCCGTAGTCGGTGAACTGCCAGCCGAAGGCGGCGTGATAGAATATTTTCACCGCCGCGACGTCGCGCGTGGCGAACTCGACATAGTCGAGACGCAGGTTGGGGGATGAAGTGCTCATGGAACGAGGACAGCCTAGCCTTCATCGCTGACAGCGGTATGTCAGGATGGTTCGTTCCGGCGAAAGACGTCCGTCGCGATTGACGCAAGCCGGCGCGCGGCCCGGATTCATGAGTGCGCCGTCCTTAAGGCGATTTCGCGGCCAGATGCTTTTCAAGCTGGGTCGTGAAATCCTTTTGCGTGGCGTCGAGGCCGATGAACCACTTGGCCACGGCGCGAAACATGGGCGGGTTGATGAAACCGTCCTCCGTCAATGTGAGGCGCGTGCCCCCGCCGGGCGAATCCGCCAGCTCGAAGGTCCATGTGCCGCCGAACGGCAGGTCGTCCCGGGCGATGATCCGGACGAGCTTTTCGTTCACGCGCGACTCGCCCGTGCGAAACGGGATTTCCCGGCCGTGGTCATCCTTGTTCCACGTGAGTTCGGTGCCGTCGGCGAGTTTTTCGGTGCGGACGCCTTTCACGGCGGGCCACCACGAGGACATCGCGGCGTAGTCCGTGATCGCCGCCCACACGGCGGCGCGACTGGCGCGGAGGGTCACGCTGACGACCGACCGGTGTTCACGCGGCATCCGGGAGCCGGCGAGGTAAAACACGAGCGCGACCAATGCGAGCAGCGTCCCGAGGCCGAGGAGGATGAACAGCGCGAGCTTCATCTCCGGCACGATGCCGTGAAGCGGTCGGCGAGTGAAGCGCGAATCCGGATTGCAGCTCGACTCCGCGTGCGCCGACGCTCATCGTCCGGCGCCCCGGATCGATTCCAGCGAGACCGGGTGCCGGCTATGCAACCTCCACCCCTGACTGTTGAACGTCACGGTCGCCAGACCGCGTTACTGGGTTTGCTTGTTGCCTGCTGGTTGCTGGCACTGCTCGCGGCGAGCCTGGATGCCCAGCCAGCCAGGCTGGCCCCCGAGGTTGCGGGCAACACCGACGCACGCGTCCTCGCTCCCGCCGAGGCACGCCACGCCATCGAGGCGTTGCGGACTGAGATCGCGCACCACGACGCGCTCTATCACCAGAAAGCTGCGCCGGAGATCAGCGATTACGATTACGACCAGTTGAAAATCCGACTGCGGGCGCTGGAGCGGTCTTATCCCGACGCCGCGGCCGCCGTCGCGCCGGTGCCGGAGATCGGCGACGATCGCTCGGGATTGTTCCAGACTTACCGGCACCGGGAACGGATGCGGAGCCTCGACAAGACCTATGCCGAGGCCGACGTGCATGCGTTTCACGCGCGGCTTGCGCGGCAGCTTGGTCGCGAGGATCTCGAGTATGTCGTGGAGCCGAAGTTCGACGGCTTCGCGGTCAGCGTCACCTTCGAGCGGGGCCGGCTCGTCCGTGCCGTGACCCGCGGCAACGGTGCCGAGGGCGACGACATCACGGCGAACGTGCTCATGATCCGGCAACTGCCGCGGGTGCTGCGCCCGGCCGCGGCCGACGGCACGGCGAACCCGATCCCGGACGTCGTCGAGTTGCGCGGAGAAATCTACGTGTCGTTCGCCGAATTTCAGCGGATCAACTCGGAACGCGAAGCGGCGGGCGAGGCGGTGTTCGCGAATCCGCGCAATCTCGCCACCGGCACCATCCGGCAGCTCGATCCGGCCGTGGTGGCGCGGCGCAATCTCACGGTCGTGTTTTACGGCATCGGTGCCTGCGAACCGGAGGCGGCGCGGCCGGCGACGCAGCACGGTCTCCACGAGCGGCTGCGCGCGTGGGGCCTGCCCGGGGTCGAGAAATACTGGACCGCCCGCGGCGGCGCCGAACTGTGGGCCGCGGTGCAGGCGCTCGGCCGCGTGCGGCCGGGATATGCGTTTCCCACCGACGGCGCCGTGGCCAAGCTCGATTCGGTGGCGCAGCAACGGGAAGTCGGCGACACCGATAGCGCGCCGCGCTGGGCGATCGCCTATAAGTTTGCCCCCGAGCGTATGGCGACGCGGGTCAACGCGATCACCGTGCAGGTTGGCCGCACCGGCGTGCTCACGCCCGTCGCCGAGCTGGCGCCGGTGTTGCTGGGCGGCTCGAGCGTGGCGCGCGCCACGTTGCACAACCGCGACGAGATCGCGCGGCGCGACATCCGCGTGGGCGATTTCGTCTACGTGGAAAAAGCGGGCGAGATCATCCCGGCCGTGATCGGCGTCGATCTGGCGCGACGGCCGGCGACGGCGGAGTCATTCGTGTTTCCCGCGGTATGCCCGGCGTGCGGGGTTGCCGTCGCCCAGCGGCCGGATGAGGTCGCGGTGCGATGCGTGAACCCGGACTGCCCGGCCCAACTGCGCCGGCGGCTGGAGCATTTCGCATCGGTGGACTGCGTGGCCATCGACGGCCTCGGGAGCGCGATAATCGATACGCTGGTGGAGCGCGGATGGGTGAAGGACATTCCGGATCTCTACCGGCTGCGGCGGGCGGACCTGCTGACCCTCGGGCGCAATGTCGGCACTTCGACCGACCGGCTGCTCGCCGCCATCGAGACGAGCAAGCGGGCTGAACTGTGGCGTTTCGTTTACGGACTCAGCCTGCCGCAGGTCGGCGCGACGGCGGCGAAGGAGCTGGCGCGTCGGTATCGGAGCCTCGACGCCGTGGCGGCGCTTGGCAGCGCCGGCGTTTCGGGCGTCGCGCCCGGCGATTCCGCCGGCCGCGCCGCGGCGGGATTTTTTGCGGAGCCGCGGCACCGGGCGCTCGTCGCCGGTCTCCTCGAAACTGGCGTGCAACCGGTGCCACCGCCCGCGGCTGGCGACCGGCTCGCCGGCAAGACCTTCGTGCTGACCGGCACATTGCCCACGCTGACGCGCGCGCAGGCCACCGCGCAAATCGAGGCCGCCGGTGGCAGGGTCGTCAGTGCCGTGAGTCGCAACACGCACTATGTCGTGGCCGGCGCCGAGCCCGGCGCGAAACTCGACCAGGCGCGCAAACTCGGCGTGACCGTCGTCGACGAAGCGGCACTGCGCGATTTGCTGGCCGGCGATCCCGCGGAGGAATCCGCCGCGTCCCCATCCCAGCGGTAGGCGCCACGCCGGTCGGAATTGCGGGATGGAGGCGGATGCGCTGCGCAACGGCTGGAAACTGAGCCGGGCGAAACGGCGCCAAATGGAAAAAATTCCCTGTTCGGTTTCCATGACGGCGGCTGTTAGGGAGGAAATCACGATGAGCGATGATGCCGAACTGCTCCGCCGCTACGCCGACACGCGCGACGAAACGGCATTCGCCGAACTCGTGCGCCAGCACCTCGGGCTCGTTTACCATGCGGCGCTGCGACAGTGCGGCGGCGATGCACACCGGGCGGAGGACGTGGCGCAAATGGTGTTCGCTGATCTCGCGCGGAAGTCGGAGAAACTGTCGCGCCGACCGGTGCTCGCCGGCTGGCTCTACACCAGCACGCGCTACGCCGCCGCGCAGGCCGTGCGAACCGAGGCGCGAAGGCAGGCGCGCGAGCGGGAGGTTCATGCGATGAACCAACTTCTGTCGGAAAACAATTCCGAGCCCGCCTCCGAGTGGGAGCGGCTGCGGCCGGTCATCGATGATGCGCTGCATGCGCTCGGTGAACGCGACCGCGAGGCGGTGTTGTTGCGGTTCTTTGAAGCTCGGGGGTTCGCGGAGGTGGGCCGCAGGCTGGCCGTGAGCGAGGACGCCGCCCGGATGCGCGTGGAGCGGGCGCTCGAAAAGATGCGGACCACCCTCAGCCGGCGCGGTGTGATTTCGACGACGACGGCTTTAGCCGTTGCACTCACAAGTCAAACCGGTGCCGCCGTGCCCGCGGGTATCGCGGCGAGCGTCACGGTCGCCGCCTTGGCGAGTGTTGTGCCTGTCACCGTTGCGGCCGCGACGGTGGGCGTCTTGAGTTTCATGAGCACCACAAAATTCATCGCCGGGACGGCCGGTCTCATCGCGCTCGTCGCGGCAGGGACGGCCATCTCCGGGCTTCGGGCCACGCGCAGCGCCACTCTCATGGCGGCATCATTGCGCAGTGAACACGAGGCGATGCGCACCCAGCTTTCGGAACTAAGAAGCCGGCTGCGACAGATTGAGGAAAGCCTCGCAGCAACGCAAAAAGGGACGGCGGGGGCACGCGTGGAGTGGGCCGACACAAACAGCGCACTCCCGCGGCCTGCCGAAGCCCCGAATCCTCCTCCGGCGTCAGAGGGCGGTCCGGCTGCAATCGAATCGGCCAAGGGCGCGCTGGCCCACATCGGCAACCTCGGGCCCAATCCGCGCGTCGAAAACAGCGGACTCGATGCAGCCGCCGTCGCCGCGATTCGAGAGTGGATGAAACGGGACCCGAAAGCTGCACTCCAGTGGGTCGCATCGGTTCCGGCCGAGCGCAACCAGCAGCTGCACACGATCGAAGCTTTCATCGCCATCGAGGAGGACGGCGACCCCGAACTCGCCTTCCTGCTGGCGAACAGCATCGGTCTCGAGACTTCGCGCGTGGCGCGGCTCGTGGATGTCCTGAAAGTGTGGGCGCCGCGTGATCCGGCCGCCGCCGGCGCCGCGGTGCAGACGGCCGACGTTTCCGAGGAGAAGCGCGCGTTCCTCCTCAAGAAAGTGGAAATCGAGTCGCGGCCGCGGCGATAGCTGGGTTTCCGACCACCGCCGGTCCGGGCGGCGATGGATTCCGCGCGATTGTTTGTTCGGTTTCGGCCTCGGTGCCTGCTATCGGGTGAACATGCCGACCGATGCCGAGTTGCTCCGCGCTTACGCCGACGAGAAGTCCGAGTCGGCGTTCGGCGAACTCGTCCGCCGACACGTGAATCTTGTTTACTCGGTCGCGCTGCGCCAGTGCGGTGGCGACGCGCACCTCGCCGAGGATGTCACGCAGCACGTGTTCACCGATCTCGCGCGCAAGGCGCGGTCGCTTTCCGGCCACGCGGTGCTCGGCGGCTGGCTTTTCCGCAGCGCGCAATTTGCCGCGAGCGACGTCGTGCGCGCCGAGCGCCGGCGTCGCGTCCGCGAACAGGAGGCCTCAGCCATGCAGGAACTGTCCCGACCCGCGGGCGATGCCGACTGGCAAAAGCTCGCTCCCGTGCTCGACCGGGCGATCGGTGAACTCGCCGCGCCCGACCGCGACGCCGTCGTGTTGCGGTTTTTCGAGGGCCGGCCGTTTGCCGAAATCGGCGCGACGCTGCGACTGACCGAGGACGCGGCCCGAATGCGCGTGGAGCGGGCGCTCGACAAACTGCGGGTGGCCCTCGGGCGGCAGGGCATCATGTCGACGGCGGCGGCGCTGGGCGTCGCGCTGGCAAACCAGGCTGTCGCGACCGCGCCGGCGGGGATAGCCGCGAGCGTCACCGGCGCGGCGATGGCTGGCATTGCTGCCGGCGGAGGAATCGCCGCGGCGGCAACTTTCATGAGCATCACCAAAATGCAGCTTGGCATGACCGGCGTGCTCGTTGCTGCCATGGTTGCCGGATTGACTGTTCAACAGCGCGCCAACGCGCGATTGCGGGAAGAAATCGACTTGCTGCACAAAGAATTTCCGCCGGTTGCCCAAGTCTTGGCCGACAACGAGGCTCTGACACGGGCCGTCGCGGACGTTGCTCTGCTGTGGAAGTCGTCCGCAGAACTGGCGAGTTTGCGTCGATCCAAGGAATCGATGGAAAATTCGCTTCGAGATTTGGAGGTCATGGATGCGAGGAACGAACGCATCCGAAAATCGCTGGAGGATCTTGCGAGCCGACCCTTGCAGGGAGCGGTATTTGATGAATCCGCAGTGGATCGACCGCCGAAGCCTGCGTTTCAGTTTCAGCCGATTGTGCCGCGGGAGTTATATCGGGCAGGGGTCGACGTGGAGGTCGTGCTTCAAATGACGATCGATACCGACGGGAGCGTGCGGAGCGTGTCCACCTTGCGCGCCACGCCCGAGGAATTTGGCCCCGTAGTCGCTGCGCAGGCGAGGCGATGGGAGTTTGCACCGGCGCAGAAGGACGGGCAGGCGGTCAACGCCCGGATCGTGGTGCCAGTCCGAATTCCGATGGGCCGGCGCGATGGCGCACTCACGACGCCGAGGCGACCGGAGAAACTCAACTGGTTCTGACTCCATGCGGCATATCACCGGCCAACTACTTTTGGTTTGGATCGTCGTGGCGGCGGTTGGGCTGGCGGCGCTCGCGGTGCAAAGGCTGACCAATGTTGCGTTGCAACGAGAGGTTGTCCGTTTGCGCGAATCGAATCGGGAATTGGTTCAACCGCTCGCCGAGAACCGCCGGCTCAAAGCCCTGCAGATTTCCGATTCGCAACGGAAGACTTTGAGCGCCGATCAGGCCGAAGTTGAGCGGCTGCGGGCCGAGGTCGCGAATATTTACGCGACCATTCAGGCCAGAATGACAAGTCGCCTCGTGAGCCAGGCATTGACCGCCCGCGGCTGGAGAAACATCGGGACTGCGACGCCGGGCGCTGCCGTGGAAACGATTCTTTGGGCGGCTGCCGGCGGCGATGTCGATTTGCTGACGGAACTTATGGACTACTCGCCGGAAGCCCGGGCGGAAGCCGAGGGACTCTATGCGGATTTGCCCGAAGCGGTCCGGGCGAAATATGCCTCGCCTGAGCAGCTCATTGCCAGCCTCACCGCGAAGGATGTGCCGCTCACCGCGGTGAACTTCACGGGCGGCAACGGCAACGGTGAGAAGATGTCAGTGCAGATACATTTTTTTAATGACGATGGCGCCCCGACGTTGAACGAGATATCGTTGAGCATGGTTCGTTCGCCCGGTGGATGGCGACTGATGGTGCCGCCGAGCGCCGTTGTGAAATACCGTGCGATGTTGAAAGGGGCGCCAGCGGGCGTGGAAAATAAGATCGCAAGGTAGCGCGGGCGATAGGCCACCATGGGCTTGGCCGCTTTTTTGTGCGGTTTCGGCGGTGGCGACTGCCATAGTGCATCGCCTCCATGCAGGAAGATGCCGAACTCCTCCGTCGTTACGCCGACGAAAAATCGGAGGAGGCGTTTGCCGAGCTCGTGCGGCGGCACCTCAACCTCGTCTATTCGGTGGCGCTACGGCAGGTCGCGGGCGATACGCACCTGGCCGAGGATGTCGCGCAACGGGTTTTTACCGCGCTCGCCCGCAAGGCCACGGCGCTGGTGGAGCGGCCGGCGCTCAGCGGATGGCTTTACCGGAGCGCGCATTTTGCCGCCAGCGACGTCGTCCGCGTCGAGCGGCGGCGTCGCGCCCGCGAACAGGAAATGCACGCCATGAATTCACTGCTGACCGATTCCGCACCGCCGGCCGACTGGGAGAAAGTGCGTCCGGTGCTCGACATCGCGATCGCGGAGCTCGACGAACGCGACCGCGACGCCGTCGCGCTGCGCTTTCTCGAGGGCCGGTCGTTTGCCGAAGTCGGAGGACGGTTGCGGCTCACCGAAAACGCCGCGCGGATGCGGGTGGAGCGGGCGCTCGACAAGCTGCACGCGGCGCTCGCCGGACGCGGGATCACGTCGACCGCTGCGGCGCTCGGCGTCGCGCTCGCGAACCAGGCCGCCGCGACCGCGCCGGCCGGCGTCGCGGCCAGCGTGACGGGCGCGGCACTCGCGGGTGCCGCTGCGAGCGGAAGCGTAGGCGCGTGGCTGGCTTTTGTTACCATGAGTAAAATCAACGTTGGAATCGCGGGTGCAATCGTCGTGGCCTTGCTGGTGACTGGCGTCTGGCAGCTGCGGGCTGATCGGGAGTTGCGCACGGAGCTGGGGACGTTGCGCGCCGGCGGCGACGATTTAGGGCGACTGCAAACGAAAAGCAGGGACTTGAATGCGGCGCTCGGCAAACTGGGAGTGAAGAATCCCGAGGCTGACGACCTCGCGCGCTTGCGCAGCCGTGCCGCGATTCTCACCGCCCGGCCGCCGGGAGTCGTCGACGCGGAGCTGAAGCCCGCCACGACCTGGCAGAATGTCGGACGCGCGACACCGGAGGCGGCGGTCGAGACGTTTCACTGGGCGCTGGTCCACGGTGACCTCGATGCGGCGGCGCAGTTCGTCGTTTTCAGCGACGACACGAAGGAAAATCGCGAGGCATTCATGGCGCATTTCGGCGAGGCGGTGCGGGCGAAATACCGGACACCGGAGCGTTTGGTGGCGGCGGCGGTCTTCGGTGCGGGCGAGAACACGGTGGCATTCGCCGGCTGGCGTCCGGACGACGCCTTTCAGGTGCTGGGCACGGATGACCATGTCGGCGGCGACGGTGTCAGGTTTGGCCAGGTCAGGGTGAGGCTGTGGTATCGCACCGCGAGCGGCGAGCGTGAGAGCGACAGCCGGTGGCAATCCTCGCCGGGAGGTTGGGCCATGGGGGCGTTCTATCTGAGCTCGGGAGCCCGCCGGAGTGACGACGCCTTGGCGGCGGTGCTGAGCCAGATCGATCCCGCGAGCGGCGAACGTCGGGCGGTCAAGAAATAAGCGGTGATGCCCAACGCCGAGGAAACATGATCCGGAAATCGATGAAGATTGCCGCGGTGGGATTGATGCTCGCCGGCGGGATGGCGGGCACGGTGCTCTTGCAGCTGGACAACCGCCGGCTGCGGCAGCGAATCGCGGAAGCCCGCGGGCAAAAGGAGCGGAGTGATCGGCTGCGCGATGCCAACCGGCAGGCGCAAGAGCTGCTCGACCGGGCACGCACCGATGGCGATGACGGCAAGAGGGCGATTCATGCGGACGTCGTGCGATTGCGAGAGGAGGTGGCCGGGTTGGAAAAACGCGCGGAGGAGACGAGCGCCAAACTGCGGGCGCAACACCAGGCCGACGTGGAAGCGCTCGCCAGCAACCGCGATCCACAGCGGGGACTCGTGCGCCTGGAGAATTTTCAAGCAGCCGGACGGAGCACCCCGGCGGCGACGTTCCAGACCTTCGTGTGGGCGGCCATGAAGGGCGAGGACGGGACGCTCGCCGGGATGATCGCGCTGCCCGACGCCGCACAGGAGAGAGCCGAGGCGGTCGTGGCGGCGTTGCCGGAGGCGGTGCGGACAAAATATTCCACGCCGGAAAAACTGGCGGCGCTGTTCTTCGCCGACGCGTTGACGGGCAAAACGGCCGCACAGATCGTCGGCGTGACGTCGCCCGATGCGCAGCATGCCATCGTGACGGTTCACGGACTGGCCGACCAGGAGCAGAACGTGCCGATGCAGTTGGGGGCGGAGGGCTGGCAAATCGTCGTGTCGGAAGGAATGGTGGACAAGCTGGCGAGTTGGGCGCGGGGCGGGCCGCCGCCGGCGGGGAAATAGCTCGTTTTTTTGTGCGGTTTTCGGATCAGTGCCAGCTATAGGGGTGCATGGCCCTGCTGGAAGACACGGAGTTGCTCCGACGCTACAAGGATGAGAAATCGGAGGACGCGTTTGGCGAACTCGTGCGCCGGCACGTCGGTCCGGTGTATGCGTTTTCGCTGCGGCGGGTCGGCGGAGATGCGCATCTCGCGGAGGATGTCACGCAGGTCGTCTTCGCCACGCTGGCGCGAAAGGCGGCGTTGCTCGCGGAGCGGCCCGTCCTTGGCGGCTGGCTTTGTCGGACGGCGCATTTCGCCGCCCGGGATGTCGTGCGGACCGAACGTCGGCGCCGGGCGCGCGAACAGGAGGCCCAAACCATGCTCGAATCCTCAACCGACGAAGCCGCGGCAAGCATCGACTGGGAAAAAGTCCACCCAGTGCTCAACGAGACGCTGGGCGAACTAAACGACGACGATCGCGACGCGGTGTGGCTGCGTTTCTTTGAGGGCCGTTCCTTCGCGCAAGTGGGAGAGCGGCTGCGGCTGAACGAAAACGCCGCGCGGATGCGCGTGGAGCGGGCGCTCGACAAGTTGCATGCCGCGCTGGCCCGGCGGGGCGTGACATCGACGGCGGCGGCGTTGGGGCTCGCGCTGCCAAACCAGGCGGCGGCTACCGCGCCGGCCGGACTCGCGGCCGGTGTGACAGGTGCGGCGCTGGCGGGAGCGGGCGGCGTTGGTGTCGCGACGGGGATTTTGACTTTCATGAGCACAACCAAAGTTGTTTCCGGAGTGGCCGCCGCGGTCGCCTTGCTGGCGATTTTCTCGGCCGTTCGCGAATCGCAAAGCGCCGACAATTCGGTCGCGGCACTGAAGGCTGTCACCGCCCAGCGCGACGAGCTGCAGGGGCGCGTGCAAGTGTTGGAAAAGCGGGCCAGGGAATCCGGCGACGTCGCGGACTCGGCCCAGCGCGAGCTGGCGGCGCTGCGCGTTGTGGCGGCAACGCCGGGCGAGAACGCGGCCGCGCGCGCCGCTGCATGGCAGACGACAAGTCCGGTCAACTTTGCGCTCGATCATCCGGAGGCGCGCGCGGCGTTTGTCGCGCAGGAGATGGCGCGGGCGCGGGCGAAGTTCGACCGGTTCTTCCGGCAGGCCGGGCTTTCGGCCGGGGAGCAGGACAGGTTTCTCGACGTGCTGAAGAATTTCGCGGAGGCGAAGCTCGACCTGACGGCATCGGTCCGGGCGCAGGGTTACGGGCCCTACAATGTGCCGCAAGACCCGGAAGCGTTGCGGGCGTTGTTCAAGGTGGATTCCGAGGTGGACGGGGAATTCATGGGCAACTTGCGCACGCTGCTCGGCGACGAGCGCTTCCGGCAGTTCACCGCCTATCGAAAGAGTATTCCGGAGATCAATGCGGCGGACCAGCTCGCGGGGCTGCTTTACGCTGGCGATACGCCGCTCACGCCGGCTCAGGCGCGGCAACTGGTCCAGGTATTGCAGGAAAATCGATTCGACAAACGAGCCACACCGTCGCCGACAAACATGTTCAACGGCGCCTTCATCCCCGACTCGGCGAACCAGGTGGCGATGGTGCAATCGAACCTGATGTTCGGTGACATCATGATGCCGGGGATCGACTGGCGCGCGCCGGTGACCGACGCGGCCGTCGCGCGAGCGGCCTCGATCCTCGCGCCCGCACAAATCTCCGCCCTGCGGCAGATGCAGGCGCAGCAGGCGGCGCAAATGTTGCTCGCCCCGCCGCCGCCGAGGCAGGCGGACGCCTCGGCGTCCCGGACCAAGCCGGCCGGTGGCGGGTAGATGGGGCCGGTGAAACGATTTTTCGTGCGATTTCGAGGATGGCGGGTGCTGGTGTGGTGAAGATGTGGCGGATTCGACTGCTGTTTCGTTTCGCGCTGATCGGCGGGCTGGAGGCAGCCTGTCGGCATGTGGCGTCCTCGCGGACGCCCGAGGGCACGAGTTCGATCAAGTTCGTCCAGCCGCCGTCGCCGCCGCCGGCCAAGAACAAGGGGACGGCAACGCGGATGGAATCGCCGGAGGAGGCCGTCAACGCGGAGCCGATCCTGCCGCTGGCGACACCGGTTTGTCCGCCGGCGGCGCTGGCAGCGCATGCGGGAACCGCGATCGTCGGCGTGCGGATCACGGTCGGCACGGACGGACGGGTATCGGACGTGGGGACGAGTCTTGCGAGTCTCTCCACGCCGACACCGTTTGCCGCGGCGTTTCGCGACGCGGTGGAAGTGGCGGTGGCGCAGTGGCGATTCAAACCGGGTGAAGTCCTGCATCTCGAAACCGTGCATGACCCCGGCGGCGACTACCGGCGCGTGGCGAGCCGGGAAAAGGTCGGGTGGACGTTCGACGTTGAATTTACGTTCAACGCCACCGGTGACGTGGTGGCAGGGCTGCCGAAGATGTAGGGCGGGGTCGCCGAACCCCGCCGTCTGGGAAACGTTCGCGCCGTCACGGCGGGGTTCGGCGACCCCGCCCTACAAGATGCGGCCAAAGATTTTTTGTGCGATCTTTCCGGCGGCGGGTGCTAGGGGTTGGAACGCCATGATGGACGACACCGAACTGCTCCGCCGCTACGCCGCGAATCGCGTGGAGGATGATTTTGCGGAGCTTGTCCGCCGGCACCTGAATCTCGTTTACTCGGCGGCGTTGCGGCAGTTGAACGGCGACGCGCATCTCGCGCAGGATGTCACGCAGCTCGTGTTCGCCGATCTCGCGCGGAAGGCCGCGACGGTGGCGAATCATCGCGTGCTGGCGGGATGGCTATTCACGAGCACGCGATTCGCCGCGGCGAAGGCCGTGCGCGGCGAACAGCGCCGGCGCGCGCGCGAGGCGGAGGCCCAGCTTATGGAGGAACTTATCTCTCCCGATGATCCGGCGGCCCGGCTTGACTGGGCGCGCGTGCGCCCGGTGCTCGATGAAGTCCTGGGCGAACTCGGAGACGCGGATCGCGAGGCGATCCTGCTGCGCTTCTTCGAGGGCCGGGATTTTGCGAGCGTCGGCGCGAAACTCAGCGTCAACGACAACACCGCGCGGATGCGCGTGGAGCGCGCGCTCGACAAACTGCGGACGCAACTCGCGCGGCGGGGCGTCACGTCGACCAGCGCGGCGCTGGCCGCGGCGCTGGCGAACCAGGCCGTGGTGGCAGCGCCGGTGGGACTGGCGGCGGCGGTGACGGGGGCTGCGATCGCCGGGGGCGGAACCGCGACGGCGACGACCGCGGCGGGCGGCGGGCTGGTGGCGACTTTTATGAGCATGTCGAAATTACACGTCGGGATCACCAGCGCG
The DNA here is from genome assembly GCA_937902925.1 of uncultured Opitutaceae bacterium. GTDB lineage: Bacteria > Verrucomicrobiota > Verrucomicrobiia > Opitutales > Opitutaceae > CALFNN01. The sequence continues at coordinate 49,046 of CALFNN010000102.1, forward strand.
CTCGCCGTGGCGGGCGCGACGGGTTTGGTGGTGCAGGCGCAGTCGAACTCGGCGCTGCGCGACGAGGTTGCAGGTCTTCGCCAGCAAAACGCCGCCATGGCGACGGTGCAGGCGGAAAATCAACGGCTCGCGCGCACGGCGGCGGAAGTGGCGGAGATGCGCGGCGACGACGCCGAACTCGCGCGACTCGGCGACGAGGCCGCGGCCCTGAAAATGCGGATGCAGGAGGTTGCAAAAGTGGAGGCCGCGCGCCGGGCGGCGGCCGAGACCAACGCTGAGCGTGTCGACGTTACAAAGCTCGACCAGCAGCCGGTTCCGAAATTCCAGGTCCGGCCACAATATCCGCCGGAGCTGAAGGCCGCGGGAATCACTGGCAAGGTGATGGTGGAGTTTATTGTCGATCAGAATGGTAATGTGCAAAACGTAACGGTGGCGAGAACGCCAAGATCCGAGGGTGAAACCGTGGTGATGTCCGATTTTACGATTGCAACCGATGCCGGCGGGCGGAGTGGTTCGGCAGACGCGGAGGCGCAGCGCGCGTTCGAGGCGGCGGCCATTGAAGCCGTGAGCAAATGGAAATTTGAAGCCGGGAGGAAAAGGGGCCGCCAAGTGCCTACGCATATGCAAACGCCGATTATATTTTCTTTAAAAGAAGATGGCGCGCCGAGGCCGGCACCGGATTCGTCCGCGCCGTAACACGGACTCATGCCCGCGCTCCGCTGGTTGTCCGCCCTGCTGCTCGTGCTGGCCCTTGCGGCTGGCGCGGCGGTGTGGTTGCAGCGGCAGGAGGCGGCGCGCATGCGCACGGAGATGGCTTCGCTGCGCGACGACAGCCGCGAGCTCGCAAAACTGCGCGCCGAAAACCAACGCCTCGCCGCGGCGCAGCCGTCCGAGACGGAACTGGCGCGTCTGCGCGCCGATCATGCGGCGGTGCTGCGGATGCGGGGCGAAATCGAGAGTCTCGCCGCGCGCACGCCAAAAATCGCGGGAGCGGGGACTGCGACCGAGGCGCGACCGGACGCGGCCGATCCCATGGTTAATGCCGGCAAGGCGGCACCGGCGGCGGCCGCGAAAACCGTGCGCTGGGCGATCAACGGCGGCGCCCCGGACGTGCTGGCCGCGACGCTGGCGGTCGCGCCCGGCGGTCGCGAGATGCTGCAAACTGCGTTCGACGGATTGCCGCCGGAACGACGGGCGCGATACGGGACGCCGGAGCGGATGCTGGCCGAGTTGTTGTGCGCCACGACGCAGAATTCGGGCAGCGACCAAGTGCTCGTCCGCGAGGAGTTGCCGGGCGTGCAGGGCGGCGGATTTGAATCGATGCCGGCGGATGGCGCGGACTTCCGGACGATTCACACGCGCACGCAGGGCGCGGACGGTCGCGTGCGGGACAGTTACCAGGTTTTCCAATCGACCCCCGACGGCTGGCGCTGGGTGGTGTCGCCGGGGCTCGTTTTGAAGCGACTGGTGGAGACCGGCCTCAGGCCGGCGCCCTCGGCGGCGAAGTGAGCGAAGCACAGATGCGCGGGCCCGGCTGGCGAGGATTCCGCCACGCCGCGTTTTTTTGTGCGGTTTTCCTGCGGCCGGCTACCTATAGTTGGAAGACCGCCATGACCGAAGACGCCGAACTGCTCCGCCGCTATGCCGAGGAAAAATCCGAGCGGGCGTTTGCCGAGCTGGTGGAGCGGCATCTCAATTTTGTCTACGGCGGCGCGCTGCGCCGGTTGGGAGGGGATGCGCAGCTGGCGGAGGATGTCACGCAGCAGGTGTTCACCGCGCTTGCGCGCGCCGCGGCGGCGCTTTCCCGCCGGCCGGTCCTGACCGGCTGGCTTTACACCACGACACGTTTTGCGTCGGCGCAGGCCGTCCGCACCGAGCGGCGGCGGCGAACCCGCGAACAGGAGGCCCACACCATGAACGAGCTTTCCGCCGATTCCCCACCGCCGGCCGACTGGGAACGCCTGCGTCCGGTGCTCGACGACACGATGGACGAGTTGGACGAACGCGACCGCGAGGCGGTGTTGCTGCGGTTCTTCGAGGAGCGGTCGTTTGCCGACATCGGGGCGAAGCTGGAGTTGAACGAAAACGCCGCGCGGATGCGGGTGGAACGGGCCCTCGACAAGATGCACGCGCTGCTGGCGCGGCGTGGCATCACGTCGACCATCGCGGCGCTCGCGCTCGCGCTGGCGAGTCAAGCGGGTGTCGCGGCGCCGGCGGGGCTGGGGGCTACCGTGACCGGTTCGGCGCTGGCCACTGCGGCAGCGGGCTCGGGCGCGGCGGCGGGTCTGGCCTATTTGACTTTTATGAGCACCACCAAGATCGCAGTCGGCACCGCTGTCGGCGTCATCGCCCTGGCCATCGGCGGGGCGATTTATCAGGCGAACGAAAATCGCGCGAGCCGCGCGGCGTTGGCCGCCGCCGAGCAGGAACGGGACGAGGCCCGCGGGCAGATCCGGAAACTGCAGGGCGAACTGGAGGCGCAGATTGCCCGCGTGCGGGCGGCCGACGACGACAATGCGCGGTTACTGGCGGCAATCCGGACGACCGCCCCGACGCGGGCCGCGCAGGTGGCGCAGGCGGCGGAGGCGAACGCGCCGGTCACGCAAGACGCCGTCCAGACGCGTTACAACAAGGCGAAGGAGCTGGCGCGCAGCGGGGATTGGGCAGCGGCGCTGTCGGAGTTTCTGTGGTGCTACGACGAGGGAATGGTTCGCGTGCAGAGTTTCGTTGGCGTTCGCGGCAGCTTTTTATTGAGCGACATCGGTCGGATGGCGAAGAATTATCCGCCGGCGCTGGCAGCGCTGCAGGAACGCCGTGACCGGGCCGAGCAGAGAATGCTGGCCAGCCCGACCGATCGCGACGCCACGCGGGACTATGCCTCGATCAACGCGGCGCTGGGCGAGGACGCGCAGACCCTGAAGGTGTTCGACCAGTTGTCCGCCGACGATCCGCGCCGCACCGCGCTCGGCTCGCTCCTGAGCGTTTACGATTTGCTGGTGGACGCGCAGCGCTATGGCGACGCGGCCCGGGCCGTGCCGTATGACCGGGCGCTGTCACTTTTCACGTCACTGTCGCGCACACCGCAAACGGCCAGTCTGCCCGAGTCGGCCACGGCCAGCCTGCGACGCAGCGTGGTCGACCGTGCGTCGAAGAACGTCGAAGTGCTCGCCGGCAGCGGCGACGTGACCCATGCCGGTGCGCTGGTGGAAAAGGTGCTTGCCTACGACAGCTCGGATGCGACGAAGGCGGTGTTGCAGCAGCATCTCATCCGCGCCGGCCATCCGGAGTTGATGTCGGTTCAGCCAAAGCCGTAGTGTCACCGGATGGCGCCTCGCTGGAGCCGGTTTGCGTTTATCCTGCTTTCGTGGCCGGTCCTCGGACAGGTGCCGCTGGCACCCGCGCCGAAGCCCTGACGGACTCTGGGAAAATCGAGTCTTTGCTCCCGGCAGAATCATCATGGCGGGGCGAAGCCGAAATCGATCGGGCCGCACCACCCGAAAAGAATCGCGTCCGGAGCCTTCCCATCCCGGATTTCATACGTCTCGCATGCACTGAGTTTTCCTTGCCCCGACCTACGCCCGCATGAATGCATCCCCGGTTCCCGCCACGCCCGTTCCCGTCGAAGCCGACATCGAGCGGCTCCGCGAAATTCCGACGCTCTATGCGCGGCTGCAAAGCGAGCTCGGCAAGCGCGTGGTCGGCCAGGAGGCGATCATCCGCGACTTGTTCATCGCGCTGCTCGCCCAGGGCCACTGCCTGATGGTCGGCGTGCCGGGGCTCGCGAAAACGCTGCTCGTCAAGTCGCTCGCCGAGGCCAGCGACCTCACGTTCCGGCGGATCCAGTTCACGCCCGACCTGATGCCGAGCGACATCACGGGTTCGGAAATCCTCGAGGAATCCGAGGACCGGCGCCGGGCCTTCCGCTTCACGTCGGGGCCGGTCTTCACGCAGCTCCTGCTCGCGGACGAGATCAACCGCGCGCCGGCCAAAACCCAGTCGGCACTGCTCGAGGCGATGGAGGAGCGGCGCGTCACGACCGCCGGCACCACGCGCGACCTGCCGCGCCCGTTCTTCGTCCTCGCGACACAAAATCCCATCGAGCAGGAGGGCACCTACCCGTTGCCCGAGGCCCAGCTCGACCGGTTCATCTTCTCGCTGCAGCTTGGTTATCCGAGCGCGGCGACCGAGACGCAGATCCTGCACGCGACCACGGGCGCCCCCGCGGCGCCGCTCGAAAAAATTTGCACAGCGCAAACCCTGCTGGACCTGCAGCAGATGGTGCGACGGGTCCACGTGCCTGCGAGCGCCGCGGAGTTTGCCGTGAAGCTCGTGCAGTCGACGCGTCCCGACGGCGGCTCCGCGGCCGCCGTCGTCAAGCGCTGCGTGCAATGGGGCGCGGGACCGCGCGCGACGCAGTCGCTCGCGCTCGGCGCCAAGGTGGCCGCCGCGCTCGACGGCCGTTTCAATTGCTCCGCCGCCGACATTGCCTCCGTGGCCAAGGTCGTCCTCCGGCACCGGCTCGTGCTCAACTATCGGGCCGAGGCCGACCAGATGAACGCCGACCGGCTGATCGACGAATTGCTGCAAGGGATGAAACGCTGATCCGGCATCATCCCCCGGTGCCGCCCGCCGTGACCCCGACCGTCCCCACTGCCCACGCTCCGCTGGACATGGCGGAACTGTCGGCGCTGACCTCGCTGCCGTTGCGGGCGCGCTGCCTCGCGGATGCGGTCGGGGCGGGCCGGCACCGCAGCCGCCGCCGCGGCGCGAGCGTCGAGTTCGCGGACTATCGCGACTATTATCCCGGCGACGACCTGCGGCGCGTCGACTGGCGGCTGCTGGCCCGCACCGACCGCGCGCACATCCGCGAGGCGCACGAGGAAACGCCGATGCGCGTCCTGCTGCTGCTCGATGTCTCGGCCTCGATGAACTACGCCAGCGGGCCGGGCCGGCTGACGAAACTCGATTTCGCGCGGTGCCTGCTGGGCGCGCTCGCGCTGATCACGCGCCGCCAGCGGGACGCCTGCGGCATCGGGCTGCTCGCGGCGGAACTCGACGGTTATCTCGCGCCGAGCACGTCGCCCGGGCGCCAGCGCTCGGTCTGGGCGGCGCTGGAAGCCCCGGCCCTTGCCGGCCAGACGCCGCTCGGCCGCACGCTCTGGCAGGCGGCGGACGCGGCGCCGCGTTCGTGCCTGTTCGTGATCGCCAGCGATTTTTACGAGGAGACGGACGAGATCGCCGCGTTCGTCCGCCGGCTGCGTTTCGAGGGACATGACGCGATGGCGCTGCACGTTGCCGATCCGCAGGAGGAGGACTTCAACTTCACCGACGCCTCGCAGTTTCAGGACGCCGAAACCGCCAGCGAACTCGCGCTCGATCCGCCGGTGATCGCGGCGGCGTATCGCGCGGCCTTCAACGCGCATCGGACGAAGCTGCACGAGATTTTCCTCGAAAGCGGCTTCGCGCATCTGTCGCTCCGCACCGACGCCCCGCCGCTCGCCGCGCTCGGCGCCTATCTCGCCCGTCGCGCGGGCAAAGCCTGAGCGGCGCGCCAACCGATGAACTGGCTTTTCCCCGGATTCCTCGCCGGCGCCCTCGCGGTGGGGTTGCCCTTCGCGCTCCATCTGCTCCGCCGCTGGCCGCGCCGCCCGGTCGTGTTTCCTTCGCTGCGGTTCCTCGCGCCGAGCAGCAGGAAAACCGAGAACTGGTGGCAGCGGATCCGCCGCTGGCTCGTGCTGGCGCTGCGCGGCGCGATCTTCGCGATCCTCGCGGTGGCGTTTGCCCGACCGTTCCACGGCGGCGATCTCACGCGGCCCAATCGGGCGGTCGTGATCGTGATCGACAATTCGTTCAGCCTGCAAGCTGGCGGCCGCTGGACGGAACTCCGCAGTTGGGCGCGCGAAAAGGCCGGCACCTTCGAGGGCAGCGACAGGTTCGGCGTGATGCTGATGGCGCCGCAGCCGACCTGGCTCGTCGCCCCGACGACCGAGACCGGCCGCGCGTGGCAGGCGTTCGCGGCGGCCAAGCCGGGTTGGTTGACCGCCCGGGCCGAGCCGGCGCTGCGGATGGCGGGCGATGCGCTGGCCGCGATCGCCGCCGACCACCGCGAGATCATCGTGCTGAGTGACCAGCAACGGTTGAACTGGTCGGGCGCGGAGTTTTCGCAGCCGCTGCCGCCGGGGGTCGCGATCGAGTTCCCGGAAATACCGGCGCCAGTCGACCGGCAGGCGGCGGTGCTGGCGCCAACGTTGACGCCGACGGAGCAGGGCCTGCGGGCCTCGGTGCCGGTCCACAATTTCACCGATGCGCAAAAACGCGTGCTGCGCGTCTACCGCGACGGCGGGGTCACGCCGATTCGCGAGGAGAATCTCGAGCTCGTCCGCCAGGAAATGCGGTCGTTCGACATCAACCTGCCGGGTCCGTCGGATCGCGCGGCCTATTTTCGATTCAGCCTCGATGACGACGAGCTGCCGGCCGACGACTCCGCCTACGCCATCTGGCAGCCGACCGAGGATGGGGCGTTGCTGCTCGATCGCGAGCCGGCGGGAACCGAGGCGGACTTCGTGGCCATCGCGCTGGACGCCGCGGCGAACTTGAAGCCGAAGCTGAAGATTTCGTCCCCGCCCGCGGGCGAATGGCCGGTGCGCGCCGTGGCGGTGCTGCGCAACGACGCGTCGTTCGCCGGCGCGACGGCGGCCCAGCTCGACGCGTTTCTCGCCGCGGGCGGATCCGCCCTCGTCTTTGCGCGGGGCGGCACGGCGGAACAGGCGTGGCTGGCGGCGCACGGCGCCGTGCTTTCCCCGCTGCCGGAGCAAGGCGAATCGTGGCAGGTGCACGACTGGGCGCTCGATCATCCGCTGGTGGCGGCGTTGAGCCAGCGGCGGCTCGAGGTTCTGCTCGGCTGGGAGTTCAAGGGTGGGTGGTCACTGCCGGCGACGACGGTCGACCCCATCGCGCACTGGTCCGACGAGACCGCGGCGATCGGCGAGATTCGCGTCGGTGCCGGCCGGGTTTTGTTCTGCGGATTTTCTCCCGACCGTCACGCGGGCGACTGGCCGGTGATGCCTTCGTTCGTTCCGTTCCTGCACCAGTCCGCCGCCTATCTGATGCGCGCCCAACAATCCGCCATCGTCGTCGGGCAGGCGGGACAAACGCTCTCGCTGGCCGGGGGATCGGGTCAGTGGCGCGCGATCGAAGGTCCGGCCGCCGGCGGCCCGGCGGTGGATGTGGCGGGCTCCGTGGTGCCGATGGCGCCCGGTGTTTATGAACTGGTTCAAGGCCGGGATCGGAAACTTTTCGCGATCGGGGTGCCGCCGGAGGAAAGCGATCTCGCGCCGTGGGACGTGGGCGCGCCGTGGATGAAACTCGTCTCCACCAAACCCGCTCCCGAATCCAAGGTGCCCCGGGCGGAGGTCGCGGCCGTCGATGCCGAACAACGGGCGCCGCTCTGGTGGTGGGCGGTCGCGCTGGTGGCCGTCCTCCTGCTCGCGGAACTCGGCCTCGCCAACCGCACCGTCCGATGAAGCCCGGCTCGACCACCGACATTTTTCTGCGGCGGCAGCGACGCCGGGCGCGCGGGACGTTGCTGGCGTGGTCCGTGGCCGTGGCGGTTTTTGCGCGGGCCTGGAGCGGGGCGGTCGAGCTCGGCTGGCTCAAGGCGAGCGGTTTTTGGGGACTGGTGCCGGCGGCAGTCGCGGGCTGGCTCCTGGTCCGCTGGGTGCGGCGCGTGTGGCGGTTGAACACGCTGGCCGTGGCGCGCGAGGTTGATGCGCGGTGGGAACTCGGGGCGCGGCTGGAATCGGCCGTGGAACTCTCGGGCGACGACTCCGCGGTCGCCGTGGCGCAGCGGACCGACGCCGCGCAACAGCTCGCGACGAAAAAACCGGCGGGAACGATGGCGTGGGTCGCCGGGATCGCGGCCGCGCTGATCTGTGCCGGCGTGGTCGCCGTCGAATATCTCGAGCTGGATCGGCGCGCGCATCTGCCGCGCCCGGTGGCGCTGCCGGTCGTCGCGCAACCGAGGCCGAAAGCGCCGCCGGCCCCGCCGCCGCCGCCGCCCGAACCGCTGCGGGCCGCGCTTAGCTGGAAGTCTCCCGAACACCAGATCACGGCGAAGCCCGCCGCGGAAATTCCACTGGTCGCCCACGCGGACTCGAACAAGGGCTTTCGCTCGATGGTCCTCGCGGTCGCGGTCAATGGGACGCCCACCAATTCGACGCCGGTCGCCGCGGCGGCCCTGGGGACGCTGGGCCAGCCGGGGGAAGGCGACGTGAAGCTTTCCCTCTTTCTGGACGAAACGGGTGCGAAGCCCTGCGATATCGTCTCGTATTACCTGCAAGCCGCGGCGAACGTGCCGCCGGATTTTCCCGCAGTGGTGTCGCCATTGCAGTTTATCGAGGTGACGCCGGTGGACGCGCCGCCCGGCGGCGACGAGCGTTTCGGCGCCGACGCGCGGGAATTACTGCGGCGGATCAAGGAGCTAAAGCAAAGCGAAGTGGAGTTGATCGAAAAAAATTTCAACTTCGCCCATGCCGCGCCCGCGGGGCCGGTCATCGATGTCACTCCGGAGCACGCCGCGGCCGCGACGGCGCAAGCGCAGCTCGCGCCACCGACCGATGAAGCCCGGGCGCTGGCGGGCCGGATCAAGGCGCCGGACCTCGTGATCGCCGATCTCGCGCAGGCCGCGCCGGCGATGATCCAGGCTGGGGAGCGCATCGGCGCCCGCGATCACGCCGCGGCGGCACCGTTGCAGGCGCGGGCGCTGGCGGCGATCGCCGATGCCGAGCGGGTGTTTCGTCAGGCGCTGGAAACGCAGATGGCGACGGCGAAGCCGGACGCGGTGGCGGTTGCCGCGACGGCCGCCTCGATTGGCGAACTTCCGCCCCGCGATCAGACGCCCGCGGGCCGGCTGGAGCAACTCGCGCGGCGGCAGGGCGAGAACAACCGGCGGCTGCAGCAACTGGCGTTTTCCGTCGGCCTGCCGGCGATCGCCGCCGAGCAGGCGGCCATCGCGCGTGCGCTGGAAAAACTCGCCGGCGAACGCGCGCTGGTGACGTCCGTGCAGAAAACCGTCGACAACGCGCTGAAGGCGACCGCCGAGGCCGCGCGCCAGCTTGGGCTCAACGACGCCCAGGCCGCACGCCTTCCCGCCGCCGAGGCGCAGGCGCTCCTGCAGCACGCCGTCGAGGCCCAGGAAAGCGAGGGTCGCAGGGCGGCGTCGGAATTGCTGGAGCAGGTCCGGCAGGAGTTGAACGACGCCGAGCGTCTCTCCGCCCGCGCCGAACAGCAGGCGAGGCAGGAGCAAATCCAGCGGCAGGTGAACACCGAGGCGCAGCGCCAGCAGCGGCAGGGATCCACGGAGGCGGCACGCAAGCTGGACGCATTGGCCCAGAAACTGAAAGCGGCGCCGGCGGGCTCACCATCCCCGCCACCCGAAAAAAAACCTGACCAGGGAGAAAAGCCGACACCAGCGAAGGACCCGCCAGCGCCCGCGAACGGCCAGGTGGCCAAGGGCCAGCCGGGCGGCGGCAAAGAGTCCGCCGTTTATGTCGCGGAGTTGCGCCCGCTGGCGAGCGCGGCGTCCAAGGGATCGGGCCGCGCGACGATCACGCTCAAGGCCGACCAATCGATCGCGAAGCTCGACGTGACGCTGACCGGGCTGGGTTCGAGGCAGACGCATGCCTTTCTCGCCGTCGGTGGCACAGGTGCGCAGGGCACCGCGGTGCTGCCGCTCGAGTCCGGCTCGATCGCCGGCAAATACTGGCGCTTCGAACCGGCCGGCGGTTTCTCGCGCGAAGCCCTCGTGGCTGCGCTCGAGTCCGGCAACCTTTACCTTCAGGTCGACACGACGGCTCTGCCGGAGGGCGAATTGGGCGGACAGTTCCTCGTTCCACCGAAGACCGAGGGAGGAAATCCAGATCAGCCGCCGCCGCCGCGTGAACCGCAACCGACGGATTATGATGCCGACCTTTGGCCCCTGCCCGGTGCGAGCGTCACGACGGCGACCGGCAACGCGGGAATCCGGCTCAGCGAAAACAAGGCGTTGGCGACGATCAATGTCCTCTTCAGTCACCTGAGCTCGGCCGAGACCGGCGCCTACCTGAAGGTCGGGGGCGCCGGTGACGACGGCGCGCCGGTGTTTACGGTCGGGCTCGGTCATTTTACCGGCAAATCGTGGCGGTTCGATCCGGTGGGAACTTACACGCGGGCAGATCTGGTGACAGCGCTCGAGTCGGGGAAACTCTATCTCGAAATCGACACCGCGAATTTTCCGAAGGGTGAACTCGGCGGACAATTCACCCGCAAGGCTGGTGATGGGGCGGGGTCGGGCAGCGGCGGCGGTGGCGGGCCGTCGACCGGCGGCGGCAGCCGGGACCGGTCGCAAGCGGCCGGGGTGTCCATGCCGACGCTCGGCGCGGACGCCGGTGTCGCGAGCGCACTGGTGGCCGCGGCTGTCACGGCGGCGGAGAGCCAGGTGGCGCTCGCACCCGACAATTCCCTCGCGCAGACCATCCGGCAGCTCAAGGCCGCGACGAACAAACTGGCCGGGGGCACCGGCCGCGACTCGAGTCTGTCGCTGCTCGAGACCGCCGCGCAAAAGGCGCAACTGCTGGCCACCGACCCGCGGCTCGCCGGCGTCGCCCGCGAGATTGCGCAAGCGGCCGGCGGCCAGGTCGACGGCAAGGAACCGCTCGACGCGGCCGCGTTGCAGACGCTGGCGGATCACGCCGATGAATTGGTCAAGGCGCTGGAGGAAGCAGACCGGCCGGGAACCAAGCGCGACGAGTGGGTGCGGCGCTACGCCCCCGAGGAAATCGACCCGGACTACCGGAAGCCGGTGGAGGATTACTTCGAGCGTCTCTCGCGCGAGGGCGCCGCCCGATGACGACGCTGCCCACGGAGGAAATTACCTGGCTGGGTGCCGGCTGGCTGGGGGACCGCCCTGTGGACGAGGCCTGGAGGATCCTCGCCGCCGGCGTCGGTGTCGGCCTCGTCGTCATCGTGGTGAGCTACTGCTTCACGCTGGTCCGGATCGCGCCGTGGCGGCGGGCCGTGCTCTGCCTGCTGCGCTTCGCCTTGTGGCTCGCGCTCCTGCTCATCCTCGCCGCGCCGACGCGCATCGAGCGCACTTACGATCATCCCACGCTGACCACGCGGCCGCTGGCCGTGCTCGTGGATCGCTCCGACAGCATGACCGCGCTGGACAACCGCCAGCAGCGGCGGCTCGACGAGGCGCTCGTGAAGTGGCGTCGCCTGGAACCCGCGGCCGCCAAGGCATTCAGCGCCGTGAAGTCGTTCACGTTTGCGCAGGGCATCGTGCCGGTCGCGAACCCGGCCGAGGCGGGCCTCGTGCCCACGGGGCGCACCGATCTTTTCGCGTCGTTGCAGGACGTGCTGGCCAAGGCGCCACCGGAGGGGTGGGGCGGGGTCGTCGTCCTCACCGATGGGCTCGATACCAGCGGCGTTGAGGTGGCGGAGGCGCGGCGGGTGACGGCGCGGGCGGCGCTCACGTCGGGCACGCCGTTGTTTTTCGTCGTCGGCCACAACCGTGCGATCGAACCGGAATTCTTCCGCCTCCGGGAATTCAATGTGCCGCCGAAGACCGTGCCGCACTCGGTGGTGCGGTTGAACGCGATCTTCGAGAGCTACCAGACCGCGGCGTCGACGGTTCCGGTGCGGCTCGGCGTCAGTGGCCGCGAGCGACCCGCGGCGTCGGTGCGACTCGAGGCCGGCCGGCATCTCGCGACCTGGTCGGCGGAGGGGCGGGTCGAGGCGCCCGGGACGCTCGAGTTCGAGTTGCGCGCCGGCACCCAGGTGGCGCGGGCCGAGGTGAAGGTCGAGGAGCCGCCGTCGAACCGGGTGCTCTACGACGAGGGGTCGCTCGACTGGGGCTACCGGTTTCTCGCGGACATCCTCCGGCGGAACGACACGTTCAAGGTCACGCCGGTCTTCGATTTTCCCAACCCCGGCATCGCCCTGCCGCCGGGGGCGATCGCGCAGTTGCCGCTCCCGGCGATCCTGCACGACTTTGGCTACATCGTGCTCGAGAATATCGCCGTCGCGCAGATGCCGCCCGCGCAGCAGGTGGCGTTGACGGAATGGGTGAACGCCGGAGGCATCCTGCTTTTCCTGACACCCGACGATGCCGCGGCTGACGGATTTGCCGGGAGCGAGCTGGAGAAAATTCTTCCGGTCGTCTTCGGGGCGCGCGGTCGGAGCGCCGCCGGCGAATCCCCCGCGCCGGCCCCGCGGCAGCCCATTCGCACCGGGACCGGCAGCCCGTCCACGCCGGTGCCGCCCGTCATCCCGGTCACGCCGGCTGCGTTGAGGTCGTTTGCGTGGGAGGACACGCCGCGGGTCCGGGAGATTTTTGCGCAGACGCCGGAGGCCGGCATCGCCGACCAGACGCCGCGATTCCTGAACTACGCGCGCGTCGATCGCGCCAAGCCGGGCGCGGAAATCCTCGCGCGGCATCCGGCGGAGCGGGGCCCCGACGGCAAGGGCGCGATCCTCCTCGCCGTCCAGCGCTATGGCCGGGGGAAGAGCGTGGCCTTCACCACCGACGCGCTGTGGCGGTGGCGACTGGGCCAGCCGAGCAAGAGCCGGGGCGCGGAGCTGTTCTGGGAGAATTTTTTCGCGTGGCTCGGACGCGACCGCAATACCGGTTTCTATTTCGATCATCCGACCGCCCGGGCACCGGTCGACCAGGATGTCACGCTGCACCTGACCGGCGCCGAGCAGAAAACGCTGCACGTGGAGGCGGGCCTTGGGGAGCAAAAGATCGCGGTGACCGAGCTGCCGGCCGACGAGGGGTCGCGCCTGTTTCGCTGGCGCCCGCCATCGCCCGGGCTGTGGCAGATCGAGGCGAGGAACGACGAGACCGGCGAGCGGGCGAGAGCCTGGCTGTCGGCGGATCAGACCCCGAAGGCGGGTGAGTTGCCGGCGGCGGCGCCGGACGAGGCGCTGCTCCGTTCGCTCGCGGAGCAGACGAGCGGCGCGATCCTCGACGACGTGCCAACGTCGTGGCGGCGGAAACCGCCGCCGGCGCAGCTACTGAGCGAGCGCCGCCAGCCGTTGTGGCACGAGCCGTGGTTTTTTGCCGTCTTGCTCGGGGTCTATGGCCTTGAGATGCTCCTGCGGCGGAAATGGCAGCTCCTCTGATTTCCCCATGTGCCACCTTTGTCGATTTCCCACCCCGCCCGTCGAAACGCGCCGCGGCTTTTTCCGCCAGCTCGCCGGGGCGGCCGTCTCGGCCGGCCTGGTCGGGACGGGGCGCGCGGCACGCGCCGCCAATGCCGGCGATCCGCCGCCGGCGGTCGCCAGTTCGGGTTGGGGCCGCATCCTCACGCCGCATCCGGAGTGGGACTTTCACAACGACCGCGAGGCGCAGGTCGTCGACTTCATCCGGGAGGACCGGTCGCTCGGTGCCAACATGAGGCACGGCGTCGCGGACCCCAGGAACCTGGCGAGCCTCTGCCAATATCCGTTTCTCTTTAGTTTCGACCTGACGGATATCCGGGACGCCCGGGAATGGGCGAATCTCCGCGAATACATCTACCGCGGCGGGTTCCTCTACCTCGACAATTGCGTGCACGTCTCGCCCAACATCACGGCCTACCGGACGGATCACCTGACGCGGCTGACGCGGCTGCTCCCGGCCTCCGAGTGGCGGCGCTTATCCGACGATCATCCGATTTACCGGACCCGCTACCCAATCAAGCCCTCGCAGCTTCCCGACGACGCCCACACGCCCGACGACCAACTCCGCGCGCTCTATGGGGTCTTCGACGACGACCGGATGGTGGCGCTCGTCAGCATGGCCCACCTCTTCTGCGGCTGGCCGGAACGTCCCTCCTACGTCGAGGCGGACAAGAAACAGATGGTGAACATCTACGCCTACGCGCGGGCGCACTGACCGGAGTTTTCCCCGTGTGTTATCTTTGCCAGACTCCAGGACCGCGAATTGAGACCCGCCGGGATTTTCTCGGCAAATTGCTCAGCGGCGTCGCCGTTTCCGCCGGGATCGCGGGCGCGCGCAGCGCCCGGGCGCAGGTGGCCGCGACGCCGGCGAGCCGGAGCGGCGGGTGGGCGCGGCTCGTCACGGCCAGTCCCTTCTGGTCGTTGCACGCGGAACAGGATGCCACCGTGGCGGACTTCCTCCGTCGGGAGGCCCGGCTCAAGCTCGACGCGACCGGCTATGCCGTGAATCCCGCCAGCATGGACGAACTGGCGACGTTTCCCTTCATCTTCACGAACTCGCTGACGGCCGTGACCGATCCGGTGCAGGTGGAGAACCTCCGCGAGTATCTGCAGCGCGGGGGATTTTTCTTCATCGAGGGCTGCCTCGATCATCGCGTCAACCGCAGCTTCACGGCCTTCATGGGGAATCATCTCCGGCTCTTTGAAAAGCTGGCACCCGGCACGCAGGCGCGGCGGTTCACGCCGACGCATCCGATCTTCCGCGCGTATTTTCCGGTGGACGAAAGCAAGCTCGCCCCGATCGAGCCCACCGCCGACGACCTGCGGTGGCAGGGCGCGCCGCAGGCGTTCTACGGCCTCTACCAGCAGGACCGCCTGATCTCGCTGATCAGCCTGCATCACCTGCAGTGCGAATGGTTCACCAAGCCCGGGAAGATCCCCGTCTGCCTGCAGCAGATCGCCAACATCTACGTCTACGCGATGACGCGGTGACTTTTCGCCCCTCCGATGACGGATAGTCTGCGCCCAAACCGCACCGCAATGAACAGAATGAGATTCGCGCTGGTTTCGTCCGCCGTCCTATCACGCTCGCGTGCGTCTGCGATCGGAATCCCTTGGGCGGCGGGATTGCTTTGGCCGTGTTTGCTGCTGCTGGGTCCGGCAGCGCCGGCGCGGGCGCAGGTCCCGCCGCTGGTCGCACCGGCGCCCATGACGGCGACGCCCGTCGACACCCGCCCGATGCCCGTCAACGAGCGACCGCAATTCGTATTTTCGCTCCTGCCGAAGGCGTTTCAGAAACGGCCGCTGCTCGACTTCAACGTGATCACGGAAATGACCGACGAAGGTAGGAAAGTGGCGCCGCCGTCGCCGGAGAACCCGGTCTACTATGTCGAGCAACCGGGAAAGTTTTTGCAGATCGGCTCCGCCCCGCCGGCCAATGAGCATGCCCCGCCGCTCGAGGTGCTCGAGCAGGCGATGCAGAAGGCGCTGGCGGCCGGAGGATATCTGGCCAAAACGCCGGCGGGGCGCCAGCCAGCGCTGATCGTGGTTTTCAACTATGGCTCGCACAGCATCGATCCGCCGCCCACGCCGGAGGAATTTGCGAGCGACGATCCTCCCCCTCCCGCGATAACGGCGGAAGAATTGTTTCACCGGGTGATGGCGGATCCCGGGATCGCGGCCGACCTGGTCGAGCGGGCGGGGTTGATCGGCGGAGCGGCGTTTGCCGTCGAGCTGAGGAAAAAATTGGTGGAGGAGACCGAGAACATGGTCTTTAACGCGCAAGCCCGGGGTATGACCCACCTGCCGGTCTTTCCCGAATTCGCCAGTCCGCTGAGCTTGTATCTCCAAAGCGCGAAAAACAGCGAGCTCGCCCGGGAACTCGTCGAGGATGCGTTTCACAGCTGTTACTTCGTGGTCGCGTCGGCCTACGACTACGCGGCGATGGCGCACGGCCAGCGGCGGCTGCTCTGGCGGACGAAGATGACGGTGGATGCCGACGGCGTGAACATGAAGGAATCGCTGGCGCCGCTCATCGTGAGCGCCGGGCCGTATTTCGGGCGCGACATGAAGGAAGTGACGGTCCTGTCGAAGAGGATTTCGCGCGAGGGCACCGTCACGATCGGCACGCCGACGGTGGTGGAAGACAATGCTCCGGCGCCGACCGCAACCCCCGCCCCCGCGAACGCGGGGAAAAAATAGACGGACGTGGTTAGGCGCTGGCGCGATTCGCGGCGTGGTTCAGGGGGAACGTGTCGCCGACCGCGGTCTGCCAGCCCTGGAGGCGGCGGCGGAGGGTTGCCAGTTCCGCCGCCGCCTCGGGTGCGGCGGCCACGTTCCGTTGTTCCCACGGATCGTTGGCGAGGTCGAAGAGCTGCGTGTGGCGGTCGGGGCCGACGGCATATTCGATCAGTTTCCAGCGATCGTTTTTCACCATGCGCTGGCAGTCGCGGTAGAGGGCCTCGACGTAGGCGCGGTGCTGGGTGTGTTCGCCCCGGAGGAGCGGGAGGAGACTTCGGGCATCGAGATCGGCGGGCGAGTCAATGCCCGCGAGATCGCACAGGGTGGGAAACAAATCCCACGAATAGAGGAGCGCATCGCTGCGCTGGCCGGCGGCGATGCCCGGACCGCGCATGATCAGCGGCACGCGCACGCTGTGGTCGTAGAGGTTCTGTTTGCCGAGCAGGCCGTGCTGGCCGAGCGCGATGCCGTGGTCCGCCGTGTAGACGACGATGGTGTTGTCGGCCTGACCGGAGGCTTCCAGCGCCGCGAGGATCCGTCCAATCCCGGTGTCGACGCTTGAGACCATGCCGTAGTAGGCGGCGATTTCGCGCTGGATGCGCTGCGGCGTGCGCGGGTGGGGCGCGAGGTCCTCGTCGCGGATGTGGAGTTCGCCGTTGTCGAAGGGGTGGGCGGACGCAAAGTTCGGCGGGACCGGAATTTTGTCGGGCGGGTAGAGGTCGGCGAACCGTTTGGGCGGCGTGCGCGGGTCGTGCGGGGCGGTGAACGCCGTGTAGAGGAAAAACGGCTCGGCGCCGCGGTAGTTGTGCAGGAAGTCGATCGCGGTGTCGGCGAACAGGTCGGTCGAGAATTTCCGGGGATGGTAGACGGTGTTGTTCGCATACACTCCCGTCGGGTCGAAGTGATGCACGCGCAACTGGTATTGGTCGGTCGTCACGCCGCGGCGGAAAATCGCCTCCCCGCCTGCGAAGGAGCGGTTGAGGCTCGCGAGATCGTTGTGCCATTTGCCGACGCAGTGCGTGTGATAGCCGGTGCGGCGCAGGTGCTGGCCGAGGGTGACGCGCTGCGGGGCGATGATGTCGTCCTTCTGGTCGGAGAGCGCGCGGAAGACCGAGCAACCGGTCATCAGGCTCGCGCGGGTTGGCACGCAGACCGCGGGGAAGTGTCCGCCCATGTCGTGAGCGTGGGTGAACGCCATGCCGCTGGCGGCGAGGCGGTCGAGACAGGGCGTCTGCACGATGGGATCGCCCAGCGCGTTGATCGCGTTGTGACGATGATCGTCGCCGACGAGCATCAGGATGTTGGGCCGGCGGGGCCGGCGTGCGATGGCGGGGGCTGCGAGGGTTTCGGCGCGGGCGGAGGAGCCGCTGCGTCCCACGGCGGCCCAGACGGCCGCGCCGGCGGCGAAGCGCAACATATCCCGGCGGGTGAAACGGGTGCCGTCAGCCATGGCGCGACGGTGGGACCGGAGAAACCTTGCAACGTGCCGCACCAACCGGCCCCGGAATCTCCGGGCGCAGGTGGCGGGTGGCGGGGAGATTGATTCTCGGGCTCACGAACGAGGTGACCAGCATACGACAAGGTCGGATCCTTGTATGCCCGGCGACGCCGCATGACGGTGTAGGGTTTTGCCTGACAGGTGGGCCGGCCTCACGGAGCGGGAGCGGGGTCGAACCGTCCGATCCTGCAGGGATGGAAAGATCGGCCGTTGCGTTTAGACCGTGGGGTCTGATCCTGCGGCTGTTTCCCCTCTGACGACCGTGGTCGACCGGTTTCCCGGACGCGAATCCCTTACCCCTCCTTCCATGAATCGACGCGATTTCCTGATCCAGACTGGCGTGGCTGCGGCCGGCTGTGCGCTCGGTGGTTTGACGAAAGGCTACGGTGCCACGCCGGCGGCAAATTCCGGCCGCGGCGTATCGATCGTGTGCGATCCGGGCGATGCGGTTGCCTCGGCGGCGCCCGCGCGCTGGGCCGTGGAGCAACTGCGCGGGGCGCTTGCGCAACGCGGCGTGGCGGTGCGCGTCTGCGCGCGGTTGGACGAGGCGGGCGCGGCGGATATTTGCGTTGTCGCGGCTGGCGGAAACTCCGTG
This sequence comes from uncultured Opitutaceae bacterium, assembly GCA_937902925.1. Classification (GTDB taxonomy): domain Bacteria; phylum Verrucomicrobiota; class Verrucomicrobiia; order Opitutales; family Opitutaceae; genus CALFNN01. Next base: position 67,078 of record CALFNN010000102.1, read on the forward strand.
GCGGTGCGGGACGCCGGTGTTACGGTGTCCGCTGAGGCCGAGGCGCTCGCGCTCGCGCCGGGCCGGCTGGGGCGGCGCGACGTGCTCGTGGCGGCGGGCAGCGATGTGCGCGGACTGGTTTACGCGCTGACCGAGCTCGCCGACGCGGTGGCGATGGGCGGCGATACTTCGGCAGTGTTGCAGCCGTCGCGCGCTGTCGCGGAGCGGCCGGCGAATCCGGTCCGGAGCGTCATGCGGATGGTCGTCTCCGAGGTGGAGGACAAGCCATGGTTCAACGACCGCGAGTTCTGGCGGCGTTATCTGTCGCTGCTCGTCACGCAGCGGTTCAACCGTTTCAACCTCGCGCTCGGCCTCGGCTACGACCGGGTGAACAATGTCACGGACACCTATTTTTATTTCGCCTATCCGTTCCTGCTGTCGGTGCCGGGCTACAACGTCCGTGCGACGAACGTTTCGGACGCCGAGCGCGACGCGAACCTGGCGATGCTACGTTTTATCAGCGACGAGGCGGCGGCGCGCGGGTTGCAGTTTCAGCTCGGCGTGTGGACGCATGCCTACACGTGGATCACGAGTCCGCGGGCGACGCACGTTATCGAAGGGCTGACGCCGCAGACGCAGGGCCCCTACAGTCGCGATGCGCTCGCGCTCGTGCTGAAGGAATGTCCGAACATCACCGGCGTGACGTTTCGCATCCACGGCGAGAGCGGAGTCGCCGAGGGGAATTACGATCTGTGGAAGACGATCTTCGATGGCTGCGTGCGCAGCGGACGGCGCATCACGCTCGACATGCACGCGAAGGGCATGGATCAGGGAATGATCGACACGGCGCTCGGCACGGGGCTGCCCGTCACGATCTCGCCGAAATACTGGGCCGAGCACATGGGCCTGCCTTATCACCAGGCGGCGATTCGCTCGAACGAGCTGCCGAAACGGGAGAAAGGCACGGGCCTGTATGCCCAAAGTGAGGGCGCGCGCAGTTTTCTCCGCTACGGCTACGGCGATTTGCTGAGCGAGGACCGGCGCTACGGCATCGTGCATCGGATCTGGCCGGGCACGCAGCGCGTGCTGCTGTGGGGCGACCCGGCGTTTGCGGCGTCGTATGGCCGGGCGATGAGCTTCTGCGGCAGCCTCGGCTGCGAGATTTTCGATCCGCTCTCGTTCAAGGGCCGCGAGGGTTCGGGCCTGCCGAACAACGGCGGGCGCGACGGCTACAGCGATCCGGCGATGCGGCCGGCGGGCGGGGATTTCGAAAAGTTTTCCTACACCTACCGGCTGTGGGGCCGGATGCTCTACAACCCAGATGCGGCGCCCGACACGTGGCAGCGCGAGCTGCGCCGCGATCACGGCTCCGCCGCCGGCGAGATGGAGACGGCGCTGGCGAGCGCGAGCCGCGTGCTGCCGTTGCTGACGACGGCGCACACGCCGTCGGCTTCGAACTACAGCTACTGGCCGGAGATGGGCGTGAACATGTCGGTCGTCGACGACGCGTCGCCCCGGCCCTACGGCGAAACGCCGCAGCCGCGGCGCTTCGGCACGGCGAGCCCGCTCGACCCGCAGCTCTTCGTGCGCGCGGAGGAATTTACGGACGAATTGCTGGCGGGGCGGGTGACGGGAAAATACTCGGCGGTCGAGGTCGCGCAATGGCTCGAGGATTTGGCGCAGACGGCGGCTGACAATCTGGCCGCCGCGAAGAGGAGGGTTCCCGATCGCGATGCGCCCGCGTTCCGGCGCGTCGAGGTCGACGTGACGGCGCAATTGGAATTGGGGCGGTTCTACGCCGGCGAATTTCGTGCCGCTGTGCTCTACGCCTTGTTTCTGCGCACGGGTGACCGCACGGCGCTCGAGGCGGCGATCAAGGTTTATCGCGGAGCACGCGACGCGTGGGCGCGGCTGGCGCAGGCGACGACGGGCGTTTATCTGACCGACCTGACGTATGCGGCGGCGCCGTTCGAACGCGGACACTGGGCCGACCGGCTACCGGCGATCGAAGCGGATATCGCGCTGATGGAAAAGCAGAGGTCGGCTCCGCTTGCGAGCGCCCACGGGGTGACGCCTGCCGCGACGGCGGAGCAGGTCGCTGTGCTCGTAAGCCAGGTGATGGGCCGGCCGGAACGACCGGCGGCGGGCGTCGCGCATGTGCCGCCGAAAAAATTTCAGCGCGGGCAGAGTGTTGCGCTCGGGCTGGCGGTCGTGGGGGGAGCAAGCGCGCCGACGGCGGTAAAACTCTATTATCGACGCACGCACCAAGCCGAGGCGTGGCGCGACGTGGCGATGGAGCGCGGTGATGGCGGTTACCGGGCGGCGATTCCGGCGGACTACACGGATTCGCCGTTTCCGCTGGAGTATTATTTCGAGGTCACGGGCGCGTCGGGCCGGCCGACGATCTATCCCGGCCTGGGCCCGAAACTGTGCGACCAGCCGTATTTCGTGATGCGATCGTAAGGTAGGGCGATGAGGATTTGTGGCCGGTGGCGGAGCCCTACGTTGTAGGCGTCGGTCGCGGCGGCCAGATCTCGGGGTTGATGAGGGTGGCAGGGCGTTCGCCGCGGAGCGCGGCGAGGACCATTTCGGCGGCGGCGACGTGGCTGCGGCGTTTGCCTTCGTGGGTTGCAAACGCGATGTGCGGCGTCGCGACGACGAGAGGATGAATGAAGAGCGGGTGATCGGGGGCGACAGGTTCTTTCGACCAGACGTCGAGGCCGGCGCCGGCGAGGTGGCCGGAATTGAGGGCTTGGAGCAGGGCGGTTTCGTCGATCAACGGGCCGCGGGCGGCATTGATCAGAATCGCGCCCACGGGGAGCAGGGCGAGGGCGGTGGCGTCAATCATGCCGCGGGTCTCGGGGCCGAGTGGCGCGTGAATGGAGAGGACGCGGGACTCGCGCAGCAGGTCGGGCAGTGTTGCGCATGAGGTGACGCCGGCCTGCTGAAAGATTTCCGGTGCGACAAACGGATCGCACGCGAGCACGCGCATCCGGATGGTGCGGGCGATTTCGGCGACCCGGCGCGCAATCCGGCCGAAGCCGACGAGGCCGAGAGTTTTGCCGGCGAGATCGAAGCCCATGGTGGCAGCGTCGTTTTTCCAGATGCCGCGCTTGGCGTGGATGTCGGCGGTGGCGATGCGGCGGGCGACCGCGAACATGAGGCCGATGGAGAATTCGGCGGTGGATTCGGTGGGGGCGTCAGGGGTGTTGAGGACGCAGATGCCGGCGGCGGTGGCGTCGGCGATGTTGACGTTGTCGTAGCCGATGCCGGTGCGGGCGACGACGCGAAGGCGGGGCGCGCGGGCGAAGGTCGCGGCGTTGCCGGGGAACAGCGAGGTCACGATCGCAGCGTCGGCCTCGGGCAGCGTGGCCAGACGGTCGACGGCGGGCACGGGCACGACGGACGGACCGATGAGCCGGGATTGCGCCTGGAGCAGGGCGAGCGCGTCGGGGTGGAGGACGACATCGGTCCAAACGGTGGGGCGGGCGGCGGGCATGGGGCAGGGGGCGGAACGAGGAAAGGCGGCGGGGTGAGTCTTGCGGGCGGATTGGACCAAAGGCCCGAATGCGTGCAAGGCCGTTGTGGTCGCGAGGCGGAATCTTGGTGTCGCGTGCGGTGTTCCCCTGAAGAGCGGGCGAGAGTCGGTTGTCAACTAATAGTTGACAACCGCTTCGTAAGCGATGGGAGGGCCGGGCGCGGACCAGACGATTGTTGTCCGGTTTTCGAATCGGTGCCTGCTATCATGGCATCGAAACCATGATCGAGGACCGCGAACTGCTCCGGCGCTATGTCGAAGACCGCTCCGAGGCGGCGTTTGCCGAGATTGTCCGTCGGCGGATCGACCTAGTTTACTCGGTCGCGCGGCGGCAGGTCGGGGGCGACACGCACCTGGCGGAGGATGTCACGCAAAAGGTGTTTGCCGATCTGGCGCGCAAGGCGACGGAACTGGCCGGGCGGGCGGTGCTGAGCGGCTGGCTTTACCGGAGTGCGCAGTTTGCCGCGACGGACGTAGTGCGGAGCGAGCGGCGCCGGCGGACGCGCGAACAGGAGACCCAAATCATGAATGAAACTTCCCCGGGCGCGGATGTCGCGGTGGACTGGGAACGGTTGCGCCCGCTGCTGGATCAGGCGCTGGGGGAGTTGGGCAACGCGGAACGCGATGCGGTCGCGTTGCGCTTTTTCGAGGGGCGGGCGTTTGCGGAAATCGGTCGCGCACTGGACCTCACCGAGGAGGCGGCGCGGAAGCGCGTGGAGCGGGCGCTCGACAAGCTGCACGCGCTACTGGCGCGGCGCGGGGTGACTTCGACGGCGGCGGCGCTCGGGGTCGCGCTGGCGAATCAGGCGGGAATCGCCGCGCCGGCGGGACTGGCGGCGAGCGTCACGGGGGCGGCAATGGCGGGGACGGCGGCGGGGACGGCCGGGTGGCTGGCGACTTTTATGACCATCGGCAAACTACAGGTGGGGATCGCGAGCGCGGTCGCGGCGGCATTCGCGACGGCCTACGTGTTGCAGGGAAAAACCAATGCGGCGTTACGCGGGGAAATTGCGGCGTTCCAGGGACAGCAGTCGTCGATGGCCGCGCTGCACGCGGATAATCAGCACCTGGCGGATGTCGCCGCGGAGGTCGAGATGCTCCGCCACGATGACGTCGAGCTGAAACAGCTCGCGGAGCGCGCGGTTGAAATCAAGAAGGCAAACGCCGAGAAAGCACGTCTGACTCAAGCCCGCACGCAAGACCTGCGCAATGCATTCGCAGATCAGATCCGCGCCGACGACCAGCGCGCACAGCAAGAGATTGATCGGATGAACCGGGAGGGCAGTAAACTCGTCGAAGAATACAAGGTGCTCTTCGACCGATCGAAAGATGTTTCGCTCTCTGCGGAGGCTAGGGCGCAGGCGGAAGCGGAGGGGAAGGCAAAGTTAGAAGAGGTCAAGCGGACGCGCGACGAGATCAGGGCGTTTTCCGAAAACACTCGCGAAGCACTCACGCAGCGCGTCGACGCGTTCCGCCGCGTCTACGGCGACGATCCGAATTCTCCGCTGGCCTCGCTTCAGATAGGAAGCGGCGGATTCGAAGTGCGCCGCGTCCCGGCCGATGGCACCTCGCCCGCTTCACCACCGGTAATTCGTGCCGGAGCCCAGCAATTTGAAGGCCAGCGGGTGCCGGTTACCAGCGAAAATCCGAATGGCAACCAACCACCAGTAGGAGAGCTGAAACTCGGCCCGAAGCCCTGAGGGTGTGTTCGCGAAAAACTTCGACGCAACAGCATGAAACATCGATCTACCGTTGGATTCTTCGTCGTGCTCACGGTGCTGATCGTCGCGGGTAGCGCCGGTCTTGCCTCGCAGTGGCAGCAGACGATGCTGCTGCGCGGCGAACTCGACGGCTTGCGCGACCAGGAGCGCGAATGGAAGGCGTTGAGGGTGGAAAACGAGCGGTTGCGCGCGCAGCAAATTCCGGCGGCGGAGCTGGCGGCGTTACGGGCGGATCACGTGGCGGTGGCGCGGTTGCGGGCGGAGTTGGAGGCGCTGAAGAAAGGCGCGACGCAGGGGCGTTGAACTGACGGCGGGTAGGGGAAGCCGCGCGGCGGATGGGGGCGTGATTCCGGCGGGACAGGCAGAAGCAGGGAAGCCGGCGAGCGGGGCGGAAGTTTTTTTGCGCGGTTTTCGGGACGGCGGGTGTTAGAGGGAAAGCACCATGACCGATGACACCGAATTACTGCGCCGCTACGCCGAGGAAAAATCGGACGACGCCTTCGCCGAACTCGTGCGGCGGCACATCGACTTCGTCTACGCCGCGGCACTGCGGCAGGCGCACGGCAACGTGCCGCTCGCGCAGGATGTCGCGCAGGTCGTCTTCACCGACCTGGCGCGCAAGGCGGGGCGGCTGGCGCGGCACGAGGTGGTCGTCGGCTGGCTCCACACGGCGACACGGTTCGCAGCCGGGAACGCGATTCGCTCGGAAGTCCGCCGGACGGCGCGCGAGCAGGAGGCTTTCGCGATGAACGAGGCGCTGCAGGAAGCGGACGCTCCGGCCGATTGGGAGCGGTTGCAACCGGTGCTCGACGACGTGCTGGGCGAATTGAAGGAACGCGAGCGCGCGGCGATCTTGCTGCGGTTCTTCGAGAAGAAGCCGCTCGCCGAGGTCGGGGCGAAACTGTCGCTGACCGAGACGGCGGCGCGTTCCTGCGTGGACCGGGCGCTGGAAAAAATGCGCGGCCTGCTCGCGCGGCGGGGCGTGACCTCGACGGGCGCGGCCCTCGCGGTCGCGCTCGGGAATCAGGTGAGTGTGGCGGCACCGGCGGGACTCGCGGCGAGCGTGACGGGCGCGGCACTGGCGGGCGCGGCAGGGGCCGCGGCCGGCGGCGGCGCGATCGTCGCGGTGAAGATTTTGAATTTTATGAGCACAACCAAAATAGTCAGTGGAGTCGCGGGCGTCGTGGCGTTGCTGGCCGTCGGCTCCGCCGTCTATCAGGCGAACCTCGCCCGCGTGGCGGAAGCGAGCGCGACGGCGGTCGGCACGGAACGCGACGAATTGCGCGCCAAGCTGGGCGCGGTGGAAAAACACGCGCAGCAAGCGGATGACAGCCTGGCCGCCGCGCAAAAGGAACTGGGTGAAGCACGCGCCACGGCGGCGAAACTGGCCGAGGCTCCGCCGACGCGTCCGCCGGCCTCGCAGTCCGGCCCGGCGATGGACTACGTGCTCGAGCATCCCGAGGTGCAGCCTACTTTTGTCGCGCAGCAGGCGCTGCGCTTGAAGGCGCACTATGACCGGTTTCTCAAGGCCTCGGGACTGTCGCCGGAGCAGCAGGAGGAGTTCCTCAGCGAGATGAAGGGATTGTCGGCCGACGAGCTGGATCTCATGGCGGCGCTGCACACCCAGGGCTATGGCGTGGGAAACCTGCCGAAGGATCCGCAGGCGCAGGCCCAGTTTCAGGAGCTGTTGAACGAACATCGGCAAAACACACAAGACATGCAGGCGAAGCTGCACGCGCTGATGGGTGACGACCTCTTCAAGCGATTCGCACAATTCGCAGGCACGATTCCCGAGCGCAACGTCGCGGACCAGGTCGCGGCGCAGCTCTACTACACCGATGCGCCGCTCACCGCGCCGCAGGCGGACCAACTGGCGCAGATCCTCGCGCAAAACCGTTACTCCGGCCAGCCGAAGCCCACGCCGACCACCACGATGAACGGAACCTTCATCACGCCGCAGGCGATGACCGGCCGCCGGGGCCAGGCAATGCAGCAGCAAGGCATGAACCTGATGGACTGGCTCGCCCCCGTGACCGACGCGGCGCTGGCGCGGGCCCAGGCGGTGCTGACGCCGGCGCAGTTCGCGGCCTTGCAGCAGATCCAGGCGCAGCAGGTGACCCAGATCCAGCTCGCCCCGCCGCCGCCGGGAGCGCCCGTCGCGCCGGCCGCCGGCGGCGCCAAGTGAGGCGCGAGGATTTCGTCAGAAAACCAAAAGATCCAAAACCAGAATTCACCATGATTAAATTCGAACACACCACCGTTGTCCTGCAGTTGGAGAAAAAGAATTTTGCGGTTTCGCGCGCGGACGTTTTCCAAGGGCTTTCCCGGGAAAGCGCGGAGACCCTCGCAAAGCTCGGCGAACAGGGCTGGGAACTCGTCGCGGCTTTTCCAGTGTCGTCGGGCAGCGCCGGGTTGACCTCGTTTGCGGCGACCGACGCGGCGCTCGGGCTGCTCAAGCGCCCGAAGGCGGCGTAGGAGGCGGAACTTCCGGTTGGGGACGCCGCCTTCGCGGAAGGCGGCGTTTTTGTTGTCCGGTTTTCGCGGTGGCGGGTGATAATGGGTGCATGGCCATGATGGACGACAGCGCGCTGCTCCACCGCTACGCCGAGGAACGCTCGGAGGAGGCGTTCGCGGAGCTCGTGCGCCGTCACATCGGCCTCGTTTACCATGCCGCGCTGCGGCAGACGGGCGGCGACACCACGCTCGCGGAGGACGCGACGCAGGCGGTGTTCACCGATCTGGCGCGGAAGGCGCGGGTGCTGGCGCAGCGGCCGGTCATCACCGGCTGGCTTTACACGAGCACGCGTTTCGCGGCGGCGAAGGCGCGGCGCACAGAACGGCGGCGGCAAGTCCGCGAACAGGAGGCCCAGCTCATGCATGAACTCAACCAGGATACCGGCTCCGCGACGGAGTGGGAGCGGTTGCGGCCGGTGATCGACGATGCGCTCCACGCCCTCGACGAGCGCGACCGCGAGGCGGTGCTGCTGCGCTTCTTCGAGGGCCGGCCGTTTGCCGAGATCGGCGCGAAACTTTCGCTGACCGAGGACACGGCGCGGGTGCGCGTGGGCCGGGCGCTGGACAAGATGCACGCGCGGCTGGCCCGCCGCGGGGTGACGTCGACCGCGGCGGCGCTGGCCGCGGCGCTTGCAAACCAGACGGTCGCAGCGGCGCCCGCAGGGCTGGCTGCGACGGTGACGGGGGCGGCGCTGGCGGGAGCGATGAGCGGCGCGGAGGTCGCGTGGCTCGCATTTTTCACGATGAACAAAATCAAAGCCGGGGTGGTGGGGGCGATCCTCCTCGCGGCGCTCGTGCCCGCGTTGGTCGAGGTGCGGGCGCATCAGGCGCTGAGCGACGAATTGCAAAATCTCCAGGCCGGGGAGAACGCGGCGCAGCGCGCGAACACACAGTTGATGACGGCGCTCGCCAAGGTGGGTGCGAAGAACCCGGTGGCGAACGAATCGGGTGAGCTGGCAAAGATGCGCGCCCGCGCGGCGGTGCTCCGGGCGCGACCCGAAGGCGTCGTCGAGGCGGAGATGCGGCCGCCGGCCAATGCGGGCTGGGCGACCCCGGAGGCGGCGTTCGAGACGATGAACTGGGCGGTCACGGCCGGCGATTGGGCGACGTTCGCCAAGTCTTGGAAGTTCGAGAGGGAGAACAAGTCGGCGGCGGATGCATTTTTCGCCGGGCTCAGTCCCGAGGCACGGGAGAAATATGGCACGCCGGAGCGCGTGCTCGCGCATGCGCTGCTGGAGTCATCCTTCCCGCACGGGAGCGACTGGATGGTGGCGATGCAGGTTTACGACGTTCAAGTGGTCGACGGGCCCGCTCCGATGAAAGTGCTGATCTGGCAGCGGCTGGGCGACGGGCATGAGTTTGCCAACGCCGCCACGCTGGAACGGTCCGCCGGCGGCTGGGTCGCGGGGCAACCGGGCGTGGCGAAAATCCTGAAGATTCTGATTCCCCAGCTGGACTCGGTGTCGGGCGAACTGCGGCCGAAACAGAAATAAGTCGGACAACAACGCCGAACGATGATCGCGAAACTGTTCAAAATCGGACTGCCGCTGCTAGTCCTGGGGCTGGGTATCGGAGCGTATGTCCATTTCCGCAGGGCCAACGCCCGGCTGAGCCAGCAGGTCGTGGCCGCACGCGAGCGGAACGAACGGACCGCCCGCCTGCGCGAGAACAACGAAAAATTGCGCACCATCGTGGCGCGGGCGAAAGCGGACGAGGGTGATGGGTTGCGCGCGATCCACGCGGAGGCAGCGCAAGCGCGGAACGAGGTTGCGAATTTGGAGCGCCAGGCCGGGGAACGCTACACCGCGAAGGTGGCGAAGGACGAGGCGGCAGCCGAGGCATTGCAGTCCAACCGCGCCCCGACCAAGGGCCCGATGCTCGTCGACAACTGCCGCGACGTCGGCCGCGGCTCGCCCGCCGCCGCACTCCAGACGCTGGTGTGGGCGAGCGTGAAAGGCGACGACGAGGCGGTGGCGGGCATGATTGTGCTCGACGGCAAGGCCCGGGGGCTGGTGGCCGCGCTGCTCGCGACGTTGCCGCCGGAGGCGCGGGAAAAATATCCGACCCCGGAGAAAATGGCGGCGCTCGTGCTGGCGGACATGCTGCTGAACGTCTCGACGATCCAGGTGGTGGCACAGTCGCCTCTCGACTCGCAGCGCGTCGTAGTGACGGTCGGAAACCTCTCGGGGAAGACCATCGACCTCGTGATGGCCGCCGGGCCCGACGGCTGGCAGGTGGTGACCGCCGACCGCAAGATATTCGAGCAGTTCAAAGCCAAAATCGTGGGCGCGGGTCCGCCGCCGGCGCCCGCAAAGAAGTAGGTCCGCCAGGCGGCGAAGATTATTTTGTGCGGTTTCGGCCGCGCCGGTGTTTAGCTGCTGAACACCGATGACGGATGATGCCGAACTGCTGCGCCGCTACGCTGAGGAACGCTCGGAGACCGCTTTCGCGGAATTCGTGGAGCGCCGGGTCGGGCTGGTTTACGCCGCGGCATTGCGGCGGGTCAGCGGTGACGAGCACGCGGCGAAGGAGGTGGCGCAGCAGGTTTTCACGACCGTGGCCCGACGGGCCGCGGCACTCGCGCGGCACGACGCGCTCACGGGCTGGCTCTACACCGCCACGCGTAATGCCGCGGTCAATCTGCGCCGCGACGAGCAACGCCGGCGCCTGCGCGAACGTGAGGCCAGCGCGATGAACGAGCTGCTGGCGAGCCCCGCGCCGGAAGCGGACTGGGACCGGCTCCGCACCGTGATCGACGAAGCCATGGACGAGTTGGCCGGTGCGGATCGCGAGGCGGTGCTGTTGCGTTTTTTCGAGGGCCGGCCATTTGCCGAAGTCGGCGCGAAACTCCAGCTCACGGAAAATACGGCGCGGATGCGCGTCGATCGGGCACTCGACAAGCTGAGGATTCGACTCGCGCAGCGCGGCATCACATCGACGTCGGCGGCGCTCGGGGTCGTGTTGGCGAGCGAGGTGGGCGTGGCGGCGCCGGCGGGGCTGGCGGCGACGGTGACGGGCGCGGCGCTGGCGGCGGCGGCGAGCGTCGGTGGCGCCGCAGGCATCTTTGCATTTATGAGCACAACCAAAGTCGTGACGGGTGTGGTGGTCGTGATTGCAATCGGAGCGATGGGAATAGGATTCTTTCAATTCAGGAGAGCTCAGACCGTGGACGCTACGGTTGCGTCGCGTCCACAAGCGCACGGGCAACCGGGCGCGCAGTTCGCGGCTGCGGAGGCACCGACGCCAAGTGCTCAAGCCGCAGCTCGCGAAGCGGGGAACGATGGCGCGACACCGGATGCGGCCGACGCTACTCCGCTGGGAAGGCAGCGGGAGCCGTTGTCGGGCCGCGCGGCCGCCGTCGAGACTCAAGAAACAGCGCCGGCGAGGTTCGGCCGGGAACCGATGCGAATGGCGAGTGTGTTGGGTGCAGTGCAAAAGCCCGGAGTCGTCTATTTTCCGGCGCAACAGGATCTGACGCTGGTTCAGGCGATTGTCATTGCGGGTGGATTCGGCCGAATCGCGGATAAACACCGGGTTTCAATTCGGCGGCTCAATGCTGAAAACAAGCGTGAAACCGTCGTCATCGACATGGACGCGATCTTAAAGGGCAAGGCAGAGGACACGTGGGCGTTGCAGCCCGGCGATGTCGTGGTGGTTCCCGAAATATTGTTTTAACGAGGGCTTAAAGCGCGCTACCCCACCGCGAAGATCTCCACCGGTTCGGCGCGGCCTTTGACTCGGACGGGGCCGAGGGGGCGGAAAGTAGGAATCAGGAGAGAGGAGTCAGGACTCAGGAGACCCGAAGGCGGAGACGAGGTGCGGCGGCAGGCTGCAACCGTGGCGGCGCTGGTGACGATGTTGGTGCGATAGGCCACGGTGCGCGTGAGCGACTCGAGGCGGGAGGCGACGTTCACGCCGTCGCCGATCACGGAATAGTTGAGCCGGCGGTGGGAGCCGATGTTGCCGGCGACGACGCGGGCGGTGTTCACGCCGACGCCGATGCCCAATGGCGGGCGGCCTTCGGCGGCGAGCTCGGCGTTGAGGCCAACGAGGGCGCGCTCCATCGCGAGCGCGGCGGCGAGGGCGCGGTCGGCGGCGTCGGACTGCGCGACGGGGGCGCCGAACAGGGCCATGATCGCATCGCCGATGAATTTGTCGATGACCCCGCCGTGCGCCTCGATCGCGGCGCTCATCCGGTCGAGGTAACGGTTGAGCAGCGTGAGGAGTTCACGCGGAGGAAGCTTCTCGCTGAGAGTGGTGAAGCCGCGAAGATCGGAGAAAAGGATGGTCACTTCGCGTTCCTCGCCGCCAAGCGCGGCGCCACCGTCGCGCATGAGCTGCGCGGCGACCTCGGGTGAGACGTTCTTGTCGAGGAGGTCGCGGACGCGGTCGCGCTCGGCGAGCCCCTCGGACATGGCGTTGAAGGCGGTGGCGAGCTGGCCGAGCTCGTCGACGCGGTCGAGGTGGAGCCGGGTGGCGTAGTCGCCGGCGGCGACGACTCTCGTGTGGGCGGCGAGTTGCTGGACGGGCTGACTGATGCCGCGGGCGATCCAGAGGGCGGCGAGCGTCGCGACGGCGAGCGCGGCCAGCGAGATGAGCATGATGTAGTTTTCGACCTCGCGGGCAGCGGCGAGCTCGACGCTGAGCGGGCGCTGCAACACGACGGTGACGGGCGCCTCGGCGAGCATGTCCTGCGGCTTGAAGAGCGTGACGTAGCGGCCGCCGGGCAGGTCGAGTGTCTTGATGCGTTCGGGTGCGCGCAGATTGGCGACAACCGATTGGGCAACGAGGCCGGCGGCGCTGGCGTCGAGCGTGGTGGCAAGGACACGGGGCCGGGTGACGTCGTCGATCGAGACGAACGTCACCTCAAGGCGGCTGATGTCCTTGATCTTTTCGGCGAAGGCGCGGTCGATCGGAAAGGCGAGTCCGAACCAGGCGGCGACATGCGGAATGGGTGCATAGAGCGGGACGACGACGAGGACGTGCAGGCGGCCGTTGAGGTAGGAGAAGCCGCTGGTTTCGGGCGGGTCATCCCCGGCGTGTTCGATCAGGTATTGAAACGGGCCGACGTTTTCGTTGGCCATGGTTTCGTCGCTGTTGGCGAGGAGATCGCCCTTGGGGTCGAGGAGAGCAATGACGGGCGAGTTGATGCGCTGGGTGTAGCTGCGCAGCAGCGAGCCGAGGGTCTGCCGGTCGATCTCGGGCTTCAGCAGCAACTGGCGAACCGTGTAGTCGCCGCTCATGAGGCTGGCGTTGCCCGCGAGGTTTTCGATGCGCTGGCGGGCGGCCTCCTGATAGACGCGCGCGCCGAGATCGAGGTTGGTGGCCGCGTGTTCGCGGGCCGTCTGGTCGTTGTAGTGGGAAACGAGTTTCTGCGTGGTGGCGAGCGCGGCGAAGATCAGCCCGAGGAGAATCACGAGCAGCCGGATGCTGAGGCGACGGAAACGGAAGAGGCGGAAGACGCTCACGTTGTTGCGGCAGACGGCAGCGGCACCGGTTATTTGTAGCCGCCGCCGGATTCGACCGGACGGTGAATGCGGAGGTCGCGCTTGAGGGGCAGGGTAAAGGCGAGCGGCGCGGGCGAATCGGCGGCGATCGTGACTTCGCGAGTTGCCGGTTTGTCGAGCCGCGGCTGCCAGACCTCGGCGCGATAGTGGCCGGGCGGAACATCGGCGACGCGCGCAGCGCCGTCGTCGTCGGACTTGGCGAACAACGGCGTCTCGAGAACGACGACGTAGGCGATCATCCAATCGTGAACGTTGCAGCCGATGGCGACGACGCCGGGACGATCGAAGACGACCTTCTCCGCCATGCCGGGTTTGTAGAGGGGAAACTCGAATTTTTTCGCGTCCGACAGCGAGTAGACGTGGTGCTGCTCGGTGTCGCGGTTGGGAAAACTCACGGTCGTGCCGACGAGAACCGGCGTCACATAGGGCAGGAATTCCTGTTTTACCTGCTCGATCTCCACCGGACGGCGCGAGGCGGCGGTGGCCGGCGCGGCGGGGTCGAGCGGAACGAGCGACACGACGGCGTCGGGCACCGGGTGGCCCCTTGCGTCGACGAGCTTGAAATCGACGGAGGCGGCGACGGCGCGCGACCATGCGAGCAAACCGAGACAGACGAGGGCGGCGAGGCGGGACACGCGCTAGAATTGGCGCGCGAGCGTGGCGGAGACAAGATGGTTCACGTAGCGGAGCGGCTGGCGCGTCGTGTCGCGATACTCGAAGCCGAGGGTGAAAGAGCTGGCATCGCCGAGGGCGCGGGAGAGCGCGAGTGCGCCGGTGAGTGTGCGGGCGTCGAGCGAGTAGGCGACGAATGGGCGACCGAAGGTGGCGTTAGGCACGCGCACGCGCGCGAGCGAGACAAGATCGGTTCGCGGGGGAGTGGCGTAGGAGAGGACGTCGCCGGTGCGCCAGCGGGCGGCGAACGAGAGTTGCCACGATTCGCCGAGGTCGCGGGCGAGCTCGAGGGCGGTCTCGGCGCCGGTGCGGGCGAAGACGGGAGCGCGGGCATCGTGGCGGGTCCATTCCTGCGTGACTGCGACGCGCGTCGACGGATCGAGACGCTTGCGCCACGCGAGCGTCACGCCGCCGGTGAGGCCGCTGCGGTCGGACTCGTGGGCGACCACCGCGGTGCCGGCGAATTCGGCGTTGAAGGTTGGCGCGAGCGCACCGAGCCCGAACTTGTGCTGCCACCCGACACGCGGCCCGAGCGCGAGGGTGGCGAGGCCGTCGAAGCGGGGCCAGGCTTCGGCCGCGACACCGCCGCCGAACAGCAAAGCGTCGTTGCGAGCGAAACCGAGACGGTGGGTGACTTCGACGCTGGCGCGCAGCTCGAGGCCGGAGATTTTATCGGAGCTGCGATCGGCGTTGGTGACGTTGTCGTTCCAGGTGGCGGTGGTCGTGAGGTTCGGCGCCCAGCCGGCGGGGAGGGCGGCGCGGCCGGGGCGGGCCGAGATCAACGCGATGAGGACGGGGAGGGCTGCAATGCAGGCGAAGGAGAGCGGGAACCGAGGGCGGTGGCGGACAACCGCCCCCACCGGTCGGCGGTCGGAGACCGTCGGGAAAACATGCACGACGCCTGTGCTCACAGCAGGGGCCGGAGAATTTTCCACACGTTGTCCGCGACGATGGCGTGGCCTGCGGCGGTCGGGTGGATGCCGTCGCGCTGATTCAACTCCGGCACGCCGCCGACGCCCGCGAGGAGGAACGGGACGAGAGTGAGGTTGTTCTTCGCGGCGAGCGCGGGATAAACCGCGTCGAAATCGCGGACGTAGCCTTCGCCGAGCTCGGGCGGCATCTGCATGCCGGCGAGGACGATCTTGGCGGCGGGATATTTCGCGCGCACGCGATCGATGATGCCCTGGAGATTCTGGCGGGACACGGCGGGCTCGATGCCGCGCAGGCCGTCGTTGCCGCCGAGGGCGAGGACGAAAATGTCGACGGACTGTTGCAGCACCCAATCGACGCGCCGCAAGCCGCCGGCGGTCGTCTCGCCGCTGAGGCCGGCGTTGACGACACGCCAAGACAGGTGGGCGTCGGCGATTTTTTTCTGAATTAGCGCGGGAAAGGCTTCCGCGTTCGGATTGTCGAGGCCGTGCCCCGCGGTGAGGCTGTCGCCGAAAAACAGGATCGTCCGCGGTGCGGCGCCGGCGTGCAGCGACAAGAGCGCGGCGACCGAGCAGAGCAGAATCAGTTGACGAAAGCGGGCGCCCATGGGGAAAAACGACCACTTAAACTAGCTTTCGTGCCCTTTCATGTGTTTTGTGACCGGCTTCATGTATGAGTGACCAGACGATGCTGAAAGTCGAGCGACTGACAAAAACATACCGCGCCGCCGGCGGGCCGCTCACGGTTTTGCGGGAGGTAAGTTTCGAGCTGGAAGCGGGCGCGAGCCTCGCCGTAGTCGGGCCCAGCGGCAGCGGCAAGACGACGCTGCTCGGCCTGTGCGCCGGGCTCGACCGGCCGACGAGCGGGAATGTCGTGCTGGCCGGCAAGCCGATCGGCGCGCTCGACGAGGACAAGCGGGCACTGGTGCGCAACGCGCATGTCGGGTTCATGTTTCAAAATTTCCAGCTCGTGCCGACGCTGACCGCGCTGGAAAACGTGCTCGTGCCGCTGGAGCTGGCGGGGAAAGGCGGCCTGAGCACGGAGGTGGCGGGGCGCGAGCTGCTGGAGCGGGTGGGGCTCGCGGATCGTCGCGATCACTATCCCGTGCAGCTCTCGGGCGGCGAGCAGCAGCGCGTGGCGCTCGCGCGGGCGTTCATGAATTCGCCGAAGATTCTTTTTTGCGACGAACCGACGGGTAACCTCGATGGCGACACGGCGCAGGCGATGATCGAGCTGATCTTCGGCCTGAACCGCGAGCGGCGGACGACCCTCGTGCTCGTGACGCACGACCACGAGCTCGCGAAGCGGTGCCACCGGATCATCCGGCTGAAGGGCGGCTTGGTGATCAGCGACGAGACGGTGTGATACCGCCGAAAAAAAGGTCTGCCCACGGAACACACAGAAGAGGAGAATCATGAGCGGCCTAATCCACGAGGAAGAAACCTTTCAGATCCTGGGGGCGTGCTTCGAGGTGTATAAAGACAAAGGGTGCGGGTTTCTTGAGGGGGTCTTTCGGGAATGTTTGGCGATTGAATTTGAATTGAGGGGTATTCCCGCCCAAGCACAGGTCCCAATGCGCCTCGAATACAAAGGGCAGCAACTCAAGCAGAGTTATATCGCCGATTTTATATGTTTTGGTAAGGTGATCGTTGAACTGAAGGCGGTGTCCAAGCTTGCGGACGAGCATCGCGCCCAGATTCAAAACTATCTCAACGCGACCGGCCTTCGGGTCGGCCTGTTGGTGAATTTCGGGCACTTCCCGAAAGTGGAGCACGAACGTTTCGTGCTCTGATTCTTCCGTGTATTCGGTGTGTTCCGTGGGCACTTCATGAACTTCATCCTCCAAATGGCCTGGCGGGATTCGCGGGCGTCGCGGCGGCGGCTGGCGTTTGTGTCGCTCTCCGTCGTGCTCGGGATCGCCGCGCTCGTCGGGATCGCGTCGATCGGCGACAACCTCAAGCGCGCCGTCGAGGACCAGACCAAGTCGCTCCTGGGCGCCGACCTCACGGTGACGTCGGCGCAGGCGTTTCCCGAGAGGACGATGGCGTATTTCCGCTCGCTCGGCGGCGAGATCGCACGCGAGGACTCGTTCGGCACGACCATCAGTTTCCCGACGCGCGGCAATGCGCGCTGGCGCGGGCAAGTGCGGGCGCTCGAGGGGAATTTTCCGTTTTACGGCGATCTGGTGACCGAACCGGCCGGGGCGATGAAAAAACTTTCCGAGGGCAACAATGCGGTGGTCGAAGACAGTCTGCTCGTGCAGTTCGGGGTGCAGATCGGCGACGAGGTGTCGGTTGGCAAGGCGACGCTGAAGATCGTGGGCGCGCTGAAAAAAATCCCGGGTGAGCCGGAGGCGGTCGCGATGCTCGCGCCGCGGGTTTACATGTCGCTGGCGTCGCTGGCGGCGACCGATCTCCTGAAGGTGGACCGCTTCGCGCGGCACCGGGTGCATTTCAAACTGCCGCCGGGGCGCGACCCCGAGCTCCTGGTGAAGGAACTGCGGGAGAAATTCCGCAACCAGCGGCTGCGCTTCGAGACGGTCGAGCAGCGCAAGCAACAGCTCGGCGACACGCTGAAGGACGTGTTTTCGTTCATGAGCCTGGTGGGATTCGTGGCGCTGTTTCTCGGCGCCGTGGGCGTGGCGAGCGCAATGCATGTCTACGTGCGGCAGAAAATCATGACGGTGGCGACGCTGCGGTGCCTGGGCGCGTCGGCGCGGACGGGTTTTTCCATCTATCTCGTTCAGGCGGTCTGCATCGGTCTCCTCGGCGTATTGCTCGGCACGGCGCTGGGGTTGAGCGTGCAGGCGGCGCTGCCGCGGGTGCTGAAGGATTTCCTGCCCTTTCAAGTCGCGTTTTTCATCTCGTGGCCGGCGGTGGCCAAGGGCGCGGCGGCGGGGCTGGTGATCTGCGTGCTCTTCACGCTGCTGCCGCTGCTGGCGGTGCGACGGGTGTCGCCGCTGCTGGCGATCCGGTCCGCGCAGAGCGAGGAAAGCGTCGGGCACGATCCGCTGCGGGTCGGGCTGATCGTCGCGATCGTCGTGGCGATTTTCGGTTTCGCGGTGCTGCAGACCGGACACTGGCTGCCGGGGCTGGCGTTCACCGTGGCCATCGCCGTGAGCTTCGGCGTGCTGGCCGGAGTGGCGCAACTCGTCGTGCTGGCCGCGAAGCACCTGTTGCCGCGCAAGCCGCTGCCGTATGTCTGGCGGCAGGGCCTGGCCAATCTCCACCGGCCGAACAACCGCACGCTGCTGCTGCTGCTCGCGCTCGGGCTGGCGACGTCGTTGATGATGACGCTGCTGCTGACGCGCGCGACGCTGCTCGGGAAACTCGAAAGCATCGGCGGCGGCACGCGGCCGAACCTGATGTTTTTCGACATCCAGGACGACCAGATCGACCGCTTCGACGCCATCGTGAAGGCCAACGAGGTTCCGTTGCTCGCCCAGGCGCCGATCATCACGATGAAGATCGCGGCGCTCAAGGGTCACCCTGTCGACACGCTGCTGCAGGAAGGCCACGCGGGCATCCCCGCGTGGACGCTCACGCGCGAATATCGCTCCACGTATCGCGGCGACCTGGCGGAGACGGAGAAGATCACCGCGGGAAAATTCGTCGCGCGAGTCACGCCGGGCGAGCCGCGCGTGCCGATTTCAATGGAGGAGGGGCTGGCGGGCGACCTGCAGCTTGGGCTGGGTGACGAGGTGAAGTTCGACGTGTCGGGCGTGCCGGTCACGGCCTATGTGGCGAGTTTGCGCAAAGTCCAGTGGCAGCGGGTCGCGCCGAATTTCTTCGTCGTGTTTCCGCTGGGCGTGCTCGAGCCGGCGCCGAAGACGTTCGTCGCGGCGGTGCGGGTGGCGACGACGGGAGACAGCGGGCGATTGCAGCAGGCCGTGGCGAAGGAGATGCCGAGCGTGTCGTCGATCGACCTGTCGCTCATCATGCAGACGATCGACGGCGTTTTCTCGAAAGTGGCGTTCGCGATTTCGTTCCTCGCGTTGTTCACGGTGGTGACGGGAGTGATCGTGCTGGTGGGCGCGATCCTGACCGGCCGGCTGCAGCGGATCCGGGAGTCGGTGTTGTTGCGGACGCTCGGCGCGACGCGGAGCCAGCTCCGCCAGATCCTGCTGGTGGAATATGTCGTGCTCGGCGTGTTGTCGGCGGTCACGGGCGGGCTGCTCTCGATCGGGTCGACGGCGCTGGTCGCGAAATACCGGTTCGACGCCACGGTGGTGGTGCCGCCGCTGGTCCTGCTGGGATCGGTTGCCGCGGCGGTGGCGATCACGGTCATCACCGGGCTGGTCACGAACCGGGGCGTGGCAAATCACCCGCCGCTCGAGGTGCTGCGGCAGGAGACGTAGGGTCGAGGTGACGAGAGAGAAGAGCCGGACGGTTGGTCCGGTTTGGACTTGTCACGCGTCATTGGTCACTGGTCACTTTCCGGCCATGCCACGCGTCGTCAGTTTCCACTACGTCCTGCGCGACCCGACCGGTCGGGTGATCGATACGTCGGCGGGAGGCGAGCCGGTCGTTTACCTGGAAGGAGCGGGCCAGATCATCGAGGGACTCGACGCGCAACTGCGCGCGGCCGGGGCCGGAGAAAAGCCGCGCGTGCAGGTGGCCGCGGGCCAGGCGTATGGCGAGCGCGATCCGGCGCAGGTGCAGCGGGTGAAGCGCGCGCTGCTGCCGATCGAGGGGGAGTTGCGGGTCGGCGAGACGTTTCAGGCGGGCGAGGATCGTTACGCGCCGGTCGTGAAAGTGCTGGCACTCGAGGGCGACGACGTGCTGCTTGACGCCAACCACCCGCTCGCGGGGGTCGACCTGACGTTTGACGTGGAAATTGTCGCCGTGCGGGCGCCGACCGCCGAGGAGCTCCGTCACGGCCATGCGCATGGCAAGGAAGGTGGCTGTGAAACGTGAAGGCGTTTCCCGGCGGCGGCATGCCAGCCGGCGGCGGGCCGGCGAAATTTTGTCGTTTGCGCCGTGGCGGCTTTGCATGAAATTTCGTGCTTCATGAAAGCCCTCGGCATCGACATCGGCGGGTCCGCACTCAAGGGCGCGCCCGTGGAAACGCGAACAGGCCGGCAACTCGCGGAACGCCATCGCGTCGCGACACCGACGCAGCTCACGCCGGCGGAGATGGCGCGGGCGGTGGCGGAGATCGCGGGGCATTTCCGGTGGCGCGGTCCGATCGGCATCGGGTTTCCCGGAGTCGTTCACGGCTCGCGCATCCTCACCTCGGCGAACCTGCATCCGAAGTTCATCGGTTGCGACGGTGGAAAACTTTTTGCGAAAGCAGCGGGCGGTCCGGTCGCGCTGACCAACGATGCCGCGGCCGCCGGCCTGGCCGAGATGAAATTTGGCGCCGGGCGCAACTTTGCGGGCAAGGCGCTCCTGCTGACGCTGGGCACGGGGGTGGGCTCCGCGCTGTTTTACCGCGGCACGCTCATTCCCTGCGAACTCGGGCACCTGCCGTGGAAGCACGGTCGCGACGCCGAAAAACACGTGGCCGCGTCGGTGCGCGAAAAGAAAAACCTGGCGTGGGATCACTGGGGGCGGCGGCTCGGAAAATACCTCCGGGTTCTCGAAGCGATTCTCTGGCCCGAGTTGATCATCATCGGGGGCGGGGTCAGCGCGAAGCACCGCAAGTTTTTCAAATACCTCAAGCCGCGGGCGCGGCTGGTGCCGGCGGAATTCCTCAATGGGGCCGGGATCGTCGGGGCGGCGTTGTGGGCGGAGGAAAATTCGTAGTTCCGGTGCGGCCCGCGCGCGGCAGCCCGCAATTCGTCGCAGACTTGGTCGCACTAGACCGTCGTTCGTCGCACTCTGGCGTCGATTGGTCGCAGGTCGGGCTTTATCCGCTTGAACCGCGTCGATGACAGGCGGATGAACGCATCCGTCGCCGCCATGGAAAACCGCTGGATCAAGATCGCCGCAGTGATCGCCGGGTGGGCGTTTGTGGGGCTCGTGCTTTCGCTCGAGATCTATTTCAACAATCGCGCCGGGATGGACATGGCGCGGGTGGATTTCTGGGAGGTGGCGGTGCCGCAGTTTGGCCGGGCGGCGATGTGGGCGTTGATGGCGCCGCTGATCCTGCGGCTGCGCGACAAGCTGCCGTTGAACCGCGGCCGGTGGGCTGGCGGCATCTCGTTTCATCTGGCGATGAGCTTCGTTGTCATGGCGACCTATTATCTGGGACGAATGCTGGCCTACGGAATTTTTTGGGACGAGCCGCTGGGCGATTTCTGGGCTTCGTCGCTGAAGGGGTTCTACGGTCGGAACATCATCGACATGGCGTATTACTGGGCGGTGATTGGCTTTGGCTACAGCCTGGAGATCTACCGGCGCTACAAAAACGAGGAGCTCCGGGCGGCCCAGCTTGAGACGCGGCTGATCGAGACCGAGCTGAAGGCGCTGCGCGAGCAACTGCGCCCGCATTTCCTCTTCAACACGATGAACACGATCGCGGTGCTCGTGCGGGAGGGCAAAAACGACGCCGCGGTGTCGCTCATCGCGCGGCTCAGCTCGCTGTTGCGGATGTCGCTCGACAACACGCGCGTGCAGGAAGTCACGCTGCGACAGGAGATGGATTTTCTGGGGCGCTACATCGAGATCCAGCAGATGCGTTTTTCCGACCGGCTGAGCGTCAACGTCGACATCGAGCCGGCGGCGATGGAGGCGCGGATTCCCAACCTGCTCCTCCAGCCGATCGTCGAAAACGCCATCCTCCACGGTGTGGTGCCCAAGGCGGGCCCGGGCTGCGTCGAGGTGCGCGGCCACGTCGAGGCCGGGACGCTGCACCTCGAGGTGAGCGACGACGGTCCCGGTCTCGGCGACGGGAATCTTCGCGCCAAGGAGGGCGTGGGCCTGACCAACACCCGCGAACGCCTGGCCAAAATTTACGGCGCCCACGGGCAGCTTTCGCTCCGCAGCGAACCCGGCCGCGGCGTCTCCGTGCAAATCATCCTGCCCTGTCGAACATGAAAACGAACACCGCTCCCGCCATCCCGTCTCCGCGCATCCGCACCATCATCGTCGACGACGAGCCGACGGCGCGGCGCGGCGTGCGCCTTTTGCTCGAGCGCGACAGCGGCGTCGACATCGTCGGCGAAGCGTCGGGCGGCGCGGAGGCCGCCGCCTTGATGAAACGCGAGAAGCCGGACCTGGCGTTCCTCGACGTGCAGATGCCCGGCTGCGACGGGTTCGAGGCGCTGACACAGGTGGGCGCGGAGGCCGCGCCGGCCGTGGTGTTCGTGACCGCCTACGACGAGCACGCGCTGCACGCCTTCGAGGTGAACGCCGTCGACTACCTGCTCAAACCCTACGACGACACGCGGTTTTCCGCCGCCCTCCAGCGGGCCAAGGCCGAGGTTCGACTGCGACAGTCCGATTCGGTGAACAGCCGGCTCTCGCAACTCCTCGATTATCTCCAGCAGAACGGCGAGCGGCCGGCGGATCCCGCCAGGGGCGAGGCCGCGGGCGACCGCATCCTGCTCAAGTCGTCGGGCGAAATTTTTTTCCTGAAGGCGGACGAGATCGACTGGATCGAGGCGGAGGGCGACTACATGAAGTTTCATGTGGGCGGCCGGTCGCACCTGATGCGCGAGACGATGGCGCGACTGGAAGCGCGGCTCGATCCCAAGCGCTTCATCCGCATCCACCGTTCGACGATCGTGAACATCGACCGGCTGCGGAAACTCAGCCCGTCGTTCGCCGGCGAATATGCGGTCGTGCTGCATGACGGCACGAAATTGAAGCTGAGTCGCGGCTATCACGAGCGCATCGCGGAGCTGATGAAACGCGCGCGGTAACCGGCGGGGCCATCGGCGTCGCACGGGGCCGGAGATTGTTCCGGGCAAAGCTCGGGCGTCCCAAATGCGGGACAGCCGGGGGCCGCGACGGCCCGGCCGCACGGTGACAGATCGGTGGCGCGGTGTGCCGGGCGGCGAGTGACGCGATTGCGCCGGCGATTGGGGATTGAGCGTGTTTGATTCGCTGTTCGTCGCGCGGAAAACGCGGGTCGCCGCGGCGGGCGACGCAGAATTGGTCGCACAAATCAGCCCGTCTGGCGCACCGCCCGGCGCGATGGTCGCAATGGCGTTGAGCGCGGTGGGGCGTCGGCGGTTTGTGTCATAACAAAGAAACAGTAATCGCGCCGCGCGAGCGGCCGCTGCTTCCGAAACCTGACACCAACATGAAATACCCATCACTGTTCCCGTTTGTGAAATTGTTGCGCGCCGCCTGCGGTGGCGGCGCGTTCCTGCTGGCCGGCGCGTTGTCCGTGCCTGGCCAGACTCCGGCTGCGCCGGCGCCGGAGACCGCGCAGAAACTCGAGGCGTTTGTCGTCACCGGGTCCTACCTTCCGGTTTCCGGGGAAGTCACGGCGAGCCCGGTCGTCACGATCGAACGATCCCAGATCGGCCAGACGGGCACGACGGACGCGCTCCGCCTGTTGAAACAAATGACGCCGGTCTTTACGGGCAACGGCAACGCCGGCAACGAAGTCGACAACGGCGGCTATGGCGAATCCTACGTCGCGCTGCGCAACCTGACGACCCTCGTCCTCCTCAACGGCCGCCGGTTGAACAATTCGCCGTTCAGCTCGAACACGTCCGCCGCGTCCACGCCCACCGTCGATCTCAACACGATCCCGATGGGCATGATCGAGCGGATCGAAATCCTGAAGGACAGCGCGTCGACGATCTACGGTTCCGACGCGATCGGCGGCGTGATCAACGTGATCCTCCGCAAGAATTATAACGGCGCCGAGTTCGGCACGCGTTACGGCACCGACCAGCATGGCGACTACAAGACGAAGGAGGCCTGGGTGATCGCGGGCTCGGCCCAGCCGGGCTCTTCGCTCACCATCGGAGCCCAGTATTTCGAGAACAACGCCCTCGGCACGCTGGCGCGGCCGCTCTCGATCCTCAACCCGTCTGACCTGGCAGCGCTCGGCCAGAATCCCTCCGTGCTGCCGAGCTACATGAGTTCGTCGTTCGCGGGGCGGAATGGCAACTTCATCATCGCCGGTTCCCCGCTCGCCGTCGGCGCGCCCGGTTACAACGCGGCCATCAAATCGCTTCCGGCCAAGACGAGCCCCACCGCCGCCCCGATCACGACGGCGCAGCTGCAGGCTCTCGGCTACTACATCCCGATAACCGACACACCGCTGTCCAAGGCGGCGGGCAACTCCGCGACCATCCTGAACACGGCGCTCTACAACAACGCCCTCATCCTGCCGAACCAGCGGGAGCAGGCCTTCGCCACGGGCGAAAAGGAGCTGGCCGGAAAGAGCGCGGTGCTTTTCGGCGATTTCCTTTACTCGAAGACCGTCAACGGCGGCAGCAGCCTGGCGCCGGCGCCGCTCTCCAGCGTGGCGGGGGTGAATCTCGCGATCCCGGCGAACAACCCCTACAACCTGTTCGGCATCCCGCTCGGCGTCGGCGGCGCAGCCGGCGCGCCCGGCCTGCGCTCGCGTCTGGTCGATATCGGCAATCGTTCCAGTGACAACACGGTCGACACCTTCCGGATGGTCATCGGGTTCCGCGGTGAAATCAACGACCGCTGGAACTGGGAGACCGCGCTGAACTACGACCGGGCGACCGGCGAACAGCACGTGTTCGGCGGCGCCAACGGCGCCGTGATGAACCAGGAACTCATCCCGCAGCTTACTGCCCAGGGCGGCTACACCTACGACACGCAAGGCCGGCCGCTGTCGGTCTATGTCGACAAGCAGGGCAACAACGTGCCGGTCTATGACTGGTTCGGCGTCGGCGGGACCAACGCGCAGTCGACGGTCGATGCCCTCCGGACCACGCTCTTCAAGGCGGCCCAGATCGATCAGCGCAGTGTCGACTTCCGCGTGACCGGGCGGCCGTTCGAGCTGCCCGCGGGCGACATCGCGATGGCCGTCGGCGGCGAGGCGCGCCGCGAGCGTCTTTCCAGCCAGGCGGACAGCAACTACACGACCGGCCTCGCCCTCGGCTACAACGCGTCGAACAGCTTCGACAGCGGCAAGCGCAGCACCCGCGCGGGCTTCCTGGAATTGAACATCCCGCTCACGTCGCCGAAGAACGGCGTGCCGTTCGCGCACCGCGCCGACATCACCGCTGCGGTCCGCTACGAGCACATCACGCCCGGCGGCAACGCCACGACCCCGAAGTTCGGGCTGCACTGGCTGCCGGTCGACGAGCAGTTCGTGGTGCGCGGCACGTATTCGAAGGGCTTCATCGCGCCGTCCATCTTCGCGCTCTTCGGCCCGCCCAGCCAGAACTCGCCGACGCTCACCCTGCCGGAAGGCAACGGCCAGACCAGCACGGGCGGCGCCACG
Source organism: uncultured Opitutaceae bacterium (assembly GCA_937902925.1). Classification (GTDB taxonomy): domain Bacteria; phylum Verrucomicrobiota; class Verrucomicrobiia; order Opitutales; family Opitutaceae; genus CALFNN01. The sequence continues at coordinate 92,265 of CALFNN010000102.1, forward strand.
GGGCGCAACGTGACCGGACAATTCATCAGCCAGGACACGGAGCTCAGCAACCCGGGTCTGCTGGCCTCGCATTCGGAATCCTATACCGCGGGCGTCGTTTACTCGCCGAAACAGGTCAAGGGACTGACGTTCTCGGCGGACTACTATCACATCAAGCAGGACAAAGTCGGCGGGTTCGACTACACGTTCATCGCGGGCGACCTCAACGCGAAGGGTTCGGGCTCCGTCTATGCGCCGACTTTCCGGTTCGTCGACGGGTCACGGCTCACGACCACGGCGGCGAACCAGGTTACCTCGACGAATTTCGGCATCCTCAGCGTCGTCTACAACCCGGTCGGCGACCAGTGGACGGATGGCGTCGACCTGGCGGCGAACTACCAGTTCCGGACGGAACGCCTTGGGTTCTTTGACGTGGGGGCGGACGCGACGACCGTTTTCAACTTCATGGCGCGCACCAGCCCGACCGCCGAATACTACCAGTATGCCCGGAACTTCACCGATTCCGCCAACGGCAAGGGCAACCAGCAGGGCGTCATCCCCAGCTATGCGCTCCGCACGCACCTGAATTACGCGCTGCACGATTTCCATGCCTCGCTCCAGGTGAACTATCTCCCGGCGCTCAACGCTCCCGGCACGGCGTTCGGCGGACCCCCGGGCACGACGAACACGCAGCGTGCCGACGGCAAGGCCTACACGATCCCGAGCTACGCCACGGCGAATCTCTCGGCCAGCTATCCGCTCGGCAACCTGCTCGGCCGCGAGTGGGGCAAGGGCCTGACGGTTTCCGCGGGCGTGACCAACCTGTTCAACAAAGCCGCCCCCTTTGTCCCGGGTGGCGGCAGCGGCGGCGGCACCGAGGCCAACACCGCGAAATACGCCTACGACATCATCGGCCGCTTCACCTTCGTCGAACTGAAGAAAGAGTTCTGAGTCGCGCGTTCGTTGCGAACGCCCGCCGATCCGCCACCGGGCGCGCCGCTGCACACGGCGCGCCCGTTTTTGTGCCAGGCGGCCGCAGGCCGCCCCGCTCATCAATCGTGCGGTCCGCTCATCAAAGTTCGGTGTAACTTTTCCGGCAGGGGGGTGTTGTAAACGCATGCCCGCGCTTCCACCCGCCGTCGTTTCGACCCCCGGCTCCGGCCGCTTCGTCGCACCGACGGGGGGCTTGGTCGCAAACGCGTTTTCTTTTCCGCGGGCCGCCGCTTTCTCCGCTCTCGTTCGTAGTTATCAGTTGTGTTGTGTGGCCGGGTCGTTGTGGGCCCGGCCACATTTATTTGGCGCGAATGGGACACGCACAGCTTGCCTAACCGGCATTCTCTTCCCATGAACACCGTTTTGACTTCCCAACTGACGTCTATGAACCCTGCCCCTGTTGCACCCAAATCCGTCCCGGCCGTCTCCGCACCGCGGAAAAAATCCCGGACGGCGTGGTGGATCCTCGGCGGCGGGGCGTTGGTTGCGCTCCTTGCCGTCGGGGCGTATTACCGCAGCAAGCAGGCGGCGAACGGGGAGCCGATCACGACGGACAAGGCCATCGTCAAGACGATCACCCAGATCGTCACCGCCACCGGCAAGGTGCAGCCCGAGACCGAGGTGAAAATCGCGCCCGAGGTCGCCGGCGAAATCACCGAGTTGCCGTTCAAGGAGGGCGACAACGTGAAGAAGGGTGACCTGCTCGTGAAGATCAAGCCCGACTATTATCAGGCCCAGCTCGAGCAGGCGGAGGCCAATCTGACGGCGATGAAGGCGAGTGCCGTCCAGGCCAAGGCGCAGCTCCTGAAGGCGGAGGACGACCTCAAGCGCAACCAGGACCTGTTCGCGCAGAAACTCGTTTCGGATTCCGATTTTTTGACCGCCAAGACCAACGTCGAGGTGGCGCAGGCCAACTACGATAATTTCCTGGCGCAAATCCGCCGCACCGAGGGATCGCTCAGCCAGGCGCAGGACCAGTTGTCCAAGACCGCCCTCTATGCCCCGATGGACGGCACCGTCAGCTCGTTGAGCAACGAGGTGGGCGAGCGGGTCGCCGGCACCGGCTCCTACGGCGGGGCCGAGATCATGCGCGTGGCGGACCTCAGCAACATGGAGCTTCGCGTCCAGGTGAACGAAAACGACATCGTCAACGTGAAGATCGGCGACCGCGCCGTCATCAACATCGATGCCTATCCGGGGCGCAAGTTCACCGGCAAGGTCACCGAGATCGGCTCCTCCGCGCAAAGTAGCGGCGGCAGCTCGCAGGCCACGGCCGATGTCACCAATTTTCTCGTCAAGATCCGGGTGGCCGATCGCGACGTGCGGCTTCGGCCCGGCATGAGCGCGACCACCGACATCGAGACGCAGACCGTCGAGAACGTCGTCGCGGTGCCGATCCAGAGCGTGACGGTCCGGGCCGAGGGCGGCCTCAACACCGATGAATTCCAGAAAAAGAAGGCCAAGGACGCCGAGAACAAGTCTGGCGCCACCCTCGACGTTGCCGCCGAAAAGGAAGCCGCGCGGCGCGACCGCGAAAAGCTCCAGCGCGTGATTTTCCTCAAGGTCGGACCGATCGTGAAGATGCAAAAAGTCGAGACCGGCATCGCCGACAACACCCACATCGAGGTGAAAAGCGGGGTGAAGCCCGGCGACGAGGTCGTCTCCGGCAGCTACGCGGAGATCAGCCGCAAGCTGAAGGACGGCATGAAAGTCCGGATTGAAGTGCCGAAGAAGGACGACGAGAAGAAATGAGCCCCGCGCCCGGACCATGATTTCTCCCGTCGCACCCGCCGTCGGCTCCCGCGTGGTTCGCCCCCCGGGCGAACTCGTCATCGAGATCGAGGGCGTCACCAAGCTCTACAAGATGGGCGCGGAGATCATTCACGCGCTCCGCGGCATCTCGCTGCAGATCCGGCGCAACGAATATCTCGCCGTCATGGGCCCGTCGGGCTCGGGGAAGTCGACGCTGATGAACATGCTCGGCTGCCTCGATACGCCCACAGCCGGCCGCTACGATTTCACGGGCAAGAACGTCGCGCACATGATCGACGACGAGCTGGCGGAGATCCGCAACCGCGAGATCGGGTTCGTGTTCCAGACCTTCAACCTCCTGCCGCGCTCCGATGCGCTGCACAACGTCGAGTTGCCGCTCATCTACGCCGGCGTTCCGCCGCACGTTCGCCATGAGCGCGCGATGCAGGCGCTGGCCAACGTCGGCCTCGGCGACCGCGTCCACCACCGGCCCAACGAGCTCTCGGGCGGCCAGCGCCAGCGCGTCGCGATCGCCCGCGCGCTCGTCAACCATCCCTCCATCCTGCTCGCCGACGAGCCAACCGGCAACCTCGACTCGAAGACGGGCGTCGAGATCATGGCGCTCTTCGAGCAACTCTACGAGGAAGGGCACACGATCATTGTCGTCACCCATGAAGAGGACATCGCGCGCCATGCGCGGCGCGTGGTTCGCTTGCGGGACGGGCTGATCGAGAGCGACGGACCGGTCGACTAGGATCGGGTGACCATGACCCGCATCGTCTACGAGTTCACGGAATCGCTCCGGATCGCCTTTGCGCAAATCCGGGCGAACAAGCTGCGCTCGGTGCTGACCGCCCTCGGGGTGATCATCGGCATCGTGGCGGTCACGCTGATGGGCACGGCGATCAACGGCATCGATATCGGGTTTCAAAACAGCCTGGCGATGCTGGGCGAGGATGTGCTCTACGTCCAGAAATGGCCGTGGCACAACGTCGACGACTGGTGGAACTACCAGAATCGCCCGCCGTTTCGCGTCGAGATGGCCGACGCGCTCAACCGGATCATCGACACCACCCCGAACAGCCTCCTGGCCGTCGCCGTGCCGGTCGCCGGGCGTGGCGGCTCGGTCAAGGCGGGGGAGAATAGCGTGAGTGGCGTCAGCATCATCGGCACGACCGCCGACTATTCCCGCATCGTCACGGCCGAGGTGGCGACAGGGCGGCTGTTCAACGAGATCGAATCCACGGCGGGCCGGCCGGTTTGCGTGCTCGGCTCCTCGGTCGCCGATTCGCTGTTTCCGGGGCGACCGGCCCTGGATCAGACGGTCCAGATTCGCGGCCAGAATCTGCTGGTTATCGGAGTGCTGGCGAAACAGGGCGATTTTCTCGGGATCCAAAGTTTCGACAACCAGATGCTCCTGCCGCTCAATGCCCTCAGAAAATCCTTCGGCTCGCGGATCGGCATCGAGTTGCGTGTGAAGGCGAAGGACAAAACCAAGCTCGCTGCCGCCACCGAGGAGCTGATTGGTGCGATGCGCCGGGTGCGCGGGCAGCTGCCGGGCGAGCGCGACAATTTTTCCGTCAACCAGCAGGAGGTTTTCAAGGCGCAGCTCGACCCGATCAAGTCGGTCATCGCGATCGCCGGCCTGTTTATCACCGGGCTGGCGCTGTTTGTCGGGGCCATCGGGATCATGAACATCACCTTCGTGAGCGTGAAGGAACGCACGAAGGAGATCGGCACCCGCAAGGCCCTCGGCGCGCGCCGCCGCACGATCCTGCTGCAGTTCCTCATCGAGGCCGTCTCGATCTGCCTGATCGGCGGGGCGGCGGGGCTGGCCATCACGTATGCCACCTGTCTGGCGATCCAGCATGCCATGCCGGCGTTGCCGGTGGAGTTTTCCGTCGCGCTGATCCTGATCAGCATGGTCGTTTCCATCGCCACCGGCATCGTATCGGGTTTCGCCCCCGCTTGGGGCGCCTCACGGCTCGATCCCGTGGTCGCGTTACGCTACGAGTGATCTTGCGCCATGCTGCTTCGCGAAATTCTCCGGATGGCGCTGAGTTCGCTGGGGGTGAACAAGCTCCGCTCGATCCTCACGATGGCGGGCATCACCATCGGCGTGTTTTCGGTGATCGGCGTGATGACGACGGTTTCCGCGCTGCGCGGCTCGATCGAGTCGGGGCTCAGCTTTCTCGGGTCGAATATGTTCCAGTTCTCGAAATACCCGACCGGGATCACGCTCGACGGCAACAACCGGCGGCGGATCGACCAGCGCAAGAACATCACGCTCGACCAGGCGCAGCGCTATCAAAAGCTGATGGAGGACTACACCGACGTCGTCTGCCTGAAGGCCTTTTACCGCAACGGCGCGGTGCAGGCGATCTATGGCAACCACAAGACGGAGCCGGATATCCAGTTCGTCGGCTCCAACGAGCATTTTCTGGCGGCCAATCAGTTCTCCATCGGGATCGGCCGGAATTTTACCGCGGCGGACACCGACCTGGGCCGGCCCATCATCATCATCGGCCAGGAGATCGTGCAGAAGCTTTTCCCGTCGGAGTCGCCGCTCGACAAGCTCATCAAGCTCGGCGGCCGCACCTACACGGTCGTGGGCACGCTGGCGGAAAAGGGCAGCGCCTTCGGCCAGAGCGAGGATGATCTCGCGGTGGTTCCGATCACGCGCTTCCTGTCGGACTTCGGCAGCGCCAACGCCAGCCTCAATATCGCCACCCAGGCCCCGGCGCAGGAACGTTACAACGAGACGGTCGACCACGCCATCACCGCGATGCGGATCGTGCGGGGGCTCCGTCCCGAGGACGAAAACGATTTCGAGCTTTATTCCAACGACTCGTTGATCGCGGCCTTTGCCAAGGTGGCGGACGCGGTGCGGGCCGGCGCGTTGGTGATCAGCGGCATCGCGCTGCTGGCGGCGAGCGTCGGCATCATGAACATCATGCTCGTGAGCGTGACGGAGCGGACGAAGGAGATCGGCATTCGCAAGTCCATTGGCGCGCGGAAGGTCAGCATCCTCATGCAGTTTTTGATCGAGGCCGTGGTGATCTCCCTGCTGGGCGGCCTGGCGGGCATCCTGTTCGGCGTGCTCGCGGGGAACGGGCTGGCGCTCATGATGAAGGCCTCGATCGTCTTCCCGTGGGACTGGGCCGCAATCGGCCTGATTGTCTGCACGGTCATCGGCGTCGGCGCCGGCCTTTACCCGGCGTTGAAGGCCGCGGGGCTCGACCCGATCGAATCGCTGCGCTACGAGTAACGGGATTTTATCCGCGCCGGATTTCCGAGCCCTGGAAGCGGATCTGGATGCGGAAGACTTTTTTGATCCGGCATTTGATCTCGCCGGTTGCGAGATCGATCCGCTCCGGCACCTCGATCCGGTGGAGATCCACCACGGCGTGGTAGCCCCGCTCGGAGAAGACGTCGATCAGCATCGCGAGCGCCAGCGGGTCGTCGAGCACCGCATCCTCGGTGTTGATGTGGGCGACGCCGGAAATCGCGTGCCGCAGCACGATCGGGATCATCTTTTTCTCGATGAACGCCGTGACTTTCGCGAACAGTTCCCCGTTCTCCAGTTCGTAGCTGTCGAGCCGCTTCACCATTTCCTGGCGGGCGTGGACGATGATCTCACTGGCCACCGGCACGCCGCGCAGCCGGTCCACCGTCCGCGGGTCGAGCTCGAGGGTGCTCTGGTATTCGAGTTCCCGGAGGATGTTCTGCTCGACTTCCTCGAGGGTTCCCTGGGCATTGATGAAGTGGTAGTGGAATTTTTCCTTGAGCGACTGGAGGGCGTCCCACGTCTGCTCCTTGAAAACCATGTAGCGGCGCCGCGCGAGGGCCTCGTCGTGGTCGGTGGGGCGGTCCTCGCGGAGCTCGCCGATGCCGGAGCGCCGGACCTCCTCGTTATGCGCCAGCGTCTCCCGGCCGCGCTTCAACTGGCGCGCGATCGACTCCTTCTCGTCGACGAACAGCACCATGATGTGAATCGTGGGCTGGCGGAAATGGATGCTGAGTGGAGTCCGGTAGAACTCGCGCCGCAGCTGGTGCATTTTGTCCACGAGCAGCTTCAAGCACTCGACCTGGACGTTGGTGCGGGGGAAACCGTCGAGGATGACACCGTCTTGATATTCCTTCCGGAGCAGCTGGCGCAGCAGCAGACTCACGACCTCGCGGTCGCCGACCATGTTGCCGGCGTCCTTGAGCGAGCGGGCCTCGGGGGAGTCGAGGAGCGCGCTGATGACAATGGGCTGGCAGGTCAGCCCGCGGGTCTTGGTGATGAATGCGGTGTTGGTGCCCTTGCCGGCGCCAGGGGCGCCGCCCAGCAGGATGATTTCCTTGGGGAACCGCAGGTTTTCGCGACCGAAGTCCTCCTCGAGTCCCTGCCAGACGGAACCAAAGATCAACTGGGCGTCCTTGATCTCGAGATCGCTGAGTTTGCCTGCCACCGGTGCGGGCGGCGAGAGGGGTGGGGTCGTGGCGGTCGAGGGCATGGCTGGCTGGATGAGGGAGGGCCTAGAGGGTTTACGGGGGCGATTCGACACAAGAAAATTCCACCAGTCCGGCGCCGGCCAGGTTTGGCGGGCCGGCGGGGCCTGAAGGCGGCGCCGACGCCCGGCGTGAGCGGGAGGTGGCAGGCGGTGGTCGCGACGGTTGGGCGCAATCGACCCATCTGATCCCGCCTGGTTCACCGGCGCGCGGCCGACTCTCGGCGGTTTTCGCGGGCTGGCGCCCGCCTCGGTCCCGGTTGGTCTGATTCCGGTGACAATTTCCGGCGCATGGGGAATTTTCTTCAATCGATACGCCGTCGGCATTGGCCGGGCGTCGCTTCGGCGCGATTTTTCGGCGCCGAAGAATTTGTAGATTTTGCGGCGGAACCCGTTTGCGACCCACTGGTCAAACCGCGCAACAATTCGAGCGGGCCTAGCCCGCAGGATTGTTAAGTTGAAGCTGGACCTGGCGGGGTCGCGCAAGCGGCCCCGCCTTGTTTTTGGCATTTCTCTCCCGGCGGCATTCGTCACACTCGGCTCCCCACCTCCCATGCGCATCCTTATCGTCGACGATGAGTCCGGCATCCGGAAGACCACCCGCATCGCGGTGGAAACCGCCGGCCACGGGGTGGTGGAGGCGCCCAATGCCCTCCGCGCGCTCAAGGCGGCGGACGAGGAAACGTTCGACGCGTGCTTCCTCGACTTGAAGCTGGGTGCCGACGACGGGCTCGAGGTCTTGGCCAAGCTGCTCAAGATCCAGCCGGCGCTCGCGGTCGTGATGTTTACCGCCTACGCCAACATCGCGACCGCCGTCGAGGCGATGCGCCGGGGGGCGTTCGACTTCATTCCCAAGCCCTTTACGCCCGACCAGATCCGCGGCGTCCTCGCCAAGGTCGAGAAGAAACTCGCGCTGGAAACCCGCGTGCGCTCCCTCGAGAGCGAACTCGCCCGGGAGTCCCCGCCGGTCGATCTCGAATCGACCGAGCCCGTCACCCGGCGCGCGCTGCAGATTGCATTCAAGGCCGCTGAATCGCCCGCCACCATCCTCATCCTCGGTCCGAGCGGCACGGGCAAGAGCGTCCTTGCCCGGGAAATCCACAAACGCGGGGCGCAGCGCGACGCGGCCTTCGTCACGGTGAGCTGCCCGAGCCTGTCGCGCGAACTGCTCGAGAGCGACCTTTTCGGTCACGTGAAGGGCTCGTTCACCGGCGCCGTGGCCGACACCCTCGGCAAGGTGGCGGCGGCCGACGGGGGCACGCTGTTCCTCGACGAGATCGGTGAAATGCCGCCGGAGTTGCAGCCGAAGCTGCTCCGCCTCCTCCAGGAGCGCGAGTATGAGCGGGTCGGTGAGGCCAAGCCGCGGCGCGCCAACGTCCGGGTGATCGCGGCGACCAACCGGCCGCTCGCCGACGAGGTGAAGGCGGGGCGGTTCCGCGAGGATCTGTTTTACCGGCTGAACGTGATCTCGGTGGCCCTGCCGGGTCTGCATGAGCGTCCCGCCGACCTCGCGCGGTTTGCCGAGGGTTACCGGAAATTCTTTGCGGCCCGCCTGGGCAAGAAGGTCACGACGCTTTCGCCCGCGGTCACCGGCGCCTTCGCCGGCTATCCCTGGCCGGGCAATTTGCGCGAATTGCGCAACGTGATCGAGCGGGCGGTGATCCTGGCGGGGGGCGAGACGATCGAATTGTGCGATTTGCCCGAAGAGTTCGGGTCGAAACCGGACCCTTCCATCGCGGTCGGTGCGCGTGTCACGATCGATGCCCTCGAAGCCGAACACATCCGCCGCATCCTTGCCACGGCGCGCAACCTCGAAGAGGCGGCGCGGACGCTGGGTATCGACCCGGCCACCCTCTACCGCAAACGACAAAAACTCGGTCTCCTCTAGGCGGTTTTCCGCGATGTTGCGCACCCGCCTCTACCTCGGCCTGTTGCCGCTCTTCCTGATCCTCGTGGGCACGGGCGTCTACGCCATCCACGAGAGCCGGTATCTCGCGGGCTCGCTGCAACGGGATCTCGTCAACAACTACCACGCCATCTTCGCCCTGCAGCAGATGCGCGACTCCGCACGGTTGATGAACAGCGCGCTGACCGCCCTGCCGCGCGCCGATGCGCGCGGCCTCTTCGAGGAGCAGCGCAGCGCCTTCCAGCGGGCGCTGGTCGACCAGTCGGCCTCCTCGGCCGGTTCGCCGCGGGCGACCCTGGTCTCTGCCTTGGACGACGCGTTTCGAAAGTTTTCCTCGGATGGCGAGAAATACTTCAACCCGGGCGGCGTCGGCTCGCTGGCCGAATTCAGGGCGGCACCGGCGTCGGGGTTGGCGGTGATCGCGGCGATCGACATCCTGACCCAGCGCGATGCCAAGGCGGCGCAACAAATCGCGGCGCGGATCGAGCAGCAGGCGGCGAATACCGAACGCGTGCTGGTTCTCGCGATCGTGGGTGCGCTCGTGCTCTCGGTGTTCGTGTCGTGGCGGCTGGCCGCCTCGCTGCTCGGCCCAATCAAGGCCGTGACGGCATCGGCCGTGGCGGTCGGCGAGGGCGATCTGGATCGCGAGGTGCCCGAGCAATCCCGCGACGAACTCGGCCAGCTGGCGCACGCGTTCAACACCATGTCCGCCAAGCTCCGCGCCTACCGGGAGGCGACCGTGGCAAAAGTCCTGCGCACGCAGCGCACCATGGAGGCCACGCTCACCTCCGCGCCGGACCCGGTCTTCGTCGTCGACCGCGACGGCACCCACGCCGTCCGCAATCCCGCCGCCGAGGTGCTCGCCGCCACGCCGTCCTTTGCGGCGGGCTTCCCACCCGTGCTGGCCGAGCCGCTGGCCGCCGTCCTCGACACGGGCGAACACTACCTGCCGACCGATTACAGCCGGGTTGTCACCCTGCGCGTCGGCCGGGAAGACCGGCACTACCTGCCGCGCATCCTCGCCATCGGCGACAAGCTCACCGAGTTCAAGGGCGCGGCGGTCATCCTGCAGGACGTGACCAAATTCCGCCTGCTCGACGACGTGAAGACGAATCTCGTCGGCACAGTGAGCCATGAACTCAAGACGCCGCTGACCAGCCTCCGCATGGCGGTGTATCTGCTGCTCGAACAAAAGCTCGAGGGCCTGACGCCCACGCAGCGCGATCTCCTCGAGACCGCGCGCGACGACGCCGATCGCCTGCTGCGGATTCTCGAAAACCTGCTCGACCTCGCGCGGCTGGAAGCAGGCGCCTCGTCGCTCGACCGCCGGGAGGTCGAGATTGCCGCGCTGCTTGACGACGTTGCGCGGGAGGCTCGGGCCTTTATCGAGCCCGCGGGCCACACGCTCGTGCTCGAAGTGCCACCATCGCTTGGGTCCGCGCGACTCGCGCTCGATCCGGAGAGGGTCCGGCATGTGTTCATGAACCTGCTGACGAACGCCTCGAAGTATTCGCCCGCCGGGGGTGCGATCACGCTGAGCGCCTCCGCGGAACCCGGCTTTGTGCGGTTCGCGGTGCGCGATCAGGGTCACGGCATTCCCAGCGAGAGTGTGGCGCGGGTCTTCGACCGTTTCTACCGGGCGCCGGGTCAGGAGCGGCGGCCCGGCGCGGGTCTGGGCCTGGCCATTGCGCGCGAGATCGTGGTCGCCCACGGCGGCAGCATCGCGTGCGCGAGCGAGATCGGTCGCGGCACGGAGTTTCATTTTCTGCTGCCGGGCTGAAGCCGATCCGATCGGCGTGATGGGATTTTTTTTCATAATCGGTCCGGCGCGCGGAGCCGCGTGGGGAATCGTGGGTCTGTGGCAGTGATCGCCCAACGGTCTCGCGGACCGTCATCGCCGGCGCCGAATGCCACGGTGGCCCCGTCGCTCTCGCGGCGGGTAACCAAGGAGCGCCGGCGGCCTCGCCCTGCGAGGCTGCCGGCGGACCGCACCGATTCCCCCCGCGATCTCCGATTCCACCCACAACCATAATCCTCAAATCTCACGACCATGAAAAATCGCACTGATGGCACCACGACCGCTGAAACTCCCGAAGAACTCCTCGCGCACATGTCGCGCCTGATGGAAGAGGCGGAAAGCATGCTCGTCGGCCCCGTGGCTGAACAGACGGGCGGCCGTTTCCAGGAACTCAAGGCCCGGCTCGATGCGGCCCAGACCCGGCTTGCGTCGCTCTACGGCGACGCCCGGAAGAAAGTTGTCGATGGCGCCAAATTCACCGACGAAACCATCCGTTCGCATCCTTATGAGTCGCTCGCCGTCGCGCTCGGCGTCGGCGTGCTTCTCGGGGCGCTGCTGCGGCGCAACGCATAGCGGCCCGCGGTCATGGAAACGCGCCCCTCTGCCCCGCCGGGTTTGCTCGGCTCTTTCCGCCTGCTCGCCAGCGGCGTCCTGGGTTCGATCCAGGACCGGCTGGAATTGCTGGCGGTCGAGTTACACGAGGAAAAATTCCGGCTGGTGCAGGTTTTCCTCTGGATCAGCGCGGTCGTGTTCACCGCCATGCTGGCTGTCACGTTTGCGAGCCTCACGGTCGTCTATCTCTTCTGGACCAGCGCGCGGCTCGCCGTGCTCGGTGGCCTGACGGCACTCTACACCGGGGCGCTCGTGGTCATCATGGTGACGTTTCGCCGTTATCTCGCCCGCCAGCCGCGACCGTTTGCGGCGACACTGGGCGAGTTGCGGCAGGACCGCGCATGTATCCGGGCGGAGAGCTGATCGCGCTGGGCCGGAGCAAGGCCGTCTTGCGCCGCCGCATCACGGTGCGGCGCTGGCAATGCGTCGATGCGGCGACCAGCGCTTCGCGTTCGCTGGCGTGGGTCGACCGCCTGCTCGCCGGCTGGCGGCGGATTTCCCCCTTGGTGAAACTGGCCGCGGTGCCGCTGGTGTTCCGGTTCCGGCGCCCGCTGGTTCGGCGAACCCGCCGGCTCGCCACGGCGATGCGGTGGCTGCCGTTTGTGCTCGAGGTGGCGCGCACCGTGCGTGCGGCGTGGCTCTAGCGGTCTTCCGCTCAGCCGGCAAGTCCGCGTTCAACCCCCGGGCGCTCGCGGACACTGGGCGTGGCGGCGCCGAACGGGGCGATGCTTTCGGTCGTTGGGCGGCAGCCCGGCAGCGTGGCGAGCACGAGTTGCTGCAGGCGCGTGACGGATAGCCGCAGCTTCCATTCGCGACGCAGCCGTCCGCTGTTGGCCGGATGATAGTGAAACTCGGCCACCTCGGCCGAAAACCCGGCGGTGCTGGCCAGCCGGCCCGTGGCGCGAATCAACTCGAGGTCGGCCTCGAAATAATCGCGTCGCAAGGCGAGAAGTAACCGCAGCCGGCGCGCCCACGGGTAGAGGCAGTCATCCAGGACCCGGCGTTCGAAATCTTCCGGGCGCACACGGCGCCGCTCGCAATAGAGCGCGGCCAGGGTCTTCATCGGGGTGGGGTGTCATCGAGATGAACGATCCGGTGGCTCTCTGTCACCAGCAAAAGCCGTGGCCGCCGCTGCGGTGGACCGGTGCGTGGGCGCCGGGAAGTGGCGGCGCCATCCGCGGGGACGGCGCCCGCCACAGGCGCTGGCTCAAGCGCAAAGGATTTCAATTCCGCCGGCAGGTGGGCGGATCGGGCCGAACCACGCCTCGGGCCGCGCCTCCGGGCCGAATTCCGGGCACGCCTCCGCCAGAAGCGCCCGGAGGTTTTCGCGCGCGCGCGCGATGCGGCTTTTCACGGTGCCGACGCCGATGCCCAGCTCGCGGGCGATTTCGCCATACGAGTGATTCAGGGAATTGCGCAGGACGAGAATCGTGCGGGGTCCATCGCCGAGCCGGTGCATGCAAGCGTCGACGAGCCGGGAGAATTCTTCCGCGGCCGCATCGCGTGCCGGGCCGGCGGCATCCGTGGCAGCCAGTTCCGCGAACGTGCCGCGCTCGTTGGCGCGCAGGGGACTGTCGAGGGAGACCGTCGCGTGGCGGTGGCGCCGGACATAATACGAGTAGCGGTTGCGGGCCAGATTGAGGGCGATGCGGTGCAGCCAGGTGGCGAGCGACGCGTCGCCCCGGAAACGGGCGAGGCCGCGGTGGGCGCGGATGAACGTGTCCTGGGCGACCTCCTCGGCGTCGGCGTGGTTGCGCAACACCGCGAGCCCGACGGCAAACATCCGGCCGCGATGGCGCGCCACGATTTCGTCGAAGGCGGCCTCGTCCCCTGCCGTGAAACGGCGCACGAGACCGGCGTCGTGCTGTGCTTCCCGGCGCGACGCGATGGCGCGATCCGAGCGATCGGCCCGGCTGCGCATGGATTGATTGAAGGAAGCGGATAGATCAGCGGGAGAGATCATGCGCCCAGTTTAGTCGTGCGAGACTCCAGCGGACATGGGGTCTGGGCCTACGCGGACTTAGTCCGAATAGGCCGGGGGGCCGGACGGCGGGCACGGCGGGCGCATGAAGATATTCGTGAGGCGTGTCTTGCGTGACGGTTTCCACCGTCGGGAATCACGCGTCATGGGGCGCAAAGGAGTGCGGCGCCCCCGGCGGAGAACGGCCGCGTTTTGTTACACGCCGGCGCAGGCGGTGGGTTACGATACTCCAAAAGGTAGGTGAGCGCCCCATATCGGCGCGCCTGGCACGGCTGGATTGCCGCGCCAAGCCATGGCGGCGCCCCGGCCGGCGAGAGTCGCCCGCGAACGAGGCGCGGGAGCTACGTTTTCTTCGCGATGACCTGCGGGGTTCGCTCCATCTGTCCGCGGGTCACGCCAAGCTGATTCAGCAGCTTCAATTCACGCCAGAGGTCGGCGCCGGCGATCTCGCCGCGGAGCAGCTGCCCGTAGCGCGTGAGCGTGCGGGCGACTTCTTCGGCGGACTCGTTCACGAATTCCACGCGGAAGCTGCGTGCGCCGAGTTCGAGCAGGCGCATGACGTATTCCGCGCCGGTCTGCGCGCGGTTGTTGAAGACCGTGTTCCGGCAGCCGGCGTCGGCCTTGAGCGGCAGCTCGGCGCCGACGCGATCACGCAGGGCGACGCGGTGCGTGTCGCAGGGCCGCCCGCAGTCGCGGTAGTCCTTGCCCGTCGAGAGAAACGCGCAGAACACGCAATGCTCCATATGAAACATCGGCATGTGCTGGTGCACCGTGATGTCGAACCACGCGCCCGGGGCGGATTGCAGCAGGGCCTCGAGCTGTGCGATGTTGAGATCGTAACTGGCGGTGACGCGCTCGAGTCCGTAGCGGCGCAGGAAGTAGTCGGCCGTCCACGGATTCGCGACGTTGAGCGAGAAGTCGCCGCGCTTGCGGTCGGCGGCGAAGAACGCGAGGTGGTCGTAGTTGCGGACGAGGTAGCCGTCCGCATCGCAGGAGCGGACCTGCTTGAGGATCCAGTCCTCGCCGGGTTTGAAGATGCGCGGCGGAGCGACCCAGATGGAAGAGGGAGAAAGCTGAGCGACTGGCGCCGAGGGCGGGGAATCCTGAAGCTGGCGGAAACGGCTGACCGCTTCGCGATAGTGTTTGGGATTCTCGAATTCGCAGTAAATCGTGCGGGCACCGGCCGACCAAGCGGCGTCGAGTTGCTCGAGCAGCCGGATGACGGCGATGAGTTCGGGTGGCCGGGTGCCATCTTCGTTCCGGGGCTTAAATTCCGGGTTCCGGTATTCGTGGGTCGTCCAGCGCTGCGGTGCGGCGCGGAGGCGTTCGAGTTCGGCGGTGGCGTCGCGGCGGAGCCGGTTGAGTTCGCTGACGGGCGCGATCACGTCGCCCTCGAGGTAGGATTTCAGCTCGCCGAGCTGGAACGGCGTGCCGCCGAGGCGGCCGAGTTGTTCGCGGAGGCGGTCGCCGGTGAGCGGCTGTTTCGTGGCGGCCGCCAGCGGGACGGTAGACTCCAGTTTTACGACGTGGCCGCGGCCGTCGTTTGCGATGAGCGTGAGCGGCGCGCCGGCGCGGCCGTGGACTTCGAGCGCGATGGGGCGCTGGAAGCGGACCTGGTCGCCCTCGAACGACGCACGGACCTTGCGGTCAAGGGCGGGATCGTTGGTTTTCCAGACGAGCTGGCCGTTGCGGACGCGACGCCAGTCGATGTCACCGTGACCGAAACGGAGCGTCGTATCGGGACCGCGCGTGTCGACTTGGTAGACCCGGCCGCCCTCCTCGCGTTCGTCGGGATGGCCGGCGTCGAAGACGATGCCGTCACCGGGCTTGAGCGGGGCCGCGAGGCGGAGAGTGACGGATTCGTTGGCGACATGGGCGACTTCGCCGAGAAAAACGCCGCGCTTGGTGCCGAAGCGCGCGTGGGCGAGTTTTTGGTTGTCGATGCCGCGGAACCAGCCGGTGAAGAGGCCGCGGGAAAAACTCATCTCGAGTTCGTAGCGGGCCGCGGCGGGATCGAAGGCGGGAGGATTTGCCGGCGGGTTCGCGAACCCACGGCGGTTGGGGACGGCCGCCGCCACCTCCAGCATGACTTTGTCGAGGGCCTGACGGTAAACGCGCGTGATGCTGGCGACGTATTCCGGGGATTTGAGCCGGCCCTCGATCTTGAGCGACGCGATGCCGGCCCGGACGAGATCGGGAAGGACCTCGAGGCCGGAGAGATCCTGCGGACTGAGGAGGTAACGGCGGTCGCCGAGATCGACCTGCCGGCCATCGGCAATGAGATCGTAGGGCAGGCGGCAGGCTTGGGCGCATTCGCCGCGGTTGGCGGAGCGGCCGCCGAGCGACTCGCTGGTGAGGCACTGGCCGGAATAGGCAACGCAGAGGGCGCCATGGACGAAGACCTCCAAGGGGAGTGACGTGTGCCCTGCGACGGGCGACGAACCGGTGGATGGCGGCGAGGCGTTGATCTTCGCGATGTCGTCGAGCGAGTTTTCGCGGGCGAGGACGACAAGCTGGACGCCGAGTTCACGGGCGAAGTCAACGCCGGCGGCGCTCGTGATCGTCATCTGCGTGGAGCCGTGGATGGGGAAGTCGGGCGAGAGCGCGCGGATGAGGCGGCACAGGCCGACGTCCTGCACGATCGCGGCGTCGGCGCCGGAGGCGACGATACTGCGGGCGTAGTCTTCGGCGGCGGCGAGTTCGTCGGCGAAGACAAGGGTGTTGAACGTGACGTAGCCCTTCACACCGCGACGATGGAGAAACTCCATGAGTGCGGGCAGGTCGGCCTGCGTGAAGTTTTTCGCGCGCATCCGGGCGTTGAAGCGCTCGAGGCCGAAGTAGATCGCGTCGGCGCCGTTCTCGACGGCGGCGCGCGCGCATTCCCAGTCGCCGGCGGGCGAGAGAAGCTCCGGGCGACGCAGCGGCGCTGCGGGCCGGGCGGACGGTTCGACTTCGGCGGACATCGGAAAAGGTTAACGCCCACCGGTCGTCCGGTGCAAGCTGGCCGGGGCGATCGCGGGCCGGCGGGGATTTATTTTTCCGGCGGAACCGGCGGGACGGACGTCGGAATCTCGGGGCGGATCGAGAGCGCGGTTTCGGTCGGGAAATCGCGCGGGACGGGGTAGGTGACCGGGCGGTGCGCGAGCCATTGCAGAGCGCGGATCATGATGGTCTGCACCCCGGCGCACCGCAGGGCGGGCGGTTGCACGTCGTCTTTCCACACGTGGCCGAAGGTGGCGTTGTAGATGCGGCCCTTGCCATAGGTGACGACCCACTCGGTCGGCCAGTTCATCTTGGTGCGTGGGTCAAAGCCATAGGAGAGCACGGTGAGATTGTTGGCCGGGCCGCGCGCGTAGTAATAAACCTCGAGGTGCGGGGTCTTCCATTTCCCGGGCAGGCCGGCATGGATCGGATGCTCGCCGAGATTGGTGATGACGGTATCGGCCTGCGGACCGTGCCCGGTGCCGAGACCCTCGCCGGCGGGGATGCGCACGAGTTTTTCGTCCGGGTCGATCGCAATGGCCCAGCCGAAATCCTTTTTCCGCCAGCCGAGGCCGATCATGTCGTTGTAGGCGGGCCAGGCCGGAAATGCATTGTTGGCGGAATGGTAGTCGAACATGCCGCCGCCGCCGGCGACGTAGTCTTCGAATGCCCGCTGCACGTCCTTGGGCCACGACGGACCGCCGTTGATGTCGTTGCAGGTCTGGAGCACGACATCGTAGTCCTTGAAGCGCGGTCGCCAGGTGTCCCATCCTGGCGCGCTGGAAGTCGGCGGGGCGGTGGAGACGTCGAGGTCGAAGAGGCCGGTGGGTTGAAGGATGCCGAGGAGCAGGCCGGTGTTGTAACGCCAGTTGTGGTTGCTGAAGCCGTCGACGATGAGGACCTTGATTTTTGGTGATGGAAGTTCGGCGGCGCACGTGAAAAACGGCAGCGCCGAGAAGAGAAGCAGGCTGGCGGGGAGGCGTTTCATCGGGCGGCTTCGAGATTGCACGAAGGGCGGGGCACAGGTCGAGAACGACGGACGGAATTCGCCGCTGGCGAAGTCAGGTCGTCACAATATCGCCAGCGCGAATGTGTTCGCGCAGGAACGTGAGAAACTGTTCGCCGCCCCGGCTTTGGTAACGCTGGAGGTGACGGATGACCACCAGTTCGCGGGTCAGTGCGGCGCCGGTGAGCCGGAGATACGTGAGGGTGTCCCGATCCTCGGGCTGACGCGCGACCTGTGGCAGGATCGAAATACCGAGGCCCATCGCGACGAGGAGCTTGAGGGTGGCGACTTGGGCGCAGCGATAGCCGACCTTGGGGACGAAATTGTGGTCGCCGAAGAATTCGCGGATCTGAAGGGCGAGGGTGCTCGAGTCGCCCATCGTGATGAAGGTCTCCTCCGCGAGGTCGTTTACGTTGATATCAGCCCGGCTGGCGAACGGGTGCTTCTTCGCGACGACCAGCAAGAGGGGTTCGGTCAGGAGTGGCTCGATCGAGATGCGATGGTCCTTGACCGGCAGCGGGACGATCGCGAGGTCCAGGTCGCCCTCGACGACCTCGCGGACCAGATCGCTGCGGAAATCCTCCCGGGCGTCGACCTGCAGATTGGGATAACGCTCGCGACAGCGCGCGATGAGCGGCACGAGCAAATAGGGCATGATAGTCTGAACCGCGCCGACCGTGATGCGCCGATCAAGGGAGGGATGGTCGCTGAGTTCTTTCGTGGCGTTGTCGACTTCGAACAGGATTCGGCGGGCGCGTTCGAGAAAGGTGGTGCCGGCTTCAGTCAGGACGGCCTTGCGACCCAGGCGATGGAACAACTTGTGGCCGACCTCCCGCTCCAGATTTAGGATCTGTTGGCTGAGCGACGGTTGCGTGATATGGCTGCGTTCGGCGGCACGGGTAAAATTGCCTGTATCGGAGACGGCGACGAAGTAGCGAAGTTGATCCAGTTCCATAGCCAACGCCAATGAAATAGATAGGTAAGTGCGATTTCAACTATTGAATGATGTGCCGTATAATAGGCCCGTCGAACCTGTCATGGGTGCGACAAACGAAAGACAAATACATCATGAAGAATAACATCATCGCTACAACGGTTCTCCTCGGCGTTCTCGCTGCTGCCGTTAAATTGCTTTCTGTCCGTTCCCCGGTCAGTGTGGATTCCGTCGTCGGCTACGGCTGCATTTTGATGCTGCTGGGGCTCGCGGCCATGGAATACCGCATTACCTGGAAACAGCTCTTCGGCCGCTAAGCTAAAGCCGAAGAAGAAACCCTGCAACAGGGGCCCGGAGCAATCCGGGCCCCTTTTTATTGCCCGCGTGACAGCAGGCGGGATCCGGGCGAAAGTATTTTGTCGGGTCCAAGACAAACCCGGCGGGCCATGACGCTATTGAGGCAAACAACGCCAGACTCCGAACGCATGGAGGATGCCCTTAACGATGACTCTTGGAAGACTTGGTTTCAGCTCAACGGCCCGAAGCTGCTGCTTTGCGCCCGCCAGTGGACTCGATCGCAAGCCGACGCAGAGGACGTCGTGCAGGAGGCTTTTGTCCGTTTTTGGCGGCACCAACGGCGGCTGCCCGGAAACCCAATGGCGCTCCTGGTCACATCCGTGCGCCGCTCGGCGTTGGATCTTGGCCGCCGGGAATCGCGCCGGCTGGCGCGCGAGGAACGCGCGGGGGCGGGCGATCCGGAGTGCGATTCATTGTTTGTCGCATCGGCCGGTGACGCCGGGCGCCATGAGGCCGTCGAATCGGCGCTGTGGCGGCTGCCTGATGAACAACGTGAAGTCATCGTCCTCAAGATCTGGGGCGAACTTACCTTCGAGCAGATTGCCACCCAGTTGGGAATCTCACCCAATACCGCCGCTTCACGTCACCGGTATGCGCTTGTCGCGCTCCGTCGTGAACTGACCGCCGCCGACTGCCATGGATGACGATCTCACGCAATTCGAGGCCGAGTTGAAGCGATTGCGGCCAGCGCCACTGCCGCGCGGGTTGGTTGCCCGGCTGGAGGCGGAACTGGCCCCGGTCGGCCGGCGAACTTCGCCGGCCTGGTGGCTTTGGGCGGGAGTGCTGCCAGTGGCAGCCGCGTTTGCCGTCATGATTGTCCTTGCCGCCAACTCCGACGGCACACGCACTCCAAGCCCGGCGGCGCGGAAGAACGCCGCCGCCTTGGTGGCGCCCGCACCAGCGGCGTTCAAACCCATCGCCGCCGAGAATCTCCTCTACGCAACGCAAGACGAGGGACTGGTCACGCTCGCCGACGGCACGCCCGCGCGCCGTGAGCGGCTGAGTTACGTCGACACGATCACATGGAGGAATCCCCGCACCAACGCCTCCGTGCACTGGAGCGTGCCGCGCGAGGAAGTGCGCGTTGTGCCCGTTAATTTTCAGTAACCCGAAATCAACCCTCCGCCACCATGCACTATTCATTCCACCGTTTTGCGTCGTTGATCGTTCTAGCTCTTGCGCTGCCGGCGTCACGCGCCGCGGATGAAGCCAAGCCGCCCGCAAAGGAGGAAACCAAATCGATCCGCATGCCTTCAAGCCGGGAAGAAGGCGCACCTGACGCGGGCGGGATGAGGATCGAGCGCCGGTTTGGACCGGGCCGCCCCGCCGACACGGGAGAGAAGGAAACGGTGACCTTCCTCGGAGTTGAAACCGGCCCGATTTCGCCGACGCTCACCGCGCAGCTCGGCTTGGCCGAGGGCACCGGGCTCGTGGTGACGCACGTCGTGCCCGACAGTCCCGCCGCCGGGGTGCTCAAGGAGCACGATATCCTGCTGAAATTGGATGATCAGGTTCTGATCGAGCAGCGACAACTGGCCGTGCTCGTGCGCAACCACCACGAAGGCGATGAAGTCGCGTTGACGTATTTGCGCGGCGGCAAACAGGCGGTCACCAAGGTGAAGCTCGCAAAACATGAGGTGCCGAAAATGGCGATGCAGTTCAATCAGCCGGGCCCGGGCATGAATGCGGGTGGAGGCGGATTTGGCGGGATTTTTGCCGGGGGCGGACTCGACGAGGCGAAAACGATTCCGGGCGGGGCACAGAATTCGGAGATGTTCCGGCGGATGCTCCCGATGATGAAGGGCGTCAACACGCCCGGCGTCCGGCGCTTCACGTATGCGACGGGCAATGGCCCCGGCCAGGGACCGCGTGAGCGCGACATCAGTGTGACCGTGAATACCGGCAACAGCCATCTGGTGCTCGATGACGACCAGGGTTCGCTCGAGCTCACGATCAAAGAGGGGAAGAAGGATCTCGTCGCGAAGAGTCCCAAAGGGGAGCAGGTCTTCGCCGGCCCCGTGAATACACCGGAGGAACGCCGCGCGCTGCCTCCGGAAGTGCGCAAACGGCTCGAGGGCCTCGAAGACTCGACGCAGTTTAGCTTCCAGCCCGGTGACGACTTCAAGACCGAAACCAGGATTGTGCGCCCGCGCGCCCAGGGCATCGCGATGCCGCCGGGCGAGGCCGGGCCGGTGGAGCGCCGGCCGGTCGTGTTTTAGGATTCCGCCAAATTTCGGCGGGGCGGCGCACTCACATCAGCGGCGGCGGCTCCTGCGAGAGGTCCTCGACGGGAGCGCGTTTCATGACGGCCGCGGTGATCAGGGAAGTGATCATGCCGAAAACCACCGCGCCCAGGAAGCCGTTGATGACCTGCCGCACGGCCGTGTTCGTCGTGCGCAGTTCCTCGAGTTTTTTGTCGATCTGCGCGTCGGGCGCTCCCATGCGCTCCATGAACGATTTCGTCCAGTCCATCGTCACCTCGTTGAAATTCGGATTGATGACGCCAAAGTAGAGCGCGTTAAAAATCACGCCGAACAACGCGGCAAAAAGCACGGTGAAGAAACCCGCCTGCCAGGCCTGGCCATAGGTGAAGCCGTTCGGACCGTGCGGTTCGCGCGCTTTCTTGGTTCCCAGCACGATGCCGCCGATGGTGATCGCCAATCCGACAGGAAACGCAACGAGGAGCGCGGTGCCGAGTTTCTCCGGATCGCTCCAAAACCCCATGATATGGAGCCCGAGGGTGAGGACCGCGTTGGCGAACGTCATGCCGACGCCATAGATGAGGTAAGTTTTCATGGCGCCGGCAGCATGGTTGCCTGTCGCGCGAAAAACAATGCTCCCTTGACGGCCGGGCGGTCCGCGGGATGAACGGCGCCGCGCGGCGCGCGGCTCAGCGGCGGTTGTCGCCGTCGATCAGGCGGCCGAGGCCGCCCAACACGGAACCCTCCTCGCGATCGCCCCGGCCGGTTTGTGGCGCGGCGGCGATGACGCGGCCGGCGAGACGCGAGAACGGCAGCGATTGCAGCCAGATTTTTCCCGGGCCGCGCAGCGTGGCGAAAAACAACCCCTCGCCGCCGAACAACGCATTCTTGATGCCACCGACGAACTGGATGTCGTAGTCGACCGTCGGCTGAAAGGCGGTGATGCAGCCGGTGTCGACCTTGAGCACCTCGCCGGGCGCCAGCGTGCGTTCGTAGAGCGCGCCGCCGGCGTAGATGAAGACGAGTCCGTCGCCCTTCAAGCGCTCCAGGATGAATCCCTCGCCGCCAAACAGGCCGGTGCCGAGGCGCTTTTGAAACGCGATGTCGATCGTCACTCCCTTGGCGGCACAGAGGAAGGATTCTTTCTGCGAGATCAATTCGCCGCCGAGTTCGCGCAGGCTGACCGGGATGATCCGGCCGGGGATCGGCGCGCCGAAGGCAACGCGGCGTTTCCCGGTCGACTGGTTTTGATACGCGGTCATGAACAGCGACTCGTGCATCAGCAGGCGTTTGCCGGCACCGAGCAACGAGCCCATGAGGCCCGAGTGCTGCACGGAGCCATCGCCGAGGATGGTCTCCATCGCGATGCCGTCGTCCATGAACATCATCGCGCCGGCCTCGGCGACCACGGCTTCGCCGGGATCGAGCTCGACCTCGACGAACTGGGTTTCGTTACCGCGGATTTCGAAATCAACCTCAGGCATGGAATTCATGGGCGTGAAAATTGTCGGGCGATACAAGCGCGGGCAACACGGAGGTGATTCGAAAACGGCATGGCGTTTCCACCGCGGGAAATGCGGACCGCGCCATTCAGGCGGCGCGCTTTTCCACGGCGGTCGTCTCGCCGCCAGTTGCAGGCGGGAAGTCCACCACGGCGGCAATCGGCCGGAGTTCGCGGAAGGCGGGAGGAGCGTAGTCGCCCGCCGCGATGAGAAGCACAAAGGTGCTGGCCGTGAAGGCGAAGAGCGCGAGGGCTTGCGTGTCGAGGGCAACGCCGAGGACGAACGCGGCTAGGGCGAGGGTGGCGAGGCGGGAGAGGAAGGCGATGAGTTTCATGGCGGGAACGTGTTGCAGGCAATGATGAGTTGCGCGGAGAACACGCCGCCGGATGAAAAGTTACAGCGGCCGACCCGGTCTTTTGACGGACGGCGTCGACGCGGGACGAACGGTGCGGAACGGCAGCACGCGGGCTAGGGACGCATGACACCCTGCACGAGGCGGTCGTCGCCGTCGTTCGGGGCGGGCTTCAAGTGCAGTGCGGCGCAGAGGAGATTGTAGACATTGACGTTCTCCACCTCGGGCAGCTCGACGCCACGGCGGAACGAGGGGCCGTTGGCGATGAAGATGCCGTGCATCGATGGAAACGCCGGATCGTAACCGTGATCGCCGCGATTAAAGGTGTCGCGATAGGCATTGAACCGGCTGCGAAAATAAATCTCCCAACCTTCCTCCGGCACGACCCAGACCGGCGGATTGCGCGGGTTGTCGGTGACGTGAAAGCGCGCTGGCAGATCCTCGACGCGATACGCCCTGGCGTGGCGCAGCGGTGCGAGCGCTTGGACGAGCGACGAGACGTCGCCGGTCAGCGGGCGGAGCCCAGCGACCGGCCCTTCAAAGTCGAGCTGGACATCCGCCGGCTTGATGCAGTCGTCGAGCAGGACGATGCGCTCGGTGCTGATCGGCGTCATGCCGTGGTCGGAAACGATCACCAGATTTGCGGCGATACCCTCGGCCTTCAGCCGGTCGGCAATCATCCCGATGCGTCCGTCCTGGAGCTTGATCGCGGCGGTCAGCTCGGGCGAGTCCGGGCCGTATTTATGGCCGATCGAATTTGTTTCCTCGAGGTAGAACGTGATCATGGCCGGCCGCTGGTCCGAGGGCAGGTGCAGCCAGGCGAAAAGGTCGTTGAACCGTTGTTCAAAGGTCACCTTCGGATCGTAAGTTCGCCAGAACGTCGGGCGTTCGCCGGCGATCTTCGCCTCCGAGCCCACCCAGAACGACGAGGCGCTCTTGAGCCCCTGCTTGTTGGCGGTCGCCCAGATCGGCTCGCCGCCCCACCATCGTGAGTCCTGCACCGAGGCGCTGCGATTGTAGTGGAAGAGTTCGCCGAGGCCTGGATCGAAGAATTCGTTGTTGATGATCCCGTGGTGCGACGGGTAGAGGCCGGTCGCGATCGAGTAGTGGTTGGGAAAAGTATTCGACGGGAAAACAGGAATGAGGCCGCGGGCCGAGACGCCTTCGCGGGCCAGCCGGCGGAGGTTCGGTGACTCGCCGGGATGAAGGGCACAGTAGTCCCAGCGGAACGCGTCGAGCGAGATCAGGATGAGCGGGGGCGGGGCGGGCTGGCCGAAGGACCCCGCGCAACCGGAAAAAATGGCGGCGGACGCGGCGAGCAGGAGGAGGAACGTCAGTCGTTTCATTGGCGCAAGGTGACGAGAGTGGCGCCCCACGAGCCGGAGTTTTCGTCGCCCAGTCGATATGAACCGACCAGCGGCGAACGCTGGAGCAGGGCGTGGACCGTGGTGCGGAGTGCGCCGGTGCCCTTGCCGTGGATGAGGCGCACTTCCCGCAGGTGGCGCGCGGCGCATTCGGCCAGATAGGCAGGGATCAGCTCCCCGAGGTCGTCCGGCCGGAAGGTGTGTAGATCGAGCTCCCCGGTGATCGGGAGTGACACGGGCGCGTCGTCGGGTGGCTCGGGCGCCATGCGGATCGAATCTACGGGAGATTGTCGGCGAAACCGTTGTCGGGAGTGTTTGGCCCGGGTTTTGCGGCTTTCGGTGCGGGTGCTTCGACCGGACTGGCCACTGACGCGACGGGGGCGATCAGCGCCGGGCTTGTGGCGGGCGGAAGGGCCGGCGGTGGCGGATAGGGGGGAAACGTGGTCGGCGGAGGCGGCGGCGCGGGTTTCTTGTGTTCGTCCTCCTCCAGCGCGCGTTTGAATTCCTCCTCGACGCCAGCGGCGGCCTTCTTGAATTCCCGGATCGATTTACCCAGCCCGCGGGCGAAGTCCGGCAGTTTTTCGCCGCCGAAGAGCACCAACACGATGACAAACACGAGCAACATCTCGGGACCGGCGAGATCCCCGATGAATGCCAAGGCGGGCGGAAACAGGAACATGGTCAAATGTGACTCAGGTTTTCGAAAAAGGTAGCACGAAATCTGCGGTTCAGCGGACGCCCACGCTGACGGCGAATTTCTCGGTTGCGCCGGGCGGCACCAAGTGCAAGCCGAGCTTGTGCTCGGCGGCATTGGCCGGGCCCATCCAAGGCTCGACGCAATAAAATGGGGAATCGTCGGCTTGGGTCCAAGTGACGAATGCCGCCTCGGGTGGGGGGATCTTTTCCGGGCCAAGGCGCACGGTGACGTCGCCGGGGCGGCCTTTCTCGCCGAAAACGACCTCATTGCCGCGCAGGGCGGTGTGAAACGTGTCGACTAGCGCAGGGTTCGCGAGGCTTTCATCGGTCTGGAGTTTGGGGCCGGTGACGAGGTGACCGGTGGCGTCCTGCTTGAGACGTTTGGCCGCGGGAATGCGAATCAGGTAATCGCTTCGGGTCGTGCCTTCGCTCCATGGCACGGTGAAATAAAAATGGTGTCCCGCGCTCCAGGGGAGCGGTTCGCGGCCGAGATTGGTGAGGGAGAATTCGCAGGACAGGCCGAGCGTGTCGAAGCGATACGTGACGGTGAACTCGTAGTCGTAGGGATAACAGGCCCGAGCCTCCTCGCCCGGCACGAATTCGGCGACAAAGCCCCGGGTGTCGATCCGGGTGACCTTGAATTCGCCCTGACGGGCGATGCCGTGGATGGGAATGGGGCGGCGCACGCCATCGGCCGCGCGCCAAAAATGAATGTCGCCGCGGTCGAAGGTGCGGCCGTTGAAAGGAAACAGGATCGGGTTGCCTCCGCGCACCTTGGCGATCTCGGCGAAGTCGGCGTTTTCGGGCCAGTAAAGGACGTCGCGCACGGAGCCGTCACCCAGCGTGATGTTCCAATTCACGAGGCGCGCGCCTTTTTCCGGCAGGGCCAGGAAGGTGGACTGGCCGACGCGCCAGCGGGTGAGCGTATGCCCGAGGTAGGAGATTTTTTCCATGGCCGGACGGGAAGCAAACCGCGGACCCGGGGCGGTTGAAAACAAAAATCGAAGCGAAATCGTCGGGACCGGCGGCCTTCACGTGGAAACAAGGCGGGCTTCTTCCATGCGCCGCGAGCTTGCCCCGCGGAACTGGTCCGCTACCATCGCGGCATGTGGCGCCGTTTCCTGCTTTCCGGTTTGCTGGCTGTCGCGGTTGCGTTCGGTGCGGACGGCGGTGCGCCGGCGAAGAAGGCGCGGGTCGTCGTGATCCCGGTGCGTGACGAAATCGCGTCGCCGGAGCTTTTCATCCTGCGGCGCGGGTTGAAGGATGCCCAGGCGGAGAAAGCCGACGTCGTCGTGCTCGACATCAAGACGCCCGGCGGCGCGCTCGACACGACCTTCGACATCATGGAGGCGCTCGGAAAATTTCCCGGCAAGACGATCGCCTATGTCAACAACGAGGCCATGTCGGCGGGGGCGTTCATCTCGGCGATGACCGACGAGATCTGGTTTGCGCCGGACGGCATCATTGGAGCCGCCGCGCCCGTGCAATCGACGGGACAAGACGTGGACGCGACGATGAAGTTGAAAATCACCAGTTACCTGAAGGCCCGGATGCGCGCGATCAGCGAGGGCAAGGGCTACCGTGGCGCGGTAATCTCCGCGATGATCGACTCGGACTACGAGTTGAAGATCGGCGACAAAGTCCTGAAGGGGAAAGGGGAACTGCTTTCGCTGACGGCGAGCGAGGCGGGCAAGACCTACGGCGATCCGCCCGAGGCGTTGCTCTCGGCCGGCGTGGCGAAGGATCTGCCGGCATTGCTCGCGAAAAAATTCGGCCCGGACGGTTACACCTTGCAGCGGCTCGAGGTCACGTGGTCGGAGCGGCTGGCAGTATTGCTCAACCAGATGGCGCCGGTGCTGCTCGGCCTCGGCATGCTGGCGCTTTTCATTGAATTCAAGACGCCGGGCTTCGGCGTGTTTGGTGTCACCGGCATCGCGCTGCTGGTCATTGTCTTTCTGTCGAATTACGTCGCCGGACTTTCGGGCCATGAGCCGATGCTGTTCTTTGCGCTCGGCGTGCTGCTCGTCGCGCTCGAGTTGATGTTTTGGCACACCGCTGGATTTCTCGGCGTGGCGGGCGTCGTTTTGATGATGCTGTCGCTGCTCTGGTCGATGGCGGATTTGTGGCCGAACGAGCCGATCAGCGTCGCGTGGTCGGCGGATGCGTTTGTGCGGCCGATGCTGAATCTCGGCTCCGGCCTCGCGATCGCGATCGTGCTGTTCGTGGCGCTGCTGCGATTCATGCCGAAGGGCTGGGTGTGGGACCGGCTCGTGGTGCAGTCGACGAGCGGCGGCGTGGCGCAGGTCGCGGGCGCCGCGGCTGACACGGCGAGCGAACTGGCCGCGCTGATCGGCCGGCGCGGTGTGACGGTGACCGCGCTGCGGCCGGGCGGGCAGGTGGAGATCGGGGAGCGCCGCTACGAGGCGAAGGTCGAGGTCGGCGCGATCGATCGCGGCGCGGCGATCACGGTGACGGGCTGTTCGGATTTCGCGCTCGTCGTGGAAAGGGCGGCCACATGAATTTGATCGTTCTGCTGTTTGTCCTCGGACTCGTGTTCCTGTTCTTCGAAGTGTTCACTCCCGGGCCCGTGTTCGGGATTCTTGGCGGGGCGACGCTGACAAGTGGCATCGTGGTCGCGGCGACGGACTACGGGGCAACGGGCGGAGCGATCGCGGGGATCGTCGCGCTTGCGGCTGTGGGCGCGACGCTCTACGCCGAGCTCGGCTGGCTGCCAAAGACGCGGTTCGCCCAGCGATTTTCCGTGCGGGGCACGAGTGGCGACACCATCAAACAGCAAGACGTCGGAGCCGGGGTGGTGGGCAAGTCCGCCGAGGCGCTCACCACGCTCGCACCGAGCGGCTACGTAAGCGTCGAAGGGCGCCGCTACGAGGCGTTCTGCCAGAGTGGGCACGCGGCGCGCGGCACGCAGCTGCGCGTGACCGGGCTCGACAATTTCCGTCTCATCGTCACCAAAGCCTGAAACCCTCATGAATCTGCTCACCATTGTCCTCATCATCGGCGGCGTCATTGGCCTCGTCATCCTCGCGCTGATCTTCTCCTTCATCAGCGTCTGGGTTAAGGCCTTTCTCAACGGCGCCCGGGTCGGCATCGTCAACCTGGTCGGCATGCGCTTTGGTGGCGTGCCCTACAGCCTGGTGGTCGACGCCCGCATCACCGCGGTGAAGGCCGGCATCACGCTGACGACCGACGAAATCGCCGCGCATTTCCTCGCCGGCGGCAACGTCATCCCGACGGTGCAGGCGCTCATCGCCGCGAACAAGGCCGGCATCAAGCTCGACTGGCGCACCGCGTGCGCGATCGATCTTGCGACAAAGGGTTCCGAGAAATCCGTCGCCGAGGCGGTGCGCACATCCGTCGACCCGAAGGTCATCGACTGCCCCAACGCCGCGAGCGGCCGCTCGACGATCGACGGCGTCGCCAAGGATGGCATCCAGGTGAAGGTGAAGGCGCGCGTCACGGTGCGCACGCACATCGACCGGTTCGTCGGCGGCGCGAAGGAGGAGACGATCATCGCGCGCGTGGGCGAGGGCATTGTGTCGACCATCGGCGCGGCGGAAACCTACAAGCACGTGCTCGAGGCGCCGGACAGCATTTCCAAAACCGTGCTCGCGCGCGGCCTCGACGTGGGCTCGGCGTTTGAAATCCTCTCGATCGACATCGCGGACGTGGATGTCGGGGAGAATGTCGGTGCGAAACTCCAGCAGGCGCAGGCCGAGGCGAACAAGAGCATTGCGCAGGCGCAGGCGGAAATCCGCCGCGCGGCCGCGGTGGCCGTCGAGCAGGAAATGAAGGCGCGCGTGCAGGAGATGCAGGCGAAGGTCGTCGAGGCGCAGGCGCAGGTGCCGCTGGCGATGGCCGAAGCGTTTCGCAGCGGCCGGCTCGGCGTGATGGATTACTACCGGATGGAGAACATCCAGGCCGATACGGGGATGCGGTCGTCGATCGCGCATCCCGAGGGCAAGAAGTAAGCCGGCCGGCGATGACCTGGATTTTCGACCATTTTGGCCTCGTGGTGTTCGTCTTTGTCGCGTTCTCGTTTTTGCGCGCGATGATGCGGGCGTCCCGGCTCAGTTCCGAGCACAAGGCGCAAGGCGACGAGACGGAAGAGCAGAAGCGGGTGCGCGAGATTCAGGAGCGGATCCGCCGCAAGGTGGCCGAGCGCAGGGGTGGTGGCGCGGGGAATTCCCCGCCACCCCCGGTCCTGGCCGAGGCGCGTGGGCTGCTCCGCCCCTCCCCGGTGCCGCCCCTGGATCCATTTGGCGGCCCGATGCGGCGGTTGCTCGTCGAACTCGAACGCAAGGCCGAGGCGCCGCCGGTGGCGTCCGCGGCGCCGACGCCGGGGGAAGCGGCAATCCTCGAGCGGCAGCGGCGATTGGGGGAACAGCTTCGGGCGCTCGAGGAAGCGCGCGTGCTGGCGCAACGTCGCGCCGCCGAGGTCACCGCCGCCGCAACGATTGAGGCCGAATCCGCGATGGGTGTGCGCACGGCCGCGCGGGAAGCGTTGCTGGCGGACTTGAGCGATCCGGCGGGGTTACGACGGGCGTTCCTCTTGCGCGAGGTGCTCGGCGCGCCAGTCGGGCTGAGATAGGTGAACGCTCAGCGCAATTCGAACGCTCCCGCCCCGGTGATGTTGTAGGGCGGCGCACTGGGGATGAATTGCTGACCAGCGAAGTCGACCTGAACGTTTTCCCTGGCCGACGCGCTGATGTAAACAGGTCCGTTCTTCACGAAGGTGGCAGTCTCGCCGCGGTTCAGCGTCTTTGCCGGCAATAGGACGGCCCCGTAAGATGCCTCGGGTGTCGCGGCGTTGGGGATTTTTTCCCAAACTTGGACCCGCACCACATCCCGGGCCGTGATCACGGCTTGGTTGTCGGGGGCCGGGCGGGCGGTCGCCGCGACAGGGTTCGCCGGCGGAGTGACAGCCGGCGAACGATCGCCGCCGACAAGCGACTTCAGAATCCAGATCGCCACCAGGAGAACCACGGCGATGCCGCCCCATTTCACGTATTTGAAAATGAGCGCGGGGTCGGGTCCGGTCGGGAGGGACGTGCCGCTGCGCGGGTAGCGCGGCTGGGCCCGTGCGGGTTCGGTCGCGGCGGGCTCGTCTTCCGGCGGTGCGGCGCGATCGCTGGGCTCACCGGCGGTCGCGACCGAAATGTCCATGCGACCGTAGATCTCGCGGCTCGGCTGGCGCGGGCGCGGCTCGGCGCGACCAAGGGCGGCGTAGTCGTTGAGAATGCGCTCGGCGGGCAGCCGGAGAAAAATCGCGTAGCTGCGCAAAAATCCGCGCGTGTAGATTTCGGTGAGGCCGATGTCGAAATGGTTGCTCTCGAATTTCTGCAGGTAATCGCCGCGGATCTTGGTGGCCTCGGCGGCCTCGCGGATGGAGATGCCCTTTTTCTTGCGCGCTTCCTCGAATCGTTCGCCGATTGTCTGCATGGGGGTGAGTTAGGGGTAAAAACGGATGGAGGGAAGGAGTAATTCGGCCGCGCGCCATCGGGGGCGATGCGCGGGGCGCGCGCCGGAAAAAATGGAACCGGGCGGTTACAGCGAATCCAAGTCCACGAGAATCTCGCGCGGGCTCGAGCCGTTTTCCGGGCCGACAATGCCTTTTTCCTCCATGATTTCCATGACGCGTGCGGCGCGGTTGTAGCCGATGCGCAGCCGGCGCTGAAGCATCGAGGTGCTGGCGCGGCGCGTGGACTTGAGCACGTCGAGCGCCTGCTGATAGAGTTCCTCGTCGTCGCCGAGGTCGCCATCATCGCCCTCGTCATCGCCCTCCTCGTCGTCCTCTTTCGCGGCCCGGTCGATCTGGGCCTGCACATGCGACGCGTAAACCGGGGGGCCGTTTTTCTTGAGGAACTCGACCACGGTCGTGATCTCATCATCCGATACGAACGCCCCTTGGGCGCGCACCAGCTTCGACGTGCCGGGGGGCGTGAACAGCATGTCACCGCGGCCGATCAGTGTCTCGGCGCCCTTGCCATCGAGGATGGTGCGCGAGTCGACCTGCGAGGCGACCTGGAACGCGATGCGCGAGGGAAGATTCGCCTTGATGACGCCGGTGATGACATTCACCGACGGACGTTGGGTCGCGATGATAAGATGGATGCCGGCGGCGCGGGCGAGTTGCGCGAGGCGGGCGATGTTGGTCTCGATCTCGGCCGGCGCGACCATCATGAGGTCCGCGAGTTCGTCCATGACGACGACGATGTAGGGCAGGCGGTCGGGAATCTCGAGGTCGTCGGCGAGCGGATCGACGCCGGTGAGCGCACCCTGCGTTTCGGCGGGGGGTGTTTCGGGCTTGGGGGTTTTCTTGCGCGCGTTAAAGCTGGTGATGTTGCGGACGTTTTCCTTCGCGAAAATCTGGTAGCGTTGCTCCATCTCGCTCAGCAGCCACTTGAGCGCACCGGGCACCTTCTTTGCCTCGGTGAGAACCGGGATCAGCATGTGCGGAAGCGAATTGAAGATTTTCAACTCGACCACCTTCGGGTCCACCATGATGAGGCGCACGTCCTTGGGGCTCTTCGAGTAGAGGATCGACGCGATGATGGCGTTGATGCAGACGGATTTTCCCGAACCGGTGGCGCCCGCGATCAGCAGGTGCGGCATCTTCGTGAGGTCGGAGACGAGCGGCTTGCCCGAGACATCCTTGCCGAGCGCGATGGGCAGCTCGGCCTTGGCGCCCGCCCAATCCTCGCTTTCGAGAATGCCACGCAGGCCGACGGCCGTCGCGTGCTGGTTGGGCACCTCGACACCCACCGCCGCCTTGCCCGGAATCGGCGCGAGGATGCGGACGGATTGCGCCTTCATGCCGAGTGCGATGTTCTTATCGAGGCCGGAAATTTTTTCGACGCGCACGCCGGCGGCCGGCACGACCTCGTAGCGGGTGATGACCGGGCCGACATGAATTTCGCCGAGCGTCACCTCGACGCCGAATTCGCCGAGGATGCGCAGGAGGTTTTCGGCGTTCGTGCGGTGCTCCGCCTCGCTGTTGCCGGCCGCAGGTCCGGACTGCTCCTTCAAAATGGTAAGCGGGGGAAACTGGTAGTTGGCGTCGTCGCTTTGCGGCAGCGTGACCTGTTTCGCTTTCTTCGGCTCCTCGGGTTTGACGATGTTGAGCTCCACTTGGGCCGGGGGCTTCTTTTCGGAGGCGGTTTCGCCGGCCGGGGACTTGCCGAGCTTGAGCGCGGGAGCGGTTTTGGGTTCGACCTTCGGCGGGGGCGCGGCAACGGGCGCCGGCTCCGCCGGCCGCGTCGCGGCGGGTTTGGCGAGGGGATCCTCGGTGGTTTTCGGGACGAACGTTTTCTTGCCGGTCGGCCCGACCGGTGCCGATGGCGCGGTCGTGCCCGGTCCGCTGGCGGGGCTGGCGCTGGCGGCGACCACCACGGCAGCGGCTTTCAGTTTTGCCTTGGCTTCTTTTTCCTTCTGGCGCTTCGCGGCTGCTTCCGCCCGACGCTGGGCGCGTTCCGCGCGCCAGCCGCTGAAATTCGTGACCATTTTTTCAATTTCCGAACCGATGTCCTTCATCAGGACAAAGAGCATGCTCGAGACATAAACCGTGCCCATCAGCAGGCCGGCGCCAAACGCCCCGAGCGGAGCCTTGAGGCCGCTTTGATAGACGAAGTGGCCGAGCAGACCGCCCGGACCCTGCGGAAACCAGTCGCTTTCCTTGAAGTTTTCGAACATCGCCGCCACGCCGGCGAACGTGACGATGCACAGGAGCATCGCGATGAACCGGGCCGTCGTGAGGTGCTTCGAACTGCGCACCGAATAGACCAGCCAGACGAGGAGGAATATTGGCACCAGCCATGCCGCCCACCCGAACGTGACGAACGAGATCCAGGAAACGTTGGCGCCCCAGCCGCCCGCGATATTGTTGCCGGTTGGACTGGTCGTCAGGTGGGAGGTCTGGCTCGGCTTGTAATCGAAGAACGCGACGCTCAACCACGTGCCCAGCATGAAGCAACCGACGGCGGAGAGCCAATTCGGACGGTAACGTGGCGCTTGGAAAGACGGGCCGTCGTTTGAGTTTGAAGTCTCGGACTTGGGCATTTGTGTGGGCCGGCTAAATTTCTGCGGATATCAGGCTAACAAGACACGCGGTCAAATGTAAACACCCCCGCACCCTTTTCACAAAAAACTCGTCAAACCCGATGCGCGAGCTCCTTCGATTCCACCCGCTTTATCAAGAACGCGTCTGGGGTGGGCGCGCGCTCGAATCGGTGCTGGGTCGCGAGCTGCCGCCGGCGCAGCCCATCGGCGAAAGCTGGGAAGTCGTCGACCGTCCCGAGGCCCAGTCGGTGGTGCATGGCGGGGCCCACAACGGTCTTTCGCTGGGTGCCGTGCTGGCGAAATACGGGCCCGACGTCATGGGCCCGAAATGGCCCGCCGGAAAGCCATTTCCCCTTCTCGTGAAGTGGCTGGACTGCCGGGAGCGACTCAGCCTGCAGGTGCATCCGCCGGCGGCGGTCGCGGCGGGGCTGGGGGGCGAGCCCAAAACGGAAAACTGGTATATCGCGCAGACGGCGCCGGACGCGCGGCTCATCGTCGGCCTCAAGCGCGGGGTCACCCGGGCGCAATTCGAGCGCGCGATCGCGGACAATACCGTGGAGGACTGCGTGCATCATTTCCGGGTCGCGGCGGGCGACTCGATCCTGGTTCACAGTGGTCAGGTCCACGCGATCGACGCGGGCAACCTCATCCTCGAAATCCAGCAGAACTCCGATACGACTTACCGGGTCTACGACTGGGGCCGCGTGGGGCTGGACGGCCAACCGCGCCAGCTCCACGTCGCGCAATCGCTGCGGTCGATCGATTGGGATGATTTCGAGCCGGCGCCGGTGCGGGCCGCGCCAACGTCGGGCGTCATCGCCGACTGCCCCGAGTTCAGCATCCGGCGGATTGTCCTTGGCGCGGGGGAGCGAGTGCACCTGCGCGCCGGGGAGCAGCCGCGATTGCTGAGCGTCGTGAGCGGGGGAGGCCGGTCGAGTGCGGAGAACAGCGCGGGCACCCGCTCGCCGCTCGGCCAGAAGCTCGTCCGGGGCGAAAACGTGCTGTTGCCGTTTGCGGGAGCTTTCACCTTCAGCGCGGACGCGACGACGATCCTGTTGGTCACGGAGAATTTCGTTTGAGCAACCGGCGGCGGAAACTGGCTGCGAGAGAGACTTGAAGAATGCCAAAAGGCATAGTTTAGTGGGCGCTCTTTGTTTCCATGCCTGAGCCCGAATCAACCGACACCCTGAACAATTCAGCCGCCGCCAATTCCGAGGCGGCGAGCGCCGCCGCGCCGACGGAGCCGAAGGCCGCGCCGACCACCGCCCCGGCGCCCGACGACGCGCTGGCGGCGGCGAAGAAAGAAGCGGCCGCGATGCAGGACCGTTACCTGCGGGCCGTCGCCGATCTGGAGAACTTTCGACGCCGCACCGTCCGCGAAAAGGAGGAGCTGCGGCTTTACGCGACCTCGCGCGTGCTGGAGGACCTGTTGCCAGTCCTCGACAATCTCGCGCTGGGCCTTGCGGCGGCCAGGCAGCCGGGCGCCGACGCGACCTCGCTCGCGGGAGGCGTCGATATGGTGCTCGCGCAGTTCAAGGCCGCGCTCGCCAGTCACGGCCTCAAGGAAATCAACCCGGCCGGCCAGCCGT
Organism: uncultured Opitutaceae bacterium; assembly: GCA_937902925.1. GTDB lineage: Bacteria > Verrucomicrobiota > Verrucomicrobiia > Opitutales > Opitutaceae > CALFNN01. Next base: position 126,838 of record CALFNN010000102.1, read on the forward strand.
TTGACGCGAATCTCCACGAGGCGATTTCGGCGCAGCCGAGCGCCGAGGTCCCCGAGGGTCGCGTGCTGACGGTCGTGCGGACCGGTTTTTCGCTCAACGGCCGGCTGTTGCGGCCGGCCTCGGTCGTGGTGTCGGGCGGACCCGGGAAAAAAGAGGCGAAGTCCTGACGCGCGATGGCCAAAGAAGACTATTACGCGTTGCTCGGCGTCGATAAAAGCGTCTCGCCGGAGGAGCTGAAGAAGGCCTACCGCAAGAAGGCGGTGCAGTATCATCCGGACAAGAATCCGGGCAACAAGGAGGCGGAGGAGATGTTCAAGAAAGTCTCCCATGCCTACGAGGTGCTCAGCGACGCCGAAAAGCGCGCGGCTTACGATCGCTATGGTCCGGCGGCGTTCGACGGCAGCGCGGGCGCCGGCCGCGGGCCGGGCGGGATGCGCGGCGGCGGCGGGTTTCACGATCCGTTCGATATCTTCCGGGAAGTTTTCGGCCAGCAGGGCGGCGGCGGCGGCGGCATTTTCGAGGAAATGTTCGGGGGCGGCGGAGGCCGGGAAGGCGGCCGCGACGGCGCGGACCTGCGCTACGATCTCGAAATCACCCTCGAGGAGGCGGCGCGCGGCGTGGAAAAGGAAATATCGTTCCGCAAGGCGATGACGTGCGAGCGGTGCGACGGTTCGGGCGCCGAGCCGGGTTCGCGGCGCGTGACGTGTCCGACCTGTCGCGGCGCGGGGCAGATCCGCCGGTCCGGCGGCATCATCACGTTTACCCAGACCTGTCCGACTTGCGGCGGCGCGGGCTCGAAAATCGAGAAGCCGTGCACCGTTTGTCACGGGGAGGGTCGCGTGGCGAAGAATACCAAGCTCAACGTGCGGATTCCGCCGGGGGTCGACACGGGCTCGCGGCTGCGTTCATCCGGCAACGGCGAGGCGGGCATGGCCGGCGGCCAGGCGGGCGATCTCTACATCGTCCTCAGCGTGAAGGAACACGAGCTGTTCGAGCGCCAGGAGGACAATCTCTTTTGCGAGATCCCGATCAAATTCACCCTGGCGACGCTGGGCGGCACGATCGAGGTGCCGACCTTGTTCGGCAAGGCCTCGCTGAAAATCCCCGCGGGCACGCAGAGCGGCACGACGTTCCGGCTGCGCGAGAAGGGCATGCCGTCGCTGCGCGGCGCGCGGCAGGGCGACCAGCTGGTTCGTGTGCACGTCGAGGTGCCGCAAGCGCTCACCTCGGAGCAACGGAAGCTGCTGGACGAGTTTGCGCGGGTGAGCGGCGACGCGAACGAGCCGACGTCGAAATCGTTTTTCGAGAAGGCGAAGAAGTTTTTCTGAGCGGACGGTTTCTGGCGCCGGTTCCTGTGCGCAACCGCCGCGCCTTCCCGCGGGTCGACGACGGGGGATTGTCAACCATTAGCTGACAAACTCCCCGGGGGTCGAACCGCGAAGGCGGGGGCCACCCGGGCCGGTTAGGGACCAGTCCTATTTTTTGCCCAGCTTCACATCCATCCAGACGGCGAGCGTCAACACGACGCCACGGGCGATGAACTTGATCTCGGGCGCAACGGCGAGGAGCGTCATGCCATTGAGCAGGGCGGTCATGATGAGGGCGCCGAAAATCACGCCCCACACCGTGCCGCGGCCGCCCTTGAGCGCGGTGCCGCCGATCACGCACGCGGCGATGGCGTCGAGTTCCATCAGGTCGCCCACGGTCGTGGTCGATGCCCCGGAGTAGGCGGTCGTCATGAAGCCGGTGAGCGCCACGGTCACGCCCATGAGGGCGTAAGCGCCGATGAGCACGCGATTGACGGCGATGCCCGAGAGCACGGCGGCCTCCTCGTTGCCGCCAATCGCGTAGAGGTAGCGGCCGAAGGGCGTGTGCCTGGTCAGGAAATAGACGGTCACCGCCGTGGCCGCCAGAATCAGGAGCGAAAGCGGAATGCCGCGGAAATTGTTGCAGACCACCACGAGTCCGACGACCGCTGCGGCTGAGACAATCCAGCGAGTCGCGGCGTCGGCAACCGGCGGAACCGGGAGCCCGTGGGCGGCGCGGGCGGCGCGGCTGCGCCATTGGATCAGCCCGAGCGCGACGGCGACGGCGATCGCGAGGCCGAGTCCGATGCGGGCCGGCAGGTAGTAGGTCGTCAGCAGCGAGTAGAGGTTGTCCTCGTCGCCGCGCGCAACCGGGATCGTGGAGTTTTGAATCACGAGCCAGAACAGACCCTTGAAGATCAGGAGGCCGCCGAGCGTGATGATGAACGAGGGGATGCGTTGCCGGACAATCAGCGCCCCCATGAGCGTCCAGAGCACGAGCGCGGCGACAAAAGCTCCGAGCATCGCGGCTGGAGCCGGCCAACCCCGTTGGAAGACGAGCACGGCGGCGATGCCGCCGATCAGGCCGACGCCGCTGCCGACGGAAAGGTCGATCTGGCCCGTCAGCAAAATCATGAACATCCCCAGCGCGAGCGTGCCCGTGATCGAGAACTCGACGATGAGCTGCGTGAGATTGCGCGGCCCGAGAAACGCATGTTCGCGGAACGCGAAGAACGCGCAAATCGCCACGAGGGCGATCGGCATCGCGAGATTCTTGAGCAACTTGGCGTTCATGAAATTCAGGCGGCGGAGGGGATGGCGCGGCCCATGGCGGCCGCGAGCAGCTTCTCCTGGCTGAAGTCCGCGCGGGCAAATTCGCCTCCAATGCGGCCATCGGCGAGCATGATGATGCGGTCGCTCATGCCCATCAATTCGGGCAGTTCGCTCGAGACGAGAATCACGGCCTTGCCCTCGGCGGTGAGGCGGTTGATCAACTCGTAGACCTCGAGCTTTGCGCCCACGTCGATGCCGCGCGTCGGTTCATCGAGCATCACGACGGTCGGTTCGGTCATGAGGGCCTTGCCGAGCACGACTTTTTGCTGGTTGCCGCCGGAGAGGCCGCCGGCGCGCGCATGCTGATCGGGTGCCTTGACGCGCAGGGAATCGAAAAAAGCCCGGTTGCGAATCTGCTCGGCGGGCTGGTCGATGCGGCCGCCTGCCCGGGTGAACTGGCGCAGACTCGAAAGCGAGAGGTTGAACCCGATTTCCTGCTCGAGAATCAGGCCATAGCGACGGCGATCTTCGCTGGCGAGAACCAGCCCGCGCCGGATCGAATCGCGCGGCGTCGGCCGGGCGTGGATTTGCCCGCGCAGGACGACTTCGCCCCCGAGCCGATGACCCCAAGCACCGAACAGGTGCATGAGCAGTTCCGTGCGCCCGGCGCCCATCAGGCCGCCGAAGCCGAGGACCTCTCCGCCGTGTAGTTCGAATGAAATCTCGCGCAGCCAGGCCGGCCGCCCCGGCGTCGGCGCGACGTTGAGCCGATGGACGGCGAGTTGCAGCGTTCCCGGGCCAGCGGCGGGCCGGCGCGGGAAAAGGTCGGCGATTTCCCGGCCCACCATATGTTTGATGACGAGGGAAATGGTGGCATCGCGCACCCCGAGGGTGGCGATGCTGGCGCCGTCGCGCAGCACCGTGATGCGATCGGCGATCGAAAAAACCTCGTCGAGCTTGTGGGAGATGTAGATGCAGGCGGTGCCCTGGGCGCGCAGCCGGCGGAGATGGTCGAGCAGCACGGCCACTTCCTGCTCGGTGAGTGCGGCGGTGGGTTCATCGAGGACGAGAACCCGGGATTTCTTGTCGATGGCGCGGACGATCTCGACGAGTTGCTTCTGCCCGATGCCGAGCTGGCGCACCGGGGTCTCGGGCTCGATGGCGAGCCCGAAATCGGCGAGCAACCGCGCTGCCCGGCGGTGCATCTCGAGCCAGTCGACCCTAAGCCCGCGGCGCGGCGCACGACCGAGGAAAATGTTCTCGGCCACGCTCAGATCGTCGACGAGCGCGAACTCCTGGGTGATGACCGCGATACCCGCGCGCTCCGCGTCGCGGATGGAGTGAAACGCCGCGGGCGTTCCGTCGATCCGGAACTCGCCCTCGTAACTGCCGTGCGGATGAATGCCGGAGAGCAGCTTGATGAGGGTCGACTTGCCCGCGCCGTTTTCCCCACAGAGCGCGTGGATCTCGCCCGGCTGCAGCTCGAATTTCACCTCCCGCAACGCCAGGACGCCGGGAAATCGCTTCGTCAGGCCACAGGCTTCGAGGAGCGGGACGGACATGCCTTCAGGCGCGGCGGCGCGTCATTTCAATTCCTCGGCGGTGTGGAAACCATCGGCCACGACGGTGCTCATGAGGTTGTCCTTGTCCACCGAGATGACCTTTTCGAAGATCGAGGGCACCTTCTTGGCGCCGTTGTCGAGGGTGCTGGTGGCGGCGGGCTTTTCGCCGCGGGCGATTTCGACCGCAACCCGCGCGGCCAGCGTGGCGAGATTCTTGAGCGGCTTGTAGACGGTCATCGCCTGGGTGCCGCGGAGGATGCGCTGGCAGGCGGCGAGGTCGGCGTCCTGGCCGGTGACAAGGACTTTGCCGGCGAGGCCTTCCTCGAGCAGCGCCTGAATCGCGCCGCCGGCGGTGCCGTCGTTGGAGACCACGACGGCGTCGATATTGTGGCCGGCCTTGGTGATGGCGGCGTTCATGATTTTTTTCGCATTCTCGGGTTTCCAGTCGAGCGCCCAGTCCTCGTGAACCACCTCGATCTGGCCCGCTTTGATCAAGGGATCGAGGATGTTGTCCTGTCCCTGCTTGAAGAGCTTGGCGTTGTTGTCGGTGGGCGCGCCGTAGATGCGCACGATGCGCGCCTTCCGCTCCTTGGGCAGGTGACTGACGGCATAGCTCGCCTGAGCCTCGCCCACCTTCACGTTGTCAAAGGTCAGATAGCAGTCGATGTTGCAGTTCAGGATGAGGCGGTCGTAGGCGATGACGGGGATGCCGGCCTCGTTGGCGGACTTGACGGCGCGGGTCATCGCGGCGCCGTTGTGCGGGACGATGACGAGCACGTCGACGCCGCGACTGATCAACGACTGGATATCGCGCACCTGCCGGGTGTCGTCGCTGTTGGCCGACTGGACGACGACGGAGGCGCCGAGTTTCTCCGCGGCGCCGGTGAACGTGTCGCGGTCGTGCTGCCAGCGCTCCTCCTTGAGCGTATCGAGCGAGAGGCCGATGACGGGGTGGTCTTTCGAGGCGAAAGCCGCGGTGGTGACGGCGAGGAAAAGCAGGATGAGGCGGGTTTTCATGAAGGCGGGCGAGGATAACCGAATGGACAACAAAGGGGCGAACCGTGAGGCTTGCGATGCCGTGACGCTCGACAACCTAAAATTGCGCACACTTCCCGATACCGTAACCTACCGTGATGGATTGCGGATGGCGAGGCGGCGGGTCGTGCTAACGAACGGCATTTTCGATCTGCTGCACACCGGGCATCTTTATTATCTCCAGAAGGCGCGCGCGCTCGGCGATGCGCTCATCGTTGCGCTCAATAGCGACGCCAGCACGCGCGCGCTCAAGGGGCCGGCGCGCCCGGTGCAAACCGAGGAACAGCGTGCCTATGCCTTGGGCGCGCTGGCCTGCGTCGACGCGGTGGTGGTTTTCCGCGAACCAAGGCTGACGGCGGAGATCCGGAGTTTGCGGCCGGACGTCTATTGCAAAGCGGGCGACTACACGCTGGAGAAGCTCGATCCGGGTGAACGGGCGGCGCTCGAGGCCGTGGGCGCGCAGATCACGTTTCTCCCGTTCCTCGCCGGCTTCAGCACGACGAATCTGATCGCCAGAATCAAGGCGGCGGGAGAAATCTGAACGCTTATGCGCGTCGTCATCCTCGGTTCCGGACGCGGCTCGAACGCCGCGGCGATTCTTGCCGCCCAGCAGTCCGGTGCGCTCGGCCGGGCGCGGGTGGTGCAGATTTTTTCCGATCAGCCGGCGGCCGGCATTCTCGCGCTCGGGGCGCGCTTCGGCGTGCCGGCGTCATTCGTCGATCCGGCGCCGTTCAAGACGAAGCTCGAGGGCGAGGGTGAAACGCGTTTCATCGCCGCCGTGCGCGACGCGCAGGCGGATCTGGTCGTGCTGGCGGGCTTCATGCGCGTATTGAAGCCGGGTTTCCTGAACGCATTCGCCGGAAAAATTATCAACCTCCACCCGAGCCTGCTGCCGAGTTTTCCGGGGCTCGATGGCATCGGCCAGGCGTGGCGACGCCGGGTGAAAATCACCGGTTGCACGGTCCACTACGTGACCCCGGAAGTGGATGGTGGCCCGATCCTGGACCAGACAGCCGTGTGCATCGAGGCCGGCGACACACTTGAGTCGCTGACCGAAAAAATTCATGCGGCCGAGCATGCACTGCTGCCGGTGGTGATTGCGCGGCTGAGTGAATCGCGTTGAAGCGGAAATAGCCGGGGGCTCGCCGAGACGCGCCGCGGGAGATGACGGACGGTCGTTGCCGGCGTCGAAACCGATCTTGACGCCGGACAAGCCGGAGGTGCTTCGGCAAAGGTCCGGCGGAATCAGCGGCTTGCACCGACCAGTTCCGCGGCCGACGATCGGCCGCATGGCATTGCACGAGACCAGAGTGGAGATTCCGGCGCCGATGGCAGATGTAGCCGAGCAGGTATTGCTTGAGCTTGAAGTCGCCGGTTGGAGCGTGCTGGAGGATGTCATCGTGAGGCGTGCCTGGGTCGTCGGCATATTCGCCGGGACCGCGACAGCACGGGCATCTTGGGCGGAACTCGAGCCGTTGCTGGCCGCGGCGGGAGTGCCAGCAATGGTGGAGCCAGCGTGGCGGGAAATCGCGGATGCCGACTGGCGGGACAGTTATAAAGCACATTTTCATGCGTGGCGGTTTGGGTCCCTGCACTGGGTGCCGGTCTGGGAGCGGGAAAAATACCGGCTGCCACCCGGCGAGGCAGTATTATGGCTCGATCCGGGGCTCGCTTTTGGGACCGGAAATCACGAGACGACGAGATTGTGTGTCGAGCGGCTGGTGAAGCTGGCCGAGACGCGGGGCACTTCCGGTCGCGTCGTCGATGCCGGTTGCGGCTCAGGGATTCTGGCGTTGTCCGCGGCGTTGCTCGGCTTTCGATCGGTTGCAGGCTTCGACAACGACCCGGAGGCCATCCGTGTCAGCGAGGAGAACGCGATTCTCAATCGTCTGGCGGGTCGCGTGCAATTCATGATCGGCGACCTGGTCGCAGGTCTCTCCGGGCTTCAGGCAGATGTGCTGCTGGCAAATATTCAAGCCGACGTGCTGCTGCGGTTCGCCGGGAAATTGGTGGGCGCCGTGGCTCCTGGAGGCACACTTGTGTTAAGTGGCATTCTGGCGGAAGAGCGCATGAAAGTCTGGGCCGGATTTGAAATGGCAGCGCCCGGCTGGAAATTCGATTCACGCGTGATGGGTGAGTGGAGCGACGTGCAACTTGTCCGGGGAAATGAGTATGGTCCTTGAAAGCGTCTCGATTCGTCCGGCCCGAGAACGCGGGAGTGAACGCGTGGCTTTCCGCGGTTTTTTATTTGGTCTTTTCGTCTACACGTGCTTCGCGGGAACGCTGTGGGCGCACGATCCCGGGATCAGCACGGCGCAGGGGCGATTACGTGCGGGCGTCCTTGAGTTGACCGTGGGGTTTGCGCCGGCGGACGCGCAGCAGTTGCTCCCACCGGAAGCCCGGACGTCCGGAAAGTGGACGCAGAACGAATTCGATGCCGCCCGCGAGTTATTGACTGAGTTGGCTCCGCACCTGTGGGCAGTGAGTGTTGACGGGATTGCGATCGCACCGCGTGAGACGCGGGTGCAGTTGGCCGCGGGGGACAGTCTGAATTTTGCGTTGGTCTACGCACGTCCCAAGGATGGGCCGCTGAAACTCCGTGCGCTGAAACTTGGCGATCTACCATCGGGGCATCGTGAGTTTGTGGTGATCGCCGACGAGCGTGGCCTCGCGGTCGCCAAAAAGCTTCTCAGCGCCGGCAACGACACGGTGGAAATTCCTGCCGCGGTGGTCGCGCTTGGAACCGCGCAGCCAGCGACGAACCAAGCCGCGCAGGGTTATTGGGCAATTTTGAAACTCGGCTTCGAGCAAATGTGGACGGGATTTGGCCACCTGACGTTTATGGTGGCGCTGTTGTTGGCATGCCGGAGCTTTCGCTCGGTCCTAACGATCAATTTGTGTTTCACGCTGTCGTATTTACTGACGCTTACCTTGGCTGCGCTAAAAGTTGCAAATCCGCCGAGCCGGATTGTCGAGGCGGCGATTGCGGCTTCGATTGTTTTCTTGGGGATTGAAAATATTGCGCGCCGTGGCGCCGAACCTGGCGGTCGCCGGGCCCTAACTCTTGCGTTCGGCCTTCTCCATGGCTTCGGGTTCGCGATCGTGGTGCCGGCGCTGAGCGTTCACGACGACGGGCGCGGTCTCGTGATGCCGCTGGGCATGTTTATTCTGGGCGTGGGATTCGGCCAAGCCGTAATCGGGTCAGTTTTGCTGTCCACCGTGTGGTGGCGGCGAAGGGCCGCAAACGTCGAACGTTTCGGATTGCCGGTGCTTTCGGGGATTCTCTCGACGGTGGGGCTCTACTGGTTCCTTGGGCGGATTTTCTTTTCTTAAATTGCCGGAAAGAACGTGAGAGGATTTCCGAATCAGGAAAACAGGTCCGTGGCCGTGCGACTGAGAAAATCCTCCATGTAAGCTGTGGTTGCCTTGCCTTCGATGAACACAGGGTCAGCCATAATAGCCTTATGCAACGGGATTGTCGTCTTGATCCCACGAATAAGATATTCGCTCAGAGCGCGATACATGCGCTCTAGGGCTACTTTGCGTGTAGTGCCGTAAGTGATGAGCTTACCGATCATCGAGTCATAGTAGGGTGGTATCGTATAGCCGCTATAGACATGTGAATCGACCCGGACGCCATGGCCGCCTGGGGCGTAGTATAGGCCGATGGTGCCCGGCGAGGGCGCGAAGTTGCGCGCGGGATCCTCAGCGTTAATGCGGCATTCAATCGCGTGTTTCTCAAATTTGATGTCGCCTTGGTCGAAATCCAGTTTGTCGCCGTTGGCCACACGGATTTGCTGTTTGATCAGATCGATGCCGGTGACCTCCTCGGTTACGGGGTGTTCGACCTGAATGCGTGTGTTCATCTCGATGAAGAAATAGTTACCCTTCGCATCGACGAGAAACTCGATGGTGCCGGCGTTCTCGTATTCAGCGGCGGCTGCAGCCTTGATTGCAGCCTTGCCCATTTTTTTGCGCAGGTCGGACGTAAGGAACGGCGACGGCGATTCCTCAATCAGCTTTTGGTGGCGGCGCTGCACCGAGCAGTCGCGTTCGCCGAGGTGCACGATCTTGCCGTGGCTGTCACCGAGGATCTGAAATTCAATGTGGCGAGGCTTCTCGATGTAGCGCTCGATGTAGACCGCGCCGTTTCCAAAGGCTTTTTCCGCCTCGCCACGGGCGACGTGGTATTCCTTGGCGAACGAGATATCGTTGTGTGCGATCCTCATGCCGCGGCCGCCGCCGCCGGCAACGGCCTTGATGATTACGGGGTAACCGACTTGACGAGCCACTTTGACGGCTTCTGCTTCGTTGTCCACGGGTCCGTCGGAACCGGGAACGGTTGGGACGCCGGCTTTCTTGACGGTGTCTTTTGCGACCGATTTATCCCCCATCATCTTGATGGATTTTGATTTCGGACCAATGAATTTGATGTTACAAGATTCGCATTGTTCGGCGAATTTCGCGTTCTCAGAAAGGAAACCATAGCCCGGGTGAATGGCATCCACGTCTGCGATTTCGGCAGCGCTGATGATTCGATCGGCCCGCAAATAACTATCGGCGCTTTTCGGACCGCCTATGCAGATCGCCTCATCGGCGAGCTGGACGTGAAGCGACTGGACGTCAGCCTCAGAATAGACGGCGAGGGTCTTGACGCCAAGCTCGCGACAGGCACGCACGATGCGAAGGGCGATTTCACCGCGATTGGCGATGAGGATTTTTTGGATCATGTCGATGGACGAAGAACCACGCCGCCGCAGACGGACGCCGAGCGTGGAGACCGGTCGGCATTGCTGGGCATTGTGGGGCAGCGCTGTTAGCCCTGCTTAATCTTGAAAAGGCGCTGACCGTATTCGACGGGCTGGCCGTTTTCGACCAGGATTTCCAAGATCGCGCCCTTGGCCTCGGCTTGGATCTCATTCATGATCTTCATGGCCTCAATGATGCAGACCACGGAATTTTCGAGGACTTTGGCGCCGACATCGGCAAATGGCTTACTCTCAGGCGAGGCAGCACGATAGAATGTTCCGACCATCGGGGATTTGATATAGGCGACCCCGGCTTCGTCCGTGGTGCTCGCAACGGGAGCGGATACGGATGTAGCTGGATTGGAGGCTGTCGCGGGAGCCGGTGGAGCACTATCCGATGTCAAGAAAGGGGAATTCGAGCCCCGTCCGGTTGAGACTATCGGCAGCCCATTGCTGCCGCGCCGTATCTTGAGCTTAAAACCCTCCTCTTCGACGGCAAACTCGGTCAATTCCGAGCGTTTCATCAATTCGATGATCTGTTTGATTTGTTTGAGGTCCAAAAAAGAGCCCTTGGTTGAGTTGAGTGGCTGCGAAAGGGTTAGTTGGTTTTTAGGGGACCGGCGTTCAAAAGAAAACAAAAGGAACAGGCAACAACCGAATTTCGCGATTGACGGCTGGAGGCGATCATTCGGCCAGAAATGGCGATAAGTGCCACATTTTGGTATAAAATCGACGAAAACAGGCGTCTTTTTTGTCGGTTTTGAGGGAAGGTATCTTCCAGACTTTGGGGCCGAAGGCCCCAACTTTGTATCAGATTTAGGCCAAATCTATCGCAAATGAACTTAGTCGGACTCATTCGGTTGACGAGGTAGTCGCCAAAAGGCGCACCGTTTGGCGTCGTT
>CALFNN010000103.1 GCA_937902925.1 uncultured Opitutaceae bacterium
AATCGGACCGGTTTAGCAACGACGCCGCGGCGGGCGCGCGTTCGAGGTAGGGATTATCCCGAATAGGCCCCCTTTGTGAAACAGCAGATTTCGGCGGCTTACATCCTGTCCGCGGGCTCGGCCGGAGTGACCTTTGACGCGCTTTGACTCTTGTTGATCGAGGCAGTGACAGATCAATGCTCGGTGAGAAGCACCCCGGTGCGGCGCAAAATCCGAACTACCGAGCGATCGTTTAATGCGGCCTTACGCAGCGTGGCTTACTCATCAACGGGATGCGTGAGCGTTAAACGATCGGCGAGGAGTTCGGGTATCCTGCTGGCCGGGGTGCTCAAAAATCTGCTGCGACGTTCAGTTTGGGTCCCGTCTAAGTGTCCGAAGATTTCGAGATCGGACTTGGCGCGATGAGATCGTGCGCGAGAAAAATTAAACGTTTAACGCAATTCTCGACCCCGGTGCGAAGATTTCGCGAACTTTCTCGTGTTTCGTTTAACGCGGATGATCGCGTAATCGCTTCGTATCCACTGAATCGCGCAAAAACACCAAATCGACGGATCTGGTGCTAATGGTCGGGCCGGCACGTTTGATCAACGAACTTTAGTGGTGCTTATTTTCCTGGCGTCCTTGAATTTCGAGAGGAAAAGCGGTCTACCCGGCGGCGAGAAACCGTTAAACGCGGAGCGAATGAACCGGTCGATGCGCGAGGCGAATTGACTATTCTCTCGATTTTTAAGCACCAATTGCATCAATTCTCCACGGAGAGCGCGGCAATTCAAACGCCGGATGCTCGTGCCCAATACCTTGGTTTCCGGCACAGGCCCCCGCAGGTCGTTTCCCGTGCCGGTGGGTCACAGGCAGTGCTGCGCCAAGTGCCGCTGATAGTCTTCGAGCGAGCGCGGGATGTCGGGGGCGTGCTTGAAGATATCGAAGGCCCCGTAGTCCGGGAGGATGTCGTAGCCGCAAAATTTGTAGTTGGCCGTGATAGCGAGGAACAAGTCGGCCGTTCTTTTGCCACCCATCAAGACGCCATTGGGATTGTCGAAGGCGCCTCGCGGCGCATTCCACGTCGCGGAGATCATGAACTTCCGGCCCTGCATCTTGCCACCCGTGCCGTATTGCCGACCCGGATCCGAGCGGGTGCGGCCGTCGCCTTCGAGGAAGACTTTGGTGGCGAGGCCGGCATTGAAGACCTCGTCCACGTATTTCTTATAGATCCATGGCGCCCCGAACCAGTTCACCGGCGTCTGGAGGATGACGAGGTCCGCCGTCATGTGTTTTGCGACCTCTTCCTCGGGCTTGTAGCCGCGCTCGACAAAGGTCTCGGCGACCTGGTGCCCGCGCTCGGTGAAGAACGCCTTCGCCACGTCCATGAAGGTTTGGTTCAGTTTACCCTCGGACCAGCCGGGATAGGTGAGGTGCGTATTGATGATGAGTAGGTTCATTGGATTCGTTGGATTAAGTTAAAGCAGTAGCTGGCCCGCATGAGGGCGGTGAAATGTGCCGGGGTGTCAGCGTCGATGTGTCCGGCGGTGTTGGTGGGCGGCCCGCCATTCGGCGGGCGTCTTGCCTTCCCACGAGCGGAAGGCGCGGTAGAATGAAGTCGGATCCTCGAAGCCAACGAGGAAGGCCGCCTCGTTGATTTCGACCGACGGATCGCCGAGGTATTGCCGGACCAATTCGTGACGAGTGTCGGTGAGCAGTTGCCGGAACGTGGTGCCTTCGTCGGTGATACGGCGCTGGAGCGTGCGATCACTCATTCCCAGTTCCTTGGCGACCATGAGCAGGTCAGGGCGGCTGCCGGACAGCAGGCGCTTCAGGACCCATTTCACTTGGTCGAGGATGCCCTGCTTCGCGCGGCCCGCCTTGAGTTGATTTTCAAACTGCGGCGCGAGCATTTGCAGGAGCTCGTCGTTGTGCGTGGCGAAGGGAAGTTCCACGTCGGCGGTGCGCAGCACCAGCACATCTCGGGTGGCGCGATATTTTACCGGGCAGCCAAAGTATTCCGCGAAACCATTGTCTCGTTCGGCTTGCCGCGTGAGTTCGATGCGCTTGGGGTTCAGCCTCGTCTTCGTGCCACGGCGGCCGAGTTCCAGCACGAGTGCGAACACCGCATCGAGCAAGAACGCTGGCGCCGGCTCCTTTTCGGCAAAAGGCCACGAAACCTCGACGAGGACCTCATCGCCCTTGGTGCTGATCTGAAATTCCTCGGCGCTGCAAAGCTGTTTGTAGCGCGCCAGTCGCTCGATGGATTCGCGATAGGTGCGGGCGTGCAGGGCGGCGAGGAGCGTCGGGTGATACTGGTCGGTCCCAACCTGACTCATGAATTTCCAGCCCATCGCGGGATCGCCGGCCAACTCGCGAATGGCCCGCCAGACTGCGAAGTTTTGCGCCGTGGTCACGAAGCTCTCACCGTTGTAGACGGTGGGCGGCAAGTTGCTGCGACGAAGGACGGCACCCGGAGTGAGGCCGATGGATTTTAGTCCGGCCCAGAAGACACCCGGTAGCTTGATGCGATCCTGCGCGTTGCCACTGACGTGGAATTGATCGGTTTGGGCTTTCATGGGCGGTCGTTTGTTTGTTGGGCGAGCCAATCGTGAGCACAGCCTACCGCAAAAAACGGCGTCTGTAATTAGCAGAACGCGCCAATCGACTTGCAGAAGGCGCCATTCATAACGCTCAGCGGAAACGACGGTCGAGGCTCGACCTGAGTCCTGTGCCAAAAGACACCATCAGCGGCACGGCCAATTTTGCCGGGAAGGCGGTCGGAAGGCGGAAAAACCCGCATGCCCGTCCCGATTAGGTTCGTTTTTGGACCGATCGTGGGCTGAAGATTCAAGGCGATGGTGGCAAACTTGAGACCAATCGCTGCAGGTTACTCCGGGTCTCAAGCTCCTCCTGCTCTCCCTGCGCTTGCGCAAATTGTCCGACGGAGAGCAGCGGTTGCGCGCGGAGAGCAGCGGCGTTCCAATCGACGGTCGCCAGGATCACCCGCTTGCCTTGTTGATACTCAGGACTGGCATCGGCGATAATCTGCGTCAGCGCCTCGCCCTGTGCGGCGGTGAGAGGCGCGCCGGAGGCAAATACCCGCCCAGCCACGTGGCTGACGAAATCTCTGGCGGCTTGCGCGCGGTCGAGCTGGACAAATTTTGCGTATTCGTCCGCCCCGACCTGCGCGATCAACTGGTCGCGCAATTGGTGTTGTTCGGATGCCACCATTTGTTTGATCCCGGGATTGGCCGTCGGTAGCCCGTGGTTTCCCGCTGCGGCGACGACATCATCCTTGTTTTCCGAATATCCTACAATCGCTTCGTCCCATCGTTCGATCTGATCGGGCGACCATCCGAGTTTGGCAAAAACCGCCCGGTATCTTAGGTTGATGTCCGCGCGAATCCGCCGACTCCGGAGGATTTGTGCCTCAGGAGTCTCGAAAGCCGTCTGCGCGCTACTCCCAGGATGAATTTCTTGTGACCCGCGACTCGCGGCGATTGGCTTCGGTGAGGCGCCCGTCGAGGAAGCGGCGACCTGTCTCTTCACTTGTTCGATCTGTTGTCGAAGCGAAGCCGTCTCGCGATTCGCTTTCGCGATCGAAGCGTCGATTCGATTCCGCTGGAACTTTTCTGCCAGTGCGTCGAGGAACAAGCCCAGGGTGATAGCAGCGAGGATCAGGGTGACGTTGCGGTAGGTTTTCATTTTGGATCCGCCCCAAATCCGCCCGTCACGACCTTGAACACGGCCAGTTGCTGGTCCGACAGCACGCTCCGGGCTTGGGTCAACGCCTCTGGCCAGTCGGTCGCGTTGGGGTCATACCACCCGACCCAATTCCCTCCGCGGTGTTGATTCGTGTTAGCCAGAATTTTGGTCAACTGGTTGGCCTGTTCGACGGTGAGAGGGGCATCGGCGTAGAGGTTTCCGGCGAGCACTTCGATCACTTGGCGAACAATGATATGATACCGGTAATTTTCGGCTGCCGCTGGACCGAGCAAACCCCCTAATTCCGCGCCGATTTCAGCGCGAGAGCGGGGGTCGGTCTTGAGCGAGAGCGGGGTGGCGCCGAAACCCATGAAATCGACGCTTTGTCCGATCAAATATTCGGCTCGCTCAATCTTGGCGTCAGAAAGGCCGGCCGATCGCAGAAGCGGTCGAAAGTATCTGGCATTGTTCAACGCCACCAGTTTGCCGACTGCTTCCTGCACGACAGGGTTTTGATTGGTCGAAATATTTGATGCCGCCCCCGTTTTGGGGCCGTTCGCATTGCCCAAGGCCTGTCCCACGCCGGCCGCGGCGGTGGCCGCCGGCAAGGCGGGCGACGCACTTGGTGGATTTGCGTCCGCAGCCATTCGCTGGGCGCTCAATGTTCGCTCCTTTTCCTGCAGTTGTTGGAGGCCTTGCGATAGCTGCGCGCGCTGTCGGTTGGCGGCGTCCCACTCGGCGCCGGATTGACGACGAGCGGCAGTTTCATGCAACGCCAGTCCTGCGGCGAAGACACCGACGAGGGCGGCGATGCCGGCGGCAGCCTTGGTGGTGGTCATAAATTTTAGCGCGGTGAAGGTCGCAATCGGAACTGAAGACGCCATCGCCGCCCCCAGCACCCTGACGGCCAGCCCGGCTGGCACGGGCGCGCTGGCTTGCGCACTCAGGCACGTTATGAGAGCTGCCGCCGTCGATACGATCCCGCGGCGGCCGAGCTGTTCTCGTAGCTTTTCAAGCGCTCGTTCCACTCGCTTGTGAGCGGCGCTTTCTGACATCAGCAGCCGCTCCGCTATCTCAGCGTAGGCCCGCCCTTCAAAATACCTAAGTAGCACCGCTTCCTGATCCCGTTCATTCAACTCCAAGATGAGATGGCGAACGGCCGTATTCAGTTCGGCTTCTTCAGAATCCGAACGCGTACTAGTCAAAGCGTCTTGCATGGCAGTCGTCTCCTGCTCTCGCGATTTGCGACGACGCTCGGCCCGCCGACTTTCAGACGCCTGATAATGGGTCGTGCGATAGAGCCAGCCCACCAGACTCGGATGTGAGCGGAGGGCCGGAGCTTTTTGCGCCAGCAGGACGAAAACCGCCTGGGCGACATCCTGAGCCGAATGGGAATCGCCGGCCATGTCTCGAAGGGCCGCGCCGTAAACCAGTCCCAAGTGCCGCTCGACCAGTTCGGCAAACGCGGTCTCGGAACGCGCCTCCACGTAGTGACGGAGCAAGGTGGCATCGTCTGTCATCATCTTAACATCCGAACCATAATGGCCGCCGAATCTCAAAATCGACAGTCAATCTGAGAATTCGACCTGATTCCCTTAACTTTCTTTCCGGCCGTCATCGCCAAAATTTGTGCCGGCGTGCCAATAAGCACCGTAATAGAAACGACGGGACGCCGCGCACTCGACGGAGGTAGGGTGGTTATCCCGGATAGGCCCCCCTTTGTGAAACAGCAGATTTCGGCGGCTTACATCCTGTCCGCGCGCTCGGCCGGAGTGACCTTTGACGCGCTTTGACTCTTGTTGATCGAGGCAGTGACAGATCAATGCTCGGTGAGAAGCACCCCGGTGCGGCGCAAAATCCGAACTACCGAGCGATCGTTTAATGCGGCCTTACGCAGCGTGGCTTACTCATCAACGGGATGCGTGAGCGTTAAACGATCGGCGAGGAGTTCGGGTATCCTGCTGGCCGGGGTGCTCAAAAATCTGCTGCGACGTTCAGTTTGGGTCCCGTCTAAGTGTCCGAAGATTTCGAGATCGGACTTGGCGCGATGAGATCGTGCGCGAAAAAAAATTAAACGTTTAACGCAATTTTCGACCCCGGTGCGAAGATTTCACGAACTTTATCGTGTTTCGTTTAACGCGGATGATCGCGTAATCGCTTCGTATCCATTGAATCGCACAAAAACACCAAATCGACGGATCTGGTGCTAATGGTCGGGCGGGTGAGATTCGAAATCACCCGCCCGACCATGGTAACAACGATGATCAAGCTACTTAGCAAACGTCAACGTTGTTCGGCACTCAAACAGGCACTCACGCGGCGTATCCGGCACACACATGCGCGGGCGTCGGATCGATAAACAAGCGCGCGGCCAACGAGACGAGAACGCCCGCTGCCTTGAGCCAAAAGGCTCGCGGGTGTTCTCGTCGTCGGTGTCGTTGGGCCGTGCGCCGCGGGGGGCCTAGTCTTGTAAGATGGGGGAGTTTGACTTCCTGCCTTGGGCGAAGCCCTAGGAAGGCAAAAGAAAAAACCATCAAAGTTATCGCGAATTTTTTCGGTGCGTGGCGTCCGGAGTCGTCGCGTGACGCGGAAATTCTTGCCTTCGCGAGCGCGACGCCAAAGGGTGCGGGCAGTCACCGCTCAAAGACCGAATTAAATATATATCGCCTGTATCACGTCCCGTTTGAGGGAGTGCGTGAGGGTAGGAAAAAAGTAACGAATCCGAGTCGCGTGATGAATCGTTGCGGACGCACTGCTGGTGCGACCCGTGTAACGCATTCAACGCTAGGGAAAGGATTCGTCATGGAAAACGTAATGGTCGAGGAGAGTCGTCTCCTCTCGGTCAGGGAAACCGCGCAACGCCTCTGCGTGTCGCGTCGCACACTGGAACGGGAAGTCTGTCGCAAGAAATTCCCGCCGCCGATGAAGATCGGCTCGAAGTCGCTCTACCTCGTCTCGGATGTCGAACGCTACGTTGCCACGCTGGCAGCGTCGCGGGATGGCGCGGCCTCTCTGGCATGATCTGCCACGTGTTCAAGCGCAGGCGTCGGGCCAACGGCGAACTCTTGGAGTCGCGCGAATGGTTCGGCGCTTTGCGCTTGGACTGGGAGAGCCGGACCCGGCGCTGGTGTCTCGGAACGCCAGATTGCCGGGAAGCCGAGCGGCTGCTGCATGCCGAGCGCGTTAAAGCCGAAAAGCGGCACCATGGGCTCATTCCCCCGGAAGAACACGCTGTCGCACAAGGACGCAGCCTAAACGAGCTCCTAGAGGCCTTCCTCGCTGACCTGCGGTTGCTGGGGCGGGCGGAAGGGACGCTCCGGAAATATCGCTACATGCACGTTCTCTTTGAGCACTGCCGGTGGAAGAAAATCGGGGACGTGACGGCGCGCAGTTTCTGCGACTGGCGGGCGCACAGCACTCTCGCCCCGCGCACCCTGAACGCGCTTTTGAAGGACACGGGCACGTTTTTTCGGTGGCTGCGGCGGCAACGCATGGTGTCAGAAAATCCGCTCGAGTTCGTGCCATGCATGGACACGCGACGACTGGAGAAATTTCGTCGGGCGTTGACAGAGGGCGAGGTGCGGCGGCTGATTGCTGCAGCGCCATATGATCGGGCGGTGATTTACCTGCTCGCGGTCTACACGGGGTTGCGCCGGGCGGAAATCGGGCAACTGACGATTGGCGACTTCGTGTTTGATTCCCCGGCGCCGTTCGTGCGGGTGCGGGCGTCGACGGCGAAGAATCCGAAAGAGTCGCAGTTGCGATTGCGGCCGGAAGTCGTCGAGGCGATTCGCTCGGTTCTGCCTGACAGCGCTTCGGCCACCGAGAGAATGTTTTCGTCAGTTCCCCGGGTGCGCACCTTCAAGAAGGATCTGGAACGAGCCGGAATTGCGTTTGCTGACGGGGATGCGCGGCGCGTGGATTTCCACGCGCTGCGCGACACGTTCGGCACGCACCTGGCTGCGTCGGGCGTCGCTCCGTTCGTGCTCAAGGAACTCATGCGACACAGCACGGTGCAGCAGTCGGAAAAATATTACATCGACGCGAGGCACCTGCCACTCGCTGCTGCCGTGGCCAGTCTGCCGGCATTTTCGTTGCCCCTCATGGCAGTTTTGTGAGATGCGCGAGCAGTTGCCGGGGACATTGTCGTCTCTTGTGGTGTGAAATGTTATTGCGAGGTATAAGTGAGATCGGCAGTTTGTGCATCTAACGCAGGGCGAAAAGGTCTTCTGCGATTCAAAAGAAAAGGAAATGTGAAGCCCGATGGACTGAGCCTCGATGAGTTTCTCCGTTATGGCTTTTGCGGAATGTCGCTTTTGGCGTCGGCGCACTTTGCCCAAAACTCATCTCCAGCATTTCTACTGGTGTTAAGTTCCGCCGAACGTGTCGCCGTTATTACGGCCTTAGCGTTTGCATGTGGAGCGATGTTTTACTCGGCCTATCGCGCGTGCATCTATCCCGTGCTGGGGCGTGCGGCGCTGTTTTGGGTTATAGGAAGAAAAGAGCCGAAAATCATCTGGCGCTTTCGCCACGTATTACCAACACAGGTGCCCCGAACAGAGCTGGCCCGTGATCGGTTTCGCTGGCTTTTGCGTGACGAGGCGCCGAAGGGCGTTCCTCGTTTGTTTGAATGGGGTTCGCAAATCCATCTCCTCTACACTCTCGCATTCTCACTCTATTTGGGCTCTGCCTGTGGAGTTACCATCTTATCGAGCCGCCCGTCGTGGGACTGGCTGTCCCCGGCCTTTTGGTTCCAGCATAGCGATTACCGGTTGGTGATTATCGTTTGTGGGCTCTTTTTCTCGGGCCTCTTTTCGGATATCAGGAAGAGACGGATCGAAGAATATTTTTTTGAAAGACGGTGCAAGCTAGGATTAACGCTAAAGTATGGCATCGATGAGTAACTCGCAGTCTCGGTGCCGTCGTGCCGTGGCAATGTATGCCGAAGCGATGCGGCACTCATTTGGGCACTCAAACGGGCACTCAAACGGGGGTCGCGGGGGGGCCAAGCGAGTCGCACGCAGGCGCGACCGAGTGCGACAGAATAATCTTGCAAGTCCCGCTGCGTATCGCAATTAGTCGCACACTGACGCAGTGAGTCATCGTTCTGCGTCGGGGGTTAAATGGTCGGGCTGGTGAGATTCGAACTCACGACCTCTTGCACCCCATGCAAGCGCGCTACCAGGCTACGCTACAGCCCGAACAAGGAACGGTGAACAAGCCCCATGCGGCGGTCGTAAGCAAGCGTTTTTCCGCTCCCGGCAAAGCGCTTCAATTCCGCGGCGGATCGAGGATTCGCCTTCACTCGATTTCCGTTTTTTTGAGTTCAATTGGGTCTCTGCTCCAGTTGCCGCTCGCAGATGTGTCGAGTGGCGGCGGTCGTCCCCCGTCGATTTTGCTACACGTGGATAAATTTCTCCGCTACGTTTTCCGGAGTCTTTCGTCCTGCGGAATGATTTCCCGCTTCTCCCGCCTAAACTCCTATGCAAATACCCCTCCGTTCGCAGTTCGCCGTCGCATTGATTATCGCGGCCGGCTTCACTTCCGCCGCCTCGGCGACCACCTATGACGTTCGCGCCTTCGGAGCGAAAGGCGATGGCACCACCAAGGACACCGCCGCCTTCCAGAAGGCGCTCGACACCTGTGCCGTCAATGGCGGCGGCGACGTCCTCGTGCCCGCCGGCAAATATCTCATCGGCAGCATCCAGATCGGCAACCGCACGATCCTCCGGCTCGAGAAGGACAGCATCCTCGCCGGCAGTTCCGATATCGCCGATTATCCGCTGACCGACATCCGCTGGGAAGGCCGCTGGCAGCCGGGGCACCGCGGTCTGATCTACGCGACCGCCGTCGACCATATCGGCATCGTCGGTCCGGGCCGCATCGAGGGAAGCGTCGGGCCGCCGCCCCCGCCCGAGGCTGCAACCGCCGCCGCTCCCGCACCGGCGCCCGCTCCGGGTGGTGCGGCTGCTCCCGGTCGTGCTGGCGGTCCGGGTCGCGGATTTGGCGGCCGTGGCCGAAGCGGCTGGGGCACCAACGGCCCCGATGGCACGCGCAACCCGGTCGTGATCGAGCCCATCTCGTGCAACGACGTCCGCTGGGACGGTTTCACCCTGACGCAAGGCGGCAACTGGGCGACGCATCCCACCTATTGCACCAACCTCGTGGTCACCAACGTGAGCATCACCGGCAACCGCGATGGCATCGACGTTGACTCCTGCAGTGGCGTGCGCATCGACGGCTGCACCATCAGCACGGGTGACGACAGCATCAGCCTGAAGTCCGGTCGCGGCATGGACGGCGCCCGGCTCGGCCGCTGGTGCGAGGACATCCTGATCACCAACTGCACGCTTTCCGACCGCACGTTCGCGTGCGTCGGCATTGGCAGCGAGACCTCCGGCGGAGTCCGCAACGTCCGGATCGAGCACTGCAAGTGCACCACGGGCCGGGAGGCGATCTACATCAAGACCCGGATCGGTCGCGCCGGCGGCAACGAAAACATCTCGGGCGACGACCTCGACGTCACGGGTCCGACGTTCCTGCGCCTCAACCTGACTCAGGGCGGCAACAACAGCACGGCGGACGACCCCGTCGAGGGCCTCGTCGGCTATCCCTATGCGCGGGACATCAGTTTCTCCAATATTCGCGTGAACGTCCAGACGCTGGTTCAGGGCATCGAGGTCTCGGCGAAAAAACCGATGAGCGGTCTCACGCTCACGAACATCACGGGCACCTGCACCAAGGGCATCAGTCTTGCCAACATGTCGGGCGTCGCGTTGAAAGACATCAATGTCACGCTCCGGCCGGCGAAGGAAAATGAGCCGACCGGTCCGCTGCTCGGCATCGTCAACGTCACGGGCACGGGACTCGAGGGAGCGGTGACCATTCCGGCCCCCGTCGACCCGGCGCCGGGCAACGCTCCCGGCGGTTTTCGCGGTGGTGCGCGCGGTGGTCCCGGTGGACGCGGCGGTCGCGGTGGAGCCCCGGGGGTGGCACCGGCCGCCGAACCGGTCCCGGCGCCCAAGCAATAGATTCGCGCAAGATTTGATCGAAAGGCGCCCGGCGGTTTCTGCCGGGCGCCTTTCTCTTTTGATTCGTGGAAGGTTTCTGGCTGTAGGGCGGGATCGCCGAATCCCGCCGTCCGCGACTCCTGACGGCGGGGTTCGGCGACCCCGCCCTACAAAATCCGCAATGGTTTGCCCGGATGTAGGTCGGGCTTCACGCCCGACCCGTCCGGGGCAAGCCCCGAGCTACAAAAACACGCCCAATTGACCGACAACCGAAAATCCAGATACCACGGGCGATTGGTAGAGACATGGTCGCTCTGATTTTACCTGCGCCTGGTCTCCGCCAGCCGATTTCGGGTTGCCGGAGGGATGGGCGCACGGTCACTTCGTCGGCGTGACCGACGACCTTTCGCCATCGCCCGCGCGCCGCAGCTGGATCTGGCCGGCAGCGGTGGCGGTTATGATTTTCGCTGCATCGAACCGGTCGCAGGTAGCTGCGCCGGCGGTGCCGGATTTCGACAAATTCGCGCATTTCGGGGTCTACGGTCTGCTCGCCACGCTCCTATGCCGGCTCGGCCGCGGCTGGCGGGCGGCGGGCTGGGCGTTGCTCGCGGCCTCGATTTATGGCGCGTCGGACGAGTGGCATCAGAGTTTTGTGCCCGGACGATCGGTCGAGGTGGCGGACTGGGCGGCCGACACCGGTGGGGCGGCGCTGGCGGTCACGCTTTATGCGGGATCCACGGTCTACCGGCGGCTGCTGGAGGCGCGTCTGTTGCGGAGCCAACGGCGATCCACCGAGGCGCGCGATTGCGCCGGTTGATCCGCTCGGTAGCGGGCAACCCGCAATTCGCGTCACGATGGTCAGCGAAAGATTGATGCCGGCGGGAATTCGGTTAACCGCATGAGGATGAATCTTGAGGACGCGAACGACGAAATCCTGCGCGACCGCCCGGCTCTGTCCCACGATGTGCTCGAATACGAGAAGTTGGTCCGCGCAGCCGTGTCATCGGGCCAGCTCCTCACGGCCATCGAGGTCGCGCGCGACGGACTGAAGCGATTCACCGACAGCCTGATGTTGCGCCAGCAGCTCGCACTGGCGCTCGCGCAGACGGGGGCGCTCGACGCCGCGCGCGAGGTGCTGGGAGAGCTGCTCAAGGAGTCGGCGGGCGATGAGGAAACGCTCAGCCTGCTCGGGCGGGTCTACAAGGAGCTCTGGCGCCGCACGAGCGACGCCGCGGTGGCGGCCGACGCGCTGCAGCAGGCGTGCAAATACTACGGCGACGCGTATGCGAAGAAAGAAGGTTACTATCCGGGCATCAACCTGGCGTTCACGCTCGCGGCGCTGGGCAAGCGCGTCGAGGCGGAGGATTGCGCGCGGAAGGTGGCCAAAACCTGCCGGGCCCTGATCGCGCAGGCGGAAGGTCCCCCCGACGGCTGGCTGTTCGGCACGCTCGGCGAGGCGATGACCCACCTCGGCAATACCCGCGAGGCCGGCGACTACTACCGGCAGGCGGCGGCGGCGTTCAAGGGACGCTGGCGCGATCTGGCGTCGATGCGGCGGCAGGCGCGCGAAATTCTGGCGTTCAACGCGGAGCAGCCGGACGGGTCGCGGGGCGGCTGGACCGACCTCGCGGCGCTGCGCCGGCGCGCGCGGCTGTTTTTCGGGCGGGCGGAGCCGGGGCAGGAGTGGCTCGACCGGTGTTTCGAGTTTCCCTCGGTGGTGGTGTTTGCGGGCCACATGGTCGACGCGCCGGGCCGGCCGGTGCCGCGATTCCCGGCGGAGCGCGAGCCGATGATTCGCGAGGAGATCGGGAAACAACTGCGCGCGGTCAACGCCGGCTACGGCTATTCGTCGGCTGCGTGCGGCGGCGACATTATTTTTTGCGAGTGCCTGCTGGAAATGGGGGCGAAGGTGAACCTCGTGCTGCCGTGCCCGGTGGACGCGTTCAAGCGGCAGAGCGTCAGCTTTGGTGGGCCGGAGTGGGAGCGCCGTTTCCACAATGTGCTGGGCAACGCGACGACGCTCCTGATCGCGAATCCCGCGGAATACGCGACGTCGGCCGCCGATCCCTCGCTGGCGATGGGATTCGTTTACGCGAATCGGATCGTCACGGGTCTGGCGGTTCTGCAGACCGAGGCGCTCGATCTCGAGTTGCACGCCATTGCGCTCTGGGATGGCAGGGTGGGCGATGGCGGCGGCGGCACCGGCAGCGTGGTGGCCGAATGGAGCCAGCGGCAGCTCACGGCACACGTGATCGCGCCCAACGGCCCGGCTCCGGTGGCGGCGGCTCCGGCGGCCTCGGTCGCGCCCGCCGCGCCCGCGGGTGGTTCGGCTCCGCCGGTGGCGCCGGCGATGCAGCAGGAAATCAAGGCGATGCTTTCCGCGGAGGTCATCAATTACCGGAAGATTGCCGAGCGGCAGATGCCGGCCTTCGTGCGCGAATTCAAGGGGGCGATCGCCCGGCTGATCGCGGGCATGGCGCACGCCCCGGCGGTGGCGGAAAGCTGGGGCAAGACGAACTATTTTGTGTTCGACGGCCTCCAGGACGCCGCGCTTTTCGCGCTCGATCTGCGCGACCTCGTCGTGCAGACGCGGTGGGGGGAGCACGGGCTGCCGAAGGATCTGGGCGTCCGGATCGTGCTGCATGCCGGTCCCGTGTTTGCCTTTGCCGACCCGGTGTTGCAGCGGACCAGTTGCATCGGCTCGCACGTGACGCGGGCCGCCTACATCGAGCCGATCACGCCGGCGGGGCAGGTTTATGTGAGCCAGGAATTCGCGGCGCTGTGCGGCGCCGAGCAAGTCGAGCTCGTCGGCTTCGAGTTCCTGGGCCGGCTGCCGACGGCCAAGCTGTTCGACGACGCGCCGCTCTACCGGCTCGACCGGCGGAGCCGGCGAAAGAAATGACGCAGCGGACCCGGCCCGGCGCGGAGCGCGGCCACGCCCACCATTTTTCTTTCCGCGCCGGCGAATTGGGATTCCATTGCAGGCGATGACACCGGCCGAGGCCAGGCAACGCATCGTCGAACTCCGCGCCGAGGTGGCGCGGCACGACGAGCTTTACCACCGGAAGGCGCAGCCGGAGATTTCCGATTTCGACTACGACCAGTTGAAGCGCGGGCTGGCCGAGCTCGAGGCGCGGTTTCCGGAATTCACGAGCGCGGACTCGCCGACCCAACGGGTCGGCGACGACCGCGTGCAGGGTTTCAAGGAGGTCGCGCACCGGCAGCGGATGCTCAGTCTCGACAACACTTACAACGAAACCGAGCTGCGCGCGTGGCATGCGCGCCTCGTGCGCCTGCTCGAGACCGACGACCTCCGTTTCACCGTGGAGCCGAAGATCGACGGTCTCGCCGTGAGCCTCACCTACGAAAGCGGCAAACTGGTGCGCGCGGTGACCCGCGGGCGCGGTGACGTCGGTGACGACATCACCGTCAACGCGGTCACGATCCAGTCGCTCCCGCGGGAGTTGCGCGGAGCCGCGCCGCGCGTGGTCGAGATCCGGGGGGAGATTTACATGGCGCAGGCCGAGTTCGACCGGCTTAACGCCGAGCGCGCCGCGGCGGGCGAGGAACTTTACGCGAATCCCCGCAACACGGCGGCGGGCACGATCAAGTCGCTCGATACGGCCGAGGTCGCGCGGCGCAAGCTCGAGGTCGTCCTCTACGGTCTCGGCTATTGCGAGCCCGAGGCCGTGCGCACGCAGACCCGGTTGCAGCAGCAGCTCCGCGCCTGGGGCCTGCCGGTCGTCGAGAAATACTGGACCGTGCGCGGCATCGACGAGGTCTGGAGTGCGATCGGCGAGCTCGACCAGATCCGCCGTGGCTTCGCCTACGGCACCGACGGCGCGGTCGTGAAGCTGGACGACATCGCGCAGCAACGCGAAGCAGGCATGACCGACAAATCGCCGCGCTGGGCCATCGCCTACAAATACAAACCGGACACGGCGCGCACCCGGTTGAAGGCGATCACGATCCAGGTTGGCAAGACCGGCATCCTCAGCCCGGTTGCCGAGCTCGAGCCGGTGTTTCTTTCGCTCAGCACGATCAGCCGGGCGACGCTGCACAACGAGGACGAGATCCGGCGGAAGGACATCCGCGTCGGCGACCTGGTCGAGATCGAACGGGCGGGCGAGGTGATCCCGGCGGTGCTGCGGTCGTTTCCGGAGGAGCGGCTGGCGGGCGCGAAGGAGTTCGACTTGTTTCAGGCCGTGGGCGGCAAGTGCCCGGTGTGCGGCGAGAAGATCGCGCGCGTCGCGGTCGACACCGAGAGCGGGCTGGGCGCGGCGTGGAAATGCCAGAACTACGATTGCCGGGCGCAACGCGCGGGCCGGCTGGGTTTTTTCTGCAGCCGCCGTGCGCTCGCGATCGACGGGCTCGGCGAGACCGTCGCTGCGAAACTCGTCGAGCTCGACCTCGTGCGCGATCCGCCCGACCTCTACGACGTGTCGCTCGAAACGCTCGCGACCCTCAACCTCGGCACCGTCGAGGAGCAACGGGTCTTTGGCGAAAAGAATGCCACGAAGCTTGTTGCCGCGCGCGAGGCGGCCCGCGCGCTGCCGCTCGAAAAGTGGCTATACGCGTTGAGCGTGCCCGACGTGGGCGAGACGACCGCGCGCGAGCTGGGCCGCCGGCATCGGAGTTTTGCCGAGGTGGCGGATTCGAAGCTGCTGCGGGCGGTGCTGCGGAAGGCGGAACTCGAGGAGGAAAAGGAGCGCGAGAGCCCGGGCTCGAAAAAAAATCCACCGAAGGACGATGCCGACCGCGAACGACGCAAGGCGCGACGCAGCGAGATCGAGGCGGAACTGGCGACACTCAACGGCGGAATCCTTGCGGGCATGCCGTCGGAGCTCGGGCCGGCGGTCGCGGCGAGCACGCTGGAGTTTTTTGCGGGCGTGCCAGGCAAACGCCTGCTTGCGAAACTGCAGAAGCTCGGGATCGATCCGCAGGGCACGGTGATGGCCGCGGGCGCGTTCACCGGGAAGACGTTCGTCCTCACCGGCACGCTGCCGACGATGAAACGCGAGGAGGCCGAACAGAAAATCCTTGCCGCCGGCGGCAAGGTCAGCGGCAGCGTGAGCAAAAAGACGAGCTACGTGCTCGCCGGCGCGGAAGCGGGTTCGAAACTCGAGAAGGCGCAGGCGCTCGGCGTTGCCGTGATCGGCGAGACGGAATTCCTGAAGCTGCTCGGACGATGATCCGATGAGAATCTCCCGGTCCTGGCTCGTGGCCGCTTCGGCAGTGCTGTGGTCCACGGCCGGGGCGGTCGAGCGGCTCCCGATCGAGGATTTTGCGCGGGCGCGCGATGTCACGCGCGCCCGGCTTTCGCCTGACGGAAAACATCTCGCCTATGTGGCCGAGGTGAACGGCCGGACGAATCTGCATGTGGCCGAGCCGGCCCCGAACGTAGTCGTGCGACTCGACTCAAGAAGCAAATGGGGCCGGGCGTGAAATGATTCCCGGCCGGGCGGGTCCGCCGCGCGTCGGGGGGAATTGGCGAGGAGAAGTTCCGCCTGCGCTCAACGGCTCGTGACGAAGTAGTAGACGCCGCGGCGACGACGGTTGTCGACCTCCGCATCGATATCCACCTCGCGGCCGTAAAGCATCAGCCGGTGGCGCGACGTGAGGTGGGAAACGAGGACGGCGACCGGGACGAGCGTCTGGCAGACGAGAAATACCGCGTAGCCGCGGGCGTGCAGCGTGAGTCCGCTGAAGGCGAAATTGATGTCGGCGTCGTCGGGCACCGCGCGCGCCCAGCGCAGCCCGGCGAAGCAGTGCAGGAGCGAAAACCCGGTGAGCGACGCGATGACGAGGAAGCCCGTCAATCCGGCAAAGCGGTGGCGGCGATAGAGGAGAAAGATCGTGAGGCCGGTCCCAAACAGCCAAGTCTGCTGCAACCAAGCCGGCTGCGGAAAAAATCCGGCGCGCGCAAAGTTGACCAGCTGCCAGACGAACAGAAGAAACCAACCCCGCAGGAGGGTCTCCCGGTCCACGCCGCCCAGTCTGGAACGAATCGTCATGGTCGTCTGTGGCGGTGACACGAGACCCCGCGTGCGGCTGGCGCAAGCTGTTTGGCTTGAGGAAAAATCCCCGGGGAGTCCGGCATGCTAGGCGCGTGGCGCTTGCCAGTTATCGGGACGTCGATAACACTTTCGCACCTACCCATGCTCCGGCGGATTTTCACCCGGTCTGTGTTGTCATGCGTCGTCTTCACGCTCGCGGGCGGCGCCCTGCCCGCGCAGGAACCGGCCGGCGAGCCGGCGCCATGGCGCGACCTGGCCGAGCAGAACCGGCGGCTGCAGGAACAGGTGAAGGAGCAGCAGCGGCAGATCGAGGCGCTCGCGGCGAAACTCACGGAGGTGCAGCAGGCGGGGGAACGGCACGAGCGCCAGTTGCAGGAGCTGCGCGAAGGCGCGGCGGGTCCGGCGCCGGCAACGGCGGGCAATCGCGAGCAGGAAATCCGCCTCTCGGGCGAGGCGGGCCTCGCGTTTTTCAACACGGGCGCGGCCGGGCAGTTTCCGAAGGCGGAGTTTCGCGTCGACGACGCCAGGGTTTTCGTGGAGGCGCCCGTGGTGAAGGACGTCTATTTCTTCGGCGGCCTCGACCTGCAGACGCGCGAGGCGAACGACGAGAATCTCCACTTCGGCGAACTCTATGCGGACTTCGAGAATGTGTCGGGCCGGCTGGGCGGCCCGGACCGGGTGCTGAACGTGCGGGCGGGACGATTCAACATCCCGTTTGGCGAGGAGTATCTCGTGCGCAACGTGCTCGATAATCCGCTGATTTCGCACTCGCTGTCCGACGTGTGGGGCATGGACAACGGCGTCGAGGTCTACGGCGGGTCCGGGCAATTCCAATATGTCCTGGCGGTGCAAAATGGCGGGGACAATCCGCTGCACGATTACAACGCCGACAAGTCCCTCACGACACGAGCGGGCTGGGAAGCCGCCGCCTGGCTGCACCTCAGCGCCAGCGCGATGCGGACGGGCGAGCTCAACGTCACGGGCGACGCCTTGTCGGAGGTTTGGTTCGCCGACGCGTTTTTCCGGGCGCTCGGCCCGGCGAAGAGCACGACCTCCTTCTGGGCGGATCTTTACGAGGGCGATGCGACAGCGCGCTGGAAGGATGGCCAGTTGCGGGCCGCGCTCGGGAGCGTGCGCTTCGACGACAACGACACGGCGACGGACAATTCGCGGCGGCTCCGCTACGGTTATGTCGAGGTGATGCAAAAGATCGCGGGCCGGCTCCGCGGAGCGGCGCGTTACAGCGAAATCCAAGCGGGTGGCGGGGGCTATCCACTGGCCGGCTGGGGGAATCTCGGGCGGTATTTTTTCTCGCCCGCGCTGACGGAACGCCTCCGGCGCCTGAGCCTGGGCTTCGGCTACCAGTTTGGCCCGCCGCTCGTGCTGAAGCTCGAATACACCGCCGAATGGGGCCGCCAAACCAATGGAGCGAGGCGTGACCAGGAGGATTTCCTCGGCACGGAAGTCGGCCTGAAATTCTAGGCAAATCATGCGCTGCAACCATCGGGATGTGAAACGATTTTTATTCGGCGCCGTGCTGGCGCTGCTGTCCGTGGCCGGGAGCCGGGCGGGATCGATCTCGGGCACGGTCTCGGCCCAGGGGCCGACGACGCCGGCCGAGACCGGCGGCGGGGGCGCCTACACGAGCCGGCGCTACAAGTTCGTCGAAAAGATCGATTACGAGGCGCTGACCGATTTCGTGATCAACGTCGAGGGACTCGTCGCGCCGCCGGCCGGGCCGGCGCCGAGGATCATCGTGCAGAAGGACGCGACCTTCGAGCCCCATGTGCTGCCGATCGTCGTAGGGACGACGGTGCGCTGGCCGAATGAGGACGACATTTTCCACAATGTGTTTTCGATGACGGAAACGCAGGACTTCAATCTCGGTTTCTACAAGAAGGAGAAAGTGCCCGAGGTGCTGTTCGACAAGCTGGGCCGGGTCGACGTGTTCTGTGCGATCCACACCAACATGCACTGCATCATCCTGGTGCTGCCGAATCCCTACTTTGCGGTGGCGGACTCCCGCCGGCATTTCGTCATCAAGGATGTGCCCGCGGGCACCTACCGGCTGCGCGCGTGGCAGGAACGGCTGCCGCCGCAGGTGCGGGAAATCACGGTCAAGGCGGACGGCGACTCCCATGTGGATTTCGTCCTGGGGGTTGCCGAGTTGCCGAAGCTCTGACCATGTCGACGACCGCGGGCAGAATCCGGCTGAGCGTGCAGGCAAAGGTGTTGCTCGTCGTGCTGGGTTTCCTCGTCTTGCTGCCGTTGCTGATGGTCTGGATCGTGACGCGGCAGACCAGTCAGCTGGTGCAGGAACAAGCGCGGCAGGCCCTCGCCACGGCGGAGGCGGTGTTCCAGAATTCCGTCGAGGCGCGCGATCGCAGCCTGCTCGCGAGCTATCGCAACGCCGTCATCCAGCAAAGTTTCAAGGCGGCGGTGGCGCTGAACGACCGGCTCACGATGAACGCCTCGCTGCACGACCTGTTGGGGCAGCCCGGCGAGGAAGCGGAAGTGCTGCTGTTCTACACCGGTCCCAAGGGTGAGGCGCCGGGCAGTGCGCCCAAGGCCGAGTTGTTGGGCAGCGTCCGGCGCGAAGGCGGGCCGGCCCTCGAAAGTTTCGGGCCGGCGGTGGCGGCGGTGGCGACGGCGGTGCTCGATGGCGACGCGCGCATCGACAACGTGGTCCTGCACGACCGCGCCTACACGGTGGTCGCGATGCCCGTGAGCCTCGGCCAGGGCGGGCCGGTGGCGGGCGTGCTGGTGGCGGGCATCCGGATCGGCGAGGCCTCGCTGCGGCAGTTGAAAGACCTGACGCGGGCGGATTTTGTGCTGATGGCCGACACGCGGGTGATCGCGTCGACCCTGCTCGACACGACGGGCGCGTGGTTCGAGCAGATCGCCTCGCCCGCGCGCGGGACCGCCCGCGACCTCTCGGGCGTGATCGTGGGTGGCGAGCATTTCCTGGCCGTCGCGGCGGCCGGGCAGACGGGCGGACTGCGCTACGTGTTGTTGTCCTCCTACGAGAAAAGCATGCGCGCGCTGGAGGACACGCGGCAGACGCTGCTCGAACTCAGCGCGGCGGGCATCCTGCTCAGCGCCCTGGTCGTGTGGTTTTTCGTCAGCCGCATCACGCAGCCGCTGCGGGAGCTGCGCGACAGCGCGGAGGCGGTGGGCCGCGGCGACTTTTCGCGCCGGATCGCGAAATTTCCCAACGATGAATGCGGTGACCTCGCCGTGGCGTTCAACGGGATGACCGCCAATCTCGAGAGCTCGCACGCGGAGCTGAGCAAGACCGTCGACACGCTGAAAAACACCCAGGCGCAGCTCATCCAGAGCGAGAAACTCTCGGCGGTCGGGCAGTTCGTCGCCGGCGTGGCCCATGAGTTGAACAACCCGCTGACCTCGGTGATCGGTTTCGCGGACCTGCTGCGCCAGACGGCGGCGGAGGAAAAAATCCGGCCACACCTCGATGTGATCGCGAAGAGCGCGCACCGCTGCCACAAGATCGTGCAAAGCCTGCTCAGCTTCGCGCGCCAGCACGCGCCCGAGCGGCGGGCGGTGCAGCTCAACACCGTGGTCGACGAGGTGCTGGAAATCATGGCCTACGATCTGCGCACGAGCAACGTGGCGACGGTGCGGGAGTTTGCCGCCGAGCTGCCGGCCGTCATGGCGGATCCGCATCAACTACAGCAGGTGTTCGTGAACATCCTGGCCAACGGGCGGCAGGCGCTTGAGACGTTTCGTCAGGACGGCCGGATGATAATCCGCACGCGCGCGGCGAACGGGACGGTGCGCGTCGAGTTTCAAGACAACGGCCCGGGCATCCGGGCGGAAAACCTTTCCAAGATCTTCGATCCGTTTTTCACGACGAAGCCGGTGGGCAAGGGCACGGGCCTCGGGCTCAGCCTTTCGTATGGGATCATCCAGGAACATGGCGGCCGAATCTGGGTGGAGAGCGAGCCGGGCCGGGGGGCGACGTTTATCATCGAGTTGCCTGTCGCGGCGGCGCCCTCGGCGTTGCGGCCGGCGGGCGAGCCCGCCGGCCGGCGCGGTTCCCGGGCGCCGTTTGCGGCGGCGGCGGGGAAGGCTGTGTTGATTGTCGAGGACGAGGAGTGGATCGTCACCCTCACGCAGGAACTCCTGCGGCAGGATGGCTATCACGTGGTCAGCGCGGCGAATGGCGAGAAGGCCCTGGAAGCAATCGGGCGGCTCCGGTTCGACGTGATCGTGACCGACTGGAAAATGCCCGGCATGAACGGCATTCAGCTCTACGAGCACCTGCTGACGCACGACCCGAAGACGGCGTCGCGGATCCTGTTCATGACGGGCGACGTGATCAACAGCACCTTCGAGGACTTCCTCCGCCGCCACGACAAAGGCTGCCTGACGAAGCCGTTTGCGATCGAAGAATTCCGCGATGCGGTCGCGACGCTCGCCGCCGGCGGCGAGACAAAGCGGTGAGGCAAGACCGTCAGCAGCCTAGATCTGCGGCACGGGTGCGTGATCGGGGACGGACTTGTTTCCCACGCCGAAGGTCACGTGGTCGGGCGAGAGTTTGCCGGCACCGCTGAGGAAGATGATGCCGAGCAGGAAGAGCACGAGGGCCGAAAACTCGAGGGACTGGTCGGGCGACAGCAGTCCATCCTTCCGGTGAATGAGGAAGACGGCGCCGGCGAGAACGGGCATTTGCACCAGCGCGGCGATCCGCGTAAGGAATCCCGCCGCGAGCATCGCGCCGCCGACGAAATGCGCGAGCATCACGTAATGCATCAACGGGCCGGTCGCCAGCCACGAGTGGCCGCCATGGTGCATCAAATCGACAAAATAACGGGTGGAAGTATCGCCAGTGATGAGGAGCAGGCCGCGCGCGAACAGGCCAAGGCCGAGGTAAATGCGGACGCAGTCGAGCCAGAGCTCGCGATGTGAGTCCGCCCACGTGATCAACTTTTGCATGGGAACCTCCAGGCTTTTGGATTTGGGAAATCCCGCCGAGGGTGGTGAGGGGTGCGGGAAGGTAAGCATCGAAGCCCAGTCGGGTTAACGACGAGTCGCGACCGACCTGGGCCGACAAGCAACGCCAGGACCTTCTGGTGGGTGCGGGAGCGTCGGGCCCTCGTGCCTCGCTGCCTGGCGCGGGCTTCCTCAGAAACCCCGCTTCTGCAGGGCAAGGCTGAGTTCTTGCATGAAGGCCTGGCTATCGGCCGGGGTGGGGCGATAGCCGGGCTTGCTGATCTCGGTGAAGCCGGGACGACCGTATTGATCGACGATCCATTTGCCGGTGACTCCGTCGCTGAAGGTCACGGTGCCGCCGGCGAGCGCGCCGGGGATGAGCGTGACCTTGTCGACGGTGACGGCGACGCTGCCTGCGCCCGCGGGCAGATCGTCCTCGAGATCCATCTCGGCGACGTCGTCGTCCGCCGCGTCCGCGTCGGCACTGTCCTTCGCGAGGCCGAGCTTTTCCTTTGCCTTTTCGAGAAACCCTTTTTTCCCGGGGCGTTCGACAGCCTCGGGCGAGGCGGGCTTGGCAGCAGCCGCCTTCGTGATGTCGCTGGTGTCGACCTTCGGGGCGGCGTCCTTGAGTTCGAGATTGAGATCGTCGACGAGAAAGCGGACGTCGCGATAGGTCATCGAAATCTGAAACTGCCCGGAGAGCTTGCTCTGGATGGCGGAAAGATTGTCGCCGGCGGCGACCCAGCCGATGACGGCTTGTTTTTGCTCGGGCGTGAGAGTCATGGCCATAAATTGGAGAAACAAAACGGGCTTGGCAACTGGTGCCAAGCCCGGGGAAAGACTGCGCTGGGACGCGGCTATTTCGAGAGCTGCACCTTGAGGAACTCCACGCTGCTGCGGGCCGAGGCGTCCTGCTCGCACATGTTGTCGACGGCCTTGCAGGCGTGGATGACGGTGCCGTGGTCGCGGCCGCCAAAGGCATCGCCGATTTCCTGCAGCGAATGCTTGGTGAGTGTGCGGGCGAGGAACATCGCGATCTGGCGGGGGATGGCGATGTTGTTGGGCCGGCGTTTGCTCGTCATGTCGCTGTGGCGGATCTGGAAATGGTCGGCCACGCGTTTCTGGATGGTCTCGATGGTGAGGACGTTCTGGGCCTGCTCCATCAGCACGTCGTGAAGGAGACGCTCGGCGGTCGCGAGGTCGATGGGCTTGCTCGTGAGCGCGGAATAGCTGGCGACCTTGAGCAGCGCGCCCTCGAGGCGGCGGATGTTCTTGGTGATGTTCTGCGCGATGAAATTAAGGATCGGCTCGGGCAGGTCGCACTTCAGCGTGGCGGCCTTGGCGCGCAGGATGGCCTGGCGGGTCTCGAGATCGGGCGCCTGGATGTCGGCGGGGAGGCCCCACTCGAAGCGCGACACGAGGCGCGACTCGAGTTTCTGAATCTCGGAGGCGCGGCGGTCGCTGGTGAGGACGACCTGCTTGCCGGACTCGAAGAGGTCGTTGAAGGTGTGGAAGAATTCCTCCTGAATGCGCTCCTTGCCGGCGAGGAACTGGACGTCGTCGATCAGGAGCACGTCGACGTGGCGGTAGCGCTGCCGGAACTTCGTGAGGCTGTTTTCCTGGAGCGCCTGGATGAACTCGTTGGTGAATTTTTCGGTCGAGAGGTAGGCGACGCGGGCATCGGGGTTGGCGCGCAGGATGGCGTGCCCGATGGCGTGCATCAGGTGGGTTTTGCCGAGGCCGGTCTCGCCGTAGAGGAAAAGGGGGTTGTAGGCCTGCGCCGGGGCCTGCGCGACGGCGAGTGCGGCCGCGTGGGCCATCTGGTTGTTGTTGCCGACAACGAAGGTCTCGAAAGTGTTGCGGGGGTTGAGCGTGCCGGCGGCGGGCCCGCGTTCGTCGTAGCGCGTGCCACGACGGGCGGTGCGATTGCGCGGGGAGGCGGACGCCGGGTCGGCGTCCGCTCGCGAGGCCCCGGAATTGGCCGGGCCGGGAATCCGGCTGGCGACGTCCGCTTTCCGCAGGGTCACGTTGACCATGCGACCGGCGGTGAGGCGCAGCCGCTGCGTGATGAGATCGAGGTAGTTGTCGTGAATCCAGATCGCCGCGAAGTCGTTCGGCACCCCGAGGGTCATCGAATCGCCCGAGGTTTCCACGCACACCACGGGCTCGAACCACATCTGAAAAACGTCCTCCGGAAAGAGCGACTTGAAGTCGCATTTGACGGTTTCCCAGAGGCTGGGGGTTAGTGACGAAGAAGGCATGGAGGCGGACAAAAAAGCGGATTTATTCACAGTGCCCCGGTCGTGCTCCTCCGCCATGCCTGCCTGCGCCTCATCCTGGACCTCTCGCCGAGATAAAATTCATGTCCGGTCATCGTCAGGAGAAAGGATTGGAGGAATAAGTTATAAGATGTTTATGACCAGTATATACCACAGGTGATCGCGGTGGAACTCGCGGGATGGGGCTCAAACGACATGGGAAAGAACAACCGAAGGCTAAAAACAACTGAACGAGGGCGCAGTAACTGTGAACCAAAAAAGCATTTCAAGACGAACTTTCCGACAACTTATTCACCACCGTGCTGGGCATAACTTTTTCGCTTTTTTCGTTGCCACCGGACGATGCAGTTAGGCGGCGAAAAATGCCGGTGCGGAGCGCGTAATCCAGCCTCCGTTACATCGCCGTGCAGGCGGCTTCTCAAGCCGAACCGCAGGTTACGGCCCGGTGACGATTCGGTGACGGTGCCGGCGTTCGTGAATACGACGCGCGGCCGGGGGTCAGGCCGGGGCCGGCTCCGGCTCGATCCATTTTCCGTGTTCCTTGATGAGCGCGATGAGGCGCGCGTCGGCGTCGCGCTCCGGGATGTTGTATTGAACGCAGTTTTTCCCGACGTAGAGATTGATCTTCCCCGGCGCGCCGCCGACGTAGCCGAAATCCGCGTCGGCCATTTCGCCGGGGCCGTTCACGATGCAGCCCATGATGGCGAGCTTCACACCCTTCAGGTGCCCGGTCTGGGCGCGAATCCGCTGCGTGGTGGTCTGCAGGTCGAAGAGCGTGCGCCCGCAACTCGGACAGGCGACGAACTCGGTCTTCGAGATGCGCGCGCCCGCGCCCTGCAGCACGTTGTAAGCGAGCTTCGTGGCGCGCACCGGGTCGGCTTCGGTCTCAATGCTGACAAAATCGCCGAGGCCGTCGCAGAGGAGGCCGCCCGTCAGGAAGCTCGCCTCGAGGAGCCGCGAAAGAAAACTATTGTCGCCCCGGATTGCGGTGGCCGCGGTGTTGCGGATCCACACGGGCGCACGCGAGCCAGCGGCACGCAGTGCCTCGACCAGCCGGCGATAGGTTCCCAGCGAATGGGCCGACCCGGCAGCGGATGGTGTCGGATCGGAGCACGTGAAAATCAGCCGCTCGTTGCCGAGGGCGCGCAGGGTTTCCGCGAGGGCGATGGCGTCCTCGGCGCCGAGGTCGCAGGCGAGGAAGTGTCCGTGCTGGCGGACCAGCGCGGCGAAGGCGGAGAGCGTTTCGGCATCGGTGGCGACGAAGCGCCGCACCAGCACGAGGCGGCCGCGGCTCATGGCCAGCAGAGGCTGGAGCAGGTCGGGCGTGAGTGCGGGCGCAAGTTCCAGCGCGAGAAACTCGACCGGGAGCGGCGTCGCGACGAGGACTTCGCAAAGTGCGGCCAAGTCTCCGGCTGTCGCAACGGGCACGAGCAGGCCCTCGGGCGGCGTGTCCTTCAGCCGGGGCGAGGCGAGTTCGCGCGCGGCGGCAGGAATGGCGGCGACGGATGGCACGCGCACGATGACACGCGGCGGAAGCTCGGGGCCGGTGGCGCAATGCTCGCTCAGCGCGAGTGCCGCGGTTTCGCGTTTCGCGAAGTGGTAGGGGTCGATGGCGTCGGTTCCAGGTTCCGCTGCCGGCGACTCGCGCCACAGCGACATGGCCTTGTCGGCGATCGCACGCGCGACGGGAATCTCGTAGACGCTGTCCTCCGTGAGCGAGACGCGGATGGTGTCGCCGAGGCCATCGAGCAGCAATGAGCCGATGCCGATGGCGCTCTTGATGCGGCCGTCCTCGCCGTCGCCGGCCTCGGTCACGCCGAGGTGAAGCGGATAGTGCATCTCCTCGCGGTCCATCCGTTCGACGAGCAGGCGGTAGGCCTGGATCATGACCTTCGGATTCGAGGCCTTCATCGAGAGCATGATCTGGTCGTAACCATGGCTGCGGGCGATGCGCAGAAACTCCAGCGCACTCTCGACCATGCCGAGCGGGGTGTCGCCGTAGCGGTTCATGATCCGGTCGCTCAGCGAGCCGTGGTTCGTGCCGATGCGCATGGCGCGGCCGAGCTCGCGGCAGCGTTTCACGAGCGGCGAGAAGGCGTCATGCAGCCGCTGCAGTTCGGACGCATAGTCGGAGTCGGAGTATTCGCGAACGGCGAATTTTTTCTTGTCGGCGTAGTTGCCCGGGTTGACGCGGATCTTCTCGACGTGCTCGACCGCCTCCATCGCGGCGCCCGGCAGAAAATGGATGTCGGCCACGAGGGGGATGGCGCCGAAGCCGGCGGCGGTGAACTGGGCGCGGATTTCCCTCAGGCATTTGGCCGCGGCGACGTTCGGCGCGGTGATGCGGACGATCTCGCAACCGACCTCGGCGAGCGCGATCGACTGCCGGACGGTGGCGGCGACGTCCTGCGTGTCGCTCGTGGTCATCGACTGGAGCCGGATCGGATGCGCGCCCCCGACACCCACCGACCCGACCCTCACCTCGTGCGTGGGACGGCGGACGGTTTGAAAACGGGAGACGCAATACGACATGACAGCCAGTCCACCGGCCACCGGCCGGGAGGCAAACGAAACCTACTTCGCGGGGGCGGTCGCGGCGGCGTGGTCTTCCCGGATGTCGCGCACCCACCGCTGCACATCGGACACCCCAAGGTAGAGCATGAGCGCGATGATCAGCACGGCGAACGCGCTTTGCGTCGCGATCACGAAGTTGGCGGGCAGTTCGCGGCGGCGCAGCTTGGCCACGGTGGCGAAGACGATCTGGCCGCCGTCGAGCACGGGAATCGGCAGCAGGTTGATGATGGCGAGATTGACGTTGATGATGATCACGAACCAGAGCGCACGGCGGACGTCCCACTGCGCCTGCTGGTTCAACGCGCGGGCCATGCCGATGACGCCCGACATCTTCGAGGGCCCGACATCGGAGGTCGGGCTGATCAGCGCCCCCAGCGTCCGGAAGATGGCGCCCGCGGCGTCGGAAATCTGCGCCCACGGTGTCGGGTGCATGATGACGGCGGTGAGGATGGGGTCGCGATAGCGCAGGCCGACGCGGGCGACGGGCTTGCCGGTGGTGGCGTCGGTCTCCATCCGCGGCTGGATGTCGATGGTCACCTGGGTGTCGCCGCGCTGAAAGAGAAACTTGCTCGGGCGGCCGGCGTTTTTGGCGAGATGCTCGCTGACGGCCGAGCGCTGCAGGACGGGCTTCCCGTCGATGGCGAGGATGCGGTCGCCCGGCATGACGCCCGCGGCGGCGGCGGGCGAACCGGGCAGCACGGCCTCGGCGGTCAAGTCCTCGGCGGGCTCGACGCCGGCGACGCGAATTTTGTCCTCGGTGACCAGGATCGGATAAACCACGACCCGCTGCGTCTGGCCGGCGCGCTCGATCTCGAAGACCGACTTCCGGCGGCCGTCGCCGGCCCGCTGCGTGCCGAGGACGACGTTGTTGATGATGTCCTCGAAATTCGCGACGGCGTGGCCGTCGATGGACCGGACGACATCGCCGGCCTTCAGGCCCGCTTGGGCGGCGGGGTTGGGAACCGTGGTGCCGTTGGCCAGCCTGACCGTCGGGGTGACGGGACCGAGCTTCGTGGTCGCAAGGTCGGCGAGCATGGGCTGGCCGACGAGCCAGACCACGCAGGCAAGGGCGAACGCGAAGAGCATGTTGAACGCGGCGCCGGCGACGAGAATGAGCAGCTTGGAGGCGTAGCCGATCGGCGGAAGCTTGGCCACGTCGGCCGTGCTCTCGCCCTCGATGGGCCCGAGGTCGGCCAGTTGCGGAAGGAGCACGTAGCCGCCGAGCGGAATCCACGAGAGGCGGTATTCGACGCCATCCTTGCCGCGCCGGGACCAGATGGCCGGGCCAAACCCGATCGAGAAACGCTCCACATGGGCGCCGCGGCGGCGGGCGGCGAGAAAATGGCCGAGTTCGTGCACAAAGATCGAGCCGCCAAAAAAGAACACCACGAGAAATCCCGACCAGACATTGGTGGAGAGCGTGTGAAAGAGATCGGTGAACACGGAAAGAATGAGGGGTTAGGAAGAAACGGATTTGAGATGGGCGGCGGCGGCGCGGCGGGCATCGGCGTCCGTGGCGAGGACCGCGGCGAGGTCGTCGGGTTCGAAATTTCGGATGGTTGCCAGAGTGTGCTCAACAACCCGGGGAATCGCAAGAAATGGAATTTGCCCGTTCAGGAAAGCGGCGACAGCCACTTCGTTGGCCGCGTTGTAGATCGCCGGGGCGACGCCGCCGGCCGCCATGGTTTGCCGGGCAAGCCGGAGCAGCGGGAAACGATCTTCATCCACCGGGCGGAACTCGAGGCCGAGCAGCTTCGTGAAATCGAGGGCCGAGTCGACGCCCGGCGCCCGGGCGGGGTGCAGCAGCGCGTGCTGGATCGGGAACGTCATCGACGGCGGGCAGAGTTGCGCGAGCATGGCGCCGTCGGTGAACTCGACGAGGCAGTGGACGATGCTTTGCGGGTGGAGAACCGCGGTGCATTGTTCGGGGCGCAGGCCGAACAGCCACTGCGCCTCGATGAGTTCGAGGCCCTTGTTGGCGAGCGTGGCGGAGTCGACCGTGATCTTCGGGCCCATCGCCCAGTTCGGGTGCTTGAGCGCGTCGGCGGGCGTGACGTGGGCGAGCCGTTCGGCCGGCCAGTCGCGAAAGGCGCCGCCGCTGGCGGTGAGCACGATGCGGCGGACGCCGGCGTGCGGGTGGCCCTCGAGGCACTGGAAGACGGCGTTGTGTTCGCTGTCGACCGGCAGGAGCTTGGCGCCGTGTTTGCGCGCCTCGGCCATGATGAACTTGCCGGCGAGGACGAGGATTTCCTTCGAGGCGAGCGCGAGATCCTTGCCGGCGGAGAGCGCGGCGAGGGCGGGCTCGAGGCCGGTGGTGCCGACGACGGCGACCAGCACGGTGTCGGCTTCGGGCAACCGGGCGAGCTCGACGAGGCCGGCGAGCCCGCCGACGAGGTGCGTGCCCGCGGGGAACGCCGCGAGGTTGGCGCGTGCCGCGGCGAAGGCGTCGTTTTCGAAGACACCGACGTGACGGACATCGAACTGGCGGGCGATGGCGGCGAGTTTTTCCCAGTTGGCGCGGGCGGCGATGCCGACGAGCTCGAGCCGGTCGCGATGGGCGGCGAGGACGCGGAGGGTGTTTTCGCCGATGGAACCGGTGGCGCCGAGGAGGACGACGCGTTTCCGGAGGGATTGAGACGGAGCAGCCACGGCGGGAGGGAAGGCGCCGCGGCGCTCAGGGCAATCCAAAGAGGACGTAGGCGACCGGCGCCGCGAGGATCAGGCTGTCGGAGACGTCGAACACGCCGCCCATGCCGGGAACGGTGGCGCCGGAATCCTTCCGGTTGGCGCGGCGTTTGATCACGGACTCGATCAGGTCGGACACGATGCCGAGCACGGCGATCGGCGCGGCGATCAGCGCGGCGCGAAGCGGCGAGAGCGGTGTGGGGAATTCGTTGCGGGCCAACCATGCGAAGACGGCGCCGGCGGCCATCGAGAGGATCACGCCGCCGACGGCGCCTTCCCAGGTTTTCTTCGGGCTGATCTGGGGCGACATCTTGTGCCGGCCGATGGCGAGGCCGATGAGCAGCGCGCCCATGTCGCAGAACTTTGCAACGACGACGAGCCAGAGGCAGAGCAGCAGGCGTCCCGTGGGCGAGACCGTGTCGCCGGACAGCGGCGTGACAATGCGCACGAGGTATTGCAGCAGCACTGCGACGTAAACGAGGCCGAAGAGGGTGGAGGCGAGCGACTCGACGCGGTTTTCCGCGGTGCGTTCGCCGAGCAGGCGCACGGCGAACACCACGGTGCCGAGGGCAAGCAGCAGGTGAGCGTGCCAGCCGAACCGCGCCTCGGCCCACGGTGCGATGGTGATCAGGCCGCCGAACAAGAGACCCAGTTTGTCGAACGGGGCGTAGCCCGACGCGCGCATGAGCTGGTAGAATTCGCGCAGCGTGAGGACGGAGATGAGCGCGATGAGCACGAGGGCCCCGCGGGTGCGAAAAACCCAAAGCGCCGCGCCGACGATCGTCCACAGGGCGACGGTGCTGAAAATGCGCTTGGCCATGCCGTCGGGATTTACTTCACCGCCGCGGCCGCCGGCTTGAGTTGCTCGCTGGTGAGGCCGAACCGCCGCTCGCGCCGGTTGAACTCGGCGATGGCGGCGGCGAGGTCGGCCTTGGTGAAGTCGGGCCAGAGCACGGGGGTGAACACGAACTCGGCATACGCGGCCTGCAGCAGCAGGAAATTGCTGATCCGATTCTCGCCGGACGTGCGGATCACGAGGTCGGGCTCGGGAAATTCGGCCGTGTAGAGGTAGCGGCTGAACGACGCCCACGAGCCGTCGTTGAGTTTTTCCTGGCCGGCCGCGACTGCGGCGGCGTAGGCGCGGGCGGCGTCGACGACCTCGGTGCGCGAACCGTAGTTGAGCGCGAGGACGAGCGTGTAGTCCGTGAATTCCTTCGTCTCCTCGATGGTGGCCCGCAGGAGTTTTTGAATGCCGGCCGGCATCTCCTCGGTGCGGCCGATCGTGCGAAGCCGCACCCGGTCGCGGACGAACGTCGCCAGCTCCTTCTTCAGGTAATACTCGAGCAGCCCCATGAGGGCACCGACCTCGTCCTGCGGACGCTTCCAGTTTTCGACGGAGAAGGCGTAGAGGGTGAGCATCTTCACGCCCAGGTCACGGGCGGCGAACGTCGTGGTCCGGACGGTCTCGACGCCGCGCCGGTGGCCCTCGATCCGCGGGAGGCCGCGCTTTTGCGCCCAGCGACCGTTGCCATCCATGATGATGGCGACGTGGTGCGGAACGTGGAGGGGCGTCCGTTCGGCTGACGACGGACGGGCGGGCGCGTGACTCATGCTTGAAGGCGAGAGTTAGGGCGGCGGGGCGGGTGTTGACAAGCCGCCTTCGCGCGGGCGCCCCGCCGGGACTCGGGCGGGAATTTGACACCCTGCCGGCATCGCGGCATCCGTTGGTCATGAGCACTCCACTGAAAGAGGCGGAGATTCAAACGGCATTGGCGGCCCTGCCGGGCTGGAAATTCGAGGGCGACGCACTGGTGAAGACCCTGAAATTCGGCTCCTTTCGCGAGGCGATGAGCTTCATGGTGCGCGTGAGCTTCGAGGCGGAGGCGTTGGATCACCATCCGGACTGGACCAATGTCTACAACCGCGTCGCGATCCGGCTCAACACCCACGATGCGGGCGACCGGGTGACCTCGAAGGACGTCGAACTGGCGAATCGCATCCAGCAGATCGCGTGGGTGGCGTGAGCGCCGGTCAGCGCCGGTGCCGGCGGATGTTTTGCCACGCCGTCTCGCCGTCGGGCACCTCGGTCTCGATCTCGACGGTGTTTTCGATCACGTAGAGCGCGGTGATCGGGATGCCGATGCCGGTGAGACAAAGCAGCACGACCCCCAGCCAGCTTCCCGTGAATTCCCGGCGACGGATTCGGTCCATGGTGCTCCAGGTTGGGGGAACCGGATCAAAGTCCGAGCATGAAGTTGAAGATCCGGTCGCCCTGGCCGGGCAGCGTTTCGTGGGCGAAGTCGGGGTAGACGACGAGGTCCTTTTTCGCCGTGATTTTATTGTAGGCGGCGAATTGTGAACTGGGCGGGCAGATCGTGTCCATGAGGCCGGTGAACATCAGCACCTCGGCCCGGATGCGCGCCGCGAGATGCTGGCAGTCGATGTAGCCGAGCTTTTCAAAAACTTCCGCCGCGCGCTCGTGTCGCGGGTCGAAGAGCCGGAAATAATAGCGCAGCTCCTCGTAGGCGTCCTTGGCGAAATCGAGTTCCCACACGCGCTGGTAGTCGCAGAGAAACGGATAGACCGGCGCGGCGCGGCGGATGCGGGGTTCCAGCGCGGCACAGGCGAGCGTGAGCGCGCCGCCCTGCGACCCGCCGAAACACCCGACCCGGCCGGGATCCACCTCGGGAAAACCCAGCACGACGCGCGCGAGTTGCGCGGTGTCGAGGAAGATCTGGCGGAACGCGAGCTTGCGCGGATCGGGGTCGTCGAGGCCGCGCACGATGTGGCCGCGGAGCGTCGTGCCCTTGACCTGGCCGCTGTCCTCGGAGCGTCCACCCTGGCCGCGGCAGTCCATCGCGGCGTAGCAGAATCCCCCGGCGGGCCAGCCGAGTTTGTCGAACCAGTCACCGCTGTGCTGCGAGTAGCCGTGGAATTGGAGGACGGCGGGACCGCGGGTGTGGGGCGCGGGATGCCTTGGACGGAGATATTTGGCGTAGATGCGCGCACCGCCGACGCCGGTGAACCAGAGGTCGAATGCCTCGACCGCAGGGGTCGTGACCACGGCGCTCGGCCGCAGCTCGGGCCTCGGATCGGTGGCGTCGAGCTCGCGCAAAGCCGCCGCCCAGTAGGCGTCGAAGTCGGCGGGACGGGGATTGCGACCCTGATACTGGAGGAGCTCCGGCAGCGGTTTGTCGATCAGTGGCATGAGGCAAGCGGAACGCGAACGACGGCGGGAGGAAAGTCAGAACAGCCGCAAAAACGCGCGCGGGCCGGCGCCGATGGCCGCGGGCGTGGCGCCCGCGGGGACGGGGTGACGGTGCAGCAGATGCCCGTCGCGATCGAAGGCGCCGATGGCCCCGTCGGCCAGCGGGACAAAATACTCGCCGGTATCCGAATCGCAGCCGAGGGAGATTGGGTGCACCGCCGCCGCCAGGTTGGTCTGGTGCGCGATCACGCCGTCGAGCGTGACTTCCGCGAGAACGGCCGGGCTGCCGGCGAACAGCACGACGAGTCGATCGCGACGCTGGTCGAAGCCGAGGCCGCCAACCGGGCCGGGCGGCGGAGCGGCCATCCTGATTTTGCGAACCATTTTGCCCTCGAGCGTGAATTCGACGAAACCGGTCGCGCGCGGATCGATGGCGAAGATATGGCGGTTGCGCGAGCGCACGGTGATGTCGAGGGAGTTGGCTGGCGTCTCGCCGGGCGACAGCGCGACTTCGGGCGTCAGTTTCAGGTCGCGCACCCGCGAGTTCGCCGGGCGATTGACGATGCGAATCACATCGCCGGGCGCGAGCCGCAGGAAAAGATAGTCGGTGAACCGGTCATAGGCGAGACCGACGACGGTTTCGTCCTTGTCGACGTGGGCGTCGAGCGTGCGGCGCTCGCCGGAATCGACCGCGAGGTCGTGGAGGGCGGCGCCGGACGACTCCGCCCAATACACGTGACTCGGGCCGCGCGTCGAACAGGCGGCGACGGCGACGATCGTCAGGATGCCGGCGGTCGCACGGCCGAGGGCGGGGTGGGGATTCACGGCGCGGGGTTCGCGGGGGCCGGGGACGGGTTCATGCCAGGCGGATTCAACGGGGGAAACCGACCGGGCGGCAAGGGAGATTCCGGCGCAGGGCGGACCGGCCAGAAAGAGTTTGCGCGCGGCGCGGGGCGCGGCGGACGATGGTTCGCATGAAAGTCGCGTTCATCAGTGGCACGAGCATCGTGAACTCCGAGCTG
This sequence comes from uncultured Opitutaceae bacterium, assembly GCA_937902925.1. Classification (GTDB taxonomy): domain Bacteria; phylum Verrucomicrobiota; class Verrucomicrobiia; order Opitutales; family Opitutaceae; genus CALFNN01. Next base: position 33,436 of record CALFNN010000103.1, read on the forward strand.
TTCTCGACCTGGGCGGTGAAGACGACCGACACGGCATACGGGACGGTGACTTACCGGGCGGGCGGCGATTTCGTCATCATCAACCGCCACGGCTGGGGATTCCCGCTGCCCCCGCACTCGATCAACTACCGCGCGAACATCCGGGCGCTGGCGGACCTGGGTTACGGGGACGTCGTGTCGCTGAACTCGGTCGGTTCGCTGAAGGCGGATCTGCCGCCGGGGACGTTCGTGTCGTGCAGCGACTACGTGGGTTTGCAGCAGGGGCCGGCGACGTTTTTCGACAAGGAACTCAAGGGCGGGGCGCCGGGAATCGCCAACAACCTGGTCCCGCGCCTGATCGCGGAGCTGGCGCCCGAGTTCCGGATCCATCCGGGAAAGGTCTACGTGCAGATGCGCGGGCCGCGTTTTGAAACGAAGGCGGAGATCACGGTCGTCCAGCGCTGGGGCGACGTGATCGGCATGACAGCGGCGCACGAGGCGGACCTGTGCACCGAGCTTGGGTTGCGTTACAACAGTCTCGCGTTGATCGACAATTATGCGAACGGGCTCGAGGGCACCGAAATCGATTTCGCGAAATTCAAGGACCTCGTGAAGGACAACCAGGCGCGGGTGAACCGGCTGTTTGCCCGGATCCTGCAGATTCTAGGCTGAGGCGGCGGTCAGGCGGGCGGGGCGAGCGAGCGAAACTCCAGCGGTTTTCCGGCGGCCTTGGCGGCGGCGATGCCGAATTCCATGCCCCGGGAAATGCCGCGATCGGTATAGACGACGCCGGCGTCCGCGGCGCGATACCAGGCAAGGGCGGCGGCGATGCCCTGCTCGCGCTCGGCCGGCACCTCGTCGCGCAGGATGCCGGCCTGCGTGTAAAGCAGGTGGCTCGCAAAGGGAGCCTCGCCGCGGGCGAGCGCATCGCGCACACAGTCGCGCGCGTAGGCGACGTTGGCCGCGACGTCGCCGGCGTAGGGGCTTTCGACGATGACCAGTCTCATGGCTTTAACAGCCGTGGATCGCCGGGGAGGGCAAGGATGGGTTGGCGCCGTGGGATGAGCCGGCGGGGTTGTGACGATCGGAGGCGGCCGGCGATGGGTAGCGTCCGCCGGTAAATGCGTTTGCGCGATCCGCCCGGCCTGCTACGTTCCCGGCCCATGAGTGACTTCATGCAGGCCGGGAAAATCTCGGAGGCAAAACAGCTGCTGGATGCGTTGCGCACGAACATGCGGGTCACCATCCGCGGCAAGGACGACGTCGTCGACCAGGTGCTGGTGTGTCTCGTGGCGGGCGGCCACCTGCTGATCGAGGATCTGCCGGGTGTCGGCAAGACCACGCTCGCGTATTCGCTGGCGCGTTCGATGGACTGTGCGTTTTCCCGCATCCAGTTCACCAGCGACCTGCTGCCGAGCGACGTCACCGGCGTGGCGATTTACGACGAGACGGTGAAGGAGTTCGTGTTCAAGAAGGGCCCCGTCTTCGCCAACGTCGTGCTGGCCGACGAGATCAACCGCGCGACGCCCAAAACCCAGTCGGCGCTGCTCGAAGTGATGGACCGGGCGCGGGTGACGATCGACGGTGCGGCCCATGCGGTGGGCGTGCCGTTCATGGTGTTCGCCACCCAGAATCCGGTGGATTACGAGGGGACGTTTCCGCTGCCCGAAAGCCAGATGGACCGGTTTCTGATGCGACTCCAGATGGGCTATCCGCAGGCGGCCGACGAACTCGAGATCCTCCGCACGCAGCGCGGCGGCTACGACACGATCACGCTGAACCCGGTCGTCGACCGGGGCGACGTGCTGAAGCTCCAGTCGTCGGCGCACGAGGTGTTCGTGGAGGAAACCGTGCTGGATTACATTTTGAAAATTGTCGCGGCGACCCGCACCGAGGCGGAGTTCCGCGCGGGCGTCAGCGTGCGCGGCGGGCTCGCGTTGCGCACCGCGGCGCAGGCGCGGGCGCTGGTGAACGGGCGCGATTTCGTGCTGCCGGAGGATGTCACCGAGCTGGTCACGCCGGTGCTTGCCCACCGGCTGGGCCTGGCGCGCCAGACGAGCGATGCGCTCGAGGAGCGGCGGGCCGTCGCGGCCGCGTTGCGGCGAATCTGGTCGAGCATTCCCGTGCCGCAATGATGGCGCGGAGCGGAAAAATAAGCTCCAAGCTCCAACCTCCAAGCTCCAGAGAAGCTCCCATGGGCAAACGGCCAACATCGCTGCTGGAAGTTTGGTGTTTCATTGGAACTTGGAGGTTGGAGCTTGGAGCTTTTGCATGTCGATGAACCCCGGCGATGCGACGGAGTGGAGCGGACCGGGCGGGCGCGACGCCACGCGCCCGCGGTTCACCTGGAACGCATTCTTGTGGTCGTTGGTGTTTCCGCGCCGCGGGCATCGCATCCTGCCGACCGTTTCGGGCATCGTGTTGATCGGGTTGTCGCTCGGCATCGGCACCGCGGCCTACAATTCCTCGAGCAACATCCTGTTCATCACGCTCTCGTTGCTGCTCGCGTGTCTTATCCTCAGCGGGGTCATGTCGTGGTTGAATTTGCGCGGCGTCGCGTGGCGGCTGCGGCTGGCGGTGCCATTGCGGGCGGGGCATGAGGCCGTCGCGACCCTCGAGCTGCGCAACGCCAAGAAGTTCCTGCCGACCTACGGGCTGTGGTTTGACCTGGTGGCGCGAGCGGTCGAACGCGACGTGGTGCGGCGGGCGGAGTCGACCGTCACGGCCCGCGGGATCGATGTGCGCGAGGTGCTCGCCAAGGCCGAGTCGTCCGAGTCGGACCGCCGGCTCGGGCTGCGCACGCGCCTGGAGCCTTCGGGCGAAACCCGGCTGGAGTGGGTGTTCAAGCCCCGGCGACGCGGGATGATGCGCGTCGAACTGGCCGGCGTGGGCTCGCTGTTTCCCTTTGGTTTCCTGAAAAAAGACATCGGCACGGAAGTCGGGGCGGAGGCGGTGGTGTGGCCGGCGCCGGTGGAGTATCGCCGGCACGCGGTCGCATCGGCGCGGCGGCCCGCCGGAGGGGAACGGGTGCCGCGCGCGGGCAGCGGCGGCGACCTGCTCGCACTGCGGCGCTACGCCACCGGCGACTCGCACCGGTTGATCCACTGGAAGGCGAGTGCGCGCACGCAGACGCTGCTCGTGCGGCAGTTTGCGGCGGAGAGCGCGGAGGGCTACGCGCTGTGGCTGCGCACCGACGCGGCGGTGTGGACGCGGGCGGAGCAATTCGAACTGCTGGTGAGTTTCGCGGCGACGCTGGCGGAGGATTTTTTTCGCGCGGGCCGGCTGGTCGCCACGGCGGTCGATGCCGAGGCGCCCCGGCCGGTGCGCCGGGTGCACGATCTCGAGCTTTTCCTGAACCGGCTCGCAGTGGTGCAGCCGGTCGAAAACTCCGCGGTGGCCGGCGAGCAGCCGGTGGCAAAGCAAAACGTCCTCACCTTCGCGCCCGACGGGGCGCGGGGGGTCGCGGCCTATGTCGATGGAGAAAAGACGGCCTCAGCTTAACCTCGACGAGCTGCACCAGCTCAAATGGCTGCTCGGTGGCGTCATCGCGCTGCTCGCGGTGTGGACGGTGTTCTACATGAATCTCGAGGGCTGGACGCTGATGGCGATCACGACCGGCGCGGTGGCCGCGGTCATGATCTGGCCGGCGTTGCCGTCGCGGGTGCCGGCGCTGGTCCACACGCTGGCGTTTCCGGCGATCGTGTTGTTCTTCGCCGGCGACCTGTGGCTGACGACGGAGGTCCTGCCCGCGATGGTGCGGCTCGACATGCTGTTGCTGCTTTATCGCGGCATCACCTACCGGCAGCGGCGTGACGACCTGCAGGTGATCGTGCTCGGGCTGTTCCTCATCGTCGTGGCGGGCGTGTTGACCGTGTCGCTGCTGTTTGCGGCGCAGATCCTGGCCTACACGGGCTGCGCCCTTGGGTTTTTGCTGTCGATCACTCTGACGGAGGCGGCGAAGGGAGACGGGGATGGCGCGGCGGGCGCCGGGCAGCCCGGCGGGCCGCCGGCGTGGGCCACGCATACGGACTGGCCGCAACTGTTCCGGCGATTACGCGAGGCGGCGGACTGGCGCGTGGTGGCGCTCGGGGCGGCGCTTTTCGCGGGCGTCGTGGGGCTGTCGGCGCTGCTGTTCCTCGCGCTGCCGCGCTTTCAAATCGAGAACAGCCTGTTTCTGGAACGTTTCGTGATCCGGAAGGCGCGGACCGGATTCACCGACTCGATCAAGATCGGCGACGTGAGCGAGATCGTGCAGGACACCGGCCTGGCGCTGAGCGTGGACGTCTCCGATCGCAACGTGGTGCCGGCGGTGCCCTACTGGCGGATGCTGGTGCTCGACCAGTATGAAAAAGGCTCGTTCAAACTGTCGCCCGGATTGCGGCTGACCTCGTTCGGCCGCTTCGACCGGACGGGCACAGTGGTGCACGGCGAGGCGCGGCCACGACTGGGACCGGCGGTCTACTGGACGTTTTACCTCGAGTCGGGCGTGAGCCGCTACCTGCCGCTGGCGGGGGATTTTTCGGTGCTGCAGTTTCGCGAGTCGCAGAACTTCCGGCAGAGCGCCGATCTCGCCGTGCTGGCGCTGCGGGACGAACCCGTGTCCATGACGGCCTATCGCGTGGAGAGTCTCGACACCTCGGGCACGCTGCCCGATCCGGGCTTCGCGAAGCGCTGGCGTGAACGCGACCCGCGCACCGCCGCGCGCGGCCTGCTGCAAAACAAGCTGAGCGTGAGCCCGGCGGACCAGACACGGCTGCGCCAGGCGGTCGAGACGATCGAGGCCGGCGGACCGGGACCGGTGGCGGCACGCGATTTCGCGGACCGGGCGGGCGCGTGGTTGAGAAAGAACCATCTCTACTCGCTGAACCCGACGATCCCGGGCGGCGAGGGCGATCCGCTGGTGCGCTGGATGACGTCGAACGAAGGCGGGCACTGCGAGCTGTTCGCGGGCTCGCTGGTGCTGCTGGCGCGATCGGCGGGGTTTCCGGCGCGCGTGGTGACGGGCTTCAAGGGCGGCAGCTGGAACGGTTATTCGAACAATTTCACGATCCGGAATTCCGACGCGCACGCGTGGGCCGAGGTTTTCGATGCCGCCGCCGGCGCGTGGCTGCGGGAGGACCCGCTGGCCGTGGGCTCGGCGGCGCAGAACGACGCGGCGAACGGCGAAGCCGCGCTGGCGGCGCGGGCCGACCGGAGCTGGGAGGCGCGACTGGATAGCCTGCGCGTCTTCTGGTATCGGAGGATCGTCAACTTCGACCAGCGGTCGCAGACCGAGACGTTGAAGGCGGTGAAGGCGGCCACGCAGGAGGCGGGCCGGCAATTGCGCGAGCGGGTGGCGCGACTCGCGGACGCGGTGAAGACCTGGCTCGCGGGACCGTGGAATTTGCGGCGGCTGGCCAACGTGCTGGGCTTCGCGTGTGCCGCGGCGGCCCTTGGCTGGATCGGGTGGGAATTCGGTCGCGGGTGGTGGCGGCGCCTGGTGCGGCGGCCGGGCGGAAAGCACGGCGATCCGGTGCGCCACGAGGCCAGTCGATGGCTCCGGCGGATGACCGTCGAGCCGCCGCGCGGCGCCGCGGGTGCGGAGGTCGTTGCGGAGTTACGCCGGCTGCGCTTTGGTGCGCGAGCGACGTGGCCGGAGCCGGAGAAGATCTTCCGCCGCGCCCGTCAGGTCTGGCGCGAGGCCGCCCGGCAGTCGAAGCGCCAGCCGGGTGGGACGAGCGCGTCAGTTTGAGGCGGGCGGGGTGAAGAGCGCGCCGCCGCGCTGCTTTTTCTCGAAATACTTCTTGAGCACGGCGCTGGCGATGGGCGCGGCGTGAAAGCCGCCGCCGAACGACTCGCCGATGGTGTCGCCCTCGATCGCCACGGCCATTGCGATCTCGGGATGCTCGATCGGCGCGAAGCAGATGAACCACGCGTAGTTGATCGTGCCGCGCTTGCCGTCTTTCACCACGTCCTTCTGGGCGGTGCCGGTCTTGCCGGCGATGCGGATCCCCGGGACGCGGAACGCGGGATTTTCGGTGATGTTCCGCGCCGTGCCGTGCGGAGGCAAGGTGCATCCCTCCATGCCTTCGAGCAGCGCGGCGCGTTGGGCCGCGGTGAGCCCGATCGATTCGGAATGCTGCCGCGGGCGGTTCGGGTCGTGAAGCAGGGTGGGCTTCGTATAAACCTCGTTCCGGGCGACGGAGGCGGCGAAGCACGCCATCTGGAGCGGAGTGACGAGCACGAAACCCTGGCCGATGGCCATGTGGGCCGTGTCGCCGGGATACCATGGTTCGTGGACGGTTTTCGCCTTCCAGCCGGGCTCGGGCATGACCATGCGGTGTCCCTCGTTGGGAAGGTCGATCCCGGTGGGCTGGTCGAGATGGAAACGCCGTCCCTCGGCCGCGACGACCTCGGGTGACGTGAGCAACCCGGCTTGATAAAAATAGATGTCGCAGCTTTGAGCGATCGCATCGCGAAGCAGGATTTCCCCGTGATGAACGAGACCGTTCTCGCAGACGAACGTGGCATTGCCGATGCGAGTGGTGCCTTCGCAGTCGACGATGGGGACGTCCGGCGTGATGGTGCCCTGGCGGAGGGCGGCGATGCTCGTCAGAATCTTGAACGTCGAGCCCGGGGGCCAGAATCCGTTGAGGGCGAGGTTCGTCCATGCGTGCTGGGCCTGAATGTCGGCGATCGTGCCGGGCTCGCGAAATTTCGAGAGATCGTAGTCAGGTTTGCTGGCGAGGACGAGCACCTCTCCCGTGGCGATATCAATCGCCACGGCCGCGCCGGTCTGGTCGCCCAAGGCGCTCTCGGCGGTCAGCTGGAGGTCGAGGTCCAACGAGGTTACAAGATCCTTGCCCTGCTTGGGTGCCTGTTCGGCGAGTGGCGGATCGACCCGGTAGCCGGCCGGATCGACGCGGAAAATTGAACCGCCGGCCTCGCCTTGGAGCAGGTCGTCGAACTGCTTTTCCAGTCCGCTGACTCCCGAGGTGCCCGGCATATTGATAGTGCGGAGTCCTTTGCCCGGGAAATTTTCCCCGCTGACGTCGTCGTCGGCCCCGACGTAACCGAGCGTATGCGCGGCAAGGGAGCCGTAGGGATAGGAGCGGGTGCTCTTCGAGTAAACTTGGACCGGTGAATTGACCGGCAGGTGTTCGAGCAGCCGGGCGTAGTCTTCGGGCGAAAGGTCGTCCAGCAGCGTGTAAGGGAGCAGGAGCTCGGTCTTGAAGTGGTCGAGGAGCGTCTTGGTTTCGACCTTCTCCGAACGGTGGAGGATGACGTTGATCTGGTCGAGGTAGCGCTGCGCGACGCTCACCCGGGCGAGGCTGGCGAGATCGGCGACACTGGGGCCGTCCTTCTTGATTCCCGCCCGGATGTAGTTGTTGTGAATCCGGACATACTCGCGATAAAACTCGCCGCGCAACTCGTCGAGGTAGAGCACGACCGAGAAGCGAAGCAGGTTGCCGACCAGGATGTTTTGATTGCGGTCGAGGATATTGCCGCGCGGTCCGGGGATGAGCACGCGGCGCTGTGTTTGCATGCGCTCGTTGTCCTTGTGCGACAGGTTCAGGAACAGCTGCTGGTAGGCCAGCCCGCCGGCGAGGAAGACCAGCGCCGCGGCCAGCGCGAAATAAAACAGGACCACACGCGGGTCATAGTTCTTCTGGGATTCGACGAGGCTGCCGGACTTCTCCGCGAGATTGATGTCGTCGTAAGCCATGCGGGGGCGTCTCAGGCGAGGTTGTCGCGGTGTTCGGCCCGGGCGACGACGAGCGCGCGGGCCTGGAGCGCAAAGAACCACGGGGTGACCACGCCGAGGAAGATCTGCGAACAGACGAGATCGCCCACGAGGCGGGTCCACGCGGCCGTCGGGGCCGGAGAGTCGCCGATTTGCGTGAACGAAAACAGCAGGAAGAGCGCGAGATTGGTGAGGAGCACCGCCACGATGTGCGCGAGCGAGTCGTCGCGGGGAAGCCGGTGGCGCAAATGAAACAGGATCGAGTGCGCGAGGGCAAACAGCAGCAGGTGGGTGCCGAACCACACGGGCGTCGTGGCGTCGCAGAGCAATCCCCCGAGCAGGCAGACGGCGAGACCCGGAGCAAGCGGCAGCATGAGCGCCGCGTAGGTCACATAGAGGCCGCCGACAAAAAGATAAACGTGCAGCCCGGTCAGCGCGTGATTCAACTGCGCCACCAGCGTCCAGAGGAGCAGCAACGTGAGGAAGAGAACGAGGACGCGGCGCATGCGGGAAAAGGGAACGTTGGGGGTTGAAAATCGAAAGCAAGCGCGCGGCGGGGGTTTCGGTCCCGAGGCGCCCGCGGCGCTCATCGTCTCAATTTTTCTTCATTCCGGAGCGAGGGGCACGAGCACCGTGACCTCGGTGAGCGAGCCGAGGCGATCGTCGAGCTTGACCAGGCCGTTTTTCGAAAGGCCGTCGCTGCCGAGCGTGACGCTGGTGATCTCGCCGATGGTGAGACCGGGCGGAAACACGCCGCCGAGGCCGGAGGTGACCAGGCGTTTCGGCGCCGCGACCGTTGCCGCCACATCGAGCGGCACGTAGTTGACGACGCCGATGGGCGGACCGAAGGTCGGATTCTCGCCGCCCTGGTAGCTGAACGGCCGGGTGTCGCCCTCGACGGAACCGGCGAGACGGACGCCGGGGCTGGTGATGAGTTCCACCACGGCGGTCGTCGCATGCACTTCGGTGACACGGCCAACGACGCCGCCGGTGAACACCACGGGAGCCCCGACGGGCAGGCCGAAATTTTTCCCCTTGCGAATGACGATATCCTGCCACCAGCCCGAGAAATCCCGCCGGACGACGCGGGCGTGCTCGAGGCGGTAATTGGGATAGGCCGGGATGTGGAGCAGCTCCTCGAGGCGCGCGATCTCGGCCTGCATCTCCGTGTTCTGCTGCACGGAGAATTCGTAGGAGGCGTTGAGCCGCGCGAGGTCGCGGCCGGCCTCGATCAATTCGCGATTCGAATGAAGGCGGAGCGACCAGTATTCCTGCAGGTCGCGCGCATACGAGGCGGCGACGGTCACGGGCGCGGTGAGCTCGAAAAACGTCGCGCGCGTGAAGGTCTTCACCACCGCCGGCACCACCAGCCACACGGCGGCGACAAGGCCGAGCGTGACGAAGGGTTTGGCTTGGGCGAAACGGAAAAGGGACACGGTCGGAGAAGTGACAAGGATCGAGCGCCAAGTATCAAGAAGAAGAGCCGCGGAGCACTTCCTGTTACTTGAAACTTGTCACTTGTGACTTCGCGCCGCAGGCGCGTCACACATTCTGCATCAGCCAGGAGAGATCGTTGAGAACGGCGCCGGTGCCGTTGGCGACGGCGGAGAGCGGATCCTCGGACACCGTCACGGGCAGGCCGGTCTTTTCGCTGAGCAGCCGGTCGATGCCGCGGATGAGCGCCCCGCCGCCGGCCATCACGAAACCGCGGTCCACCAAGTCGGCGGAGAGCTCGGGCGGGCAGCGCTCGAGCGTCACGCGCACGGCGTCGACGATGGCGGCGATCGTGTCGGCGAGCGCCTCGCGGATTTCCTGCGAGGTGACGTGGATGGTCTTGGGCAGGCCGGCGACGGAGTCGCGGCCCTTGACCTCCATCGTGAGTTCCTCGTCGAGCGGATAGGCGGAGCCGACGCGCAGCTTGATTTCCTCCGCGGTGCGTTCGCCGATGAGGAGATTGTAGGCCCGCTTCATGTAGTTGATGATGGCGGTGTCGAGCTCGTCGCCGGCGACGCGGATCGACTTGGAAAACACGATGCCGTTGAGCGAAATGACGGCGATCTCCGTGGTGCCGCCGCCGATGTCGACGATCATGTTGGCGGCCGGCTCATCGATCGGAAGGCCGACCCCGATCGCGGCGGCCATCGGCTCGGGAATGGTAATGACATCGCGCGCGCCGGCGTGCATGGCGGATTCCTTCACGGCGCGTTTCTCGACCTCGGTGATGCCGGAGGGAATGGCGATCACGACGCGCGGCGGGGCGCGGAAAGAATTGCTCGAGACCTTGCGGATGAAATAGCGGAGCATGGCCTCGGTGACATCGAAGTCGGCGATGACGCCGTCCTTCATGGGCCGGATGGCGGTGATGTTGCCGGGGGTGCGCCCGAGCATGCGCTTGGCCTCGTCGCCCACGGCGCGGACCTTGCGGCTGACGGTGTCGAGAGCGACGACGGAAGGCTCGCGCAGGACGATGCCCTTGTCCTTGACATAAACGAGCGTGTTGGCCGTGCCGAGGTCGATGCCGATATCGTTGGAGAAGTAGCCGAAGATGTTGGCCATGATTGCGGAAGCGGGGGGAGCGTGCGGCGGCGTTGCCGCCGACGGAAACGAATCGTCGGCGTCCGAGGGTGTCAACGAGGGAAATACACGGGACGTGCACCGGCCGCTGCACGCGGGCTTGACGCCCCGGAAGGTTGGTCGCGTGTTCGTGGGCGCGGCTCCATGCACGGACTTCACTTCATCCAGGACCTCGCAGTCGTGCTCGTCGTGGCGGGCGCCGTCGGCTGGCTCTGCCAGCGGATCGGGCTGTCCGTGGTCGTGGGGTTTCTGACGGCCGGCATCCTCGTGGGGCCGAAATCGCCGCCGCTGACGCTGGTCCGCGACGCCAGCAGCATCGAGACGCTGGCGCAGCTCGGCCTGGTGTTCCTGATGTTTTCCATCGGGCTGCAACTGAGCCTGCGCAAGCTGCGGCGGCTGGGATTCGCGCTGATGCTGGCGGCGTTCGGCAGTGCCACCGTGATGTATTACCTCTCGCGATTGCTCGGCGAGGCCCTCGGGTGGGGGAGCGAGGAAAGCCTGTTTCTCGCGGCGATGCTGATGATTTCCTCGTCGGCGGTGATCAGCAAGGTGCTGCATGAGACGCGGACCAACCACGAGCGCCCGGGCCAGTTGGCGATGGGCGTCGTGGTGATGGAGGACGTGGTGGCCGTCGTGATGCTCACGCTGCTCAACTCGCTCGTGCACCTCGGCGCCGGCGACGGCGCGAACGTGGGCGAAACGCTGCTGACATTCGGGGCGTTCGTGGTGCTGGCGGGCATTGGCGGGCTGTTGCTCGTGCCGTGGCTGCTGAAGCGGATGAGCATCGCGGCGGACGAGGAACTGCAGACGCTCGGCCTGGTCGCGTTGCTGTTCGGGCTCGCGGTCGTGGCGGAGCGCGCCGGTTATTCGCTGGCGCTCGGGGCGTTTCTGCTCGGCACGATCGTGGCGGAAACGCCGCACCGGCACCAGGTGGAGCGGACATTCGAGGGCATGCGGGACGTTTTCACGGCGGTGTTTTTCGTCGCGATCGGCATGCAGATCGACGTGCGCGAGCTATGGGGCGAGGCCGGATTGATCGTGGGTGTGGCGGCGTTCACGATCGTTACGCGGCCGCTGGCGGTCACGACGGGGCTGACCCTGACGGGCACGCCGTTGAAGGACGCGATGCGCACCGGGCTGACGGTGACGCCGATCGGCGAATTCTCGTTCATCATCGCGCAGCTCGGGGTCGGGGCCGCGGTGCTGCCCGCGAGTTTTTATCCGTTGGCCGTCGGCGTCTCGCTGGTCACGACGCTGTTCGCGCCGCTGCTGACCCGCCGGTCCGAGCGGATCGCGGACGCCGCGATCGCGGCGCTGCCGCGGTGGCTGGCCGACTGGGTTCGCGCGTATCATGGCTGGCTGGAGCGCCTGCAATTGCGGAAATCGCGCAGCCTGCTTTGGCAGTTGAGCCGGAAGCGCCTCGTGCAGGTGAGCGTGGGGATGCTGTTCGTGACGGGATTGGTGGTTTTTTCGGAGCAGCTCTTCGAACTTGTGGCCGCATGGAGCGGCGTGAAATTCATGCCGCCGAACGCCCTGAAGGCGGTTTTTTGGATCCTGCTCGTGCTGGTCACGCTGGCGCCGTTAGTCGCGATCTGGCGCAACCTGTCCGCGATGGCGATGCTCTATGCCGAGATGTCGACGAAGGGCGTGGCCCACGCGAAGCGGCTGCGGCCGGTCGTGGAGACGGGCCTCAAGGTCGTGGCGGGCGCGGGATTGTTTTTCTGGCTGTCGGCGATACTGCCGGCCGAGGGCACGGCCCGGTGGTTGTTGCGGCTGAGCGGGGTCGTGGCCGTGGTCGCGCTCGGCGTGCTGCGGCGCAAGCTCATCTACTGGCACAGCGAGATGGAGGTGGAGTTGATGAGCGTGATCGAGGTGGGCGACAACCGGATGACCGCAACCACCGCGCCGTGGCTCCGGCCGCACGGCGACTGGAACCTGCACATGATCGACTGCACGCTGTCGGATCTGGCGGACTGCCAGGGCAAGAGCATCGCGGCGCTCGACCTGCGGGCGCGCTTTGGCTGCTCGGTAGTGGGGATCGAGCGGCAGGGATTCATGATTCCGCTCCCGCCGCCGGAGGCGGTGCTTTATCCGCGGGACAAGGTGTTGCTGATGGGCACGACGGCGCAGGTGCGCGAGGGACGGGCGTTTCTCGGCGCCGTGTCCGGGGCGCCGGTCGCGGACTCGCTGTTCGAAGAGGTGCGGATGGAGGCGCTGACCGTGCCCGCGGGGAGCCGGGGGGCGGGCCGCACGCTCGGGGAATTGTCGCCGGCGCAAAACCACGGCGTGCAAATCGCCGGGATCCATCGCGCCGGGGTGCGCATCCTCAACCCGAGCGCGCACGAAACGCTGCGGGCGGGCGACGAAATTCTCGCGCTCGGCGCGCCGGTGCACATTGCCGATTTCAAGGCGTGGTTGCGCCAGCAACCGGACGTGGCGATGGAAGCGGCGGCGGACTGACAAAACAAAAAAGCGCGCCGGGCCGGGCGCGCTTCGTGCAGGAGGGGAAATGGCCGCCGGATCAGTTGGTGCCGTGCGTCGTGGCTTCCGATTTTTTGCTTTCGGTCGCGGCCGGCTTGGCAGGCTCGTCGTCGTCCTTCGCGGCCTTCTTGAATTCCTTGATCGACTGGCCGAGGCCCTTGGCGAGCCCGGGAAGTTTCTGGCCGCCGAAAAGCACGAGCAGGATGATCAGGATAACGACCAACTCGGGGGCGCCGAGGCCCATGATGCCGGCGAAAAAGGCGGTTAGCGTTGCCATAGTAGGTGCACGGTAGGCCGGCGGTCCGGCCTGTAAAGCGGGAAAGCGGTTTCATCAGGGCTGATGGAACACAACTTCGTCGCCGGGCGCGGGTTGGCCGGAAACGATATTCGCCCCGAGGGTGCGCCCGCGAAGGTAGCGCGACGCCCGCAGGCGGGCGGTCTCGCGAAGGTCGTCGGTCCGGGCAACCAACGGGGCGCCGTCGGCGAGGGCTGCGGCGGGCGGTGCGACGGCAAGGTCGACGAATGCCAGCCCGTGGGCGGCGTCAACGGCGAGGATGCGACCGACGAGCCGGTTGGGGCTGGGTTGGAGCGGCGTCAATTGCGTCGGTTTCGATCCCGCGGCTTCCCCCGCCGGCGCGACGTGGCCGCACCCGGCAAAAAACAGAATCACCGCCAGCGGCGCGAGCAGTTTGGCGGTGAAAGTCATGCCCGAACGCGATGGGAAGCCTCGCGCCTCCAGCCTTGGTTCAGAGCTTTGGCAGCGGGAACCCGAGGCCGCCGGGCAGGCTGCCGGCGCCGAGCGGGCCCGCGGGCATCGGCGAACCGGGCGCACGCGTCGTCGCGGCGACCTTGAGCAGGTTCTGCGCGTTGTCGATCTGCTCGGCGTCGAAGAAGCCGTGAAGCTGGCGGATGCGCGTCGGGTGACGCATTTTCCGGAGCGCCTTCGCTTCGATCTGGCGGATGCGTTCGCGCGTGACCTTGAATTGCTTGCCGACCTCCTCGAGCGTGCGGCTGTAGCCGTCGACGAGCCCGAACCGCAGCGAGAGCACGCGGCGCTCGCGTTCGGTGAGCGTGTCGAGGACGTCGATGATCTTCTCGCGGAGCAGCGAGTAGGCCGTCATGTCGTAGGGATTCTCGGCGGACTTGTCCTCGATGAAATCGCCGAAGCTGGTGTCGTCGCCATCGCCGACGGGCGACTGCAGCGAGATGGGCTGCTGTGCCATCTTCATGATCTGCTGCACGCGGGCGACATCGAGGTTCATCTCGTCGGCGACCTCGTCGGGCGTCGGCTCGTGGCCGTATTCCTGCAGGAGCTGCTTCTGCACCTGCATGACCTTGTTCAGGGTCTCGATCATGTGCACCGGGATGCGGATGGTGCGCGCCTGGTCGGCGATCGAGCGGGTGATGGCCTGGCGGATCCACCAGGTGGCGTAGGTGGAGAACTTGTAGCCGCGGCGGTATTCGAATTTCTCGACGGCCTTCATCAGGCCCATGTTGCCCTCCTGGATCAGGTCGAGAAACGAGAGGCCGCGGTTCGTGTATTTTTTCGCGATGGAAATGACGAGGCGGAGATTGGCCTCGACCATCTCGGTCTTGGCCTGGTGCGCCTCGCGGACATGGACGAAGGTCTGCGCGACGACCTTGAGCAGATCGGCCGGCGCGATGCGCTGCTGGGCCTCGATCTGCTTGAGCCGGTTGTTGACGGCGCGGACGTCGATCGTGGCGTCCTTCTTGGTCTTTGGATGCTTGGAGCGCTCGAGTTGACGGTGAAGTGACTCGATTTCCTCGAGGGTGGGGCGGAGGTTCTCGAGGTATTCCTCGTAGACCTTCAGCTTGAAATAGAACTTGTGGAAGAAACCGCGCAGCACGTTTTCGCGCTTCCGGAATTTCGACATCACTTTCTTGCGCTCGGCGTCGGTCTTCGCCTTGAGCGCCTCGTCCCAGCCCTCCGCGGTGCTGGCCTCGGCTTTCTGCGTGTTCTCGACGAGCTTCGGCAGGCCCTTGAAGTAGGCCTCGCGCGAGTCGATCTTCTTGTCGATGACGATGCGGTCGAAGCGCTCCTCGCGGTTGAGGAGCTTGGCGCCGAGCGTGCCGATGTAGGCCCCGACAGCCGACGCGTGGAAGAGCGCCTCCTGGGCCTTGAGCTCGGCATTCTCGATGCGCTTCGAAATCTCGACCTCCTGCTCGCGCGTGAGCAGCGGGACCTGGCCCATCTGCTTGAGATACATCCGGACGGGGTCGTCGAGGATGTCGTTTTGCGACGTGCGGCTCTCCTCCTCCTCGGCCTCCTCCTGCCGGGCCTTGTAGTCCTCGACCTGGTCGGGCTCGAGGATCTCGATCTCGAGGTTCTGCAAAATCGAGAGGACGTTGTCGATTTCCTCCTGGTTCTCGACCGACTCGGGCAGCGCCTCGTTGATGTCGTCGAACGTCAGGTAACCCTGCTCCTTCGAGAGGCGGATGAGGTGGCGGATCTTGTCGTTGATCCCGCCCGGCGGGATGTCCGCGCCTGGGGCGGCGCCTTCGGCGGCGACGGGTGGGGTTTTGGCGAGGACGGCCTCGACGGCTTCGGATTGGGCGGACTCGGAGGGTTCGGACGACTTGGCTTTGCGCGACATGGAATAAAAATGAATTGGGTCTCTATATATACGCGAAAAAGGGGGCCAATTTCGCGTAAAGCGCCAAAATGACTCAAAGATTTATGGTGAGCGTGATGGGCAGGCGGAGCTGGCGATGGATTTCGGAGCGTTCTTTCAAGAGTGAAATTGGGTCAGATTCACTGTCCGCATGGGGGTTGGCCAAAGCAAGTTCTATTTGCCGCAGCCGGGGTTCGAGCGAGCGAGCGCGGAGCTGGCGCAGGCCTTCGACGGCGACTTTCGCGGGATCGTCGATCACCGGTGTCTCGAAGAGCAGGGTGGCGACGAGGGCGCGTTCCTCGGGTGTCTCGAGCAGCGTGTCGAGATGATCGCGGCCCGGCCACGAATCATGCTCGAATTCGCCGAGGAAACGATTGAGCAGCACCCCGGCGGCGTGCCCGACGTCGATCCAGTCGTGCGGCAGCGTGGCGCCGAGCGGCTTGCCCAGCGGTTCGAAGTGGAGGCAGAGCAGGAGCAGATGGTGCTCGGGGGTGTGCGCTGAACTCGTGGTTGGCGGAGCGACCGGGGCGATCTCGGGGCGGGCGGCGGCTTGCCGGCTGAGGCGGGCAAGATACGTCTGAAAATCCTTCTGCGCCGCCGCGACCGGCAGGCGCAGGTGCGATGCGGCCTCGGCGATGAACCCGGCGCGCGCCACTTCGCTTTCCGCCGCCGCGATGATCTCGTAGACGGTCTGCGCCGCGCGCGTCTTCAACTCGGGCGAGGCGCCAGCCGGCTCGGGCAGGGCGGCGCGACACGCGAACGCCATCGCGCTCTGCGCCGCGCGCCGCACCTCGTCGTAGGCGGCGAGGCCGCGTTCGAGAAACAACAGATCCGGGTCGATCTTTTCCGCGCCCGCGAGGGTGAGGAACCGGATCTCCAGCCCGGCCTTCAGGGCCATCGGCAGGAATCGCAGCGCCGCCTTCTGGCCCGCGCTGTCGCTGTCGAAGAAACACTCGACCTGGGTGTGATACCGCCGCAGCAGGACGAGCTGGCTCTCGGTGATCGAGGTGCCTTGCGGCGCGATCGCGGTCTTGAGCCCGACCGACCAGCAGCGCAGTGCGTCGAGCTGGCCCTCGACCATCACGAACGGCCTGCCTTCGCCGACGTTCGAGCGCGCGCGGTCGAGGTTGAACAGGAGATTGCCCTTCGTGAAGACGGGGGTCTCGGGAGAGTTCACGTATTTCGCGTCCTTCGCTGGATCGTCGTCCGGAGTGAGTTCGGTCTGGCGCGCGGTGAACGCGCACACGCGGCCCTGATGGTCGCGGATGGGGATCATCAGCCGGCCGCGAAAACGGGAACGCAACGCGTGCAGCGTGATCGCCGCGTCGTCATAGATGAAAAACAGCCCGCAGCGGCGGAGCGCTTCCTCGGAGAATTTCCGCCGCAGGAGCGCGGCGCCGAGCCCGCTGCCCTGGGCATCGACCGCGCCGATCTTGAACTCGTCGGCGAGTTCGGGGGTGAACCGGCGTTTCTCCGTCCAGTATTTCCGGAAATATTCCCCGGTCGCGTCCTTGGCCTTGAATGCCTGGTAAAAATGCTCCGCGGCCGCGTCGTGCAGGTCGAAGACCTCCTGGCGCAGCGTGCGGTCGGCGCTGCTCGGGCCACCGGAACCCTCCTCGTATTCGATGACGATGCCGAAGCGCTTGCCGAGCGCCTCGACGGCCTCGGTGAAATTGAGCTGCTCGGTCTCGCGGACGAACGTGATCGCGTCGCCCGCCTTGCCGCAACCGAAGCATTTGTAGAAGCCCTTGTCGGGGTCGACGTTGAAGGACGGCGTTTTCTCGTTGTGAAACGGGCACAGGCCCTTCAGTCGCGCCCCGCCGGCCTTCCGGAGCGTGACCATGCGTGAGACGACATCGGCGAGATTGACCCGCAACTTGAGGTCGCGAACGCAGGTGGGCTTGATGACGGGCATGAAACGTGGGCGGAGGCGGGACGCGCCCCTCCCCGGGGACTGACGCGGCGCGGGCGGCGAAGAATGCACTTTCAACCCAAGCACCCGGCTGTCAAGTTTCGCGGCTTCCGACGAAACTTCCCCCCTGATCAGGCGACAAACAACCGATGCGCTTCCCCATCATTCCGCTGCTGGCCACGGCCCTTGCGGCCGCCACCATTTCCCTCCGGGCCCAACCGGCGCCAGTCGCGCCGAAGCCGGCGGCGCCGCAGGATCCCGTGTGGCAGGCGCGGCTGCCGGATTTCACCGAGGCGGGTTACGACACCGAGGTGGAAACGCTGATCGGGAAGTTCGAGGCGGCCACCGGGCGGAAACTCGTGCCCGGTGCGAAGAAAAAGGTCGGGCTCAAGATCTACGCCGACTCCGGGCCGGGCATGGCGACCCCCGTGCCGCTCGTGAAGGCGGTCATCGCCGCGCTGGAGCGCCGCGGTTTCGACAGCAAAAATATTTTCCTCGTCGGGCTCAACGCGCTCCGGCTTCGGATGACCGGCTACCTGCCCTCGCTCGTCTCGGGCCAGACGCCGTTCAACGGCCATCCGGTCTACGTGCTCGAATCCAACCGTTATTACGACCCGGTGTGGTTCTACGACTCGCCGCTGCCGCAGCGCTTCGACCCGATTTTCGCCGAGCAGCGAACGCCGGAAAACGGCGGGGTGAAAGGCGTGTCGGACAACTCGTCGAAGGACGAGGATCGCAAGAGCTTCCTTGCGACCCCGCTCTTCCTCGACGCGGATTTTTGGATCAACCTGCCCGTTTACACCGATCATCCCACCCTGGGCGTCAACGGCGCGCTCGTGAACGCGACGCTTTGGAACGCCTCGAACACCGCGCGCTTCTTCCGCTCGCCGGCCAACGCGCCGGCGGCCGTCGCCGAGATGAGCGCGATCCCCGAGCTCCGGCAGACGTGGGTGTGCACCATCGCCAGCCTCGAGCATTTCCAGTTCATCGGCGGACCGTTTTTCAACTCGCTCTATACCTCCTCGGAGCCGGTGTTGTGGTTGAGCAACGATCCGGTGATGCTCGATGCGCTGGCCCGCGACCGGATCAACGCCCTGCGCAAGAAAGGCGGCTTCGAGCCGATCGACGAGGACATCCGCACGCTGGAATTTGCCGAGACGCTGGGCGTCGGCTCAACGCACACGAAGCAGGCGAAGATCATCCAGGTGGACTAGCCGGGCCGGCGCCGGCGGCGCGCGGGGTGGCGCAAATTCCCTCTTGTCTCCACTGTCCGCCTGCGCCCAATTCTGGTCCGCCAATCCATCATGACCGCCGCCGCCTACCTTCCGTTCTTGATTCAGGCCCTGCTCGCCGCCGGCATCACCGGCGGGATCATCGGCGCGAGCCATCTGTTCGGCCAGCGGGCGAGGCACACGAAGCTCAAGGATTCGGCTTACGAATGCGGCGTGCCCGCCGACGGTCTCGTCCACACGCGGTTCTCGGTGAAGTTTTACCTGACGGCGCTGCTGTTCATGCTCTTCGATCTCGAGGTCGTGATCCTGGTGCCGTGGACGTTTATCTACCGCGAATTCCTGCACGAGAAAATCGAGATCCTCGGGCCGATCCTGTTTTTTATCGGGGTGCTGGTGCTCGGACTCGTCTATGAAATCAAGAAGGGCGCGCTCGAGTGGGAGAAGTAACGCGCGGCGTCGTCCTGAGCGGAGCGAGGGATCCAGCCTGAACCAGCGACCATGCGGCTCGACAAAATCATCGCCCGCGGCCGCGTCCTCGACCTGCGCAGCCATGATCTCGAGGGAGCCCTGCAGGAGTTGATCGCGGTGTCGGTCGAGAGTTTTCCCGACCTGAAGCCCGAGGCCCTGCTCAAGGGCCTGCTCGCGCGCGAGAGCACCATGACGACCTACCTCGGGCTCGGGGTCGCGCTGCCGCACGTGCGGGTGAAAATGAGCCGGCGCTACATTCTCGCGATCGGTCGCAGCCGGATCGGCATTCGCCACGACGGGGCGCTGGCCGACGAACGCGTGCACCTCATCGTGATGCTCATCGCCGGTGAAAAGGCGCGCGACTACCTGCAGGTGCTCGCCTCGATCGCGCGCCAGGTGAAGGAGCAGGTGCTGGTCGACAGCCTCGTCAACGCCTCCGACCTCGACACGCTCTACGAGCGCCTCGTGGGGGGCTTCGGCGGCATCCGGCCGGTGCAGGCGCAGCAGAACCGGATCAATCGCCTGATGCTGCGTGAGGCCGAACGCGTCGCGGCGGGCGCCGGTTGCGGCGCCGTGATGGTGTTTGGCGACACGTTCATCGGCGGCATCGAGCGCGGGGCCTTCGAGTCGAGGCTCAAGACCATCCTCGTCACCCGCAACCCGATCGAACCCACCGACGACAAAAAGGATTTTACCGAGACGATCCAGGTCCGCTCCTTCTCGAGCCAGCGGATGGCGCAGTTGCGCAGCGCGATCCTCGTCGCCCTGACCCGCGGCGTGATCGCGTTTACCGATCGCATCTGCTGCGTCGGCGGGATGACCGGCAGCAACCAGTTCGACACGCTGGTGGTCGTCGACATCGAGCGCGAATTCCAGACGCTGCTCACCGGCCAGACGGCCGACCTGCTGCCGCTCGACGTGAAGCCCGAGGTGCTCGAGCGCGTGATCGCGGTGGCGACCGAGCTCGCGGTCGAGGGGCGCGAGGGCCGGCCGGTCGGGTCGCTGTTTGTCGTCGGCGACAACGAGAAGGTCGCGACGCTGACCAAGCCGCTCGTGCTCAATCCGTTCTTCGGCTACAAGGAAGAGGACCGGAACATCCTGAATCCGTTCATGGACGAGACCGTGAAGGAGTTTTCGTCGATCGACGGGGCGTTCATCATTCGCGGTGACGGCGTGGTGGAGTCCGCGGGCAGTCTCATCCAGGCGACCGACAGCAACCACACGCTTCCCGGCGGGCTCGGCAGCCGGCACGCGGCGGCGGCGGCGATCAGTGTCGTGGCGAACTGCATTTCGATCGTCGTTTCATCCAGCACGGGCCAGGTGTCGCTTTTCCGGCGCGGGGTGATGCTGCCACTGACGGAAAAGCGCCGCTAGCGGTGTTGCCGGGCCCATCGACGGGCGGGGCACCCCGGCGGCCCGCGATGGCAGTCGGGCGCCGCGCTGCCACTTTGGGATTGCACCCCGGGGAACGCATCCTTTGCTCTGACCCCTCAACCATTTAAAACCATGAACGAAGTCGTCACGCTAGAGTGCACCGAAGCCAAAAAAGAGGGCAAACCCGCCTCGCGTTACCTCACGCGCCGCAACAAGAAGACCGTCACCGAGCGCATCGAGAAAAAGAAATACAACCCGTGGCTCAAGCGCCACACGCTCCACAAGGAGATCAAGTAAGTTCCCGGTCCGCGCCGTCGGCGCCGCCGCATTTTCCCGCCGGGCTTTCGAGCCCGGCTTTTTTTACGCGCTTTTCGCGCGTCCCCGCCGCTCAACCGTTCTTTTTTTCGCCGATCGTCGTGGCAAACGGCGTGGCCGACGAACCGGCTCCCTGACCCTGTTGCTGCCGTCGCGCCGCCCGCCAGCTCTCGCGGTGCTTGCGAATCCAGTCAAGCAACGCGCGCTCAAAACCGATGTCGTAGCCAAGCCGCTCCGATTCAAGCCACTTGTGCTTCAGAATCTCCTCCCGCTCGGCCAAAAACTCTTGGTAGAGACTGGATTGTTTGACGAATTCGCGGGAAGTGGCGGGTTCTTGGGCAGATGAAGTCATGCAAATCATGCGGCGGAACGGCGCGGCAAAAATGAGGGAGAGTTTCCGCCGCTGTCAATGCCCGCTATTTTTCCAAATCGTTACACGCGCGGTTTTGCGGCCGACTTCAGTTGCGCGAGCAACGTTTCCGCGATTTGACGGAACGTATCCGCCGCCACGCCCTGCGGCTCGCCGACCACGATCGGCGTGCCGCTGTCGCCGCCGGCGCGGATTTCCGGGAGCAGCGGCACCTGGCCGAGCAGGGTCGTGCCCAGTCGCTCCGCGGTGACGATGCCGCCGCCCGAGCCGAAGAGCTCGTGCTTGTTGCCGGCGGGATCGATGAAGAAACTCATGTTCTCGGCGACGCCGAGCAGCGGCACGTTGACCTTCTGAAACATCAGGCCGCCCTTGCGCGCCACATTTGTCGCCGCCGGCTGTGGCGTCGTCACGATCACCGCGCCGTCGAGCGGCAGCGTCTGCACGAGCGAAAGCTGCGCGTCGCCGGTGCCCGGCGGCAAATCCACGAGGAGCACGTCGAGCTCGCCCCACTTCACGTTTTGGACGAACTGCTGGATGGTCTTCATGATCATCGGGCCGCGCCAGACCACGGGTGTGTTGTCGTCCACGAGGAAGCCCATGCTCATCACCTTCACGCCGTGCCGCACCATCGGCACGAGCATCGATTCGGCGCCTTCGCCCTCGACTTCGGGGCGGCCTTGCAGGCCCATCATCAGCGGCACGCTCGGCCCGTAGATGTCGCAGTCCATCAAGCCGACGCGCCCGGGCCGGCCCTGTGCCTCGGACAACTGCGCGAGGGCACAGGCGAGATTCACGGAGAACGTGCTCTTGCCGACGCCGCCCTTGCCCGAGGCGATGGCGACGGCGTGCTTGATCGTCTTCGGCGCCGCGCCGGTGCCGCCGGGATTGCCGCCGCCCGCGGGCGCCTTCATCGGTGCCACCGAGATTTCGACGATGGTGTCCTTCACGCCCGGCAGAGCCCGGAGGCATTTGTCCACCTCGGTCTTCAGGTGCAGCGGGATCTTCGGGTCGTTCGTCGTCACGGCGAGCGACACCTTCACGGTGCCATCCCTGAAGCCCGCCGAGCGGACGAGTCCGAACGACACGATGTCCCGGCTGAACCCGGGATACTTCACTTTTTTGAGCTGGGTGTTGATTTCGTCGGAAGTCACGGGAGCGAATGCAGGATTGTGAGCAAATAAGAGTTGTTATGCCGCGGTCGCGGGCAAATAGAAATGTCCTCTTTGCCGCGATTTCTTCATTCGACTTTTCCGCCCATGCAAAAATTTATCCGTCTCCTTGGCCTCCTCTTGTTCGTCGCTGCGCCGGTCTTCGCCCAGCGCGTCCGCGACATCGGTGAGGTCACGATCAATGTGGACAAAAACCGCGTGCCGGTCCGCGTCAGCGCGTCGTCACCCGAACTCCAGGCCCTCGCCCTCCAGGCCTTCAACGTCCACGGCCGCTACAAGCTCGTTGCGTCCGGCTTCGACTACGACATCCGGTTCTCGGCCGCGGGCGCCACGTCGGTGCGCGTCGACATCACGGGGAAAGGCGCGGGCGCGACCCCGGTCGCCTCGGAAATCGTCCCTGGCACGAACGCGCGCAATGCCCTGCTGCGCGCCGCCGACTTCGCCGTGGTCAAGACCAACGGTCTCGGCCTCCGCGGCTTCTTTGCGTCGCGCCTCGGATTCATCCTCGGGCATGGGCGGGCCGACGAGGTCGGCACCTCCGATCTGTTCTTCGGCGAGGCGCAGGAGATCACGCACGACAACGCCCATGCGCTCAAGCCCCGCTGGTCGCCCGATGGCGCGAAACTGATCTACACGAGCTTCTACAAATCCGGCTCCGCGGATATTTTTCTCATGGATCTCGCGACCCGTCGCCGCGACACCTTCGCCAGTTACCGCGGGACGAACAGCGGGGCGCGTTTCAGTCCCGACGGGCGGCGAGTAGCGATGGTGCTGAGCGGCTCCGGCAATTCGGAGATTTATCTCAGCGGCCCCGACGGGAGGGCGCCGCGGGCGATCACCAAGTCCGACAAGGCGAAGTCGTCGCCGTGTTTTTCTCCCGACGGCTCCCAGATCGTGTTCGAGATGGAATACGCCGGGCCGCAGCTCTTCGTGATGCCGGCCACCGGCGGGATCCCGCGGCGGCTCGCGACAGGCTACAGCTGGGCCACCGAGCCGGATTGGAGCCGCGCCGACCCGAACAAAATCGCCTGCACCGTGCGCGTGCCCGGGGGCAAATTCCAGATTGCGGTTTACGACCTGCGGAAGGGTTCGGCGGAGGTGGTCTCGGACGCGAAGTTCGACGGCGTCGAACCGAGCTGGCTGCCGGATGGCCGTCACCTCGTTTACACGGCCCGCGATCAATCCACGAGCGTGCTCGCGATCCTCGACACCGAGTCCGGCCAGAGTCATCGCATCTCCGCGACCAATCTCGGCTCGGTCAGCCAGGCGAGCGTCTGGGCGCCGTAAGGGTGGGGCGACCACGGGGCCCGGCAAAAACAAGGCCGCACCTTGCGGAGCGGCCCGGAGCGGCAAAGGGACTGCTTTTGTAGCGCGCCGCTTACTTGACGGCGGCGGCGTAGTTGGCCTCGGCGGCGTCCCAGTTCACGACGTTCCAAAACGCCGCGATGTAGTCGGGGCGGCGGTTCTGGTAGTTGAGATAGTAGGCGTGCTCCCAGACATCGAGGCCGATGACAGGTTTGCCCTCGAGACCGGCGACGGCCTTGCCCATGAGCGGGCTGTCCTGGTTGGCGGTCGAACCGATCGCGAGTTTCTTGTCCGCACCGACGACGAGCCACGCCCAGCCGGAGCCGAAGCGCGTGGCGCCGGCTTGCGCGAAGGCGGCCTTGAATTTGTCGAAATCGCCGAACGTCGACGAGATCGCCGTCGCGAGCGTGCCCTTGGGGTGCCCGCCCTTGCCGGGGCCCAGAATCGTCCAGAAAAACGAGTGATTGCTGTGCCCGCCGGCATTGTTGCGGACGCCGCCGCGGATGGCGTCGGGCACCTTGCTCAGATCTGCGATGAGGGCGTTGACGTCGAGCGCCGCGAGCGCGGCGTGGTCCTTGAGGAGATTGTTGGCGTTGGTGATGTAGGCTTGGTGGTGCTTGCCGTGATGGATTTCCATCGTCTTCGCATCGATGTGCGGCTCGAGCGCGTTGGCGGCGTAAGGCAGTTTCGGAAGTTCGTAAGCCATGGCAGTGATTTGTTTTCGGGTTTAATGAAACGTGGAAACGAGTGACAACCAATGCACCGGACGCGGGATGCGTCAACTTTGGCGTGCGACTTAATCGGGGCGCAAAGACCGGTTGCGGGGGCGCGGCGTCTACGGTTCGCCCAGTCGCTTGACCTTGAAAAACGTCCGCAACAATTCCCGGCATTCGTCCTCCAGCACGCCGCCGGAGGTCAGTTCGACGTGATGATTGACCCGCGGGAGATCGTTGAGGTTGGTGGCGCCGCCGAGGCAGCCCATTTTCGGGTCGGGCACCGCGTAGCAGACGCGTTTCACGCGCGACATCAGCATCGCCCCCGAACACATCGGGCACGGCTCCTTGGTGACGTAGACGGTCGCGCCGTCGAGCCGCCAGTCGCCGAGCTTTGCCGCGGCCTGGGTGATCGCGAGGATCTCGGCGTGGGCGGTCGGGTCCTTGGCGCGTTCCACGGTGTTGTGTGCGGCGGCGATCACCTCGCCGCCGAATTCGATGACCGCGCCGACCGGCACCTCGTCCTCGCGCCAGGCGTCGACCGCCTGATTGTAGGCGAGGCTCATGAAGAACACGTCGTCGCGCACGAGTTGGGAAGGGAACCGTTTCTCGAACGGGCAGGGAGGCGGCGGGGCGGACGGGTCGGACATTTGTTCGGGCGGTTCGCGGGAAACCTTGACTAAGGCGGCCCGAATCTGCCTTACAAGGTGCTTTTGACGACCGAACATATGACCCTTCCCGCGACGAACCCTGTCCACGCTGACCACCATGGCTGACGGCAATTCGATTGAAGTGGAGGGCAAGGTCGTCGCCGTGCTGCCGGGCACGATGTTCAAGGTGCAGCTCGCCAACGGGCACGTCGTCCTCGCCCATATCTCCGGCAAGCTCCGCAAGAATTTCATCAAGATTGCCGCGGGCGACACCGTGAAAATGGAGATGAGTCCTTACGACCTGGAAAAGGCGCGCATCACCTTCCGGATGAAGGAGACGAATCCCAACTACGTGCCCCCGCCGCGCCGCCGGCAATATTGAGCGCCCCCGCCCGAATTTGAAAGTGGACGCCGCCCTCCCAGCGGCGTCTTTTGTTTTCCGCGATGCGGGTTCAACACAGTCAGGCGCCGGAAGCGTTCGCGACCGATACCGAGGCGTTCCTCGGTTTCATCAGCCTCGAACGCGGCCTGGCGAAAAACACGATCGCCGCCTACACCCGCGATCTCGACCAGGCGGCGAAGTATCTCGCGCGTCACGGCGCCGCCGACTGGCGGAGCGTGACGCGGGCGCAGGCCGGGGCGTGGGTGCACTCGCTCAGTTGCGCGCGTTACCGCGTCGCGAGCCTGGCGCGCAAGCTCACGGCCCTGCGGATGCTGGCGCGTTTCCTCGTCCGCGAGAAGATTCGTGAGGACGATTTCACGGAACTGCTCAGCGGACCGAAACTGGTCCGCAACCTTCCCGGCACGCTGTCCGCCGACGAGGTGGCGCGGCTGCTGGCCGCGCCGACGGGCGGTGACCCGCGCGCCCTGCGCGACCGGGCGTTGCTGGAGCTGTTTTACTCGAGCGGTCTGCGCGTCTCCGAGCTGGCGGCGCTGACGCTGCAGCAGGTCGACCTCGCGAACGGTTTCATCCGGGTGTTCGGCAAGGGTTCGAAGGAGCGCGTCGTGCCGGTCGGTGGCAGGGCCCGCGACGCGGTTGCAACCTATCTCGCCTCGGGCCGGCCGCATCTCGTGAAACCGCGGACCGGCAGCCAGCTTTTCCTCAACAACCGCGGGGCTGCGCTCTCGCGCGTGATGCTCTGGATGCTCGTGAAAAAATACGCGCAACGCGCGGGGATCGTCCGGAACGTGAAGCCGCACGGCCTGCGCCACTCCTTCGCCACGCATCTCCTCACCGGCGGCGCCGACCTGCGCGCGATTCAGGAGATGCTCGGTCACGCGAGCATCTCGACGACGCAAATCTACACCGCCGTGGAACCGGCCCGGCTCGTCGCGCACCACGCCAAGTTCCATCCGCGGAACCGCGAAAAATAACCGTTTGTCGCGCGGCGGCGGCGCGCCGCTTCGCAATGGAGCGAACTGCGGCCGCGTCAGCGCTTCGCGCCATCGCGCGCCGCTTTCGCGAGCGCGTCGTCGATCGCGGCCTGGGTCAGGCCCTGTTTCGGCGTCGCCGTGGTCCACGACCAGGAGGTGGTGTCTCCACCCGTCCGCGGGCCGTAGCGGCGTTCGGCGTCGATCTGCGCCTGCGCTTCCGCCTCGTTGCGGTCCTTGGTCGCTCCCATGCGGATGAGATCGTCGGCGCGGCGTGAGGCATAGCCGTCGAATTCCCGCGCGTTTCCGGCGAGTGTCGCCCGACCCGGCGGCGGATTCGCGGAACGCAAGGCGCACCCGCCGAGGGCGAGGCCAAGAACGGCGACGAGGGGTGCCACGCGGTTCACGACGGAGACAGAATTCATTTGTTGCAGATCGTCAATCGCGACGGACCGGAAGGGCCGGCTCGCTGGCGGCGGGTCAGCCACCGCTTTTGCGCGCGCCCGGGCGTTTGCCGCTGTAGAGCGGCGCCGCGTCGAATTTCACCTGCTGCTCGGGCGTGAGAATCGCGCGCAACTGATCCCGGAGCGGTTGCCGCCAGGTGAAGCCTTTCAGCGGACGATCCGGGGTCGCCGTTGCGAGTTGGGCGTCCATCTCGCTCCAGAAGATTTGTCCGGCCTGCGCCTTTTGCGCCGCGCTGAGCGAGACGACTTGATCGAGGCTTGCCACCATGTTTTCCGGGTTCCCGGGCATCCCGCCGCCCTCACCCGGCGGCGTCCGGTCATATTTCTTCTGCTGCTCGGGCGTGAGAATTGCGCGGGTTTGGGCTTTCGCGGCCTGCCGGGCCTCTCCGCCTTTGACGAGGCGGTCCGCCGCCGGGAGGTCGAGGAGGGTCTCCAACTCCTCCTGGAAAATTTGTAACGCGACGGCCTGCTGGGCGGGGCTGAGTCCGACGAGCCGGTCGAGCCGGGCGGTTTCGTCCTCCGGCGCCATATGCAGGAGTCCGCCGCCCTGGTTTTGCCGCGCGCGCTCATAGACGCTCAGTTGCGCCGGGGTGAGCAGGGCGCGGATGTCGTTGCGCGAGGTTTCCCGGGTCGTGACCCAGGTTTGCGTGGTCTCCGCGCTGCCATCGCCGAGATCGAGCCCTTCGAGCGCGGCATTCTCGATGCGGAATATTTCCGTCGCCTTCGCGCTCTGGTCGGCGCTGAGCGATGTGAGTTGGTCCAGTTGGGCGGCCTTGGCCTCGGGACTCTGCAAGGCGGAGCGATTGGTCGCCGGCAATGCGGCGCGAAGCCCGGGGATATCGCTGACCGTCATTTGGCCGGAATCGCCGCTGGCCGCGCGGGTCGCGGGGACGGAGGCGAGGCCGAGTGCGAGCGCGGCGAGGGTGGGGCGGAGATACGATTTCATGGGCGACAGTCGGTTGAAGCGAAGTAGCGGGTTGAACAAAATGCGGCAGAACGCCCTTCAGCAGCCGGCCGCAGCAATAACCGAACAGGCAATCACCGGGCGCAGTGTCGATTTCCGTGTTCGCTTTACGGCGCGGCCGGCTGCTAATGGGAAAATCATGAGGCTCGTCGCCAAGCACGCCCTGCGCGTTGCCGCACTCGCTGCGTTTGCCGCGGCGGCGGGGCATGCCTCCGCCCAGATGGCGGACCCGATGGATTCCTCACTCAACCCGCCGCCTCCGGTCGCGGGCCCGGATCGCGTGACATTCTTTCCCACCCCGACGCCGGTCTTCGGTGCGCCGATCAGCGACCGCGTCACGAAGTTTGTCACGGTCCGGCGCCAGGGTCGCGAGATCACGTTCCCTGCGCCCGAGGATCTGGCCGACCACGTCAACGAATGGTTCTACGCGGCGCTTGGCACCCGGATCTCCGAAAAAAGGCTGCACGAACCGCTCGCCCAGCGACTCACCGCCTATCGCGCACACCGCTACGCGCTGGCGAACGAGCTTTGGAACGAACTCGCGACGGTCCAGCCCGCCGAACCGGCCGCGCGCGAACGCCAGTTGCGCGAATTTGCCCGAATGCAGACGCCGCGCATCGCGGCGCTGGAGGACGAAGCGGAAAGCCTCCGTGAGGCGATGGTCGCGGTGGATGGCTTCTTCGGGTGGGGCGCGGATTGGAATGCGGAGCGGGAATGGAAACTCGGCTCCCCTCTTCCTGGCGGCCTCTTTGTGCCGCCGAGGGGGCCTTCCCTCGCCGAGACCACCGAGTTTCTGGTGATCCGGGCCGCCGCGTATTTCCAGAACGGGCTGGGGGTCGAACAGCGCGGACTGCTGCGCGAGATCGCCCTCACCGAGCAGGAGAAAATGCTGGTGACGCCGTCTCCTCGCCAGCGTGGGGGCGACGATCCTCTCGTGGTGTTTTTTTCCCCCGAGACGGCAAGGCTGTCGCTGCCGCCCGGCCTGTCGCCGGATCTCCGGACAAAAATCGGATCCTACAACGGCGACAAGGACGCGTTGAAACGGGAATTGCGCGACGCGATCGTCGACCTGGACAAGTCCTCCGACGCCAGACGCACCAAGGCGCTGCGCGAGCTGACGGAGCGACAGTGGCCGCGTCTCGTCGCGCTCGAGAAACTGGCCGAGGAAATCCGCCAAGGCCTGGCCGCGCTGCCGCCGCCGCCGCTCCCCGCGCTGCCGCCCGCGTTGCCCGCCGGCCTGAAGGAAAGAATCGAGGTCTATCTCCGTGAGCGACAGGCCCTCGAGCAGGAACACGCGAAAAGCCAGCGAGCCGCGTTCGCAAAGCTCCTCCAGAGCGGGTCCCGTCGCTCCGATATCGTTTTCCGGGACGACGGGTCGTTCCGCCTGGAAAACGCCGAGCGTTACGAAGCCCTTGCCGCGGATCTGAAATCGATCAGTCACGACCTGACGGTGTTTGCCCACACCCAGATCGACCCCGAAACAAGCCAGCCGATGGACCCCCGGATTCTCCTGCGCCGGATCGACGCCTCCGACCGGGCCTTCGACAAGATCGGACGCGAGGAGGCGGTCTATCACGACTATCGGACGGCGATGCTCGAACCCGGCCTTTCGGCCGAACAACGCCGTCTTCTTTTCGGACGCGCGGTAGTGGAACTCGCCCAACCGCTGACAGCCGGATCGAAAATGCCCAACGGCCCGCTGATGAATCCTGTCCGCGCGCTGTTTTGACCGGTCAAGGACCTTGGCGGGCGGAATTTTTAGAACGCCGGTGCCGCCGGACCGAAACGACGCGACGCCGACCGGTTGCTGCACAGCGTCACGCTTCGACTGCCGGGTAGAGCGCGGCGAGCTTGCGGATCGTGGTGAGGTTGCGCGCGGACGACGAGGGCAGCTTGAGCGCGCGCATCTGCGGCGAGGTCCACACTTTCGAATCGGCGGAAGGGATCCGGCACAGCCAGTAGAACTCGCGACCCTCGACGCAAAACTCGTCCACCCCGGTCCGGCAGGCGACCAGCCCGCTGGCCTGCGCCGCGCTCAGCGGTTCGCGCACGAAGCTGCAATAGACCCGGTTCCCGGGAGCCTCCATGTCCTTTTTTGGAAACGGCCGGAACGCCGCCACCGCTGCGACCTCCGCGCGGGTGCGGACGAAGGTGTCCACGTCATAGCCCAGCGACTTTTCGAGGCGACATTCGATCGCGTCCGCCAGCCTGGCGTCGTCGCGAGTCTTGCTGTCGAAGATCACGTTGCCGCTGGCGATGAACGTCTCGACGTTGGCGAACTTCATCGCCGTGAACAGCGCGCGCAGGTCGTCCATCTTGAGCCGGCGGTTGCCGAGATTGATGCCGCGGAGAAAGGCGATGTGGCGGTGCATGGGGAGTTGGGCCATCCCACCGGAAAACTACCGCGACGTCAAAAGCGATGGTTCGAAACGATCGCGGCGCGGACGATTCTCTGTTCGTTTTTGCACCGGCCGGCTGCTATGGCCGAATGAGCAAGAAAGCCTCCGTCGCTCGCGCGTCGTTCCTCGCATGAAATTCCCGGCCCCGTGCATCCTGTTCGCGTTGCTCCCCAGCCTGGGGCTGGCGCTGCCGGCCGCGTGCGGCGCCGGCGGCGCAACGGAGCGCGACCAGATAGCGGCGTTCGTCGACCGCACCTACGAACCGGCGTTGAGGGCGCTGCACCTGCCGGACGAGACACTTGAACGAGCGAAGCAACTCCTCGTTGAGCGAAGCGTGGCGCGAGCGATCGCCACGAGGACCATGCCCTTGGGTCGCACGGTGGAAGAGCAAAAGGCCGCGATCGATCAGGCGGAAAGAGAGGTCGATCAGAAGCTTCAGGCGATGGTTGAACCGACGGTCTATCAAAAAATCCAGGAGATGGTTTTCGTCGAATTGGAGCTGGATAATATCGAAATCGATTACGCGCCGGCGATGGCGGCGGCCGGGGTTCCGCTAGACGGGCCCCAGGCCGTCGCCTTGGCGAAGGTTTTCAAGGCCGTATACATCGACGTAGATGCCGCGCTGAGCGAGGGCACCGACTTCGCCGCCATTCGCGCCGCCAAGACTCCCGCCGAGAAGGCGCGGGCCGAGGCGCCGCTGGTGAACGTGCGGGCCTACCACACCCGGGACGTCGACTCGAACAGTCTCTCCGTCGCCGACCGGGAGGCGATGCGGCAAGCCGCGGTTTTTCTTTCCCAAGGCCAGTTGGTTGTCTTGCAGAAAAAGCTGGCGGCACTCACCCGGGGATGGCTCCGGCTCGAGGCGGAGCGACGGACGCGATCGGGGGGCACGCCATGAAATTCTCCGAGCCAACGCGAGACGCACCTGCGCCATGCCGGTGGCGAACGACACCATGATGGACGACGCCCAACTGTTGCGCCGCTACGTGGAGAAACGCTCGCAGGAGGCGTTCGCCGAGCTCGTGCAGCGGCATGTCAACCTGGTCTACTTCGCCGCGCTCCGGCGGGTCGGTGGCGACGCGCACCTCGCGGACGACGTCGCGCAGCGCGTCTTCGCCGATCTCGCCCGCAAGGCCCCGACACTCCGGGGCCGGACGGCGCTCACGGGCTGGCTCTACACGAGCACGCGTTTCGCGGCGGCGCAGGCGGTGCGGAGCGAGCGGCGGCGGCGAACCCACGAACAGGAGGCCCAAACCATGCAAGAAATTCACGCGACGGCGGACCCCGATTGGAACCAGCTCCGGCCGGTCATCGACGAGGCGATGGACGAGTTGAGCGATACCGATCGCGAGGCGGTGCTGCTGCGTTATTTCGAGAACCAGCCGCTGGCCGCCGTCGGGGCGAGGTTCGCCCTCAGCGCGGACGCCGCGCGGATGCGCGTCGATCGCGCCCTCGAAAAGTTGCGCGGCCTGCTCGAGCACCGGGGCGTCGCGTCGACCTCCGCTGCGCTCGCGACGGTGTTTTCCGCGCAGTCGGGCATCGGCGCGCCGGCGGGCATCATCGCCCGGATTGTCGCGCAGGCGACGGGTCAGGCCGGGGTGGTTTCGGCGGCGACTTTCACGCTGTGGAAAATTGTTGCCGGGGTCGCGGCGGGCGCCGCGGCCGTGGGCGTGACGATTTACGAAGTGAAGGCCCATGGCAGCGACAGGCGCGTGGTTCCCGCGGTGGCGGTCGCCCGCGAAAGCGTCGATCCCGGCGCCGCTACCCGTTCGCCCGAGCCGGCGGCGCCCGCGTCCGCGGAAATGATTGTCGCGGCGCCGGCCCAACCGCCCCGGCCGGCCGGCGTTGCCCGGGCGGTCGCGGGGTTTGACGGATTGTCCGAGCGACAGAAAAACATCCTCAAGACTCTCTGGGCGCACCGGGAGATCGCCCCGGAGGCGCCGCCGTCGGGTTGGAGTTTCAAGCTCGGGCCGAAAGCGCCGGACGCCGCGATCGCGGAGTTTGCCGCGGCCGTCGAACTGCTCCATGCCGCGGGTCTCGTGGGCGTTCATGCCGGCAGCGACACGGTTTTTCTGACCGACGCGGGCGACGCGTTTTGCCGGGCGCATGCGGCCGAGATCGACGCCCTGCCGTCGAATCTTGCCGCGTTCGTGCCGATGAAATTCGGTGCGCTGCCGGAACGGGCGAAAAAAATCCTGAAGACGCTCTGGGCGCATCAGAAAGTTTCGCCGGACCGGCCGGCGCAGCGATGGGCTTTCCGGGTCCCGCCCGATTCCCCGGATTCCGCGGACTTCGAGGCGGCGGTCGCGGGGCTCCACGAGGTGAATGGTCTGGTCGGGGTCAGCCCCCAGACGGGGATGGTATTCCTTTCCGACCGCGGGCGGGAATTCTGCGAGGCGCACGCGGCCGAGATCGATGCCTACCCGCTGCCGCCTTCCGTCTCGCGTCCGCTGGTGCCGTGAGGCCAGCGGCGTTTATTTGATCGTCCGGGTCCTGATTGTCGTCACTTCGCCGCGATCGCTTCCGAGCGGACCCAGCGCTTCAGGATGGCGGCGAGTTCCGTCTTGCGCGCGGGCTTGCCCACGAAATCGCACATGCCGGCGGCAAAGCATCGCTCGCGATCCCGCATCGAGGTATTGGCCGTGAGGGCGACGATGGGTGGCGCCTTGTTGCCCGCGAGCGTCCGAATCTGCTCGGTCGTCTGGAAGCCATCCATGTCCGGCATCTGGCAATCCATGAGAATGAGGTGATAGATCGAGCGCTGCGCGCGGTCGATCGCCTCGGGTCCGCTGACCACCTGGTCCACGGCGCAACCGAGGCGCGCCAGCAGCTGCGCCGTGACCGACCGGCTGATTTCGTCGTCGTCGACGACGAGCACCAGCGGGCCCTCGCGGAGCGTGGGGCGGACCCCGCCGCCGGCCTCGAACGGCGCGCGCGAGTCCGCGGGTTTGAGGGCGCCGGCAGCCGCCGCGGGGCGCAGCACCTCGAGGAGGTTTTCGGCGCGCAGCAGGGGTTTCCGCAGCACGGCCGCGACGGGGAATTCGAACTCCGCCGCCGCGACCGCCGCGGGGTCGCGCGCCATCAACACGACCCGGGTCGGGCGGAGCGCGGAATCCGCGCCCAGCATCCGCATGAGCCCGGCCGCGCTGTCCGGGACGACGGATTCGTCGAGCAGGAGCACGAGTTCCCGGGCGCCGGTTTCCTGGGCGTCGCGGAGGAGCTCGGCGGCTTTGGCCACGGTGTCGGTGGCGTCCTGGTCGATCCCGAGCCGGGCGAGGAGGGCGGACACGGCGACGCGCGAGGCCGACAGATCGTCGAGGACCACCACATGGAGGTCGTCGACCTGCGGTGCGGCCGTCGGCAGCTGAATTTTTTCCGCGGGCAGCGGCAGGACCGCCCAGAATTCCGAGCCGCTCTCCGGCAGGCTGCGGGCGCCGATGGTGCCGCCCATCAACTCGACCAGCCGCTTGCTGATGGCGAGTTCGAGGCCCGAGCCGCCGAACTTCCGGGGCGAGGTCGAGTCGGACGAGGGAAACCGGTCGAAGATCGTCGCCTGCATGTCCTCGGGAATCCCGGCGCCGGTGTCACGCACGGTGAAATGGATCCAGGTCGCCCCCTGCTTCGAGGGGGAAGCGGATCCGGCCGACAAC
Organism: uncultured Opitutaceae bacterium; assembly: GCA_937902925.1. GTDB lineage: Bacteria > Verrucomicrobiota > Verrucomicrobiia > Opitutales > Opitutaceae > CALFNN01. Next base: position 67,182 of record CALFNN010000103.1, read on the forward strand.
TCGACGTGCAGCACGACGCGACCGGTGGCGGTGAAGCGAACCGCGTTCGACATCAGGTTGAGCAGGACCTGGCGGAGCCGCGCCGCGTCACCGGACAGGTTCAGCGGCACGTCCGGCGCGATGATGAGCACGAGTTCCAGCCCCTTCAGCAGCGCCTGCGGCGAGAAATGCTCCACGACCTCGATCAGCGGCTGGCGCAAATCGAACGGCGTGCTGGCAATCTCGATCTGGCCGGTCTCGATGTTGGAATAGTCCAGGACATCGTTGAGCGACTGGTGCAGCGACTCCGCGGAGGAGCGCAGGGTGATGAGGTGCTCGCGTTGCGCGGGCTTGAGCGAATGGTCGAGCATGAGGTCGGCGGACCCCATGATGCCGTTGAGGTGGGAGCGGATTTCGCGGCTCAGCGTCGCGAGCATTTCGCTCTTCGCCTGGCTTTCCCGGATGAACGCCTCGCGTTCCTGCAGGGCCTGGGTCGTCTGCTCGCGGGCCTCGGCCACGTGGCGGGACTGTTCCGCGAGTTCGAGGGCGTAGTGGCGTTGCGCCCGCCAGAGCTGCCAGCCGAGCAGGCAGATCGCGCTCCCACCCAGGACCGGCATCAGCGGACTCCACCAGCCTGGGTCTCCTCCCGCTTCGGCCAGCAAGAGCAGGGAGGGGGTGCTGGGAAACATGGGGAATCTTCGTCAAGTCCCTCACGGCACATCAAACCCATAATCGTGACTCCCGCCGGGCCGGTTCCGGGGTTTGACCTTCGTTCGCTGCCCGTCGAATGTCGGCGTGCAACGCCCGGGCGCCGGCATGCGTCAGGCCCCGGTTGCGCCCGCCCGTCCGAATTTCCCCATGATTCCGAAACGATTCCGCCCGTCTGTTCTGGTCACGTTCCTGATTGGTTGCACCGTGCTCCCCGGCCTGGGCCGGCTGGCCGCCGCCGAACCCGGGACCACACCCACGATTTTCGTATGCGGCGACTCGACCGCCCACAACACGGCCAAGGGCAAGAACGGTCAGCAATGCGCCGGTTGGGGCACGCCGCTCGCCGACTATTTCGACCCGGCGAAGGCCGCGGTGGCGAATGTCGCCCATGCGGGCACGTCGAGCCAGTCTTACTTCAACAACCCCGGCGACTGGCCCAAGGTCGAACCGCGGATCAAGCCCGGCGACTTCGTGCTGATTGTCTTCGGCATCAACGACGGCACGCCGCCCCCCCGGGGGCGCGGCTCGTTTCCCGGGATTGGCGACGAAGTGGTCGAAGTGAAGCAACCCGATGGGTCCACCAAGGCGTTCCACACCTACGGCTGGTATATGTCGACGATGGCGACGCAGGCGCGCGAGAAGGGCGCGCACGTTTGTTTCCTGACCGTGACCACGCGCAACATCTGGACGAACCCGAAGGTGAAATTCAGCGACGCCACGCCGACCGGCCCGCTGCCGGCCGACTACGACGCGAAACAGGACCGCATCGAGCGCGGCACCGGCGACGGCCGATACACGCAGTGGACCAAGGATCTCGGCGCGAAGCTGCACCTGCCCGTCCTCGACCTCACGAATCTCTGCGCCGACAAATACGAGGCGATGGGTCGTGAGGCCGTCGACAAACTCTACAGCGACCACAACCACACCTACGTGCCCGGCGCCGACGTCGTGGCCGGGAGCATCGTCTCCGGCTTGAAGGCGTTTCCCGGGAGCCCGTTCCTCGCGTTGCTTTCGGACAAGGGCCGGGCCGTTCCGACCGCCGACGCGAAATACGTGAGCGCGAACGCCGCGCCGTGACGCGGGTGCGGGGTCCCGACGCGTGATCGTTGCCGCCGGGTCCGGCCCAAAATAAAAATCGCCGATGGGAAATTCCTCCCGGCCCTCCAAGCCCAAGGCGCCGGCACCGGATGCGGGCGCCGCGGACCGGATGCCGACCCCGGCGGAACTGTTGCACGAGTTGCGCCTGCACGGGGCGAAGCCGGCGCCACCGCGGGAGTTGCCGGCCGTGAGCCGCCGGACCCGGGACTATCTGCTCCTCGCGGGGACCGGCAGCGCGGCCATTATCCTGGCGGCGTTCCGGCTGCTGGACGGCTCGGACACGCTGGTCATCCTCCGGCTCGCCCTGACCGGCGCCGCACTTCTCTGCGGACTGCTGTGGTTTATTTTCTACGGCGTCATGAGTCGCTACTGACTGCCGGACGGTCCCGGCTGAAATTCCGAGAAATTTGCATTCGCCGACAACGTTGCCGTCGTTGGTGCGTTTTGCTATCGAAGCGTGCTCACGTCCGCCCCAGGAATCATTCTGATGAAAACCCCATCGCGTTGGTTGCTGTTGTCATTGGCCCTCCCGTGCGTGCTGCCCGCCGCGCAGCCGTGGCAGGAAATCACGGTGCCGACCGTGGCGCAGGCTGCGGCCGCTTTTCCTGCGCCGCCGCGCGAATACGGCACGATCAACTGGGCGATCTGGGGCGGCCTCGTGACGAAGGAGCGCATCCTCGGCGACATCGAGCACATGCAGGCGAACGGCGCCTACATCATCATGATCAATAATTCGCGCGGGTTGCAGCCGAAATACTTTTCGCCGGAGTATCTCGACCTCGTGAAATTCACGGTCGAGGAATGCAAGAAGCGCGGCATGAAAGTGTGGATCGAGAACGATGCGGGTTATCCCGACGGCATGGCGGGTGGGCTGATCAGCAAGGACTATCCCGAGCTCGGCATGCAGGCGCTCGTCGCCGACGCGCGCTACTCGGTCGCTGCCGGCCAGACGCTGACCATTCCGGTTCCGCCCGACACCGTCGGGATCCTCGCGCAGACCCGCGGGGCGGGTCTGACCAAGTCGCTGCCGATCCCGACGGACGGCCAGTTCAAATGGACGGCGCCCAATCCCGGGATGTCGGAGGTCGTCTTCGTGCGGCATGTTTTCCGCAGTTCGCCGACGCGCTACACCAATCGCGCGGACGGCACGGCGGACAAGGACAGCCTCTACTCGCTGATCGACTATCTCAATCCGGAGGCAACCCGCACTTATCTGAAGCTCATCCACGAGACCTACGCGAAACTCGTCGGCGACGAATTCGGCAAAACCATCCTCGGGTTCCGTGGCGACGAGCCGGACTACACGGGGTTCATGCCGTGGACGCCGAAATTGCTCGAAGTGTTCAAGGAGCGCAAAGGCTACGACCTCCAGCCGTATCTTGCGCAGTTCTTCGCGCCCGAGTTCACGCCGGACGTGTTGCGCGCGAAGGCCGACTACTGGGACGTCTGGAGCGGGATGTTTCGCGACAATTACTTCAAGCCGCAGGAGGAATGGTGCAAGGCGCGCCACATGGATTTCATGGTCCACCTCAACCACGAGGAGCTGATGATCGACCTGAACCGCGGCGAGGATTTGATTCGCAACGAGGGCTCGTTCTTCCGCGCGATGCGCTACGTGGGCGTCCCCGGCGTCGACAACCTCAACCAGACCGGTCCGGGCATCGTCGCCGACTTTCCGAAACTCGCCGCCTCGACCGCGCACGTGTATGGCCGGCCGCAGGCGTGGACCGAGCAGGGCGGCGCGCTGCACCAGGCGGGGAAGTTCGTCATCGATCACCAACTCGTGCGCGGAATTAATTTCCTGCAGATCCGTGGGATGACCAACCCGTATGCCGCCGACGCTGACCTGCTGCTCAATCCCTCGGCGGCGACAGCGTGGTATGTCAATCGCGCGAGCTATCTCCTCGCCGTCGGCCGGCCGGCGGCACAGGTCGCGTTGTTACACCCGACGGACAGCATGTGGCTGGGCGACAAGGAGGCCGACGACGTCACCGTGAAGCTCGTGACCGAATTGCTGGAGCACCAGATCGACTTCGATCACATCGACTCGGATTCGCTGGCGACGGTCTGCGCGCTCGAGGGCGGCGGGCTGAAGAACCTGAGCGGGCAGGTTTACCGCGCAGTGATCGTGCCGACGTCGACGGTCATCGAGAAGAACGTGCTGGAACGGCTGCGGGCCTTCGCTTCCGCCGGCGGCAAGGTGATTTTCATCGGCCGCACTCCGACGATGGTCGCGGACCGGAGCTTCCTGCATCCGGAACCCGGCGCGCCGGACCTGGGTTTCGCGACCCTCGAGCCGGAGCCGGAAATCACGGCGCGGGTTGTCGCCGCGCTGCCGAAGCCCGACGTCCAGCTCGATGCCGCCTGCCCGCCGGTCAAATACACCCATCGCACGCTGGCTGACGGCGACACGTATTTCTTCTTCAACGAGTCCAACGAGACGCAAACGCGAACGGCGACGCTGGCTGGCAGCGGCCGGGTGCAGGTGTGGGATGCCACCGCCGGCACGATCCATCCGCTCGCGGGCGTCGCAGCGGCGTCGGGTCACGTGGCGGTGCCGCTGACGCTCGGGCCGCAGGAATCGCGTTTCATCGTGATCGGTGCGCTGCCGGCGGGCGCCGGCGATCCATTGCCGACCGTGTCAGAGAGCGAGACGGTGGCGGAGCTGAACGGCGACTGGTCGCTGACGCTCGGCGAGAGAAAATTCACCGCGCCGCTCGAGTCGTGGGAGAAGCTGGGCGTCACGTCGTTCGAGGGCACGGCGGATTACCGGCGGGAATTCGCGGCGCCGGCCGGCGTGCCCGCGGGGAAGCGGGTCTACCTTGATCTCGGCGATGTGCACGAGGACGCGCGCGTCCGGCTCAACGGCGTCGAACTGCCGGCGCGTTCGTGGCCGCCGTATCTGTGGGACGTCACCGCGTCGCTCAAGGCGGGCGCCAACACGCTCGAGGTGCAGGTGCAGCAGCCGGCCGGCAATGGACAGCGCGCGGGATTCGGCGGCGGCGGCCGACGTGGCGGTGGTCGGGGTGCGCCGGCGGCGGCCAGCGAAACGCCGCGGGGCTTCGCCCCGACCGGCGTGCCGGGCGGGCTGACCGACGAACCCTCCGGCGGTGGCGGCCGGGGACGCGGCGCGGCGGCCGGCCCGGGTGGCGCAGGCGGGCGCGGTGGTCAGGGTGGACCTGCGTTGCCGACGCCGGCTTCCGGACTGCTCGGCCCGGTGCGAGTGCTGGCGGAGTAGGCGGCGGTTGGATTTTGCCCGGAGTCATGTCGGACGAAATCCTCCAACTGCTCGACGGGCGCCGCGGGCATTTCCGGATGGAGTCCGGCTACCACAGCGAGCGCTGGTTCGACCTCGATGCGCTGTTCGCACAACCGGAACGACTGCGACCATTCGTCGTTGAGTTGGCGACGCGCCTTGCCGCCCATCGGATCGATGCCGTGTGCGGGCCGGTGACCGGCGGCGCGAAGCTGGCGGCCATGATTTCCGCGGAACTCGGCGTCGAATATTTTTTCACCGGGCGCTTCGAGGAGCCGGGCGCGACTGGAATGTTTCCCGTGAAATATCGGATCCCCGCGTCGCGGCGTGAGGCGGTTCGCGGGAAATCGATCGCCATTGTCGACGACGCCGTGAGCGCCGGCTCGGCGGCGCGCGGGATCCTTGCCGACCTGATCGGTGGTGGCGCGCGCCCGGTTGCGCTCGGGGCGTTGATCGTGTTTGGCGACACGGCGGCACGCTTCGCCGCGGACAATGGCCTGGCACTGGAGGGCGTCACCCGGGCGGCGTTCGGCCTGTGGCCGCCCGGCGATTGCCCGTTGTGCCGGGCCGGCGTCGCACTCGAAAAAGTTTCCGACGTCGCGTGAGCTGCCGCGCAGTCAGGGACCGGACGGCAGCCGCGCCGCCGCGTCGCGGTGGGCCTGCGCTTCCACCGGGTGCCCGGTGGCGGAAAAAATCTCGCTCAACGCGAGGTGCGCATCGCGCTGCGTCGGGTCGAGGCGCACCGCCTCCTGCAAGTGTGCGACCGCCCGGTCGATTTGCCGGGTTTGGGCGAGCAGGAAACCGAGACGGCTGTGCGCATCCGCGTGGGTTGGATCGAGTCGCACCGCCGACTCGAGACTGTGAATCGCCTCTTCCGTGCGCCCCTGGCCGGCCAGCACGTTGCCGATGAAATAGTGCACGGCGGCGGATCGGGGCGCGGCCTGAGCCAGTTGTTGCAGACCGGCAAGTGCGGCCACCGGCGGCGCGACCCGCATCAGTTCGTTTCCGAGCATGCCGGCGTAGTCTGCGCTTTTCGCCGGATCGAGGCGGACTAACGCGGCCTCTTGCGCGGAACCGGCCGCGAAGTCCCCCGACCGGATCAGGGCGACGCCCAGCATGAAATGCACGTCGGCCGCCGACGGTTGCAGCCGCACCGCCGTTTGCAGTGCGGCCACCGCGGCGGCGTTGTGGTTCGCTCCCAGCAGGGCGGTGGCGTAGGCGCACTGGATGTTCAACCGCCGGATCAAGCCATACAGCGACGTGAACGCGACCGAGTAGGCGAGGGCGACGACCGCGGCGCCGAGCGCGAGGTATCGCAGGCGAATCCGGTCGCGCAGCGCCGCCTCGGCGCCGAACAAGCCGATCACCGCGAGCAGCACGAGCGCGGGTGAAAACTCCAGCTCGTAGCGCACGCAGGAGCCGTAGAAAAATCCCATCGTCAGCGCGGGGATGGCGAACGCGACCGTGGCGATGCCGACGAATCGCCGGAGCGTTTCGGCCCGATCGTCCGGCAGGCTGCGCCACGCCAGCGGGACCGCCAGTGCGAGCAGCACGAACGGCGTGTTGGTCAACAGGCCGTAGGGCGAATCCGAGGCGCCGTGCCCCGGCGGCAGCGGCGGCTCGACGATCGCGCGAAAAAAAGGAAATACGTCCGACCAGCCCGCGGTGCCGAGAAAATAGAGACGGAGGTTGATCCAGAGATTGCTCCACGCGAAGTGTTGCACGCGATCCTGCCGGTCGGCCGCGAGTTGGTAATGCTGGCCGAACTCGAGCGCGTTGCCGAACCGAAGATAATTGTAGGCGAGGAGCGCGATTCCCACGGCGGCGATCGGCCCGAGCGCGCCGGCGAGCAGTCGTGCCGGCGGCGAGCGTCGTCCGGCTCCGGCGCGGAGCGCGGGCAGGACGGGCATGAGCAGGATCACGGCGCCGGGAAGCAGCGACGGCCTCGCCCCGACCGCCAGCCCGAAGCACAGGCTGGCGAGCGCGAGCCAGCGTGCTTTTCCTTCGTCGTGCAGTGCGCGCCAGAGCGCCAGCAGCGTCAGCATCGTCAGCGCATACCCGCAGCTGACCGCCACCTCCCACACCTCGGGGCGATGCAGCACGAATGGCGCGCTGGTCGCGAGACCGGCAGCGAGGACGCCCAGGGCGACGATCCAGATGGGAGCCATGGAAAAATAACGCCGCCACAGCGCGTGGATGAGTCCGGTGCTCGCCAGAAATCCGAGCGCGGCAAATACGATCACGGCATGCCGATGACTGAGCGGATGACCGGTGAGAGCCGCGACCGGCCAGAAGAGGACGATCGCCGGCGTCACCCCGAAGTAGAGATAGAGCCGGCCACGAAAGTAGCTCAGGTCATGCACCCGGTCGTCGGCAAACAGCGGGCCGCGAGACGCGATGTTGGCCTTGGGATCGAAGGGGTCGGGCAGTTGGGCGAGACCCGGCGGGGCGGCCCGGTGCAGGCTCAACTGGCCGGCTTGGAATCCCTCGACCAGGAGATTGTAGTAGGCGCGGCCGGGTATGTTGCCGAGTTCGCCGGGTGCGCCGCCGCCGATCCAGGCGTAGACGACGATGACGCCGGCCGCGCAAGCGCCGAGCAGGGCAGCAGGCAAAAACCGCCGCGAGCTAGCCATGACGTCGGTAGGTTCCCATGGGACGCGGGCGTTTCTCAATCACGCCACGGCGGCGACCGCGAAGGAAATAATGGACGCGGACGGTCCGCGCCCGCGACATCCGGCTATTTTTGCGCGGCGGACGATGAGTCGGCTGCGACCGCGGCGGGCGGGCGGAAGGCGCGCTCGATGGCGTCGTTCGGGTCGGTCGAGACCGGTTGGTCGCGCCACAGCCAGCGCATCATCGAGGGGAAAATCGCGCCGCCCTGCTTCTGGCCGTGGTTGCCGATGCCCCAGGCGTAGTTCACCTCGTAACCTTTGCTGGTGAGGGCGTCCTTGAGCCGGACGTTCTGGAGAAACCAGTCGTCCTTCGGGCTGTCGGGCCGGCGGTTGTCGTTGCGGCCGTCCTGCATGAAGATCCGGATCGGCTTCCGGCCGGCAGCCGCGACGAGCTCGGGATAAACATATTCGCCGCGGAGGTCGGTGAAGCTGCCGACAAACGTGATGACCTTCCGGAAATCGTCGGGCCGGAACCAGGCCACGCCGAACGCGGCGCAACCGCCCGAACTCGAGCCCATGATGCCGCGCAGGTTCGGGTCGGGCGAAATGTTGTATTCCTTTTTGAGCGCGGGCAGCAGCTCGTCGACGACGACGCGGGCGTAGTTGTCGTTCGGCGGATTGTATTCGTTGGCACGGTTGGTGGTCCGGTCGCCCCAGTTGCTCGGGACGGGCTCGGGCTGGTCGGGCCGGCGGCCGGGGTTGATGAACACGCCCAGCATCACGGGGATTTCGCGCCGGTAGATCAGGTTATCGAGGACGTTCTGCGCCTGGACGTCGCCGGGCTCCGCCATCATCGGCTGGCCGTCGTTGAAAATCATGAGCGCGGTCGGCTGGGCCGGGTCATACTGCGCGGGCACATAAACGTAGTAGGTATGCTGCGTGCCGGGAAAAACCGCGGAAGGCAGAAATTTTGCCGCGGAGAATCTGCCCCTCGGCACGCCAGCCATCGGCTGCGAATCCGGGCCGAGCTTGTAGAACGCGTCCATCGCGGGATTCGGGGCGTTGGGGCGTCGCGCCGGTGCGGACTCGGCAAACGCGACGGCGGCGGGCAGAAGTAAACTCAGCAGGCAGGCGGCGGGGGTTTTCATGGCGTCGTCCGGAAGCTAGCCCAAGCGGCGGCGGCAACCAAGCGCGAAGGCGGGAGCCGCGCCCGACCGACCGCGGGTGGGAGAAGCCACGCGATTCTTTGTTCGGTTTTGGGAACGGCGCTGTTTATGAGGTAAACCCGCATGAACGATGATGCCGTCTTGCTCCGCCGTTACGCCGACGAAGGCTCGGAAACCGCCTTTACCGAGCTGGTGCGCCGCCACATCGATCTCGTCTACGGCGCCGCGTTGCGCCGCACCGGCGGCGATCCGCACCGGGCCGCGGATGTCGCGCAGTTGGTTTTCACCGCTCTGGCCCGCGAGGCGCGGAAACTTTCCCGCCACGCCGTGCTCGGCGCCTGGCTCCACACCGCCACGCGGAACGCCGCGCTCAACCTCATGATCTCGGAGCAACGCCGCCAGGCGCGCGAAGTCCAAGCCCTCACCCTCAATCCCGCACTCGCGGCCGGCGATCCGGCGCCCGACTGGGACCGATTGAAGCCGGTGCTGGATGCCGCAATCGACGAACTGCCCGAGGCGGACCGCGCCGCGGTGGTGCTGCGTTTTCTCGAGCGGCGGCCATTTGCGGAGATCGGCGTCGCGCTCCACGTCTCCGAGGACGCCGCGCGGATGAGGACCGATCGCGCGCTCGACAAACTGCGCGTGGCGCTCGCCGGTCGCGGCATCACCTCCACCGCGGCGGCACTTGCGGCCCTCGTGGCCGGCCAGCCGCTGGTGTCCGCTCCGGCGGGCCTGGCCGCGGCGCTCGCGGCGCAATCGCTCGCCATGGGCAATGCCGGGCCCGCCCTCTTTGGCGCCCTCGCCACCATTATGAGCACCAAAATCCTCGCCACGGCTGCGTTGAGCGCGGTCGTTTTCTTCGCGCTCGGAGCCTATGTGGGCGTGGACTATACCATCGGACAGCCGCCGCTGCCGCCGCCGGAACGCCCGGCACAGACAGAGAAAATCGCGTCGCTGCGCGAGCAGAACGACCGGCTGCGGGCGGAGGTGGACCGGTTGACGGCGGTCAACGCCACGCTCTCCGCGGCGCATGCCGCCCGGCCTGCGCCTGCTCCAGCGGCGCCGGTCGCTCGTCCGGCGGCGGCCGTTCCATCGACGGCGGTCGCAGCGCGGCAAATCACGATCCTGAACAATCTCCGGCAGCTCGCCGCGGCGCGCGATCAGTTCATGCTCGAAAACGGCCGTCCTCCGGCCTCGCTCGACGATCTGGTCGGCGAAACGAAATTCATCCGGCGGCTCGACCCGATTGCGGGCGAGGATTATTCGCTGGTCCTGGTGGGGCGCGATCAGCCGATGGTCGTCACCATGGCCGATGGCACGAACGTGACCTATGATCCGGTCGGCGGAACAACGACGCACGTGGTCGTTCCGACTCCGCCGGAGCGGATCGCCGCGCTCGCCGCCCTCTTGGGGCCCAGGGTGGGGCCCTCCATGCAGCGCGCGGTGGCCGCCTATGCGGCGGCCAACAACGGTGGCTTGCCGGCCAATCCGCAGGCGCTGCTGCCTTACTTCGCGACCCCGCAGGAGGGCGCCGATTTCGTCGAGGCCATCGAGGCGCAGAAAGGGGCCCGACCCTGAAGGGGTGGCAACCGGATCGAGCTTTCCCCGACATTGTTTTCACCATGAATCCCAGAACCATCACAGCCGCGGCCGCCGGCGCACTGATCGCTTTTTTGATTGGAAACTATTTTGGCTTTGGCCAGTCCGCGGCGGTGGCGCCGGTGCCCCCAGCGGTGGCCGCGGCTCCTTCGCAAGCAGCGCAGACAAACACGGCGCTGCGCCAGGACAACGAGCGCCTCGTGGCGGAGGCCTTCCAGTTGAAGGCGGCGCTCGAGCGCGTCGACGCCGCCAACACCGAGCTGATGAAACAGCACGCGGCACCGGCGGCGGCCCCGTTCGTCGCCAGCAGCCCGAACATCGGGCTGCCGATCTACGAACTCCAGCGCGGCGTGCTCAACAATCTCCGGCAGATCGATGCCGCGCGAAAACAATTTCAAATCCAGAACGGTCACTCGGCTTCGTCCGTCCGCGACTTGGTCGGGACGCGCAGCTTCATCAAGACGGTGCGCACCGTGGGTGGGGAGGATTACTCGGCGGTGCCGATGGACGCCACGCAACCGATGACGGTGACGACGCCCGACGGGGTCAGCGTGACCTACGATCCCACCGGAGGGACGACGACGCATCTGGACATCCCGCCGGAGGTGGCGCGCGTGCAGGAGCTGAGCGCGAAGGTGCTCAAGCCGTCCACGTCCGCACTCCAAGCCTATCGCGCGGCGCACGGAGGAGGCAACCCGCCCAACGAGGAAGCGGTGCTGCCGTATTTTGCCACACCTGAGGAGGCCGCCGACTTCGCTGAATTCATCAAGGCGAAGCGGGCCGCGGGCCTCTAGCCGCAAACCGGAAACCCGGTTGCGTCTTCCGGCCGGCATGGGAAAAACAGGGATGCCTTCACCAGGGCGGATGCGAGTCGGGTTGCTGCTCGGCGGATTGCTGGCGGTTATCGGCCTCGGCGTTGCACTGGTGCAATCGGGGGCCGGACACGCGTCGCGGCAACTGGTGGGCTGGCTCGGCTTCGATCTTCATCGCAAGCTCTTCCCTGAGCAGGACGCCGCGGGCCCGACCTATGACGAAACCGCGAAAGGGCCGCTGGCGCTGGCCGCGCTGGTCGGCCAGTTGCGCGCGGCGTGGCCCGGCGAGAGCCTGGCGGTCGTGCATGGTGCCGCGTGCGACGTCGCCACGGGCCTGTTGCACCACCGCGACATCGAGGTGGGCAGCCTGACCGGCGGGAAGTTCGTGCCGTGGCCGATGAGCCGGTGGGCGGCGGAGGAGAAAATCCGCCGGGAGGTGATGGCGATGCCCGGCTTGCTCACCGATGAAACCGACTACGTGTTCCGGCGGAAGCCGGACTCGGGGACACGCGGGGCCGGTGCCCACTGGCCACGGGCCGTAGGCAGAATGGTCGGATGGCCGGCTGGGATTTTCCGTTCCAGGCTGGTGGGCGCGAGGCCGGGGGGAATCTCGGCGACAGCGCGATGACCGGCGAACGGGCCAAAGTTTATTGCGCGGGAATTGAAACGGGATTTGACGGCGGAAATTTCCTCCGCTTGCTGGAGGTGTTCCGCGGCGGTTTTGTTCCCATTCCAACAACCACAGGAGTTACCCAATGGCTTACGTCGTCACCAACAAATGCAACGCGTGCAAATTCACCGATTGTGTGGAGGTTTGCCCGGTCGCGTGTTTCTACGAACTGGATAATCAAGTCGTCATCCACCCGGACGATTGCATCGACTGCGGGGCGTGCGTCGACGTCTGTCCCGTGCAGGCGATTTACGCCCAGGACAACGTTCCCGCCGAAATGTCGGCCGACATCGAGTTCAATGCCGCCCAGGCGCGGCAAGTGAAGGACGGCGGCACGGCCTCGATCACGGAGAAGAAGGAGCCATTGCCGACCGCGGCCGAGCGGAGAAAAGCCCTGGGCTATTGAGCCGCCGCGGGCGCCGCGGCGCCCCAAGGGTCACGGCGTCGCGGGAGCGACGGACTTGGCCCGGTCGGAAAACCACGCGGCGACAGGGTCCCTGTCGCCGAGCGCCTTCAGGCCGGAAACCACGACCTCGGCATTGATGACCGCACCCTCCCAGCCGGGGTGGACGGTCTCGCCCCTCGGCTTCTCGGGCGTCGGATTCGGCACATAGATTTTGTCGACCTTTTCCTTGCCGAGCGCATCGAGCCGGCGCGCGATCAACTCATTGAGGTCGATGAAGCCGACGTTCTCCGCCTTGGCGACCTGTTCGGCCCAGCCCGCGAAAGTGTCGTGGTCGCGCTGGATGTGACCGGTGTCGTCCCAGCGTTTGCGCGGGATGAGCGAGCAAACGATGGGCGTGGCGCCCTTGGCCTTGGTTTCGTCGATCAGTTGCCGGAGATACCAGCCATAGGTATGCGAGGGTTCCTTCTTTCCGCCACGGGCCGTCGTCTCGCCCATCTCGTCGCCGATGCCGTGCGGGTAATTGCCGTCATTGGTGCCGAACTGCATGATGACCACGTCGCCGGGCTTGATCAGGTCGACCATGTTTTTCCACTGCGCGCCGTAAAAACTGCGTGCGCTGGTGCCGCCCAAGGCGCGATTGACGACGTTCACCTTCTGCGGATCGAAATAAAATGTCAGCGGCGCGCCCCAGCCCCACTGGTTCATATTGGTGCCATCGCCGGCCGAGCCGTTGCGGACGGTCGAGTCGCCGATGAGCCAGAACGTCGGCAGCTTCGAGTCCACGGGCACCGGCGGCGAATAGCGCGGGCCGGGCGGGCCGGCCTGCGTCCGCATGTCGACGCCGTGCGTGTCGGGCGGCGGACGATCGGCTGGCGCCGCGGCGGGTGCGGCCGGGACCTTGGCGGCGGGGACGGTGTTCTGGGCGCGGGCGAGCACCGCGCAACCGAGGGCGAGAACGAGGATCGCTTTCATGAGATAGTGAAATGAATCGGATCGCTGGACGCAACGTGTGGCCGGACGATGCGGGGAAACTGCGGTGGTTGCCAAACTCTTCGCAAGCGGCAGGCTCGTCGCGGCCCCAAGGAAATCCCATGAAAAAATCTCCCCTTTTCCCCGCCGGTTGGCTCGGACGCCTCCGGGTCGTGGTGTTCGCAACGCTGGCTGCGGCGTCTGCTGCATCCGCGGCGCAGGACGACACGTGGCCGGATCCGGTGTTTCCGTTCGGCGCCGTGTATTTCCGCAAATCGAATCCGCCGGAACGGGATTGGGCGCGGGACCATCAGGTCGCGGCGGAGATGGGCATGAATATTTTCCGTCATTGGTTCATGTGGGCGTCGGTCGAAAATTCGCCGGGAAAATACGATTGGCGCGATTACGACCGGATGGTCGACCTCGAGGGACAGAACCACATCAAGGTCGTCATCGCGGAGAACGTCACCGGTGCGCCCGAGTGGATGTGGGACAAATATCCGCAGGCGCGCCACATCGATGTCGACGGGGCATTCAGTTATCCGAGTTCGGCGACCGGCAGTGCCACCGGGAGCGCCGCGCTCTGCCTCGACAACGACGAGGTGCTCGCGCAGGCGGGCAAGTTTCTTACGGCGCTCGTCGAGCGCTACCGGGACAAGCCGGCGACCTACGGCTACGATCTGTGGAACGAGAGCAACCCGCAGGAATGCTTCTGCCCGGCGACCGAGGAGAAATTTCGCGATTGGCTGAAGGCGAAATACGGCACGATTGAAAAACTGTCGCGGGCGTGGCACCGCTACAGCCTCGGCGACTGGGAGTTCGTGCACGCGCCGCACAACAAGATCGGCTACCCGGAGGCCCTCGACTGGGAGCAATTCCGGCGCGACGACGCGATGCGGCTGATGCGCTGGCGGATCGACCTCATCCGGAAGCTCGACCCGAAAAACCGGATCACCGCGCACGGCACGGGCCTGTTGAACGAGATCGAATGGCGGATGTCGGACGCGGTGCAGACCTATGGCTACACCTGGGTGGCGTCGCGGCACACGAACGCCCCGTGGATGCAGTTCCAGGCGGTCGACATCGTGCGCGGCGGCGCGCGCGGGAAACCGTTCTGGCACGCGGAGGCGACCGGCGGGCCGCTGTGGCTGCAACCGCAGGTGCTCAACCGTCCACTCGAGGACGGGCGCAGCTCGGACGAGAAGGACGTGCGCGTGTGGAGCCTCATCGACATGACGGCGGGCGCGAGCGGGATCCTCTTCACGCGCTGGCGGCCGCTGCTCGACGGGCCGCTGTTCGGGGCGTTCGGGCCGATGGGGATGGACGGTTCGGTGACGCCGCGCGCCGAGATGGCGGGGAAGCTCGCGCGCTGGGCGAACGCGCACCCGGACATCTGGAAATCGCATCCGGTGCGCGGCGATGTCGGCATTGTGTTCGTGCAGGAGGCGGCGGACTTCGCCGGGATTCAGGGCCTCGGCACCGGTGGCGGGCGGGGCGGCGAGGGCGGCGGCGGGAACGGTTACATCCAATCCGCGCAGGGCGCCTACCAGGCATTTTTCGATTCGAACATCCAGGCGGACTTCGTGGGCATCGACGACATCGGCGAATATCCGGTCGTTTACCTGCCGTTTCCCGAGATGCTCAAGAAATCCACGGCCGACAAGTTGCGCGACTATGTGGCGAAGGGCGGCCACCTCGTCAGCGAGGGCTGCCCGGGATATTTCGGCGACGGCGGCACGGTGGGCACGGTGCAGCCGAATCTCGGCCTCGACGAACTATTCGGTGCGCGCGAATCCTACGTCCAGTTTACGCCGGATATCCTGACGAAGCTCGCGCTCACCGTGCAGGGCAGGCAGATCGGCGGTCAGTATTTCCTGCAGGAGTATCAACTCACGGGCGGCGAGGAGGCGGGGCGGTTTGCGAACGGCCACATCGCGGCGGTCGAACATGAGTTCGGCAAGGGTCGAACGCTGCTGATCGGGACATTTCCGGGCGGCGGCTATTTCCGGAACCATGCGCCAGCGACGCGCGAGTTCTTCGCCGGGCTGCTCGCGTGGGCGGGCGTGAAGCAGCAGGTCGTCTCCAGCGATCCGGAGATCAAGGCGCGGCTGCATCGCGGGCCGGGCGGCACCTATCTCTGGGTCGTCAATCCGACGCGCCAGCCGAAGACGGTGAACCTCACGCTGCCGGCGGCGTTTCGGCGCGCGACGGATCTCTGGCAGGAAACCGCACACGCAACAGTCGCCGGCGCAGTGGTGACGGCGACGGTTGGAGATCGGGACGCCGCCGTGATCCGGTTGGAATAAAGGGGCGGCGGCAAGACGGCTAAAAATCTTCGGGGCGGATCAGCGGCTCCACCAAATCGAAATACTCGAGCGTGACCTCGACGTCTTCGCTCAAGGCGATGCCAACCCGGGCGCACTCGGCGCCGAGGTAACTCCAGTGCGCCGCCCGCCAGTGGGCGAGGCTCCCGTCGCCCTCACCCTCGATGGCGGCATAAGTCGCGTCGACTTCGCGAAAGCGCCGCACCTCGACACGGGAGTATTCGATCACCGCGACGTTCCGGCTGCGGCCGTCCCGCACGAGGCTACGCTCACCCGGTCGTGGCATCGGCTCGCGGTCGTGGGCGTAGGAGGCGAGAAGGGCGGTGGTCGCGCGCTTGGTTCTCAGCAACACCAGTCGCGCCGACGAATCCTTGTCCGCGGAAGTGAGGCCGAAATCGATGACGGGCAGATCGCGCTTCATGGATGCCGCGGCTGGTGGCCGTGGCGGCCGCGATTTACTTCATCAACTCGGCGAGCGGCTCTTTGACGGCCTCGGCCCAGATCTCGTAACCCTTTTCGGTCGGGTGCAGCCGGTCCTGCATGATGTCCGGCGTGAGCACCCCGTCGGCGTCGAGGAACTTGCTGCCGATATCCAGGTAGAAAACGTTCTTGTGGTCGTCGAGTTTCGCGATGATCGGGTTGACCTCGAGGATGGTCTTGCGGATGGCGTCACCCGGATTTGCGCGCGGGAAGATGCCGAGCAGGAGAATTTTCGCGGCGGGGAAATCCTTGCGCAGTTCCAGGACCACTGCGCCGACGCCCTCGGCGATCTCAGCGGAAGAGCAGTTGCCGCCGTTGTTGGTGCCGATCATCAGCATGATCGCCTTGGGTTGGAAGCCCTCGCCTTCGCCGTCGCGCAGCCGGTAGAGCACGCCCTGGGTCGTGTCGCCCGCGATGCCGAAGTTCGCCGTCTTGATGGCGCCGTAGTATTTGTCGAAAACCGCCTTGCCGGCATGGGGCGGGTTGACGACGCCGGCGGGACCGGCCTGGCGCCACCAATCGGTGATCGAGTCGCCCATGAAGAGGAGGTCGATGCCGCCCTGCTTCGCGACCTCGACATTGGCCGCGTGCTGCCGGCGGAAATTGGGTGCGAGGAACGGGACGACCGCGGGATTCACGCGCGGCGGCCGGACGCCGATCAAATCCGGATACTTCGTGGCGATTTCCTTCGTGGCGGGGTCGGCCTGGGCGAGGAATTTCCGGAGGCTCGTTTCGGCCTGCGCGATCTCCGCGGGAGACGGGCGGGAGATGGCGACGACATCGGGGACGGGCAGCGGCGCGGGTGCGTCGGCGGCGCGACTGCAAGGCAGGCTGGAGAGGACGGCGCTGGCGAAGGAAGCAAGGAGCAGGCGGGGAAGACGGGCGGGGATTTTCATGCGGCTCGTTTTTCGGCGGACGTGCCGGGCGAGGCAAATTAAAATCCGGGGAGCGGAGCGGCTGGCCGGGGCCGGCGAAGATCCGCGCCGGGCATCCCCGATCTGGAGTCGTTCCACCAATCGCCCGAGGCGAATGCTCTCCCGCAATGCGTGAAAGCTCAGGGCGGTTGGTATTGATTGGCCGCGGGAACATCGGGCGGGGCCATGCGCGTGGACGGGGTGAACGGCCAGTGGACTTGGCGGGTTTGACCCCATTTCGTCCCGCCGTCCTTTGCGCTATCTTTTGTCATGCCCCTCGTAAACGTAGTCGTGACCCTGATTGTCGTCGGCGTGATTCTCTGGCTGATCAACACCTACATTCCCATGCAGGCGACGATCAAAAAGATCCTTAACATCGTCGTCGTGATCGTGGTGGTGCTGTGGCTGCTCTACGGCTTCGGGATCATCAATAATTCGGGCGACATCCATCTGCCGGTGGTGAAGTAGGCCAGCCGGTGGTGACGCCGATCAGGGCGCGAATGCAGGGGTCGGCGGCGCCGTTTTTTTGCGGGCGCAAAGGCAAACCGCAACGGACGGCAGGTGTGGCCGCCGTCCGCTTCGGGTGGGGGCCGGTGCGGTCAGCCGACCCACACCCGCGCGTTGTAGAACAGCTTCATCCACGGCGAATCCTCGCCCCAGTCGGCGGGGTGCCAGCTCATCGCGACGGAACGGAACACGCGCTCGGGGTGCGGCATCAGGATCGTGACGCGGCCGGTGGTCGTCGTGAGCGCGGTCATGCCGAGCGGCGAGCCGTTGGGATTGAGCGGGTATTGCTCGGTCACCCGATGGTGGTTGTCGACGTAGCGGGCGACGACGAGGCCGGAGTCGCTGCAACGCTGCAGCGCGGCGGCGTCGGCGAACTCGGCGTAGCCTTCGCCGTGCGCAGTGCAGATCGGGATGACGGAGCCTTCCATGCCGGCGAAGAGCACGCTCGGACTTCTTTCGATTTTCACCGAGACGAAGCGGCCCTCGTAGCGCTCGGACTGGTTCTGCACGAAACGGGGCCAGCGATCGGAGCCGGGGATGATCGAGTGGAGGTTACTCATCATCTGGCAGCCGTTGCAGACGCCGAGCGCGAACGTGTCTTCACGGGCGAAGAAGGCGGCGAACTCGGCGCGGGCGCGCTCGTGGAAGAGGACGCTCTTGGCCCAGCCTTCGCCGGCGCCGAGGACGTCGCCGTAGCTGAAGCCGCCGCAGGCGGCGAGACCGCGGAAATCCCGCAGCGAAACGCGACCGCCGAGGATGTCGGTCATGTGCACGTCGACCGCCGTGAAGCCGGCGCGCGTGAACGCGGCGGCCATCTCGACTTCGCCGTTCACGCCCTGTTCGCGGAGAATCGCAATCGGGGGCCGGATTTTTTTCAACACGGAGGCCGCGGAGATCGCGGAGGGTTGAGGACCAGTTTCCTTGGTCTGGATTGACTCTGCGCTCTTCGCGTTCTCCGCGTTAAATGGTTTTAACTCGAACGTGATCTTCGGGGTGATGCCCGGATTTTTCGGATCGAGGCGGACCTGGTGTTCCTGGGCGGCGGCCGCCGGATTGTCGCGGAGCGAGGCGATGCGGCGGGTGACGTCGGACCAGGTGGCGCGCAGGTTGAAGAGATTATCGTCGAACAGGAGCTCGTCGCCGCGCTTCACCCGGAGGCGGTGGTCGCGATTGAGCGTGCCGACGCGCGTGGTGCAGGCCTTGAAGCCGCGCTTGCGCAGGGTCAGCGAAACCTCGTCGAGGTCCTCGCCGCGCACCTGGATCACGGCGCCGAGTTCCTCGCTGAAGAGGGTGGCGAAGGCGTTGTGGCCGTTGGGAAGCTCGAGGTCGACGCCGGTGTGGCCGGCGAAAGCCATCTCGATCACGGTCGCGAGGAGGCCGCCGTCGGAGCGGTCGTGATAGGCGAGGAGTTTTTTCTCGCGGCCGAGCTGCTGGATCGCGTTCCAGAATTCCTTCAGGTCGGCGGGATCGTCGACATCGGGCGGGGCGTCGCCGGTCTGGGAGACAATCTGGGCGAGGATGGAGCCGCCGAGGCGGTTCTGGCCGCGGCCGAGGTCGATGAGGAGCAGGATCGTGTCGTCGAGTTGCTGCAGTTGCGGCGTGAGCGACAGGCGGATGTCGGCGACGGAGGCGAAGGCGGAAACGATGAGCGAGACGGGGGCGGTGATGCGTTTTTGATCGGCGCCGTCCTGCCAGACGGTGCTCATGCTCATCGAGTCCTTGCCGACGGGGATCGTGATGCCGAGGGCGGGGCAGAGTTCCATCCCGACGGCTTGCACGGCGGCGTAGAGATCGGCGCCGTCGCCGGGAATCGCGGGCGCGGCCATCCAGTTGGCGGAAAGATTGACCTTGCCGAGATCGCCGACCTGGGCGGCGGCGAGGTTGGTGATGGCCTCGCCGACCGCGAGGCGTGCGGAGGAGGCGGCGTTGTTGACGGCGACGGGCGTCCGCTCGCCCATGGCCATCGCTTCGCCCGTGTAAACATCGAACGCCGCGGCGGTGACGGCGCAGTCGGCGACGGGAACCTGCCACGGGCCGACCATCTGGTCGCGGCAGATGAGCCCGCCAAGCGTGCGGTCGCCGATGGAAATGAGAAACGTCTTGTCGGCAACCGCGGGGTGGGAGAGGACGCGGCGGATGGCGTCGGCCAGCGACAAATCGCCGAGTTCCAGACGGCGGAGCGGGCGGCGGAGTGTAGCGTCAGTGCGCGACATCCGCGGCGGTTTGCCGAGCAGCACCTCGAGCGGGAGGTCGATCGGCGTGTTCTGGAAATGCGTGTCTTCGAGGACGAGCTGCTTTTTTTCGGTGGCCTCGCCGACGATGGCGAAAGGGCAGCGCTCGCGCGCGCAGAGCTTTTGAAACGCGGCGATGCGCGCGGCGGGGACAGCGAGGACGTAGCGTTCCTGCGATTCATTGCACCAGATCTCGAGCGGGCTCATGCCGGGCTCGTCGTTCGGGACGGTGCGGAGATGGAAACGGCCGCCGCGGCCGCCGTCGTTGACGAGTTCGGGCAGGGCGTTGGAGATGCCGCCGGCGCCGACGTCGTGGATGAAGGAGATCGGGTTGTCGTCACCGAGCGCCCAGCAGCGGTCGATGACCTCCTGGCAGCGGCGCTGCATCTCGGCGTTGTCGCGCTGGACGCTCGCGAAATCCAGGTTCTCGTCGCCGGCGCCGCTGCCCATCGAGCTGGCCGCGCCGCCGCCGAGGCCGATCAGCATCGCGGGGCCGCCGAGGACGACGAGCTGGTCGCCGGGATGGATGGCGCCCTTCTGCACGTGGTCGCCGCGGATGTTGCCAAGGCCGCCGGCGAGCATGATCGGTTTGTGGTAACCGCGGAGCTCCGTGCCCGAACCCGCGGGGACCGCCGCTTCGTAGGTCCGGAAATAGCCATTGATGTTGGGACGGCCGAATTCGTTGTTGAAGGCGGCGCCGCCCAGCGGGCCCTCGATCATGATGTCGAGCGCGGAGACGATGCGGTTGGGTTTGCCGTGGTCTTTTTCCCACGGCTGCACGGCGCCGGGGAGTTTCAGGTTGGAAACCGAGAAGCCGGTGAGGCCGGCCTTGGGCTTCGCGCCGCGGCCCGTCGCACCCTCGTCGCGAATCTCGCCGCCGGAGCCGGTCGCGGCGCCGGGGAACGGCGAGATGGCGGTGGGGTGGTTGTGCGTCTCGACCTTGCAGAGGAGATGGATGTCCTCGTTGTGCGCGGCGTATTCGTTGGTGCGCGGGTCGACGAAGAAGCGGCCGCCGCGCGAGCCGGTGAGGACGGCGGCGTTGTCCTTGTAGGCGGACAGGATGCCGTCGCGGTGCAGCTCGTAGGTGTTCCTGATCATCTGGAACAGCGAGCGGTCGCGGCGCTCGCCATCGATGTCCCAGGTGGCGTTGAAGATCTTGTGCCGGCAGTGCTCGGAGTTGGCCTGGGCAAACATCATCAGCTCGATGTCGTTCGGGTCGCGGCCGAGAGCGGTGAAGTTCTTGACGAGGTAGTCGATCTCGTCGTCGGCGAGGGCGAGCCCGAGGTCGGCGTTGGCGGCGGCGAGCGCGGCGCGGCCGGCGGCGCGGACGGGCACGCTGTTCAGCGGGCGCGGCGTCTCGTGGCGGAAGAGCGACTCACAGGCGGCGAGATCGCCGAAGACGACCTGCGTCATCCGGTCATGGAGCCGGGTGCGGAGGATCCGGGACTGCGTCGGATCGAGCCGGGTGAGCGGGAAGGGAATGACGGTCTCGCCGAGGTCGAGCGTGTAGGCGACAACGCGCTCGATGCGTTTCACGGCCTCGAGGCCGCAGATATGGGCGATGTCGGTCGCTTTCGACGACCACGGGGAAATGGTGCCCGGGCGCGGGGCGACCACCTGCACGAGACCGGTGACGTCCGCGGTGGCGCGGGTCGGGCCGTAGGTGAGGAGTTTTTCGAGGACGGTGTGCTGGGAGTCCGTCAAGGCTGTGACGCCCGGCGCCAGTTCCACGACATGAACGAATTCCGCGCCGATGGCCCGCACGTGAACTCCGGCGCCGACGAGATCCTGCACGAGCTTCGAGAGGCGAAACGGGGAGAGAGCCGGAGAGCCGCGGAGGATCAGCATGGTTGGAAAGGCGATGTTCCAAACATCGCCGGGGCGGTCAAGGAAGCTGACGGTCATGCCGCCAGGGCATAAGACGCGGCGGGTGGAGAAAGCCGTTGACCATTCGCTTTGTCTCATCCGAATGGGTAGCTTTATCGCACGTGACGCTGAACGATAACCGAACGCCCGCTGCCACCACTGCCGCCCGAACGGCGCTGTCTCCATGAGCGAACGAATCACCCACGAATGCGGCGTCGCCCTGGTGCGCCTGTTGAAGCCGCTGTCCTACTACCAGGAGAAATATGGGACGCCCCTGTGGGGCTTCACCAAGCTTTTCCTCCTCATGGAAAAGCAGCACAACCGCGGCCAGGATGGCGCGGGCGTGGCCTGCGTGAAGCTCGACGCGGCGGTCGGCGAGGCATTCATGTTTCGCGAGCGGAGCGTGAAATCCAATCCGCTCGACAAGATTTTCAAGCTGCTGCTCGCGCAATACAACGAGAAGGTCGACGCGGGGACGATCCACCCCGAGTTCACCCCGACGGTGAAGCAGCACTTCGACTTTGGCGGCGAGCTGCTCCTCGGTCACCTGCGCTACGGCACCAGCGGCGGCTACAACCTCAGCTCGTGCCATCCGTTTTTCCGACGGAGCCCGTGGCCGACGCGCAATCTCGCGCTCTGCGGCAACTTCAACCTGACGAACACGCGCGAGCTCAACGCGTCGCTCATGCACATGGGGCAGCACCCCATTTTCGCGACCGACACGCAGGCGATCCTCGAGAAAATCGGCTTCTTCCTCGACGAGGAGCACGAGGACATCTTCCGGTTTCTGCGCACGCGCGGCATGCCCGGCCACGAGATCAGCCAGCGGATCAGCGAGGAGCTCGATCCCACCCGCGTGCTGACGCGCGCCTCGCAGCAGTGGGACGGCGGCTACACGCTGTGCGGCCTCATCGGCAACGGCGACGCGTTCGTGGCGCGCGACCCGTCGGGCATCCGGCCGTGCTTCTGGTTCCAGAACGAGGAGGTGGTGGCGTTCGCCTCGGAGCGCGCGCCGCTCATGACGGTGTTCGACCTGGGGATCGAGGACGTGAAAGAGGTGACGCCCGGCCACGTCGTCGTCATCAAGCGCCGCGGCACCGTCACGGAGAATCCGTTCACGGCGCCGCTGCCGCGGGCGTCGTGTTCGTTCGAGCGCATCTATTTTTCCCGCGGCAACGATTTCGACATCTATCGCGAGCGCCAGGCGCTCGGCGGCGGGCTGGCCGACCAGGTGATCAAGGCCATCGGGCACGACTGGGCGAACACCGTCTTCAGCTTCATCCCCAACACCGCGGAGGTCGCGTATTACGGCCTCATGTCGGCGTTGCGCACGCGGCGGCGCGACGAGGTGAAGGCGGCGATTCTCGAGGCGTCGGCCAAGGGCAAGCTCACCGAAGGGCTGCTCGACGACCTCATCCTGCGCAACTGGCCGCGCGGCGAAAAAGTCGTGTCGAAGGACATCAAGCTCCGGACGTTCATCGGGCAGGAGAGCATCCGCAAACAGCTCACGAGCCACGTCTACGACATCACCTACGGCTCGGTGAAGCCGGGCGAGAATCTCGTGTGCCTCGACGACTCGATCGTGCGCGGCACGACGCTGCGCCGTTCGATCCTGCGCATCCTCGCGCGGCTCAATCCGCGCAAGATCGTCATCGTCTCGACCGCGCCGCAGATCCGTTACCCGGATTGCTACGGGATCGACATGTCGGAGCTCGGCAAGTTCGTCGCGTTCGAGGCGGCGGTGGAACTGATCAAGGAGCGCGGGCAGGGCCAGTTGCTCGACGAAGTCTACGAGTTGTGCCGCGACGAGGTGGCCAAAAACGGCACGACGAACCATGTCCGCCGGATCTACGATCCGTTCACCCCCGAGGAGATTTCGGCAAAGATCGTCGAGCGCGTGCGGCCCACCGGCATCACGTGGCAGGGCGAGGTCGAGATCATCTTCCAGACGATCGAGAACCTGCACGCGGCCGTGCCCAAGCACCGCGGCGACTGGTATTTCACCGGCAAATATCCGACGCCCGGCGGCTACCGCGTCGTGAACCAGGCCTTCGTGAACTATTACGAACAGAACGAGGGCCGGAGTTACTGAGCATGGTTGCGAGAAAGGAAACAGAGGCGGACGACGCCCGGCGGGAGGCAGCGCCGGCCGGCGCCTCCGCGGAGGCCATCCGGAGCCGGATTCTTTTTGTGCGGGGCAAGCGGGTGTTGCTCGATGCGGACCTGGCGCGGTTTTATGGCGTGCAAACGCGGGAGCTGAACAAGGCGGTATCGCGCAATGGCGACCGGTTTCCGGAGGATTTTGCGTTCAAGCTGACGCTGAAGGAAACGAAGGCTTTGATGTTCCAATCTGGAATATCAAAGCCCCACGAGGCGATCCGGCAGTTGCTCGCCAGCCCCGAGCCGACTCACGGGCGCAAGATCGGTTTTCATCCCGGCAACCGCTGAACGATCATGGCCCTGTCCTACGAATCCTCCGGCGTCCGCTACGATCAGCTCGATGCGTTCAAGCGCGCGTGCCAGCGGGCGGCACGCACGACCGCGGGCGTGCTGACGGACCACGGTTACGCCGAGCCGGCGACGACGCGCGGCGAGAGCGCCTATTTGATCGAGGCGGCGGATCATTTTCTCGCGCACGTCGAGGAGGGACTCGGCACGAAAAACCTCGTGGCCGACGCGGTCTACGCCGCGACCGGCCAGTGTTTTTATCGCGAGATCGCGATCGATACCGTCGCGACGATCGTGAACGACCTCATCACCTGCGGTGCGCTGCCCATCTCGGTGGCGATGCACGCGGCGGTCGGGGATTCGGACTGGTTTGCGGACGCGAAGCGGACCGCGGCGCTCGTGGAGGGGTTTGCCGAGGGTTGCCGCACGGCGGGAGCGGTGTGGGGCGGCGGCGAGACGCCGACGCTGGGCGGAGTCGTGGAGCGCGAGGCGATCGTGCTCGCGGGCTCGGCCATCGGGAAAATTTCCCCGAAGCACCTGCGGATCACCGGCGACGTGCGTGAGGGAGACGCGATCATCTTCTTTGCCAGCTCCGGCGTGCAGACCAACGGGCTGACGCTCTGCCGGCGCGTCGCGGCCCAACTGGCGCGGGAATACCAGACGCCGATCGGCCACGGCGATCCGCGGACGTTTGGCGAGGCGCTGCTGGCGCCATCGGTGATCTACGTGGCGTTCGTGCGCGAGTGCCAGCGCCGCGGGCTGAAGCTCAATTACGTCTCGCACATCACCGGCCACGGGTGGCGGAAGCTGATGCGGCTCGACGAACCGTTCGTCTACGAGATCACGAATCCACGGCCCGCCCCCGCGCTGTTCCAGTTTCTGGAAAAGGCCGGCCCGATCGACCGGCGCGAGATGTATGCGACCTTCAACCAGGGCATCGGCTTTGCCGCCTATGTGGCGCCCGGGCTCGCGGACGACACGCTCGCGATCGCGAAGGCGACGGGCTACGACGCGTGGCTGGCCGGGCGGGTGAAAAAGGAAGGCGCGCGCAAGGCGGTGGTCGTGCCGTCGCTCGACCTCACGTTCGAGGGACACACGTTGCAGGTGCGCTGAGCCGCCGGGCTGGACTCGCAGGCCGGCCCTTGGTGCGATGCGACGATGGCGCCCAGCTCGCAGCCCCCGCCCGCACAAGCCGTGATGACCCGGGCAGGGATGCCGGCGTGGGTCGCGGCGGCCCTGATCGCGCTCGCGACGTTCGTCGCCTACCGCAACACGTTCACGGCGCCGTTCGTTTTCGACGACGAACGGGCCGTGGTCGAAAACCAGACGATTCGCCAGTGGTCGACGGCGTTGTTTCCGCCGGACGACAATGGTTCGGGGGTGCGCGGACGGCCGCTGATCAATCTCAGCCTGGCGTTGAACTACGCGGTCGGCGGCCTCGATGTGCGCGGCTACCATGCGCTGAACCTGCTGCTTCATCTCGCGGCGGCGCTCACGCTTTACGGCATTGCCCGGCGGACGTTGCGGCGCCCACGACTGGTGGCACGCTTCGGCGAGGCGGCGGAGCGGCTCGCGCTGGCGATCGCGATGATCTGGGCCGTGCATCCGCTGCTGACGGAATCGGTGACGTGCGTCGTGCAGCGCACCGAGTCGCTGGCGGGGCTGTGGTATCTGTTGACGCTGTATGGCTTCGTCCGTGCGACCGAACCGGGCGGCTCGAAGCGATGGCTGGTCGGGAGCGTGGCGGCCTGCCTGCTCGGGGTGACGGCCAAGGAGATCCTCGCCACGGCGCCGCTGGTGGTGCTGCTTTACGACTGCACTTTCGTGAGCGGGAGTCCCGGCGCAGCGTGGCGGCAGCGGCGTGGTTACTATCTCGCCCTGTGGGCCGCGTGGCTGCCGCTGGCGGCGCTGGTTCTGGGCGCCGAGGGACGCGGCGGCACGGTGGGATTCGGTGCGGGTGTCCTTTGGTGGCAATACGCCCTCCGCCAAAGCGAGGCTGTCGTCGCCTATCTCGGGCTGAGCGCGTGGCCGCATCCGCTGGTGCTCGACTACGGCGTCGATGTGGTCGAGCGGGTGGGCGCGGTCTGGCCGCAGCTCGTGCTGCTCGCCGGTGCCGGCGTCGCCATGCTGTGGGCCTTGTGGCGTCGCCGCCCCGCGGGATTTCTCGGCGCGTGCTTTTTCGCGATCCTGGCGCCGAGTTCGAGCGTGGTGCCGCTGGCGACGCAAACGATGGCGGAGCATCGGATGTATTTGCCGCTCGCCGCGCTGGTGGCCGGTGCGGTCGCGGCGGGATATGCGGCGTTGGGCCGGCGGATCGTGCTGCTCCTCGCGCTGGGCGCGGTGGCACTGGCGGCGGGCACGATGGCGCGCAACGAGACGTATCGCACCGGCCTCTCGATCTGGAGCGACACGGTCCGGCACCGCCCCGGAAATGCGCGCGCGCATTGCGATCTCGCGGTGGAACTGCTGGAACTCGACCGGCTCCCGGAGGCCGAGCGGGAACTGCGCGCGGCGCTGCAACTCGCGCCGGATTACGCCGACGCCCTCGCCAACCTCGGCAAGCTGCTCGTGCTCTCCGGCCGCCCCGCTGAGGCGGTGCCGCTGCTCGAGCGCGTGCTGGCGGTCCGTCCCGATTATTTTCTGGCGCAGCGAAGTCTCGGTGCGGGGCTGGACAAGCTGGGCCGACCGGCTGACGCGATTGCGCCCTACGCCGCCGCGGCGCGACTCCAGCCGGACTCGGCGCTCGCCCATTTCGACCTGGGCAACGCCCTGGTCGAGCTCCGGCGTCTGCCGGAAGCCGTCGGGCCCCTGGAAACGGCGGTGCGACTGCGGCCGCAAAGCGCCTCGATGCGGGCGGTCCTGGCCGGCACGCTCGCGGCCCTCGGCCGCACGGCCGAGGCGACCGCGGCCTTCGAAACGGCCCTGCGCCTGGATCCGAACGTGCCGGACGCCCATTTCAATTTCGGCGTCCTGTGTTTCAAGTTGGGCGACTTCGCCGGCGCGGAGCAGCAATGGAAACGCACGCTCGAGCTGAACCCGGATTACGCCGAGGCGCGCGCCAATCTCGAGCGGCTCCGCGAAAGCGAAGTTTCGCGCAACCCGACCGGCGGAAAGCCGTGACCGCCGTCCTCAAAGGTGGAGAATTTGCACCCCGCTCGATTCGTGCTTCGCCGTTCGCGACCGGGGGCGGCGCAGCACCACCTTGGGCGCCCGCTCGTGGATTTCCTCCGAGTTGGCGGCGAGCACGTCGGCCTTCTCGATCACGGGCGGCTGCGCGAAGAGCGAGCCGTCGGCGGCTTTCAGGGCCGCCGCGAGTTTCGCATTGATGCGAGCCTGCCGTCCCGATTCGTCGTTGAACGCCTCGAAGAGCCCGAAGGTGGAGGGGCCGAGTCGCAGGGCAAACCACGCCGCGGCGGCCGGCCCCGGTTTTCCCCGGGCGAGTCCGTCGATCAGAAGCTTGGCGACGGCGCCAGCTTTCCCCGCTTTGGTTTCCAGTCGGACAAACAGTGCGGTCTTCATCATCATGCGGCCTCCTTTCCGAGACTCCCTTTTAGAGGCGGCGATGGCGGGACGGTTCGGGGATTTGTGCGGGAGGGGGAAAATTATTCGGGCAAAAAAATGGAACTACGGCGTCGTGGATCCCGGGGAAAATCGCGGGCCGCGGCGCGCGACGCGGGGAAGTCGTTGGACCGCAGGAAATGACTGGAATTTGACAGCAAACGCGCACGCGTGGCGGCGCAAGTTCGCGGCGGTCGTGCCGAAGTTGGAAGGGCGTGGCGATCATCCCGAGAGCCGCGGTTTTTGCATGGCTACATGAAACTTCGCACCCAACTGATTCTCGCCTTTGGCATCGTCGCCTCGATTCCGCTGGCCGGCGGCGGCCTTGGCCTGCTCGCGCACCGCGATGCGGCCGGGCGCGCCCGCACCATCTTCGAACTCGGGCGCTCGGCACGCGACGGGGTCGATGCGGTTCGATCCGCCCAGGCCCGGTTCAAATTACAGGTGCAGGAGTGGAAGGACATCCTGCTGCGGGGTCACGATCAGGCGGCCTACGACAAATACTTCGCCGGCTTTGTGGCCGCGGAGCAGTCCGTGCGGGAGTCGTTCGATGCCGCCGCCGCGGTCGCGCCGGCCCTCGGGATCGACCAGAGCGAAATCGACGCGGTGCGGCGGACGCACGAGGAGCTGGGAAGGAAATATCGCGCGGCGCTCCAGCAATTCTCGGTCGTCGATCCGGCCAGTTCCGTGCGGGTCGACCATCTCGTGGCGGGCATCGACCGCGCGCCGACGGCGGCGATCGATGCGCTGGCCGTGCACGTGGTGCAACTGGCCGAGCGCTGGTTGCAGGCGGCCGATGTCGCCCTCGGCCGCCGGAGCCAGTGGCTCGAATGGGTGATCGCGATCGGCGCGGTCTTCGGGGCGGTGCTCGGCGCCGGATTCGGCTGGTGGACCAGTGCGGCCGTCGTCCGGCATCTGGGCGAAATGGGAACCCGGATGTGGGACCGCACCAACGCCGTGGCCGGCGCCGCGCGCCAGGTGGCCGAATCGAGCCGGACTGTTGCCGCAAGCTCGTCCGAGCAGGCGGCCTCGCTCGAGGAAAGCAGCGCCTCGCTGACCGAGGTGACCTCGGCGGTGAAGCAAAACGCCGATCACGCCCGCGACGCCCGTGAGGTTTCGCACGCCAACCGCACTGCCGCGGACCAGAGCGCCGCGGAGATTGCGCAATTGCAGGGGGCGATGAGCGACGTCGCCGGGGCCAGCGCCAACATCGCGAAGATCGTGAAGTCGATCGACGAGATTGCGTTTCAAACGAACCTGCTGGCCCTCAATGCCGCCGTCGAGGCGGCGCGGGCGGGCGAAGCCGGCGCCGGCTTTGCGGTGGTCGCCGGGGAAGTCCGGTCGCTGGCACAGCGATCGGCGCAGGCGGCGCGCGAGACCGCCGGGATGATCGAGGACGCCACCGGCAAGAGCGCCCGCGGGGCGGACCTCGCGCAGCGCGTCGGCGGGTCGTTGCGGCGGGTGATCGAGGGCACGCACAAGGTGGACGAACTGGTCGGCCGGATCGCGGAGGCTTCCGCGGAACAGGCGCGGGGGTTGGAGCAGGCGGTGGATTCGATGCACCGCGTCGATCACCTCACCCAGTCGAACACCGCCGCGGCGGAGGAAACGGCGGCGGCCGCCCAGCAACTCGACGCCGAGGCGGGCGAGCTGCGGCATGATCTTTCCGAACTCGTCGACGAACGGACGCGCCATGCGGTGGCGGAACTCGCGGCTCCGCCGGAGGCCGCGGCGCTGGCCGCTTGAAAACGCACCCGGCGGGGCGCCGCGACCGCCGGTTGCCGCGATCGGGGTGAAAACCGCCGTTCGATTCGGGGAGCGGTTAGTGCAAACCGACGACGAAAAAATATGTCGCCCGAGGGGGCCGGGATTGTTGGTCTGTGCGGCCCAGCTTGTGACTACCTCTACCCAGGCCTTGGCCGTGATCGACGGCGCGCTGTGCCGGCTTGGCCGCTTCGGCGGCCGGGCGGTGTGGCATGTGCCGATCGCCAGCGCCGTGCTCGAGTTCCGCCGGGGGGCGCTGCGCACCTACGTGCGCGAGCACACCTACGGGTTGCTGCCGGGGCTCCCGAATCTCTACTGCCTCGACGGCGCGCACCGCCTGCAATGGATGGCCGAGTGGCCGGACGCGGGTGATCCGTGCGCGGGAATCGTGGGAGAGAGTGACGGCGTGCTGGTGGCGGCAGCGGAATCGGGCGCCGAAGTGCGGCTCGAGGCCGCGACGGGGCGGCTGCTCAGTTGGACGCAGCCAGTGGCGGCGGCGGGGTGAATTTGTTTTCACCACGGATGGTCGCGGATGCTTGAAGCATCCGAACCGTGTCCGTCCATGAAATCCGCGGTCAATTCTTTGGGGGATGCTGCAATTCGGCGCGGAGCTGCATCCAGATATCGAAGTAGCGCCAGGCCGCAGGGGCGCCGGGTTCCTGGATGTGATCGGGCCTGAGAACGAGGTCGCCGGTCGCGAGCAGGATTTTTTTCACCGCGGGATTCTGGGCGAGTTTCTCCCGCATGGCGGCGATGATGAGGCGGTAATGCTCGCCGGGTTCCCTCGGCTTGTAGTCGAAGCGTTTCCCCTCGAACGAAACCCAGCCGATGCTCATCGCCTTCATGCTGGCCTCGCCGAGGTCGCCGGCGTGTTTGGCGTCGGTCGCGCCGGTCGCGTGGACCAGCCCGCTGAGGAGCCCGGCGAGAACAAACCGGGCAAGTTGCGGCGATGTCATCGGCGGTCAGGGCAGCGTCGCCGAAGCGAATCGCAGGGTTGCGCCGGCTTCGGAGGCGACGACGGTGCCGCCGTTGAAATCCAGTTTCGCCCCGGCGATATCCGCGGTGGACGTGGTGAAGACGAGTTTGTCGCTACCGCTGCCACTCGAATAGTCGGCAATGCTGCCGTTGCGCAGCACGAGACGCGGGTGGCCTTTGACCGTCACGTTTTCGCTGAAGGTGAGCGCGGCCTGGTCGGTCGAGGTGCGGACGTTCTTCACGACGGGACCGGTTTTGCTTTCCGGATCCCATTTGCCCGCGAAGGTCCACTTGGCGGTGATTTGTTCGGGCTGGGGCGAGCCGGGGGCGCTCGCGAGATTGTCCCGGTGCCAGTCGTAGTCGCCGCCGTCGCGGTGGCTGTTGAAAAAGTAGACCCGTTTACCCCAAACGTTGTGAACCACGTAGTCGTCGTGGAGCGCGATTTCCGCAGCGGTCGGCGGCCGGTCGGTATGCAGCGGGGCGATCGGGTATTGGTAAGGCTCACGCGGACCCATCGCCTTCGAGAATTTGCAATCGACGAAGAAGAACTGGCCGTCGCGATGCCAGCGGGCGAGCACCCAGTTTTCGAGGCCGTCGAACCGGCAGTCGCGCATGACGAGTTTCATGTCGGGATTGCGGCAGCCGTCGTGCCAGATGCCGCCGGTGCCCTTCGGGTTGACCTCGAAAAACTCGCTGTCGATGACGTAGCACCAGCCGCGGGGGCAGATCATGTCGACCGAGCCGCAGACCTTGATGCGGGCGTGGTAGTAGCGGCCGTCCGGGTTGGAGTGATTGCCGGCGTCCTCCGAATACTGGCCGGTGCCGGTGCGCCAGAGCGAGAGCGTGTCATTCCCCTGGCTGAGCACATCGCAGTCCTGGATGACGGTGCGGTCGCCGCGGCCGAAGATCGCGAAGGCATGCGTGCCGATCACGCCGTGCGTGTTCTGGACGACCATGTTCTCGAGCACGAAGTCGTCCCCGAAGATATTCAGGACGGCCTGGCCGAGCTTGTCGGTGGCGGCGCGATATTCGCCCAGGCCCTGGGAGAATTCGAGATGCGTGCCGGCGCGGCTCTGGCCCCGCAGCGTGACGTTGTTCGCCTCGACGCGGACCTTTTCGCGATAGGTGCCGTCCTTGACGAAGATGATCTTGCGCTCGCGGTTGTCGTGCGGGATCGAGGCGACGGCGGCCTGGATGGTCGGGAAATCGCCCGAGCCGTCGGCCGCGACGGTGACGTCGGGCTTGAACGGCAACGGTGCGGGCTGGGCGGCGGCGGTGACGGCGAGCCCGGCACCAAGCAACAGGACCGCGACTCGAACGGGGTGGGGGCAGGGCATGGGGTGACAGACGCGTGCGACCGGCCGGACGTTGTGCGGGCGGCGCCGCGGCTTCCCTAGGGCTTCGGGTGCGCCTGGAAGAACTCGACGATGCGGGGCGGGGCCTCGGCCGGAAACTCGTGGCCACCCGGGTGGATGAAGGTGACGACGGGGGTGCCGAGCTTCGACGCGTGGACGACAAGGCCCAACGCCAGCGACGGCGAGGGATCGCAACGATCGAGCCGGAGCAACCCGGCGATCATCTGTTTCTGCCAGACGAACTTGACCAGCGGATCGTTTTCGCCGGCGACGTGAAAGACGGGCTTGGGTCGGAGCGCGGGCAGGGACCGGGCATCGATGGCTGAAGAAGGGGCGACGGCGGCAAAAACGCCGCCGCGCTGCGCCCATAACAGATAGGTGAAGCTCCCGCCGTTGGAGTGGCCGGTGCAGTAGACGCGGCGGTCATCGATCCGGTAATCGTTGCGCAGACTGGCGAGCATTGCGTCGAAAAACTTCAGGTCGCGGTCGCCCTGTTCGCCGGCGGCCGCCTGCCAGCCCGGGCTGGCGCCGGCGGAATCGGTGAGGCGGCCGGGCGTGTCGAGACCCTGCGGATAGACGACGAGTGCCTCCGGCCAGAGCGTCTGGTAACTCCACGACCGGGCGGCGTTGCCCGCGGTGCCGCCATGGCCGTGGAAGGCGAAGATGACCGGCGTGGGCTGGGCGGTCGCGTGCGGCGGAACACAGACCAGCGCCTCCCGCACGAGGCCGTCGACTTTCCATTCGCGGCGAACGGGCGGGCTGGCGGCGGCCACCGTGGCACCGAGCCAGATGCCGGCGGCAAGCGGGAGGACGAAGGGGCGATGCATGATGCGAACCGTGGGCGGCCGGCGGCGTGACTAGTCGCCGAAACATTCGAGATATTTCAGGCCGGTGCTGGTGTTGAAGAGGACAATCGTTTCGGCGGGGGAAACCTTGTCCGCGGCGAGGAGTTGCTTCAAGGCCGCGTAGCAGGCGGCGCCCTCGGGAGCGGGGAAGACGCCCTCGGCGGCGCCGACTTCCCTGGTGCAGGAGATCATTTCGTCGTCGCTTACGGCGATGGCGCCGCCGCCGGACTGGCGGAGCGCGTCGAGCATGAGGAAATCGCCGATGGCCTTCGGCACGCGGAGCCCGGACGCGCGGGTGTGCGCGCCGGCGTGCTCGGTGGCGAATCGCTCGCCGGCCTCGAACGCGCGGACGATCGGCTGGCAGCCGGTGGCCTGCACGGTGAACATCCGCGGGCGCTTCGTGCCGGGTGCGATGAGGCCGAGTTTTTCGAGTTCGTCGAACGCCTTCCACATGCCGATGAGGCCGGTGCCACCGCCGGTCGGATAAAGGATCACGTCGGGGAGCGTCCACTCGAGTTGCTCGGCGAGCTCGTAGCCGAGCGTCTTCTTGCCCTCGGCGCGATAGGGCTCCTTCAGGGTGGAAACATCGAACCAACCCTCGGCCGCCTTGCGCCTCGCGACCTCGGCGCCGCAGTCGGTGATGAGGCCGGCGATGAGCGTCACGTGCGCGCCCATCTGCTCGCACTCGATGATGTTGGCGCGGGGCGTGTCGCGCGGCATGAAGATGTAGGCCTCGATCCCGGCGCGGGCGGCGTAGGCGGCGAGGGCGCCGGCGGCGTTGCCAGCGGAGGGCACCGCGAGTTTTTTCAGGCCGAACTGTTTCGCCATCGACACGGCGGTGGTCATGCCGCGGGCCTTGAAACTGGCGGTCGGGTTCTGCGCCTCATCCTTGATGAAGAGTTT
Source organism: uncultured Opitutaceae bacterium (assembly GCA_937902925.1). Lineage (GTDB taxonomy): Bacteria > Verrucomicrobiota > Verrucomicrobiia > Opitutales > Opitutaceae > CALFNN01. Next base: position 100,630 of record CALFNN010000103.1, read on the forward strand.
TTTCAGCCCGTGCCTGGCGCCGAGACGCGGAGCGGGGAGGAGGGGAGTCCAGCCCTCGCCGAGCGTGACGATGCTGGCGATGTCGCGAACGGGCAGGACCTCGCGGTAGCGCCAGAGGGATTTTTCGCGCGAGCGGAGCGAGTCCTTGGTGAGCGTGCGCGCCGCGGCGGCGAGATCGTAGTGCGCGAAGAGCGGTTTGCCGCAGCAGGCGGAAACGTTCTGCGGGACGGCGGCATCGTGGCGCTGACCGCAGAGCGTGCAGGCGAGGTGGGTGAGATGCATGCGGAGTCCAGATGGATTGCCGGGTCGAGCCGGTTGTCGCAACGACAACGTGGAGCGGCGCGCGGAGCTGTGGCGGGTAGGGGTCGATCTCCGAGCGGCCCGGCGGATCTCCGTTGGGAAGCAAATCTGGTCGTGAACCCAGGCCCGCCCGGAGGTCGGGCGTCACCTCAAGACAACGGCGTTCGGACGTTACTCTCGCTGTTCGGACGCGGGGCGCCACGACGGGCCGTCGCTGCGGAAGGGGTAGGCGGGCCAGCCGGCGTGGTTTTCGAGATTCGGGCGGGCGGTCTCGTGCCACGCGAAGCGCACCGTCGCGGGCGAGGCGACTTCGGGGCTGCCCACCTCGACGGTGTCGCCGTGAATTGCGGCGGTCGCGGGAACAAATTTGCCCCCGGCGCCAGCGATTTCGAAATCGGTCGGCGGCTGGCCGTCGCGAGTGGCGAGACCGTCGGCGTCGTGAAAATGCACGATGGCCGTGGCCCCTTTGATTTCGAGCCGGTCGAAAGTCGGGAACGTAGCGCTGACATTCGCGAGGTGGTAGGTGTCGGCGAGGGCGAGCGCGGCGAGCCGGTGGCCGACGACGGATTTCTTGCCGGGATGGATGTTGGCGAGGTCGTCGACGGTGTCGGTGATGGGCACGAGGCCGGTGTGCGGAATCGCGGTCGCCCGCAGTTGGGCTTCCCAGAGTTTGGGGAGTTCGTCGTCGGCGTGAGGCAGCTTGTCCTTGCGTTTCGTGTAGTAGAACGGCGCGAGTTGGACGCTGTAGAACGGCAGGTCGGGCCGGCCCCAGGCGGCGCGCCAGCTCGCGACGAGGGTGTTCATCTTGTCGGCGTAGCGGAGGCCGTCGTTGTAGGCGATGATCTGGGATTCGCCCTGATACCAGAGCACGCCGCGGAGCGCGAAGGGCGCGAGCGGCGCGATCATGTCGTCGTAGTCGCGGCTCACGAGCCTGGCGTCGCGTTCGAAGGTCCGCGCCGCATCGGCGCCGAGGATTTTTTCCAGAGGGGCGTAGGCGGCATCGGAGATCCACTCCTCGATCCGGCTGCCGCCCCAGTTCGACTCGATGAGACCGACGGGGACGCCGAGGTTTCGTTGCAGTTCGGCACCAAAGAAAAAGCCGGCGGCGGAAAAGCGGGCGAGGGCGTCGCCGCCGCATGCGGTCCAGCCGTCGCTCACGACGTCCGGCGGCTGGTGCTTTTTCTCGACGCGGAAGAGGCGGACGGCGGGATAGAACATGGCCGGCAGTTCCCCGGCGAGCCCGCGATCGTGCGCGGACTCGGGTTGGGCGCCGGCGCTGGCGACGCCGACGGCCATTTCCATGTTCGACTGGCCGGAGCAGAGCCAGACCTCGCCGACGAGAATGTCGTGGAGACGGACGGTGTTGGCGCCCGCGACCTTCAATTCGCGCGGGGTGGTGGAGAAGCCGAGCGGATCGAGCGAAACCTGCCAGCGGCCGTCGGCGCCGGCCGCGGTGGATTTTTCCTGGGCGGCGAAAGTGACGGTGACTTTTTCGCCCGGCGCCGCGCGGCCCCAGACGGGCACGGCGAGGTCGCGTTGCAGGACCATGTGGTCGCTGAAGATTCCCGGCAGGCTGACATCGGCGCGCGCGGCGAAAGCCAGCACGACGGCGGGCAGGCAGGTCCGGAGAATGCGCGCCGGGCTCATGGCTGCGCGGTGGCCGCGAGGTTGATGATGCCGGCGGCGAGTCCGGGCGCGGTGGCGGTGAGGGTGAGCTGCGCGGTGGCCGCCGAGGCGCGGACGTAGGCGACGCAGCGGCCCTGGAAGGCGTGGCGTTCGTGCGCCTGGAAGGACTCGTGGCTGGCGTTGTCGGCGCTGTCGACGGCGGCGATCACGCCGGGACCGGCGAGCGAAAAAGAAATGAGATCGGCGGCGGCCGGCACGGGGACGCCCTGGGCATCGACGACGCTGGCCGTGACGGCGGCGACGTCGTCAAAGGACGGCGTTACTTTCGTCGACGAAGCGGTGAGGACGATCTTGGCCGGCCGGCCGGCGGTGCGCAGGTCCCGCACGGTCGCGGTCTCGCCGTGGTTGGAACCGACGGCGTGGAGCACACCCGGGGCGTAAGCGACTTTCCACTCGCGCGGCGAGGCGTCGGCGTTGATCGGCTTCGCGCCGAGCGAGGTGCCGTTCAGGAAAAGTTCGACCGACTCGCAGTTGCTGTAGACCTCGACGGTCTCCTGGTGCGGCGACTGATCGAGCGGCGTCCAGTCGGCGAACTGCACCTGCCGGGCCGTGAGCGGCACGTAGCCGGGATCGGTCGGACTCAGCCGGCTGGGCGCGGTGCGGCGGACCAGATTGACGACCGGACGCGGGCTCCACCAGCTCGCGCGCTCGAGGCCGTTGGGTTTCACGCCGGCGGTGCGATCGATGAGGCCGGAGCCGGCGGCGACGACGGGCCAGGCGCGCGACTCACCGAGGTAATCGACGCCCGTCCACAGGAACTGGCCGGAGTGAGAGGGATGGTCGCGGGCTTCGAGCCACGTCTCGCGATCATGGCGCTGCTCGGTGCCGACAATGCTGCGGGTGGGCTTGGCGCGCTGGGCGGCGAGGAGCTCGGCGTCGCGGTAGTTCGTGCCGACGACATCGAGGAGGTCGGCGAGGCCGTTGGTGTAGTCGTGGCTAACGTTGGGACGGAAGAGGGCCTGCGTGACGGGACGAGTGGGATCGTTTTCGTGGAAGACCTGCACGAGGCCGGCGAGGATCTGCTTGGCGAGTTCCTCCTTGGGCGTGTCGTGGATTTCATTGCCGGAACTCCAGAGGATGATGCTCGGGTGGTTGCGGTCGCGACGGACGGTGTCGCGGACATCGGTCTTCGACCACTCGTTGAAGAAGAGATGATAGTCGTAGGGATTCTTTCCGACGGTCCAGCAATCGAAGAGTTCGTCCATCACGAGAAAACCCATCCGGTCGCAGAGATCGAGGAAGGTCGGGTCGGGCGGGTTATGCGCGGTGCGGATGGCGTTGACGCCGAGGGCGCGGAGGGCGGTCAGGCGCTGCGCCCAGATGGCGGCGGGCACGGCGGCACCGAAGGCGCTGCCATCCTGGTGGACGGCGACGCCATGGAGCTTGATGTTTTTCCCGTTCAACCAGAACCCGGTGGCGGGCTCGAAGTGCGCGTCGCGGATGCCGAAGGGGACGGTTTCATTGTCGATCGTTGCGCCGGCGGCACGGACGGCGAGCGCGGTGTGATAAAGCGCCGGATCGTCGAGGTTCCAAAGGCGCGGATGCGCGAGGACGAAGTCCATGTCGAAGTCGACCGACACGCCGCCGGCGAGCGCCTGGGCCGGGGTGGCCGCGGTGCCGACGACACTCCCGTCAGGCGCGAGGAGCCTGACCTGCACGGAGACGTTGCGCGCGAGGTCGGACTCGTTGACCACGGTGGTGTGGACGTGAACGGTGGCGCTCGCGGCCGAGGCCTTGGGGGCGGTCACGAACGTCGCCCATGGCTCGAGATGCACCGGATCGGTGACGACGAGCCGCACGTGGCGGTAAATGCCGGCGCCGGAATACCAGCGCGACGCGGGCTGGGCCGAGGTATCGGCGCGGACGACGAGGACGTTGTCCTTGCCATCGCCGAACTGGAGCTGGCCGGTGAGCTCGTAACGGAAACTCACGTAGCCGTAGGGCCGATGACCGAGGAGGTGGCCGTTGATCCAGACATCGCTGTTCTGCATCACGCCGTCGAACTCGATGAAGACGCGGCGGCCGGCGTCGGCGGCGGGCAGGGAAAAGTGCCGGCGATACCACGCCACGCCGCTCGGCGAAAATGCGCCCGAGCCGCGCGTCGCGGCCTTGGCGTCGAACGGACCCTCGATGCTCCAGTCGTGCGGCACGTCGAGCTGCCGCCACGTGGAATCGGCAAACGCGGGCGATTCGGCGCCGGCGAGGTCGTTGGACTGGAGGAAGCGCCAGCCGGCGTCGAAGGACATGGTGGCGCGCGCGGGCGCGACGGGCTTGGGTGCCATCGCGAAAACCGCAGGGGAGGCGAGGAACGCGACGGCGGAGAAGAAGGCGAGGGAGGAGGAGAGAGCGAGGCGCATGAACGGGGAGGGCGGGGTGCGGGGTGAGCGGGTTGTCATTCTGAATTCAGTGAAAAATCCAAGCGGCCCGACGTTTCGAACCTCCCGATGGATTCTTCGCTGCGCTCAGAATGATAAATTTTTCGAGCGGCCGCGGATGCGTCCGCTACGGCTTTTTGGCCGCGGGCGCCGGAACGGTGCCATCGTTCAGGTCAGGATCGAAGGCGCGCGGCGCCGCGGCAGGGGCGGGCGCGGCGGGAGCGGACCAGAGCTGGCGGACCTGTTCGCTCGAGAGGGCGACGGCGGGCTGGAATTTGGGTGACGCCATGTAGTCGAGCAGCGAGCGGCGGAGCTGTTGCGCGCCGGCGCTTTCGTTGGTTTTTTCGAGGTTGATGGCGGAGACGAGCAACCGGCCGGGGCCGACCTGGCACTCGAAGATCACGCCGAGGCGCCAGTTGCGGTTCCAGTCGTCGATCGCCGCGACGATGGGTTTCAGATCGCGCGAGGCGGCGGTGAGATTGACGGAGCGGACGTTGTCGACGAGGGGCGTCCACTGCCAGTCGCAGTTGGCGGCGGTGGGAAACTCCGCGAGCGCGGGGTGCTTCGCGTCGCAGAGGAGGCCGAGCATCGCGTCGAACTTGGGCGTCTTGTTCTGCGGCGGGCGGACGGTCATCTGGATGTTCCAGAACACCGGCACGCGCTTCATCGGCGGACTGCGCGTCGGATCGAGTTCGTTTGCGGCGGGTGTGAAGAGCACCTTGCCACCGGCGGCGAGGCGCGCGGCGGCGTCGGCCCAGTTGGTCGTTTCGAGGACATCGGCGGGCGCGGTGGCGGCGATGGACGCGGGATAGAGCCAGAAATTCCAATCGTTCTCGACGGAGGTTTTCTCGAGGCCGACGACGAGCTTGTAGGCGCCGGGCGCTGCGAGTTTCGCGAGGCTGGCGGACACGTTGCCGAGCGGGATGTTTTTCCCGATCGGAATGTCGCGCGCGGCCCATTTGCCGGACGCGACCGCGCGACCGGAGGCATCGGTGATCTTCCAGTAGGGCGCGGCGGCGGTGAGCGGCTGCTCGCCGAAGTGATAGAGCTCGATCTCGGAGGTCAGCGTGTCGGCGGTCGTGAACGTGCGCTGCGCGAGCCGGGCGAGCGGGACCGTGGGCCCATCGAAGCGGCGGAATTCCGCGGCGGTCACATAGCTCTTCGGCTTCCAGAACGCATCGACGAGCCCGATGAGCGCGGTGCCCTGGCCGAGGTAGTCGTGGAGGTCGAGCAACTGGAAGCCGGAGAGGCCGGGCGTGCGGAGGTTGGCCTCGATCTCCTCCTTGTAGCACTCGAGCTGGAAGCGGCCGGATGCCCACGCGAACGCGTGGTCCTGGTCGAGCACGCCGTTTTGTTCGGCGATGTAGCGAAAGATATCGTAGTTGCTCGGCCGGAGGTAGCCGGTGAATTCCTTGATCACGTCGAAGTCGGGATACGCGCACCACTGGCCGACCTCGTGGGCGATGACGGGAATGTGGACGTTGGCGAGGGCGGCGCGATAGTCCCGGCCGAACCAGCCGCCGGTATTGCGGAGTTGGCCGCGGTTGAACCCGACGAGCGAGGCGTATTGCGCGCCGCCGGTGACCTGCGAAGGATCGGCCCAGCCGGTGCCGGCCGAATAGAGATGGCGGCGGTCGCGTTGATACCAGTCCTTCGCCCATTGCGGCGTGAATTTCTGGTAGGCGCGCGGTTCGTTGCTGGGCGAGAGCAGGAGGAATGACGGGTGGTTGCCGTAGGCGCGGAGGAGGCGGGACGTTTCCTCCTGCAGTCGCTCCTGCATCGCGGGCGAGCCGAAATCGTTCCACATGCCGCACTCGGGCTGGAGGTAGAAACCCAGCTCATCGGCGGCGGTGAACGCGGCCTCGGGCGGGCACCACGAGTGAAAACGCATGCCGTTCAGGCCGTAGTCCTGGCAGACCTGAAAAATCTTTTTCCACGAGGCGACGTCGGTCGCGGGCGAGCCGGTGAGCGGAAAGTCGCCGCCGAAGTGGGTCGTGCGCAGGTTGAGCGGGCGGCCGTTGAGGAGAAGGTCCTGGTCGCTCGCGGCGATCTCGCGAAGGCCGAACGTGATCGTGCGGGTGTCGTCGGCGCCGCCCCCGGTCAAGGCGATGGGCACGGTCTGGAGCGCGGGATGAAACTCGTCCCAGAGCGGCGCGCTGGGGCCGAACGGCAGCGACGCGTCGACTTGGGCACCGTTGGCCGTCCAGTTGACGGCGGTCGGGACGCCGTTGACCGTGAGCGTGCCGGAGCCCGGCTGGCCGGTGGCGTTGGCGATCTGGACGCGGAAAACCACGCGCTGGTGAACGAGGTCGGGATAGGCCTGCACGTCGTCCATCCACACGGGTGTCGTCCCCTGGAGTTCGATGCGACCGACGATGCCGTTCCACGTGGCGCCGAGGGCGTCGGAGACGCTATGGCCGTCGACGAGATGACCGACGGCGGGAAGCTGGGTGCGGTTGTCGACGCGGATGGTGAGGCGGTGCTTGCCGGGCGCGAGTTCGCCGAGGTCGGTGATGTGCGGGGCGACCAGGCTGTCGTTCGGCGGATAAGCCTGGTCGTCCACCCAGACGGTCGTCTGCCAGTGGGCGCGTTCGAGGAAGAGTTTGAAATGACGGCCGGCCTCGGTCGCGGGGATCTCGAGGTCGCGCTGATACCACGCGGCGCCGAGGTAGTGGCGCGGGGGCTGGGAGAGGAAAGGGACCTCGACATGGCCCGGCTGGGAAAAATGATCGCGGAGCGCGGCGGGTTGCAGGTTCCACCAGGCGTCGCCGAGGCCGAGCACCCATGGCGTGGTGGGGGTGATTTCGTCACCGTAACCCTGGGCCTGCAGGATGCCCGGGAGCGCGATGCGATCGGCCAGGTCGCGTTTGAACCATTCCTGCGTGACGCCGTCGCCGGGCGTCAGCGTCGGCATCCTGGCGCCGTCGGTGGTTTGCTCCGTGCTGCGATCGAGGGCGAAGCGCCACTGGCCGGCGAGGGAGGTCGTCTGCCCGGCGGCCGGGGAGACCGAAGCGAGCACGAGGGCGGACAGGAGAGTGGCGGGCGGGAAAAGCTTTGTCATGGGGAGCGGGATGGCCGGGTGCGGCCTCAGTTGCGGGCGAGAGCGGCGGCGGGCGCGGGGCCGATCACCACGACGGTGGTGGTCCACGGCGCCAGTTCAAGCGGGACCCGCACTCCGCCAGCGCTGGGCGCGGCGCCGGCAAGCGGGGCGATTCGGCCGGTGTCGGCGTTCCACGTCTGGGCGGTCCCCGTGCCAGAGAGAGTGGGGTGAAGGGAGGCGGGAGCGTCGCCAGAGTTGAAGATAAAATAGAGGTCCGCGTCGCGCAGGCGGCGGTGGGTATAGCTGACGAGCGGGGCCGGGTGATCGAGCGCGAGGTCGGGCGGCGGCAGGCGATCGAGCACGGCGGGTGTGATGGCGACGGTGTCCTCATGGAGCGTGGCCCAGGAGATGTCAGCCGGGCCGGTGGCGTGGAGGAAATTCCTTTCGGCGACCAGGGCCGGGGCGGCGCCGACGAAGATGACCTTGCCGCCGGCAGCGGCGAAGGCGTGCAGGCGGTCGAGCGCAGCGCGCGAGATCGCGAGCGACGGCGGCACGACGATCGCGCGGTAGCCCTGGCCGCTGAGATTCACCAACTCGTTGCCGCGCGGCTGGAGCACGGACGACAACGCCTGCTCGTCGACAAAATCGAAATCGCGCTGGTGCTCGATCAACGAGTGGGCGAGTGCGAGGAGGTTCTTGTTCAGCTCCTGGCCGGTGGCGGAGTTGGCGAGCCAGAAACTGCTCGAGGGAATATAGAGGCCGATATCGGCGCCGGGGCGGCCTTCGCCGAGCAGGTAGGACAGACGATTCACGTAGGCGGCGACGGCGGGAAACCCGGGATCGCGATAGTAACGCGGGCCGCCGGCGCCGCGGCGCGGCAGCGGGGTGCCATCGGCGGCGATGGCGGACGGAGTAGGATTGGCGGCGGCGGGAGCGGCGGCGGCGCGTCCGCCGCTGCGGGGAGTCGAGGCGGACCAGAACATGTATTCGATGCGATTGATGCCGCGGGTCATCAGGAAATCGAGAAGCCAGCGCGCCTCCTTGAGGCTTGGCGCCGGCTGGTAGGCGGCAAAGGCCTCGCACATGGCGCGCGGGTGCCCGTAGAGGTGCGCGGCGGACGAGGCGAGTTTCGGAAAGTCGGCGGGGTTATCCATCCAGAGCTGGTGCCAGATGATGTCGATGCCCGGCTCGGAGATATTGCGGAAGCATTTGAAGAAATCGCCGTCCGCCGTCGCGAGCTGCGGGAGAATCTCCTCGTGCTCGATGTGAAGCTGCATCGCGAGTCCATGGGCCGCGGTCCAGTTGCCCTCCATGGTGAAATAGCTGTCGCGAAAGAGATCGGACCAGACGTCGCAATAATCGGCATAGGCGCGGCGCTGTTCGTCGGTGAGCGCGGCGTTGCGCGGCCCGGGCGAGGCGGCGAAGGCGGCCAGATAAGGGCGGAGATCGTAGCCCTTGCGCCGGGAGAATTCGGCGAAGAGTTGCGGCGTCCACGGATTGAAACCGTAGGCGGGTTCGTCACCGCGGAAGCCAAGGACGGTCTTGCCGAACTCGTCGCCGATGACCTTCGCGTAGCCCTCGAACGTCCACTGCTTGAAATACTCCGTCGCGGCCGGATCGAGGAAGTCCATCAGCGAGTGCGTCGCATCCTTCACGTTGGCGGGGTTGTTCGCCGAGCGCGTGGGCATCGTGCGGTAGATCCGGCTGGTGATGGCGACTTCCCAATCGCCCGACGCCGGTGCCGTCCACGCGAGTTTGCCCGAGGAGATGTCGAGGACCTGCGTCGTATGGTCGGTTTGGTTGACGGCGACGGCGCAGACGACGTTGGGCGAAAGGTCGCGGGTGAAAGTCGCGCCGGCGACGACCGCGACGTGTTCGGGCGCGGCGAGCGACTGCATGCGGAGGGCGGGCTGCTCGAGGGAAAACTTCCCGCCGGCGAGACCGGAGGGGTAGTCGCCCTCGTCCATGATCCAGAGGCGCATGTTGCGTTTCTTCGCCTCGGCGACGGCGGCTTTCACGAGGTCGAAATATTCCGGCGAGAGATAAGGATGCGTCATGCCGGTCTTCGGTTCGATAACGGCGGCGTTGACGCCGAGGGCCTGCATGCCGTCGAGGTCGCGCGCGATGACTTCACGGTCGACCGGTCCCTGCCAGCCCCAGGTGAACTGCGCGCCGGTGTCAACGGGCGGCGAGGCAAACTGCGCGGCGGCCTCGGCGGCGGTCGGGTCGGTGATTTTCTGCCAGGGCTGGTCGAGCGCCGCGAAGGCAGCGGCGGGGCCCGCGAGAAACGCGATCAGGAGACGGGCGGAATAAGACATGCGATTGCGATGGTTTCAGATTAGGCGGACGGGAAAAGGGCGCGGGGAGTCGCGTGGGGAGGGCGGTCTCCCGCGGATCGAGCGCGAGGGAAACGGGATCAGAGCGATTCGTTGTCGGCGGTCGTCCGCGTGGCGTCGGGCAACCCGGCGCTGGCACGCGTGGTAAAATCGGAGACGTGGCGCAGGACGAAAGTTTTGCCATCGCCGGAATGCGGGGCGGTGAGGTGATCGAACTCGGCGCCGGCCACGTCATCGAGCACGACGACTGGACGCTGATCGGCGGTGGCGAAACCGAACTCCACATCGCGGAAGGCGAGGCGCTGCGCGTGGCGGACGTAGAGGCCGCTGGCGGGGAGCAGGCCGAACATCGACGGCTCGGGATAGCCGGTCTCCTGCTCGGGTGGCTGGTAGGGATCGTGCGGACCGCCGAGACCGGGGCCGCGGAGGAAAAACGTGTTCACCAGATCGGGCGGCTGCCGGGCCGCCTGCTCCAGCGTGAGCCCGCCGCGCGACAGCACGCGGATGTCGCTGAGCCGGACATCCTCGATCGGATGGCCCGGCAGGCCGGCGATGATGATCGGATAACGGGCGTCGACGTTCGAGGCGACGACGTGACTGATCGTCACCCGGCGAATCGCGCCAACGGGCGTGCCCTCGGGGCCGCGGTGGCGGTTGCCGAGGCGGAGGAAGATCGCGGAATTCGAGACGTCGCGCATCGTGATGTTCGAGATCGCGACGTCCTCGATGATGGCGCCATCGACGCTCTCGAGCGCGAGACCGCGGCTGCGGATGAAGACGCAGTTGGAGATGGCGATGTTCCTGAAGCCGCCGTTCGACTCGGTGCCGAACTTGATGCGGCCGGTCGGGCCGTCGCGGTCGGGCGCGCGCTCCTGCGTGGTCTTGTAGGTGCCGTCGAGAAACGAGCCGGGGTCGAAACCGCTGACCTGGCAGCCGGTGATGGTGATGTTCTCGCACGACCGGAGCTCGCCGAGCGCGTAGGAACTCTTGAGGACGATCGCGTCGTCGTTGGGCGCGTTGACGCTGCAATTCGAGATACGGACGTTGCGGCAGGCGTCGATGTCGAAGCCGTCGCGATTCGTGTCGACCTTGAGATTGTCGATGGTGAAGTTGTCGATGCCGGTGGCGAGGAGCCCGAACCAGCCGGCCTGCAGGATGGAGAAATCGCGGAGCGTGACGTTGCGGCAGTTTTTCAGGGCGATGGTCTTGTTGCCCGAGCCCGGGCCGCCGCCGAATCCGCCGCCACCGCGACCGCCGCGACGGCCATCGGGTCCGCCGCGCTCGGCGGCCGCCGGCGGACCGCCGGGAGCGCCGACGGCGTCGCCGGGACCGAAGGTGCCATTCGGACCCTGGGGAGCGCGTCCGCCACGTCCGCCACCGCCACCGCCGCGGACGAGGCCCTTGCCGTAGATCACGCCGGAGCCGGTGATCGCGACGTCATCGAGATTCTCGCCCCAGATGAGGCCGTCGTGCCAGTGGCTGTGGCCGAAATCCTGGTATTGCTTGTCGCCCCATTCGTTCGGCTCGGGTGGATCGTAGGCGCCGCCGTCGGTGGCCGGCGACGCGGCGACGAGCGTGCAACCGGGATCCAGCTGGAGCGTGAGATGGCTCTTCAGCCGGATGGAAAAACTCAGGTAGGTGCCCGCCGGAAAACGCACCGTGCCGCCGCCGGCGGCGGATGCGGCGTCGATGGCCTTGTTGATCGCGGCGGTGTCGACGGTCTTGCCGTCGCCCGTGGCGCCGAACGTGCGGATGTCGAAGTCGGCCGCGCGCGCGGGCACGGCCGGCGACAGCACGCCGAGCGCGAACAACGCGAGCATTGACCGCATCGAGACGGGGTTATCGAGGGGCATCGTCCCGCGAGCATCAGGCCGGCCCAAGGGCGGGCGCAACGAGGGCCGTTGTTGGACGGTCAGAAACGGACGCGATCGGGCCCGGCGCGTAGTGGGCGTGCGGTCCGGCGGAGGCGATATAGTCCTCGCCTCGGCGGCGCGCCGATGGTTCAGTCCGTTCAACCCCTTCCCGCCTCGACCTCCATCGTGTCATGACCATGCAAGGCATCGTCTGGCGATTCTGTCCCCTTCGGATCGTTTCCGACGCCGACTGAGCTTCCGTCTTCCGTTTTTTTCCCGGCCTGGATCCGCCCAACATGAAATCCTTCCATTTTGGCAAACTCGTCCTCGGCTCCACGTTGGTCACCGGCCTCTGGCTTGGCCCGGCCTCCCATGCGACTGCCGCCCCGGCAACAATCCCTTTCTGGGAAAAACCCGCGGTCCAGCCGGCGACGGAAAAATATACGCCGGCGTTCGTGCAACTGCTGGCCGGCCCGGACCTGTCGGCCGGGTTGGCGACCTTCGACGCGGCCAATCCCGCGGGCCAGACGGATTTCGTCCCGACCAATCCCAGGGTGGTGCCGTATGTCCAAGGGACCGACCAAGCCTACCGAGTCATCCCGCAAGGGCTGAAGGAAGGGGCGAATCCGTATACCGACCGGAAGTATAAATTCACGAGCGTGCCGGCGCGTTTTCGTGACCTGACCCTCTTGCAGACCAAGGGCGGGCACAAAGGCATCGTCGACGGCCGGTTTGCCATTCAGCTGATGGTCGCGCAGCCGGCCATCCTGTTTCTCGCCATCGACCGGAGGGACCTGAAGACATACGAGGCTTTTGGTTGTCCGCCGTGGCTGCAGGATTTCGAGCCGACCGGAGAACAGCTCCTGACCGACGACCCGATGCTGGCGACCGCGGGATCCGCCTACCTGGTGTTCAGGAAAAAAATCCCCGCGGGTCCGCTGACCCTCGGCCCGTGTGCGGTGGACCCACGGACGGACTCGATGTATTTCGCGTTCTTTGGGCAGCTCGACCCCACCGGGGGCTGACGCGTCGATACCCGCCAAAGGTGTTCCCTGCCAGACGCGGGCCGCAGCCGGGAGGCGACAGTGAGGCGGAGCGGGGATTTCTTCGGACGGACTATTTCAGTTGCACGTCCCACACCTTCGACCGGCGCGACGTGCCGGCGGGGCCGGTGATGTCGAGAATCGTGACGTAGCTGCCGGGCTTGGCGTAGGCGTGGATGGGATCTTGCTCGGCGGACGTGGCGCCGTCGCCGAAGTCCCATTTCCAGGCGGTGATTTTTCCGACGGACTGATCCTTGAACGCGACGAGATGGCGGTCCATGTCGACGACCTTGAACGTCCACTGCGCCTCGATCGGCTTGAGGAATTGCGGCTCGAGCGGCATGAGCCTGAACGCGCAGAGCTGGGAGGCGTCGCCATACATCCGGTGCTCCGGCGAGAGGTTCCAGAATCCGTTGTTTCCGCGGCCGTTCACGTCGTCGTAGTCGATGACCGCCCAGGCGAGGCCGATGATCTTGTTCTCGGAGAACACGGACTGGACGGCGCGCTGCGGGCCCTCGGGGCCGGCGTAGTCGAAGGCCGTGACGTAGAACTCGAGCGTGTATTTGCCGCTCTCGCCGGGCTTGAAGTTGAACGACTGCGCGGAGTTCGCCCACGGGAACTCCTTCACCCACGAGGCGGCGTTCCACGACATGCACCAGTCCTTGTCCACGTGCGGCGTGAAGATGTGGTAGTTCTGCGCGGTCACGCCGTGGATGGCCCAGTGGGCCTCGTCGACGCTGATGCGCGGATCGGGCGCGGCGGCGGACGGACCGACGTGATCCTTCGTCCAGAACTCGGTGTGGCCCTTGTCGATCAGCGGACCGCCCGAGGCATCGCCGTCGACGACGATCTCGAAGGTGTCGTTGTGGAGATCGGGATGCGAGAAATCCCAGTAATTGTCGGTGGCCTCGTAGAGGAAATAGAGGCGGTTGAGCCCCTTTACCCAGCCAACGCGGACGCGGATGTCGAGGTTCGCGGGATCGGCCTTCGGGTGTTTTTTCGAATCGTCCCACACCTGGTCCATGCCGATGACGTAGGACTCGGGCACCATCGCCCAGTCGTCGGTCTTGCCGTCGATGCGGGGGATCTGGTCGGTGGGGAACTGAAAGACCTGGTAGGTGACGCCGGGCTTTTCGAGTGCGCGGGCGCGCGGGATGGCGGCAAGGGCGAGCGCGCACACGGCGACGAGCGCGAGGGAAGGCAACCAGGCAAAAGACCCGGAAGCCGTCGCCCGAACGCGCCGCGAAAAACGGCCGGGGTTGAGAAGGGGCATGACGGTCACTATCGCCGTGCCCGGCGGGGCGCCGCAACGCGGACCGTTGTTGGACGGTCAGATGAGTTCGCAGTTGGGCGGTTGGCAACGGCTGAACCGAAAAGTCAGGCCCGAGCGCCGGTTCCCTTTTCTGTCATGGTGATGAACGACGCCGGATGCGATCCCCGCCGCCGAGTTCGTCGACGAATATCGCCTGTGGGTTTTCCCGGTTGTGCTCGGCGCCGGCAAGCGGCTGTTGGGAAAAACGTGCCACCGCGCGGCCTCACGCTGGTCGGGACACGACGCACGCCCAGCGGCATCCTCGCCAACACCCACCGCCCAGCCGGGCCGGTCGTGCTCGGGCCTTGGGGTTGGGCGGCGCCACGTTTCCTGGCTTCGTCTTAGCGCCAGCCCAGGCCGGGAGCGATATGCGTGAGAATGGACTCCATGACGTGGACGTTATACGCCACGCCCAGTTGATTGGGGATGGTCAGCAGGATGGTGTCCGCTTCGGTGAGGGCTTCATCCTGGCGGAGTTGTTCGATGAGCACGTCCGGTTCCGCCGCGTAGCTCCGCCCGAAAACCGCCCGCGTGGTCGCGTCGAGAAAACCGATCGAATCCTGGGGCTCCTCGTCGCTGCCGAAGTAAGCACGGTCGCGATCGTTCATGAGGGCAAAGATGCTTCGGCTCACGGAGACGCGGGGCGTGCGGGTGTGGCCGGCTTCGGCCCAGGCCTTCCGGAAGGCCCGGATCTGGGCGGCTTGCTGGACGTGCAGGGGTTCACCCGACTCGTCGAATTTCAGGGTCGAACTCTGCAGGTTCATGCCGTGCTTGGCGGCCCAGATGGCCGTCGCATTGGTCGCCGAGCCCCACCAGATCCGCTCGCGCAGCCCCACGGAAAAAGGTTCGAGCCGCAGGAGCCCGGGAGGATTGGGAAACATCGGATGCGGGTTGGGCGGAGCAAAGCCCTTGCCGTCGAGCAGCCCGAGAAACGTTTGGGCGTGGCGCCGGCCCATGTCCGCGTCGTCCTCCCCTTCCTCGAGCTGATGGCCAAAGTGACGCCAGCCCTCGACCACCTGCTCGGGGGAGCCGCGGCTGATGCCCAGTTGCAGGCGCGAACCCGCGATCAGATCGGCCGCACCCGCGTCCTCCGCCATGTAGTGCGGGTTCTCGTAACGCATGTCGATGACCGCGGTGCCGAGCTCGATTTTCTTGGTGCGTGCGCCCGCCGCGGCGAGCAGGGGAAACGGCGAGGCCAGTTGCCGGGCGAAATGGTGCACGCGAAAATAGGCGCCATCCATGCCGAGGCGCTCGGCCTCGACCGCGAGGTCGATGGACTGCAACAGCACATCCGCCGCGGACCGCGCCTGGGATTGAGGCGAGGGCGTCCAATGACCGAAGGACAGGAAACCGAGTTTTTTCATGGCGGGAAGTGGTATGCACCGCGAAGCGTTTGGCAAAGCGCTCCTTCGCCCGAGCCGCCGTCGCGCCTCACGCTCACGCCGGCGGCGCCGACGGCGTTGCGGGGTGGGTATCGGGCAAGGCAAGTCATCGGTTTGAAGCAACCCGTGACGCTTGTTGCCATTCAGCGCCAGTCGGTCAGGGAGGGGAATTCAGGCCGGAGGCCAGGTCGGCTCTCCGAGCCGACCTGGGTTGAAGGGTAATTCGAAAATCGCGCTGCGGAGCGGTGGGGGAAACTCAGGCCGGCTCGGAGAGCCGGCCCCGCCGTCGGCGAATCCATCGGCTATAGCTTTGCTAAACCTGCGGTAAACGCGGAGACCGCGGAGCACTCGGAGCCCCGGTTTGGGTCTCTGTGTGCTCCGCGAGCTCCGCGTTTCAACTGTCCGGGCCTTGTTGTCATCTGAATCTCGTCGGGCTGGGGCGAAGCTCCGTTACGATTTCGGCGGGAGCAGGTAGGCGGCGGCGGGGTCGGTGGGCAGCGCGCGCAGGGCGGCGGCGACAATACCGGCGCTCACCTTCGCGCCGTCGCGGTTGGTGTGCGTGTGCTCGTCGGGCGTGACTTGCGGGAAGAGCTTCATGACCTCGTCGTGACCGATGGCGTCGTAGTGGGCGGCGATGAGCTCGTTCAGATCGACGAAGGGCACGTGCTCGGCGGCGGCGACCTCACCGGCCCAGCCGGCAAAGGTGTCCTTGCTGCGCGCGATTTTATCGTCCTTCCACGTTTTGCGCGGGACGAGCGAGCAGATGATCGGCGTGACGCCCTTGGCGCGGGCGTCGGCGAGATATTTGCGGAGATACCAGCCCCACGAGTGGAGGGTTTGCTTCTCCTTGGTCCGGGGATTCTCGCGCTCGACCGTTTCATCGCCGATGCCCGGCGCGGGGCCGCGCGGCGGGTTGTCGTTGTGGCCGAACTGGATCATCACGAAATCGCCGGGCTTCATCAGGCGGAGCACGTCGGCCCAGTGCGTGGCGAGATAGGTCTGCACGCCGGTGCCACCGACGGCGCGGTTGCAGACGTTGAGTTTGCCGGTGTCGAAATAGGGCGCCAGAAAATCGCCCCAGCCCCACTGGCCGCCCTTTTCCTGGCCGTCGCCGAAGCCGTTGCGGACGGTCGAGTCGCCGACGAGGAAGAGCGTGGGCAGCGTGCGGTCGCGCGGCACGGGGAGGCGGAGCCACGCGAACTGGTCGGCCGCGACCGCGTTGCCCGTCGCGGAAAAATACGGGGCGAAATTGCGCAGGCGGAGTCCTTTCAACCCCGCCACCACGCCGGCCGCGTGGAGATCGGCGCCGACGGCGTTGAAGTGCGTGCGGTCCTGCTCGTAGAGCGCGGCGACTTTGGCCGGACCCATCGCCTCGAACTCGTCGGCCATCGTCGTCGTGAGATCGATGAACGGCACCGCCGCGTCGCGCGCGATATCGTAGGCCCATTCGCGATAGCGGCCGGGGCCGCGCTCGATGCGGTCGCCCTGCCAGTTGTTGCGGACCGTGCACGAGACGACGATCGGGTGGGCGTTCTTCGCCTTCGTGTCGGCGATCATTTTCCGCATATACCAGCCGTAGGTGTGCACGACCTCGTGCTCGCGGGTCAGGACGTTTTCGATTTCCTGTGTCTCCTCGCCGAGGCCGGGCAGGGTGCCGCGGGAGCGCACCCGGTCGTGCGGGACGGAGGCCTCCTCGTTGACGGGACTGGCGTCGTTGTGGCCCATCTGGATCAGCACGTAGTCGCCGGGCTTCAGGTCGGCGAGCAGCCGGTCCCACCAGCCCTGCGTGATGAACGTGCGGCTGCTGCGGCCGGCGCGGGCGCGGTTGACGACGTTGATCTTCGCCGGGTCGAAATAATCGGCGAACGGCACGCCCCAGCCGCGCTGGTGGACGCCGGTGCCGACGTCGGCGGTGGAATCGCCGGCGATGAAGATCGACGGCAGCGCGGCGTTGGCCGGCGGGGGCGGCGGATCGCGGTCGGCCGGCATCGTGGCGTCGGCCGAGGAAGGCGAACGCGGCTGCGCGTGCAGGCTCAAGGCGAGGAGGGCGGCGGCGAAAACGGCGAGGCGGCGTGGATTCATGGGGAAACGCGGATGGAATTTACCGCAAAGTGCACCAAGAACCCAAAGAAAAATTCTTCTTCATTGTTGGATTTTGCGGACAATGGACCGGGAGGTCCGTTCTCCTCGAAGAGTTCAAACGCGACGGCGGTGCGACGTCCACCTTGGGCCGAAGCGCGGCAAAACGGCATTGCGCGATTCCGTTCGCCACGGCTTGTTTCCCCGTTCCACTTTTCCCGTCCCATGAACAAAAGGCGCACGCTTGTCATCCTCGCATTGGTCGTCGCAGTCGGCGCGGCCGTTTTTGCGTTAGGCTTCCGCCGTTCCAAACTCGTGCTGACCGGCCTGGTCACGACCGACGAGGTCATCGTCAGCTCCGAGATCCCCGGGCGCCTGCAGCAGCTCACGTGTCAGCCGGGCGACGTGGTGAAAAAGGACCAGCTTCTCGGCGTGATTTCCGCGGCCGAATGGAAGGCCGACCTGACCTACTTCGAAAGCGTCGAGCATGGCGCCGCCGCCCAGGTGACCCAGGCCGAGGCGGAGCTCTCGTTTCAACAGGAGCTGACCAGCCAGCAGGTGAAGCAAGCCGAGGCGAATCTCGCGGCCGCCGAGGCGTCGGTGAAGCAGGCCGACGCCGAGCTGGATATCGCGAAACTCAACTTTGAACGTGCCGACAGCCTGCGGCGCCAGGGCGTAAACTCCGCGCAGGAATTCGATCTGGCGCGGACAGCCCGGGACGGTGCCACGGCCCGCGCGGTCGCGCTGCAGAAACAGGTGACGGCCGCACGGGCAGCGGTGGACCTCGCGAAGGCAGGCTCGGCGCAGGTGGCGGTGCGCCAGGCCACGCTCGCGGCCAGCCGCCAGCAACTCGCCGCCGCCGACGCGCAAAAGGAAAAAGCCGGAGTGCGTTTCGGTTACACCGAGTTGCGGGCGCCGGCGGACGGCATCGTCAACGTGCGCGCCGCGCTTTCCGGCGAGGTGGTCAACGCCGGCCAGCCCGTCGTCACGCTGATCGATCCGTCGAACCTCTGGGTGCGAATCGACGTGGAGGAGAGCTACATCGATCGCCTGCACCTCGGCGACAAACTGACGGTCCGTTTTCCCTCGGGTGCCGAGCGCGAGGGCAGGATCTTTTTCCGCGGGGTCGATGCCGACTACGCCACGCAGCGCGACGTGAGCCGGACCAAGCGCGACATCAAGACGTTCGAGGTCCGGATCCGGTGCGACAACCGCGACCAGAGCCTGGCGGTCGGGATGACGGCCTACGTCACGCTGCCGTTTGCGCACTGACGCCACCGGCAACCGGGACGAACCATGTTCGACGTCGAAGTCCAGAACCTCACGAAGCGCTTTGGCGATTTCTGCGCGGTCGACGGGCTCAATTTCAACGTGAGCCACGGCGAAATCTTCGGGCTGCTCGGGCCGAACGGCGCCGGCAAGTCCACGCTGCTGCGCATGCTGACGACCCTCGTCCCGCCGACCTCGGGCGTGGCGCGCGTCGACGGTCACGACGTCGTGCAGGCGCCGTTCGAGGTGCGCAAGGCCATCGGCGTCATTCCGCAGGCGATGACCTCCGACCTCGATCTCAGCGCCGAGGAAAACATGAGCGTTTACGCGAAGCTCTACAGCATCCCGCGCGAGCAGGGCCGGCGCGCGATCGACGAACTGCTCGCGGCCGTCGACCTGACGCAGTGGCGCGACAAGCCGCTGAAGATGTTTTCGGGCGGCATGCGGCGGCGGTTGGAGATCGCGCGCGGCCTCGTGCACCAGCCGAAGATTTTCTTTCTCGACGAGCCGACGACCGGCCTCGATCCGGTGTCGCGCACGGCGGTGTGGGAGATGTTGTCGCGGCTCAAGCGGGAGCGCGACCTCACGATCATCATGACGACGCACTACATGGATGAGGCGGACAAGCTGTGCGACCGCATCGCGATCGTCGATCATGGCAAGCTCGTGGCGCTCGACTCGCCGCTGAAGCTGAAGGCATCGATTCCCGGCAAGAACGTGCTCGAGGCGAGTTTCACTGCGGTGCCGGCCGGTTGGGAGGAAACCCTGCGCGCGCTGCCGGAGGTCGCCGAACTCAAGGCCGACCCGCCGGTCTTCCGGATGTCGTCGAACAACGGCCCGCGCACCACGACCGCGCTCATGGAGGCGGCGCGGGCGGCGGGCATCGGCGTCACGTCGCTGTCCGTCAAGAGCACGACGCTCGACGACGTCTTCGTGCACTATACCGGCCACCAGTTGCGCGACGCACTGCAAGCCCCGGCGCCGCGGCGGATGATGATGCGCCGCGAACCCAATTGATTCCGCCATGATCCGCACCTGGGCCATCATCGAGCGCGACCTGCGGCGTTTCCGCCGCAGTCCGGCGTTGCTGGCGATGTCGATGATGATGCCGCTCGTGCAGCTCGTGTTCCTCGGCTACGCCTTCGGCGGGCAGGTCAAGAATCTGCGCCTCGGCGTCGTCGATCAGGATCATGGCGTGCCGGCCGTGCAGTTGAAGGAAATGTTCCAGGCGGTGGCCGCCAATGCGCGCACGTTTCAGACGGTGGCGTATGCCGACATGACGGCCGCGATGCAGGATCTGCGCACCGGCCGGCTCAACGGCGTGCTGAACATCCCGCCGGAGTTCTCGCGCAAGCTCCACGAGGGCGCGTCGCCGCAACTGGCGCTGATCGAGGACAACACCGACCAGTTTTCTTCCGCCGCGCTCGGCGGCGCGCTCCAGCAACTGGTCGCCGCCTATCGCCGGCCTGCGGCGCCGCAGCGGCTCGAGGCGAAGGCGACGCTTTCCGTTGTCGAAATTTATCCCTACGTGCCCTACATCCAATACCTGCTGCCGGGCACCACCGTGCTCGCGATCTTCGTCTCGGCGATGATCGGCGGCGGCATCATCTTCATCGACGACAAGGCCCGCGGCCTGCACGAGGGTTATCTCGTCACGCCGATCGGGAAGTTCGAACTGATCCTCGGCTTCACGCTGTCCGGCGTCATCAAGGCCGTCATTTCGGGCGTGGTGCTGATCACGGTCGGCTCGATCATCGCCGGCATTCCCGATCCGCTGAACGTGTTCCGGCTGGCGCGGCTGTTCGTGCTGGTGGTGGCGACCTCGCTCGCGCTGATCAGCATGATGTTCCTGCTCGTGGTGCGCATCAACGATCCGCTGCTGCCGCGCGCGCTCTTCGGCATGCTCAACACCATGCTGTTCTTCCCGAGCGGCGCCGTCTATCCGGTCAACGCGTTTCCGCCGTGGATGAAGGCGATGACGACGGTGAACCCGTTCACCTACGCGGTGCACGGCTTCAAGGAAGTCCTGCTCAAGAACACCGGGCTCGGCGCGGTGAGCCACGATCTCCTGTTTCTCTTCGGGTTCACCGCCGTCGCGATGGGCTTGGCGACGTGGTTGTTCCGGCGCACGCTGTGAACGCGGGGCTGGGGTCGGCGACCCCCGGCTACGACGAGCGCGGATTCACGCCGACAAAACGTCACGCGCTGCGCTTCGCCGATTCCGGTCGGGCCCTGCCCTCGGATCGTCCGGATCTCGCGGAGAACGGACCTCCCGGTCCGTTCTCCCTCATCGCCGGGCATAGTCTTCATGAATGGACCGGGAGGTCCGTCCTCCGTAAATTCCAGTGATCAAGCGACGCTGGTATTATTTGGCGCCAGCTTTCTCCCAGTCGGCGAGCCACGGCTTGGCGAACTCGAGGGTTTCGATCGCGTTGAGCGCCCACTGCACGCTCGCGACGCCGTGCAACTGCCAGCCGACCGGCGCGCCGAGGAAGGCGGGATCGGTGACGGACTTGAGAACATCCGGACCGGTGACACGCTGCGGCACGGCGAGCGGCGGGAGCTGGCCGTCGGGGCCGATGAGTTTTTCCCAAGCCATCCGGCCGAGCTCGGCGTCGTGCTTCTTGGCCGCGGCGTAGGCGAGCATGCGCGGGGCGGTCATCTGGCCGCCGTTGGCCTGGCGGCCGATAGCCTCGCATGTGTTGGTCCAGGCGTTCCAGAACTCGGGGATGTCATACATCGGCTCGATCTCGTTCATGTTCTCGGGGCCGCCGAAGATCACGTCGAAGTAGCGGCCGGGAAACGCGCCGTTTTCGTCGACGGTTTTGGCCATCGCCTTCATGTCGGATTCCATGCGCGTGCGCCACGTCTGGTCGCCGCCGCGCTCCCACTCGGTGGTCCAGTTGATCGCGTAGCACAGCCACTCGAGGCCGAAGCGCGTGAACGGCTTGCGGTCGGCGGCCGTGGGGCGCGGCGCGAAGTCCTCGGGGCGCGGTGCGGGGACGACGCGACCGAACCCGCCGCGGGCGGGGGCGTTGGCGGTCGTGAGCGCGGGGTTGGCCGAAGTGAGCGGGGCGGGGGCGGCGTTTCCACCCCGGGCGCCGCGCCCTCTGCCACCGCCGCCGGCCGGGACATCCAGGCGCGGCGTGCCGTCGGGGTTCGGGACGTAGTGCGAGGCGTTGAACTGCGAGACGTAGTCGTAGGTGAGGTCGGCATCGATCTGGTCGTGGAGCAGGTCGCCGAGCCGGCCGTCGCCGCCGGTAAGGAAATAATACTGGCGCTTGAGCCCGGCGTGACTTTCGCGCGGCTGCTTGGAGCCGTCACCCCAGTGGTTGACGTTGTGCCGCGAGCCGAGCGGCGCGAACGGGCCGATGTGGTAGTTGTCGACCTCGCTCGTGTGGCGGGTCATCGCCTCGGCCATCCGGAAAATGTCGGGGCGGCCGGTGCGGAGGAAGGTGAACCAGAGCAGCATGTCGGGCATCAGCTCGGTGTTGGCCCACGCCCAGCCGCCGACGTCGTAGCGCCACACATGCCGGCCGAAATCGTAGTTGTGCATGATGTCGCCGAAATCCCAGAAGCCATACCACGAGCGCTCGTCGACCTGGTCGCGGTAGAAATTCACGAACGTCCCGATCTGGTCCTCGACCCAGCGGAGCGCGGGCGTCGAGCGATCGGGCAGGCTCCAGCGGCCGAGCGCCTGCTGCGCATGATAATACTCGGGCGTGCAGACGAGAATCGGCGGCGCGGCGGCGACATGGGACATCGCGACGAGCTGCGCGTCCGACGGAATCGTGCCGAACGCCCAGAGCGTGAGATCGTGGGTGTTGGCGATGCCGTAGGGCGTGCCCCAGCCGGGCTTCCAGTCCTCGTAGTTGGTGGAGAGGCCGTGCGGAACGTCGTCGTAACGGCGGAGGTCCATCGCGTCCGCGTCGGGCGACCAGAGCCAGACCTTCAACTCGCCGACGGCGGACGCGCCGCCGGTGATCTCGAACGACGCGGGCGATTTCTGCCAGAAATCCTTCACGCCGACGGCGAGGCCGCCGGAGACGTCGCCGAGGACGGCGAGCCCGCGGGCGCGCTGGCCGTCGACGACCTTGAGCCACGAGGAGCCGGGCGTGGCGGTGCGCTTGACGATCGTCCAACTGTTGGGCCCGAGTTGCGTGAGCTTCGCGTCGCTCCAGACGGGGACGCTGAGAATCGCGGTGCGCGACTGTGGCGAGAAGTCGGCGAGGTTGGGGACGCGCTGGCCGCCGAGATTCGCGTCGTAGAGATTGCCGATTTCCTGACCGGCCTGCGAACGGTAGCCGGGGAGCATCCGCACGGGCTGGTTCCACACGCCGTCGCCATCGCCGACGAAGCGGATGTGGCGGTTGTGCAGTTCCTCCTTGAACGGCACGTCGAACGCGAGGCCGAGGCCCTTGATGAAGTCCTTGTCGGCGTCGCCGTCGTAGATGAACGTGTGCGTCAGCCGGATGGCGCCGCTGCCGGCGAAGAAATAGAGGCGGACGGTGAACGGCAGCCAGGCGCGCTCGCCGGTGAGCGAGTGGTGGCGGCCGGTGACCTTGACGACGGCGCGGAGCGGGCCGGATTGCTCGAGGGTGGCGGCTTCGATGCGGCTGGTGAATTCCTCCTCGCGGAGAACGCGTTCCGTGGCGTAGCGCGAGCGGTCCTCGAGTTCGGCGATGAGGTGGCCGTTTTGGGCGACGGTGCGATTGCCGACGATGAGCGACGAGATGACCGCGTCGCCGTGTTTTGCGATGCGGGCACGGACGGCGCCAGTGTCGATGGTGAACGCATCGGCGTCGTCGGAGTATTTGATTTCGGTCGCGGCGGCGCTGCGTTCGTCCTCAGCGCCGGGAAGCGGCGTGAGGGTGAGCGGACCCTGGAGGGGTGCCGGCCGGAGACCGGCGCCAATTGCGCCGCTGTCAGCAGCTGAACCCGACGTGACGATGGCGTGGCCGGTCCATTTGATCGAGCCGTCCGGCCAGTAGGCGAGAGGCCACGTCTGCAGATCGACGCGAGTGCCGTTGGCGGCGGTGAGGCGCATCTTGGTGCCCGGCTTCACGGCGCCCTTTGGCCACGGCACACCCCAGCTCACGCCGTCGGGCGCGGCCGGCGCGGCGTCGTCGAGCCAGTGAAGCGTCACGCTCTGAGCAGGCGACGTGGCGGGCGGTTCGGCGGCGAGGGCGAAACTGGCGAAAGCCAAAAGCGCGGCGAGCGGGGAAATGGATTTGAGGCGCATGGGGACGAAGTCAGGGGGCTTTTTTCTCGGGCGGGGCGGCGAGGATGGTTACCTCGAAGTTGGGGGTGTCGGAGGAAATCTGGTCCCAGCCGAGGTCCTTGCCGGCGGGATCGGTGAGATAGATCATGCCGCCGAAACCTTCGCCGAGCTTGGTGAGGAACGAAGCGTGGAAATGCAGCCGGCCGGGAGCGGGCCGCGGATAGACGAGCGTGAACTCGATGTCCATTTCCTCGGTGAGGCGGACCTCGACCGTGCGCGGCTTGAGCGGCGTGCGGATCGACGTGATCACGTAGAGGTCGGGCGCGCGGGTCTTCAGGGCGTCATGGTAGTCCTTGAAGTTGTCCTCGGTGGCGTAGGGCAGATTCGGGCCCTTCCCGAGGAGCATCAGCGCGCACTGCTGAGCCATCGTCACCTCGACCTTGAGACCGTCGGGCAGGAGCGTGCAGTTGGTCCAGCTCTCCTCGGGGTTGTGCGCGCGGGCCGTGGTGGCGACGACCGCCGCGAGGAAAAACCAACGCAGAATGGAGCGGGGAAGGCGCATCAGCGGCGAGCAGGCGTGAAAAAATAAAAAGAGGGGCGTCGGACAGGAATCATGGGGATGACCGGTGAATGGAGAGCCTAACGCACCGGCGGTGTTTTGGTGACGGCATGGGGGGCGGGGGAGACAACCCTGCTCCTCACGCGGCAACCGAGTAAGGGTGAACCTGTCGGACAGTTCGGTGCCGGCTGGGGTGCCGGCGCGCGATCAGCCCTGGTCGACGAAGCGATAGCCGATGCCGGATTCGGTTTTCAGGAACCGGGGGGCGGTGGCGGACGGCTCGAGTTTCTTGCGGAGGTTGGCCATGTGCACGCGGAGATAGTGGGTGTCCTCCTCGTGGCCGGGACCCCACACGTCGCGCAGGAGCTGGCGGTGGGTGACGACCTTGCCGCGGTGCTGGAGCAGCAGGCGAAGCAGGGCGTATTCCTTCACGGTGAGGTGGAGATCGGCGCCGGCGCGCGTGACGGCCCGCTTCGCGAAATCCACCTCGATGTCGCCGAAGCGCGCGATGCTGACCTCGCCGGCGGGTTGCTGGCGGCGCAGGAGGACGCGGACGCGCGCAAGCAATTCGCCGCCGCCGAAAGGCTTGGTGAGGTAGTCGTCGGCGCCGGCGTCGAGCGCGGCGATCTTGTCGGACTCGCCGCCGCGCACGGAGAGGATGAGCACGGGAATCTGGCTCCACTCGCGGAGGCGGCGGAGCACGTCGAGTCCGCCGAGGTCGGGCAGGCTGAGGTCGAGGATGATGGCGTCGGGCCGCTGCACGGCGGCCTCGTTAAGGCCGAGCGCGCCGGTCTCGGCCTCGCGCACACGGTAGCCCGCGGCCTCGAGCGTGAGGCGCAGGAGGCGGCGGATCTGCACCTCGTCGTCGATGACGAGGAGGTCGGGCTGGGCTGGCGCGGCGGTCATTCGGCCGGGACTTTAGCGTGCGGTTGGTAGGGAAGGTAAACCGTAAACACGGCGCCGCCGCCGGGATTCTCGCCGACGACGATCTCGCCGCCCTGCGCCGTGACGAAGCCGCGGATGATCGAGAGCCCGAGCCCGAGCCCGCCGGCACGGGCCGCGTCGCCGCGTTGGAATTTTTGGAAGAGCCGCTCGCGCATTTCCAGCGGGAAACCCGGGCCGCGGTCGGCCACGGTGAAAAACACGCGGGCGCGCGCGTTGTCGATGCCGGCCGTGAGAAAGACGGGCGTGGCGGCGGGGGTGTGGAGGGCGGCGTTGAGGAGAAGGTTGGCGATGACCTGCTCCATGAGTGCGGCGTCGGCGCGGAAGAGCGGGAGGTCGTCGGGCACGACGGACTCGAACGGATGGCTGGCGAGCGAATCACGCACGCCGTCGACGGCGGCGTTCACGAGGTCGTGGGCGTCGCACCAGTCGAGGCGGGGCTGGAGCGCGCCGGATTCGAGGCGGGTCTGGTCGAGGAGATTGTCGACCAGGCGCGTGAGGCGGCGCGTGGCCGTGCGGATCTCGCCGGTGATGGTGGCGCGCGTGGCGGGATCGGCGCTCGCGAGATTCTCGATCGCGCCGGTGAGCACGGCGAGGGGCGTCTTCAGCTCGTGCGAGACGCCGTCGAGGAGCGCGCGGTGGAGTTTCTCGGACTCGGCGAGGAGTTTCTCGCGCTCGCCGGCGGCGCGGAGCTGCTCGCGCTCGACCACGAGGGCGAGCTGGGTGGCGAAACTTTCGACGAGGTCGCGTTGCGCGAGCGCGAGAGCGGCGGCCGGCGGCACGCGCACGACCAGCACGCCGATCGCGGTGTCTTCGCGCACGAGCGGCACGTGAAAACCCTCCGCGGACGGCAGCGTGTCGGTGAAGCGCCCGGCTTTCTTGCGGTTGCGCCACACCCAGTCGGCGACGGCGAGTTCCTTCTCGCCGAGCGTGAACGAGCCCGCGAAGTGCGGCGTCAGGCCGGCGTGGTCGTCGTTGCCGAGGAGCAGCGCAGTCTGGGCGGCGAAGAGCGCGTCGGCCTGGCGCAGCGCGGCGAACACGGCGTCGTCGAGCGTGCGGGCGGCGCTGAGCGCCTGCGTGAGATGAAAGAGCGCGGTCGCCCGGTCCTCGCGCATCCGCTCGTGGCGTTCCGCCGCCCGGATCCGCGCGGTTAGGTGGCCGGCGATGAGGGCGACGACGAAGTAGGTGACGAACATGACGCCGTCCTCGAACTTGCCGATGTAGAACGTGAACAGCGGCGGGATGAAGAGGAAGTTCCACGTCAACGCGCTCAGCACGCCGGCGGCGATGACCGGACCGCGTCCGACGCGCAGGCTGAGCACGATCACAGTGAGCAGGAAAATCAGCCCGATCGCGAGGTAGCCGGTGAACGGAGTGAGGAACCAGCAGGCCACGGTGAGACTGGCGAGAGTGCCGAGCGTCACGCTGTATTCGCGGGCCGGCGAGGGCGCGGCGGGGCGCCAGTCGACCCACGGGGCGGGATTTTCCGCGGTGCGCTCGGCGGGCACGACGTAGATGTCGATCGGGCCGCTCAGGTGCAGCAGGCGGTCGACGAGATTGCCGCCGCGCAGCAGGTCGAGCCAGCGCGGCGAGCGCGACTTGCCGACGACGATCTGGGTGGCGTTGTTCTGGAGTGCGATCCGCTGGAGCGCGGCGGCCACGTCGTCGTCGTGCGTGACGACCACCTCGGCACCGAGCTCGCGGGCGAGGGCGAGATTCTGCTCCAGCCGGCGCTTCGCCTCGGGGTCGAGCGGGCGCGAGGACTCGACGCTGACCGCGACCCACGCGGCGCCCTGCGCGGCGGCCATGCGGCGGGTCCAGCGCACGAGCTGGGTGGAGAAGGGGCTCGGGCCGACGGCGACGAGGAGGCGTTCGCCGGAGCGCCAGACGGTCTTCAGCGGCGTGGTGGCGCGGAGCTCACGGAGGCGCTTGTCGACCCGCTCGGCCACGAAGCGCAGGGCGATTTCGCGCAGCGCGGTGAGATTGGTGTCCTTGAAAAAATTGTCGGCGGCGACGGCGGCGCGTTCGCCCAGGTAAACCTTGCCCTCGGCGAGGCGGGTGCGCAGCGCCTCGGGGGTGAGGTCGATGAGCTCGATCTGGTCGACGAGCTCGAAGACGGAGTCGGGCACGGTCTCGTGCACCGGCGCGCCGGTGATCTGGCGGACGGCATCGGCGCGGCTTTCGAGATGCTGGACGTTCAGCGTCGTGTAGACGTCGAGCCCGGCGTCGAGCAGCTCGACGACGTCCTGGTAACGCTTCGGGTGGCGGGAGCCGGGGGCATTGGTGTGGGCGAATTCGTCGACCAGCACGAGCCGCGGCCGGCGGGCGAGGATGGCCTCGAGGTCCATCTCCGTGACGCGGATGCCGCGATGCTCGATTTCCTTGCGCGGCATGACGGTGAGGCCGGCGAGCAACGCCTCGGTTTCCGCGCGCCGATGCGTCTCGACGACGCCGACGACCAGATCGGTGCCGCCCGGCAGCTCCTGCTGCGCGGCGCGGAGCATGGCGTAGGTTTTGCCGACGCCGGGGCACATGCCGAAGAAGACCTTGAGGCGGCCGCGTTGCGCGCGTGTTTCCTCGCGCTGGAGCGAGGCGAGCAGCGCGTCGGGGTCGGGGCGGACGGCGGGCATGAAACGGCGATAAGGTGGGCAGCCCCGTCGTGCAAGCTACCCGATGGCCCCGGTAAACAGCGCCGTCATGAGGCCGACCCAGAGCATGGCCGCCGCCCCGAGCATCCGCAGCATGAACCGGCGCGCGGCCGCCGTGAGCTCGGGGCTGATTCCCAGCCAGGTGAAATCGACGAGCCAGCGGATGGGGCGGGCCGAATGAATGTCGCCGAGCGAGAACCATTGGTAGCCGTCGTCGATGAAGCCCTCGGCGGCGAGTTCGTGGATGAAGTATTCCTTGCGGCGGACGGAAAAGGTGTCGCGAGTCGCGCGGATGGTGACGGCATCGCCGGACCGCTCGACCCGGACAAGCGTGTCGAGCTGCGCGAAATAAAACTCGGGGCAACGGGCCGGCGGGGTGCGAGTTTTCATGGAAACGGGAGGGATCAGGGTTTCGACGTGGACGGCGATGGCCAGCCGACCCGCGAAGGGCCGGCCGGCAGGCCGCGGCACTGCCAGAACAGCGCGCCGATCGCCGCGACCACTAGGACCACGAAAATCCAGCGGAAGGCAGTGTCGGTTCGGCGAATTTTTTTCATGGCGGATTGGCGCCCGCATGAGCGGCGGACTCACCGGGCGGCGGCCGAGTCGTCGAGGGCGAGGTTGAGGAGGAGGACGTTGACCCGCGGCTCGCCCAGGACAGTGAGATCGCGGCCCGTGGTGTGCGCTGCGACGAGGGTGGAGACTTTTTCGAGAGGGAGTCCGCGGGCTTTTGCGACGCGCGCGGCCTGGAGGTTCGCGTTGGCGACGCTGATGTCCGGGTCGAGACCGCTGCCCGACGACGTGACAGCATCGGCGGGAACGGGCGTGCCGGCGGCGAGGCCGTTGACGGTGCGGTAGGCGGCGACGGCGGCGGCGATGCTGTCGGCGAGCTTTTTGCTGGTGGGGCCGAGGTTCGTGCCCGAAGAGCTGCTGGCATCGTAGCCCGTGCCGGCGGCGGACGGCCGGGGCTGGAAGTATTTGTCGCTGGTGAAACTTTGCGCGAGCAGCGCCGAGCCGCGGACGACGCCATCCTTGTCGGTGAGCAGCGAGCCGTTGGCCCGGGCCGGGAACAGCGCCTGGGCGCCGGCCCAGACGACGAGCGGGTAGGCGCCGCAGAGCAGCACGGCGAGGACGAGCGTGAGGAGGACGGAGGTTTTGAGTTCGGCGAGGAAAGTTTTCATGAGAAATTCGGTTGCAACGCGGAGGTCGCGGAGTCGGAAGAGAGTTTTGTCTCGAGATGATCTACTCCGCGCTCTTCGCGTCTAAGGGATCGAAATCAGACGAGGTGGGCGGCGGTGATGAGGAGGTCGATGGCCTTGATGCCGAGGAACGGGATCACGATGCCGCCGCCGCCGTAGAGGAAGAGATTGCGGCGGAGCATCGCCTCGGCGCCGATCGGGCGGTAGGCGACACCCTGCAGGGCGAGCGGGATCAGCGCGATGATGACGAGGGCGTTGAAAATGACGGCGCTGAGGATCGCGCTCAACGGCGAGGCGAGGTGCATGACATTGAGCGGCGCGATGGCGGGGAAGGCGCCAACCAGCATCGCGGGAATGATCGCAAAGTATTTCGCGACGTCGTTCGCGATCGAGAAGGTCGTGAGCGCGCCCCGGGTGATGAGCATCTGCTTCCCGATCTCGACGATCTCGAGGAGCTTGGTCGGGTTGGAATCGAGGTCGACCATGTTGCCGGCCTCCTTGGCGGCCTGCGTGCCGGTATTCATCGCGACGCCGACATCCGCCTGCGCGAGCGCGGGGGCGTCGTTGGTGCCGTCGCCGGTCATGGCGACGAGATGGCCTTTCGATTGCTCGTCGCGGATGCGCGCGAGCTTCATCTCGGGCGTGGCCTGGGCGAGAAAGTCGTCGACGCCCGCCTCGGCGGCGATGGCGGCGGCGGTGAGCGGGTTGTCGCCCGTGATCATCACGGTGCGGATGCCCATGGCGCGGAGCTGCGCGAAACGCTCCTTGATGCCGCCCTTCACGACGTCCTTCAGGAAGACGACGCCGAGCACCTCGCGGCCCTCGGCGACGACCAGCGGGGTGCCGCCGGACCGGGCGATGCCGGCGACGGCGTCGCCGACGGTGGCGGGATAGGTGCCGCCCTGCGACTCGACCCACGCGCGGACGTTGTCGGCGGCGCCCTTGCGGATCGAGCGGATTGACGGAGGACGGACCTCCTGGTCCGTCAGGTTTAGGGGAACGGACCGGGAGGTCCGTTCTCCGGTGGACGGCGACGCGACGTGGAGGTCGATGCCGCTCATGCGGGTCTGCGCGGTGAACGGGACGAAGGTGTGCGGCGTGGTGAGCTCCTTCGCGCGCAGGTTGAACTTTTCCTTCGCGAGCACGACGATGCTGCGGCCCTCGGGAGTTTCGTCGGCGAGCGAGGCGAGTTGCGCGGCGGCCGCCAGGTCCTCCGCGCGCACCTGCGGCGCGGGCACGAACTCGCTGGCCATCCGGTTGCCGAGCGTGATGGTGCCGGTCTTGTCGAGGAGGAGGACGTCGATGTCGCCGGCGGCCTCGACGGCACGGCCGGACATCGCGAGGACGTTGCGCTGGAGCAGACGGTCCATGCCGGCGATGCCGATCGCGCTGAGCAACCCGCCGATGGTCGTGGGAATCAGGCAGACGAGCAGCGCGATGAGCGTCGTGATCGAAAAGACGACGTGCGAGTAGATGCCGAACGGCTTCAGCGCGAGGATGACGAGCAGGAAGATGACGGTGAGCGCGGAGAGGAGGATGGTGAGCGCGATCTCGTTGGGCGTCTTCTGGCGGGTGGCGCCTTCGACGAGGCTGATCATGTGATCGAGAAAACCCTCGCCGGGGTTCGCGGTGATCCGGATCGTGAGAGTGTCGGAGAGCACGCCGGTGCCGCCGGTGACGGCGCTGCGGTCGCCGCCGGCCTCGCGGATGACGGGCGCGGACTCGCCGGTGATGGCGGACTCGTCGACGGACGCGGCGCCCTCGACGACCTCGCCGTCGCCGGGGATGAGCTGGCCGGCGGCGACGACCACGAGGTCGCCCTTGCGGAGTTGCGAAGCGTCGACCGCCTCGAGCGCGCCGCCTTTGGTGCGGCGCTGGGCGACGAGTTGTTTGCGCGACGAGCGGAGCGCACGGGCCTGGGCCTTGCCGCGGCCCTCGGCGACGGACTCGGCGAAGTTGGCGAAGACCACGGTGAACAGGAGCCAGAGCGCGACCTGCAGGACGTAGCCGAACGGCTCCTGGGAGGTGAAGAGCTGTTCGAACGTCAGCAGCGCGCCGACGAGCGTGACGAACATCACGGGATTCTTGAGCTGCGCGCGCGGGTCGAGCTTGCGGAACGAGTCCGCGAC
Source organism: uncultured Opitutaceae bacterium (assembly GCA_937902925.1). Classification (GTDB taxonomy): domain Bacteria; phylum Verrucomicrobiota; class Verrucomicrobiia; order Opitutales; family Opitutaceae; genus CALFNN01. The sequence continues at coordinate 132,003 of CALFNN010000103.1, forward strand.
GGCTTGGGACATGATCGCGCGGTCGAAAAGGGAGACGGATTTGGTGGACATGGCGGAGCCGGTTATCGGTGAGAGGTGATGGGCCTAAAACAGCGTGCCGGCGTGCATCAGGTAGTGCTCGACGACGGGGCCGATCGCCAGGGCGGGCAGGAAGGTGAGCGCGCCGACGAGGACGACGGTGCCGACCAGCAGCGCGACGAAAGTGAAGCCCTCGGTTTGAAACGTGCCCGCGCTGGCGGGGACGAGTTTTTTCCCAGCGAGGTTGCCCGCGAGCGCGAGGATCGGGACGATCATCAAGAAACGGCCGATGAGCATCGCGACGCCACCGGTGACGTTGTAGTGCCAGTCGCCGTTCGCGGGATTGCCGGTGAGGCCGGCGAAGGCGGAGCCGTTGTTGCCGACGGCCGAGCTGTAGGCGTAGAGGATTTCGCTGAAGCCGTGCGGGCCGGCGTTGTTGAGCCCGGCCTGGCCCCAGTCGCTGACCGCGGCCCACGCGGTGCCGGCGAGGATCGTCGCGGAGAGCAGCATGAGCACAAGCATGACGAGCTTCACGTCGTAGGCCTCGATTTTCTTGCCGAGATATTCGGGCGTGCGGCCGACCATCAGGCCGGCGATGAACACGGCGAGCACGACGAAGATGAGCATGCCATAGAGGCCGGCGCCGACGCCGCCGAAAATCACCTCGCCCGTCTGGATGTTGAACAGCGGCACGAGTCCGCCGATGGGCGTGAACGAATCGTGCATCGAGTTGACGGCGCCGCACGAGGCGTCGGTGGTGATCGTGGCGAACAGCGCGGAGTTGAAGATGCCGAAGCGCACCTCCTTGCCCTCCAGGTTGCCGTCGGCGGCGGCCACGCCGAGTTTTTGGTGGATGGGATTGCCGGCGGCCTCGAATTTCCAGCACACAAGCGCGCCGGCGACGAACAGCGCGGCCATCGCGCCCCATACGGCCCAGCCGTGGCGCTGGTTTTTTACCATGCGGCCGAGATAATAGGTGAGCGCGCTCGGGATCGCGAAGATGGAGAGCATCTGGAGAAAGTTGGAGAGCGGCGTGGGATTCTCGAACGGGTGCGCGGCGTTGGCGTTGACGTAGCCGCCGCCGTTGGTGCCGAGCATCTTGATCGCGACCTGCGAGGCCATCGGTCCCTGGACGATGTTTTGCGTGTCGACTTTCTGGTCGACCAGCACGGGCGTCTTGCCGTCGGCGCCGAGGACGGGCTGGCCTTTGTCGTCGGTCTTCGGGACCTGGATCGTATACGGCTCGATGGTCTTCGCCGCGGTGTAGGGCTTGAAATTCTGGATCATGCCCTGTGAAACGAGCACGAGTGCGAACACGACGCAGACCGGCACGAGCAGGTAATAGGTCACGCGCACGGTGTCGGCCCAGAAGTTGCCGATGGTCTTCGCCGAGTGGCGCGCGATGCCGCGGACGAGCGCGGCGGCGATGGCGATGCCGGCGGCGGCCGAGGTGAAGTTGTGGATGGTCAGCGCGACCATCTGCGAGAAATAGGACATCGTCGCCTCGCCGCCGTAGTTCTGCCAGTTGGTGTTGGTCGTGAAACTCGCGGCGGTGTTGAAAGCGAGCCCCGGCGCGAGGCCGGGCAGGCCCTGCGGGTTCAGCGGCAGCCGATCCTGAAAGCGCAGGATGAAATACGTGAACAGCATCCCCACGAGGCTGAACGCCAGCAGCGCGAGCGTGTAGCCGATCCAGCCCTGCTCCTTTTCCGGATCGATGCCGCAGACGCGGTAGGTCAGCCGCTCGAAAGGGCGGACGATCGGGTCGAGAAACGTGCGGCCGCGGGCGTCGAGCACCTGGACGAGGAAGAGGCCGAGCGGCTTCGTGATGACGAGCAGCGCGCCGACGTAGAGCGCAAATTGGAGCCAGGAATTGGGCGAGTTCATGAGAGGGAAGTGTCACGTATTGCGTGACACTTTGACGGAGCGTGGCGGTGGTCAGAATTTCTCCGGGCGCAGGACCGCGACGACGAGGTAGGCGAGACAGGCAAGCGCGATGAGGGAGATGACGATGGTTTCCATGGGGGAAGAGCTGCCGGAGGTGGTGGACGGGATTCAGCGGACCTTTGCGCAGAACCAGGCGTAGGCGGCGGCGAGGACGAAAAACGCGACCGAGAGCGCGACGAGGGCGAAATCGTTGTTCATGGCGCGGCGAGTATCGCACCGTCGGGTCGTGGCGCCTAATCAAGCGGAGGCGGGAAGGCGTTAAGAAAACATCAAGCCGGGGCGGGCGTGGAGGGAAAACAAGGAATGCGCAGCAATTTGAAGGGCTAAAGGCGCGGCGGGTGTTATGAAGAGGCCAGCACCGGCGTTCCCGGATGGAGCGCCCGCGGGCCCAACGCGCCATGTCCCTGCCTCCCGATCACCTCGATCCGCTCTTCGACCGCTGGCGGGCGGAGGCTCCGCGCCTCGCGGCCCCGCTGGCGCCGGAGGTGTGGCGGCGGATTCGCGCGGGGCGCGACGGCCGCGAGCCGCGCGGGCTGGCGGCGTTCGCGGCGGCGTTTGCCCGGCCGTCGTTTGCGATCGCGTTCGTGAGCGCGTGCGTGCTGGGCGGCCTGTTTTTCGCCGAGTTGCGGGTCTCGCGGCTGCAGGCCGAGCGCAACACCCAGCTGGCGCGGAGCTACGTGCGCCTGATCGATCCGTTGCTCAACAGCCTGCCGCCGGCCGGCGCCAAGGTCGGCACCTCCCACCGATGAAACGCGCGCTCCTCGTGATCCTCGCGGGACTCGTCAGCGGCGTGCTGGCGCACGTGGCGTGGTTCGATACCCACCGGCCCGCCGGGGGCGAGGGGCTCGATTCGCAACTGGCGTGGATGCAGCAGACGCTGGCGCTGTCGCCGGAACAGTTCGCACGGATCAAGGCGCTGCACGAGCAGTCGAGTCCGCAGTTGCTCGCCCTCGCCGCGCAGGTGGCGCGGATGCGGGACGAGTTTGCGGCGTTCGAGCGGGAGCGCCGGACGACGGGCGAGGTGGATTTTCTGGAGTTCGCCGGGTTTGTCGAGCAGCGGCGCGCCGTGGATCGCGAGTGTGCGGAATCCACGCGGCGGCTCGTGCTGGCGGCCAGCGAGATTCTGAACCCGGACCAGCGGGAAACGTATCTGACGCTGCTGAACCCCGCGCTCAAGGGCACCGACGCGGTGGGCGTCAATTGAGCCGCGCCGCGCGCTCCGGTGAACGCAGACCCCGCCAGCGACCGCGCCGACCTTCACCTCCTGCAACAGGGCGATGAAAGCGCGCTCGACCGGCTGATGGCCCGCTGGGAGCAGCCGCTGTTTGCGTTCGCGTGGCGCTACCTGCACCAGGAGGCCGACGCGCGGGAGCTGGCGATCGAAGTGTTCGTGCGGTTGCACCAGCAGAGCCGCCGGCTGCGCGCGGACACGAATCTTTCGGCCTGGCTGTTCACGACACTGACCAATCTCTGCCACAACCGGCACCGCTGGCGGCGGCGGCATCCGACCGTGAGCCTCGACGATGCCGCCGGCACGGCTCTGGCCGGCAGTGCCGTCGCGGACGAAACGGCGACCGGGCCGGGCGAGGCGCTGGATCGCGACGTGGTGTTACGGGCGCTCGATGCGGCGATTGGGCGGCTGCCGCGCGAACTGCAGACCGCCGTGCTCCTGCATCACCACCAGGGACTCTCGTATCGGGAGATCGCCGGGATCAGCGGCTGCTCGGAGCGGGGCGTCGAGACGCGGCTTTACCGGGCGCGGCGGCAGTTGCGCGAGGAGCTGGTGGCCCTGCTGCACGAACCGCCGGCCGGGCTGGCGTTCAATCGGTCTTCGCCGCGATCGGGTTGAAGCGGAAGACCTGGCGGGCGTGGACGAGGACCGGGAGGCCGTTGCGGGTCGGCGGCTCGAATTTCCACTGGCGCACGGCGTCGACCGCGACGTTGGCGAGCAGGGTGTGCGGCCAGCCGGTGACGTAGGGGAGGCGCACGGCGCCGGTTTCGTCGATGTAGAAATCGACGACGACGTCGCCGACGGCGCCGTGCTCCGCGAACTGCTGCGGGTAGACCGGGCGGACCATGGCGAGGGGAACGGGGATGCGGTCGAGATCGCGCAACGAGCAGGGTTGATAGGCGTCGTGCATGATCGAGTTGAACATCGCGGTCACGGTGTCGCCGAGAGTGGTGGAGACGACGACGCCCTTCACCTCGAACGCGAACCGCAGCTCGATGCAGACGGGGACGGGGTCGCCCATCACGCGCGCCGGCTCGAATTCCCAGTGCCGGAGGGCATCGACGGCGGCGGTGGCGAAGAGTTTGTCCGTGTAGCGCGTCACGAGCCAGTCCGCGAGATGACCGTCGGCGTCGACACTGATGAGCAGGTCGACCCGCCCGCCGTTGCGATAAACCGGGATGAGCGCCTCGGGAAAAACCGGGTCGACGGTCTGGATGATCCGGGCGGACTTGATCTCCTGAAAACGATTGGGCGGCGACGCGTTGGTTTGCGCGAAGGCGACCGGGAGGGTGGCGGCGAGCAGGACAATCAGCGGTGTTTTCATGACGAGGGTGGTTTGCCGGGCATAACACCGGGCGCGGGTGCGGCCCTTCAGCGACGGGGAACGATGGGCGAAAGAGAGCGGGGCCGGAGTAATGTGGACTGGCGGTCGACCGAACTCCGCGTCACCGTATCCCATGGAAAAACGCCCGTTTGCCGAACTCGGCCTCTCTCCCGACCTCCTCAAGGCCGTCGAAAAAATGGGCTTCGAGGAGGCGTCGCCGATCCAGACGGCGGTGATTCCCGTCGCCCTTACGGGCCGCGATGTCGTCGGGCAATCGTCGACCGGCTCGGGGAAAACCGCGGCGTTTGCGATTCCGGCGCTCGAGCGCGTCGACCCGAAACAGCGCGCCGTGCAGGTGCTCGTGCTGTGCCCGACGCGCGAGCTGGCGGTGCAAGTGGCCGAGGAGACGGGCAAGCTCGCGCTCTTCAAGCGCGGCGTGATGGGCGTGCCGATCTACGGCGGGCAGAGCTACGAGCGGCAGTTCCGCGCACTGGCGGCGGGCGTGCAGGTCGTCATCGGCACCCCCGGCCGCGTGATGGACCACATGGAGCGCGGCACGCTGAAACTCGATGCGCTCAAGATTCTCGTGCTCGATGAAACCGACCGGATGCTCGACATGGGTTTTCGCGACGACATCGAGCATATCCTGAAAGCCGTGCCCACCACGCGGCAGCTGCTGTTTTTCTCGGCGACGATCCCACGGATGATCCAGGACCTGATCGGCCGTTACACGAAGGACCCGGCATGGATCCGGATCGAATCCGTCGCGCAAAACGCGCCGCAGGTGGAGCAGAGGTGGTTCGAGGTCGACCGCCGGTCGAAGATCGAGGCGCTGACGCGGCTGATCGACGTGAACGATTTCCGCTACGGGATCATTTTCTGCAGCACGAAGATCATGGTCGACGACCTCGACGAGCACCTCCACGCCCGCGGCTACGCGACCGACCGGCTGCACGGCGACATCTCGCAGGCGCAGCGCGACCGCGTGATGCAGAAATTCCGGGAGCGGAAGTTCGAGTTTCTCGTGGCGACGGACGTCGCGGCGCGCGGACTCGACGTGGACGACCTCGAGGTGGTGTTTAATTTCGACCTGCCGAACGACGCGGAAGACTACACGCACCGGATCGGGCGGACGGGGCGGGCGGGGCGGAAGGGACGGGCGTTCACGTTCGTTTCCGGGCAGGAACTCTACAAACTGCAGAGCATGGTGCGGTGGGCGAAACTCGACGTGCACCGGGGAAAAATCCCGTCGCTCGACGAGGTGGACGAGGCGCGCACAAACGTGTTTTTCGAGAAAATCCGGACGACACTCGACGCGAAGGACTTCAAGCCGCACGACCGGATGATCGACCGGCTGCTCGACCAGGGTTACGCGAGCACGGACATCTGTTCCGCGTTGATCCATCTGCTGCAGGCGGCGCCCGGGGCGGGCGGCGGCCCGGCCAAAGCGGCGCCGGCCAAGCCCGCGCCCGCGGCGAAACCCGCCAGACCGGCGCCGGCGTGGGCGAAACCAGTCGCCGCCCCCGAGCCGGTCCCGGCGACCGGCGAGACCGAAATCGACCGCGAGCGCGAGGACGACGACGGGCATCCCGCCGGTCCGCCGCGGAAATCGAAATACGAGCGGCCGGCGCGGACGGGGCGCGAGCCGGGCATGGCGACGGTTTTCCTGAACGTCGGCCGCAAGCAGCTCGTCACGCCGGCGGACATCGTGGGAAAAATCGCCGGCGTCACGCGGCTACCGGCGACGGCGGTCGGCGCGATCGACATCCACCAGCGGCACACGCTCGCCGACGTGGCGGCGGAGCACGCCGGATTGATCGTGCAAAAACTCGCGGGCATCAAGTTGAAGGGCATCGCGCTGGAGCCGTCGCTGGCGGGCGGCGAATCGAAATCGTGACCGGCGCCACCGGGCCGCGCCCTTGACAGTCGCAGGGGCGCGCCGTTATTCCCTCGGCCCCGTATGGAAGCCGCGCTCGATCAACCGGTGCTCGTGCTGAACCGCCTGTGGCAGGCGGTGAACGTCATTGGCGCCCGTCGCGCCTTCGGGCTGCTGGCCCGCGGGCACGCGCAGGTCGTGCATCACCACGACGACGACTTCCGGACGTTTGCGCTGCTCGACTGGATCGATTTTTCGTCTCACAACCCGCCGCGCGAGGAACTGGAGACGGTGCACACGCCGAGCCGCACGATCCGGCTGCCGCGGGTGATCCTGCTGACGTTCTTCGACCGGCTGCCGTGCAAGGAACTGAAGCTGACGCGCAACAACGTCTTCGAGCGCGACAAGAATCACTGCCAATATTGCGCACGGGTGCTGCCGCGCGAGCAGCTCAACCTCGACCACGTGATCCCGCGCGATTACGGCGGGAAGACGACGTGGGAGAACATCGTGTGCTCGTGCATCAAGTGCAATACCCGCAAGGCGAACCGGCTCCCGCACGAGGCGGGGATGCGCCTGATCCGCAAGCCCGTCCGCCCGAAGTGGCGGCCGGTGATCTCGCTCGTGCTCGGCAACCAGCAGCACCACGAGGTGTGGAAGGATTTCCTCGACGTCGCCTACTGGAACGTGGAACTGGAGGAGTGAGGCGGTCGCCGGGGCGCCGCGGCCGGATTCCGCGCGGGCGTGCGATTGCGAGATTGCCGGCCGGTGGGCGGCGCATCACGTTTGACGCATGCTCGCGACTCTTGTGATGACCGTCATCGGCGCCGACCGGCCCGGACTTGTGCAGCTCGTGGCGGCGCGGGTGGCCGACCATGGCGGCAACTGGCTCGAGAGCCGGATGTGTCATCTCGGCGGGCAGTTTGCCGGCATCCTGCGCGTCGAGGTCGACGCGGGTCGGAGCGACGAATTAGTGCGGGCGTTGCGCGGGCTCGAGACACAGGGGCTGCGCGTCATCATTCATGCGGAGGGCGAGGTCGCGATGATCGCGAGCGGCGTGGTGGCGACGATCGAGGTCGTCGGCCAGGACCGGCCGGGGATCCTGCGGAGCGTGTCGGGCGTGTTCGCGGCGCACGGCGTCAACGTCGAGGAGCTTTCGTCCGAGCGGGTGAGCGCGCCGATGGGCGGCGGGACGCTGTTCCACGCGCGGGCCACGGTGCTGGTGCCGGAGGGAAAAAACCTCGCGGCGGTGCGCGCCGATTTGGAAAAAATCGCGGCGGATTTGATGGTCGATCTCAAGCTGCAGGCGACAAAGGGGTAGTCGGGCTTTATACCAATCGCCCTCAGCTTTTCCGCATTGCCGGAGAACGGACCTCCCGGTCCGTTCGCTTGTCCCGAGTGCGAGGAAAGTTCCTCAACCGGACCGGGAGGTCCGTTCCCCTTTTAGAGCATTTGCATCGGGCGATTGGTATTACGCCCGACCTACGAGGCAGGAGTGGGTCAGGAACCGCGGCGGCGCGAAATTATTTTTTCTCCGACGCCTGGCGCATCGCCACCCACAGGACGGCGGCGGCGACGAAATCGACGGCGGCGATCAGGAGGCGGAGCGGGAGGATGATTTTCCGGGCGAGCGTGGCGATGAGCACGGCGCCGACGGCGAGCACGACGATGAGAATCGCGAGCGTTCGCTTCTGCCGTGCGATTTTTTCCTCGGGAGTCATGGCCGGAGCGGGCGTCAGCGGTAGTCCGCGCGCACGGGGGTAAACGTGTCGAGGACGCGGCAGGCCGTCAGCGCGCGGAATCCGTGTGGCGTGCCGCCGGGGATGAGCGCGCACGTGCCGGGTTCGAGGATGCGGGTTTCGCCGTCGAGCGTGATCTCGGCGCGGCCGGCGAGAACGTAGCTGAGTTGATCGTGCGGATGCTGGTGGAGCGGCACGACGGCGCCCGGGTCGAGTTCGACCTCACCGATCGTGAGGCGGTCCGTGTGCGCATAGCGACCGGCGATGCCGGGAAAGAGCTGGCGGGCGGGGAGCGTGGCGAAGGTGGCGATGGGCATGGCGGGGAGTGAGGCGGAGTTGAACGCTCAGGCGAGCGGCAGCGTGACGCGCATTGTCGTGCCGGCGGAGCTGGTGGCGATGAGCGCAATGTCGCCGCGGTGGCTGACGAGAATGCGTTTCGCGATGGCGAGGCCGAGGCCGGTGCCATCGGGCCGACCCGAGAGAAACGAGTCGAAGATCTGGCCGCGGATCGCCTCGGGGACGCCGGTGCCCGTGTCGATGATGTCGAGGCGCGCGTAGTGCAGGCCGCCGCTTTCCTCCTCGCCGGCCGCGATCGCGATGGTGCCGCCGTCGGGCATGGCCTGCGTGGCGTTGAGGATGAGGTTGAGCAGGACCTGCTGGATCTGGCCCTTGTGGGCGTCGACAAAGAGCGGGCGCAACGGCGGCTCGAAGCGGAGGGCGACCTTGCCCTGGGCGAGCTTGAGGCGGACAAGCACGAGCGTGTCCTCGACGATATCGGCGAGCGACCAGCGCGAATGGAGGCTGCTCGGCGCCTTGGCGAAGCCGAGGACGCGCGTGACGATGGCCTCGAGCTGGTCGAGCTTCTCGCCGATGACGCGCAGATCGGTGCGGCGCGGATCGCCGTCGGCAAAGTCGAAGCCGAGGCCGCCGTGCAGGAGCTTGAGGACGGTGAGGGGATTGCGGATCTCGTGCGCGATCTCGGCGGCGAGGAGGCCAAGCGTGGTGAGGCGCTCGTTCTTGCGCAGCGTGTCCTCGGTGAGGAAGACGCGGGCGTAGAGGCGGGCGTTTTCGAGCGCGACGGCGCCGAGGCTGGCGAGCGCGGCGCACAGGCGTTTCTCGTCGTTATCGAAGCGGTGCACGCGCTCGGTGAACACGGCGAGCACACCGAGGACCTCGCCCTCGAACAGCATGGGCGTGGCCAGGACCGAGTGAAGAGCCTCGTCCGGCGGGAGGTCGACCAGATCGAAATAGTCGCGCGACTGGATGTCGGTGAACGCGACCTGCCGCCGCGTCTGGATGGCGGAGGCGACGAGGCAGGAGTCGAAGGGCAGGGGGCCGTCGGGGAGCGGAGTGACGATGGCATTCGTGAGCGCGGCGAACTGGACGGTGTTCGACTCGGCCTCGTAGAGGTAGAGGCCGCACGCGCGCGCCTGCATCATGTTGCGGGCCTCGCGCGTGAGGGTGTCGAAAAGTTCCTGCTGTTCGAGCTTGGTGACGAGCGACTGGCCGGCGGTGATGAGCGACTCGAGCTGGCGGGCTTTCTCCTTGAGGTGGCCGAGCTGCCAGAGGCATTGCATGACGCGAGCGGCCTCGGCGGCGAGCTGCTCGAGGGCGGTGAGATCGGCGGGGGCGAAGCCGTTCAGCCGGTCGCTCTCGAGGTCGATGACGCCGATGACCTGGTCGCCATCGTAAATGGGCACGGCGAGTTCGGAACGGGCGGTGGGTCGCACGGCGATGTAGCGCGGTTCGGCGGTGACATCGGGCACGAGGAGCGGGCGGCGGTTGAGCACGCACCAGCCGGTGACGCCGTGGCCGAGCTTCAGGCCGTGGTAGGATTCCGTGGCGGGCAGGCCGGTCTGCACCTCGATCTCGAGATGACCAGTGTCGGGGCTGAGGAGCGCGATGGAACCGGCATCGGCATGGAAGGTGTCGGTGAAAAGATCGAGCATCTCGCCCAGCGCGGCCTGGGGCTCGATGGACTGGGTCGCCAGCGACGCGAGCTGGTAGAGCACCGGGAGGATGCGGGCGTCGGGCGTCGGGTCCATGATAGGCCGAGAGTGAACGGGCCGCGCGGCGAGGAACAACCTGAAACCGCCTGACGCCGGCGCCCCGCGGGTTCGCCCGCGGCGGCGCCCGGGCACTTCACTTCGCCGCGACGACCGGCGCCGGCGTGATGACCTCGGTCAGGGCGTCGCGCAGCGCGGCGAGCCGGGTGGGATCCTCGACCGGCTCGTGGTTCGCGCTCTCGATGTAAAACGTGTCGATCGCCACGCCACGCTCGGTGCCGATGCGCGCGAACGTGGTGTCGAAGCCGTGGTCGGCGATGGTTTTCGCGAGCCGGTAGAGCAGGCCGATCTGGTCGCGCGCCTGGATCTCCACGATCGTGCGCTGCATCGAGAGCTCGTGGTAGACCTCCGCCGTCGGCGGGAACGAACTGTGGAGCGTCTCGCCGTTCGAGGGCGAGAGGTAGCGGGTGGCGGCGATCTTCTGCGCCTGGGCGAGGATGTCGGGGTAGAGGTCGCGATTCGCGATCAGGGCCTCCTCGATGGTCTTGGCGAATTTTTCCTGGGCGATGACGCTCTGGACGACGCCGCGGCCGGGTTCGACGACGTAGAACGTGTCGATCGCGATGTGGTCGGTGCGCGAGATGACCTTGGCCCCGAGGATGCTCAGGCCGGCGACGCTGAACGCCCCGGCGAGCTTGTAGAAGAGGCCGGCGCGGTCCCACGTGACGACGTTGACGACGGTGAGGGAGCGGTTGAGGTCGTCCTTCCACTCGATGATGGGGCGCAGCGAGCCGATGGAGTCGGCGTTGGTGATCGACTGAAACAGCCGGTTCACCATCTGGATGTGCAGCGCGATTTCCGCGGCGTCGGTGTGGATGAAATAGCGGTCGGGCAGGAGGCCGAAGTGGGCGTTGATCTCGTCGCCGCTGACTCCGGGAATGGTTTTCGCTATGAGTTCCTGTTGGGTCATTTTTTTTCTGTCCTGATGGCGGGCGTCGAGCGCCGCGCCGTGTTTCAAACGCTCAAGGGTGGAGCGATAAAGCGTCGTGTGCAACGTGTCCTTGTAACTGTTCCAGAGGTCGGCGGCGGTGCCGCGGGCGTCGCAGAACGTGTGGACGTAGAGCAGCCGCAGGCGCTCGGGGTCGCCCACCAGCTCGGCAAACGCGGTGGCGGTGGAGGGATCATCTACGTCCCGCTTCTGCCAGAATCGTGCCATCGCCAGATGATTTTTGATGGTGAAACCCACCAGCTCCCGGCCTTCCGGAGATACCCCAAACCGCTCCAGGAGCGGCAGGGCAAGCCGGACCCCGCTTTCGGAGTGGCCGGAGATGCCCTCGGCCTTGCCGATGTCATGGAGCACGAGGGTAAGATAAAGCAGGGCGGGGTCGGAGGTTTCGCGGAGGGCGGTGCGGTATTTGAGCGTGATCGGCTCGGCCTCGGTGAAAACGCGGTCGAGTTCGCGGATCGCGTTCAGCGTGTGCACGTCGGCGGTGTAACGGTGGTAATACTCGTGCTGGACGAGACAGGTCAGTGCGTCGAACTCGGGGATGAACCGGCCGAGCACGCCGAGTTCGTGCATCTTCACGAGGGTGGGGTGGACCGCCCCCGCCTCCGAAAGGATCGCGCGAAAACACACGCTGGCATCCGGCAAGCCGGCGACGGCGGGAGTCAGCAGCGGCAGGGAATCGCGGATGAGTTCGGCCAGGTGGAACCCGATCGTCGCCTCGAGCTGCTGGCTGTGGCGGAAGATGCGGATCAGCCGCACCGGGTCGGCCGTGAAGACATCCGGTTTTTCCGCCGCGAGCTCGCGGCCGCGCAGGACGAAGCCATCCACGCGTTTCGCGCGCTGGAAGCGCGAGGCGCGGAACATCGCGCGGATCGCCCCGCCGCCGGCTCCGCCGCGGCCGATGCTGAGCGACAACCGGTCCTCGACGAGCTTCGAGACGCGGAAGATCGTCTGTGCCGCGCGGTAGTAGTCCTGCATGAAGTGCTCGACCCGCGGCAGCATCTCGACCTCGGTGTAGCCGAGATTCTGCGCGATGAGCGGCTGCATATCGAGGTTCATCACGTCGGTGGCGCGGGCGCTCAGAAAGTGGAGCTCGTTGCGCACCCGGAGGAGAAAATCGTAGGCCTGCCGGAAGGCGAGGAGGTCGTCCTCGCGGACGTAGCTCTGGGTTCCGAGCTCGTCGATGGTGCCGATGCCGAGCTTCACCTGCGCCATCCAGAATGCGTTTTGATAGTCGCGCAGGCCGCCGACGCCGTTCTTGATGTCGGGCTCCTGGTTGAAGACGGTGTTGGCGAATTTTTCGCGGCGGTTCGCCTGGTCGTCGAGGCGCGCGGCGATGTAGCCCTTCGGATCCTCGCTCAGGTAATAGCTGCGGTAGGCCTGGGCGAACGTGTCGTAGAGCTGGTGCGATCCGGCGATGAGCCGCGCCTCGAGGAGCGCGGTCTTCGACTGGATCTCGCGCCGCGCCTCGAGGAACGCCTCGTCGATCGTGCGGGTGGAGTGGCCGACCTTCAGGCCGCAGTCCCAGAGAATGTAGAGGATCTCGGCGGTGAGATGTTCCTGGAGCGGCTTGGCGACGGCGGGCTTCGTCTTCGAGGGGAAGAGAAACATCACGTCGATGTCGCTCCACGGCGAGAGCTCACCCCGCCCGTAGCCCCCGAGCGCCACGAGCGCGACCGGGGCCGGCAGCGGACCGTGGAGCTGCGCGTAGGATTCGGCGGCGCAGTCGAACAGGTGCGCCAGCAGGGCGTCGATCGTGGCGGCGCGGTCGTGGGCCACCGCCAGGCCCGAGGCGCCCGCGTCGTGGTGCGTGCGGAGGGCGGCGGTCTCGTTCTTGAGGAACTCCTTGCCCACCGCCAGCCGCTGGGCGACGGGCGTGCCGCCGGAAAAGTTGAGGCGGTCGCGGGCGGACGGTTGCAGTTCGACGGGCATGAAAAGGGGCAAGAGAACGAAAAAGCCGGGGGTGCGCGAGGGATTTTCGACCGGGCCCGCCGGGGAACTTTTAACCACTTGCCTCGCAGCGGCCCGGGCGGTTTTCTCGGCGGTTCAATCCTCCGCCATGGCCGAAATCACCAAGAGCTACGAATCGCGCGACGTCGAAAAGAAGTGGTATGCCGCCTGGCTGGCCGCCCACGCTTTCGCGGGCCGCGTCGTGCCCGGCAAGGATCCCTACACCATCGTCATCCCGCCGCCGAATGTGACCGGCGTCCTCACGATGGGCCACGTGCTCAACAACGCGCTGCAGGACATCCTCGTCCGCCGGGCGCGGCTCGAGGGCCGGCCGGCGTTGTGGATTCCGGGCACCGACCACGCGGGCATCGCCACGCAGACGGTGGTCGAGCGCGAGCTGCGCAAGCAGAAGTCGTCGCGCCGCGACCTTGGCCGCGAAAAATTCCTCGCGAAGGTCTGGGAGTGGCGCACCGAAAAGGGCGGCATCATTCTCGAGCAGCTCCGGCGGCTGGGTGCGTCGTGCGACTGGGAGCGCACGCACTTCACGATGGACCCGGCGTATTCGCGCGCGGTGCTCACGGTGTTCGCGGACCTGTTCCAGAAGGGCCACATCTACCGCGGCAAGCGGATGGTGAACTGGTGCCCGGTGTCGCAGACGGCGCTGTCCGACGAGGAGGTGATCATGAAGCCGGTCAACGGCACGATCTACCGGGTGCGCTACGAGGTGGTCGGGGCGCCGGGGCAGTTCGTCGAGGTGAAGACCACGCGGCCGGAAACCATCCCGGGTGACGTCGCGGTCGCGGTGCATCCCGACGATCCGCGCTACGCCGCGTTGCTCGGGAAAAAAGTGCGGCGCGCGCTCGGGCCGGCCGCGGAGATTCCCATCATCGCCGATCCGGCGGTGGACCGGGAATTCGGTTCCGGTGCGCTCAAGATCACGCCGGCGCACGACAAGACCGATTTCGAGATCGGTCTCCGCCACAAGCTGCCCGTCATCGACGTGCTCGAGGCCGACGGAAAACTCAACGCGCTCGCCGGCCCGGAGCTCGCGGGGCTGGATCGCTTTGCCGGCCGCAAGAAGGCGGCGGAGTTGTTGCAAGCCTCGGGCGCGCTCGTCGCCGAGGAACCGTATGCGAACAATGTCGGCTATTCCGAGCGGGCCGACGTGCCGATCGAGCCGCGGCTCACGTGGCAATGGTGGCTGCGTTATCCGCGCATCGAGGAGGCGAAGGAGGCCGTGCGCGCCGGCCACATCAAGTTTCACCCGGAGCGCTGGAGCAAAGTCTACCTCCACTGGCTCGAGAACATCCAGGACTGGTGCATCAGCCGGCAGCTCTGGTGGGGTCATCGCATCCCGGTCTGGTATCGCAAGGGACTCGACAAGGAGAAGCTCACCGAGGCCGACCTGCGCGACGCCACGAAAGTCCACGTCTCGCTCGACGGTCCCGCCGACCCGGAAAACTGGACGCAGGAGGAGGACGTGCTCGACACCTGGGCGTCGTCGTGGCTCTGGCCGTTCGCGACGATGGGCTGGCCCGACGCCGCGGAGCAGCAGCGCGCGGGGCTCGATTATTTTTATCCGACCACGACGCTCGTCACGGGCCCCGACATCATTTTCTTCTGGGTCGCGCGGATGATCATGGCCGGCCTCGAGTTCATGCGGCCGGGCGAGCCGCTCGAGCGGCGGATTCCGTTCAAGCACGTTTACTTCACCGGCATCATCCGCGACCAGCAGGGCCGCAAGATGTCGAAGTCGCTCGGCAACTCGCCGGACCCGCTCGACCTGATCGACAAATACGGCGCCGACGGCCTCCGCTTCGGCATCGTGTCGATCGCACCGCAGGGCCAGGACATCCGCTTCCAGGAGGACCGGATCGAGGGCGGCAAGAATTTCTGCAACAAGCTCTGGAACGCGTGCCGCTTCCGCCAGCTGAGCGGCGAGGCGGGCGACAATGCGTCGTTCGCGACGATCCTCGCCCGGCTCGAGCCGGGAAAATTCGACGCCGACGACCACGCGATCCTCGACCGGTTGCTGGCCACGACCCGCGAGGTCGACCGCTGCTTCCGCGAATTCGAGTTCAGCGCGGCGGTGCAGGCGCTCTACGGTTTTTTCTGGAACGATTTTTGCGACTGGTATGTCGAGGTTTCGAAATCGAAGCTCCAGGCCGCGGACACCAGGGCGAACTGTCTCGCGATCCAGGATCTCGTGCTGCGCCAGACGCTGCTGCTGTTGCACCCGTTCATCCCGTTCATCACGGAGGAACTCTGGAGCCTGCTCGGTTACGGGGCGCCCGGCACGTTCATCGAGGACGCGCGCCTCGAAAACGCCTCGCAGATCGCCTCGACCTCGCTCGCCCGCGGCCTCGCGCTCGATCGTGCGGCGGTGGCGGCCGTCGAGCGGCTCAAGGGTTTCGCCTCGCAGGCGCGCGCGCTCAAGGCGGACCACAGTCTCGCGAGCCGGCGCGATGTCCGGTTCTTCGTGACAACGACCGACGCCGATTGGGCTGTGCTCGCCGGCAACCTCGCGAAACTCACGCGGATGACGGGCGCGGCGGAAATTCTGCGCAAGGAGTCCGTCGATGGCGCGCCGGCGGCGGTGACGCCGCTCGGCACGCTTTACCTCGACCTCGCGAGCACGGTCGACGCCGGCGCCGAGAAAACGCGCTTGGCGAAGGAGCTGGAACAGCTCGCCAAGCACATCGCCGGCACGGAGGCGCGCTTGGCGAACAAGGCCTTCACCGACAAGGCGCCGCCCGCGGTCATCGCGGGCGCGCAGAAGCAGCTCGCCGAACAGAAGGCGAAGCAGGCCGAGCTTGAGCGGCTGTTGAAGGCGCTGGGCTAGGAAACCAGGAAGCAGCCGACGCGAAGCGGGTAGGGCCGACCTCAACTCTCCGTTTGAATTTTTGCGGGCGCGGTGGAAGATCGCATCCGTGAACCCGGATGCGCCTCCGCCGTCGGCGTCGATGTCGAAACCGGCGCCGGCTTACTGGCTGACCCGGTTCGTCATCCTCCGGCTCCTCGGCCTCGTTTACCTCGTCGCGTTTCTCGTCGCGGCGAACCAGATCCTGCCGCTCGCCGGCTCGCACGGGTTGCTGCCCGCGGACGCCTTCTTCGACCGCGGGCGCGAAACGCTTGGCTCGAACGCCGCCGGATTCGCGCGCTTGCCGTCGATCTTCTGGCTCGGCCATTCCGATGCCGCGTTCATCGCCGCGGCGTGGCTCGGCGTCGCGCTGTCGGCGGTCGTGCTGGCCGGTTATGCCAACGCCATCCTGATGGCCGCGCTGTGGGCGCTCTACCTGTCGTTCGTCCACGCCGGGCAGGACTGGTATGGCTACGGCTGGGAAATCCAGCTCTGCGAAACCGGGTTCCTGGCGATCTTCCTGTGTCCGTTGCTCGATGGCCGGCCGTTTCCGCGCCGACCGCCGTCGCTCGCCGTCATCTGGCTTTTTCGCTGGCTGATTCTCCGGATCATGCTCGGCGCGGGATTGATCAAGCTCCGCGGCGACATCTGCTGGCGCGATCTCACGGCGCTTTACTACCATTTTGAAACGCAGCCGATTCCCGGTCCGCTCAGCCGCTGGTTTCATTTTCTGCCGCGCTGGATTCTCCAGGCCGGCGTGCTCTTCAATCACTTCGTCGAGCTCATCGCGCCGTGGGCGGTGTTCGGGCCGCGGCCTTGGCGGCATGTCGGCGGCGTGCTGATCGTGGCGCTGCAAATTTTCCTGATCCTCAGCGGCAACCTGTCGTTTCTCAACTGGCTCACGCTCGTGCCGGCGCTGGCGTATTTCGACGACTCGCTCTGGCGCCGGATTCTTCCCGCCGCGCTCGTGCGTCGCGTGAACCCGGCGGCCGCCGCCGCCGAGCCGAGCCACGCCATGCGACGTTGTTGCTGGGCGGTGGCCGCGATCGTCGCCGCGCTGAGCTTGCGGCCGGTCGTCAACCTGCTCTCGCCCGGACAGGTGATGAACACGTCGTTCGACCCGCTTGAACTCGTGAACACCTATGGCGCGTTCGGCTCGGTCGGCCGCGAGCGGCGGAACGTCGTCTTCGAGGGCACCGCTGCCGCCACGCCCGACGACCACGCCGAGTGGCGGCCGTATCCCTACAAGGGTCTGCCGGTCGGCCTCGGGGAAACCCCGCCGCAGATCGCGCCTTACCAGTTGCGGCTCGACTGGCAGATGTGGTTCGCCGCGATGAGCGACTACCAGCATTATCCGTGGACGGCGCATCTCGTGTGGAAACTCCTGCACAACGATGCAGGCGCGCTCTCGCTGTTCGCCGCCAATCCCTTCCCGCAAAAACCGCCCCGCTACGTGCGGGCCGTCTTGTATCGTTACCGGTTCGCGCCGCCCGGCAACCCGGCCGGGCACGTGTGGGAACGCGAGCGCCTCGGCCTCTGGATTCCACCGGTCTCGGTCGACAGTCCGGGGCTGCGCGGCTTCCTCGTGGCCTACCACTGGTTGCCGGCGGAAGGGGTCGCGCCGTCCTTGCAGCCGCGCCAACCTTGAGTTGAATCGCCTCATGCCCGCTCCCCGCATCCTTGCCTTTTCCGGCAGCGCCCGCCGTGAATCGTTCAATCGGAAGTTTCTCGCGATCGCCGTCGCGGCGACGCGCGAGGCGGGCGGCGAGGTCACGCTGCTCGACCTCAACGAGTTTCCGCTCCCGCTCTATCACGGCGATCTCGAGGATGCCGGCGGCCTGCCGGCGAACGCCGCGAAACTGGTCGACCTCGTCGTCAAGCACGACGCGCTGCTCGTCGCGTCGCCGGAATACAACTCGATGATCACGCCGCTGCTGAAGAACACCCTCGATTGGTGCACGCGCGGCGAGGACAATCCTTTCGTCGGCAAGGTCGCGGCGGTCATCTCGGCGTCGCCGGGAGCGCTCGGCGGCATCGGTTCGATGCGGCTCGCGCAGCAGCTCCTGCTGAAGCTCGGCTGCCACGTGGTGCCGGGGCAGGCGATCCTGGCGCATGCGGGCGAGGCGTTCGACGAGGCGGGCGCGCTCAAGGACGCGCGGGCGGGCAAGACGGTGCGCGCGCTGGCGGCCCTGCTCGTCCGCACCGCGGAGAAACTGGCGAAGTGAACACCCCCGCCTTCATCCCCGGACTCCTCGCCGCGCTCGTGCTGGCGTCGGCCGTCGGCCTGCGCGCCGCCGACTATCCCGCCCCGACGGGCCGCGACGTCATGCTCCAGAATTTCAAATTCACCTCCGGCGAGTCGCTCCCGATGCTGACGATCCATTGCCGGACGCTCGGCGAGCCGCAACGCGACCCGCAGGGCGTCGTGCGCAACGCCGTCCTCATCATGCACGGGACGACGGGCAGCGGGGCGCAGTTCATCCGGCCGGAGTTCGCCGGCGAACTCTTCGGCCCGGGCCAGCCGCTCGATGCCGCGAAATATTTCATCATCCTGCCCGACGACATCGGCCACGGCGATTCGGGCAAGCCGAGCGACGGACGGCACGCGAAGTTTCCGCGCTATGGTTACCTCGACATGGTCGAGGCCGAATACCGGCTGGTCACGCAGGGGCTCCACGTGAACCACCTCCGGCTCGTCATGGGGACGTCGATGGGCGGCATGCACACATGGCTGTGGGGCGAGCTTCATCCCGAGTTCATGGACACGCTGATGCCGCTGGCGAGCCTGCCGGTGCAGATCGCGGGGCGCAACCGGGTGTGGCGCCGCCTCGTGAGCGACGCGATCCGTGGCGACCCCGCGTGGCGCGATGGCGACTATCAAGCCCAGCCGCCGGCGTTGCGCACCGCGGCGGAGATGTTGTGGCTGGTGGGGAGCAACCCGCTCCTCCGCCAGGCGGAGGCGCCGACGCTGGCCGGCGCCGATGCGACGATCGACGCCTACGTGGCGAACTACGTGAAAACCGCGGATGCGAACGACGTGCTCTATGCGGTCGAAGCCTCCCGCGATTACGATCCGAGTCCCGGCCTCGAAAAGATCTCCGCCCCGCTCGTCGCGATCAATTCCGCCGACGACCTCATCAACCCGCCCGAACTCGGCATCCTCGAGCACGAGATCAAGCGGGTGCCGCATGGTCGCATGGTGATGGTCCCGCTCAGCCCGGACTCGCGCGGGCACGGTTCGCACACGATGGCGAAACTCTGGAAGGACGAGCTCATCGCCTTGCTCCGGGAACCGGAGCGCTGAGTCGGTTTCCATGCGGGGGCTTGCGGGCTTGCCCGGCTGCCCGCGGCGCGCCTAACTCCGCACCTTCATGAAGAAAGCCCTCATCACCGGCATCACGGGTCAGGACGGCTCGTATCTCGCCGAGCTCCTGCTCGACAAGGGTTACGAGGTCCACGGCGTCATCCGCCGCGCCTCGACGTTCAACACGAGCCGGATCGACCACCTTTACCGCGACCCGCACGTCAACGGCGTCCGCCTTTTCCTGCACTACGGCGACCTCGCCGACTCCGTGCAGATGGTGAAGCTCCTCTACGCGCTCCAGCCCGACGAGATCTACAACCTCGGGGCGCAGTCGCACGTCCGCGTGTCGTTCGACATCCCGGAATACACCGGCGACGTCGACGGCCTCGGCGCGCAGCGCATCCTCGAGGCGATCCGCGAGGCGGGCCTCGTGAAAAAGTGCCGCTATTACCAGGCGTCGTCGTCGGAGATGTTCGGCAAGGTGCAGGCGGTGCCCCAGACGGAGACCACGCCGTTCTGGCCGCGCTCGCCCTACGGCTGCGCGAAGGTCTACGCCTACTGGCTGACCGTGAACTATCGCGAGAGCTACGCGCTCCATGCGTCGAACGGCATCCTCTTCAACCATGAGAGCCCGCGCCGCGGCGAGACGTTCGTCACGCGCAAGATCACCCGGGCCGCCACGCGCATCAAGGTCGGCCTGCAGGACTCGGTTTACCTCGGCAATATCGACGCGCGGCGCGACTGGGGCTACGCGAAGGAATACGTCGAGATGATGTGGCTGATGCTCCAGCAGGACCAACCCGACGACTATGTCGTCGCGACGAACGAGACCCACAGCGTGAAGGAGTTTTGCGAGGAGACCTTCGGCCTGCTTGGGCTCGACTGGGAGAAATACGTGAAATACGACCAGCGCTACGAGCGACCCGCCGAGGTGGACCTGCTGATCGGCGATCCCGCCAAGGCGCGCAAGCAACTCGGCTGGGAACCGAAGGTGCGGTTCAAGGAACTCGTCAGGATCATGGTCGAGCACGATCTCGACCTCGCCAAGCGCGAGCTGCAGGTCAGCCAGCTGCCCGGCCCGTCGCGCGCACCGTTCGCATGAAGCTGTTCATCGCGGGACATCAGGGGATGGTCGGTTCCGCGCTCGTGCGGCGCTTCGCCCGCGAGCCCGGCGCCTCGCTGCTCCTTCGCACCCGCCAGGAACTGGACCTCACGCAGCAGTTCGCCGTCGACTCGTTCTTTGCGGCCGAAAAACCCGACGTTGCGATCGTCGCCGCCGCGAAGGTCGGCGGCATCCAGGCGAATGCCACCTACCCGGCCGACTTTCTGTTCGCCAACCTCGCGATTGCCGCGAACGCGATCCACGCGGCCTATCGGCACGGCGTGAAGCGGCTGCTCTTTCTGGGCAGTTCCTGCATCTACCCGAAGCACGCGCCGCAACCCATGCCCGAGGATTGTCTCCTGACGGGTCCGCTCGAGCCGACGAACGAGGCCTACGCCATCGCCAAGATCGCCGGGCTCAAGCTCGCGCAATCCTACCGGAAGCAACACGGCGTGCTCTTCCATTCGGCGATGCCGACGAATCTTTACGGCCCCGGCGACAACTATCACCCGGAGAACTCGCACGTGCTGCCCGCGCTCATCCGCCGGTTTCACGAGGCGAAGGAGGCCGGCCGCGCCGAGGTCGTCGCGTGGGGCACCGGCACGCCGCGGCGTGAATTCCTGCATGTCGACGACCTGGCCGACGCGTGCGCCTTTCTGCTCCGCCTCGCCAATCCGCCCGACTGGATCAACGTCGGCACCGGCAGCGACGTCACCATCAAGGAACTGACCGAAACGGTGGCGGCCGTGACCGGGTTCACGGGCCGGATTGCGTGGGACGCGACGAAACCCGACGGCACGCCGCGCAAGCTGCTGGACGTCTCGCGGCTGGCGACGCTCGGCTGGCGCGCCCGCACCGGCCTCCGCGACGGCATCGGGCAAACCTACGCGAGTTTTCTCGCCGAAAAAGTGGCGGGCGGTCTCCGGGGTTGAGCCATCGGCCGGCGGGCGGGTAAAGCTCAAGTTGCGCCCGATTGTGCCGTTGATTGCGGATAAATATGTCCGCTGCCTCGGCCAGCACTGCACGGGAACCGCACCGCGGCGCCCCGGGATCCTCTTTCATCGATCGGGCGAACGCGGAGCTTTTGCCGGCGACCGACATTCTCTGGCGCGACGTCTATCACGTTGTCGCACCGCTGAACGAGGATGGCGCCGTCCGCTGGTGGCGCGCCTTCCGCACCGACACCGCCGAGGAGGTGGTGTTGCGGGTTGCGCCCGGCGCGGAAAACGCGGCGCAGGTCGAGGCTTGGAAGCGGCTCGCCGCCATCGAGCTGTCCCATCTGCAAAAAGGGCGGGAGTTGCACTTTGCCTCCGGCTGTTCGATCCAGGTCTGCGATCCGATCAAGGGAACGCCGTTGGACGCGTGGCGGGCGGCGCGCCCGTCGGTCGACGTGGCGGCCATCGAGGCGATCGTGGGGCAGCTATCCGAGGCGCTTGGCGTGCTGCAGGCCAGCGGGCTCGTGCACCTCGGCCTGCGTCCGGGAAGCATTTTTGTGCGCGAGGAAAAGGGTGCGTTGCACGTCACGCTCGGCGGGTTGGAGACCGTCTCCCTGTTCGAATCCGACCGGCCCCTCCTCATGCCGGCGGACCCGTTTTATGCGCCGCCGGAGGCGGCGACGCTCGAAGAGCACGAGGCCGGTCCGGCGCTGTGCGCCTGGGACTGGTGGTCGCTGGGGCGGGTCGTGCAGGAAACGATTCTCGGGCATCACGTGGCCGACCTCCTGCCCGATTCCGATGCCTCGCAGTCGGCGCCGGTGCGCCTGGTCCGGGCCGGGTTGTTGTTGCTGGAGCACGATGCGACGGGAGTTCGCGCCGGCGCCGTCGAGCTGATGACCGGGCTCGAGCCGCGTCTCGACCTGCTTTTGCGCGGATTGCTCGCGAGTGCGCCGGAGGCCCGCTGGGCCGTCGAGTTCGTCGACCGCTGGCTCCGGCGGAAGTCCGTGAAGGAACTTTACCAGACGCCGCGCACCGATTCCAAATTTCGCTGGCGCGGCCGGCTCCACACCGTGGCGGAGGCCGCGAAGGCATTGCGCACCGCCGAACTCTGGGAGGAGGCGGCGGCCCAGGTTCTCGATTCCGGGGCTTCCGGGACGCTCGCCCACTTCATTGCGCGGTCGCCGGAACAGGAGCAGGCGCGCCAGTCGCTGGATGAGGTCCTCAGACTCGCCGAGACCGAGCCGCTGAAATCGCTGCCGGCATCCGTGTCGCGCGACCTCGGGCTCGCACTGGCGCTGCTGAAGCTCGCCGGGGGCCAGTTGACCTGGCGCGGTCGCCGGCTCGACGGCGGCAGCCTGCAGACGCTCCTGGCGGAGGCGGCCACCGACGCCGACCGGTTTGCGTTCGTGCGGGCGCTCACGCACCGGACAATCACGGCGCAGGTCGATCGCAACGACTTCGAGGCCGGGCGCTCGCTCGCTGCGATCGGCCGCGTCGCCGCCGCCGCCGAGGCGATCATCCAGCGCCAGGGCTGGCCCGCCGCCGCGGACGATGAGCCGGGCGAAAAAATATTCCGGCTGGCCCTCGCGCCGGACGCGGACCTGCAGGCCGCCCGCGAACGATTGCAGCGTGATTTTGCCAGCTCGGACCTGCCGGCGGTCGACAAGTTTTTCCAGGCCGCCCAGCCTGCGCGGGCCGAACTCGTGGTCCTGGCCTGGGTCGAGCCGAGGGCGGCGCAGTCGGGCCTCGTCACCCACGCCGAGTCGCAAGCGAGGCGGTTGCGGGATTTGCAGGCGCGCGGCGGACAGGTGGTCGCGGCCCTTTTCTGGTGCCGGCTCGATCGCGCGTTGTCCGCGGGACCGGCGGTCTTTGGCCGCGTGTGGGTTTTCGCGGCGGTCTGGAGCACGGTCTTCCTCCTCGTTGCCGGGTGCTGGCCGGGCCGGGAGGGACTCATGCTGGCGCTCATTCCAGTCGCGCTGGCGGTTGTCGCGCGGGTCACCGCTGCGTTGGGGCTGGCGGGAATGGTGCGCCGCCTGGTGCCCGCCGCCGCCGCGTGGAAGCCGGGCGACGGCGCGACGCGCTGCCGGGCCGAGATGCAGGCCGTCGCGAACGGCCTCGAACCCGCCGCGCTGGAACCGGCGCTCGGGGAAATCAACGTTGAGATCGGGAAACTCGCGCTCATCAACCCGCCGCCCGCCCCCGTGGCCGGGCCGCCGGGTTTTGGCGGGTTGCGCGGCGTGGCGCTGGCCGGCTGGATTCTGGCGGGCGCAGTCCTGGTGCTCTGCGCCTGGCGCGCGAAATCCCACCCGCCGTCCTGGAGCGCGGTCCGGATGGCGTGGAGTCCGGCTTCGTCCGTGGCGCCGGCCGGCACCGACGCCGGGGCGAATGCCGCGCCGGTGGCCGCCGCGGCAGCGGGCGATGCCAGCCCCGCCGGGGGAAGGTCCGGGATGTCGGCTGGCGCGATCAAGATTTCCTGGCCGTTCCGGGCGGGCTTCGATACCCGGATATTCGAGGTGGTGCGGTTGGCGGAGGCCACGAGCGCGCAAAAATCCTACGCGACGAAACGCGGCCGCGAGATCACCGCACCCTACCGTGCCGAAACCATCAAGACGCCGATCGTGCTGGCCGTTCCGGCCGATGGGGCGGTGGCGGTCATGGTTTACGACGGCGAACGCGGCGAGCTCGCCGATTCGCGGGTCCGGTTTCTCTCGTTGCTGCCGTCGAACCGTTCGTGGATCGAGGTCGGCGACCGCCGGGGAATCTTCCTCGGTGATTGAGGCGGGCGGCGCGGGTCGTGATTTGCCCTTGCGCCGGGGCCGCGTCTTTGCGGCGATGGACGTTCATCATGATCGCACCCGAGACCTTCAATCACATCGAGAACATCAAGAAGCGCGCCGGCCACTTGTGGAGGTTTCTTTGACTGCGAACAAAAACAGCGCGAGATCGAGGCGATGGAGGCCGAGATGGGCGCGCCGACCTTTTGGGATAACTCCGAGCGGGCACAGAAACACATCGCGAAGCTCAACGGCCTGAAGAAGGCGGTCCTGCCGGTCGTCGCTTTTCAGAAGAAGGTCGACGATGTCGGCGTGATGGTCGAGCTCGTCGAGTCCGCCTCGGATGCCGAGCGCGAAAGCTACGCGAAGGAACTCGACCAGCAGGTCGCGGCCATGGTGGCGGAGCTGGACGTGCTGGAGATCGCGTCATTTCTCACCGGGCAGTTCGACAAGAACAACGCCATCCTCTCGATCCAGTCCGGCGCCGGCGGCACCGAGTCGAACGACTGGGCCGACATGCTGTTCCGCATGTATAACCGCTGGGCGGAGCGCCGCGGCTACACCGTCGAGGTGCAGGACGTCCAGGTCGGCGACCAGGCGGGGATCACCAAGGCGACGCTGCTGCTCAAGGGCGAGAACGCCTATGGCTACGCCAAGGCCGAGCGCGGCGTCCACCGGCTCGTCCGCATCAGCCCGTTCGACGCGAACAAGCGCCGGCACACCTCGTTCTGCGCGGTCGACGTCATCGCCGAGATCAACGAGGACATCGCGATCGAGATTCCCGAGGCCGAGATCCGGGTCGACGTCTACCGCTCGTCGGGCAAGGGCGGCCAGGGCGTGAACACCACCGATTCCGCCGTCCGGCTGACGCATATTCCCTCGGGCATCGTCGTCGTCTGCCAGAACGAGCGCTCGCAGATCAAGAACCGCGCCGCGGCGCTGAACGTCCTCAAGGCGCGCCTCTACGAAAAGAAACTCGACGAGCAGCGCAGCGAGATGGAGCGGTTCTACGGCGAGAAGGGCGAGATCGGGTGGGGGAGCCAGATTCGGAGCTACGTGCTGCAACCCTACCAGATGGTGAAGGACCTTCGCACCGGCATCAGCACCAGCGACACGCAGGGCGTCCTCGACGGCGACCTCGACCGCTTTGTCAATGCCTGGCTCCGCGCCGGCTCCCCGCGGCACCGGAACAAAGAGATCCAGATGGAAGAATGAATTCGGGCGTCATGAATCCGTGAAACGGCCCCTCCTGCTTTGCTCTTCCTGGATTCCTGGTCTCTGAATTAGCCCATGTCTTCCGGCTTGTCTCACGAACAAATCCACGCCGCGCTGCGCGCGCAGCCGCTGTTCGAGGACAAGACGTGGCAGCTCTCGCCCGACGCGTGGCCGCTGACGCCGGAGCAGGTCGCGCAACTCGAGGCGATCGGGACGGCCTGTCTCGAGTTTCACCAGGCCCTCGAGACGCTTTACCTGCGCTCCGCCGCGGGGAAAAACCTCCTGCGCAACAAGCCGCTCGTCACCCCGTGGGTCGCCGACTACCTCGACCGCGGCAAGCCTGCGGCGCTCAGCGCGCACGCGCGCGACCCGCGAAACCGCGGCGCGTTTCCGCCCGTCCTCCGGCCCGACCTGCTCCTGACCGACGAGGGCTTCGTGCTCACCGAGCTCGACTCCGTGCCCGGCGGCATCGGCCTGACCGCGTTTCTCAACCGGCTCTACGGCGGCGACGGCGGTGCCGGCGTGCTGGGTCACGGCGACGCCATGATCGCG
This sequence comes from uncultured Opitutaceae bacterium, assembly GCA_937902925.1. Taxonomy (GTDB): domain Bacteria; phylum Verrucomicrobiota; class Verrucomicrobiia; order Opitutales; family Opitutaceae; genus CALFNN01. The sequence goes on from CALFNN010000103.1 coordinate 157,839, forward strand.
AGTTTCCACGCGGCGCTGGCGGGGTTGCGCCCGGCCGTGCGCAACCCGCTCATCGCGCTCGTCGTGAGCGATGAGGCCGCCACCTACCGGCCCGAAATGCAGTGGCTGGCGCAGCAACTCCAGTTGCAGGGCAAGCGCGTCTTCTGCCTGAAGCCCGAGGATATCTTTCCCCTCGAGAGCTCGCTGTTCTTCGATGCCGAGGGCAACCCGGAGAAGATCGACGTCATCTATCGCTTTTTCGAGCTGTTCGACCTCGCGAACATCCGCACCGAGAAATTCTTCTTCGAGGCGTGGGCGGCGGGTGAGGTCGCGATCGCGCCGCCGATGCGGCCGTTTCAGGAGGAGAAGCTCACGCTCGCGCTCTTCCATCACCACCTGTTGCAGGACTACTGGGCCGAGGCGCTGGGCGGGCGGACGTTGAAGCTCCTCCGCGCGCTCATCCCGCCGTCGTGGATCATCGACCCCGCGCCGCTGCCGCCCGGGGCCGTGCTCGACGGGCCGCGGGTCGGCGGCCGGGCGCTCAACGACTGGCGCGACCTCGCCGGGGCGTCGCAGAAGGAACGCGACCTCATCCTCAAGATCAGCGGTTATCACGAGACGGCGTGGGGCGCGCGGAGCGTCGTGCTGGGCAGCGATTGTTCGCGCGAGGAGTGGCAGCAGGGTGTCGAGCACGCGATCAAGCTGGCGCCCGAAAACCTCCACCTTCTCCAAGTCTACAAGAAACCCCGCCGGATCGAACACCGCCTCTACGAGCCGCCCGTCGTTGCCGGTGGTCCGGCGGTCGCCGTCGCCAAGGCGGGCCGCCTGCGCCTCTGCCCCTATTACTTCCTGATCGACGGTCAGGCCCGGCTTTCCGGCGCGCTGGCGACGTTCTGCCCGCCTGACAAAAAGATCATCCACGGGATGCAAGATGCCGCCTTGCTCCCGTGTAGGGTTTTGTCCTTAAACGAACCTCGTGCGTAAACCCGCCGCGTCATCCGCGAATTTTTTGACGTCCAAGAAGCCGCGAGCCTTATTCGCGGCCGCGTTTCTCGCGTTCGGTTTCGCCGGCCGGCCGGCGCACGCGCAGGTCGATCTCGCGGCATTGCGGGCCAAGGCCGATCAGGACGATCCCGAGGCGCTCAACGCCCTCGCCAACGCCTACGCGAACGGCCAGGGCGTCGCCCAGAACCTTCCCGAGGCGCTGCGACTCTATCAACGGGCGGCCGACCGCGGCCACGCGCCCGCGCAGTTCAACCTCGGCATGATGAACGAGCTCGGTCGCGGCGTCGCGCCGGACCTCGCGACGGCGTTCAAATACTACCTGAAGGCCGCCGAGCAGGGCTTCGCGCCGGCCCAGTTCAACGTCGGCAACATGTATGCCAACGGCGTGGGCGTGAAACAGGATTTCTTCGAGGCCGCGCTCTGGTTCCGCCAGGCCGCCGACCGCGGCGTCCCCGAGGCGCAATACAACCTCGCGCTCGCCTATGAGCTCGGCCGCGGCCTCGGCAAGGACGAGATGGCCGCGCAGTCGTGGTATCGCAAGGCGGCCGATCAGGGTTACACCCGCGCCCGCTACAATCTCGCGCTCATGCTTGAGGAGGGCCGCGGTTCGCCGTCCGATCCCGCCGCCGCCGCCGGATTCTACCGCGCCGCCGCCCTGCAAAATTTCGCCCCCGCGCAGAACAACCTCGGCATCCTGCTCGCCGAGGGACGCGGGATGCCGGCCGACCTCTCCCAGGCCTACGCGTGGCTGGTCCTCGCCGTCGACAACGGCGCCAAGCCCACCGGCCGCGACATCGTCGCGCAGCAACTCACCTCCAGCCAGCTCGCCGACGCCAACATCGCTGTCGCCAGGCTCCGCGCGCAGATCGCCGCATCGTTGCAACCGGCGGCGGCGACGGCAGTGGCGAGCGCGGCGCCCGCCCCGGCTACGACGGCGGCTCCCGCCGGTGCGCCGGGCGCATCCTCGCCCGACCTCGTCGCGCTCACCAGCCGCGTCGTCTCGGCGCAGGCCGACCTCGAGAAGCTTCGCACGGAAAACTCCCGGCTGGCCGCCGCCGCCCAGTCGCTCACGCGAGACAAGGCCGCCCTCGAGCAACGCCTCGCCGCCGCCGATGCGGCGGCGAAGACCGCGGGCGACGCCGCCGCGCTCAGCCAGCGCCTGGCTGCGGCGCAAGGCGACCTCGACAACGCGCGGGCCGAGAACGCCCGGTTGACCGATGCCGCCCAGGCCGCCCAGCGGGACAAATCCGCGTTCGAGCAGCGCGCCGCCGCCGCCGAGGCCGCGCTGGCCGCGAAGCCGGTGGCACCGGCCTCGGATGCGACCGTGGCCTCCCTGCGCCGGCAGCTCGATGAGGCTGCGCGCGCCGCGGTCGCGCTCCGCAGCGCCAAGGAGCAGGCCGAGCAGCAGGCGACCGATCTGGCGGCGCAGTTGAAAACCGCGCGCGACGGCGCGCAGGCGGCCGCCACCGCGCCGGCCGGCGCCCCGGCCGCTTCCGACGACCAGCGCGTGGCGCGGCTCCAGGCCGACAACCTCCGGCTCAATGACGAGGTCAAGCGTTCGACGATCCAGCTCAGCATGCTCGACCGCCAGCTCCGCACGATGCAGGAAAAGCTCGCCCAGGCGGGCGGGAACCCGGCGGCGGCCGCCGCGGCCTCGGCCGATGCCGGCAAGGTCGCCGACCTCACCCGCCAGGTCGAGGAGTTGCGCACCCTGAACGAGCGCCTCGCGGCGGATAATGTCCGTGCGTCCGGCGCCGCGGCCCCTGCGCCCGGGGGCGCCGACCTGGCACCCCAGCTCGCGGCGGCGCAGGCGCGGGCGACCAAAGCCGAGCAATCCCTGACCGACAGCGAGAAGGCGCGCGGGCAGTTGACCGCGGAAAAAGCGACGCTGGAAAAACGGGTCGCCCAGCTCGCGGCCGCCGCCCCGGCGCCGGTCGACGCGGCCAACGGGACCAAGCTGCAATCGGATTTGACCCAGGCCTTGCAGGAGCTCGCCGCCACCCGCAGCGGGACCGAGCAGCTCCGCGGCCAGTTGGCGCTGGCGCAGGACTCGCTCGACACCCGGACGAAGCAGCTCACGTCCGAGCTCGACCAGGCGAAACAGGCCCTGGCTGCCGCCAGCGCGGAAAAATCGCGCGCCCCGAAATCCGACTCCGCCGAGACCGCCGGGTTGAAACGTTCCCTCGCCGAGGCGCAGCAGGCCGCGGCCAACAATCTCGACGTGCTTGCCAAGCTCCGCGCGCAACTCGCCGCCACGACCGCCCAGCTGGAGCAAAACGCCCGCGCCGCCACCGATCTCGCCACCGCCCGTCAGGCGCTGGCCGCCGGCGCCGACCACGCCCGCAAGCTCGAGGAAGCCAACGCGGCGCTCACGGCCCGGGCCGACAAGCTGGCGGCGGACAACCAAAGGCTCCAGGCGGGCGCCAGCGCCGCCGGGCAGGACTCCGGCCAGATCGCCAGCCTGAAGTCCGCGCTCGCGACCGCGCAGCAGGCGCAGGCCGCCGCGAGCGACAACGCGCGCAAGCTCCAGGAGGCGAATGCGAGCCTCGCCGCCCGGGCCGACCAGCTCGTGGCGGACAACCAGAAGCTGCAGGCGGCCGCGACCGCCGCCGGCCAGGATTCGGGGCAGATCGCCGACTTGAAGTCCGCCCTCGCTGCGGCGCAGCAGGCGCAGGCGGCCGATCGCGAGACGGCGACAAAGCTGCGCGCGCAGCTCGAGGACGCCAACCGCTCGCTGGCACAGACCGGCCGGGCGGCGAGCGAGCTGGTGTCCACGCGCGATGCCCTCGCCCGGGCGACGGCCCAGTTGACGGACGCGCAGGCCAAGCTGACCGCCGCGCAGCAGGCCCGCGCGTCGGATCAGGACGACCTCGCCAAGGTGCGCGCGCGACTCGACGACGCGAATCGCGCCAGCGCGCAGGCCGCGCAGGCGGCCAAGGAGCTGGCGGCGGCCCGTGATACCATCGCGGCGAACCGCCTCGAGCTCGCCGATGCGCGGGTGAAGCTCACCGTGGCGCAGGCGGACAGCCAGACGACGGCGCAGAAGCTCACCGACCTCTCCGCCCGCGTCACGACGCTGACCGACGAGCGCGACAAACTGAAGGCCGCCCAGCAGGCGCAGGCGGCGGACCACGACGCGTTGACCAAACTCAACGCCCAGCTCGATAGCGCCGGGCAGACGATCGCGGACCTGACTTCCCGCAACGACAGCCTGCAGCGCGACCTGGAGGTCTCCAAGCAGGCGGCGGCGGCCGCGCTGGCGGCGCAGGCCGCCGCGGCCAAGGCGGCGCCGACGGAGGCGATGAAGCTGGAGATGCAGACTTTGCAGGAACACGTGCGCACCCTGGAGGCCCAGCAGGCGGACGAGCGGAAGAACGCCGCCTCCGAACTCGCGGCCGTGGCGGCGCAGTTGCAGAGTTCGCGGGAAACCGCCAAGTCGCTGGCCGACGCCAACCGCGCCCTGCTCGGCGCGCACGGCGCGGAGGACTCGAGCGCCAAGGCGGCCAGCGACGAGCTGAGCGCGAAGCTGAAGGCGGCGCAGGACGAGCTCGACAAATCGCGCGCCGAGCAGACCCGCCTCGCCGCGGCCAACGACGGGCTGGCCGCGCAAAAGACGTCCGCCGAGGCGGCCGCCGCCGAGGCGCGCAAGGCCGTGGCGGCCCAGGCGGCGGAGCGCGACAGCCTGCGCGCGCAGGTGGCGGAGATGTTCGGCAAGCTGGCCACCGCCGAGAAATCGCGCGCCGACTACACCGCGCTCCAGGCCAAATACGCCGATGCGACCAAGGCCGCCGACCAGCAGGGGACCAGCGTGGCGGAGCTCACCGGCCTCAACGAAAAACTCACGACCGACAAGGCGGCGCTCGACCAGCAGCTGGCCCAGTTGAAGCAGACGTCCGGTGCGGAGCACGCCGAGTTGACGGACCTCCGGAACCGCGTCGGCGCGAACGATCGCGCAGCCCGGGAACAGGCCGCCTCGATCAACGAATTGACCGCCGCCAACGACAAGCTCCAGGCGCAGGTCAAGGATGCGACCGACCAACTGGCCGCGGTCCGCGCGGAAAACGCGAAGTTCGGCGCGGCGGGGGATTCCGCGGCGGCCCTCCGCACGGAGCTGGACGACACGAAGGCCAGGCTGGCCGAGACGCAAAAAACGGCGGAGCAGCATGGCACGGCCGTCGCCGACCTCACCGGGGCGAACGAGAAACTCAACTCCGACCTGAAAGACCTGCAGTCGCAACTGGCCGGACTGCGCGCCGACAACGCCAAGCTGGCGGAAAGCGAGCAGGCCCGGCAGGACGCGGAGCAGCGGGCGGCCGGGCTGGCGGCCGCGGCGACCCAGCTCGCGACGGCGCAGCGCGATCTGGCCAGTGCCCGCACGGAAAACGCCCGGCTGACCGACGCGCTGCAGACGACCGAGCGCGACCGGAGTGCGCGGCTCGGCCAGCTCCAGCAGGAGAACGCCGCGATCAGCGCGCGGTTGCGGCAGGCGCAGGGGACGCTCGACCAGATCGCGTCGGCGGCCCGGCTCATCAACGGCGGCACCCCGATTGCGGCCGCGGCGCCGGCGAACTCCATCCCGACGATTCCGGCGCAGGCCGGTTCCGCCGCTCCCGCGCCCACGCCGGCGGCGCCACCCCAGCCCCGCGTGCACGTGGTGGCCGAGGGCGACTCGCTCACCCGGATCAGCGCGCGCTATTACGGCACCTCGGCGCGCTGGCAGGATATTTACGAGGCGAACCGCGACATTCTCCAAGGCGAGAACGTGCTCCGGCCGGGCCAGCGGTTGAAGATTCCGTGAGACTCTCCCGGCGGGTGACGCCGGATCGTGTGCTAGGCGAGGATCCTGACTGTCGCGCTCGAGAGGCCGTTGCGCAGGGCGTTGAAGAGGCCGGCGGCGTTCCAACGATCCCAGCCGGCGACGACCATGCCGTCATCGTCGTAACGCAGCCACGTCATGCCGCCGACGCTGATGCGCCGGTGCGACGCGGGAATCGTCATCATTTCGCCGCCGTGCGTGGCGGTGAGCGTCCACCGCACGACGGCGTCGTTGCCCTCGACCACGATCCCGTCGATGGTCACCTCGAGGTCGGGAAACGCGGCGAGCAACGGGCCGTGGAGCCGGTAATAGAACTCGGCGTGGCCGGTCACCATCCCGCCCTCCGTGTCGCCGACCGCGGCGGGGTGCATGAGGCGCGGCAGGGCGTCGCCGTTGCGTTTGTTCCAGAGCTCGTCGAACCACCGGCGGGCGAGCTTGCGGATGCGGGTGGGACCGGCGGCCGCGGGGGATTTTTGGATTGCGGGACGGCGCGCCTTGGCGCGCGGCTTGGGGGTCGGGCGTTTTTTCGAACGGGTCTTCATGGGAGGAAGCTGGTCCGGGGGTGAGGGCGGGGACGATGCGACGGTGCCGGCCGCCCGCCCCCGGCACAAGCCGAAGTGCGGACGATGCGGGGCTGGCCGACACTGGCGGCCGGGGTGGTGGAACTTGGCGGGCCGCGCCGGTGCGATCGGGAGGTGAGGTTACAAATCGGTGCCACGTGGCGGCGGCGTTGCCATGGTCGACCACACGAACCAAGTTCGCGGTCATGCCGGAGACTCCGCCCACCGCCGAACTGGCCGCCGTGGATTTGCGCTCGCTCATCGCGCACGCGCAGTCGCTGCCGGCCGCGACCACGGTGGAACGCGCCCAGCAGGAGTTCGTGCGCGCGGGCGTCGCGTTTCTCGCGGTGCTCGACGGCGGGCGGCTGCTCGGGCTCTGCGCGCGGCGCGAGCTGGACCAGGCGCTGGGCTCCCGCTACGGCTTTGCGCTCAATGCCCAGCGTCCGGTGCGCGAGCACCTGATGGCGTCCCCCTTGCAGGTTGCCGCCGGCACGCCGTTGACGGAGGTTTTCCGGGCGACCGCCGAGCGCGAGGACCGCGAGTTTTTCGACGACGTTTTGCTGGTCGCGCCGGGCGGAGCCTACCTCGGGTTGATCGCGATGCGGACGCTGGCGCGGCTGCAGACCGATTTCCTGCTCGGCAACATCGTGCGGCTCGAAGCCTCGCGCCGCGAGATCGCCGACAAGAACCGGGAAATGGAATCCGACCTGGCCATGGCGCGCGAGGTGCAACTCGCCATGCTGCCGCCACTGACCGCGCCGGTGGCGGCCGGCGGTCGCGCGCTGCAGCTCGCACACCGTTATCGACCGGCCGGTGGCGTGAGCGGGGATTTTTTCGACGTGCTGAGGATTTCGGATCGCGCCACCGGCATCATCGTCTGCGACGTGATGGGCCACGGCGTGCGCTCGGCGTTGATCACGGCGATGGTTCGGGCGATGCTCGAGGAGTTGCGGCCGATCGCGACCGATCCCGGCGCGCTGCTCACGCGCCTGAACTGCGACCTGACCCGCATCCTCCGGCAGACCGGCGGCTTGATCTTCGTGACCGCGGCGTATGCGGTGCTCTCGCCAGCGGAGGAGAAATTGCGTTACGCCCAGGCGGGCCACCCGACCCCGTTGCATTGGGACGCCGGCACCGGCGCCGTCCGAGCCGTGGCCTGTTCGCCGGACCAAGCCGGACCGGCGCTCGGGTTGATCGATCAATTCGAATTCGCCACGAACGAGGAACGGTTCGCTTCCGGCGACCGCCTCCTCCTGTTCACGGACGGATTGTTCGAGGCCGCCAACGCCGCCGGCGAAGAGTTCGGGCTGGCGCGGCTGACGGCCGCGATGCGTGCGGGCGTGGCGCAATCCCTCGACGGGGCGCTCGCCGGTTTGCTGGCCGAGGTGTCGGCGTTTTGCGGCGGCGCCCCTTTCACCGACGATATCTGCCTGGTCGCGGCTGAGCTCGAGAGGCAATAAACGTCGTCAGAAACGACCGCCCCGGCAACTCACGGCGGACGTGACCCCGTGAGCGGTTGCACCCAGCCGTGTTGGCCATCCGGCCACGGTTCAAGCGGCGTGGCGCAGGATATCCGGCACGGGGGCGGAAGCCGCGGGCGCGGGCTCCGCCTGGGCCAGGGCCACGATGTAGCGCTTGAATTCCTCGTCCTCGCCCTGAAGCAGCGACGGCAACGCCTCCCGGAAATCATTCCGGCAAACCCATTCACGCATATAGTCCTCCCATGACTGCCAGCGGCGTTGCTCCTGTTTCGCCATGCGCTCCTCGTAGACGAGGAGATAGGCGCGTTCGAACAGCGAAACCAGAACTCCAAAGATCGCGTCGCGACGCTCCTTCTGCTCGTCGGTCAAATCCTGACGGGCTCCGTGGGCGCGCAGGAGCCGGAGATCCGCGTTTTCGAGCACGAGCTTGAGGAATTCGCGGTATTCGTCCGAGAGCCGCTGAAAGATTCCCTCCTGTTCGTTCTCGCGCTCTTTGCGCTGCTCCATGACGAACACAAAGATTGCGAACGGCAGGCCGAATATTTCCACGCCGTAGAAGGCAAACTCGGCTAATTGCAGGGCGTTCATTTGCGGACAAGGTAGCGGAAGATCGGGTCCCCGCCAGCGGGCGCAGGCCCTGTCACGAAATCGCTACACGGAAATCAAACACCGTGCGTTCGAATGGGTTGGAGATCGGCCTTTCGACCGCCTTCAACAACTTGCGAGTTGGGTCCGCTCCGCCTGGACGTTCGATCGCAACGGCATCCGCCAGGACTCGCCCGGTAAACTCCAGACCGACACCCGATGCATCGACGATGGCCGGAAGGACGCGACGAAGGCGGCGCGGGTTCCGGCGAGGACTTGGCCGCTAGGCCCCGGCGAGCGCGTTGGCGGTGTTCAGGTGCTCTTCGCCGGTGTATTTCTGCGACTGTTCGTCGGCGTGATAGCTGGAGCGGACGAGTGCGCCGCTCTCGACGACGCCGAGGCCGATCGACAGGCCGAATTCCTTCCACCGGACAAACTCGGCGGGCTCGACCCAGCGGGCGACGGGCAGGTGCTTCGACGTGGGTTGAAGATACTGGCCGATGGTCAGAATGTTCGTCCCGTCGGCGGCGATGTCGCGGAGCGTCTGCCCGACCTCGGCCTGTTCCTCGCCGAGCCCGAGCATGATCCCGGTTTTGGTGACGAAGCCACGGCGCTTCGCGTGGCGGAGGACGGAGCGGGAGCGGTCGTAGAACGCCTGCACGCGGACGGGTTTTTGGAGGCGCTCGATCGTCTCGAGGTTGTGATTGAAAATATCGGGCTTCGCGTCGAGCACGAGGTCGACGTGGGCGGTGTCGCCCTTGAAGTCGGGCACGAGGACCTCGATCGCGGTGTGCGGATTGCGGTGGCGGATGGCGCGGATGGTGGCGGCCCAGACGCTGGCGCCGCCGTCGGCCAGTTCGTCCCGCGCGACGCTCGTGATGACGCAGTGCTTGAGGTTCATCTTGGCGACGGCGTCGGCGACGCGCGCGGGCTCACCGAGGTCGAGCTCGGTGGGCCGGCCGGTGGCGATGGCGCAGAAGTTGCACGAGCGCGTGCAGATGTTGCCGAGGATCATCACGGTGGCGGTGCCGCGCGACCAGCATTCGCCGAGGTTGGGGCACTGCGCGCTCTGGCAGACGGTGTGGAGTTGGTTGGCGTCGACGAGCTGGCGGGTCGCGGCATAGCCGGGGCCGCCGGGCAATTTGGCCCGCAGCCAGGAAGGTTTGCGCGTGGTTTCCGTCGTCGGATACATGCCGGAGAAACGCATACGAACGCCCGCGAAGCGCAAGCGGTTTCAGGGCGGCGCGGCGTCCGGCCGCGGTTTACGGCTGGCCGGCCTGCCGGCGAGCCTGGGCGAGCAGTTGCGCGGCCTGGGGGTCGTCGGGATGGAGGCGCAGCGCCTCGGCGAGTTGCGGAATGGCGTCGCGCGGGCGCTTTGCCTGCAGCAGTGCCATGCCCCAGTTAAAACGGATGTCGGCGTCGCGCGGCGCGGCGGCGGCGGCGGCGGCGAAATGCGGCAGGGCGGCGGCGAAGCGGCCGGTCTGCGCGAGGACGTTGGCGAGATTGATGTGTGCGTCGGCGAAATCGGGTCGGAGCTGCAACGCGGTTTCATACTGCGCGATGGCGGCGGCGAGGGCGCCGGTGCGGAGCAGCGCGCTGCCGAGATTGCAGTGGGCCTCGGGATCGTCGGGCCGCAGGCGGACTGCTTCCTCGTAGTGCGGCATCGCCTCGGGAGCGCGGCCGAGGCGGACGAGGGCATTGCCCCAGTTGTTGTGCGCCTCGCCGGAGTTGGGATTGTCGCGCAGGGTCGCGACAAATTGCGGGATCGAATCGGCGGGCTTGCCGAGGTCGAGCAGCGTGAGACCGAGGTTGTAGTGGCCCTCGGCGTAGTGAGGATCGAGGCGGATGGCCTCCTCGTAATGCGTCAGGGCCTCGGAGGTGCGGCCGTCGTCGACGAGGGCGTTGCCGAGATTCGTCCGGGCGCGGGCATTGGCGGGCCAGTTGGCAATCGTGTCGGTCCAGATGGCGAGGGCGGAGCGATAGTCGGCGGTGCGGCGGAGCGTCGTGGCGCCGAGACCGACGGCGAGAACAACGCAAACCACGAAGCTGCCGCGACCGACCCAGCGGTGAAATCCGGCGACCGCGAGCGCGACGATCGCGGCGAGCGGCAGATACATCCGGTGCTCGGCGATCGTTTGCGTGGTGAGCGGCACGATGCTCGAACTCGGGGCGAGGATCGCAAAGAACCACGCGCCGAGGAACCCGATCACGGGCCAGCGCCACAGGGCGACGACCGTGACGGCGAGGAAGGCGACGACCACGAGGGCCTCCGGCAGCACGTCCGCGACGTGCGAGGCGACGGCGTGGCCGTAGTCGAGGACGAGCGGATGCGGCCAGAGCGAGAGCCGCAGGTAGAGGACGAGCGCGCGGCATTGGGTGAGGAGGTATTCCCACGCGCCAGTGCCAAGACCGAAGCCGACCGTGCCGGCCCGCTGTCCGTTGGCGAGGACGAGCCAGACGAGCAACGCCCAGCTTGCAGCCAGGCCGAGATACGCCGGCCAGCGTCGCCGCCAGGCCTCGCGAAAAGTGCCGGCGAGAAACGTGCGGTCGTAGAGCAGCACGACCAACAGGGCGGAGACCATGACCTCCTTGCTCGCGGCGCCGAGGAAGCAGGCGGCGATGGCGAGTGCCAGCCAGCCGCGGGGCGCGGGCGAAGCGTCGGCGCGAATCCAAGCGTAGAGCGTGAGCAGGTAAAACAAACTCACGAGGAGTTCGTTGCGCTGGATGACGGAGACGACGGTTTCCGTCTGCAACGGATGGACGGCCCACAGCAGCGCAATACCGAACGCGAGCGAAGTCGCGGCGCCGCCGAAGCGTTCGCGCAGGACCGGTTGTTGCAGCGTGCGGCGGAGCACCCCGAAGAGCACGAGCGCGGCGAGCAAGTGGACGGCGAGGTTGAACACGTGATAGCCGCGCACGTTCAGGCCGCCGGCGGCGTAGTTGAGCGCGAGTGAGAGATTGACGAGCGGCCGGCCGACGGCGCCGGCGGCGGTCGATGGAGGCGAGAGCGCAGCCGTGAGCGGATGGAGATGGCGGATCGACGGGTTGGTTGCGATTGCCGGCAGATCGTCGAACACGAACGGCGCGGAAAAACTCCGCGCATAGGCGAGCATCGTTGCGACGACGATGACCGCTGCGGCCAGAAATACGGCGCCGCGAGCGGCGGGGACGGAAGTGGAGGATTCAGCCGCGGGAGGCACGGGACAGTCGACGGATCACGGTGCGGGAACGGGGTAGCCCAGCCGCGTGAGATTGACCGTGGCCTCCTCGTAGCCGGGACGGAGGCGGAGGGCGGTGAGGAGTTCGCGGATGGCGTCGTCGCGCTGGCCGGCGGCGGCGAGCAGGATGCCGAGGTGGCAGTGGGCGTCGGCGCGCTGCGGGGCGAGTTGGACGACTGTCTGCAATTGCGCGATGGCGTCGGCGTCGCGACCGGCGTTGGCGAGAGCCGTGGCGAGGTTGTAGTGCAGCGTCTGCTCACCGGGCACGGCGCGCAGCGCGGTCGCGAAGTGCGGGATGGCCTCGGCGGGATGGCCCTCGCTCGTCAGCACGTTGCCGAGATTGTTCTCGGCTTCCGGATAGTCGGGCTGGAGCCGGAGCGCTGCGCGATACTCCGCCTCGGCCTCGGCCCAGCGCGACTGGCGCACGAGGACGCCGCCGAGGTTGTTGCAGACCTTGGCGAGGGTGGGATCCTCGCGCAGCGCCTCCTCGTATTGGTCGATCGCCTCGGGCAGCCGGCCCAACTGGCTGAGGACGTTGCCGAGGTTGAAATGCGACATGGGAAAGTTCGGCTTCAGTCGCAGCGACGTTTCGAACTCGGTCCGGGCCGCCTCGATCTGGCCGGCCTCGGCCAGCGCGCTGCCGAGGTTGCTGTGGGCGCGGGCGTTGGCGGGGGCTTTCGCCACGGTGTCCGTCCAGAGCACGAGCGAATTGCGGTAGTCCTGGTTGCGCCGGGCGGTGAGCAATCCGCAGCCGATCGCCACCGCGGAAACGACGGCGAGGCTGCGCGCGCCGACGGCGGAGTGGAGAGCGGTGACGGCGAGCACGAGCACGGCGGCCAGCGGCAGATACATGCGGTGCTCCGCCATCGTCTGCGTCGCGAGCGGCAGGAAGCTCGAGCTTGGCGCGAGGATTGCGAAGAAGCACAGGCCGGCGAACCCGGCGGGTTTTTTCTTCGCCAGCGCAACGACGGTGGCGCCGAACAGGCCGATCAGCAGCAGCGCCTGCAGCCACACGTCGGCGGGGCCGTTGACGAGGGTCTCGCCGTAGTCGACGACGAGCGGGTGCGGCCAGGACGCGAGTTGGAGATACATCACGATGGCGCGGCATTGAGTGAGTGCGTAGTCCCACCACGAGACGCCGATGTCGAAACCGACCGTGCCGAAGCGCGAGCTGTTGCCGGTGACGAGCAGCGCAAGCGGTAGCCAACTGAGCGCGAGCAGAGCGAAGAATTTCCCGCGCCGCCGCCAGGCCGCGCGCCACGAGCCGTCGATGAAGATGACCTCGTAAAACACGGCCAGCAGCGGAGCCGAGACCATCACCTCCTTGGACGCCATGCCGAGCGTGCAGGCGAGGAAGCTGCCCGCCAGCCACCAGCGCGGCGAGGTCGAGCTGGCGGCGCGCACGAGGCAGTAGAGCGTCAGCAGAAGAAAGAAGCCCACCATCGCCTCGTTGCGCTGCACGACACACGTGACCGATTCCGTGAGCAGCGGGTGCACGGTCCAGAGCAGCGCGGTGAAGAGTGCGATGGATGCGGCCGCGCGGGGCCCGAAGCGATCGCGCAACACCGGCTGGTGAAACGTCCGCCGGACGAGCCCGAACAGCACGAGGGCGGCGGCGAGGTGCAGGAGGACGTTGGTGACGCGGTAGCCCCACACGTCGAGGCCGCCGAGAGCATAGTTGACCGCGAGGGAAAGATTCACGAGCGGCCGGCCGGCGGCGCCGGCGAGGGTCGGTGGAGCGGACAACGGATCCCAGAGCGGCCACAGATGCCGGATGGTGGGGTTGTTGAGGATGGCGGGCTCGTCGTCGAAAACGAAAGGGGCATGGAGGCCGTTGTGGTAAACGGCGAAGGCGGCGAACGTGAGCAGCCCGGCGACGAGCCAGCCGGTCCACGGGGACGAGCCGGTGGCAAGCGCCGCGGAGGTGGCGGGCGACTGAGCGGTGGGGCCGCGCTGCCGGCTCACCCGCGGCCTCCAAAAAAGTCCGAAAGGTGCGCCGGCAATTTTGCACCGGGTCGGGCAGGGGTGGGCTCGCTCATGGCAGCGATGTCACGGATTTTGGGCGGCGGCGCAACCCCGGTGTCGCGGCGGGGCGCCTTGACCCCGGCCGGGCACGCCGGCCAACTGGGCCATGATGAATTTTCCCGCCGAGGAAGAGGTGTTCCTGCGCGACCTCGTGAAAGGTTCGCGCCAGAAGCCGCATGCCGTCGAGTGGACGGATCGCGATGGCACGGCGCGGTTGACGGTGCTGGCGCCGGCGGACGCGGCCCGGCTCAACGCGATCGCGCACCGGCTGGGACTTTCAAAGAGCGATTTGCTGCGGCAGGCCGCGCACATTCCCGCGGCGAAGGGCGCGCCGAAAAATCCGCCGGCCGGGTGAGGTGGAGCGGGGACGAAGGGGCGATTTTGCCCTTGGCGCGCGGCACCGGCTCAACACAAACGACACCCATGAAAGCGACCCGGCTCGAAGCCTTCAGCGACGGCGTGATCGCGATCATCATCACGATCATGGTGCTGGAGCTGAAGCCGCCGCACGAGGCGAGCCTCGACGGGCTGTGGCAAGTGGCGCCGGTGTTCTTCAGCTACGTCTTCAGTTTTTTCTTCGTGGCGATCTATTGGGTGAACCACCACCACCTCGTCGCCCTCACCAAGTGCGTCGACGGCCCGATGCTCTGGTATAACCTCCTGCTGCTTTTCTGGCTTTCGCTCATCCCGTTCGTGACGGCATATCTTGGCGACAGCCACGGGGCGAAACTCGCGGTCGCGCTCTACGGGCTCGTGTCGCTGGCCGCGGGTTGCTCCTACTACATGCTGCGGTGCGCGATTGCGAAACAGCACACGGAGGATCCGCGGCTGCGGGAATTGCACACCCGGCTCCTGCAGCGCAACCGGATCGCCATTGCGATCTACGCCGCCGCCGTCGCGACGGCAATTTTCTCGGCGACGGCGGCGATGGTGCTCATCGTGCTGCCGGCGCTGATGTATTTCATGCCCGACCGGCGGACGGAGGAGCTGCAACTGGAGTAGGCGAGTTTTCCGTTTGCCGAAGCCCGCCGGGGCCGCCACGGTGGCCGGTTCCATGAGCGACATTCCCACCGACATCAGCCACGACCAGCATGCCGTGCGGCGCCAGAAGCTCGCCGACCTGCGCGCGGGTGGCAGCGATCCGTTTCGCGCGAGCGTCGCGCCGACGCATTTCTCGGCGGACGCGAAGGCGCTCTATGTGGAAGGCCAGGACAACGCCGTGACGGTGACGGTGGCGGGCCGCCTCGTGACGTTCCGGGTGCAGGGCGGCAGTTCGTTCGTGAAGATCCAGGACCAGCAGGGGCCGATCCAGCTTTACTTCCGACGCGACGTGCTGGGCGAGGAGCGCTACGGGGTGTTCAAGAAGTCGCTCGACCTCGGCGACATCATCGGCGTGACGGGAGCGCTGTTCAAGACCAAGACCGGCGAGATCACGGTGCGGGTGGACGCGTTCACGCTCGTCGCGAAGGCGCTGCGGCCGCTGCCGGAAAAGTGGCACGGGCTCAGCGACGCGGAGCAGGTTTACCGGCAGCGCTACCTCGACCTGATCGTCAACGCCGAGTCGCGCGCGCGGCTGCTGCTGCGCTCGCGGGTGGTGTCGCACATCCGGCGGTTCCTCGAAGGGCGGCAGTTCATCGAGGTGGAGACGCCGGTGCTGGAGGCGACGGCGGGCGGCGCGGCGGCGCGGCCGTTCGTGACGCACCACAACGCGCTCAACGTGGATTTTTTCCTGCGCATCGCGACGGAGCTGCGGCTGAAGCGGCTGCTCGTGGGCGGGATCGACCGCGTGTTCGAGATCGGGCGGATTTTCCGGAACGAGGGCGTGTCGCGGAAGCACAACCCCGAGTTCACGATGCTGGAGGTCTATCAGGCCTACAGCGACTACCGCGGGATGATGGCGCTCATCAAGGACCTCTTGACGACGCTGTGCGCGGAGGTGCTCGGCACGACGAAGATCAAGCACGCGGCGAGCGGACAGGACATCGACTTCGCCGGCGAGTGGCGCGAGGTGAGCTACAAGGAGCTCATCCGGACGGCGACGGGCGACGCGGAGTGGTTCAGCCGGAGCAAGGCGGAGAAGACCGCCGCGGCGGAAAAGCTCGGGCTCGCGATCGCGCCGGCGTGGGAGGAGTTCGAGATCACGAACGAGATTTTCTCGAAGAAGATCGAGCCGACGCTGATCCAGCCGACGTTCGTCACGCACCTGCCGAAGGAGCTGTGCCCGCTGGCGAAGCTGAATGCGGAGGATCCGACGGTGCTGGATGTCTTCGAGCTCACGATCGGCGGGATGGAAATCGCGCCGGCCTACTCGGAGCAGAACGACCCCGATGCGCAGCGCGAGATGTTCGAGCAGCAGGCGGGCGAGGAAAAGCAGAACATCGACCAGGACTTTCTGCTCGCGCTCGAGCACGGCATGCCGCCGGCCGGCGGGATGGGCGTGGGCATCGACCGGCTGTGCATCCTGCTGACGGGCGCCGAGAGCATCCGCGACGTGATCCTGTTCCCGCAATTGCGTCCTTCGGACGCAAAATGACGGATGACGAATTGAGTCGCGACGAAGTCGGGTCTGATTCGACATTCGGAATTCGTCATTTTCTCCATGCCCTGGTATCTCTACCTCGCCCTGAAGCAGCTTTTTCCGAGCGGGCGGCGGTTTCCGTTTTTCACGGCGATTTCGGTGACGGGCGTGGCGCTGGGCGTGGCGGTGCTGATCGTCGTGACCAGCGTCATGAGCGGTTTCGAGTGGGGGATCCGGCAGATGATGGTGGACACCGAAGGAGAGGTGCAGGTGCAAGCCCGGCTGCCGATGGACGCCACCGGGGAAATCCTGCAGCGGATCCGGACCACGCCGGGAGTGGCGGCGGCGACGCCGTTCGTGAAGGGATTCGTCATGGCGATGGCGGACAACCGCCCGACATTTCCGACCTTTCGCGGGATCGACCTCGCCTCGGTCGAGAGCGTGGCGAACCTGAAACGATACATGCGCGCCGGTTCGCTGGATGATCTCGACGACGACTCGGTGGTGCTCAGCTCGATCCTCGCGCGGAGCCTCGGGGCGTATCCCGGCGACCAGATCGAGATTTATTCGCCGCTGCTTATCCAGAAGCTGAAGAGCGACGAGGTGTTTCTCCCGCGGCGGATGCGGGTCGTGGGACTCTTCGAGGTGGGGCACCAGCAACTCGACAGCAGCACGATCTACGGGACGCTGCGCACCGGGCAGGAGATTTTCGGACTCGGTCGCGCGGTGCATGGCGTGGATGTGCGCATCAAGCCGGACGCCAACGAGGAGGCCGTGGCGGCACAGCTCAACAACGTCCTGCCGCCGGGGGTGCGGGCCATGACGTGGATGGAGACATGGGACGATTTCCTCTGGGCGCTGCACCTGGAGAAGCGGATCAATTTCTTTTTACTGCTGATCATCGTGCTCGTGGCGGCATTTTCCGTGATGAGCTCGCTGTTGATCGCGGTGGTCCGGAAGACGCGCGAGATCGGCCTGCTCAGCGCGCTGGGCGCACGGACCCGCGACGTGGCGCTGTGTTTTTGCGCACAGGCGTTCATCGTGGGACTCGCCGGCACGGTGCTGGGACTGGTGTTCGGATTTGCGGTGCTGGCGGTGCGCAACGAGATCGTGCACGGCATCGCCCGCCTCCTGCACCGCGAGGAAACGCTGCGGGAGCTCTACCAATTCTCCGACCTGCCGTCGCACCCGCTGGCGTCGGACATCGTGCTGACGATCGTCTTCTCGATCGTGTTCTCGACGCTCGCGGGCCTGATCCCCGCCTGGCGGGCCGCTCGACTGAAACCCGTGGAGGCGTTGCGCCATGAGTGAGGCGGTGCTTACCGCGCAGCAACTGCGCAAGGATTACTTGAGTGGCGACCGCCGCATCGAGGTGCTGCGCGGGGTCGACCTCGCGGTGACGGCCGGCGAGAGCGTCAGCATCCGGGGCGAATCCGGTTCGGGCAAATCCACGCTGCTCAACCTGCTCGCCGGCCTCGATGCGCCGGACGGCGGGTCGCTGGCGTGGGCGGGCGCGGCAGCGCGGGCGGAGCGGCGCGCGGCATTTCTCGGAATGGTGTTCCAAGCGTTTTACCTGATCCCGGAAATCGACGCGCTGGCCAACGTGCTCATGGCGGCGCGCATGGTGCGGTCGCCCGGGGTGGCCGAGCGTGCGCGCGCGAAGGAACTGATGGCGCGGGTCGGGCTCGCGGAGCGCGCGACGCACCTGCCGGGGCAGCTCTCGGGCGGCGAACGGCAGCGGGTGGCGGTGGCGCGCGCGCTGATGAATTCGCCGAAATTGCTGCTGGCGGACGAGCCGACGGGCAACCTCGACGAGCACACGGGCGACGCGGTGATCGACCTGTTGCTCAGCCTGTGTCGCGAGACCGGCACCGCGCTGGTGCTGGTGACGCACAATGCCGCCTACGCGCAGAAGACCGGCCGCCAGCTCTTCCTGCGCGAAGGGCTCCTCCACTGAGCCGGCCGGCGTGCGGATCCTGAACGGACCGGGAGGTCCGTTCTCCGGAATCCAGCAATCGACGGGCGCTGGAACCCGATGACGAAAGTCGTTTTTCCCCGGGACGGGTGAGAGGGATGTTGTCAACTATTAGTTGACAACCGCCCGACGGCACGGCGGGGTCGAGAGGGTGCGGTCCGGGGTTGCGGCGGCCGAGGGTCTCGGTTCACATGGCGCGGATGTCCACTGCCGATACCAGCAGCCTCGAACCCCATCCCTCCCACCGTGATTAAAATCCAATGCGGCGTCGCCGGGGTCGGTTCGCTTGGCCAGCATCATGCGCGGATCTATGCGGCGCTGCCCGGCGCGGAGCTGGCCGGCATCTATGAGACCAGCGACGCGCGCGCGGCGGAGATTTGCGCGAAATATGGCTGCCGCCGGTTCGCCACGCTCGAGGAACTGGGCGCGGCGTGCGACGCCGTCTCCATCGTCGTGCCGACGGACCGGCATGCCGAGGTGGCGCTGCCGCTGCTGGCGCAACAATGCCATGTGCTGATCGAGAAACCGCTGTGCGCCTCGCTCGAGGAAGCGGAGCGCGTGCTGGCGGCGGCGCAGGCGAACCGGTGCCTCGTGCAGGTCGGGCACATCGAGCATTTCAACCCGGTGATGAGCTTCCTCGAAAAGGAGATCGACGAGCCGCGCTACATCACGGCCGAGCGGCTCGCGCCCTACCAGCCGCGCGGCACGGAGGTCGGCGTCGTGCTCGACCTGATGATCCACGACATCGGCATCGTGCTGGCGCTCGTGAAATCGCCGATTGCGAAGATCGACAGTGTGGGCGTGACCGTGCTCTCGAAGAGCGAGGACATTGCGAACGCCCGGATCCAGTTCGCCAACGGCTGCGTGGCCAACCTGAGCGCGAGCCGGATGAGCACGAAGAAGGCGCGCGAGATTCGGATTTTCCAGGGCGACGCCTACCTGTCGCTCGATTTCATGAACCAGGCCGGGCACCTCGTGAAGAAGAGCGACATCATCGCCTATGGGCTGAAGATGAAAATCGGCCTGGTGAAGGCCGGCGACCTCTCGGCGATCCCGGTGAAGGAGATTCCGATCGAGAAAGGCGAGCCGCTGGCGCTGGAGCTGGCGAGCTTCGTCGACAGCGTGGCGAAAGCCAAGCAGCCGAAAGTCGGTGCGGCGCTCGGGAAGAGCGCGCTGGAGGTGGCGATCACCATCACGGAGCAGATTCGCGCCGCGGCGAAATGACCATGCGACGGCTCACGCCAAGGCGCGACGGCGCCCCGAAGACGATGCGGATCGGCACGGCGGGATCGGGCCGGCCAACCGTGAGCGGTGGCATCCGGGCGTAAGCGACGATGTCCGCCCCGCTGCTGCCATTTCGTCTCCCGGCGCCATCGGGCGGACGCGTCGACCTGCTGATCGTCGCGGGCGAGCATTCGGGCGATGAACACGCGGCGCGGATGGTCCGCGAATTGCAGGCGCGGCAACCGGGGCTCGCGATCGCGGCCCTCGGCGGGCCGGAACTCGCGGCGGCCGGCGTGCAGTTGTTGCACGATCTCACGTCATCGTCGGTGGTCGGGCTGGTGGAGGTGTTGAAAAACTATTCGTTCTTCCGCGCGCTGTTCGCCGAGACGCTGCGCTGGATCGGCGAATACCAGCCGCGCGCGGTGTGCTTCGTCGACTATCCCGGGCTCAATCTCCGGCTCGCGGCGGCGCTGCGCGAGCGGGGGCTCAGCGTGAAGGCCGGGGGAAAAATCAAGGCGCTCTACTACATCTCACCGCAGATCTGGGCGTGGAAGGCGGGCCGGCGGTTTGCGATGGCGCGCGACCTCGACGCGATGGCGGTGATCTTCCCCTTCGAGGTGAAGTGCTATGCGGACACGACGCTGCCGGTCGAATTTGTCGGGCACCCGTTTGTGGCCGCCGGTCACATCCCGCCGGTGGGCTACGATCCCGCGGGGCCGGTGCTGCTGCTCCCGGGCAGCCGGAAGCAGGCGGTCGGGCGGATTTTCCCCGTGCTGCTCAAGGGTTTTGCCGAGTTCGCGCGCGAACGCCCCGGCGCGGAGGCGGTCGTGCTTTATCCGAGCGACGACATCCGGGCCGTGCTCCGCGGCGCGAATCCGCCGGCCAATGTTCGGCTGGCGGCGATCGACGGAGACGGCGGGCCGGCGCCGGGGCACGCCGGCCCGGGCAGCGCGGCCGGGGCCCAGGCCGCGCCCAAGCCGGTGGCCGCCTCGGCGGTGCTGACCTCGAGCGGCACGATGTCGATGCATTGTGCGCTGGCTGGCATTCCGGGCGCGGTGGCTTATCGCGCGAACCCGCTGACCTATTTGCTCGGCCGGATGCTGGTGCAGGTGGAGTGGCTCGGCATCGCGAACCTGCTCCTCGGCGAGCCGATGTATCCCGAATTCATCCAGGGTGCGGCGACGCCGGGGGCACTGGCGGCGGAGTTGCGCGCGTGCACGGGCGATCCGGCCCGGCAGGCCCGGACGGCGGAACAGGCGGCGCGGTTGCGGGCGTTGCTGGCCGTGCCGTCGAGTTCCGGGGCCGCGGGTGCGGGCAACTGGCTCGCCCGACAGTTGTGACCGGCGGTCAAAGATGAGTCGTCAAGCAGGGCGATTCTGCTTTGCTCCCCCGCCATGCCCGGCGTTCCCCGCCCGAAATCACCCCGCATGCTGAGGAGCCGCGTGCTTCCTGGGTTCGTGCTCGCGGCCGGGTGCGCGGTCGCGGTGGCCGGGTGGCTGTCGGTGCGCGTCGCGCTCCAACGCCAGGATGCCGAGCGTTTCGACCGGCTCAAGGAGCGCGTCATCATGGCCGTCACCGACCGGTTTCAACCGGCGGAACAGGCGCTCCACGGCGGGCGGACGCTGGTGGAGTCGGGCGGCGATCTGCCGCCGGCGCTCTGGCGGGCCTTTGTCGAGGCCAACCGGCAGTTTCTCGACCGCGGCGTGGTGGGGCTCGGCTACATCGAACGGATCGAGAGCACGCAGCGGGATGCCCTCGAGGCCCGCGTGCGCGCGGCCGGGCAGCCGGAGTTCAGCGTCGATCGCAGCGGCACGGGACCGGCGGCCTATGTGGTGACCAACATCGAGCCCATCGCGGTCAATGCGCTGGCGCTGGGCAAGGACATCGCGGCGGGCAACACCCGGCGGACCGCCGCGGAAGAAGCGATGCGAACGGGAGCGCCGGTTATTTCCCGCAAGATCGGACTCATCGACGGTGCGCGCACGGTGCCGGGCTGTCTCCTGTTTCTGCCCGTGTATGCCACCGGCGTGCCGCTGGCCGATGCCGCCGCCCGCGAGCGGGCCTTGCGCGGCTGGGTGTATGCCTCGCTGCGCGTCGACTTGCTGTTGCGGGGTGCGGCGGAGGCGACGGAGGGACAGGCGGAGCTGGAGGCGTTCGAGGATCGCAAGGCCTCGAAGGAAACGCTGCTGTTCGACGCCGACGACCGGCTGGATTTCGACGAGGCGCAGTGGTCGAAAGTCGCGGGCGCCGGGCCCGAGGCGTTCGCCGCCGCGGTGACGATGCCGCTCTTCGGGCGCGAATGGCTGCTCCGCCTGCGCACGACCCCGCGCTTCGCCGAGGACGGCAATCGCTGGCTGCCGCAACTGATCCTGGGCGGGGGGCTGCTCCTCAGTTTCCTCAGTGCCGGCTTCACGTGGGCGCTGGTCAACGCGCGCCGCCGGGCGCTGACGCTGGCCGACCGGATGACCGCGAGCTTCCAGCAGGCGGAGATGGATGCGCGCCGGCTCGCCCTCGTGGCGAGCCACACGGCGAATGTCGTCGTGATCACGGACGCCGACTGGCGGATCGAATGGGCGAACGACAGCTTCACGCGCTTCTACGGCTACACGTTCGACGAGATCAAGGGGCGGCGGCCGGGCGAGATCCTTCACGGTCCCGCCACGAGCGCGGATGCGTTGCGACGGATCAACGAGGCCGCGGACGCCGGGCGGCCGTTCAAGGGCGAGATGCTCAACTACACGAAGAGCGGCTCGGCCCATTGGGTTGAACTCGACATCCAGCCGCTGCGGGACGCAACCGGGCGGATCACCGGCTACATGGCGCTGCAGCTCGACATCACCGAGCGCAAGGGCATCGAGGAGGAACTGGCACGGAAGGAGGCGCAGTTCCGGTTCATCTACGAGCACCTCCCGGTTGGCGTCTCCTGGGTGCAGGATCAGCGGGGTGAGTCCCGCCTGGTCAACCCGGCGCATATCCGCATCACCGGCGTTTCGCAGGAAAGATCGCGCGACACGGAAAACTATGTCCGCGCCACGCACCCGGACGACCGGGAAAAGCAACGGGTGGAACAAGGCCGCCTTTATCGCGGCGAAATCGACCGGTTCTCGATCGAGAAGCGCTACATTCATCCCGACGGCCGGGTGGTCTGGGCGGCATATTCCATGCACGGCTATCGCGACCCCGCGATGGCGGAGGTGCGCGAGGTGACCACCATCGTCGATATCACCGAGCTCAAGCGCCAGGCCGCGGAATTGAGCGCGGCCAAGGAGGCGGCCGAGGCGGCCAATCTCGCGAAGAGCCAGTTTCTCGCGATGATGAGCCACGAAATCCGCACGCCGATGAACGGCGTCATCGGCATGACCTCGCTGCTGCTCGATTCGAAGCTCTCCCCGGAGCAGTGCGACTATGTCGAGACCATCCGCCACAGTGGCGACACGCTGCTGACGATCATCAACGACATCCTGGATTTTTCCAAAATCGAGTCCGGGCGGCTCGACCTCGAGCACACGGAGTTCGGGGTGCGCGAGTGCATCGAGGGGGCGCTTGACCTGCTCGCCCCCCGGGTGGCGGAGAAGGGCCTCGATCTCCTCTACGAGGTGGCGGATGGCGTGCCCGGCACGGCCCGCGGCGACCCGACGCGTCTCCGCCAGATCGTCGTCAACCTCCTCGGCAACGCCGTGAAATTCACGGAGCGCGGCGAGGTATTGCTCAGCGTGAAGGTGGAGCAGGGCGGAC
Source organism: uncultured Opitutaceae bacterium (assembly GCA_937902925.1). Lineage (GTDB taxonomy): Bacteria > Verrucomicrobiota > Verrucomicrobiia > Opitutales > Opitutaceae > CALFNN01. Next base: position 180,960 of record CALFNN010000103.1, read on the forward strand.
CGCCGGCGGGGAGCGAAGGGCCGGAGGAAAAAACCACGGAACCGAGACCGGCCGGCGCGAGCGCGGGCGGGGACACCGTGATCCTGCACTTCGCGGTGCGCGATACGGGCATCGGTATCCCGCCGCAGGCGATGTCGCGGCTCTTCAAGTCGTTTTCCCAAGTCGATACATCGACGACCCGCAAATTCGGCGGCACCGGCCTTGGCCTCGTGATCAGCCGGCGGCTCGCCGAGATGATGGGCGGGCGGATGTGGGTCGAGAGCGTGGAGGGCCAGGGATCGACATTTCATTTCACGGTTGCCCTCGAGCCGCTCGCCAGCCGGCCGCGGACGTGGCTGACGGCCGGCCAGGATCATCTGGCGGGCCGGCGGCTGCTCGTGGTCGACGACAATGCGACCAACCGGCGCATCCTTGCCGACCTGGCGGCGGGCTGGGGCATGACGGCGCGAACGGCGGTGTCGGGCGCCGAGGCGCTCGGCTGGCTGCGCGCCGGAGAGCTGTTCGATGTCGCCGTGCTCGACATGCACATGCCGGAGATGGACGGCTTCACGCTGGCGCAGGAAATCCGCCGGCTGCGGGACGCCGCGACCATGCCGCTCGTGTTGCTGTCCTCGTTGGGGCAGCGCGAATTCGTCGACACCCCCGAGATCTTTGCGGCGTTCCTGACCAAACCCGCGAAGCCCGGCCAGCTCTTCAACGCGCTCGCCGCGCTGTTCAAGCTGGAACCCGAGGGCCGGCGGAGCATGTCGGCGCATCCGTTCGTGGCGGCGGCAGCCGCGACGGCCACGCGGCCCGAGCACGTGCTGCTCGCCGAGGACAACGCGGTCAACCAGAAGGTCGCGCTGCTCATGCTGGCGAAGGCGGGCTACCGGGCGGACGTCGCGGGCAACGGCCACGAGGTGATGGAGGCGGTGAGACGCCAGCGCTATCAAATCATCCTGATGGATGTGCAGATGCCGGAGATGGACGGACTGGAGGCGTCGCGGCAGTTGCGCATGCTATGGCCGAACCGGCCCGAGCGCCCGTGGATCATCGCGCTCACGGCGAATGCGATGCAGGGCGACCGGGAGGCCTGCCTGGCGGCGGGGATGGACGACTACATCACAAAGCCGATGAAGACGGAGGAACTCGCCGCGGCGCTCGAGCGGGCGCGGGCAGCGGTGGGGAAAAAGGAGACGGAGAGCTGAAAGACGGGAGCCCGGGATCGTGAGTTCAGGGCGCTTTGAGCAACGCGGAGCGGGCCCTCAGTTCCAGTCTCTGCGCCGCCGGCCCGGCGCCGTCACTCCTTCGGGATTTCGTTGTCGGTTTTCAGGACCAGCACGGGCGTCTTGGTTTTCGCCCAGACGTCGGTCTCCTTGAAAAATTTGGCCGGGACGTTTTCGATCGCCTCGCCGACGGTTTTCACGGGCAGCAACCGGCCCTTCTTCGTCGTGTTGTAATCGTAGGAGCTGCGGAAGACCCGGTCGAGGGTCGTGGCGGGGCTTTCGTTTTCGGGAATCTGGAGCACCCAGCCGACGAGATCGTGCTTGGGCATCCGGCCGTCGGGGTCGCTGACAAGGATGACGAACTGTTTTTTCACCGCCGGCGGTTTCTCCTCGTCGCCGGGGTCAGGCTGGACGGCGAGGTTCATCTCCTCGACGACGCGACGGAGGACGGCGGGGTCGATCTGGTTCTTTTTGAGGATCTCGGCGACTTTGCTGACATCGATTTTCGGCATGGGAAGGGAACCACGGATTGCAGGGATGGGCCCGGATGAGAAGAAGAAAGACCGGAGCGCGAGGCGGCGTGCGGCCTTGCCCGCGGGTCCATCCGGGTGTCTCGTGTCGGGAATGAACAAGAAACCGGAGGAATGGTTCGACGTCGTGAACGAACGCGACGAGCCGGTCGGACGCGAACTGCGGCACAACGTTCACGCGCGCGGACTGTGGCACCGGGCGGTGCACGTGCTGGTCTTCGACCGGGCCGGACGGGTGTTTCTCCAGAAACGCTCGATGACCAAGGACCTGTCGCCGGGCCGGTGGGATTCGTCGTGCTCGGGGCACGTGGACGCCGGCGAGGATTACGATGCGGCGGCGGTGCGGGAACTGGCGGAGGAAATCGGCGTGCAGGTCAGCCGGGCGCCGGCGCGATGGTTTCGGTTGAACGCGTGCGAGGAAACGGGTTGGGAATTCGTGTGGGTCTACCAGTTGCGGCACGACGGGCCGTTCGAGTTGCACCCGGAGGAAATCGAGCGCGGCGACTGGTTTTCGCCGACGGAGGTGACGCGCTGGACCGGCGAACGCCCCGGGGATTTTTGCCCCTCGTTCCGGCTGCTGTGGCCGATGGCGCGGGCAAAGATGGGCGAGAATTAGTCGAACGACGGGCCAAGGCCCGTGATCCGGCGGCCGGAGATTTTGCCGGGACCGGCGTTCTCGCTGAGACGCTTGATCTCCTCGAATTGCTTTTGGGTGATCAACCGGCGGGGGACGCGTTTGCCGGCCTCGTGAACGAGCCGGGCGCGATCCTCGTCCGTCGGCGTGTGCGGCACCCATGAAGTGTGATGCCCCTGGTGACGCGTCCACTCGATGTTGGCTCCATGAACGGCGGCGTTGATCTGATATTTCCCCTCCACGGGGTCCTTGTGCCACCAGCCGAACTCGATGCTCATAGGGATGGGTGTCGGCGAAAGCTCACGCCGCGGCGAGCGGAAACTCCGCGACGACCCCGCCCGGGTGGAATTCCCCGCCGCGCTCGACCACGCGCCGGACGATGAGCCGGGTGGACGTCAGCTCGACCGCGTAGCCGCCGAATGGCGGGCAGAACGAACCGGTGTTGATGACGACTTCGCCAGTCGGCGCGCGCCAGATCGAGGGGCGATGGATGTGACCGACCACAATGAACCGGGCCGCGGGGCGGTGCCGCCGGGCGAGGGCGACCATGCGGGTCGCGTGAGTTCGCCAAGCGCGGAGGATGCGAAGGCCGCGCAAGGGCGGCCAGATGGTATCGGCGGCAAAGCGCAGGGCGTATTTCAGGCGATGGGATTCCGACTGGTGACGCTGCGGAATGGTGCCGGCGACGCGGCGCCACACGGCGAGGCGTTCGTCCAGGTTTTCGCGCGTGGCGGGAGACAGGGCAACCAGCGCGGCCGCGATCCGGCCGGCGATGACCGCCGCATCGCGGCCCCACGGGACGATTTGCTCGAAGGCAATGTCGCCGTGGGTCACCCACACCCGGCCGTCGGCGAGGTCGACGGCGTGGCGGCCGGAGATGTCGGGGTCATGGTTGCCGGTCAGCAGCGTGAATCGCGGAGCGTCACGTGCGGTGAAGACTCCGGCCTCGGCGCGAAGGCGGGCGGTCAGCCGCGGGTCGGGGCCGGGGCGGGTGTCGAGCAAGTCGCCGTTGACAATAAGTTCCCCGACGCCGCCCAGCAGCGGGCGGAGCTGGGCGAGCCGGCGCAGGCGGCTGGCGCGGTCGCCGTAGTGAAGGTCGGAAACGATGCGGATGGAATCGCCGGGCACGGGATGGTGCCGCGAGAGAAACGCGGCCGACCGGTGGCGCAATGTTTTTGGCGGCGAGAACGGAGAATGCGCCGCTCCCGCCAATAAATACCTTGTCATTCCGGGTGGAGCGAAGAATCCAATCCGGTGGGCGCGGACGGAAACCCTGCCGGGTTGTTCGCCGCGCCCAGAATGATCCCCACAAGCATCCAACGTTTTCTCCTGGCCGGGTTCTGCGCGGTCGCGGGCGTGCCGACGGCGTTGCGCGCGGACCAGGCGGCGGACATCGCGCGGATCCATACGGAGGCGATCGGGGGGCGGGAGCGCATGGAGTCGCTCGTCTCGATGCGGATCACGGGGACGGTGGTCGTCGGAGCGAAGCGGGTGAAGTTCACGATGATTGCGGCCCGGCCGGACCGGGTGCGGCTGGAAACCGAGAACAATGGGCGGACGCTCGTGAGCGCGACCGACGGGGTGGAACCGCCGTGGGAGTTCGACACGGGGACCTGGCCGCCGGCCTACCGCGTGATGAGCGAGAGTGCGGCCCGGGCATTCACGGCGGACACGGAGTTCGACGATCCGCTGGTGGCGGGACCGGAGCGGGGCTTCGCGCTCGACTATGGCGGCGAGGCGATGGTCGAGGGAAAAAAGCTGTTGCGTGTGCTCGTGACGCGAAAACTGACCGAAACGTTTTCGCTGCTGGTCGACCCGGAAACGTATTTCATCGTGATGCGGGTCGAGACGCGGCCGGCGGCCGGAGGCGGCACGCGGCAGATCATCACGCGTTACGACGATTTCCGGCCGGTCGATGGAGTGCTGCTCCCGCACCGCGTGACCCTCGAGGCGGACGGCCACACGCAGCAGACGATGATCATGGAACGGATCGAAACGAACACCGAGGTGACGCCGGAAATGTTTACCCGGCCGAAAACGGCCGCGGGGGACGGCAAGCCGCCGGGGGGCATGTGACCGAACGCGACGAGGCGCACCGGCGAACCGCCGGCACGCGAGCGGCCCGGGAACGAGATTCGCTCAGCCGCCTCCGAGGGCGCGCACGCCGCCCGGCATCCCCATCCCGCCGGGCATGCCCATGCCTTTCATCATCTCGCCGACGTCCTGAAAATCGGGCGGTGGAGCGAAGTCGGAGGCGGGTTGCGCTTGTTTCTCGAGCGAGATCACTTCGTAACGGCTGACCTTGCCATCAGCGGAGGTGGAGACGACCCGCAGCGGAAACAGCTCTTTGCCTTGCAGGAGGCGTTCCCAGCCCTGGGCCTCGGCCGCACCGCCGCCGCGGGGACCCCGCGGACCTCCGCGCATGCCGCCACCCATGCCCATGAAACTGAAGGCGCCGAGTTGGTCGGTGAGCCAGAGTTCGGTGGTGGCGCCGTTATCCTTGGCGACATACTTCACACAATCGTAGCCGAGGATTTTTTCCGTGGCGCTGGATTTTTCGAGCCCGGGCTCCGCGCGCGGCGGTCCGGCCGCCGCACCCCCGGCCGCGGGAGCGGCGCCGGGCGCGGGCAGTGGCTGGATCATGAACATCCGACGCTGGGGCATGACGATCGTGATCTGGTGCTTGGCGGAATCCATGATCATGACGTTGGCGCCGCCGGGTCCGCCGGGCATTTCCATGCGCGTGAGAGTGTCCTTGACGCTGAGCGAGAGCTGCTGGCTGCGGCCTTCCGGCCCGGTGAGGCTCACGGTCAGCTTGCCTTCGAAGTTGGCGGCGGAGGCGGCCGCGGGAGCGAGCAGCGCGGCGGCGAGAAACAGGGAGAGGTTCTTCATGAGAGGAGGGACTGGGCCGAGGGTCTAGCGGAACCGGGCTGGGGGGCAATCCCCGGGTTTCGCGGCTTGCCAGCGCCGGTCGATGCCGGTCCAGTGGTGCGATGGCAATCTACGGTTCAATCGCCAGCGTGCGGGCCCAGGCGCCGCGGTCGGAGGGATTTGCAGCGGCGTTCGCCTACCTGACCGAGCTGTTCACGGCCGGCTCCGAGGTGCAGAAACGCGTGCGGGCGGTGGTGGAGGGCGACCGGAACAAGATCGACCTTGCCGCGGGAGCGTTCGTCCTCGAGGAAACCTACGAGACGAAATTGCGCGCGGATGGATTTTTTGAGTCGCACCGCAAGATGATCGACATCCAGGTGATTTTCGAAGGGGAGGAATTGATGGAGGTGGCCGACGTCGCCGCGATGAAAATCCGGCAGCCCTACAATCCCGACCGCGACCTGATCGTTTACGAGGACAATACCGACGCCGCCCTGCTGCGGGTGCACCCGGGCGAGGCGGCGGTGTTTTTCCCGTCGGATGCCCACATGCCGACGATGCGGGTGCGCGCGCCGGTCAAGGTGCGCAAGTGCGTCGTCAAGGTGCCGGTCGCTTGAGGGCAGCCGGGCCCGGCCCGAGGCACGCGGCTCGCGACGAGCGATGAACTACCGTCACCATTTTCACGCGGGCAACTTTGCCGACGTGATGAAACACGCGCTGCTCGTGCGGTTGATGCGGGCGATGCAGAAAAAGGAAAAAGGACTGCTGTATCTCGACACCCACGCGGGCCGCGGGCGTTACGACCTCGCGGCCGGGGCGACCGGCGACTCGCTCGCCCGGGCCCCGGAATGGCCGGGCGGGATCGGGCGGCTGGTCGCGCCGGCGGCGCCACCGGAGGCGGTGGCGGAGTATCTCGCGCTGGTGCGCGATTTCGATCACCGGGCGGGTGGAGCAGGCGACCGCCTGCGATTCTACCCGGGTTCGCCCTGGCTGGCGGCGATGGGGGCGAGGCCGCAGGACCGGCTGGCGCTGTGCGAGCGGCAGCCGGCGGAGTGCGCCGCACTGCGGGAGGAATTTCAATTCACGCCGCGGACCTCGGTGCAGGAGATGGACGGCTACGTCGCGCTGCGGGCCATGCTGCCGCCACCGGAGCGGCGGGCGCTGGTGCTGATCGATCCGCCATTCGAGGCCCAGAACGAGTTTGCCCAGGTCGCGACGGCGCTGGGCGAGGGACTGCGGCGGTTTCCGGGCGGCGTCTTCGCGGGCTGGTATCCCCTGACGGAGCGGGCGCACGTGGACGAGTTTTTTGCCGCGGTGCTGGCGCTGCGACCGCCGCCGACGCTGGTGCTGGAGCTCACCGTTGCCGGCGAGATGGTGCCGATGAAGATGAAGGGCTGCGGGCTGATCGTGCTCAACCCGCCGTGGCGGTTCGAGCGGGAGGCGGAGCGGGTGCTGGCGTTCCTGGCGGAAGCGCTCGCCCAAGCGCCCGGCGGCGACGGGAACGTGCGCTGGCTGGTGCCCGAGTGACGGTGCGCGGGGCGCCCACGCGCGGCCGGGTGGGAAATGGGCCTACGCGGCGGCGAGATGCTTTTGCAGGACGGTCGCGAGCAGCTCGAAACGGACGGGCTTGCTGAGGAAGTCGTTCATGCCGGCGGCGAGGCAGTTCTCGCGGACCGTCGTGCTGGCGTTGGCGGTGAGCGCGACGATCGTGAGCGGTTTGCCGTCGAGTTGCTGGCGGATCTGGCGGGTCGCCTCGAGGCCGTCGATGCCCGGGAGCTGGCAATCCATCAGCACCACGTCGAACGGCTGGGTGACCGCCGTCGTGATGGCCGTCTCGCCGTCGAGGGCGAAGGTCGGGGTGACGCCGATTTTTTTGAGGAAGAGTTCGATCACCTGGCGGTTGACCGAGTCGTCCTCGACGACGAGGACGCGGCCGCGAAGATGAGGGGTGACGAAGCGTGGAGCCTCGGCGACGCGCGGCGCGGTCGCCGTGATTTCAGGCAGGGCGCACGGGAGCACGAGTTGAAAGATCGAACCGCGATTCGGCGTGCTTTGCACCTGGATGGTGCCGCCCATCGCCTGCGCGAGCCGGAGCGAGATCACCAGCCCGAGGCCGGTGCCGCCATACTTTCGGCTCATGGAGCTGTCGGCCTGGGTGAACGGCTTGAAGAGCCGGTCCAGGGCGGACGAGTCGATGCCGATACCGGTATCCGTCACGACAAAGTGGAGAAGCGCGCGGGTGTCGGTGCGCTCGAGGCACACCACGGCGAGCTCGATGCGGCCCCGCTCGGTGAACTTGATCGCGTTGCCCAGCAGGTTGACGAGAATCTGGCGCACGCGGCCGGAGTCGCCGACGATCGCGCCGGGGAGGCTGTCGCCGAGGCGCAGGTCGAATTGAAGGCCCTTGTCGCGGGCGCGGGCCAGGAGGAGGTCGGTCACGCTGCGGGCGACCGTCGCGGGCGGAAACGGTGCGCGCTCGAGCTCGAACCGGCCGGCCTCGATCTTGGAGAAGTCGAGCACGTCGTTGAGCAGGAGGAGGAGCGACTCGGCGGAGTCGGACGCGGTGCGCAGGTAGCTGCGTTGCTCGGGCGACAGTTCGGTGTCGCGCACGACGCGGAGCATGCCCAGCACGCCATTCATCGGCGTCCGGATCTCATGACTGATCGTGGCGATGAATTCGTCCTTGGCGCGGTTGGCGGACTCGGCCTTTTCGCGCGCCTCCTGCAACTCGACCTCGCGGGCCTCGCGCCGGGTATTTTCCTCGGCGAGCGCGGCGGCGAGGGTCTCGCGTTCGCACCGGGCGACGAGCGCATCGGACAGCGTGCGGTGATTGTGCAGCGTGGCCGCGGCCATGAAGGCGATGAAAAACAGCACGCAGACGCCGAGGGCGATCCCGGGCAGGTTGCCCGCGACGACGTAGCGCGCGCCGAGCGGGACCATCATCGCCACAAGGTAGGCGATACCTCCTTTCCGCATCGGGAGCAGCATCCGGGCCGAGCCGGTGGCGAGACCGGCGAGCAACAGCACATGGCTGCGGCCGATAAACCCGGGCTGGAGCAACTCGGGAAACAACCACGGAGTTGCGCCCCACGCTGCGCTGCTGAGGGTGGTGGCGACGACCAGGAGCAGACCCCAGCGGGGTGTCTCGGCGGGTCCGGGCTGGGTCCGATCGAACGCCCGGGCGAGCCACACCCGGTAGACGGACAATGCGAGAATGACGGCCAGCCACGTCCACAAGCCGGTTGTAGTCGAGGTGAGGTCGACGACCGAAACAAAGACGACCGCGGCGGCCGTGGAGGTCAGCGTGGCCAGCGACAGCTCCTTGTAAGCCATGCGGACGAGTTCATACCGGACCCTGATTTCGATCGGGTGATCGCGGGTGCGAAGCGGCGGCTGGCTTGACTCGACCGGAGTGGCGGATTTGGGCGACGAGGCGGTGGCGGGCATGATGACGTCAGGCGGCAGGACGGCCCCAGCATGCAGTCCGCCGGGTCGATGGCGAGCGCAGGTTAGCGCGCCGGCCAGATGCGGGGCAACCGTTCGCGGGCTGCTCGGCAACCCTGGGCAAAAAAAAGGCCCGGCGAAAGCCGGGCCCCGAGGGAAAGGCGATGAACCGGATCAAAGTCCGGTGCGTGCGTCCTTGCGGACATCGGCAGCGAGCTGCGCGACGTCGTCGAGCGGCGGGGCGACCTCAAGCGGGGGAGCCTTGAAGACCGGGCGGCTCCATTGCACGTCCTCGCGCGACATCACCCGGACGAGGGCTGGCGGGTCGCTCGGGAGTTGGGGACGGACGAATGGAAGTGGCAGGTGCATGGCGTCAGGTGCCGGAGTGGACCATGACGATCGGAAAAAGTGCCGCGGGATTTCCGGTTTCGCAAAATTTCCTCAGGCGACGCGGCGGCGCGGGCGATCTTTTGAGGAGAAATTAACGAAGAACGGGAGCTCGCAGTTCAGTTGTTGTGGCGTCGGGAGGGTCGGCGCCCGGAATACCGGGCCGCCCCACTGCACGTCGGTGCGCGTCACGACGTGAACGGATTCGCTCTCGCACCGGGAGGGCGCGGAATGAAGAGGAAAAAAATTGAAGGGAGGATTCACGGCGGGAGGGGGTCGGGCGACGACTGGTGCATCGGCACGGCGACGCACCAGGTTGAGCAAAAAAAACGCCCCGGACCGCGGCGGTGGCCGAGAGAGCGCGCGCTTTTACGCGCGGACATCCCTGGCGATCCGCCGGCGGCCGGAGCGAAATACTAGGCGACACGCCGGAGCCGCGCGGGCGCACTGGCGGGTTGGCGCTTCGGAAGCGTCACCGTGAGCACACCCTGGCGGATCTCGGCCTGCATCGCCGCATAGTCGAAGCTGCTGCCGAGCCGGAGCCGGAGTTGATAGTCGCGCTGGGCGCCTTCGAGGTGCAGGGCCTGCCAGTTGACGCGGACGACGTGCGTCTTCCTCGCGGTGACCGTGAGATCGGCGCCACGGGCCTCGACCTCCACCCCGGATGCATCCACACCCGGGACGTAGACGACGAGTTTCATCGCGTCGCGTCGCTCCTGGCAGTCATAGACCGGCTGGCGGAAAGCGGGCGTGGACGCGGGCTCCGCGGCTGGGCTGCGATCGCTGGGACTGAGGGGATGGATTATCGTATGCATGGGAGGAAAAACGAACGGAGCGTTCCCTCGGTGGTTTGGAGACCGCCGGGCTTTCAGAGGGCTAAACGCTTCCGCAGAGGGAGGTTTAGTTCTGGTTGCCCGCGCCGGTTTTTTTATTCCAAACGGAAATAACGACCGGTCGCATCGCGGCACAACGCTGCTGGCCCTGCGTAAAGCGGGCCCCAGCGAGGTGGAGGCGATGTTGGGAGGACGCGGTCATTTGAATCGTAAGCGAGCCTGCATATTGCAGCCGGCGTGCCAAGCAAAAGATTTTTTGTGACCGTGAAGATTGCGTGACGCTGTGCCGGCGGGCAGCGTGGCGGCATGGCCGCCTTCACCGATTCCGCCACGACCGTTGCCGAACTCAAAGCCCGGGTGCTCGCGTTTGTGCGCGAACGCGACTGGGAGCAGTTTCACTCGCCGAAGAACCTGAGCATGGCGCTCGCCGCCGAGGCGGGCGAACTGATGGAGCATTTCCTGTGGGCCACGCCCGAGACATCGCGGGCCGTCGCGGCGGACGGCGCGAAGCGCGGCAAGATCGCCGACGAACTGGCGGACGTTGTCATCTATGCGCTCGAGTTTGCCAACGCCACCGGGCTCGACGTGGCTGCCGCGATCGAGGCCAAGATGGCGGCCAACGCCAAAAAATATCCCGTCGAAAAGGCACGGGGGCGGGCGGACAAATACACGGAGCTGTAGCGATTCCCGGTTCGGAGATCGTGAGGTCGAAGCAAAAAAGGCGGATGGCTCGCGCCATCCGCCCGGGGGAAACGGTGGAATCGAAGGGGAGGCATCAGGCCTTGCCGCCGTAGCTGATGTAGTCGTCGAGATCGAGCAGGTCGGCGAAGGAACGGATATCGTCGCGGGCCGAGCCGTGACCCTTGAGCGTCTCGGCGATCCATTCGTGGCCGGGGGCGCCGCCGGGCCCGAGTTGCTCGAGCCAGGCGGACCAGGCGATCACCTCGTTGATCGGGCGCTTGGAGGTGGTGTTCACCCACTCGAGGATCTGCACGTCGGTTTTGCCGCTCTTGATCTCGGCGAGCATCGTCTCGTGATTGATGCCGGTGAAAGCGAAGAACCGCTGGTCGAGCGGGCAGTTGTAGTGATACTCCGCGGCCTTGCCGGCGAGACTGGCGCGGGCCTTGTCGAGGAGACGCGAGAGGTGCGCGTAGCCGCCGAGGCGGACGCGAACGCTGCGGGGCGGATGCTGGGTGAGATCGGGGGCGGACAGGTTGACCATGGGATCGGGTGGAGGTTGAGTAGGAGCCGGAGCGAAATTGTTTCGTCCGAAGAGAATTGAATGCGTTCACCTTTCGCCGAGAGTCAAACCGCGCCGTGAAGAATCCGAACGTCGTCCGCAACTGCTACGTCCTGCCGTGCTGCCTGTTGTTGCTCAATCTCTGCGTCGAGCTCGTGAGCTACAAGGCGAAGATGATCGAGGACGCGCTGCTGCGAACGGCGGCGATCATGGGCATGGTGCTGTTCGGCGGGGCGCTGGTGGGGTTCGTGGTCGCGCCGGCGATCGGCACCATTGTGGGCTGGCTGCACCGGACCAGCCGGCGGAACTGGGGCGGGTTGGGCGAGGTGCTGTTCCTGGGCGCGCTCGGCGTGCTGGTGTTCTGGCTCTACTACCGTGTCTACATCCTCGGCCCGCAATCGGTGCTGCCGGCGGCGTGGCAGAATCCGCGGCTGCACTGAGCGCCGGACACCGGTCTCAATTTTTCGGGCGAAACGCCTTCATGGCGGCTTCGTTCGTTGCGAGTCGCGCGGCGCCGATCAGGTCGAGACAGTAGGGAATCGCCGGAAAGACGGCCTCGAGATTTTCGCGGATCGCTTTCGGCCGGCCGGGAAGATTCACGATCAGCGTGCGGCCGCGCGTGCCGGCGGTCTGGCGGGAAAGAATCGCGGTGGGAACGTAGCGCAGCGACGTCGCGCGCATGAGTTCGCCGAAGCCGGGCAGGATTTTTTCGCAGACGGCGGCGGTCGCCTCGGGGGTGACGTCGCGCGGTGCCGGACCCGTGCCGCCGGTCGTGACGACGAGGCAGCAGCCGGAGTCGTCGGCCATCCGGCGCAGCTCGGCCTCGATGACCGCGCGTTCGTCGGGGATGATCTTGTAGTCGAGGTCGAAGGGCGTGGCGAGCCACTCGCGGAGCAAGGCGACGCAGGCCTGGCCGGGCTCGTCGGAGTAGATGCCGGCGCTCGCGCGGTCGGAGATGTTCAGGACGCCGATTTTGATCATGATCAATTCAGAAGCCAGGAAGCCGGGAACAGGAACAAAAAACTCACGGCTTCACGGGTTCTGAATGAAACTGCCTGATGATCTCAGTCGGCGTTACGCCTCGTTCGCGAAGCGTCCGGAGGGCGAGGGCGTCGTGCCGTTTGGCGAGGCGCCCGCCGGCGGCGTCGAGCATGAGCGGGCAGTGATGGTAGCCGGGGGCAGCGTGACCGAGCGCGCGCAGGAGGAGAAGCTGGCGAAAAGTGCTCTTGATGAGGTCGTCGCCCCGCACGACTTCGGTGATGCCGAGTTCCGCGTCGTCGACCGCGCACGCGAGCTGGTAGCCGGGCAGGTTGTCCTTGCGCCAGACGAGGAAGTCGCCGAAGTCGCGGCCAGCGACGGCGCGTTGCGGTCCGCAGCGGGCGTCTTCGAAGGCGATCGTCTCGCCATCCGGCACGCGGAAGCGCCAGTTCACGGCGATGGTTTCGCCGAGCGGCGGCAAGGGTGCATCGATGGGCGGACGAAACTGTGGCGGGTAAACGGGCTCGTCGTCCGCGCCACCTTCGTGCGGCGCGCCGATGGCTTCGAGCACGTCGCGACGCGTGCGGGTGCACGGGAAGATCCGGCCGGCGGCGTGGAGGCATTCGAGGGCGGCGCGATAGCGGGGGAGGCGGGCGCTTTGGGAAATCATCGGCTCCTGCCAGGTGAACCCGAGCCAGCGGAGGTCGGCGATCATCGCCTCGACGAAATCGAGGCGGAACCGGATGGCGTCGAGATCGTCGTTGCGGAGGAGGAGGGTGCCGCCGGCGGCACGGGCACGTTCGGCGGCGAACCAAAACGTGCGGGCGTGGCCGAGGTGGAGGAGGCCAGTGGGCGAGGGGGCGAGGCGGCCGCGATACGGGACGGAAGGCACGTTGAGAATCGAAGGTGGGGCGCTGGCGGGACGAGGGCAACGCCGGTTTGGGTTTGAACTCCCAACTCGCACCCTTCAGCTCTCAACGCTTTCGCATGTCCCGGTTACTTTGCGTCTACTGTGCCTCGAGCCGGAAGCTCGATCCGAAATACCACGCGATGGCGGCGGCGCTGGGGCGCGAGCTGGTGGCCCGGGGCTGGGGTCTGATTTATGGCGGCGGCAACGTCGGGCTCATGGGCACGGTGGCGCAGGCGGTGAAGGAGGCCGGCGGGCGCGTCGTCGGCGTTATTCCCGAATTCATGATCGCGCGCGAGCTGGCGTTCCGGGACGCGGACGAACTCGTGACGGTGGACACGATGCGCGAGCGGAAACGCATCATGGAGGAGCGCGCGTCGGCGTTTCTCACCCTGCCGGGCGGGATCGGCACGCTGGAGGAGCTGACGGAGATCATGACGCTCCGCTACATCAACCTCCTGCACAAACCGGTGGTGCTGCTCAACCAGGACGGGTTCTACGACGACCTGTTGCGCTTCTTCGAGAGGATGACGCGTGAGCGGTTCAAATCGGACGGGATGCACCAAATTCTTTCGGTGGCGTCCACGCTCCAGGCGGTCTGGCCGTTGCTGGAAGCACCGCAGGCGTTCGAGGCGGACGCGATCTGGCAGAGTCGCCGCTGACCGATGCACCGACAGGCGGTCCTGCAACTCCTCCGGGCGCACCTCGCGGTGGCGGCCGACGCACACGAGGCGGCGATGACGGCGGACACGATCCGGTTTGTCGAGGCGCACGAAGATTGCCTGTTGCGCGCGTGCGTGCCCGGGCACCTCACGGGCTCCGCGTGGGTCGTGAGTCCCGACCGAACGCGGACGTTGCTGACTCACCACCACAAGCTCGACAAATGGCTGCAGCTTGGTGGACATGCCGACGGCGACCCCGACCTGCTGGCGGTGGCACTGCGTGAAGCGCGGGAGGAGAGCGGACTGACGCGGTTGCGCGCGGTGGCGGCGGCGCCCTTCGATGTGGATCGCCACCTGATCCCCGCGCGCAAGACCGAGCCGGAGCACTATCACTACGACCTGAGATTCATGATCGAGGCCGACCCCGCGGAGCCGCTGGTGATCTCGAACGAGTCGAAGGACCTCGCTTGGGTCGAGGTCGCACGGGTGCCGGCGCTCAACTCCGAGGAGTCGATGGCGCGGATGGTGCGGAAGACACAGGGGTTTTGAGTGGCTCGGCGGATGCGGTGGGCAACGCCTGGATGAATCGTTACCTTTTCGATTTTCCGCGCATGTCTTGCTCCCGTGCTTTCGCTTCGGCGATTTGTCCGGGGGGCATTTCCTTTTCGATCGCTTCCAGAATTTTTGCGACGGAAGCGCGATCACGATCACCGGCGCTGGCGAGGCTGAACCAAACGTGGGCCTGAATCAGGTCCCGCGCGACACCTTCGCCGTTGGCATACATGGCGCCGAGATTGAAACGGGCGTCGCGTTGCCCTTGGTCCGCTGCCAGACGGAACCATTTCACGGCTTCCGCACTGTTTTTCGCCACGCCGTCGCCGTTGGCATACATGGTGCCGAGATTTAACTGAGCTTCGGGCTGTCCCTGATCGGCGGCTTGCCGGAGCCAGCGCACAGCCTCGGCACTGTCCTTCGCGACGCCGAAACCGCGGGCATACATCAGGCCCAGATTCTTCTGCCCACCGGCGTAACCCTGCTCCGCGGCTTGGCGAAACCATCGCACAGCCTCGCCGGCGTCTTTTGTCACCTCCTCGCCGCGGGCATACATCACCCCGAGATTGTTTTCGGCCATGACCAACGGCAGGGAGGGCGACCAGAAATTGTCCACGGGGAGGGAAACGTTTCCCGCCACGTGACTGGCGGGCAGGCATAACGCCGCCGCCGCCAGAAGCGGCCCCGCGCAAAATCGTCGCCACCAAGCCGTGCGCGACGCCACGATCCAGCCAAGCGGCACCATCGGGAGGAGCAGGACCATCGAACGGCTCATATCCAAGGCCGTGACCAAACCGACGAAGGCCGTGGCCGCGACTCCCACCGCGAGGAGAAGCGCCTGGAACCGAAACGGTGCGGCAACCTTCAGCCCGCTTCCTACGATGGCCGCGCCCACCAGCACCCAGCCGATGCGCAAGCCGGCCCACGCCGCGGACAATCGCTGTGCGACGGGGATCTGTTGCGAGAAGACAAACTGGTTCAAGTAGTCGCCCACCGTCTGCGAGCCGCTCGTGCCGCCGAGCATCAACCTGACCGCCGAATAGCAGGCCACCAACAGAAACGGGAGCATGGCCTCCGCCTTGAACCAGGCCGCCAGGGAAGCCGGCGCTTCATCCCCGCCGATTCTCCGGACGAGCAGGGCGAGGGGCAGCCCGATCACAAACCGTTCGTCGATCCATGGCGCCAGCAGGCATGCGAGCAGAACGACTCGCCGCGAGCGTGCAAAGGCGACGGCGAGCAGCGCGAGGGCCAGCCATGAATCGTAGTAGCCCAACCAGCCCATCGACGTGAAGAACGGCGCCGTCGCGCCCGCGATGACCGCCAGGCACCAAGCTTCATAGGACGGGCGGGCGGGACCGCCGGAAGACGTCGAGCCGATGACGACCAACATTGCGACAAGGACGAGGCATCCCAGGTGCGCGAGGCCGAGTGTCAGCCAACCGGGCAGTCGGAGAAAATGGCCCAGCGCCGGCATGAGCAACCGCCACCGCACGATCTGGTGGACGGGATTCTCGATTTCCGTTTCCAAGTCCCGCGCCTGGCGGAGGACATACCAACCGCGTTCGGAATATCCCCGGAGCATGGTGCGATCGATCGCGGCAACCTGCGCCGGGCTGACGGCACCGGCCCTGGCCTCGCGGTTGGAGTGATAAAAGGTCACCCAGTTGGGCGAGAAGCGAATGCCGAGGACGATGAAGGCCAGCAGGCTCCAGCCACCGCGCATCAGCCAGCCGGACAGGGGCAATTTCATGCGACGAACGTGAGCTGGAACGAAGTGGCCGGGGTGGCGTGGGGTGAGGGAGGCGGCACGGGATTTGCCGGACGGGCGTGGCGAGCGTGGGGCGGCCCGCGGGGCGTGGCAAGACCGCCGGCCTTTGGTGGAAAACGAAGTTGTGGAAAAAAGTTCTCGGATGGTCGGTCGCCGGTGGCGCTCCTCGCGGTCCGCGGGCGCGATCTTCCTTACCGTCACAGGCTCGACAAATGGATGCAGCTCGGCGGGCGCGCCGACGGCGATCGCGATCTAGTGGCGCCGCGCTGTTCCCGCTCTTCGACGGCAGGCAGGTCATCGCGGCGGCATCGCTGCGTGGCATCACCGACGCAAAGGTGTCGGCGGCGATCACGTTTCTGGCTTACTGGGTGGTCGCGATGCCGCCCGGCTATTTTCTCGGCATGCACGGCGGCTTCGGTGCGGTGGGCGTCTGGAGCGGGATCGCAACCGGCCTGGCGTTCGCCGCGATCTTCCTGGCCGGCCGCTTCGCCCGGCTGACCCGTTGAGCCGCGGAGCGGTTGTCAACTATTAGTTGACAAATGACGTTCCCGCGGCCGGTTGATTGTGCCCGCCCTGTGAAGAGTTGTGCTCGCCGGGTGGAGTGCAGCGAGGCAGGCGCCGATCTCCCGGGCGCGTCACGAAGCGCGAGTGCCAACGACCCGGCCGGAGGTCGGGCCCTACCACCGCCGGAACAGGAAAGTTTTATTCCGCCTTCTTCACCTCGACGGCGTAGACGTGCATCGGGCCGTGCATGTTCGAGCGGAAGACGATCCATTTGTCGTCGGGCGTGAAGGTGAGATTCGGTTCGAGGCGGTAGTTGTGCTTCCGAAGGTCCACGAGTTTTTCCACGTCGAATTTGCCGGTCTTCACGTCCTCGCCGCCGACCTTGATGGTTTCGAGCGGAGATTTGCTCGGGGTAAAGAGATAGAGCCACTGGCTGTCGACTGGCGGGTCGATTTGTTTCGCCTCGGGGAGCGGCGTGCGGTTACCGACGCCGGTGGGGCCGCCGCCATCGCCGGCGAAAAGTTTGCCGTCCCACGAGACATTGTAGTGCACGGACCAGTTGGGGCGCTCGACGGAGTAGCGGATGCGTTCGCCATTGTAGACGTTGACGCCCGCGAGCCAGAACACCGCGGAGCGCGGCGTCTGGAGGTCGTAGTAGATCATCTGGCCGTCGTGGTTGAAGAATTCATGGCCGGCGATTTCATACTGCATCGTGCGCGGATGCATCAGGCGGGCGCCGGTGCCGTCGGTGTGAATCGTCCAGATGCGGTCGACCTCGTGCCATTCGCCCTCGTGGCAGAAGAGCGCGAGATTCGGGTCGGTGGGCGAGCATTGGTCGTGGTTGAGATTGTCGGTGCTGGGAAAAAACGTTTTCACGGCGCCGGTCTGCACGTCGACGGTGAAGAACTGCAACATGCGGGGGCCGCCGCCGCGTCCGCCGCGGCCACCACGGCGGCCGGGCGCTTGATTCGGAGTTCCGTTCGCGGCGGCGCCGGCGGCGGATGATGGCGGAGGCGGCTGGGCGGCGGGAGTGGCCGTGGCCGGCGCCGGGACGGGGCATTTGCCAAAGATCAGAGTTTCGTCCGCGTTGACCCCGCCGAATTCGCCGGTGAACGGCAGCGCGGCGACCTCGCGGGTGGCCTTCGTGTCGACGTTGGTGGCGTAGATGACGGTGTGACCGTCGACGTTGCGTTGGTAATAAACCGTGCGCGTCTTGCGGCCGACCTCGATGCCCGCGCTGCTGCCCATGCCGTAGCGGACGTTGGGCGCGACGAGTTCGACCTCGCGGGTCTTGAGGTTGACCGTCGAGAGGCCGCCCGGGGTGACGATGATCATCTTGTCGCCCTGGGGCGTGTAGGCGTTCTGGTGAAAATAGAGACTCGCACTGCCGGGCTCGTTCGAGAGGCGGACGATGCGGTGCCCGGTCGCGGGGTCGATCCACTCGCGCGGCGGCTCGGGCTGATCGGCGGCCAGAGCGCAGGAAGCGGGGATGGAAAGAAGGCAGAAGACGCCGAACGCCAATCGAAGAGCTGATTTCATGGGGTGGGAGGAACTGGGCCGAATGACGCAGCCGGTTGGGCGAGGTTGCGAATGCAAAACCTCCGCCGCGCCGCCATCCCCGGCTCGCGACGCGAACGAGCGAACCAACGGCCCTCAGCGCCAGAGCGGCACGATGTCGTCCTTGCGAACCCAGCCGGTCTGGCCGTTTTCGAACGAGAGCCGCGTCCAGCCAAGAAATGTTTTGTCGGCGATGGCGACGCTGCCTGCGGGGAGCGGCGTCGTTTTCTGCGTCGTGTCGGCCTCAGTGGGAATGGAGCGGAGCGTGCCGGTGTGCCAGGCGACGACGACGCGGCGGTCGATCGCCTCGCCGTAGGCGAGCATACTGGCGAGCGCAGCACCGGCGAGCACCACGGAAAACGCCAGGACGGACAGCGCGGTCCAAATGACCGTGCGCGAGCGGCGGCCGTAGGTGTTGGCCAGCATCAGGCCGCAGGCGAGGGCGGCGAGCGCCGCGCAGGCGACGAGCGTCATCTGCCAGCAGGCGGCGGAGGCGAGGCGGGCCAGCGATTGCACCGGGCCGGGTTGGAGAAACGCCGCGAGCGGCGCGGGAGCGAAGCCGGCTTTTTCGGCCGTGAGCGCGAAGTGCCAGCGCACCGAGGGATCGGCGGGATTCTGCACAAACGCCGCGGCAGCCTGGGCGGCGGCCTCACCGGCGTGGTCCTGTTGCGAGAGTGCCAGCGAAAGGTTGTGGCGCGCGATCCAGTCGGTCGGTGTTTTTTCGATCGCGGCCCGCCAGGTTTTTTCGGCCGCGGCGAAATCGCCGCGCCGATAGGCGACGGAGCCGTCCTCGGCGGCCAGCAGCGTGTGGCAGGGCACGAGGAACAGCATCGCGAGCGCGGCGAACGGGAGGAGGTTGCGCGGGAGGAAAAGTCGCAGCGGTTGAAACCCCGGCACGCGTTTCGCTTCGAGCGCGGCCGCGGCCCGTGCGACCCAATCGGACGGCAGTTCCGTTTTCGCGCCGTAGAGTGCGCTGTCGGATTCGGCCCAGAGCGCGGCCCAGGCCGGATCGGCGAGCGTGGAGGCGGGTGGCGCGGCGTGGGCGATCTGCCACAGCGCGGCGGCGTCGTGCTGCCACTTGAGCAGGAGCCCGCGACGGCCGGCCTCGGTGGCGGTGCGCAGCCGGGCCAGCGTGTCGGCGAGGCGCGCGCGGGCTTCGCGACGCGGACGGAACGGATCGGTCCGTTGGGCGCGGCGCAACGCGAGCCACGCCCAGAAAAGCAGCAGGGCGGCGAACGGGGCCAGCAGCCAGACAACAAGCGTTTCCACGGACAGCGGCGTCATCGCGCCGGCCGTGCCGGGCAGCGGGTCGGACGGGATGCCGGCAGGTGCCGCCGGCACGGTGGGTGGCGCGGTTGGAGCCGGGGCTTCGCTGTTTGTCGCGGACTGGGTCGCGGACTCGCGGGCCGTCGATGGCGCGGCGGGCGGCGGGACATTGAAAAGTTTCGGCGCGACCGGGGCGGTGATCGTGAGCGTCGTGCGCGGCGCCGAAAGCGTCTTGTAGGTGCCGGTCTTCGGGTCGAAGTAGACGACGTTCACCGGCCCGAGCGTGTAGCTGCCGGCCTTCGTCGGCACGAGGACGACGTCCTCGGACAGGGTGGCGTCGAAAAGCCTGCCCTCGGCGGGCGTGCGTTTCGCCTTGGGCTGGACGACCTGAAAATCGTTCGAGACCTCGCGCGAGGGCAGGCCGGCGATGTCGGGCCAGTTGCCGGTGCCGGCGAACTCGATGGTCCAGGTGACCGGCTCGCCGACGGCGGCTTTTTCGGGGACGATTTTCGACACCAGCGTGAACTGGCCGACCGCGCCGATGAAGCCGGCGGGTGCGGGGGGGAGTTCGCGGACCGTGAGCTGCGGGCGGTTGGACTCGACGGAAATCTGCTCGACACTCGGCATCGACAGGAAGCCGAAGCCCCTGCTGCCG
This sequence comes from uncultured Opitutaceae bacterium, assembly GCA_937902925.1. GTDB lineage: Bacteria > Verrucomicrobiota > Verrucomicrobiia > Opitutales > Opitutaceae > CALFNN01. Next base: position 200,953 of record CALFNN010000103.1, read on the forward strand.
GTCTGGAGGTTGACGAGCTGGGTGACGCTGTTGACGGCGAGCGGGCCGGAAGTCTTGGCGAAGGCGCGGGCGCGGTAGACGACGTTGACTCTGGGTTCGCCACCGACGACCACCTCGGCGCCGTCGGGCTTCGACCACTCCTCGGCGACGAGCGGCACGGAATTCCAATCGGGGTTGCCGGCGAGCTGGTTGAAGTTGCTCCGCTTGACGTCGAGCGTGTAGGTGAGCGGAAAGACCTCCCCGGCCCAGACGGTCGTGGCGCCGGGGACCAGCCGGGAAACCGCGGCGCCGTCGAGTGCGGCGGACCGGACCGCGGGGGCCGTGAACGCGGCCACGCGCTGCGTGCCCTGGTCGGTCTTCACATCGAAGGCGGGGATCGAGACGGGCGACGAAGAGCCCGACCGCAGGCGATAGGTGAGCTGCACGGAGTTGGTGGTGCGGAAATTGATGATCGTCGTGCTGGTGTTCTGGCCGATGCGCGAAAACTGCACGCCATTGACGGCGGGAAGCTGCGGTTCGCCGTCGGGGGCGCAGTTTTCGAAAGTGAGAACGAGGTCGCCGGGATCGTCGGAGGTTTCCCAATGGACGGACTGGGCGCGGGCGGCGGCGGCGAGCAGCAGCGCGACGGCGGAGAGAACGAGAAGGCGGACGAGACGCATGGCGGTTACCAATCTTTGCCCGATTTGGGCGCGGCGGGCTTTTTTTCGCCCTCCATCAACTGAAAGAGCTGGGCGGGGGAATCCTGGTTGCGAAGCTGGTCGAGCTTCTGGAGCGGGATGGTGAGAGTGGGGTCGACGGGTTCCTTCGCCTCGTCTTTCTTTTCGGGCGCGCCGCCGACCTTCTGCATGTCGCCTTCCTTCGGGGGCGGAGGCGGCGGCTGGTCCTTCTTCTGCATGTCACCGAAGGCGGATTCGCCCGGCGGCTTCTGCTGGTCCTCCGGCTTCGATTTTTGGTCCTGCGACGAATCCTGCTTTGGCTGCTGCGAGTCCTTCTGGTCCTGGGACGGCTGCTGCTTTTGATCCGGCGACTGCGAAGAATCCTGCTTCTGCTGGTCCTGGTTCTTTTGATCCTGATTCTGCTGCTGCTGTTTTTTGTCCTGCTGGTCTTTTTTGTCGTCGGGATTCTTCAGCAACGCCTCGAGTTGCTCGCGGAGCTTCGGCCAGTCGGCCGTCTTGGCGTCGAGGGCGGAGCCGGTGTCGACGGCGGCGAGCGCGTCGTGCACGGGGCCGGGCGGCACCGGCTGCTGCCCGCCCTGCAGGTGCGAGCCCCAGATGACGGTTTCATTGGCGAGTTCCGCCCAGTCGCGCGCGGAGCGGGCGTCGGCGGCGGAGAGCCGGCCGACGATCTTGACGAGCGGGGCGGCGGGCGAGGGCGCGGGGGCCGCGGCGGCATCGGCGGCGCGCGCCGCCAAGGGCGAGGCGAGGACCCCGCAGAGCAGGAGGGCGGCCGTCGTGGCGGCGACGGCGGGAGTGGCCTCCGGTTTGGGCGAGGTTTTCGCGGGCGTGAGCCGGATCGCCCGGGGCTTCGGGCGGACGGGGAATTCGTAATAAAAACTCACGAGCAGGCACCACAGGGCGAAGGCCAGGGGCCACTGGAAGCGCTCGACGAGGCGGACGGTATTTTTCTCGACGAATTTTCCCTTCTGGCCGGCGTCGACGGTTTCCTTGATGAGGCTTGCGAGATCGAGCCAGGAACTCGCGTCGCGATAAACGCCGCCCGTCGCCTGGGCGAGCGATTGCAACGTGCCGGCCTCGAGCTTGGAAAGGACGACGGCGCCGCGGTCGTCCTTCACGAAGCCGCCGGTGCCGTCGGGAATCATGCCGCCGCCCGGCGTGCCGATGCCGAGACCGATCACGCGGATGCCCTTGGCCTTGAGCTCCGGCAGGCGGTCCTTCCAGTCGTCGTCGGTGGCTTCGCCATCGCTGAGGACGACGAGGAAGCGGTCGGCCGAACCACTGGTGCCGAACGCCTGGATCGCGGTATCGAGCAAGGCGCGATAGTTCGTGCCGCCCTCGGGAAGGAAATCGGGACCGAGATTCGGGAGAAATTCCCGCAGGATCTCGTAGTCCGCGCTGAGCGGGCTCTGCAAAAACGCCGTGCCGGAGAAGACCGCGAGCCCGACGCGTTCGCCCTGCAGTTTTTCGAGCAGCGACTGGATGAGCAGTTTCGCGCGATCGAGCCGCGAGGGCTTGACGTCGGGCGTGAGCATCGAGCGCGAGAGATCGATCGCGAGGAGGATTTCGCGGGACTGGTCGAAGACCGGCTCCTCGATCCGGCCCCATTGCGGGCGGGCCACGGCGACGATGGCGAGCGCGAGCCCGAGGCAGAACCAGACTCGGGGACGGGCGTCGCGGCGCGAGGCCGGTTCGCCGCCGGCCGAGAGATGGAGCGAGTGCGCGCCCGCCTCGGCGCGAAGAATCTTCGGATGGGCGGCGGCGACCGAGCGACCGCGGTGGACGATTTCCCAGACGAGCGACGCCGCGGGCAGAACCAAAAGCCAGAGGAGATGGGGCCAGGCGAAATTCATCAGGGACATCGGTGACCAGTGCCGGGCGGCGCCGGTCAGGCGAAAACCTCCCGCCGCCCCAGCGGCCGGGCGAACGCCGCCGCGAGGACGAGGGCGGCGAGGCCGGGGACGGCGAGCCACCAGAAAAGCTCGGTCGTAATGAGATAACTCTTCGCCTGGAATTCGATTTTCTGCGCCTTGTCGATCGCCTTGAACGCTCCCTCCACGGTGTCGGTATCGAAGGCGCGGAAGAATTTGCCGCCCGTGGCCTGGGCGATTTCGCGCAGCGCGCCCTCGTCGAGATCGGAGTTGATGCGGCGGTAGCCGATCTTGCGGCCCTGGTCATCGATCACCGGATAAGGCACCAACCCGTCCTGGCCGGCCCCGATGGTATAGACGGGAATGCCGCGCGACTTGGCGAGCTCCGTGGCCTGTTCGGGCGAGAGGGCGCCGCGGTTGTTCGCGCCGTCGGTCAACAGCACGATGAATGCGCCCTGGCGCTTGCCGCCAGCCTCGCGCTTCGCCTGCTCGAGGCGCGTGAGTGCCACGCCGAGCCCGTCGCCGATCGCGGTGCCGTCCTCGATCATCCCGATGCGCACGCGCTCGAGCTGGCGGGCGAGCCATTCGTGGTCGAACGTGAGCGGGGCCATGGTATAGGCGCGGCCGGAAAAAAGCACGATGCCGATGCGGTCGGCGGGGCGCTGCTCGATGAACGCCTGGATGACGGGCTTGATCGCCTGGAGGCGGTTGAGGCGTTCGCCGTTGCGCTCGTAGTCCTCGGCCCGCATCGAGCCGGAGAGATCGACCGCGAGCACGATGTCGTAGCCCTGCGAATGAACCTCGCGCTTGTCCTCGACGCGCTGCGGCCGGGCGAGCGCACCGACGAGCAGGATGAGGCCGAGCGCGGCGAACACGACCGGCCAACGCGCCGGCGCGACGAGCGATGGACGGTGCCACGCAGCGGCGAACGGCACCAGCAGCACGGGGACGCTGCGCCGGCCGCGCATCCACAGGACGAGCGGGATCGCGACGAGCGCGAAGAGCCAGACGGGATCCTTGAAGATGAGGTGGTCCATTTTCCGTTCGGATCAGCGGCTGCCCGAGCGCATCCGCGCGTGGAAGAAGCGGACGAGCGCATCGAGGCGGTTCTGGCCGGTATCGACGACGAGGCGGCCCAGGGGATCGGGATAGAGCGCGGACCAGGCGGCCTCGCGTTCGCGGCACCAGGAGGCGTGGGCGGCGCGCTCGGCGGCACTGCCCTCGAGCGTGACGAGCCGGCCGGCGGCGGGATCGTAGGCGGCGAAACGTTCGTTGGCCGGGAGCGCCTGCTCCCACGGATCGTCGACGCGGAATCCCATCGTCTGGTAGCGGCGCTGCAGGACGGTCCAGCCCTCGGGCTGGGGCCGCGGCGGAAAATCGCCGAGCCAGATCAGGACGCTGTGCTTGGGCGCCGCCCGCGCGATGAATCGCCACGGGATGTCCGCGGCGCCGTCGGTCGCGGCGGGCGCGGGCCGCGCGAGCAGGGTGGCCGCGGCGTGGAGAATCTGGCCGCGGCCGCGGACGGGTTCGCGAAACAGGTTGCCGGCGGGCGCGGCATGGATGAAGCCGACGCGGTCGCGATTGACGGCGCCGAGCAGCATCACGAGGCCGGCCAGCTCGAGCAGCGCCTCGCGCTTCGACTGCGCGCCGGAGCCGAAGTGCAGCGAGGGCGAATCCTCGAACACGATCAGCAGCGTCACTTCGCGCTCTTCGACGAACTTCTTCCGATAGGGCTCGCCGAGGCGCGCGGTGACGTTCCAATCGATGTCACGCACGTCGTCGCCGAAGGTGTATTTCACGACCTGGTCGAATTCCATGCCGCGGCCGCGGAAGGCGGAGCGGTATTCGCCGCTGAGCACGTTTTCCACGGCGTGGCGCACCCGCCATTCGAGCTGGCGCAGCAGCGCGAGCGCGGAGGCGGGAGCGGGCGTGGCGGAGGGGGGAGGCATCAGCGTGATCTAACTTCGTCCGCCAACGGACGGCTGCCGCTGGCGAAGGCCAAAGATAGGGAAAAGTCGCAAAAAGAAAAACGTCATCACGTCACGTTGGGCACGGGAGTGCGCTCGACGACTTGGGAAACGATCTTGTCCGCGGTGACCTCCTCGGCCTCGGCCTCGTAAGTGAGGCCGATGCGGTGGCGCAGCACGTCGGGCGCGAGTTCCTGCACGAGCGCCGGCGACAGATAATCCTGGCCGCGCAGCCACGCGAGGGCGCGGCCGGCCTGATAGAGTGCAAGGGAGGCGCGGGGCGACGCGCCGAAATTGAGGTAGCGCTTCGCGGCGCCCTCTTTCTCCGCGAGCGCGCGCGTGCCGCGCACGAGGGCGAGGATGTAGCCCTGCACCGCGGGCGAGAGATGGATGCGGTCCACCTCGGCGCGCAAGGCGAGTAGTTCCTGGCCGCTCGACGCGGCCGAGAGCGACGGCTGTTTCGTGACCTGGCCCCAGCGTTGCATCATCGAGGATTCCTCCTCGGCGCTGGGATAGCTGACGATGAGCTTGAAAAGAAAGCGGTCGGTCTGCGCCTCGGGCAGCGGGTAGGTGCCCTCCTGCTCGATCGGGTTTTGCGTCGCCATGACGAAGAACGGCGGCGGCAGCACGTGCGTCTGGCCGCCGATGGTGACCTGGCGTTCCTGCATCGCCTCGAGCAGCGCGCTCTGGACCTTGGCGGGCGCGCGGTTGATTTCGTCGGCGAGGACGAGGTTGGCGAAAATGGGCCCGCGGTGGGCGGTGAATTCGCCGGTCTTCGGCTGGAAGATCATCGTGCCCACCACGTCGCTCGGCAGCAGGTCGGGCGTGAACTGGATGCGCTCGAACTGGACGCCGAGGGCGGTGCCGAGGGATTTGACGAGCAGCGTCTTCGCGAGGCCGGGCATGCCCTCGAGGAGGACGTGGCCGTTGGCGAGCAGCGCGACAAGGAGGCGCTCGACGACGGCGTCCTGGCCGATGACGGCCTTGCCGATTTCTTCGCGAAGTTTTTGGGACCAGACTGGGCCAGTGATCATGGATGACGGAGGAGGAACAAGTTGAAGCCCGCGGACTAGCCCAAGGCAGACCCTTCGGCAAGCTGAGGACAGGCGGGAGCCGGTTTGACTCCACGGTGAGAGATAAGTTTCCCTGAGAGGAAAAGAGGCAGCCATGGCTTTACCAACCCAAATCGACGAACGACAGGCATTGCGGGGACGGCTGGCGGACGATGCGCGGAAGCGCGGCCGGCGCGGTCCGGCCTCCGGTGGGTGGAAGCACGCGATTTTACGGCGACGCGCGGCCGGTTTCACGAGGCGGGAGATCGAACGCGATGAATAACGAGATCGAAACCAGACTGGCCGCGCTCGGGATGCGGAGCGCGGACGTCGAGGAACGGTTTATCCTCGGTTCGGGGCGGGGCGGGCAAAAAATCCAGAAGACGAGCTCCTGTGTGTGGCTGCGTCATCGTCCGACCGGCGTGGAGGTCCGATGTCAGCAGGAGCGGTCGCAGCTGGCCAACCGCGAGCGTGCCTGGGCCGAGCTATGTGCGAAACTCGAGTCGAGGGCCCGTGCCGCGGCGGCGGCGCGCCAGGACGAACAAGCCAGGGACCAGCGTCGGCATCGCCAGAAAAGTCGCGGGCAGAAGGTGCGGATGATTGAAACGAAGAAGCGCCGGGCGGTCATCAAGTCCGCGCGCGGGCGCGTGGGGTTGGACTGACCGGGTTGGCGACCGGGACTCGGCGCATGGCCCGCGAGTCGGCGGCTCCCTGGCGGGAGCACGCCGGCGGGTTTGAAGGCGCGAGGGGCGGGAACACGAACCCTCGCGCCGGGATCACGGATTCACGACAATCTGCGTGGTGACGTTGACGCCGTCCTGCTGCAGGACGCCCCTGTTGGCCTGGGCGGGCAGGACGGTGCCCTGTGACGTGGTGCCGCTCACGAACTTCAATTGCGTGATCCCGCTGACCTTGACCGGCTGGCCGTTGGGCTGGAACAGATCGCCGCCGGTGATGTTGGTTGCGGTGGCGGAGCCGAGGATGAGCACGGGGGTGGCGGAGTCGGAGGCGGAGATGTCGCCAACATTCACGGGGCCGGAGAACTGGACGCCGGGCGCATAGACGCCGGTGAAACCCGTGGTCGCGAAGTAGTTCGCATTGCCCGTGCGGACGCTGCCGAATTTGCCATTGGTGCTCTGGATGGCGATGAACGCGATGTCCGCCACGCCGTCGTAAGTCACCCCCGCCTTGAAGAGACTCGAGTTGACGGCGGTGACGGGCCCGACGCTGAAGACGGTGATGTTGCTGGTTTCGTTGGCGCCGGTGATGACGAGGCCCGCATGGCCTTTCACGTAGTCGACTCCCGGCTGGTTGTAGTTCGACGCGGGGCTGGGGCTCGAGGCGCCATCCATCGTCACCGACAGCGTGCCTGCCCCGGAGAACTCGACTTGCACGATGTCATTGGTGAGATCGACAAATGAAATCCGGGTGATTTGCGCGGTGTCGGCGGTGACAGTCGCAGCCGGGCCCTGGAGGAGCACCTGGTCGTAGGTGTTGCCGTTGGGGTGGACGATGTTCTCACCGACGTCGGAACCGGTGCCGATGACCTTGTCGGTGGTCGAAATGCCGACGATGACCGGATTGCTGGTGCCGCTGCCGCCGCCGGGGATGGTCGCCGTATAGGTGTAGAGGCCGGCGGTGGGCGGCTGGACGTCGGTGAGGGTGAGGCTGGGGCCGGTCGCGCCGCTCACGGTGCTACCATCCCGCTGCCATTGGTAGGTGACGTTCGGGTTGCTGCTGCCGACAGAAAGCGTCGCGGTGCTGCCCGGTGCCGGCGCGGGAATTTGCGTTCCGGTGGTGACGACGGGCGGCGTGCCGGCGGTGACGTTGAAGCTGCGGTCGACGCTCGGGGCGGCGCTGAAGAAATTGACGTTGCCGGACTGGGAAGCCCTGACCGTGACCGAACCCGTGCCCGTGAACGACACGATATTGCCCGAGACTGTGGCCGGCCCGCTGACGACGGAGAAAGAAACCGTCAGGCCGGAACTCGCCGTGGCAGTGAGGGTGACGGTCTGGCCGAGGGTCGCATCGGCGGGCGCCGCGAAGGTGATGGTCTGTGAAGCCGCAAGGATGGTCAGGGTGCCACTGGCGTAGCTGAAGGTGTAGTTGGCCGAGGTGCCGCCGCTGACCGTGATCGCATAGGTGCCGACTTGGGAACTGGAGGTGGCACTCGTGCTCGCGACCGGTTCGGTGAAGGAGGCGGCGGTGTCGCCGTTGCGGAGTCCGGTGTAGCTGACCGTCAAGGCCGGATTCCCTGCCCCGTAGGGACGGGTCTTATTGTCGGCGGTGGCCGTCAGCGCCGCCTTGGCCACGGTGAGGACGAGCGTCGACGGCACGCCGGTGCCGGAGCCGTTCGTGCCGGTCAGCGACACATTGAACGATCCCGCCTGCGTCGGGGTGCCAGAGATGACGCCGGTGCTAGTGTCCAGCGTCAGCCCGGTGGGCAGGCCCGTCGCCGCGAAGCTCGTGGGTAAATTCGTCGCGGTGATCGTGTAGCCGCCGAACGCCGTGCCGTAGGTGCCGCTGGCGGTCAGCGTGCTCGTGATCGTCGGCGTGCTCGTCGCGCCGATCGCGAGCTTCAGCGCGCCGGCTTGAGGACCCGTCGCGGCGTTGACGCCGTAGTAGAACACGTAGTCGGTCGGGCTCGTGATCCATGTGCCAATCCCGCCGGAAGTCGCGGTCGAAGCCTGCAGGGTATACACGCCAGAGGCAGAAGTATCGCTGAATACGGCCCAGTAGGTGGTGCTGGCGGCGAGGAGTTGCGTGCTGGTCCAGACATTCAGCGTGTTGGCGGTGAGACTGGTGGGATTGGTCAGCGTGGTGACCACCGTCGAACCAGGAACACCGGAATTGTCGGTCACGATTGTCACCACGGGCGACGGTGAACCGGTGACGGAACCGAGCAATGCGGTGACCGTGGTGAGCGACAGCGGCGCACTTGCCGCCGTCGTGAAACGTTGCGCGACCATGTTGGATGTCGCGTTCGACACGTTGAGTGTCGCGCCATTGACCAAATTGACCGCATCGAAGACATTCGCGACGCCGGCGATGTAGAAATCGCCGGTCGTGAACCCGCCGTCGGCGAGCGCGTTGCCGGCGAGGTCGGCGATGCCGGTGCCGCTGGCCTTGAGGTCGAGCCGCAACTGGCCCTGGCCGGCGATGGTGTTGACCGCGACATCGTAGACCGAAGTGCTGACGGGGTTGACGGACGCGATGGTCCCGGTCGGCGTGCCAGACACGACGGTGAGCGCAAAATCGGTCACATCGACGCCGGTGACGCCTTCATTAAAGGCCACGCGGTAGGTAACGCTCGCCGCCGCGGTGTTCACGGTTCCGGGAACCTGGCGCGAGATCGTGTTGAGCGTCGGCGCAGAATAATCAACCACGAGGGTGGGATTGCCTACGCTGCTGATCGACGTGTTGGCCGACGCGTCGTAGAGCTTGACGGTAGCGACGCCGCCCGTCGTGACGGCAACCTGCAACGCGGTTGTCGTGGACGTGCCGACATCGAAGGTCACCGACGTGTCACCGCCGGCGATGGAATTGTCGGTGGCGATGAGGGTGGCACCGATGTAGAGCTCGGCCTTGCCGCCCGTCGCCTGACCGGCGGTGATCGTCGCGCTGGCGGTGAGATCGGTGTTGGTCGCGTTGAGCGCGTTGGCGACAATCGTGCCGCCGACGGGCGTCAGCGTCACCGCGGTTGGCGCGGTAGGCGGCGTATACGTGACAATCAGGGTCGGATTGCCGACGCTGCTGGTGACCGAGTTGCCGGCGGCATCGTAGAGTCTGACGGTCGCAACGCCGCCTGTGGCAACGGCGGTCTGGAGACCGCCGGTCGTAGAAGTGCCGACGTCGAACGTGACGGACGTGTCGCCGCCGGCGATCGAACTATCGGTCGCGATCAGCGTCGCACCGATGTAGAGCTCGGCTTTGCCTCCGGTCGCCTGGGCGGTCGTGATCGTGGCGCTGGCGGTGAGATCGGTGTTGGTGGCGTTGAGCGTGTTGGCCACGACGGTGCCGCCGACGGGGGTCAGCGTGACGGCGGTTGGCGCGGTCGGCGCGGTGTAGTCGACGGTCAGGGTGGGATTGCCGACGCTGCTGGTCGTCACGTTGCCCGCCGAGTCGTAGAGCTTGACGGTCGCAACACCGCCCGAGGTGACGATCGCCTGCAACCCTGTCGTCGTGGACGTGCCGATGTCGAAGGTGACGAGGGCATCGCCGCCGGCGATGGAGTTGTCGGTGGCGATCAGCGTCGACCCGATATAAAGTTCCGCCATCCCACCGGTGGCCTGGCCCGCGGTGATGGTCGCGGTGGCGGTAAGATCGGTGTTGGTGGCGTTGAGGCTGTTGGCCACGACGGTGCCGCCAACGGGCGTCAGGGTGACCCCGGTCGGTGCGGTCGGCGCGGTATAGTCGACGTTCAGGGTGGGATTGGCGACGCTACTGGTCGCCACGTTGCCAGCCAGATCGTAGAGTTTGACGGTCGCGATGCCGCCCGCGGCGATGGCGAGCTGCAACGCGCCCGTCGTGGATGTGCCGATATCGAAGGTCACGGAGGTATCGCCGCCAGCGATGGAATTGTCGGTCGCGATCAGCGTGGCGCCAATGTAGAGTTCCGCTTTGCCACCGGTCGCCTGGCCGGCGGTGATCGTGGCGCTGGCGGTGAGATCGGTGTTGGTGGCATTGAGCGCGTTGGCGACAACGGCGCCGCCGGTCGGAGTCAGTGCGACGGCCGTCGGTGCAGTGGGCGGCGTCGTGTCTTCCGTGACCGTAAACGTGCTGGAGGCAGAACTGGCGTTGCCCGCGGCATCGGTCGCCGTCGCGGTGAAGGTGTATACTCCGTCGCCGATGAGCGGGTGGCCGGTGTAGTCGAAGCTCCAATTGCCACTGCCATCGGCCGTCGTCGTGCCAATCACGCCTGTCCCGACACGCGTCATCGTCACCGTGCTGTTGGCTTCGGCCGTGCCAGCGAACACCAGTGTCGAATCGCTCGTGATGCCATCTGAGGAAGAAGCACCCGTGTCCGTGGTGATCCCCGTGATGGCAGGCGCGGCTGGGGCGGAGGTATCGAGCACGTAGGCCTGGCTGAAGACCGTCCCGCTGTTCCCCGCGGTGTCAGTCACACGCACCTTCAGCGTGTTACTGGCCGTCAGGGTCTGGCTACTGAGCGACCACGTGTTCTGGCCAACGGTTGTCGTCGCGGTTGCCCATGTCGCGCCGTTGTCCAGCGAAACTTCGACAATCTCACCGGCAACCATATTGGCGCTGAGCGTGCCGGAGATCGTCTGCGCAGTGGCCATGGTGAGGAAATCGGTCGAACTGATTCCCGTGTCAGCGGAGAAAGCTGCGGTCGCGATCGTCGCCGTCGGCGCGGTGCTGTCGAGGAGGTAGGCCTGGCTGAAGACCGTGCCCGTGTTGCCGGCGGCGTCGGTGACGCGAACCTTCAGCGTGTTGCTGGCCGTGAGGGTCTGGCCACTGAGCGACCACGTGTTGGCACCGACCGAGGTCGTCGCCGTTGTCCATGTCGAGCCGTTGTCGAGCGAGACCTCGACGATTTCACCGCTGACCATATTCGCACTGAGGGTGCCGGAGATGGTCTGCGCCGCGGTGTTGGTGATAAAGTCGGTCGAACTGGTGCCGGTGTCGGCCGAGAACGCCGCCGTCGCGATCGTCGTCGTCGGCGCGGTGGTGTCGACGGTGACGCTCAAACCGCTGGACGCGACGCTCACGTTGCCCGCCGCATCGGTCGCCTTGGCCGTGAGAGTGTGACTGCCCTCGGACAGGGCGGAGGAGGTGATCGACCAGTTTCCGCCGGTGGCCGTGGCCGTGCCGAGCACGGTGGTTCCATCCGTATCATAGAGCGTCACCGTGCTGCTCGCTTCGGCCGTGCCGGCAAATATCGGGGTCGTGACACTGGTAATGTTGTCGGTATTGCTCGATCCGCTGTCGGACCCGGCGGCTAGATCCGGGGCGCTTGGCGCTGCCGGCGCGGTGGTATCGAGCACGTAGGCTTGGCTGAACGTCGTGCCGCTGTTGCCGGCGGTGTCGGTGACCCGCACTTTCAGCGTGTTGCTCGCCGTCAGCGTCTGGCCGCTGAGCGACCAGGTGTTGGCACCGACCGAGGTGGTGGCCGTCGTCCACGTCGAGCCATTGTCGAGCGAGACCTCGACGATTTCACCGCTCACCAGATTCGCGCTCGTGGTGCCGGAGATCGTCTGCGCCGCGGTCTTAGTGATGAAGTCGGTCGAACTCGCGCCGGTGTCGGCCGAGAACGCCGCCGTCGCAATCGTCGTCGTCGGCGCCGTTGTATCGAGGACGTAGGCCTGGCTGAAGACCGTGCCGCTGTTGCCGGCGGTGTCGGTAACGCGGACTTTGAGCGTATTGCTCGCCGTCAACGTCTGGCCGCTGAGCGACCACGTGTTGGCGCCGACCGAGGTCGTCGCGGTCGTCCAGGTCGAGCCGTTGTCCAGCGAGACTTGGACAATTTCACCGGCAACGATGTTCGCGCTGAGGGTGCCGGAGATCGTCTGCGCCGCGGTGTTGGTGATGAAGTCGGTCGCACTGCTGCCGGTGTCGGCCGAGAACGCCGCCGTCGCGATCGTCGTCGTCGGCGCCGTCGTATCGAGGACGTAGGCCTGGCTGAACGTCGTGCCGCTGTTGCCGGCGGTGTCGGTGACCCGCACTTTCAGCGTGTTGCTCGCCGTCAGCGTCTGGCCGCTCAGCGACCAGGTGTTCGCGCCGACGGAGGTCGTGGCGGTCGTCCAGGTTGAGCCGTTGTCCAGCGAGACTTGGACAATTTCACCGGCAACGATGTTCGCGCTGAGGGTGCCGGAGATCGTCTGCGCTGCGGTTGCGGTGATGAAGTCGGTGTTGCTCGTGCCCGTGTCCGCTGAGAACGCCGCCGTTGCGATCGTGGTGGTCGGCGCGGTGGTGTCGAGGACGTAGGCCTGGCTGGCCACCGTGCCGCTATTGCCGGCGGTGTCGGTGACGCGAACCTTCAGGGTGTTGCTCGCCGTCAGCGTTTGACCGCTGAGCGACCAGGTGTTGGCGCCGACCGAGGTGGTGGCGATCGTCCACGTCGAGCCGTTGTCGAGCGAGACCTCGACGATTTCACCGCTGACCAGATTCGCGCTCGTCGTGCCAGAGATGGTCTGCGCCGCGGTGTTGGTGATGAAGTCGGTCGAACTGCTGCCGGTGTCGGCCGAGAACGCCGCCGTCGCGATCGTCGTCGTCGGCGCGGTGGTGTCGATGGTGACACTCAAACCGCTGGATGCGACGCCGACGTTGCCCGCGGCATCGGTGGCCTTGGCGGTGACGGTATGGCTGCCTTCGGAAAGGGCGGAGGACGTGATCGACCAGTTGCCGCCGGTGGCCGTGGCCGTGCCGAGCACGGTGGTTCCATCCGTATCGTAGAGTGTCACCGCGCTGCTCGCTTCCGCGGTGCCGGTAAACGTCGGGGTCGTGACACTCGTGATGTTGTCGGTGTTGCTCGATCCGCTGTCGGAGGCAGCAGCCAGATCCGGGGTGCTTGGCGCCGCCGGCGCGCTGGTATCGAGCACGTAGGCCTGGCTGAACGTCGTGCCGCTGTTGCCGGCGGTGTCGGTGACCCGCACTTTCAGCGTGTTGCTCGCCGTCAGCGTCTGGCCGCTGAGCGACCAGGTGTTGGCGCCGACCGAGGTGGTGGCGGTCGTCCACGTCGAACCGTTGTCGAGCGAGACTTCGACGATTTCACCGCTCACCAGGTTCGCGCTCGTGGTGCCGGAGATCGTCTGCGCCGCGGTCTTGGTGATAAAGTCGGTCGAACTCGTGCCAGTGTCGGCCGAGAACGCAGCCGTCGCGATCGTCGTGGTGGGCGCGGTAGTGTCGATGGTGACACCGAGGCCGCTGGAAGCGGTGCCAACGTTGCCCGCGACGTCGGTGGCCTTGGCCGTCACGGTATGGCTGCCTTCCGAGAGGGCGGAGGAAGTGATCGACCAGTTGCCGCCGGTGGCGGTGGCGGTGCCAAGCACCGTGGTGCCGTCCGTGTCATAGAGCGTCACCGTGCTGCTCGCTTCCGCGGTGCCGGTAAACGTCGGGGTCGTGACACTCGTGATGTTGTCGGTGTTGCTCGATCCGCTATCGGAGCCGGAACTCAAATCCGGCGTGCTCGGTGCCGCCGGCGCGCTGGTATCGATGGTGACACTCAAACCGCTGGATGCGACGCTCACGTTGCCCGCCGCATCGGTCGCCTTGGCCGTGAGAGTGTGGCTGCCTTCAGAGAGGGCGGAGGAGGTGATGGACCAGTTGCCGCCGGTGGCCGTGGCGGTGCCGAGCACGGTGGTCCCGTCGGTGTCGTAGAGTGTCACGGTGCTGCTCGCTTCCGCCGTGCCGCCAATCGACGGGGTCGTGACACTGGTGATATTATCGGTGTTGCTCGATCCACTATCGTAGAGGAAACTCAAATCCGGCGTGCTCGGTGCCGCCGGCGCCTGGTTGTCGACGGTGGCATTGGTGGTATCGGCCGTCGTGGTGGATTGGGCGTTGCTGTCCGTGGCGGTCACCGACACGTTCCGGTTGGTCGTGCCATTGATCGCTCCCGCAACGATCGGGTAGGTGGCCGTCCAGGTGTTCGAGCTGTTGCTCGCCGACACGGCGGCGCCGCCGCCGAACTGGCTGAAGTCGACGGTGACGGTCGAAATGTTCGTGTTCTTGTCGCCGCTCGCGACAGTGTTGTTCCAAGTCGCGGTGACGGTGTCTCCGATCTTGTAGGCGCCGCCGGTGCCGGAGGCGCCGGAGATGGAGATTTTCGCATCAATTACGATCGGCGCGCTGTTGCTGACCGAAATTGTGGCGCTGGCGTCGGCCGTGCTGGCCGCCGCGGCGACAAATCCGGCCGCTCCGGCCAAATTGTAGGTCGTGCCTCCCGTCGAGGTCGCGCCGTTCTTGTTCAGTAGAACATTGACCCCCGCCCGGTCCACGGCGCTCAACGTTAGTGTGAAAGCGGTGGCGGACGAGATCTCGACGTTGGGAGTGGTGGTGAGGGTGTAGGTGGAACCGCCTTCGCCTGTGAGCGTGAATTTGCTGGCGACGATGTCATTGGTGGCACCGCTCGTCGCGGCGAAATTAGTGCCTGTCACCACAAGCGCTCCCGTGCTGGCGTCATAGGTGGCGGAGGTGATGGTGGGGGTGAGAGCGGCGTAGGTAAACTGGTCGCTTGCACTCGTGGCACTGGTGCCATTGGCGGTGGTGACGGTGATGTCGACCACTCCGGCGGCATGAGCCGGCGAGTTCACGGTGACCGACGTTGCACCATTGACGACCACCCCCGTTCCGGCCGTGCCGCCAAAACTGACGCCGGTGGCGCCAGTCAGATTGGTGCCGGTAATGGTAACCGAAGTGCCGCCGACGGTGGAGCCGCTCGTCGGCGAAACCGAGCTCACCGTCGGGGCGAGGCCGTAAGCCGCGACGACATTGAAAGATCTCAGCGACAGATTCTCGTTGTTTGAGTTACTTTCGGTAAAATGGACCGTAAACGAGGTGATTTGCACCCCGGAAAACGCGCTGGTCCAGGCGCCGGAGTAATTATCTGCCCCAGCGGTGCCGGTAACCGGGCTGCCACTCAGGTCGATCGTTCCGCCTCCCAGTTTGTTCGCAGTAAGATAGACATTCCAGACGCCGCTCGTGACGAATTCCTGTAAAGTGACAGCACCAAGCTCGAACGAACCCACGGTGCTGTTGTTGGCCGAGACTGTGATCGTGGAGGTGCCCGTCGTCGCGCCGGTGAGAAATGCGCCAGTCCCATCCTTGTCGACCGAGATGCTGCCACTGACGATATAGTCCGCACTGGAGACGGTGGCGCCGCCATCCGTGAAGGTCCCACTCCCAATATCCTGCAAGCCGGTGGAGGTGGCAAGTGAACGAGCCACGCCCGCGGCGAGAAACAATGCGATGAACCTGAGAAACGAGAACGGTCGAAGGGTGATCATGGGAAAAGGTGGGAACGCGGGACGGTTGCCATCTGGCGCGGGCTGTAAGACTAGGGTGATTGGCTGGGTGGATTGTTCGCTCGCGCCCGGAGACAGGCGCGAGCGAACGGTTTCGAAATCATTTCCGAGCGAAGGGGCGTTTTGTTTTCGTAGCGATCCCGCGCTCGGATGAGGATGGGGGTGGATCAGTTCCGTGACGGGAAAATTCCCTGGAGGGCGATGACGAAGTTAACCCCCAGATAAGGGGGGGCGGTGTCGACGGGCAGACTGCTCCCCGCCGCGCCAACCGTAATCGCACCCGTTCCAGTGAGAGTCACGCCACCGAGGGTTCCGGTCGCTGCCGAAGGCGCAGCATAACTGTTGACCTGGGTCGGCGCCGTTCGGCTGGGCACTTCAGCCTGTCCAGGTATATTCCCAACGGGACTCGCTGCCGTTGCCTGCGCTGCGGCCGCCGCGACTGCCACCGCGAGCGCGGTGCCGCCGGCTGGATTATACGTCGCGATGTGGGTATGCGTCGGCAGCTGGCTTTGGGTCAGGGTGATGGACTCCGAGCCGCCGGCTTCACCGAGATCGACGGGTTGAAGTCCCGGTCCCGCTGAACCATTGCCCGAATGCACCGGCACGCGACTGCGGAGATCGGGTAGCTGGAAGGTGGTCGTGCCGTTGCCGCCATAAGTGGTGCCGAGGAGGCTGAACAGCGCGGCGTTTTGGTTGATGGGCAAAAGCTGGCCGTTGCATAGCGCCCAGCCGCGCGGGTTGAAGTTGAATCCGACCATCCTGATCTCTCCGACGAACGGTTGTGACATGTGGGAATCTCCTGTTTTTCTGTTTTCGTTTTAGTTGGGACCCCGGGAATGGGAGCCCAAAAGGGTCAGCTGCGCCGTCGCCTTCGCCTTGGGCTTTCCTAGAGGTAGTTCCCGGCCGAAATGGCCAGATGTCACCAAAGCGAAGTTACTTGCAGAAAGGGGCCAGGCGATCCGTTTTTTCGTCATATCCGAGCCGCGTTCGCCGCGGCATTTCGAGTCGAAGGGCAGGTCGATCGGTCGAGACGAGGGCGCGCTCATGCTCGCTTGCGCCGGTCGATCCTCCAGGTTGCCGGACGATGCGGTTGCCAACGATGTCGGAAAACGAGATACGTGCGTGACGCAATCATGACCGCCCCGCCTTCCTGCACCCTGCGCCCCGCCAGATCGGGCGACACGGCATTCCTGTTCCGGCTGTATGCGAGCACGCGCGCCAACGAGATGGCGGGAACGGGCTGGCCGGCGGCACAACAGGAGGCGTTCCTGCGCTCGCAATTCGCGGCGCGCAGCCGCGACTACGCGGCAAATTATCCCCGCGCCGCGCACCAGATCGTTTTGGTCGGGCGCGCGCCGGCCGGGGCGTTGATCGTGGACCGCGCTGCGGAAGAGATCCGCGTCGTCGACATCGCGTTGCTGCCGGCGCAGCGCGGGAAAGGAATCGGCCGGCGGTTGCTGGGCGGGCTCATCGCCGAGGCGGGAACCGCGGGCCGGCCGCTGCGGCTGCAGGTGTTGAAGACGAATCGCGCGGCGCGGCTTTACGCCCAGCTCGGCTTCACGCCCGCCGGGGAGGACGGGCTCTACCTGAAAATGGAATGGCGCGCCGGCCGCCAAGCGCCGCTCGCAGGCGCTGGAGGGATGGGGGGCGCCGGCGCGCCAAAAAAGTTTGATTGAGCCGGCGGGCCGGCCCCGGAAAAATCCGACGCCATGCAACCGAGTTTCCGCCTCACCCCGCGATTCGATCCCACGCGCCTGCAGGCCGATCTCGACGAGGTCGCCGCCGCCGAGTATGTGCCGCACTTCAACACCGGCTACTACGAGGGCGACTGGAGCGCGGTGCCGTTGCGCTCCGTCGGCGGGCGGGCGGGCAATATCTATCCCGATCCCACCGCGAAAACGGCTTTCGCCGCCACGCCGCTGCTGGCGCGTTGCCCCTACGTGCGCGAGGTGCTGGCCTTCTTCGCCTGTCCCCAGCAGGCGGTGCGGTTTCTCCGGCTGAAGGCGGGTTCCGTCGTGAAGGAGCACACCGACCTCGACCTCGGTTACGAGGACGGCGAGGTCCGATTGCACATCCCGGTGCGCACGAATCCCGAGGTCGTCTTCATGCTCGGTGGCGCGCGGGTCGAGATGCGGGAGGGCGAGTGTTGGTATAACAACTTCAACCTGCCCCACAGCGTGGCGAATCGCGGCTCGACGGATCGGATTCATCTCGTGATCGACTGCGTGGTGAACGAGTGGCTCGACGCGCTGCTCACCGCGGACGCGGCCAGGGCGGGCGGATCGCCGATGGCGCCGGGCTGAGCGAGCCGGAGCATTTCGAGCTGCGCATAGGGGCGCTCGAGCCAGACGGCGGCGAGGCGGCGGATCTCATCGGTCGCTTCGCGCTGCTTTTCGGCGGTGTCGTCCGCGTGGGGCAGGCCGGGGGTCTTGGCGTCGGCTTGCGAGGCGAGTTGCATCCGCGCGAGGTCGGCCGGCGTCCAGTTGCAGCCGAAAAACTTCCCGAGCGACCCCCACAGGACGCCGGGCAGCTCCCGGAAATTCACGAGGCGGCCGTGACCGAGTTGGGCATGCATCGACGCGGCCACGCAAATCCGCGCGAGCACGCGGGCGCAATACTCGTCGAGTGACATTTGCGCGACGGCCACCGGGTCGAAATCGAAGAGGCGCGGATCGACGATCCCGGGAATCATCTGGACGCCGCGCTGCCGGTGCTGAGAGACCATCACCTCGACGGGATCGCGGTAGAGAAAAATCCACGGCACCTCCGGAAACGCCTCGCGAATCAGCGGCAGCTCGAGCGTGTGCCAGCTGTCGAACTTGATGAAGAGCTGGCGCTCGCCGCCACCGCGCCGCTGGCCGAGGGCGGCGACGAGCCCGCGAAACCACGCGATGCGTTCGTCCGGTGTGATCCGGGGATCGCGACGGTGTGCCCCCAGCACCTGGTCGATCGGCGGGGCCTCCGAGATGACGATGTTCTGCGGCAGCGCGGCGAGCATCTGTGCGACGAGAGTCGAGCCGCAGCGGGACAGGTGGAAAATGAATCCGCTCGGCGGCAGCCACGGCTGCTTGTGGGGCAGGTCGGCGAGAATCTCGACGGGCGTCTGGCGGCGGAAGAGCAGGTGGGCCGGATCGTGCAGCGCATGGGCGATGGTTTGCTCGAAAAACGGATCGGTGAAGCGGACGTCGCCGAGGCGGCACCAGTCCATGGTCAGGCAGGCGTTCTGCCAGCGCAGGTTGATCGGCGTCCAGCCGGACAGGTCGGAGGCGTTCACGGGAGGTGCCTTTCGAACCACGCGCGCTGCGCGGCCTGTAACGCCGCGCGGACCTGGTCGCCGTCGAAGGCGCAGCCGCGGGCGGTGCCGGCGGCCACAACCCGCTCGACAAACGCGTCGGGGTGCGCGGTGCCGGTGAGGCCGGCGAACAGCGAAGGGTCCTCGAGCACGAGACGGTGGAATTCGGCGAAGCCGGGCGAAGGCGGGGATGAATCCATGGCGGGCGCGGGGCGGCGGGTTACGCGAACGTGGCCGCGGCGGCTTTCAGGTCGGCGATGGTTTGCGCGAGTTCGTTGTCGGTGAGGACGTCGACCGCAGAGCGCGCGGCGAGCGGTCCCCGCCGCTGGTTCGCGGCGGCGTGGAGCGCCTGGCTCACCGTCGCCGCGAGATGCCCGGCGAGGGTGCGGGCGCGGGGATGGGTGGGAAACGAGTCGAGGGTCGCTTGGAACGCCTGCGTCAGGGTGGGCTTCTTTTTCCGGCGGGGAGTTGTCATGAGGAGGAAGAAAAATTATCTCACGTCGCCGAGCGTGGCCGCATCGCCGAAGCCATAGCGCAGGCCGGTCTTGATGGCGGAGTTTCCACCGAGGCTCTGGTCGTTCGTCCAGCTCACGTTCAACCAGAGGCCGTCGACCATCTTCTTCTCGACCCCGAGTTCGAGGGTTGTGTCGGAGACGCGGGCGCCGGTGCGGGGCGCGCGCCAGTGGTGGATCGCCTCGGCGAAGCCGTTGAAGTCGCGGGCGCCGACGCGATATTGGGCCGCGAGATTGAGCGTGTCCTCGATGCCGCTGACCCCGTCGCGGGTGAAGGGATCGTGATAGCGGTAAGAGCCGGTGAAGAGAAACTGGCTGTTGGCGGCGAGCGAACCGACGCCGGGCAGGCTCAGGTTGAGCCAGGCGCCACCGCCGTCGTCCCGGGCGTCGTTGAGCTGTCCGGTCGCGCTCTGGAGGCGCACGGCGTAGCCAAACCCCATCGCGGCGGCGTTCCATCGGGCGTTTTGCGCCGCCTGCGTGATGGCGCGATGAGCGTCGACCTGGCGCTGCTCCACCGGCGGGATGACGGACAGTTTGTTGAGCGCGATCGCCTCGGAATCCTGCTGGGTGCCCCACGTCGTCGGGAACAGCGCCGCGAGTTTTTCCAGCAACGCGGAATCGCGCCGGGGATCGGCGCCGTCGAAAAACACGCCGCTCAGGCCGAGGCCGAAGAGCGCCGGGGTCGCGGTGGCGCCGGCGGCAGTCGGGCCGGTTTTCGCGGCGAGCGAGACCTGCAGGCTGGTGAAGAAGCGGGTCCAGTCGGAATGGTTGTAGTCATACAGCGTCACTTTTTTGGTGCGCAGCATGGTGTAGGGCGTGAAGGCGATGGAGAACCCGGTCTTCAGCGCGCCGCCGGGATCGAAGTTGGAGAGCAGCGAGGTGACGGTCTCGCGCGGCGTGGCCGGTCGCAGGGTTTGCACGCTCTGGTCGAGCACGGCGGCGCCGGGCGATTCGGGGATCGCGAAGTCGGCACGGCTCAACGGATCCAGTTTTTCCGGCGCGGGGAGCAGTTGCCGGACGACGGCGGTCAGACCGGGGTCCGCGCCGCCGCCGGCCACCGGCGGGTTTGCGGCAGGTGGTGGCGAAATCGGGGCGGGCGCAATCAGGGTTGACGTCACCACGGAAGTCGCGGGTGCGATCACCGCCCGCGGCGCGACGGGTGCAGGTGTCGCCGCTGCGCCTGGCGCCGGCAGGACGGGCGGCGCCGTTGACGCGACGGCGGCCGGGTTGCCGGTGATGGCGGGAGCCGACGGCGCGGTGGTGCGCGTAAACACGAACAGGGTGCCGCCGCCAGGGATGGCCAAAGGCTTGGCGGGCACGATGGACTCGCCGGTGGCGACGGGGATGCGCAGCGCGAGCTGGCCGTTGCTGAATTTCTGGCCGATGTCGGAGCCGACCCACTGCACCTCGGCGGTGCGGGCGGCGACGGTCAGCGTCTGGTCGCCGCCGCTCGCGGGCGACAGCTCGAATGCCTCCTCCCCGGTGACGAATGCGATCCGCGCCACCTCGGTGGCGGGCGCCGCTCCCGCGATCGCAGCGAGCGCCGGGGCCAGGGCGGCAGCGAACAAGAATCGGGGAGATCGCGTTGTCATCGGCGGATCAGGCGAGTTCGACGCGGATCGCGGCGTTCGAGGGCTCGTTCGAGTCGATGCTCAGGATCGCGTTGCCGTCGTCGATGACCTGTTCGTCCTGCACGACGTTGAGCGTGAAGCCCAGCGGCTTGACGGCGCCAGCCGGGACGAGCGTGGCGCGGCAGACGAGGATTTTGCCGACCGCCTGCGCGGCGAGCAGCGGAATGACGTAGCGGACTTGTGGCGTGTTGTAGCTGTTGGCGTTGCTGGCCAGGATGCTGAGGGTCGCCCCGGTCACGCCGTCGTGCAGCGACAGCGTGAACACGCCGAAGTTGTTCACGCGGTCGAAGACCTGGACGAAGGGTTGTCCCCCGGCCGGGTTGATCTTGGCGGTGGCTTGGGCGACGGGATCGGCCATGGGGTGCGGAGTGCGAGGCGGGGGCTCGGGTGCGCGAAAGCTGGGCGACAAGTCCGGGCTGATCACGGGTGCGGCCGGCCGCGCGAGATCGGTTTCACGGGCAGCGCATAGTCGGAGGCCCAGGCGCCCCGCGCGTTGGCGCTTTTCACGTTGAAGAAATTCGTCAACGCGATCGCGACCTGGAACGAGAAGTCGGTCGAGTAAGCGCGCGGATCCATCGAGGTGGCGCAGGGGACGTTCTGGAACCATTTCATCCACGCGTCGGTGCCGCCGGCGAGCGGCGGCTCGGTGTAGCCGTCGGGCACGGCGGTGTCGGGCACGAGGCTCGTGATCGCGGGATACTGCGCGGCGATGTGGCACGACATGCACGAGGTCGTGTTGAGATCGGCGGGGCCGTTGAGACGGCCGTTCCAGCCGAGGTGCTGCGGCGGCAGTTGCGGGCCGTCGAAGATGACGGTCTGTTTCAGGTCGGGGTTGACCATCGTCTTGGTCGGCGGAAACGGATTGGTCTTGTTGACGCGGTTCTCCGGGTCGTTGCCCCACGTGAGACCGGCGGGCACGAGGTTCATGAACTTGTTCCGGTGGTTGAGCTGGCCGTTGTAGACGAACGTGCCGAAGACCCAGCCGGTGAGCCCGGGGCCCTCGGCGCGGGCGTCGCGGACGGCGACATCCATCTGGAGCAGGTGGACGTCGGTCACCTCACGGGTCGCGGACAGCCAGAAATTTTGCGTGATGTAAGCCTTCCACGTGAGCGGATTCTCGAGGTAGGCGATCTTGTCGGTGCCTTGGGGCGCATCGGTGAAGAGGAGTTTCGCGAACACCGTGCCGACGGGGAAGCCGCCGCCGAAGCGCTTGTCGGTGGCCTTGGGGTCCGGGTTTTCCGGATCGGCCCACATCTTTCCCATCGCGTAGCCGGCGAAATCGTTCACGAGGGTGATGGCGTAGACGGAGTAGTTGCCGTTCTTGCCGATCTGGTAGGGTCCGAGCTGCTCGGGCGTGACCGGCGCCTCCTTGATGAGCCCGTGGAAGCCCTCGGTGCCGCCGTTGGGCGGATAGGCGTTGGGGCCGGTGGTCGTGGGATGCAGCCACGGGATGTGATACCACTCGCGCACCTTGTTCTTGAACGGATCCCAGTCGGGCAGGTTGCCCTCGAACGCGTAGTCGCGGATCGCGAGGATGTATTCGAGGGGATTTTTCTGGAAATCGATTTTCTTGAGGAAGGCCGGGAGCTCCGCCGGCAGTTTTTTCGGAAAGTCGGTTTTCAACCGGAAGATCGGCTGGTCGGACCACTTGGTCGCGTATTCTTCCTGCGAGACCATGAAGCCGAAGTCGGGAAAGCCCTGGCCTTTCTGTTTGCGAGCAAGGAGCGCCTGACTCGTCGCCGCGAGATCGGCGGCCATTGGCTCGGCGGCGGACGAAAACGGAAACGTGAGACTGACGGCAAGGGCGAGCAGCGCGGTGGACTGCGACAGGCGGAGTTGGCGGGGCGGTTGCATTTTTTTGGATGGCTGGCGGCGTCGTGGCGGCGGGCGTGGCGCGGGAGTTGATGGGCTGGGTGGGGGAGCGGGGAGAGTCTCAGCCGAGATCGGCGACGGAGACTTCGCAGGCGCGGCGGACTTCCTGCACCGTGGCGGGCGCATCGAGGCGGAAGAGGCCGCTCAGTTTGCGCTCGAGGCGCGAGGCGCGGATCGCGGCCTTGAGGGCGAAGAAGACGCTGTTGGCGAGGACGAGTGGCGGCTCGCCGACTTCCTTGGCGGAGAAGATGTCGTGCGGATCCTCGGGGATGCCGGCGACGGACTTGAGGTCGCGCGGGAAGAGGTGCGTGTTCAGTTCGAGCGGAATCGTCGTGATCGCGGGCACCTTGTAGCGCCAGGTGTTGGTCGTGTTGAGCCGGCCCTGCTCGGGACCGTCTTCCTCGAAGACCAGCTTCTCGGTGAGCAGGTAGCCGACACCCTGCACGAACGCGCCCTCGACCTGGCCGATGTCGATCGCGGGATTCATGCTCCAGCCCATGTCGTAGACGAGGTCGGAGCTGAGGATTTTCACCTCGCCGGTGAGGACATCGAGTTCCACGACCGAGCACGCGGCGGAGTAGGTGAACCCGACGAACGAATCGACGCCGCCGCCGAGCGGCGCGGTCTTGTCGCGTTCGATGCCGGGCAGGTTCGGCTGTTCGCTCTGCGGCTTGAACGTCATCGCCGGCACCGGCGTGCCGCCGCCGCGAATCTTCGCGGTGAACGTCGCGAGCAGGTTCACGCGTTTCGAGTAGGCGAGCTGGACGAGCTGCTGCCAGATCAGGAGCTGGCGGCCGTTGACCTCGACGGGCGTGGCCCAGCCGGTTTCGCCGTGGTTCCAGAAATCGATGTTCTGCTGTTTGCACCAGTCGTTGCCGTTTTCCTCCAGCATCCGGTAGCCGAACTCCGTCAGGCGTTCGCGGAGTTCCTGGCAGGTTTGCTTCACGGCCTCGCAACTGTAGGGCGTGCCCGTCGAGGCGCCGGTGCTGGTGGGGCTCGGGATGATGCTGGTGTCGACGTTCTCGACGAAGATCAGGTCCATCGGGACGTTCAGCACGTAGGCGGCGACCTGGAGGACCTGCGTCGCGAGGCCCTGGCCCATCTCGACGCCGCCTTGGTGGACGACGATCGAGCCGTCGGCCTGGTTGATCACGACGATCGCGGCGGCCTGCTCGAGCTGCTTCAAGTTGTAGCCCGAACCGTATTTCACGGGAATCATCGCCAGCCCGCGCTTGCGCCACTTGTTCTTCTGGTTGAACGCGTCGACCTCGGCGCGCTTCTGGTCCGATTTCGCGACCTGCTTCAGGTAGGCCCACACCTGCTTCATATAGCAGTAGGAAAGCGCCTGGCCGAAGGGCGTGACGTCGCCGCGGTCGTAGAGATTTTTTTCGCGGAGCTCCTCGGCCGTGAGGCCGATGGCGAACGCCGCGTCGTCGATCGCGTTCTCGACGATGTTTTTTCCCTGCACGTCGCCGAACGAACGGAAGGCGGTGCTCGGCGCGGTGTTCGTCCGGCAGACGTCGATCTGGCTTTCGAAATTCGCGACGCGGTAGGCGTTGTCGGTGCGGAGCTGGATGCAGTTCGAGACGATGAACGAGCAGTCGTAGAACGCGCCGCCGTCGCCCCACATCTTCAACTGGAAGCCGCGGATGAGGCCCTTGTCCTCCGGCCGCGCGTCGCCGCGATCGACGGCGATCTGATACTGGCCGTAGTAGGCGTGGCGTTTGCCGATCATGCTCGTGTCCTCGTCCCGCGGCACCGCGACGCGGACGGGGCGCTTGATGGCTTTCGCGGCGACGGCCGTCGGGCCGGTCACGAAACGCGCCTGCTCGGTCTTGCCGCCGAAGCCGCCGCCGACCGGCAGCACCTCCACCTCGATGAGGTTGTATTGGGAGCCGAGCGCCATGGCGGTCGTCTGGTGCATCTCCATCGGGCTCTGCGTCGACGGGTGCATCTTCATCCGGCCCTCGTCGACGGGCAGCGCAACGCACGCCTGCGTCTCCATGTAGAAATGAACCTGCCCGCCGTTGGTCTGCGTGTTTTCGACCACGAGGCACGGCACGCCGTCGACGGCGGTCTTGCGCACGCCGATCTTGCGATCGAGCGGATCCTTCGGGCGGGTCCAGTCGAACTGGCTGCCGGGCCGCGTGATTTTCCAGATGTGCGAGACGAAGCTCGCCGATTTCGGCGTGTCGGGGAAAATGCTCCCAAGCTTGATCGCCTCGTCGAGGCTGGTGATCGGCTTGTTCCACGGCGCGGGCCAGCTCACCGGCCCGTAGGCGAGGCAGGATTCCGCGACGTAACCCGCGAGCCGGATCGCCTCCTGCTCGCTCGTGGCGAGGACGAGCGCGATCGACTGGCCGACGTAGTTCACCATCTGTTCGGCGAACAACGGCTGATCCGCGCCCATGCCCTGATAGTTGATGCCGCCGTTCTTGATGTTTTCCGCGGTGACGAGGTCGACGAACGACTTGGCGTAGGCGCTCAGATGATCGCGCAACGCTGCCGGCGAAACCTTCCGGTCGCCGCCCGGCAGCACGAAGCGATAGTTCGCGAGCGCGCGGCGGCTCTGCACAAACGCACCGTTCACCGTGAGCGGCGGCACGGGCAGTTCCTGCGTGTAGTGGAGCTGGCCCGAAGTCTGATACATCGCGGTGATCTTGATGTAGGGCTGCGCGACCGGCGCCTTGAACGCCTGCGTCCGGTAAAACTGCCGGCCATCGCTGACCGGCCAGCGGCCCCACGTGATGAGGCCGCTCGACGCGACCTCGGGCGGCACCGGCACACCCTGTTTTTGGAGCGCGTTGACGATCGCCTTGTAGAGGAACGAGACCGCGAGCTCGGTGCGGTAGTCATTCGTGAAGCCCTCGTCGGGCAGGCCGGCCATGCGCGGCGCCCAGCGTTTGAGTTCGGCGCGAACTTCCTGCTCGAGGATTTTCGCGAGCTCGGCCGCATGGTCGAGGCTCAGCTTTTTGCCCTCGAGCGCGGCCTCGGTCTTTTCCGCGCGCCACGGAAACGGCGCGATGCCGCCGAAGACCAGCGCGACCTCGTCGACCACCGCCTTGCCGGAAAACGCGAAGCGCGTCGTCGCGTTGACGATGCTGTGCGCGTTGACCTCGCGCAGCGCGACCTTCTGCGCGAGCACCGAGTCCTTCGCGCCGCCGGCCGGCAGCCGGTAGGCCACGAGAACGATGTCGTCGGCGAGCTTGGGGTTTTTCACCACCGCCTCGACCAACCCGGCCGCGGGCGTGGTGTGGTGCTTGAACGCCCCGTGCTCGCTGAGTTCGAGCCACGTGATCTTCGCTTCGACCGCGACGAGCGTGGTGAAGAGATCGGAGGGGAACGGTTCGCCCGTGCCGGCGGCGATGTGCTTCAACACGAGCATGGTGTTGCCGGCGAGCGAGGCGGCGTTGCGCACGATGCGGCCGGCGGTCCGTCGCGCCATGAAATCGAGCGCGCCAAGCGGCGTCGTCTCGTCGAGCTGGCCGGCTTTCATCGCGGCGGCGAGGACGTCGATCAGGTCGTTGTAGGTGTTGCCGGCGCCGATGGTGAGTTCGCCGTCCTTCGGCTTGCCGTGCGTGTAGAGCTCGGGAATCAGCCGGAGGTCGACGAAGAGTTTCGTCGCGGGGAACTCCTCCCGGTAGATGCCGTAGGAAGTGTTGCCGTGCACGAGGCGGACCTTCTTGCCGCGGTTCGCGGTCATGATCTTGGCGAGCTCCGGCAGCGAGGTCGGCGTGCGCCATTCCTGTCCGCCGGCGTCGGACGACACCGGTTCGGCGGGGCCGCGCGCCTCCGGTGGAAACGGAATCTCCACGTCGCCCGGGCGCTGCGCGGCGCAGCCGTCGTCCTCGAGGCACTTCATCCGGTTCTCCTCGTCGCGCGCGTTCCAGTCCGACGCGAACGTCTTCATGCCGGTGAGGATCGCGCGATAGCCGGTGCAGCGGCAGAGGTTGCCGTCGAACGCCTCCTCGATCTCCTTCTTCGTCGCCTTGGGATGGTTCGTGATGAACTCGGACATGTTCATCACGAAGCCCACGCTGCAGTAGCCACACTGGCTGCCGTTGTTCAGCGCGAGCTGGTAGGCCACGGGATTCATGCCGGTGTGCGTGAGCTCCGAAGGATGATCGGCCACGTCGCCGACGAGATTCACCCTGGGCGCAGCGTCCTTCCGGAGCGCGGCTGCGATGTCGGCCCCGACGGCCTCGCGCTTCTCCTCGGCCTCTTTCGCGGCCGCGATGTGCGAGGGTAGATCGGGGCCGTCCGCCGGACCGGCGGCGCGCGACGAGGTCGCGGCGTGCTGCAGGAATTCCGGATTCGGCCGGCGGACCGCGCCGGTGCCCTCGACGGTCGTGACGACGAGCCCGCCGAGCGCGCACACCGGACGGAGGCAGGAGTTGATGGCCCGGTGCTCGGGAACCTTTTCTTTTTCGTTCCAGCGCGAGAGAATCACGGTGCAGCCGCCGCAGCCGCCCTGGCCGCACGGTTTTTTCGGCCCGCACAGCGCGATGCCCGGTGAGCGCAGATAATCGATCAGCAGAAGATCAGGCGGCGGGTCTTTGACCGTGACGGGCTGGCCATTGAGGAAAAAGGAAACTTCGTTGGGCGCGTGGCTCATGGGAACGGAGAGCTGGGAGCGGCATTGCGTGGGCGGGAGCGGGAGGGCGCGTCGCAGATGCAATCTGCGGTTGCGCGAAAGCGGCGGAAAGGGCCGCGTCTACCGGAATTCCGGTAGGATGGTGGCGGCGGGATCGAGCCGGCTACGAGCAGCGGTGGACGGTTTTCATGACCGGGATTTCTTCGGAGCGGCGGGCTTTTTGGCGGGTTTGCCCGGGGCGGTGCCGATGCCGAAGGCTTCAGCATAGCGGCGGTGGATATAGTCGGAGGCGTCGCCCTGGGTGTGCGGCAGGCCGTCGTATTCGAGGCCGCCGGGGTGCACGTCCTGGGTCAGGGCATGGGCGCGGTGCAGCACATCGAGCTGGGTGGGATCGAGCGCGTGGTTGGCGGGATGCGCCGGGTCGCCGGGCGCGGCGGTGACGACGGGGAGGGCGGCCCGCGGCAACGCGGTGGGCGTGTCGGTGCGCGGGGCGGGAAGCTCGTTGACGAGATGGTCGAACGTGTTGGCGCTCGCATCGCGCTTCGTGAGCGGCGGCGCCTTGACGCCGAGGAGCTTTCGCGCAGTCGCCATCACGGACGTGTGCTGGTAGGGGGTGGAGTCGACGCGACCGGCCTTGATCCACGGCGAGCACAAGACCGCGGGCCCGCGAAAGCCGAGACGCGAGAAGTCGAAGACGGGTGCGTAGGAAACCTTGTTGCCGGGCGGCGGCGAGTTGAGGCCGTCCGGATTCGGGCCGGGCGGCGGCACGACGTGGTCGTAGAATCCGCCGTGCTCGTCGTAGCAGATGACGAGGAGCGTCTTGCTCCAGAGGGTGGAGTTGGCGCGCAACGCCTCGTAGACATCGGCGATGAAGTTGTCGCCGTAGCGGGCGTCCTGCGGAGCGTGCTGCGAATTCGCCATCGTGCCGTCGCTGCCGTTCATGAACTGCGGGATGATGAAGACGTAGTTCGCGAGCTTGCCGGCCTTCACGTCGGCGGCGAAGTCGGTGGCGTAGACCTTGAAATTGGCCTTTTGCTGGTTGACCTCGTTGAACTCGAGGACCTCGTTGTCGTCGTGCTGGTAAGTGGCCCAGGTGAGGCCGGCCTTCTGGATCTGGCCGTAGATCGTCGGGCCGTCGAATTTCTGCGACCACACGTTCATCGCATAGCCGAACGAAGTCGCCGCGTGCAGAAAGAGCCGGTTGGGCTGCGTCGGGCCGGGCACCTCGGAATACCAGTGGTCGCAAACGCAGAAGGCGTCGGCGAGCGCGTTGATCGAGGGCAGCCGCGCCGGCGGAAACGACTGCATCACGACCTGGAGGATTTCATTGGTGACTGGTTTGACGTGGTCGGCGTAGGTGAGCTCGGTCTGGTAGTTGGACACGAAACCGTTGTTCGCCGGCGGGCTCGACGGGCCCGGGCCGTTCTTGTTGTTGCAGAGCTGGACGTTCGCGGCGTTGAGCGAATGCCCGGGACCCTGGCCGGCGAGCACGGCCCACGGCGCGCCGTTGTTGACGTAGAACGACGGGTTTTTGTCCGACTCGGGCTGGGCGGGGTTGAGGAGGTTGAACTCCTTGCCGGTGAGCCCCTCGACGCCCTTGCGATAGCCGAAGATGTGGTCGAAGGAGCGGTTCTCCATCATGAGCACGACGACGTGCTCGATGCGCGATTGGGACGAGGTCGCCGCGGAAGCGGCGGGAGGCGCGCCGGCCGCGGGACCGGAGGCGGGCGATTTTGGCTTCGCCGTCTTGGGCGAAGAGCCGGGGGAGGATTTCTTCATGGGAAGCGGAGGGCGGTCGCGGTTTATTTCTCGGGAGCGGGCGCCACCTTCTTGAACGTGCCGCGGTGGACGTGATTACCGTGTTCCCAATACTCGACGGCGTATTGGCCCTGGACGGTGGCGTTCTTGTAATCGATGAAGTTCTCGATGCTCTTCGAGAGCTGGAGGCTGTAGTCGAAGCTGACGGCCTTGCCCGGATCGAATGGCGTCGCGCAGGGGACGTTGCGGAACCAGCGCATCCATGCGGCCGACGCGGGCTCGCCCTGTTTCGCCGGCGGATTGACGGGAGGGTTGTTGAGGAACGGCAGGATCGCGGAGACCTCGGGATACTCGGCCGTGCTGTGGCATGACATGCAACTCGAGACGGTGCTGTCGACCGGGCCGTTCAGGCGGAAGCCGAAGCCGAGGTGCGTCGGCGGCAGCTCGTTCTTGTCGGGGTTGATGATCGTCTCCTTGAGCAGAGGATTGGTTTTGGTCTCGGTCGGAGTCGGGTTGCTCAGGTAGACGTTGACCGTGGGATCGTCGCCCCACTGGATGCCGACGGGCACGAGGTTTTCCCAGCGGTTGGCGTTGTTCATGGCGCCGTTATACATGAAGTTGCCGAACACCCATCCGCCGGTGGATTGCGCGCGCGGATCGCGCACCATGATATCCATCTGGATGAGCTGGACCGGTGCGGTCACGCGCGAGGTGCCGGCGTCGGCCGCGGCGTCGGGCGTGTCGCTCGCGTAGACGTAGGCGTTCCACGAGACGGGGTTCTTGAGATAGGGCACTTCCTGTTCGCCGAGCGTTGTGAACAGAACCTTGGCGACGACCGCGCCGACCGGGAACCCGCGCCCGCCGCGGGTATAGGAAAGATCCGGCCGGTCGGCGTCGGCCCACACGCGGCCGATGGTGTAGCCACCGAGGTCGTTGTAGAAGCCGACGGCGTAGGCGTGGCTCGTTTGATACTGCTGCTGGGCGAGCATCTGCACGGAGATCGGCCCCTCCTGCGTCAGGCCGTGATAGCCCTCGCGGCCGGTCTCGCCCCAGTGCTGCCACGGCACGTGATACCAGTGGCGCACCTTGTTATCCTCGAGGAAGAAATCGTTTTCGACGCCGCCGGGGTGGCCGACATTGCCCTCGAACACATAGTCGCGAACCGCCATCAGGTAGGCGCGCCAGTCCTTCTTGAAATCTATCGCGAGGATTTTCTTCACCGCGGCATCGGGCTGCGGCTCGACGTGCGGATAATCCTGGCTGAGGAGGAACACGCGGCCGGTGTAGGTGCCGGGCTCGATCATGTAGCCGAAGTCGGGAAAACGTGGCATGCCGCCACTCTCGGAATAAACCTCCGTGAGCATGGCGGTCGGTTGAGCAGTGGAGCGGGCGGCGAAGGTCAAGGCGGCGATGCAGGCCGCGAGACCGAAGCTGAGGCGGGAGGTTGGATTTTTCATGACGGGTGGGAGGGAAAGAGTTGGGGCGCTGGACCCCGGGGACCGGTGTCGCGGGAGATGAACTGCGAGCGGCGCTTACACCGCATGGTCGGTCCCCAAAGCATCCCTGGCATTTCGGTCGCGATTCGACCGTGCGCACCAGAACAAGGCACGGGCAGGTCGAGTTTGGGGAGTTCGCGCGAGAGGCGGCCTCGCGCGACACTGCCGGCATGGAGCCGCCCGAGTGGCGATGGGCAGGGCCGACTGGCCGGCCTCGGCCGCAGCCGCTTTCCTCGTGCTGTCATTCATGCGAGCGTGACCGCGGAACCGTAGTGGTCGGGAGGGAGGCGGACGTTTCTGATTGAGCTTGGATGAGTGGACCGATTCAGGGCTGAACCCGCGGGCGTCGCGAATCGCGCGCTGGCGTCGCTCCCGGTATCAAAACGCGATCAATTTGCCCGAGGCTTCGCCTCCGTGGGAATACTTAGTTTTACCGTATAAAAGGTAGCGCCCTACCTTTTAAAAGGTAGGGCGCTACCGTGCGAAAGGTAGATGCGGGCCTTGACAAGGTGTCGCCCGTTTCCGGAGCGGAGTTCCGGCGGTCCAAACAAGGCCAAGCGCGTCGCGGCCCGATCGGCCGCGGGACGAATCGTCCTCCGCGACAGCACGGACGCCGGCCGGCGAGGCGGGCGGCGGCGCGTGTGTCGATGCCGGTTGTTCACCGGCCATCACGGATTCCCTGGCTGGCACTCGCGCCACCGTTCCGTGCCCGGGCCAAACAAAAGAGCCGCCCCACAACGGGCGGCTCTTCATGCTGTCCACAACCTGACACTTTACTATGAACTGTCGGGTGAGACGCGGTGTCGCGTCGCGGCGTTCACCTGCGGATGCGCAAGTAAGCGGATAAATATCGCACATTAGGCCAGGACGCCGGTGGGCGTCCGCCCCGAGGTAGAGACCTCTCGTCGCGACCGACGAGGTCCTGTGCGTTGGATCGTTGCGGCCAGGACGACACGAGGCGAAACGGCGCGCACGTTCGGTCGGCCCGGCCTCCCGAGGTGAGCGATGACGGAGCCGCCGTTATCTCAGGATCTCCACCGCGTCGCCGACGCACAGGATGCCAGACTTCGTTTCGTGGATTAGATTCTGGCCAAAATTGACGTCGGTCGGATCGTCGGCATCCCGGCGGTAAGTCGCCAGGGTGCGGAGCGGCTCCTTGCCGCGGTCGCCGGTGAACTGGTCCGTGGTGGTGATGATGCAGCGCGAGGACTGGCCGGCGGCGCGAAAAACGATCCCACCGATGCGGAACCGCGGCCAGGTGTCCTCGGCATAGGCGGGGCAACCCGCGATGACGAGATTGGGGCGAAACCGGTTCATCGGAATCGCGTCCTGGCCCCGGGCAAGGAGACGGTCGTTGAGATCGGCGAGCGACGCTTCGCTGATCGCGAGAAAGGGCGCGCCGTCGGCAAAGCTAAAATCGTCGCCGGGTCGCGCCGCGGATTTCAAGACGGGCCGGCGAAATGCCGGACCGATGCGAACGAGCCGGCAGGGAAAGTCGAGAAAGGCGCCGAGCCAGGCCGCCGCCGCGTCGCCGCAATCCTCGGCCTGCAGCCCTTCGCTTTTCCAAACGGCAACCGTGCGAAGGGGCGCATGGGAATCCGGGTTGCGCGAAACGACGACGCGTCCGGCACCCTCGGCTGAGAGCGTCAGCATGTCGCCGGCGATCGCGGGAGAGATGAGCGCCATCCGCGGAAGCGTGCGCTGCGTCAGGAACCGGCCGAATTCGTCCACCACCAGGAAGCGACGGTCGTCGACAAGGCCGAGCGCGTCGACGCCGGCCGAATCGAGCGCGCACGCGCGAAGGGATTTTACGGGATGAAGGAAAAGGCCGGAGAGATGCATGGCATGGTTCGGGCGCGCACGTCCGCCGACGATTGCCGTGACGCGTCGGACGAGTCGCAACACCAAAGCAACTGTGCCGCTCGGGAAATGCCGGCAACGGAGGTCACGGCACCCCCGCGACGGTCCGCCGCAACAGAGTCCGGACACGATGGACCTGGTGGTGAATGGGCGTGCCGGTCCGAGCGATGATCCCCGCTTCGTCAGACTATGGGAACCTCGCGGGAATGCGCGCGGTGGTGGTGCCGGAAAAAACACCGTTATGCGAGGGCGAGACCGATATTCGTTAGAATCCAGCCGCCGTGCGGCGCGACGTGCGGCGCGACGATCGCGGGAAAGACTTTCATGGGAGCGCGGGCACGCCGGTCGGTCCCGGGCCGGCAAGGCGGTCGGCGATGGCGGAGAGATCGGTGAGGGTGTGGAACGTGCGGGACAGCGGTTCGGCGGAATTGGCGACGAGGCAGCGCTCGTGCGCGGTGCGCCGTGCCCGCGTGAGAATCGCCTCGACGAGGGCGGGCCGCTCGCGCGCGAGCACGTGGTTCTCATCGAGAAACTCGGCCAGAAAATGCGGCTGATACGAGGCGTAGAGAATCGCGCCCGTGTAGAAGAGCTGCGCGGCGGCAGGACGGAACGCAGTCCCGCAACGCCGCTCCCATCGCCGGGCGAGCGCGAGGCCGGCGTCGACGACATCGCCGGCCTCGGCGAGCAACCCCGCGGCGTCGCGATCCGGCGCGGACAACTCGCGCCCGACGATGGCAAGCAGGGCGTGGCGGGCGCCGAGCGAAACGTGGGCGAAGGCAAGGTGATTTTCCGCGGTCGCGACCGTGAGGTCGAGGGCGAGGCACGCGGATGCGCGCGCCGCGGCGAGGTGCCGGCGCTCGCCGTTGCAAAGCAGGGCGCTGGCGCGGTTGAGGTGGGCGCCGGCGAGGTTCGCGCGATGCGAGATGTTTTCATCGAGAGGCAGCGTGACGAGCGTCGCGATCGCGCGATCGGCAGAGTCGAGAGCGGCGCGGGCAGACGAATCGGCGTCCCGACGCAGAAAGTCCAGGTCCTCGGGACGGTCGGAGGGGCCGGCCTCGTGGCCGCCGAGCAAAGCGCCCGCACGGTTGAGATATGCGGCACCGAGGGAATTGCGGAGTGCGTGGTCGGCGGGCGCGGCGACGGCGAGCGGCTCGAGGAGCGAGATCGTTTGATCGTAGGCAGCAACCGCGGCCTCGGAATAAGTGCCACGTAATACGTGAAACTTTTGCAGGGCGTTGCCGCGATTCATCCAGGCGATGGCGAGGAGGCGGCCCACGCGCCCGTGCGACGAACTCAGAGGCCCGAACTCGTCGATTGGCATGCGCTCGCGACCGATGGCATCATCGGGCGATTCCGTTTCGGCGAGGGCAATGAGATGCGCGATGGCCCGGTTGTAGCAGGCGAGGGCGGCAAAGAGCTCGCCGTGCGACTCGTGGGATTGGCCGAGATGCAGCAGGTCGCTCGCCGGTTTCTCGGGGCCGGCGGCGTCGCTGTCGGGGGGCGCCACGCGGAGGTCCGGCCTCGGCAAATGCGGCGGAGAGCTCACAACTGGGCCCACTGCCGGAGGAGGTTGTGGTAGACCCCGGTGAGTTGGACGACCGACGGGTGCAGCGCGCTTTCGACGCCGAGGCGCTGGATCGCGGTGTCCATTTCGAAGAGCATGGTGCGTTGCGCGTCGCGGCGGATCAGGGATTGGATCCAGAAGAACGAGCAGAGCCGCGTGCCGCGCGTGACGGGCGTGACGCGGTGCAGGCTCGTGCCCGGATAGAGGATGGCGTGGCCGGCCGCGAGTTTTACGGACTTGGAGCCGTAGGTATCCTCGACGATGAGCTCGCCGCCGTCGTATTCCTCGGGACCGGCGAAGAAAAACGTGCACGAGAGATCGGTGCGCATGCGGTGGCCGGTGCCGGGGATGGTGCGGATCGCCCCGTCGACGTGGGTGCCGAAGTTCTGCCCGTCGGTGTAGCGGTTGAACATCGGGGGCAGAACGTGCAGCGGCAGCGCGGCGGACAGGAAGAGCGGGTTGGCCATCAGCGCGCGGGCGATCTGCTCGCCGACCTGGCGGGCGACGGGATGGTCGACCGGCAGCTGCTGGTTGTCCTTGACGCGGGCGCCCTGGTGGCCGGCGGTGGCGCGGCCGTCGATCCAGTCGGCGGCTTCGATGGCTTTGCGCGCGGCGGCGAGCTGGTCGGGCGGGAGGATGGTGGGAATTTCGAGGAGCATATTGGCGGGGATGAATGGGAACTCAGAGTGGCTTGGAGAACCGCCCCATCGTCAGAAACGGTAGTCGGCGGTGAGAAGATAAGCGCGGGGGGCGCCGGGCATGAAGCGGGCGCCGTTGTTGTTGGCGGCCTGCACGAATTTCCGGTCGAAGAGGTTGTTCACGTTGAAGCGAAGGGAGACGTGCTTGGTGAGGGGATAGCTCACCATGGCGTTGAACAGCCAGTAGGCCGGGGAAGTGCGCGGGACGGACGGCGTGTTGTTGTCGCGGCGCGCGACCTCGGCGGAGTATTGGCCGCCGCCGCCGAGGAGGAGACCCGAATGGAAGTGGTAGCTCGTGTAGAGATTGCCAGACCACTTCGGGATCAGCGGCAGGGCGGAGCCGGCGGTGTTGCCGCCGGAAGTCGTGCCGGAGTCGATCTCGCTGTCGAGGAACGAGACGTTGGCGAGGATCAGCCAGTGGTCGGTGATGCGGCGGGTGGCGCCGAGCTCGAAGCCTTTCACAGTCTGCTTGCCGGCGGGAACCGCGCCGAGCACTGGATCGGTGTAAACGGTCTTGTCGTTCACCGTCTTGAAGATCGCGGCGGTGGTGGAGAGCCGGCCGTGGTTGAAGTCCCATTTCACGCCGAGCTCGAGGTTTGAGGTCTGCTGCGGATCGGTGTCGGGGTTGTTCTGGTTGCCCGTGGCGCTCGACAAGGTGAAGTCGGTGCCGGGCGGCGTGAGCGAAACGGCATAGGCGGCGTAAAGGCTGCCGGCGGCGACGGGCTTGAAGACAAGGCCGGTCTTCCAGCTGACGAGACCGTGCTGGGCATCGACGACGGACGGCACACCGGTGGCGGCGACACTGAGGTAGTGCGTGTGGTAGCGGTCGGCGCGGACGCTGGCGTCGGCCTGCCAGTGTTCGCTGAAGTGAACGGTGTCGAACGCGTAGAGCGCCGCGGTCTTCGTGACGACGTCGGTATAGGCGCCGCTGCGGAACGGCGTGAGCGCGGGCGCGGCCGTGGGATCGGAGTTCGTGATCAGGATCGCCGGCAACGTGACGCCGGTGAACGCGGGACTGGAGGCCGTCTCGCGCGAGAGTTCGAGTCCTCCGGTCAGGTTGTGCGTGAGCCGGCCGGTGGTGAAGTTGGCGGAGAGGTTGGTCTGGTTGGAAAGGATGCTCGTATCGCGCTTGTTGGCCTGGCGACTGCGGATGAGCAGCCCGGTGGCGGGCGTGTAGGCGGTGCCATTCTGGCCGGGCGTGGTGACAGAAGCCTCGCGTTGATTTGCGCTGTAGCGGGTCTGGTTGGAGAGCTTCAGATCGGCGTTGAGGTCGTGTTCAAGGCGCGCGGTGGCGGAGTCGCTGTGCACTTGGTCGGAGTCGGCGGTGAAGCCGAAGAACGTGCTGCGCGGCACTGGCGGCACGGGAACGGGCGAGATGTAGCCGGGCAGTTGCGCGGTCGGCAGACCGTAATCGGGGAGGTTGTTTTGCTCGGTGTGTTGATACGCAAACGTCGCGCGCGTCGGAGTGCCGAGGCCGAGGGCGAGCGAGGGCGCGATGGCCCAGCTTTTGTTTTCGGCGTAGTCGCGGGCGACGGAATCGTTGTCCTGCCAGAGGGCATTGACGCGGACCGCGGTGCCCGTGACAGGGAAGTTTTCGAGCGGCTCGTCGATGTCGAGCGTGGTGCGGCGGCGACTGCCGGAAGTTTGTTCGTCGAGGCCATAGCTCACCTCGCCCGCGACCAGATTTTCCAGGCGGGGAACCTTGGTCGTGACGTTGACGTAGCCCGAGGCGCCGCCGCGACCGATATCGGCGCCGGCGGGGCCCTTTGCGACCTCGACCTGATCGAGATTGTAGACATCGCGACTGTAAGCGCCGACATCGCGCACGCCGTCGACGAAGATGTTGTTGGAGGTGTCGAATCCGCGCAGGTAGAACGCGTCGCCGGACGTGGCGGCGGCGCTGCCGCCCTCGCCGGCGGCGAAGGTGATGCCGGAAGTGTTGCGCAGGACATCGCTCAGCGTGGCGGCGCCCTGTTGCAGGAAAACTTCGCTCGGGATGACGGCGACGGTCTGCGGCAGGTCGCGGAGCGGCACGGCGAATTTGGGCGAGGACAGATGCTGGGTCTTCGTGTCCGCGATCACCACCGGATCGAGCACCGTGGGTTCGTCGGGCTTGGTGGCCGAAGGCGCGGTGGGCGTGGCGGCGACGTCGGCGAGCGCGTTGGGCGCGAGACTTTTCGCCACAAGCAGTGCGGTGAGGGCGGCGACGGATGATGGCGCGGAAGCGCGGTGCGGGCCGGTGGCGGCGATGGAATCGGAGGGACGGATGGTTGTTTTCATGGGATGGGAAGTTTGAAAAAGAGCGTCAGGCGAGGCGGGAAAAGCCGCGGCGCCCCGGGCGCGCAGAGCGGCCGCGCGGATCGGGCGGGGAAGATCTCCCGGTTCGCCGCGCAGGGCGGAACTTCGGGGAGGCATCGGACTCGATGGCTTTCAGGCCGGAGACGGTGAGTCGCATCAATCGCGCACTCGAAAAGGAAAGAAAAACACGGGCGATTCGCGGAACCTGACTGCGACGCGCGGAGGAATCGCCGGGCACCGCAGTGCCGGCCGCGCGAAGTGGTTGCTCGATCCCGCCGGTCGGAGGGCCGACAGCATAGGGATGGGAGTGCTTGCGGGTGGAAAGGGCGGGCGCCGTGGGCGCGACGAAAGTCACGGGCGCTTCTGCGGCTGGATCGACCGGCGGTCGCATTTCGGCCGGAGCCAGAGCCGTGAAGTCAAGGGAGGCGAATCCGGTCGTCAGCCCACGCTCGAAGTCGTAAATTCCGCGCAAAATGTGCACCGGCGGCGCGAGTGCCTGCATGGCCGCGGGATAAAAGCGCAGGCGAAAAATCGGGGTGGAGACCACGACGGTTTGACTCGCGCCGATCGCCTGTGGGGCGGAGGGCTTGGCCGGCGCCGGTTCGAAGCGCGAGATTCCAGCCGCCGCGGCCAGCGCAATCAGCGTGGCGCATTGGGTCGAGCGCAGGGAACAGGGAGAGGCGAACATCGCGAAGGAGAAAAGGCGGAGGTTGGTGTCAGCGAGACAACGAAACTTTCATCGCGACGGTAGCATGCGTCGGCAGCAGGAGGGAATTGGAGTCGTGGCGCATTGTGAGTAAGGAAATCTCTCAGGTCGAAATTGGACGCGCTGGAGCGCGTGGAAGACATCGGACTCTCGGAACTTGCGGGGGCGCGCCGATCACCGGCATCGATCCCTGCGTTCGGCGCGCGAATCACTCGCATCAATCCGACTGGTGGTGCGGCGTCTCGCGCGTCAATCCACCGTGGCAAGTGCGGCTAGGTTGCGACTCGATCTCAAGTTGCCAAGGAGAATCTTTATTTTCGTGCGGTTTCCTGAAACGAGCCGCGTTCGGACGGCGACGCGCCTGCGTGCCGCTTCACCTTTTAAGGAGGAAGCGAGCGGCACTACCCATGCTTGCGTCGGTAAGTAGCGAGATACTGCTGCGTGCCGGCGGCGGTGGCGAAGGCGGCGGGTGCCGCACCGTCGAGACCGTAGCAGACCCGCAGGCGGTCGCCGGCGAGTTGATAAATACACGGGATCAGGCGGCCGGCGTTCGGACCCGCGACTCCCGAAATGACGAGTGTCGCGGGAACGCAGGCGGCGTCGCACGCATAGGTCCCGCGGTCGGCGACCTGGCCGGCAAAGCGCACGGTGTAGGCGCCGCCGGCGAGTTCGAGCTCGACGCGGAGGGCGAGAAGGTCGGGGGAGTCTTCGCCGCCGAGTTCGGCGCGAATCATCTCCCAGGTGCCGTCGAGGTTTGGCGGGTATGGCGCCATCGTGCCGGG
Organism: uncultured Opitutaceae bacterium; assembly: GCA_937902925.1. Taxonomy (GTDB): domain Bacteria; phylum Verrucomicrobiota; class Verrucomicrobiia; order Opitutales; family Opitutaceae; genus CALFNN01. The sequence goes on from CALFNN010000103.1 coordinate 239,563, forward strand.
AGCGGGCGGAGGCCAGCCCTACGATTTTTTCACGACGCCGCGCGCAGCGGTGTCGATGGTGCCGGGCGCATCCAGATCCTTCGCGCCCTTGGCGCCCAGTTCGGCGAGTTTGCGGGCGCCGGGGAGCAACATGCCCTCGAAGGAGCCGACCGCGGTGTTGTAGCCCTTGACGGCGGCGTCGAGGCCGCGGCCCACCTTGTCGAGGTTTTCGGCGAACGTGGAAACCCGGTCGTGGAGCTGCCGGCCGAGCGCGCTGATCTCGTCGGCGTTTTTCGAGACCGATTCCTGGCGCCAGCCGTAGGCGGCGGCTTTGAGCAACGCGATCAGCGTGGTGGGGGTGGCGAGGAGCACGCGGCGCGAGAGGGCGCGATCCATCAGCGTGGTGTCGGCCTGAAGCGCGGCGGTGAGAAAATGATCGCCGGGCAGGAAGAGCACGACGAACTCGGGCGCGGGCTGGAACTGCTCCCAGTAGTTCTTGGCGCCGAGGGCATCGATGTGCCCGCGGACCTTCTGCGCGTGCTCGACGAGGCGCGCCGCGCGCAGGTTTTCGTCGGTAGTGTCGCCGGCGGCGCGGAAGGACTCGAGAGGCGTCTTCGCATCGACCACGATGCGCTGGCCGCCGGGCAGCCGGACCACGAGGTCGGCGCGAAGGCCGCCGGCAGATTCCTGTTCGGTGAAATCACAATAGGGGAGCATGTCGGCCATCTCGACCACGCGGCGGAGCTGCAACTCACCCCAGCTGCCGGCGTAGGTCGTCGAGCGCAGCGCGGTCGAGAGCCGCGCAGCTTCGCCCTGCAACTGAAGTTGCGCGGTGCTGAGCGCCTTGAGTTGTTCGCCGAGCGCGCCGTAGGCGGAGGCGCGGGCTTTCTCGATCTCGGCGATCTTGCCGTCCACTTTTTCGAGGGATTCGCGGAGCGGCTTCACGAGTGCGTCGATCGCCTGCTTGCGCTGCTCGAGATCGCCGGCCGACTGTTGGTGAAGTTGCGCGAAAGCCAGCCTGGCTTGCTCGAGAAAATCGGTGCGATTGACGCGGAGCGCGTCGGCGGAGAGCGCCTTGAATTCGTTCGTCAGGCGGTCGTGCGCGGTGCGCTCGGCGTCGAGCTGCGTGGCGAGCCGGGTGTTGAGCGTCGAGAGGCGGGCGGCCTCGGCGCGGAGCGAGGCGAGTTCGGCGGCGAGGCGGGCATTTTCCTCGAGGCGCGGGCGCAGGAAGAGCCAAACGAGGAGGCCGGCGAACGCGGCGGCGAGGACGGCGACGACGGTAAAAGACACGTAAAGATGGTCGGGGCGGAGCCGCCGCAAATCAATCCCGGATGCGTGCCTTGACAGGCCAGATTGCGCTCTGCAAACACGGAGGTGTTTCACGGCTTATCCCGGCAACCAACTTCAACTTCCGCTCAGCCGCCCGCCGCAATGTTGACCGCCAAAATCCCCGCCGCGCCCGTCCCGAACGTCGCAGAGAAGCCGCCCGTGCTCGTCGTCGACGACGAATACGGCCCGCGCGAGTCGATCGCCTTCAGCCTGGCCGCGGAATTCGCGGTGGACACCGCGGAACGGGCGAAGGAGGCGCTTGCGAAGATCCAGGCGCGGCAATATTCGGCCGTCGTGCTCGACATTCGCATGCCGGAAATGGACGGCATCCGCGCGCTCGAGGAGATGCGCAAGATCGACCCGCACGTGTCGGTGATCATGCTGACGGGTTACGGCACGCTTCTCACGGCGCAGCAGGCGATGGTGGCGGGTGCGAACCAATACCTGCGCAAGCCGCCGGACATTCCGGAATTGATCGACGCGGTGCGGAAGCAGGCGCAGGCCACGCGGCTGCGGCGCGCGCAGGCGGGTCTGACCCGCGACGCGTTGGAGCTCAATGCCGCGCTCAAGCGCGAGATCGAGCACAACGAGCCGCAAATCTGGCAGGCGCGGGCGTCGGTCGAGCTGGTGCACGACCTCAACAACCCGCTGACCGTGGTGATCGGCTATGCGGCGCTGCTGGCGGAGGAGGCGCGAATGCTGGGGCAGCGGGATCCCGAGATGGCGAAGAAACTGCTCGAATACGCCGGGATGGTCGAGCGCGCGGCCGAGTATTGCCACCACCTGTCCGAGAACTGGCGGATGGCGGCGAAGCAGGCGCCCGAGTTCACGAAGGTGGACCTGGTGCAGGTGGTGCACGAGGTGCGGCAGGTGATCTTTTTCGGCAACGTGGCCATCCAGTGCGCCGGTTTGCCGGAGGCGCCGGTGCGGGGCTCGAAGTTCGAGCTGATGCGCGTCCTGCAGAACCTGTTCAAGAATTCCCTCGAGGCCGGCGCCACGCGGCTGACCGTGACATTCGTCCGGCACGAGATGCACATCGAAATGACGGCGGCCGACAACGGCGCGGGCATGGAGCCCGACCGCCTCAAACGCGCGCTGCATGGCGGCTTCAGCAGCAAGACGAACGGCACCGGGCTGGGCCTGAGCATCTGCCGTCATCTCGCCGGAACGCACGGGGCAACGTTCGGCGTGGAGTCGTCACCGGGCCGTGGCACGACCGTGCGGCTGGTGTTTCCCGCGGCGCCGCAGGGATGAAGCGGCGCCGGGTAAAAATCACGGGCGTCGGGCCGGTCACGCCGGCAGGAGTCGGACGGGAGGCATTCTGGCAGGGTATTCTCGAGCCGGTGAGTTACGTCCGGCGGTTTGAAAAGCTGGGCGAGGAATACGGGCCGTTGGTGGCCGCGCATATCGACCGGTTCAACGTGGCGAAATTCGTGGACCGGGACCGGCTGCCGAAAGGCATTGGCCGGCACACGCAATTTGCCGTGGCCGGGGCCGTGCTGGCGCTGCAGGATTCGGGGCTCACGGAGACGGAGCTGGAGACGCGCGATTGCCTGGTCGTGACCGGGTCCTCGCTGATGGATTTTGGCGGCATCTCGAACTCCACCTACGCCGTCTACTCCCGGGGGCCGCAGGCGGCGCTGCCGCGGACGATCTTCACGACGACCAACGCGAACGTCACGGAGGCCGTGAGCCGCGCCCTGAACATCGCCCCCCGGACGATGACGCTGCAGAATTCGTGTTGTTCCGGCCTCGATGCGATCGGTTATGCGGCGGGGGTGATTGCGCGGGGCGAGGCCGAGATCGCGATTTGCGGCGGCACGGAAGCGCCGCTGCACCGGTGCCCGCTGCTCGAGCTGCGGGCGGCGGGCTTGACCCCGCCGACCGTGGAGACGCCGGAGCGGCTCGCCCGTCCGTTCGATTTGTGGCGGACCACCGGCGTGGTCAGCGAGGGCGCGTGCATGTTCGTGCTCGAGGCGGAATCGAGTCCGCGGCCGGGTTATAGTTTTGTCTCGGGGTATGCGTTCGCGAACGACCCCGTGGGCGAGGTTTGCGGCGGCCTGGTGGAGGCGGCGAACCTCGCCCTGGCCGATTCGCGGATGAAAGCCGAGCGGGTGGATGCGATCAACGCGTGGGGGCCGGGCCACCGCCAGATCGACGCGGGCGAGTCGGACGCCATGCGCCGCGTGTTTGGCGGGATGCTCGGGGAGATTCCCGTGCTTTCGATCAAGGGCGCGATCGGCAGCGCGCTCGGCGCGGCACCGGCGATCCAGATCGGGGTGGCGGCGCTGGCGCAACGTCACGGGGTCGTGCCCGCCACGGTCAACTGGCAGTATCCCGACCCGGCCTGCGCGTTCAATGTCCACGGTCGTCCGCGCGCGGTTGACCACGCGGTCACTCTCGTCAATGCCCATGGTGTGGGCAACGTGAACAGTTGCATGATTCTCGAACGATGCTGATTTCGCTCGCCCTGTTGGCTTCCGTCGCGGTCGTCGTGGTTGGCGCCGCGATCTTGTGGTCGAATCCCAGCCGGCTGGTCAACCGGGTGGTCTTCACCTGCTCGGTCCACATCGCGTGCTGGCTCGGTTGCCTGCACCTCGCGACGACCTTCCCGCCGGGATCCGCGCAGGGCTTGTTCTGGGTGAAGATGGCGAGTGCCGTGGGGGGCTCCGTGCCCATGCATTTTTGGATCGTGAACGAAACCATCGCCGCGGGGATGCAGCGGGCGCGGCGCCGGTGGCTGGTGCAGTTTGGGTTCTGGCTCGCGATCTCGAGTGCCCTCACCGTGATCTGTTTCACGGAGCATTTCATCCCGTCGCACTCGACGGACAAGAACCGCGTGTTCGGGTGGGGCTACTACGCCTACATCGTCGTCGATCTCAGTTTGTATGGGTATCTGATCGCGGATGCGTTGCGGACGATCCGGCGCCTGGAGGGCGGCCGGCGGATCGAGCTGCAAACGTGGCTGCTCGGCGGCTGCAGCATCGCCGCGACCGTGCTGGCGCTCATGGCCGTGAGCGCGGTCACGCACGATTCGCGCTACATCCGCCTGCAGCCGCTGGTCATCCTGGTTTTCTTCACGGCGACGGCGGTCGCCATCACGACGTATCGCATCTTCGACGCGCGCCAGGTCCTCCTGGTGGCGGTCGAGAAAGTGCTGCTGGTTGGCTTGACGGCGGCGGTCGCGGTGACGGTGGAATGGGCGTTGCGCTCGGTGCTGCCCACGCCGTTCGACATTCTCACGACGACCGCGCTGGCCTTGTGGACCGCCTGGGCGCTGAGCAACTGGCTGGACCGGGTGTTTCGTTTTTACCCGCAGGCCACGGCGGCCCGGCAGGCGGCGTTCGCGGCGGCGCGGCGGGAAACCCGCGTGGAGGATCTCGAACGCGCTTTTCTGGCGGTGTTGAAGGGATGGGGCCAGAGCGATCACGCCCTGGTGCTGTCGGGAGCGAAGGATTCGTTGCGCGGCAGCGGGGTCGAGCTGCCGGAAGACAGCGCCGTGGCCAAGGCGATGCGACAGCTGCGGTGGGCGACGCCGGAACGACTCGCACGCGAACGACCGACGCCCGTCCGCCAGGCGCTCGGCGAATTCCTCACCGCGCAGGGGCTGGGGGTGCTGGTGATCGGCGAAGGGCCCACGCTCACCGCCCTGATCGGCGTCGGTCACGCGGCGTCGCGGCGGCCGTTCACCTACCCGCAGGTCACGCAGCTGATGGAACTGGCTTCGATCATCGAGAGCGCGCTGGAGCGGGCGCATTTCTCGGTGAAGGCGCAGCATGCCGAGCAGCTGGCGACCGTGGGACTGCTCGGGGCCAGCCTGGCGCACGAGATCCGGAACCCGCTGGTCACGATCAAGACCTTCGTCCAGCTCCTGCCGCAGCACCATCAGGACGCGGCGTTTCGCGAGAAATTCTTCCGGTTGATCGGCGATGAGGTGAACCGCATCGACCGGCTGACCGAGCAACTGCTCGATCTGGCGTCGCCCCGGGTTTACCTGGCGAACATGATCGAGCTCCATCCGGTGCTGCAGTCCAGCCTCGACCTCGTGGCCGCGAAGGCGACGGACAAGAACATCCAGTTCCTGACGGATTTCCGGGCGGCGCCGGACCGGGCGTTCACCGATCCGTCGGCGGCGAAGCAGGTGATGCTCAACCTTTGTTTCAACGCGATCCAGGCCATCGAGAGCCAGGCAAACGAACGGTGGGTGAAAATCTCGACGCGTAACACCTCCACCGGCCTCGAGATGGCCGTGGCGGACAGCGGGCCCGGCATCGCGGCGGAGATTCGCGCCCGGATCTTCCAGCCGTTCCAGACGACCAAGTCGTCGGGCTTTGGACTCGGGCTTGCGATTTGCAGCGATATCCTCGCGAATCTGAACGCTTCCATCTCGGTCGACCCCCCCGTCCCGGGAAGTGGAGCGACTTTTCGGGTGACCTTTCCATGCCAACCCTCGTAATCCTCGCGACGACCGACACTGCGCTGGCGGAAGCGTGGGAACGCCAGCTGCCGGCAGGCCGGATGGGGCTGCGACTGGCGGCCCAGACTTTTCCGGGCGGGGGCACGGCGCCGGGGTTTGCCGCGGTGGTCGTGCTGGATGCGACCGCCGAGGCTTCGCTGCCGCCTTCGCTCGCGCGCTGCCCGACGATCTACGTGGGCGAGCCCCGCAGCCTGCCGTTCGAGCAGGCGCGGATGGCGGGGCGGGCAAAAATTTACCTCTCCTACGAGGAAAGCACATCGCGGTTGCGCGAGCTGTTGCCGCTCGTCGAGGAAGTCGCGGAAAAACAGTCGCTGATCGAGATGTTCGCGGAAAAAAACCGCCGGGCCGAGCCGGTGCGCGCGACCTCCCGCCCGGCGCCCACGGATTCCGCCGAGCTGTGGGATTTCCTGGAAGGCGCGGTGGAGAACCTCGACACCCGCGACCGGCTCATCGCGGAGTTCCGGCGGGCGTCGCGACATCTCCTGCGCGCCTCGCACACCGTTTTTTTCCTGCGTGAGGCCGATGGGTTCCGGGCGGACCGGGGCACTTCGTTTTTTGCCATCGACGATCCGCTGGTGGATTTTTTCGAGCATCACCCGGCGGTGATCGACGGCACGAACTGGGACGGCCCGGCGGACCCGGTGGCCGAGCTCGCGGTGCGCAACCGCCTCGCGCTCTGGGGGGCGCGCCTGCTGGTGCCGGTGCACGATAACGGGCGGCTGCTCGGGCTCATCGCGCTCGGGGTGCGGGACGACGGCCAGCCTTACGATGAGAGCGACCGGGCACGCGCGGTGTTTTTTGCGCGGTTGTTGCGTCATTTTCTGGCGAAGGCGGCCCATTTCAGCCGGCTGAACCATCTCGCCGACCAGGCCAGCCTCGGGGCGAAATACCTGCCGGGCACGCTGGTGCTCGGGGCCGACGAGAACGCGCCGCGCAATGTGCCGCTCGTCGTGCGCGACATCATCGGCCAGGCGCGCCGGACGCGCGAAGTTTCGCGGGTGATGCCCAGCGAGGGCCAGCCGTTTCGCGCCAGCGCGGGGATCGTGGCGGAGACCGGCGGCGTGTGGGCGTGCTGGCAGGAGGCGAGCGCGGAAGTGCACGACGCCGCGGCCCGCCAGCGGGCGGGACGGCGCGGGGTGTTGCGCGAACTGGGCCTCACGTTGAGCCACGAGCTGGGCAACGCGCTCGTGTCGCTCGCGACCTTCCGCTTCAGCACGCCGGAGCAGCCGCTGCCGGCAGCGATCATCGAGACGGTCAAGAGCGACGTCGTCAAACTAGAGGCGCTCAACGACCATCTCGCGCTGATGCAGACGCTGCACGAGGCGGAAAGCGAACTCGTCGACATGCGCGAGCTGGCGCACTCGATCGGACATTCGCTCGGGTTGCGGGTCGAGGTCGGTCCCGACGCCGTGGTGCTGTCGGCGAACAAGAAGCTGCTCGATTTTGCCGTGCGTTCCCTGATCCGCACGGTCACGGAGAACCGGGGCGAACTCGGCGCGCGCGAGCTGACGTTGCAGGTGCGCTCGACCGGCGTCGGCGCGGAACTCACGGCGCTGCTGTCGCTGAAAGGAAAAACGCTCGAGCTCGAGGGCATCCTGCCGGAGCCGTCCGAGGGCGAGGTGCCGAACCTCGGGCGCCTCGGCGTGTTCCTGGCGAAGGAAATCCTCCGGCTTCACCATGGCGAAATCCACGCGGGACCGGGCCTGGAGGGGACCGAGATCCTGATTTCGGTGCGGCGGTTGTGAGCCCCGTGCGCAATTTTGCCGAGATGGTGGCGGCGTGGGCCGGCCGCGAGCCGACGATGGAGGCCCTGGTGCTGATTGGGTCGCAAACCCGCGAGGCGGACGATGCGGTGTGGCGCGCGGACGCGCAATCCGACTGGGATTTTCAAATCGTTACCTCGCGGCCCGAGATGTTTTTCGATTCCGCGTGGACGCGCGGATTGGAGGGCGGCACGCTGCGCGCCTACGCGCTGCGGGAGGCGCGACTCGGCGATGTCCCGAAAATCAATGCGGTCTTCGCGGAGGGCGAGGCGGATTTTGTCATCCTGCCGGCGGGGCGCCTGGGACAATTGCGGCAGGCGACCGAGGGAGGTCAGCACCGGAGCGCGGGTGAAGTCCGGCGCCAGTTGCAGAGCCTCGCGATCGTGATCCGGCCCGGCTGGCGTTTCCTCCACGGCGCGGAGGCCTGGGAACCATTTTATCGTCAGATCGTGGCGGAGGTGCCCGATCCGAGGCTCGACGATGCGGCGGCGCGCGCGCTGGCCGACGGTTTCGTCTGCGACTGGGTCTGGGTGAGGCGCAAGCTCGAGCGCGGCGAGCTGACGGCCGCCCAGCGCGTGCTCCATCGCGAACTGGCCGAGACGAATTTCCGACTGCTGCACGAACTCAAGCTGCGGCGCGGCGAGCGCAGTTTTCCGGAAGCCCGGCGGATCGAGCGGGTGGCGGCGGCCGCGGACCTGGCGGCGGTGACCGTGGACGCCACGTGCGCGCCGGCCGCCCTCCACGCGGCCGCGGCGAAAAGTGCGGCGACCTGCCGCGAGCTGATGCGCGGGCTCGTCGGCGGCGCGTGGCGCTGGCCGGACGTTTAGTCCTGGTTCACGCCTGGGCCGTGAAGAGCTCGGCGATGACATCCTCGAGCGGGATGTCCTCGATCGTGATGTCGGCGACGGGGCCGGTGTGGAGAATCTCCTGCGAGACGGCGACGACGTTCTCCCCCGGCACGCAGAGGGTGAACTTGCCGTCCTCGGCGCGCTTGGTCTCGCCGTGGCGCGACTGCCACGAGTCGGGAAACGCGGCGCCGGGCCCGGGCAGGAAGGTGATGATCTTCTTGCGCGCGCCGCCCGCGTTTTCGAGGCGGTCGAGCGCGCCGTCGTAGATTTTCACGCCCTTGTGAATCACGATGACGCGTTCGCAGAGTTCCTTGATGTCGGCCATATAGTGGCTGGTGAGGAGGATCGTGACGCGGTGGCGGCGGTTGTATTCGCGGAGGAACTGGCGCACGGCGCGCTGCGAGACGACGTCGAGGCCGATGGTCGGCTCGTCGAGAAAGAGGACGCGCGGCCGGTGGAGCAGGGCGGCGATGAGCTCCATCTTCATCCGCTCGCCGAGCGAGAGCTCGCGCACCATCACGTTGAGCTTGGCGCGGACATCGAGCAGGTCGACGAGTTCATCGAGGGTCGCCTGGAACTGGTCGGGCGGAATGCCGTAGATGGCGCGGAAGAGGTTGAACGATTCGATCGCCGGGAGGTCCCACCAGAGTTGGTTTTTCTGGCCGAGCACGAGCGCGAAAAGGCGGCGATAGGCATTTTCGCGCTTGGTGGGATCGTAACCGGCAACGCGCGCGGTGCCGCTGGTCGGGTAAATGAGGCCCGAGAGCATCTTGAGGGTGGTGGTCTTGCCCGCGCCGTTGGGCCCGAGGAAGCCGACGAACCCGCCCTCGGCGATCGTGAACGACACGTCGCGGGCCGCGGCGATTTCCTCGAACTCGCGATGGAAGATGCCCCTCACGCCACCCCAGAAGCCCGGGCGCTTCTTGTAGGTGCGGAACACGCGCGTGAGGTGCGAGACTTCGATCATGGGAGCACGGAGCAAAGCGCGCCGCGCGCCGGGCGCAAGCGGGACGTGGACCGTCGGACGGATCCGCCGCGGGCCACGGCGAAGACGGCTATTTCCACAGGACGACGAAGGGCGCCTTGCGCCGATGGTGGGCCATGAACCGGATGAGCCGCAATTTACCGAGCACGTAGCGGAAAAAAACATCGGCCTGGCCCGTGGCGCGACCGTAGGCCGGCCGGTAGAGCCGGCGGACGACGTCATGCGGTCGGGGAAGAAAAACATGGCGACGGAAGCCCGCCTCGCGCCCGAGCCGGACGATGTAACCAGCCGGCATGTCCTTTTCGTGGACGCCATATTCGCGGACAGCGCGGACCGATGCGTCCGTTTCGCTGTGGCCGTAGCCGGGCTCGAAGGCGATCAACATGCCGCCGTCGCGGAGCGAGCGGTGGGCGCAGCGCAACGCCGCGCGTTCGTCCTCGGCATGGTGGAGCGAGTCGTAGAACAACGCGCAGTCGAACGGCTGTGGCGCGGCGAATTCCTCGTAGTCGGCGACGACGAAAGTGGCGCCGGCCACGCGCTGCGCATCGCGCTGGGCGCAGGCTGCCGCGATGGCGTCGGGCGAAATGTCGACGCCGGTGACGGCGTAGCCACGGCGGGCGAGGAAGAGCGAGAGCCAGCCGACGCCGCAGCCGAATTCGACGACGCGCTGCGGCGGCGAGTGGAGGAGGTGGAACAGCGCCGTCATGTTGGCGAGGTTGACCTCGCAGTGGTCGTCGGTGAACGGCTTGCCGGTCGAGTGGGCGATGCCGGCGGGCCCGATCCGGGCAAAGTATTCGCGTTCGCCTTGCTTGGGATCGGTTTGCACGGGACCGTTTAAGCCATGATGGACGCCGGGTAGTCGAGCCCGGTGTGGTTGCAGGCAATCAAGGCGCGAGGCCGGAAGCGGAGGCGAGTTCGAGGCGCCGCAGCTCGTTCTCGGCCAGGCGCACGGGCAGCGCGGCAAAACTGTCTTCCAACTGCTCCGGCGTGCGCGAGCCGATGATCGGGACGACCGGAAACGGGCGCGACCAGAGATAGGCGAGCACGATGGCGCTCGGCGCGACGTTTTTTGCCGCCGCGAGTTCGACGACGACCTTGCCGGCGGCAAGGTTGGGCGGCGTGTGGTAGTCGTGTTGTGCGAGGCTGGCCGGCTGGCGGTCCTTGGGCAGTGCGAGCTTGGAAAAAAATCCATTGGCTTGCGAAGTGTAGGGCACGACGGCGAGGCCGGTTTCGCAGTGGAAGCGGAGGAGATCGGCGTCGAACTTCACGTAGCCGGTAAACGGCGGCGGCCGCGACTGCTGGCAGCCGAGGCTCCAGAACGGCTGGTTGACGGAGAAGCCCTCCTGGCCGGAGGCGCGGGCATGGGCGTTGGCGGCGCGCAGGCGCGCGGCGGTCCAGTTCGAGGCGCCGAACGCGCGGATTTTTCCCTCACGCAGGAAGACATTGAGCAGGTCGATGAAATGTTCGACCGGCCGCGCGGGATCGTCGCGATGCAGCCAGTAGAGATCGACCACGTCGGTGCGCAGCGTGCGGAGGCTGCCCTCGAGGTCGTCGCGAATCTCGGCGGCGGCGGAATGCGGGACGGTGAGCGACTCGATGAGGGGATGGGCGCCCTTGGTGGCGACGACGATCCGGTCGCGGTTGCCGCGGGCTTTCAACCAGTCGCCGAGGATGCGTTCGCTGCGGCGTTTTTCGCCGGGCTCCCAGTCGGAATAAATGCGGGCGGTATCGACGAAATTTCCGCCCAGTTCCACGAACCGGTCGAGCAATGCGAAAGTCTCCGACTCGGTGAGCGTGAGGCCGAACGGCACGCCGCCGAGACAGAGCGGGGACACCGCCAGGCGGGTGCCCGGGAGTGTGACGGGAGGCGGGAGCGGGGCGGCCATGGGTGGTAGGAGAGGGAACGAGGATATTTTGTCACGCGATTCTTTACGAGCACGCGGTTTGGTGTATGATGGCGCCCGAGATGAGACATTTTTGGCCATGGTGCTCAGCTCTGGTCGCGGCCGGCGGGCTCGCCGGTTGTTCGTCGCCGCAGATGTCGCGCATCGACTCGAATCGCGATATCTACGAGCAATGGCCGCTGGAGATGCGGCAGGCGGTGCTTGATGGGAAAGCGGAGCCCGGGATGACGCCCGAGATGGTGAAGATGGCGTTGGGGAAGCCGACGGAGGTCGTGACGCGCTCGGGCACGCCGAATACCGGCCAGGATGAGATTTGGATTTATCGCACGGGCGGCGAGACGGTGGACGATCCCATGATGGGGGGCTACCCGCCGGGCATGGGTGGCTATCCGGCGGGCTATCCGGGGACGACCGGTGGTGGAATCGTGCTGGCACCCGGCCGCGGGGGCGGCATCGGCATCATTCCGCCGAGCGTCGGCATCGGGGTGCCGATCGGCGGCAGTGGCAACATCGGTATCGGCACCGGAGGCACCGGCATCGGAATGGGGACGGGAGTGGGAATCGGCGGCGGGATGGGCGGCACGGGAATGTCGCCTTATCCGGTTTCCCGCACGCCCGTCGACGAACGCGAGGTCGTGTTTCGCGACGGCGTGGTTTACAGCGCGGATCCGCCGCCCGAGCCGCCGAAATGACGCGGCGCGTCAGGTGCCGAGTTTCCGGTAGTCGAGAACCGAATGGCTGATGCAGCCGTCCTCGAGGGCGGCGCGATCGGTCAGCAGCCCGGCGGGCGAATGATCTTCGCCGAGGCGGAAGACGAGACGATGCGTGCCGTCGTCCGCCGCGGGCGTGAAGAGCCGCGGCACGACGACTTGGGCCGGAACGGTGCGACGCACCCCGGAACCGGGGTGGCACGAGAGCGGGAAATTCACGTTGTGCACGATGAAGCTATGCGCCGGCGTGGCGGCGACGAGGCCGGGCGTCAGCCGCGCGGCGTGTTGCGCGGAAATCTTGAGGATGGCGAGCAAGCTGGCGTCGGGGACGTCGCCGGACGCCTTGAGGTGGTCGTAGATCTCGGTCGTGAGATCCTGCGAGAACGCGATCGCCGGGAGGCCGTGGAGCGCGCCCTCCCAGGCGCCGGCGACGGTCCCGCTGGCGATGATGAATCCGAGGGTGGTGTTGAGGCCGACGTTGATGCCGCTGACCACGGCATCGAGGCGCGTATCGCGGGGCAGCAGGTGATCGAGGGCGATGTTGACGCCGTCGCTTGGCGTGCCGTCGACGATCCACGTAGGGCAGCCGAAGCCGCGTTCGGCGGCGGTGGCGTGGACGGGGCGATTGCGGGACTTGGCGGCGCCGATCCAGCTTTGTTCGCGCTTGGGCGCCACCACAAAAAGCTGGTGGCCGGCGGCGCGGAGCGCGTGGACGAGTTCGTGGAGGAAAGTGCTTTCGATGCCGTCGTCGTTCGTGACCAGAAGGTTCATGAAGGGTTGACTCTTGGAGAATCGTCCGGCCTGTCAGGCATTTTCGCGGGAACGGAGCGAAGACGCCGCGACTCGGTCAGGAGCCAGAGCATATAGGCGACGACGGCGACGTTGAGACCGAGGGCGGTGACTTTGATCCAGGTAAACCGGCGGGCGATCTCATAGATTTCCACCGGCACGTAAATGAAGCCGCCGAGCGCGGCGAGCCACTCGGCCCACCGGCGGGCGTGCCAGAGACCGTAGGCCTCGACGAACCGGACCGTGGCATAAAGTGCGGCGAAACCGGCCAGCAGCCACAGACGGGCGTTGGTGACGTCGGCCATCGCCTGGAGGAAAATCTGCGGGTAGTGATGGGCCGGGTTGAGGTGCAGCCGGTAGATCAGGCGTTCGGCGGCGGCATCGACATCGCGGCCGAGGAAACTCAGCAGGCCGAAGCCAGCCGCGAGGACGATCGCGCCCTTGAACGCCTCCAGGAGGGCGATCGGACGAAGCGCTTTGTGTTCGGGAGTGGACACCAAGACGAACGTAGATGCGTTAAGCGGGTTGAAAATAAAAAAGCCGCGAGTTTCGTCGCGGCTTTGGAGAGGGCCGGGTGGCGGGACTTACGACTGGGCGGGCGCTTCAGTCGGGGCGGGCTCGCCGGATTGTTTCTGGCCTTCCATGTCCTTCATCGCGGCCTTGCGCGAGAGGCGGACCTTGCCGGAGCGCTCGTCGATGCCGATGCACTTCACCCAGATCATGTCGCCCATCTTGACGACGTCCTCGGTGCGGCGCACGCGGAAATCGGCGAGCTCGCTGATGTGGCAGAGGCCTTCCTTGCCGGGCGTGCACTCGACGAAGCAGCCGAAGTCCTTGATGCCGGTGACGCGGCCGTTGTAGAGCTTGCCCATCTCGATCGGGGCGCCGCCACCGCCGCCAGGGCCGGAGCCGCCGCCACAAAGGCCGTCGATCTCGGCGATCGCGCGGTTCATCGCGTCGGCGTTGTTCGAGTAAACGAACACCTTGCCGGAGTCGTCCTCGGCGATGTCGATCTGCGCACCGGTCGTTTCCGTGATGCGGCGGATCGTCTTGCCGCCGGGCCCGATGAGCAGGCCGATCTTTTCGGGATCGATCTGGATCGTCTGGATGCGGGGCGCGAACTTGCTGAGGTCGGCGCGGGGCGCGGGCAGCGAGCCGAGCATGACCTTGAGGATCTCGACGCGCGCGTCGCGGGCCTGGAAGATCGCGGTCTTGGCGATCTCGAACGGCAGGCCGTGAATCTTGAGGTCGAGCTGGAAGCCGGTGATGCCCTTGGTCGTGCCGGCGAGCTTGAAGTCCATGTCGCCGAAGTGGTCTTCCTCACCGAGGATGTCGGTGATGGTGGTCCACTTGACGATCGAGCCGTCGGGGCCGTTCTCGGTCATGAGGCCGCAGGAAATGCCGGCGACAGGCGCGATGATCGGCACGCCGGCATCCATGAGCGCGAGACAGCCGCCGCAGACGGAAGCCATCGAGGTCGAGCCGTTGGAGGCCATGATCTCGGAGACGACGCGGATGGAGTAGGGGAAGACATCCTCGGGCGGGAGCACCGGGACGAGCGAACGCTCGGCGAGGGCGCCGTGGCCGATTTCACGGCGGCCGGGGCCGGTGGTGCGACCGGTTTCGCCGACGGAGAACGGCGGGAAGTTGTAGTGAAGAATGAAGCTCTTCGAGGTGGCGCCGCCGGTGAGGCCATCCATGTCCTGGGCTTCCTTGGTCGGCCCGAGGGTGGTGATGGCGATGTTCTGCGTGTCGCCGCGCTGGAACATGGCGGAACCGTGCACGCGCGGGAGGACGCCGACCTGGGCCTGGAGCGGGCGGATCGACTTCGCATCGCGGCCGTCGGCGCGAACGCCGCGCTCGAGGATCGTCTTGCGGTAAGCCTTGTATTGGAGGTCCTCGAAAACGACGTTGAGGTCGATGTCGGTGAATTTGTCGGCACCGAGTTCGGCTGTGAGGGCGGCTTTGGCTTCGTCCTTGAGGACTTTGACGGCGGCGCCGCGAGCGGCTTTCTCTTTGCCGAAGATGGCCTCGGCAAGACGCGTGTCGGGGACGACACGCTCGATGATGGCGCGGGCCGCGGGCGTGGCGCCGACGAGGGCGAACGTGGCCTTGGGCTTGCCGGCGAGCGTGACGAGTTCCTTGATCGCCGCGATGATCGGCTGGATGGCCTGGTGACCGAACGCGAGGGCCTCGACGAAGCGCTCCTCGGTGATCTGGTCGGCGGAACCCTCGATCATCAGCATGTCCTTCTCGTTGCCGACGTAGATGAGGTCGAGTGTCGAGGAATACATCTGCTCGATGGTCGGGTTGGCGACGAACTGGCCGTCGATCTGCGCGACACGGATGGCGCCGATGGGCCCGTTCCACGGAATATCGGAGATGGCGAGGGCGGCGCTGGCGCCGTTGACCATCGGGATGTCGGAGTCGTTGAGCTGGTCGGCCGACATGAGCTGGCCGATGATCTGGACTTCGTTCAGGAAGCCCTCGGGGAAGAGCGGACGGCAGGGACGGTCGCAGAGGCGCGAGGTGAGGATTTCCTTTTCGGACGGACGGCCCTCGCGCTTGAAGTAACCACCGGGGAAGCGGCCGGCGGCGTGGTATTTGTCGCGGTAATCGACGGTGAGTGGGAAGAAGTCCTGACCAGGGCGCATGGTCTGCGCGACGCAGGCGGTGACGAGGACGTTGGTTTCACCCACGCAGACGTTGACGGCGCCGTTGGCGAGCGCGGCGATCGAGCCGGTGGAGAACGTGATCCCGAGGCCGGGAACGGTGACATTGTGTTTCTGATTCATTTCGATTTCGGATGCGGACGGTGGTGTCGGCGGATGAGACGAGGACGGTCAGCGACACACGACTGATGACGGACTCGGGGCGGCCGTGGGACGGCCGCGGCGACGGCACGGAGCCGCCGCGGGGTTTGGGTTTCACGAACCCGCTTTTTCTCCTCGTTCAGACGCGAGAGATTTCCGTTTGGCGTCGTCGGCGCGGCGGTCGCGGCGGCAAACGGAAATGTCCCGGTCTGGATGCGAGTGTCAGTAACGACAACGGGCGACCCGCGGATCGGGTCGCCCGTGCGATAAAAGCGTTATTTGCGAAGGTTCAACTTCTGCAGCAGCTCGGTATACTTGGGCAGGTTGTGCCGTTTGAGATAGTCGAGGAGCTTGCGACGGCGGGAAGCCATCTGCAGGAGTCCGCGGCGCGAATGGAAGTCCTTGCGGTGCGTGCGCAGGTGCTCGGTCAGGTGATTGATCCGGGCGGTGAGCAACGCGACTTGGACTTCGGACGAACCGGTATCCTTCTCGTGAGTTTTGTATTCTGCGATGATTTCGGGTTTAACGACTGTGGTGGACATGGTTTTATGGTTAGGATTCACGATTGTAGGGAGCCCTTGCGGGCCCCGAGACGCCCGCCCCGACCCGCCGAGGCGGGCCTGAGCCGGCGTCACCGTTCCAATCCCGCCGGAGCGGGACCAATCATGGTGGGCACCCGCAACCGGCGGATGTCCACTGACGCAAGGGGGCAGATTCCCGAATCCCCGCCGGGCGCGCAAGCGAAAATTTAGGGTGTTTCCCGCGGGGACGGCTGCTGGCGGCGATCAACCGGTTGCCCGAGGGCGGGCGGCGTAACGAGGTCCTCCGCGATCACGCGGGGGAGCCGTTTGCGACCACGAGCACGACTTTGCCGCGAGCATGACCCGCTTCGAGATACCGGATGGCCGCGGCGGCTTCGTGCAACGGATAGCATCGATCCACGACCGGGGTCACCTGGCGGGTCCGCAGGAGATCGCGCAGGAGAGAGAGGTCCTCGTTTTTGCCCAACTGCGCAAGAATCATGACGAACTTTTGGCGGGTGAAGCGGGATAACAGCGCCGCCTTGAGAACCCCGGCCATCGGTCCGAGCCACTGGCCTTCGTTGGGACCGCCAACCATGACGCACACGCCAGTCGGCGTCAGCACGCGCCGGCGCGCAGAAAACGAGTGGTTGCCCACGCAGTCGAGGATGACGTCGTAGCGCGTCGGACGATGCGTGAAATCTTCGTGCGTGTAGTCGACGACCCGATCGGCACCGAGCGACCGAACGAACCCGACGTTTCGCGTGCTGCACACCCCGGTAACTTCGGCATGGAACGACTTGGCGAGCTGCACGGCAAACGTGCCCACGCCGCCCGCCGCGCCGTTGATCAAGACGCTCTGGCCTGATCGAATCCGCCCTTTGTCGCGAAGTCCTTGCAATGCGGTGAGTGCGGCGATGGGCGTTGCGGCGGCTTGCTCGAACGACACCTCTGCGGGCTTCGCGACCAGAGCGCGCTCGGCGGCGCAGACGTATTCGGCGAACGCGCCACGACAGGCGCCGAACACCTCGTCGCCGGGCTTGAATCGCGTCACACTTACGCCGACCGACTCTACTTCGCCGGCGACATCGATGCCCAGTCGCGGATTCCGCGGCCGACTCAACCCCGCGCCGAGACGGAGGAGGCGCGGCATGCCGCGCATGAAGTGCCAGTCGATCGGATTCGCCGACGCCGCGCGGACGCGGATCAAGGCCTCGTGCTCCCGGGGAGCGGGTTTTTCGATTTCGACGCACCGCAATACTTCGGGCGGGCCGTAATCGTGATAGACGATCGCTTTCACCGAGTTCGCCGGCAGCGCTCAACCGGCGCGAATGTTGAGCGATCGGAGGGCCTCGCAACCGGGCAGCCGGCGGATGCGCTGCACGATCTCGTCGCGATGGTGAAAAATCTCGTTGCGGACGACGGAGTGGGCGGCGAGGACGATGAGTCGGCCGCGTTCGATGCGCGCGGCGTGGGAGTAGGAGGCGTTGGCGACGCCGACGATCTCCGGCCAGTGGTCGCGGATGGACTGCTCGGCCGAGGGGCGGCCGATCTGGTGCTTGACCATCAGTTGCTCGACGATGGCGGCGAGCGGCTGGGTGGCGCGCTTTTTGGAACGACGGGGCTCGTCGAACGGCACACCGCGCAGGTCACCGACGAGTTCCTCGGCAAGTTTGCTGAACTGGTGCGGTTCCTCAGGCATCGGGCGAACGGCGGTTTTCCTCCTCGTAGAGGCGGCTGTAGCGGACGAAGGCGCCGAAAGCCGTGGCGCACGCGATGTAGAAACCGGGGTAGCCGTCGAGAAAGCCGCGGCGCAGAACGTAGGCGCGGAAGAAACGCCAGAAGGGTCGCAGCACCGCGGCGCCGGCGGAGAATCTTTTTCCGCGCGCCTGTTGCTGGCGGACGAAGAGATCGGCGAAGGGATTTATTTTCGCGACATGACTCGCGAGCGTCGGAAACGAATAGTGGTGCAGATCGCCGCGGAGCGTGGCGACGGGGCCCTCGCAGACCACCTTCTCATGGACGAATTCGTCTCCGCCCCAGCGAGCGTAGTCGCGGTTCAACAGGCGCAGGCCGAGGTCGGGATACCAGTCGCCGTGCGTGATCCAGCGATCGATGAACCAGACCTTGCGGGGAAAGCGCGCGGCGACGAAGCGCGTGTGATCGCCGCGGGCAAAGAATCCGGCGATGGCCTCGCGGAGGTTCGCCGAAACCTCCTCGTCGGCGTCGAGCGAAAGCACCCACCGCTGCGTGGCGAGGGCGAGGGCGGCGTTCTTGGTGTCGCGATAACCCCGCCAGGAGAGATGGTAGACAGCGGCGCCGGATTTTTGAGCGATGGTCGCAGTGTCGTCGACGGTATCGTTCAGGGCGACCACGATTTCGGCGACCCAGCCCTGCACACTGGCGAGGCAGCGCGGGAGGTTGGCCGCCTCGTTTTTCGCGACGATGACGACGGAGATGGGAAGAGAGGCCGGCACTTTAGGGCGGGTTTATCCCCGACTAGGCGCCGGGCGTAAAGCCCGACCTTTCCGGCTAGTTCAGCAACGCGTTCAATTGCGACTGCAGGACGTCGCGGACCGCGTTCGCGATCGCGCCGTCGACATTGAAGAACAGTTTCACGAGCGACTCGAGCTGGTTGAGGAGCGGGCTCACGAGGTAATTGAAAGCGCCGAGCCCCGAAATGTGGATCGAGACCGCGCCGCGGCGCAGCGTGAAGTCGTTCAACTGAATCGAGGTCAGCTTCGGCGAGCGCAGGTCGACGGTGAAGAGCACCTTGCTCGTGGCCGTGACGTTTGCGATGTTGGCCGACGCGGACGCGCCGATCGGGATGTTGATGCCGGCGAAGCCGCCATGCGCCTCGGCGAAACCGGAGGCGCCGAGCGTGCCGAACGAGATTCCGAGATTGGCGGACACTTTCAGGATCCCGTCGGACGGACCCATCGTGCCCCGCACATCAAGGTTCGTGAAACGGACGGAACTGAGACCGCGCAGCTCGCTGAGCCCGGCCGAAGCGCCGCCACCCGCGCAGATCGCCGGCAAGCAGATATTGACGACGATCTTCACGCACGCCCGCGGCAGGCAAACCTCGCCGCTGGCCTCGGCCGTGGCCTTGCCGTGAAAATCCAGCGGGTCGAGCCGGTTGCCGGCTTTGCCGAAGAGGCTCACTGGCACGGTGCGAAATGCGTTGGGCAACGCGGTGTTTGCGCGGTCCATGAGCGCGTGGAGCAGCGCGTTGACGATCTGGAGTTGAGGGCTATCCGCGTAGCGGGTGAGCGCCTTGTCGGCGGTGGTCGACTTCAGGCTCGTCGCCGGCTTGCCGCGGCGCGCCGCGGCGCGGTGGCGGCGTTTGATTTTCGCGAGGTCGACCGTGTCGCGCACGTGCGCGGGCAGGGAGGCGTGCAGGTGGGCGAGCTTGGCCTTGAGTTCCGCGTTGGTCATCGGTGGGGAGGTGGGATGAAGCTTCTCCGTTTGGTGAAAGCCGGAGGTGGACGGGACAGCACGCCGGCCATTGCGCCGGATAGCAACGCGGAAACCGCCCGATGGCCGGGCGCGGCGATGACGGACGCCTAGACCCGCCCGAAGAACGAGCGCGGGATCTGGAACAGATAGCCGCACGAACGCCACGCGCGGACGAGTGCCTGTTTCGCGCCGCCGAAGCGGAAGACGACGGTGTTGAGCAAGGCGAGCACGGCGAAGCCGGGCGCCTTGAACAGATTGGCGAGGAAGCGCCCGGCGAGATAACCGGCGGCGCCGGGCTGGCCGGCGCGATCGATCACCCGCGAACGGGCGGAATCGAAGGCGTGGCGCGCGGCGTAGCGAAACGTCGTGCGGCCCGCCGGCATCTGGTGCTTCACGGCGGCATCCGGGGCGAACCACACCTCGAGACCGGCGGCGCGGACGCGGCGGATCATCTCGCTGTCGCCGCCGGAAAAATAATTCCCCGCGGCGCGATCGAGTGCCGTGTGAAACGCGCCGAGCCGGTCGAAGACCCATTTGGGAAATGCGAGGTTGGCGCCCATCGGCGAGTGGCGGGCCTCGAGCGGGCCGGTGTCGGAGCGGAAGGCGAGCGGCGCGTGCCATTCGGCGACCCACGGCGGCAGGCCGTCGGGGAACACGGGGATCACTTCGCCGCCGACGGCCCCGATGCGTTGCGCGCTGTCGGCCAGCAGCGGCACGGCGAGCTGCGCGAGCCAGTCGGGTTGCACGAGGATGTCGTCGTCGCCAAAGACGATGATTTCGCCCCGTGCCTCGGCGATGGCCCGATTGCGGGCCTGGTCGAGGCCTTGCTGCGACTCGTGGAGATAACGCGGGGCGGGGTGGTTTCCGGCGAACTCCGCCACGACGGCGCGCGTGTGGTCGGTCGAATTGTTGTCGATGACAAGGATCTCGAAGTGGTCGCGGGGAAACTGCTGCGTCGCGAGACCGGCGAGCGTCTGCCGCAGAAAGTCCGCGCGATTGTAGGTCGGAATCGCGACGGTGACTTTGATGGGTGCGGCGGGCGGCATGCGATGGGGGGAGCGGCGTTCGGGCGGTCCGGTTCGTGGCGAGAACCCGACGGCCCGCCCGGAGGCCGGACCCTACCGCACGGATGCGGGGGCGAGATGACAACGCAGAAAAAGCTTTTCGCTGGTGGCAGCCCCGCGTTCCCTCGCCTCATGGCTTTCAAGCACTGGCCCCTCGTCCGCGACGTGCGGTTTGCGCAGAAATGCGGACGTTTCCTGCGCGGCGCACGCAAGCGGCGGCCGGACTTGAACTGGGACGAGTTCCGGCGCATCGCCCGGCATTTCAAGACGGACGACATGGGGAGCTTTCCGGAGCGTGGTTATCTTTTTCAACTGGCGAGCGATCTGCCGGCCGATGCGAAGGTCGTCGAGGTCGGTTCATGGATGGGCGCTTCGACGTGTTTCATTGCGGGCGGGCTGAAAGGGGAGAAAGCGAGGATTTACGCGGTGGACAATTTCGCGGGGTTGTCGACCTGCGGGGAGGACGCGGCGTGGTATAACCGTCATTTTCAGAAACTCGGGGCGACCAGCACGCTGGAGATTTTCCGGAAGAATTTCGCCGATCTCGGGTTCGCCACGCGGGCGGAGCCGGTCGTGAGCGACTCGCTCGCGGCGGCGCAAAGCCTGGCCGCGTTGCGGGGCGCGATCGATTTCGTGTTCATCGACGGCGATCATTCCTACGACGCCTGCAAGGCCGACCTGCTCGCATGGTCGCCGTTCGTGAAGCGCGGCGGCGTGATCGCGTTTCACGATTTCGGCAGCCGGGCGGATGGCGTGACGCGGGCGATCTTCGAGCAGACGAGGGCGGGGCGGTTCACCGAGATCGTCGGCGTGGCGAACACGATCATCGCATTTCGAATATAGAAAACAGAGGGAGAAGAGGGAAACCAGGAAGCCAGGAAATCAGGCTCCTGGCTTCGTTCTTCAACCCATCCTGCTCGCGACGGCGGCGAAGACTTCGGCCTCGGAAATCTTGCGCACACAGTAGCTGCGGTAGGAGTCGCCCTTGACACACGGGCCGGGGGCGTCGGCGCCAAGGCAGGCGCAGGGCAGCGAGGTTTGCAGGACCGTGTGCGGCGATCCGGGCGGGCGCCAGATCGTGGCGTTTTGCGAGCCAAAGAGCGCGACGACGGGAGTGCCGACGGCGGCGGCGATGTGCATGGGCCCGCTGTCGTGGCACAGGAACAACTCGAATTGGGCGAGGAGCGCGGCAAGTTGGGCGACCGTGAGCGCCTGATCGATGATCGCGGGTGCGCGCTTCGCGCGGGAGTGGATTTCACCGACGAGCGGCAGCTCGGCGGGGCCGGCGACGAGGGCGACCTGGGCGCCGAGTTCGTTCTGGAGCCGATCGCAAACCGCGGCGAAATGCGCTGGCGGCCACACGCGATACGGGCTGCGGCTGCCGGGATGCACGAGAATCCTGCGGTCGCCCGCGGGCGCGAGTTTCTGCGCAAACGCGACGTCCTCGGGCCGCGGGAGCAGCCGCACCTCGCGCGACGCCACCGGCACATCGATCGATGTCAGCAGCGCGAGGTAGGTTTCCGTGATGTGATGGGAGTCGTAGAACGCGTTCGTGACCGTGGCGCGATGCGTGTAAAAGGACGCGTGGCGGAATTTGATCAGTTCGCGATCGAATGTCACGCGGACGTCCGCGCCCGAGAGACGGGAGACGAGGGCGGTCTTGTCGGTGTTGTCGAAATCGAGGACGTGCGTGAACCGGGCGCGACGGAGCGAACCGAGGAATCCGGGCCAGCCGGCGGCGCCACGGGGGAAAGTGAGGGCGGCATCGACATCGGGATTGAGCGCGAGAATGCCGGCATAGGCGGCCTCGGTCAGGACGACCAGGTGCGCGTGCGGCCAGTGAAGCCGGAGGTTGCGGAGCACGCTGCCGAGCAGGACGATGTCGCCGAGATAGCGGCGGCGGATGAGCAGGACTCGCGGGGCGGGCGGGCGGGACGGGGAACTGGCAGTGACGGGCATCCGGGACGCGAGTTGGCGCGAGTTGCGCCCGCGCGGCAAGCTCCCGGTGGCGCGGCGATCGCCAGTCGGACTAGTTTTCGAGCCACCGATTCCACCACCACCGCGACGAGCCGCCGCTGGCCGACCGAAGCTCCACCGGTGGCGGGGCCGAACTGCGGCGGGTCACGGTGGGGGTCGGATCCGAAAGCGTGGTGAGCAGAACGGGCGTAAAGCCCAAAATGCTGGTGGGCGAAGGCTGGAGCGCGAGGTGCAGGGTCCGCAGGTCGCGCGATGCCCGCGCGGCCGGAACCAACGGGGCGCCGTTGCCGTGGGGCGATCCGGGATAGGGAGCGATGGCGTGGCGGAGCGAGTGGCGGAGGACGGTTTGCGAGAACGTCTGCGCCTGTCCGGCCGACAGGGATTCGGTGGTGGTCGCAGCAGTGAACGTGCGCACAAAGATCGCGGCGCTGGCCGCCAGCGCCAGGAGGGACCGGTTCAGGAGAGCCTGGCGGGCGCCGTGGCGGACCCGCGAGGGGAACGAAAAGGTGCGCGTCGAGGCGCGCGGTTCGCCCCCGGCGGTGTCAGGTGTCGGGAGGGCGGAATCGCCGGGGCCAGGCCGCGCGGCCGGCCAGGCGAAGCTCACGCGCAGCAGGGCGCGATGAAATTCGTAGCCGAACAGCTCGATGTCGCGCGCATAGTAGGCGGCGACAATGGAGCGGGTGGCGGCGTCGTAATAATGCGAATAGTGCAGGTGCAGCCGCCGGTTGCGATGCGGCAGCCGCACCGGTGGAACGCCAAGGCGCTCGCAGATGACCGGAAAGTCGTCCGACAGCCGCTCGAGGTGCGCGATGAAATCGACGGCCGGCCGGCCATCGACGCTGATCCAGTCGGCCTGCGGACTCCAGCGGTGGATGTGCGACGACACCGCCCCGCCCCAGCGCTGGGGCTCATAGAAATCCGGCGCGGCCAGCGCGACCTCGACCCATTCGGCGAAATTGCGCTTCGAGCCGTTCGGGGTGAAGAGAAACAGCTTGGAGTCCTTTTCGCGGCTTTTCTTGAGTTGGTAATTGTAATCGGAAAAGAGGCGGTCCCACGGGTTGCGGACGATGGCGAACTTGAAGTAGCGGGCGAAATCTTCCGCCGGCAGCTCGTCGCGATAGCGCTGCAAGTCCTTGTGATCCTGCCAGCCGATGCCGAAGACGCGATTGACGCTGTTGCCCGCGGTCTTCGGGATGTGCACGAAGATGCACTGGTGTTCGTGACTGATCACAGGTCGAGTAGGGCGGCCATGATGGGCGAGACATCGCAATGACGCGCCGCATGGGCGGATGTTTCAAAAAAAACTGCGTAACCAAGCTGTTACGCGCCGGCCGCCGACAATGCTGGGGCAACCACCCCAACGGGAACGTTGACGGTGGAGAAAAACGAACCGCATCAACCGGCGCCCTGCTGGCGATCGTAGAGGGACCGGTAGAGGGAATTCGCGGCGTAGAGGTCGCCATGGCTTCCCGTGGCGACGATTTCACCGCGGTCGAAGACAAGGATTTTTGTCGCATCCCGGATCGTGGAAAACCGGTGCGCGATGATCAGGACGGTCTTGCCAACCACGAGCTTCTTGAGGGCGGCCTGGATGGCAGCCTCGCTGTCGCTGTCGAGCGCGCTGGTGGCCTCGTCGAGGATGAGGATGGGGGCGTTGCGAAGAAAGGCACGGGCAAGGGCGAGGCGCTGCCGCTGGCCGCCCGAGAGCGAGGCGCCCCGTTCGCCGACCATGGTGTCGTAGCCGTTCGGCAGGGCGGTGATGAAATCGTGGGCAAACGCGTCGCGCGCCGCCTGCTCGACTTCCGGGCGGGTCGCATCGGCGCGGCCCAGGAGGAGATTGGCGAGGATGGTGTCGTTGAAGAGGACGGGTTCCTGCGAGACCAGGGCAATGTTGCGACGCAAGTCGGCGAGGCGAAGGTCGCGAACGTCGTGGCCGTCGATGCGCACGTGGCCGCCGACGGTCTCGTAAAAGCGCGGCACGAGGTTGACGAACGTGCTCTTGCCGGCACCGCTGGGTCCGACCAGGGCGCAGACCGTGCCGGCGGGAATCGCGATGGTGACTTCCCGGAGAACCGGCTCGCCGATCTTGTAAGCGAACGTCACGCCATCGAATGCGATGTCGCCGCGCAGCCGGCCGACCGGCACGGGCGCGGCGGGATCGGTGATGGTGACGGGTTCATGCAACACCACCTCCAGCCGATCGAGGGCGGCCTGGCCGCGCTTGAGCTCGTTGTTGAGCGTGCCGATTTTTTTGACGGGCTCGTAGGACGTATAGAGGGCGGCGATGATGGCGAGGAAGGAGGTTTCGTCGACGCCGCTGCCGTAGGCATAGATGAGCGTGCCCGCGATGCCGATGGCCGAGATCATCTCGATGGCCGGCGTGAGCGCCTGGGCGTATTTCGCGATTTTCATCTGGGCGGCGACGAGCGCCCGGGTGCCGGTGGCAAAGCGGCCGAGCTCGCGTTGCTCGAGGCCGAAGGCGCGCACCTCGCGGGCGGCGGAGAGATTTTCGCTGAACTGGCTGGTAACCGAGCCGAGTTGGGCCTGCAGTTGCGCGGCGCGGCGGATGACCTTGCGACCGACAAAACGCACGGGAAAAATCACCAGCGGCACCGCAGCGAGGCAGACGAGCATGAGCCACGCGCCCTGGGATTTGTAGGCGACCACTCCGAGGGCCACGAGCGAGCCGACGAGGGTCGCGGGCTGCTTGATGCCATCGTTGGCGAGGAGCGAGAGCGCGAATTGGAGTTGTTGCGTGTCAGCGAGGCCGCGCGAGAGGAGGTCGCCAGTCTGGCGGCTCTGCACGAACGAGAGCGGCAGATATTGCAACTTGGAGAAATACTCGGTGCGGATCTGCTCGAGGATGCGAACGCCCGCATACTGGGTGTAGTAGCCGTTGAGGTAGCCGGTGACGGCGCGAAGCAAAAAAACAATCGGGATGCACGCCGCAATCAACGCGACGGTCGACAGTGCCAGCGAGCCCTGGAGATGGAAGACGGGCGGGAAGACGTATTTGACGAGCAGCGGAATGCCCGCGCCGCTGGCGGCGCCGTAGAGGACGCCGTAGACGATCGCTTTCGTGATCGGGCCGCGCACGGCCCGCAGGTAGCGGAGATAGGGAAGAAAGCGGCGCATCAGGGCTGGACGGCCGGATAGAACATGCCGGGGCGAATGCGTTCCACCTCAATCTTTCGAGGAACGGACGTCGAGGGCGTCACGCAGGCCGTCGCCGAGGAAGTTCAGCGAGAAGAGCGTCAGCGAAAAGATCGTGCCGGGGAAAATCAGCAGCCACGGAAACTCCTCCATTTTCTCCGCGCCGTCCTTGATGAGCACGCCCCACGAGCTCATCGGCGGCTGCACGCCGAGGCCGAGAAAGCTGAGGAAGGCCTCGAGCAGCATGACGCCCGGGATGGTGAGCGTCGTGTAGACGATGATCGGGCCGAGGACGTTGGGGAGGATGTGGCGGAAGATGATCCGGCGGCGGCCGAGGCCGAGCGAGCGGGCGGCCTCGATGAATTCCATTTTCTTGATCGACTGGACCTGGCCGCGGACGATCCGCGCCATCGTGAGCCACTCGACCGCGCCGATGGCGACGAAGAGCAGAATGATGTTCCGCCCGAAGAAAACCATGAGCAGGATGACGAAGATCGGGAAGGGCAGCGAATACATGATGTCGACGGTGCGCATCATGACGGCATCGAGCTTGCCGCCGAAAAATCCGGCAATCGCACCGTAGACCACGCCGATCGAGAGCGCGACCAGAGTGGCGCTGAGGCCGACCGCGAGCGAGACCCGGCCGCCGTAGAAGAGGCGGACCAGCAGGTCGCGGCCGAGGGTGTCGGTGCCGAGCCAGTGCGCGGCGCTCGGCGGCGAGGCGCCGAGGTCGAGATTCTGGTCCTCGTAGCCGTAGTGCATGACCAGCGGGCCGAACAGGCAGGCGACCGTGATGATGGCGAGCGCCCACATGCCGAAGACGGCGAGCCGGTTCTTGCGCAGGCGAAGCCACGCGTCGTGCCAGAGCGAGTTGCCCTTCTCGATTGGCTCAAGGACGGCGGCGGCGGGAACGGTGGGAGACGAAGAGAGCATCGGGCGTTTCAGCGGGGCCTCATTCGAGGCGGACCTTCGGGTTCATCCATGCCTGCGCGATGTCGACGAGGAGGTTGAGCGCCATAATGAGCGCGGCGTAGAGAATCACGGTGCCGAGCACGAGCGTGTAGTCGCGGTTGAAGGCGGAGTTGACGAATTCGCGGCCGATGCCGGGGATCTGGAAAATCGTCTCGATCACGAACGAGCCGGTGAGGATGCCGGCGATCGCCGGCCCGAGGTAGGAAACGACCGGAAGCAATCCGCCGCGCAGCGCGTGCCGCGTGATGACGCGGAACTCCGAGGCGCCCTTGGCCCGCGCGGTGCGGATGAAATCCTGATGCAACACCTCGAGCAGACCGCCGCGCGTGAGCCGTGAAATGGGAGCGGCATAGGCGATGCCGAGGACGAGACACGGGAGCACGCGGTCGGACGGGAGATACCAGCCCGAGGCGTTGAACCACCCGAGGTGAATCGCGAAGGCGAGGACGAGGAGCGGGCCGACGACAAACGTCGGGATGGAAATGCCGGTCATGCCGAACGACGAGGCGACGTAGTCGATCCACGTGTTGCGACGAATCGCCGCGAGGGTGCCGAGCCCGATACCGAGGACGAGCGCGATGGCGAGCGAGAGGAGGCCGAGCTCGGCGGACACCGGGACCTTGTCACCGATGATCTCATTGACGGTGCGGTTCGGATATTTGAAGGACGGGCCGAGGTCGCCGTGCGCGAGGCTGCCGAGGTAGTCGAGATACTGGCGGTAGAGCGGCTTGTTCAGCCCGTAGTGCGCCTCGAGGTTGCGGAGGATTTCCGGGGTGACGGCCTTCTCGGCGGTGAACGGGCCGCCGGGCACGAAGCGGACCATGAAGAACGTCGCGGTGATGACAACGTAGAGGGCGAGCAGCGACTGCAGGAAACGCGACGTGATGAAACGAAACATGGGCGGGAATGCCGGTAGACATAAGACGAATCACAAAACGGAGTTCGTCCAGCCGATTACGGTTCGAGCCAGATGTCCTGGTAGGGATGAAAATCGAGCAGGTTGGGAAAACGGCCGTGGACGGCGGGATTCACGAGATGCGGCTTCGTGTCGTAGAACAGCGGCATGATGGGGAGGTCGCGCAGGAGCACGGTCTCGGCGTCGCGGTAGCGGGCGAGGCGGGTGGGTTCGTCGAGCGTGCGCGCGGCGGCGAGAGCGAGCCGGTCGTATTCGGCGCTGGCGTAGCGGGGCTCGTTCTGGCCGCCGCCGGTGAGATAAACGGTGAGGAAGGCGAACGGGTCGATGTAGTCGCCGACCCAGCCGGACCGCGTGAGCTGGAAACGGCCGCCGAGGCGGTCGTCGTAGAAGACCTTGCCCTCCTTGTTCGCGATGGTCACGCGCACGCCGAGATTCTGCGCCCACATTTGCTGCACGACCTCGGCGATCTCCTGGTGGCGCAGATTCGTGTTCGTGCTCAGCTCGACCGGCGGAAACCCGCGCCCATCCGGATAGCCGGCCGCGGCGAGCAGCCGGCGCGCCGCGGCGGGATCGAAGCGGAGGCGCGCATCGCCATCATAGACATAACCGGTGCCGGGCGGGACGAAGGAGAACGCGGGTTGGATGCCGCTGGCGGGCTGGCTGGCGACGACGCGGGCGCGGTCGACCGCGAGCGAAAACGCGCGACGCACGCGCACGTCGTTGAACGGCGGGTGCGAGATGTTGAAGGCGTAGGAATACGTCGAAAAGAACGGCGCGATCACGAGCGGGCTCGACGGTTGTGCGGCGTAGGTCGACAGCTTGCTGCCGGGAACGAGTTCCGTGAGGTGCAACTGGCCGGAGCGGAAGGCGCGTTCCTCGGTGTCGGCGTTTTCGATGAAATGAAAATCGATCTCCGCGAGCCGCACCCGCGCGGCGTCCCAATAGAGCGCGTTCTTTTTGACGACGATGACCTGGCCCGGCTGCCAGTCCGCGAGGGTGAAGGGGCCGTTGCCGACGAAGCGGCCGGGCTTTGTCCAGCCGGAGTAGGGCTGGTCGAAGTGGCCGTATTTTTCGATGGTGGCGCGATGGACGGGATACCACGACCAGTTGCCGAGGAGAAAAAGGATGTAGGACGTGGGATGGGTGAGCTCGAGGCGGAGCGTGCGGGCGTCGAGCGCGCGGATGCCGACCGTGGAAAAATCGGACGCGGCGGAGGCGGAGAACTCCTTCGCGCCGCGCACGTCGTCGTAGTAGTAGCGATAGGGCGAGCCGAGAGCGGGCGAGAGGATGCGACGGGCGCTGAAAACGAAATCATCCGCCGTGACGGGGTCGCCGTTGGACCAGCGGGCGCTGGCGCGGAGGTGCAGCGTGAGAACGAGGCCGTCGGGGGAGAACTCCCAGCGCTCGGCGACGCCGGGCACGGGATGGAGATCGTGCGGGTCGTAGCCGACGAGTCCCTCGCCGAGCGCCATGGCGATGTTGAAGTGCGGATTGAACTGCGTGAGGTGCGGATCGAGATCCTCGGGCTCGGCGCCGATGCCCTGATGGAGAATCTGGAGGCGGTTGCCCGCGGCGACGGCGGTTTCACGGCGCGTGCAGCCAGCGAGAATGGACAGGCCGAGGACGAGAAACAGGAAACCGCGGAGGCCGCGCGTCCGGCGGGCGCGGCGCGAGCGAAGGCCGGGCGAGCCGGCTGGCCGCGGAGCGATCACGGCGCGCCGAGCCAGACGGCCTTGTAGTCGGGGCGCTGGAGGGGATTCGTGGCCCAGTTGTGCACGGAAGGCTGCACGAGACGCACGTCGCGATCGTAGGAGACGGGGATCACGGGCATTTCGTTCGTGAGCCGGGACTCGACGACCTGGAGCCGCTTGAGGCGCATGGCGGGATCCGTTTCGCTGGCGGCGGTGTCGAGGAGTTCGTCGTAATGCGGATCGGCCCAGTTCGTGAAATTCCAGCCGCCGTTGCCCCGCCAGAGTTCGAGAAAACTGGAAGGGTCGGGGTAGTCGGCGCTCCAGGCGCTGATGGCGAGATCGTATTGCTTGAGGTGCAGGGTTTCCCAGTGGGTGCGCGATTCGCGGCGGGCGATGGAAACATGGATGCCGAGGTTCGTGCGCCACGCTTCCTGAATCGCCTGCACCAGCTCGAGCGAGGCGCCGGTTTCGCAACTGAGCTCGAGAGTGGGAAAACCTTTGCCCGCGGGAAAGCCCGCCTCGGCGAACAGGGCGCGCGCAGCGGCCGGGTCCTCCTTCATGCGGACGTAGGGCTGATAGCCGGGCATGCCTTCGGGCACGATCGAATAGGCGGGCGCCATGCGCGCGGGATTGATGCGGCTGGCGATCTGCGCGCGGTCGAAGGCGAGCGCGAGGGCGAGGCGGATGCGCTGGTCGTTGAGCGGCGGATGGGCGACGTTCACGGTGATGAACGTCGTTGAAAGGATGGGCGTGCGGAGCAGGAGCGCCGAGTGATCCTTGAGGTAGGCGGTCGCTTTCGCGGCCGGCACGCCGGTCGTGACGTGAAGCTGGCCGGAGCGGAAGGCGACTTCCTGGGTGTCGGGACTGTCGATGGCGTGGAAGTAGACGGCGTGGAGGCTGACGTGGGCGGCGTCCCAGTAGGTCGGGGATTTTTCCGCGACGATGACCTGATTGGGCCGCCACTCCTTCAGGACGAACGGGCCGTTGCCGACGAAATTTTCCGGGCGGGTCCAGCCGGTGCCGCGCTGGTCGATCCGGCCCAGCCGCTCGATCGTCGCGCGGTGGACGGGATACCAGATGGCATTGGCGGAAACGATGCCGAGAAAATAGGGCGTCACGCGGGCGAGGCGGACGACGAGCGTGCGGGGATCGGGCGCCGAGAACCCGACCTGGGAAAAGTCGGCGAGCTTGCCGGAGGAGAATTCGTCGGCGCCACGGACGGCGTGGAAGAGAAAGGTGTATTGCGAGGCGAGGGCGGGCGAGAGGGCGCGGCGGAACGAGTAGAGGAAATCGTCGGCGGTGATCGGATCGCCGTTGGACCACTTGGCGTTGGTGCGGAGATGAAACGTGTAGGTGAGACCGTCGGGCGACACGTCCCAGGTTTCGGCGACGCCCGGTCGCGGCGCCATGGTGGCAGGATCGGCGTTGAGCAGGCCCTCGAACAAGGCGGTGATGATCTGGTAGTCGGGCGCGGCGTTGATGATGTGCGGGTCGAGCTCGCTGGGCTCGCCGACGTTGCCGAAATGGAGTGTCTGGGTGCGGTTGCCCTCGTCGACGGCGGTGGCGTGACGCGAGCAACCGGCGACGGCGAGCGTCATGCAGGCCAGAGTCGCGAGGCACCAGGAAGTCGCGGCGGGGGGCAGGGCGAATCTCATGCGGTGAACCGTAGCACCATGCGGCGGCCGGACGGAAGCCGGTTCAGTGCGGCGCGGCGAGGGACACCGCGGTCCAGTCGATTTTCTGGAGGGCGTTGTCGTGCCAGCCAACGACCGTCGGATGGACGAGGTGCGTGTGAATGGAGAAAAATACGGGCGCATACGGGACGTCCTCGGCGAGGATTTGCTCGCACGTGGCGATGGCGGCGCGGCGCGCCGTTTCGTCGAGGGCGGCCTGCATGGCGGCGAAGGCGGCGTCGTAGCGGGCGCTGCTCCAGCCGGCGTCGTCGTTCGGATCGTTAGTGACGCCGAGCGCCAGCATGTCGGCGGGATCGTTGAAGCCCATGCTCCAGTCGTCAGCCGTGATCGCGAAGGACTTGGAGCGCAGGAGGTCGAGCCAGACCTTGAATTCGGTGGGCGCGAGCGAGACTTTCACGCCGAGGGTCTGCTGCCACATTTGCTGGAGCGCCTGGGCGAGCAGCAGCACATCCTCGCTGCGGGAGTTGAGCGTGTATTCGACGACGGGGAAACCGGCGCCGTCGGGGAAACCCGCCTCGCGGAGAAGTTTTTTCGCCTCGTTGGGATCGTAACGCGAGAACGGTGGAAACGTGTAGCCGCCGGCGCCGGTGGGCACGAAGGAAAACGCGGGGTTGCCGCGGCCCTTGAGGACGGTGTCGGTGAGATGCTCGCGGTCGATGGCCAGGGAGAAGGCGCGGCGGACGCGCGGGTCGTTGAACGGCGGGTGCTGGGTTCCGAACGTGACATAGTCGCCGCGCAGCACGGGCGCGGAACGCAACTCGGGCGCATGGCGTGCCGTGTAGGCGGCGAGCTTGTTGAACGGCAGCGTGTAGGTGATGTGGAGCTGGCCGGTGCGAAACGCGCGCTCCTCGGTGGCGACGTCCTCGATCGGATAAAAGCGGATTGCGTTGAGGCGGACGCGCGCGGCGTCCCAGTAGCGGGGATTTTTTTCGACGACGAGGACGACGTTGGGCTGCCATTCCGTGAGGACGAACGGACCGTTGGAGACGAGGTTCCCCGGTTGCGTCCACTTGCCGCCGCGTTGATCGCGGCCGTTGAACCGGTCGAGATTCGGCTGATAGAGCGGGGAAAGGTGGGAGTCGGCGAGGACCGTGAGAAAATACGGAGCGCGGAACTGAAGGTGCAGGACGATCGTGCGCGGGTCGGGGGCTTTGACGCCGACGGACGTGAAGTCCTTGTTGCGGCCCTCGAGATAGTCGCGGGCGCCGACGATGGGGAAAATGATGTTCACGCCCTCGCAGCCGAGCTTCGGCTCGAGGAACCGGCGGAAGGCGGCGAGGAAATCGTCGGCGGTGACGGGATCGCCGTTGGACCACCTGGCATCGGCGCGGAGATGGAACGTGTAGGTGAGGCCGTCGGGCGAGATCTCCCAGCGCTCGGCAACGCCGGGATGGATCGTGACGCCATCGTTGTCGAGGCGGACGAGGCCCTCGAAGAGCGCGCTGCAGATCCAGTCGACGTTGGACGCGTTGTTGGTGTGCGGATCGAGGTCGGGCGGTTCGGCGCTGTTGCCGAAGTAGAGAGTCTGGGTGCGGACGCCGGCGTCGACGTCTGTCTCGTGGCGCGAGCAACCGACAACGCCGATGACTCCGCCCAGAAAAATCGTGGCGAGTGCGGCGATGAGCGGCCGCATCGCGAGCAAGGCAAACGGTCCGCCCGGAGGTCGGGCCCCACCTGTCGCGTGCTGGACGAGAGAGCTCATTCAATTCGACAGGTAGATGTATTTGTAGGGGTGGTTGTCGAGGAGCGTGGGGTAGTAGCCCTTGACCCGGGGGCTCACGGCGTGGACGCGCGTGTAGTAGTAGATCGGGATCACGGGGCACTCGTCGACGAGGATGGCGTCCATCTTCTGGTAAATTTCGTAGCGCTCGGCTTCGGTCTTCGCGGCGAGCGCGGCCTGGAGGAGGCGGTCGTATCCGGCGTTGGACCAGAGGGTGTCGTTGTTGCCGCTGTCGGTCTCGAAGATCTCGAGAAACACATGCGGGTCGACGTAGTCGGCGATCCAGCCGGCGCGTTCGACCATGAAGTTGTGCGTGCTGTGCTGGGTGTCGAGGTAGACCTTCCACTCCTGGTTCTGGAGCGTCACCTCGATGCCGAGATTCTTGCGCCACATCTGCTGGATCGCCTCGGCGATGGCGCGGTGATTTTCGGAGGTGTTGAAGAGGATCTGGATCGGCGGGCAGCCGCGGCCGTCGGGATAGCCCGCCTCGGCGAGCAGACGCTTCGCTTCCGCGACGCCGCCGGTGAGCCGGGCGTGCGGCGAGTAGCCGGCGGTGCCCGGGTAGCTGACCGCATAGGCGGGTTCCTGGTCGCCGCGGGTGACGTTCTTCACGAGACTCTCGCGGTCGATGGCCAGCGCGAGCGCGCGGCGGACGCGCTTGTCGGTGAGCGGCGGCTTGGTGACGTTGCAGCGATAAAAATAAACGCCAAGGTAGGGTTCGATGCGGAGCGCGTCGGGATATTCCTTGCGGTAGACATCGATCTTCGAGTTCGGCAGCTCGTTGGTCATGTCGAGCTGGCCGGTGCGGAACATCCGCTCCTCGGTCGAGATGTCCTCGGTGGGGAAGAAATCGATCTCATCGAGCTTCACGTTCTTCGCATCCCAGTAATTCGGATTGCGCACGACGACGACCTTTTGCTGCGAAAGCCAGTCCTTGAGCATGAACGGGCCGTTGCCGACGAGATTGCCGGGTCGCGTCCACGCGGTGCGGCGCTCGTCGAGCGGGCCGAATTTCGCGATGACTTTCACGGGCACCGGCATCCACGAGTAGTGGCTGGCGATGATTTTCAGGAGGAAGGGCGTGGGATGGGCGAGGGTCACGCGCAGCGTGCGGTCGTCGACCGCCTTGAAGCCGACCTGCGAAAAATCCTTCTGCTTGCCGTCGTAGAAATCCTTCGCGCCGGCGACGAAGTTGTAGATGAGGTAGGCATATTCGTCGGCAAACGCCGGTGTCAGCGCACGGTGATAGGACTCGACGAAATCGGTCGCGGTGAGTGGATCGCCGTTGGACCATCTGGCGTTGGCGCGCAGATGGAAGGTGTAGACGAGGCCGTCCGGCGAAATCTCCCACGACTCGGCGACGCCGGGCACGGGATGAAGATCGTGCGGATCCTCGGTCACCAGGCCCTCGAACAGCGCGATGATGATCTTGTGCTCGGGCACGCCGGTGACGGATTGCGGGTCGAGGTCCTGCGGCTCGGTGCCGTTGCCGACGCGCCAGATTTGTGGCACGGCCCCGGTCGCGGAGGCGGAGGAAGCGGTCGGGGCGGCGGAGTCTTGTTTGCTGCAACCGGCGGCGAGGCCCAGCGCGGCGGCGATAATAGGAAGGAACGGAAGGCGTCGAATCATGAGGAACGAGAGTAGCACGCGCCGCGCCCAAGGCGGCACGTGCGAGGAGAGACGAACACGGCGGCTCAGCGTTGCGCGGCTTGCAACATCGCGTCGCGGCGGGCCTTGAACTCATTGCCGTCGCGCCA
Organism: uncultured Opitutaceae bacterium; assembly: GCA_937902925.1. Classification (GTDB taxonomy): domain Bacteria; phylum Verrucomicrobiota; class Verrucomicrobiia; order Opitutales; family Opitutaceae; genus CALFNN01. Next base: position 274,084 of record CALFNN010000103.1, read on the forward strand.
CTGGGGCCAGGCGTCGTCGTTGGCGACGCGCAGTCCGACTTGCATGAGGAACGCAGTGTCCTGCGCGGCGCCCTCGAACGACCAATCGGGCTTCACCTCGTCGGAGGGCTGGTGATAGTCGTGGGCGATGTAATCGTTGATCAGCTTCTCGCCGTAGTCCGCGGGATGGCCGATGAAGAGTTTTCCGGCCTTCGGATAATAGGAGGGCACGCCGACCTTCGCGAATTCGAAGTGGTCGCTGCGATAGTAGGAGCCGCGCTCGGGATGGCTGTCGGGCTTCATGATCCGACCCTGGGCGTTCGCGACGGAGACGCCGATGTCGTCGAGGGTCGAGGCGCCGAACCCGACGGTCTCCATGTCGGACGTCGGGCCGAACTGGTTGGCGCCATCCATGTTGATGTTCGCGACGGTTTGCACGAGCGGGTAGAGCGGGTTCTGCGCGTAGTAACGCGAGCCGAGCAGGCCCTTTTCCTCGGCGGTGACGGAGAGGAAGAGGATGCTGCGCCGCGGGCGCTCGGCGGCAGGCAGGGCGTGGAAGGCTTGCGCGAGCTCGAGCAGCACGGCGGTGCCGGCGGCGTTGTCGGCCGCGCCGTTGTAGATCTGGTCGCCCTTGAGCTGCGGATTGCGGCCGAGATGATCCCAGTGCGCGGTGTAGACGAGATACTCGTGGCGCAGCTTCGGATCGGCGCCGGGAAGAAGGGCGAGGATGTTTTTCGACGCGATGTTGCGGACGGTATTGTCGACGGAGAACGCCACCTTCGCGTCGAGCGCGACCGGGCGAAAATCGCGGCGGGCGGCGGATTTTTTCAACGCCTCGAAATCCTGGCCGCTGGCGGTGAGCAGGCGCTTCGCGGCGTCGACGGTGAGCCAGCCCTGGATGGCGACGCGACTGGCATTGCCGTCGGTTGCGCGGAGGTCGAAGTTCTCCCGGCTCTGGCTGGCGACGATGACACCGAACGGATAGGAGGCGGGCCCGGTCTCGTGGATGATGAGGCAGGCGGCGGCGCCTTTTTCGGAGGCGATGTCGTATTTGTAGGTCCAGCGCCCGTAGTAGGTCATCGCCGGGCCGCCGAAGATCTTCGGGTCGAGCTGACCGGTTGCGGGATCGACGACGGGCGGGTCGTTGATGAGCATGACGACAGTTTTGCCGCGGACATCGACGCCCTTGAAGTCATCCCAGCCGAATTCGGGCGCGACGACGCCGTAGCCGACGAACACGAGGTCGGTCGGCTTCACTTCGACATGCGGCGCGACGCGAAACGACGGGCAGACGTAGTCGTTGATCGGTTCCATCGGCACGGGTTGTCCGGCGGCGGTGAACGTGGCAGCGGTCTTCGACGTGATGCCGACGAGCGGGACGTCCTGGATGTAGGTGCCGTTGGGATTGCCGGGCTGGAGGCCGAGCTGGCGGAATTCTTTCGTGAGGTAGGCGATGGTTTTCTCCTCGCCGGCGGAGCCGGGGGCGCGGCCCTCGAACTCATCCGACGCGAGGATTTTCGTCCGCGCGAGCAAACTCGCGGCGGAGATGGCGGGAGTGGAGTCGGCAGCGGACAGCGCGCAAGTCGCGACCAGCGCCACACCCATGACGGGCAGTAAGTTTCGCATGCGCCGAGTCTTGGGGGCCGGGGAGAAATGGCAACGCTGGGCTGGCCGGTGGCGGCGCCGGGGAAAGCCTGGATGCCAGGCGTGGATCAGGTCCGCTAAGTTTACGATGGGATCGATTTGTCCGACGGACCGCCCGCGGGCCGCGGCACCCGCTCTTTTCGCCTCCATGTCATTCCGGGCCAGGCCGGCGGCCTGAGTTTTCCGCACGGCGCGCTCCATCGCTGACCGCCGCCACGGCGCGTGCGGTCTGGACGAAGCGGACGAACCCGTCGCCGAGGAGACGACCGTCAATGCGCGCGAGGGCCTGGAGGCGTCCGCGTCGCGCTTCCCCGAGCACGTCGCGCCCGCCGCCGACGTGCCCGCCTCGCGCCTTGCAGCGATTGTCAGCTAATAGTTGACAGCCGATCCAGCGCCACCGGGCATTTGCCAGTAGCGGCGATGCCGCGCCCAGTCGCAGCCGCCCTCCGTGTTCCCAATCCAATCCTCGTGGTTGCGGCGTCGGCCACGCTTGGACAGATGGCGATCGATCCTGAGCGACGCGGGTGGGTCGCAGCCCCGTTCGCCTTGAACCGCGCGGCCTGTCACTGAACGCGGAGGAAGATCTCCGGGGGCGAAGAACGGCGGACGACGTGCGTGACGTTGCCGGAGGGGTTTTTCTCGAACGCAAAAATGTCGGGTTGATCGAGGGTGAAGAACTCGTGATCGGACTTCGCAAATACCTCGACCCATGGCTGCCCTGAGGCGCGGAGGAAGAAACGATCGCCGCGCCGATAAAAAACGAGGGTCGTGTCCTCGCGCTCGTAGCGACCCACCAACGGATCGAGGGCCTCCGGCGCAAGGGTGATGGCCGATTTCTCGACGACGCGGTAGTCGGGCCAGTCGTATTCCCGGGCGATGGCGCGGAGGATTTCGTTGATGAGCGCGCCGCCGTTGTCGGCGTTCGTCATGACGACGGCGCCGCGGCCGGTGCGGGGGTAAGTGACGAGCGAGCAGCGGAAACCCTCGTTGGCGCCGCTGTGGCTGAGTTGGAGACCGGCACCCGCGCCCTTCACGCCGATGCCAAGCCCGTAGTCGCTGCCCGCGAGCGGGGGCGTGAGCATTTGGGCGACCGTCGCCGGCGAGAGGAAACCGGAGCGGCCATCGACGGCGTGCTGGAGCGCGAGCGCAAAACGGGCGAGGTCGGACGGCGTGGTCCAAAGCCCGGCGGCGGCCATCTCGGGATAAACGTGGGCATCGCCCGCGAGCCTCTGGCCGTCGGCGCCATGGCCGGCGGCGGCGCGCGCCGCGAGCGCGGCGGGAAGCGGTTGCTCGTAGGTGCTGGCCGCCATGGCGAGCGGGCCGAGCACGCGATCGCGCATGATCGCGGGAAACTCCTCGCTGGTGACATCGATCATGAGTTGTTGCAGCACGCAGTAACCGCCGCCGGCGTAGCGCCAGAGCGTGCCGGGTTTGACGTCGACGACAATCGGCGGCGAGTTGGCGGGCGGTGCGCCGGCCAGCACTTGGACGAGGGCTGGCCTCGGTGCGCCGGCGGCATAGCCCGCAAAACCGTGGACGGTGAAGCCGGCGGTGTGGGAGAGAATTTCGCGGAGTGTCACCGGCTGGCCGTCGACGGCGGGCGAAGCGGGGATTTTCCAGGACTTGAGCGTCGCGTTCACGTCAGTGTCGAGTGTGAGGCGATGGTCCTCGACGAGCGTGAGAGCGGCGGCGGCCGCGACGGGTTTGCTGATCGAGGCGGCCTGGAACAGCGTGTCGGGCGTGACGGCGGTTGGGTCGCCGGCGCGGGCGACGCCGTAGCCGCGGGCCCATTCGATCGTGCCGTGATCGATCACCGCGATGCTGACGCCGGGCACCTGTTGGTTTTCCATCCGCGCGGCAATGGTCCAGGGCTCGGACTTGGCGCCGGCGATCCGCGCGGGTGGCAGCAGGCCGTTCTCGACGCGCGCGATGCGGGCGGCGAGCGCGGCGTCGGGCGGCGTTTCCGCCGCAGCCGGCGTGGAGGCGGCGAAAATTCCGAGACAAGCGGCGGCGACCAGGGACGGGTTAATTCTCATCGACAGAGATTTTGCGGTAGGAGCGCGTCCAGAGGGCGTCCTCGTGCCAGCCGTGGACCCGCGGGGACATGAGCCAGTTGCGGGCATTGAAATAAAGTGGGGCGACCGGAGCCGCGGTGAGGAGCAACGATTCCGCCCGGGCGAGTTCGGCCGCCAGCCGCGGGGCATCGCGCTCGGTTCTGGCGGCGGCCAGGAGGCGGTCGTATTCGGCGGATTGCCAGTGCGGGAAATTGTTCGCGCCGTCCGCCGTGAAGTTGTCGAGGAGGGCGACGGGATCGTTGACATCGAGGAGCGCGAGGGTGGTGACGAACGCGATGTCGTAGTCGCCGGTCGCCAGCGCGGCGAGCAGGACCTTGGCTTCGCGCGTGGCGACGGTCACGTCGATCCCGAGTTCATTGCGCCACATGGCCTGGATGACCTCGAGCACGGGGATCTGTGAATGAGACCAGGCGACCAGTTCGACGTGGGGAAAGCCGTTCCCGCCGGCGAAACCGGCCTCGGCGAGCAGGTGGCGTGCTTCCGCGGGGTCGTGGCTAAATTGACCCTCGGGTGGCGCCTCGCCGGGTGGTCGAAGCTGGGCCGGCACGAATCGCAGCGCGGGTTGCTGGCCGCCTTGCGTGATGCGCTCGACGATGCGGGCGCGATCGATGGCGAGCGCAAGAGCGCGCCGGACACGAGCGTCGGCCAGGGCGGGCCGGCGCGTGTTGAAGGAGAGAAACCGCGTCTCAGCGGTCGGCGCGTGGTGCAATTCCGCGGGGTGTTCGCGAGCGTAGACGGAAAGCTTGGTGCGCGGAACGGTGACCGTGACGTCGATTTGCCCGGTCCGGAAGGCGCGCTCCTCGGTGTCGTCGTCGTCGAAGCGGACGAAATCGATCTCGTCGAGGCGGATATTGCCGGCGGCCCGGTAACGGGGATTTTTTTTCACAACGATCCGCTGCTGCCCGCGCCATTCGGTGAGGACGAAGGGGCCGTTGCCGACGAAGTGAGCCGGTTCGGTCCAAGTGCGACCATACCGTGCTACGATTCGCGGATTGGCGGGCATCCACGGGCCGCTGGCGACGTAATAGGGAAAGCGCGCGAAAGGCCGTTCGAGGGCGACAACGAGCGTGTGTGCGTTGGAGGCGTGGAATCCGACCTTCGAAAAGTCGGCGAGGGCACCGGTGGCGAACGCGCGGGCGTTGTGCACCATGAAGAATAGGTCAGCCTTGGGCGCGGCGGTCGCAGGGTTGAGCAGTCGGTGATAGGACTCCGCGAAGTCGGCAGCGGTGATGGGTTCGCCGTTGCTCCAGACGGCCGCAGGGCGAAGATGAAACGTGTAGGTCAGGCCATCGCCCGAGATGTCGAAGCTGTCAGCCGCGCCGGGCAACGGGGCGCCGCCGGCCGGATCCGGGACAAGCAGGCCTTCGCTCAACGCGCCGATGATGAAGAATTCGTCGGGCAGCGAGGCGGTGGCGGGATCGAGGTCGGCGGGTTCGTTGCGCTGGCTGACGCGGAGGATGTTGCCGCCAAACGTGGACGCGGGGCGGGAGCACGCGGCGAAGTTGAAGAGCAGCAGGAGCAGGCCGGCAGCGACGGCGAGCAGGTTCTTGCGATTGCGAGCGGCGCGCGAAAACGGCCCGCCCGGAGGTCGGTCCCTGCCGTCGGGGCGTCGGAATCGTTCACGGCTCCAGCCAGACATACTTGTAGGGATGATGGTCGAGCAGCGTCGGATGCCAGCCCTTCACCGAGGGCTGGATGAGAAAAACATGGGTGTAGAAATAGATCGGGATGATCGGCGCGGCGTCGAGGAGCAGCGACTCGGCCTGCTGGAAGAGCGCGTTGCGGGCGGCGGGATCGGGCGTGCGCGCGGCGGCGAAGAGCGCGGCGTCGTAGGCCGGGCTGCTCCAGCCGCTGAAGTTGTTGCCGCTGTCGCTGCGGAAGACGTCGAGGAATGTCGACGGGTCGAGGTAGTCGCCGATCCAGCTCGCCCGGAGGATCTGGAACGCGCCGGTCCGGCGCGAGGCGAAGGTGACCTTGAGCTCCTGGTTCGCCAGGCGGACATCGATGCCGAGTTCGCGGCGCCACATTTCCTGGACGGCCTCGGCGAGGAGGCGGTGGTTTTCGGAATTGGGGTAGAGCAGCTCGATCGGGGGAAGGCCCTTGCCGCCCTCGAAGCCGGCATCCTTCAACAACTGGCGGGCCGCCTCGAGCGCGGCCGTCATCGACGCAGGCGCGGCGAACCGCGACGGAGGCTGGTAACCGGCGGTGCCCGGCGGAGTGAACGAGAACGCGGGCTGCTGGCCGCCGTGAAGGATCTTGTTCACGATGGCTTCACGGTCGACGGCGAGCGAGAGGGCGCGACGGATGCGGACGTCGTTGAGCGGCGGACGCGTGGTGTTGAGCAGGTAGTAGTAGGTGCCGAGGTAGGGATCGATGCGGAGGAATTGCGGCGCGTCGTGACGGTAGGAATCGATTTTACCGATCGGCAACGAGTCCGTGATGTGGAGCTGGCCGGCGCGGAACGAACGCTCCTCGGTGTCAACGCTGTCAATCGGGTGAAAGTGGATCGCCTGCAGGCGGACCGTCGCGGCGTCCCAGTAGGTCGGAGATTTTTCCACGACAATGACCTGGTTCGGCCGCCACGTTTTCAGCGTGAACGGGCCGTTGCCGACGAGGCGGCCGGGGCGGGTCCAGTCGGTGCCCCGCTCGTAAGGGGAGCCGTATTTCTCGATCGTGGCGATGGGCACGGGCCGCCATGCAATCTGGGTGAGAAGGGTGAGAAAATATGCCGTCGGATGATCGAGGGTCAGGCGGAGCGTGCGGGCATCGGGCGCGGCGACGCCGACCGAGGCGAAGTCGTGGGTCAGTCCCTTGTGAAACGCCTCGGCGCCACGGAGCGCGTAGAAGAGGCTGGCATAGTCGGCGCCGAGCGAAGGCGTGAGAATCCGCCGGTAGGAGGCGACGAAATCAGCGGCGGTGACCGGTTCGCCGTTGGACCACCTGGCGTCGGCGCGCAGGAAAAAAGTGTAGGTGAGACCGTCGGGGGAAATGTCCCAGCGTTCGGCGACGCCGGGCACGGGATGCAGGTCGACGGGATCCTCGCTGACAAGGCCCTCGAACAGCGCATCGAGCACGGCGGTCTCGGCGATGCCCGTGACGAGATGCGGATCGAGCCCGGTGATTTCGTAGCCGAGGTTGCGGTGAAGAATTTGTTCGCGGTTGCCTTGCTGGACGACGGTTCCCTGCTTCAGGCAGCCGGGAAGGAGCAACAGCCACATGGTCGCGGCCAAAAGGAACAGGACGGGAGGGGGGGGCGGGAAGCGAAGATCGACCCGGGCGCCGGACCCGCGGCCGATTGAGGCAGGGCGCGGGCGGAAGGGCCGCGCGACGTGGGACGCACCGATCATGCTTTCGCGATGAGCGCGACGGCGTGGGCGGCGATGGCGAGGCCGCGGCCGATTTCATCCACGCCCTCGTTGGTCGTGGCCTTGAGGCCGATGTCGGCGAGGTTGAGACCGGTCGAGGCGGCGAGCACGGCCTTGATCTCGTTGAGGCGTGGATAAATCTTCGGCTTCTCCGCGAGGAGCGTCGCGTCGAGATTGACGGGTTGCCAGCCGAGGTTGGCGAGTTCGGCGCAGACCCGCTTGAGCAGGAGCTGCGAGTCGATGTTCTTGTAGGCCGGATCGGTGTTGGGAAAATAGATGCCGATGTCGGGCAGGCCGGCGGCGCCGAGGAGGGCGTCGCAGACCGCATGGGTGAGACAGTCGGCGTCGGAGTGGCCGTCGAGTCCGTAGTCGGTGTCGAACTTCACGCCGCCGAGCACGAGCGGGCGGCCGGCGATGAGGCGGTGGATGTCGTAGCCGTGGCCGATGCGGAAATTCATGAGTGGGGCGGGAGTGAAGCGACGGGTGGAAGGAAGTGACACCGGCGCCGGCTGGGAACCGGCGCTACCTGGTCAGCAGAAACTCCAAATAAGAGAGATCGGCGGGGGTGGTGAGCTTCGGATTGGGGTGCGGATTGTCCAGGAGCGCGATCGGATGGCCGAGTTGCTCGACGGCCTGGGCGTCGTCGGTGATCTGCAGGTTGCATGCCTGCACGCGCGCGTAGGCGCGCACGATGAGGGCGCGGGCGAAGACCTGCGGCGTTTCCATGGCCCAGAGGCGCGAGCGGTCGAGCGTGCGAAGGCGGGCGTCGTCGCGGTGCTGCTTGATCGTATCGGTGACACGGTGGGCGAGGACCGCGGCATCCTCGCGGCGGACGATCTTGTGCAGCGCGACGAGTTGCTCGGGACGGACCAGCGGGCGGGCGCAATCGTGAATGAAAACGTGGGCGATGTCGCCGGGCAGCGCAGCCAGCGCGTGGGCGACCGAGTCCTGCCGGTCACGCCCGCCACGGACGAGGACGGACGGCGTGGGCGCGTAGGCCGAGAGGTCCATCATCTGGCGCTGATCGCGATAGACGACGACGTAGAGATCGGCGACCGCGCTCTGCATGAACGCCGCCGCCGAGTGTGCGAAGACCGGCCGGCCGGCGAGCGGGGCGAGCACCTTGTCGGCGACCGTTCCGTTCATGCGCGAGCCGCTGCCGGCGGCGAGAAGGATGGCGGCGGTGCGGCTCATGTTTAGCCGAGGGCTGAGAGCGGAGAGTCGGGGCTCATGGGGTGGCGATCTCGGCGAGGATCGCGCGGGCGGCGGCGGCGGGATCGGGGGCCTTGAAAATCGGGCGGCCGACGACGAGAAAGTTGGCGCCGGCTTGCGCGGCCTCGGCGGGTGTCATGACGCGGGTTTGATCGTCGGCCTTCGCGTCGCGGGGGCGGATGCCGGGAGTGACGAGGGCGACGTCGGCCGGGAGCGCGGCGCGGAGCGGGGCGATCTCGAGCGGCGAGCAGACGAGGCCGCGCAGGCCGGAATCGACGGCCAGTCGGCCGAGGCGGACGACCTGGTTCGCCGGCGGGTCGCCGACGCCGGTTTCGGCGAGCCCGGCGGCGCTGGTCGAGGTGAGGACGGTGACGCCGAGCAGCAGCAGGTCGGGCGCGTGCTGCTGACGGGCCTTGACGGCCCACTGCATCATTTCCCGGCCGCCGGAGGCGTGCAGGGTGAGCATCCGGATGGGCAGCCGGGCGGCGGACTCGACCGCCTTGGCGACGGTGTTGGGAATGTCGTGGAGCTTGAGGTCGAGAAAGACGTTGAAGCCGAGCCCGGCGATCTCGCGCACGCAATCCGGGCCGCAGGCGGTGAACATCTCCAGGCCGACCTTGACCCAGCGGACGGTGCCTTGGAGACGTTGGAGGGTGGGGGTGACTTCGCGCGGCGATTGCGCGTCGAGAACGAGAATGAGGTCGCAGGCCATGTTGCAGCGGCCACTAATGGACACTAATGAAGACTAAGCAAAAACCAAAATCGGACTGGCCCGGCGGAGCGGCGTGAGCGAACATCGCCCGGACCCAAACCGTGACCGCCCTTTCCGTCTTTGCCCCGGCCAAGATCAATCTCTTCCTCGCCATCACCGGCCGGCGGCAGGACGGATATCACGAGTTGGTGTCGGTGACGGCACCGGTGGAATTCGGCGACACGCTGCGCGTGGAAGCGGCGCGGGATTTTTCGCTGGCGTGCGACGACGCGACCGTGCCCGTGGACGAAACGAACCTGGTGCTGAAGGCGGCGCGCGCATTTCGCGCGGCGACGGGCTGGGGCGGCGGCGCGAGGTTCACGCTCGAGAAACGCATCCCACTGGGCGCGGGGCTGGGGGGCGGGAGCAGCGACGCGGCGGCGGCGTTGCGCGCGCTCAACGCCCTGGCCGGCGAGCCGCTCGCATCCGCGAAGCTGGCGGAAGTCGCCGCGCAGGTCGGGTCGGATTGCGCGCTGTTTTTCGCCGGGGGCCCGGCGGTGATGCGCGGGCGGGGCGAGCGCGTCGAGCCGCTGGCGGAGGAGGCGGCGGCGCGGCTGCGCGGCCGGCGCGTGCTGATTTTCAAACCGGGCTTTGGCGTGTCGACGGCGTGGGCTTACGCGCGGATGGCAGCGAAGCCGGAGACTTATCTGCCGCTGGCCGGGGCGGAGGCGCGGCTCGCGGCGTGGCGGGACGACGCGCGGGTGCCGGCGTCCGCCCTGCTCTTCAACAACATGGAACCGGTGGTGTTCGCAAAATACCTGGCGCTGCCCGTGCTGCTGGAACAGCTGCGCGCGAAGTTTGGGCTGACCGCGCGGATGAGCGGGAGCGGGAGCGCGTGCTTCGCGCTGTTAGGGGACGCGGACGGCGGGGATGAAAAAATCCCGGCGATCCGGGCGGCGATACGCGGGGCATGGGGGGAGTCGGCGTCGGCCATCGAGACGCGGCTGGGGTGAGACGCGAAGGGTAAGACCTTGTTTTTACAAATCCGCATTGACCCGTTGCGAGCGGGGCGCGTTATCGTCTGGGGCCGCCAGCGTTAGTCCGGCTGGAGGGCCCAAGAATCAATTAATGGATCCCCGCGCTAAAAACGAATTCACGGTGCAAGGCATCTCCGCCTCGCCCGGCATCGCCTATGGGCAGATCTTCGTTTACATCCAGAGCGACGTCGAGGTGCCGGGCTACGATGTCGATGGCGCCAAGCGGATCGAGGAAGTGGCGCGTTTCGACCGCGCACTCGTCACCACGCGCCAGCAAATCTCGAAGATCAAGAGCGAGGTGGAGAAAAACATCGGGCCCGAGGAGGCGATGATCTTCGACGCGCACCTGATGGTGCTCGAGGACCAGGCGCTGATCGGGGAGACGATCCGCGAGTTCGAGGCGACGGGCCGCAACATCGAGACCTGCTTCAACAAGGTGTCGACGCGTTATATCCAGGCGTTCGCCGAGATCGACGACGCCTATCTCCGCGAGCGCGCGGGCGACATCCGCGACGTGGCGCAGCGGGTGTTGCAGAACCTGCTCGGGCAGGCCGAGAATTCGCTGAGCCGGCTGGCGGACAAACGCGTCGTCGTGGCGACCGATATCTCGCCCTCGGATTCCGCGAGCATCGACCGCAGCGCGGCGCTGGCGCTCGTGACCGATTCGGGCAGCAAGACGAGCCATGCGGTGATCGTGGCGCGCTCGATGAACGTGCCGGCGGTCGTGGGCGTGCGCGACCTGACGAAGCGCGTGAAGAGCGGCGACTGGGCGATTGTCGACGGCTACGAAGGGGTCGTCATCCTGAACCCGGCCGAGAGCACGCTGTTCCGCTATGGCAAGATCCAGGAGCGGAAAAAGACCTTCGAGTCGCGGTTGATGGAGGCGAGCCGGCAGCCGGCGGTGACGCTCGACGGCGTGGCGGTCACGCTGATGGCGAACATCGAGAAGGTCGAGGAGGCGAAGCAGGTGAAGGATTTCTCGGCCGAGGGCGTCGGGCTGTATCGGACGGAGTATCTGTTCCTCAACTCCTCGCGGATCCCGACGGAGCAGGAGCAGTTTCTCGCCTACAAGGCCGTGGCGGAGGCCGTCGCGCCGCAGCCGGTGATCATCCGCACGCTGGACCTCGGCGGCGACAAGCCGATGGCCGGGAACGAGGATCTTTTTCCCAAGGAGGACAACCCGTTCATGGGATTCCGGGCAATCCGGTTCTGCCTCGAGCACACGGATATTTTCAAGGACCAGCTCCGCGCCATCCTGAAGGCGAGTGCGCACGGCCGGGTGCAGTTGATGTATCCGATGATCAGCGGGGCCGCGGAGCTCGCGCGGGCCAACGCGGTGCTGGCCGAGTGCATGGCGGAGTTGCGGTCGCGCCACCAGCCGTTTGACGAGAAGCTGGCCATCGGGGCGATGATCGAGATTCCCAGCGCCGCGGTGACCGCCGACCTGCTGGCGAAGAATTGCGCGTTCTTCAGTGTCGGCACGAACGACCTCATCCAATACCTGCTCGCGATCGACCGGGTGAACGACCGGATCGCGCACCTTTACGAGCCGACCCACCCGGCGGTCATCCGCACGTTGAAGCAAATCGTGGACGAGGCGCACAAGGCCCGGATCCCGGCCGGGGTCTGCGGCGAAATGGCGGGGGATCCGATCTTCACGCCGTTGCTGCTCGGGCTCGGGTTCGACAGCCTGAGCATGGCGCCGGCCTGGGTGCCGTCGGTCAAATATCTCGTGCGGGCCATGACCATGGCCGATGCGCGGGCGCTCGCCGCCGAGGCGCTGACCATGAGTTCGCCGAAGGAAATCTATGCCAAGTGCGATTCGTTTTACCGGACCCGGGTCAAGATGGAATAGGGCGACGCGACGACGGGGTCGCGTAACATTTCCGTTACCTGTCCCCAGTTGCGAATTTCCCGTGGACGGATATAGGGAACGGGCGAGAGAAGCATGAATTTCACCCGTAGTTTTTTCTCCGGCCCGGCGGCGGTGGCGGCCGTCGGCGGCATCTTGTTTTTCGCCGGCTGCAGCGTCGACTGGCTGATGGTGAAGCAAAAAGTGATGGTCGACGCGATCAGTGCCCCGGGCGCGCCGAAACCCGCGGGGCAGTCCTACCGGCTGGTGGCGCGGAAGTCGGTCGTGATCGGGCAGCAAGTGCAACTGCCGGTGGTCAAGGCGTGCGTCGACGCCGCGCTCCTGCAGCAAGGGATGTATGAGGCGCCGTCAAACGTCCCGTCGGACCTGTTTATCGAGGTAACCTATGGGATGGACACGTCGTCCCGGGTCGATCCGTCGACGCGCGAGAGTTTCCTCGAGCTTTCGGCCCGCGCGAATCACAAACACGCGATCGACACGTCGCAGGAAGAGGAGTTGTGGGATGTCCGCACGGCGATCACCGGACTGGCGGGCCGGCTGGAGACGGCGATGCCGTTGCTGGCGACCGTGGCCGCGCGGTATGCGGGGACGGACACGCACGCGGAGACAGTCCAGCAGGTGGCGGACAACTCGCCCGAGGTCAGCGCGGTGCGCGACAACGCGGTGAAGGCGCTGGCGGCGAAGGAGTCGCCGCCGGTGTCGGCACCGGTGAAGTAAGGCCGTCGATTGCGGACCGGCCGGCGTGGCGCCGATGTCTACGATTTCGCGGGACCGGCGGGCGCCGTCTTCTCCTCGAAGCTGTCCTTCACCAGGCCGAGCAGCGTCTGGTATTCCTTGCCGGCGGTGTCGTTGCTGAGGAGCGTGAACACGATCGCCCAACCCGACCACACCTTCACGCCGGTCGTGACGGACAGGTATTCGCCCTTGGGCGGGGTGTTCCCCACGAGACTCGCGTCGGTGAACGAGCAGTAGGTCCCCGTGCCGGAATGGGGTTCAAGCGGCTTGAAATCGAAACTGTGCTCGACGGAACTCTCCGCGTAGCTCCGGCAGACCTGGGCAAGGAAATCGATCTGCTGCTGCTCGGTGCCCAGCCGGCTCGTCGGATCCGCGCGGAAGGAAACCTGCAGTTCGTTCTTCTCCTTCGGATCCGAAATCTTGGTCATGATCGTGCCGTCGTCGTCGCGCCCGCTCGAGTAGACGAATCCGCGTGGCACGGCGATCGCGACCCGGTGGTTCTGGAAGAGGATGATGTTTTCGGCGTCCTCCCCGGCCCGCAGCGCCGTTGCGACCGGAAGCAGGGCAAGAAGGACGAGACGGAGAAGGGAGGGTTTCATGACGTGGCAGCGCAATCCGTGGGTGGCCGGTGCGAGGGGCCGGCGCGAGGCGATCGCAGGGAAACCCGTGCGGCCCCCACCGTCAAAGCCGAATCGGGTCATCCCAGAGAGCCCCGGCAGGCAAAACACGATGGCGAACCGACGTGACACGCCGGGGCAGGGGGTGGTTCCCCGCAGCCCCTGCCAGTCCTGATTCCGGTGCAACCCGCCGGCGCCCTACCCATGAAACGAAAGGGAAAGCGTATTGCCGTCGGGGTCCTTGAACCACGCGACCTGCGCGCCGCCGGGCGCCGCCCAGATGCCAAGATCGTCCTGCTCCATCCCCGGGAAGCGTTCGAAGACCACGCCGCGTTTTTTCAAGGCCGCGACCGTCCGCCGCAGATCCGTCACCTGCCAGCCGAGAATGGTGTAGGGTGCCGGCGCGAAATCGCCGGCCTTGACCACGCGAATCATCGTGCCGTCGCTTTCGAAAACCAGGGCGAAGTCGTCCGTCGCAATCAGGCGCAGGCCCAGTTTTTTTTGGAAGAACGTCCGCGCGCGACGGAAGTTCTTTGTCGGGATGAAGCCAATGACGGGCTTGGTGGCGAGCATGGCGCTGGGTTTCGGTGCCCGGCGGATGGTGGTGGCGCCCGCCTCTTCGCACCGGGGCGTCCGGTCAGGCGGCTTGTTCGTCTGAATCCGGCAGGGCCCTGGCCGCCGCCGCGGTCAAGACGGGTGGAGGAGGCCGCAAGCGCGCCGGCACGCCCGCTCCTTGCGAGCCATCGTCAGGGTCGCGGGGCCTTTTCCCCTGCGGTGCAACCAAAGCACGGCACACGGACCTGATCTTCCTTCCGAGCGCGAGGAGAAGCCGGGGAATCATGGGGGAGCCGGAGGGCGCAAAAAACGTAGACGGTTTTGGCCGCATCCTGCAACGCGATAAGGTGCTTCGCGGGAGTGGGGTCGGATCACCCGGCGGCAGGGCCGACCGCATGGCGGGCTACCTGCCCGATTTGATTCCGCTCGCCAGCAAGGTTTCGAAGTGCGGCTCGGCGGATTCGCGGGCGACCGCCGCGACCTCGACCTTGGTGAAGCCGGCTTTTTTCAAGAACGCATGGAGCGCGCTTTCCTTGAACCCGAGCCAGACATCGGCGTAAAGCTCGCGGGCTTTCGCGAACGCGTGCTCGTTGAGGTCGAGCACGAGGAGCTGCCCGCCGGGCCGGAGGATGCGATGCGCCTCGTTGACGGCCGCCTGCGGGTGCTGGGCGTGGTGCAGGGCCTGGCTCAAGATCGCCAGATCGACGGACCGGTCGGGCAGCGGCACCTTCTCGATGTCGCCGAGCTTGTAGACGAGGTTGGCCAGCCCGTTTTTCTTCGCGAGCTCGGTGCCGACCTCGACCATCTTGACCGAGTTGTCGATGCACCAGACCTGGCGGGCGCGATGAGCGAGCAGTTGGGAAACGAGACCCTCGCCGGCGCCGAGGTCGGCGATGTCGATGGCGGGCGTGAGGCGCAACGCGAGGTGGCCGATGGCTTCCCACGAGCGGCCGGGACAGTGGTTTTTGCCGAGCCGCCCGGCGATGAGGTTGAAATACTGCTCCGAAACGCGGCGGCGTTTCTGGAGGATGCGGTCGAGGTTGGCACGATCCTCGCCGAGGACGGGAAGATCGGCCACGGAGTCGAGGGCGGCCCGGAGGAGAACAATGGTCTTCGGGGGGAGCTGGGCACGAATCGAGTAAAACGCTTTTTTGCCCTCGCGCCGGTCGGCGACGAGGTTGACCTGGCGGAGCAGGGCGAGTTGCGAGGAGATGCGCGACTGCCCCATCCCGAGGATTTCCTGGAGTTCGGCGACGGAAAGTTCCTCGCGGGTGACGAGTGCGAGCAGGCGCAGGCGCGTGGAATCGGAGAGCGTCTTGAGGATTTCCCAGGAGGTGTTCACGCGGGGGCGAGGCTGGGGAAGGCGCCGTGGAAATGCAATTTTGTTGGCGAGTCGGAGCCGGCGAAAAGGGCCGGACAAACTTGTCAGCTATTAGTTGACAATGGATCCCGGGGGTTGGGCATGGTCACGCGCGGGCGAGGGAGAGGAGTTGCCACGCGCCGAAGGCGGCGATGACGAGGCCGGAGGCGAGATTGAGAATGCGGAGACCGCCGTGATCGAGGCGGCGACCGAGCCAGCCGGCCGCGGAGCCCAGTAGCAGCCACCAGGTGGCGGACCCGAGAAACACGCCGGCAACCAGCCGGCACGCCGGCCAGGCGCCGCCTGTCGACGCACCGACGCCGAGACCGGCGAAAATTCCGAGGAAGGACAGGATCGTCATCGGGTTGGTGAGCGTGAGGACGAGGATTGTGAGGTAGGCGGTCGACAGGTTGGGGGCCGGGGCCACACGGGCCTCGGCGGCAGGTGGCCGGGCGCGGAGCGTCGCGATGCCGAGGTAGAGCAGAAAAATTCCGCCGCCGAGTTGGAGCCAGGCGCGGTGTCCGACGAGGGCGTGGGTGATGGCGGTGAGGCCGAGGGCGGCGACGAGGCCGTAGCAGGCGTCGGCGGTGGCGGCGCCGAGTCCGGAAACGAAACCGGCGAGGCGGCCGTGGGCGAGCGAACGCCGGATGCAGAGCAACCCGATCGGGCCCACGGGCGCGGCGATGGAGAACCCGAGGAGGAGACCTTTGAGGAATGCCGGCACGAGGGTAAAAAAAAGCGCCGCCTGACGAAGGCGGCGCTGGTGGGAAAAGAGGTTTCTCAGGCCGTGTCCGCGTAACGGCCAATGCTGACAATGCTGTAATTCTCCTCGGATGTGCCGGTCTTCACCTTGACGGTGTCGCCGGGCTTCTTGCCGAGGAGGGCGGCGCCGAGGGCGGTCTTGTAGGAGATGATGTGGTTGTCGGGATCGCCGTCCCACGCCCCGAGGATGGTGTAGCGGGTCGCCTTGCCGGAATCGGCCTTCACCTCGACGATCGTGCCGACGCTGACCTGGTCGACGGTGGCTTCCTTGAAATCGGTGATGCGGGCGCGGCCAAGGTCCTTCTCGAGGTTGGTCTTCTGCGCCATGAGGACCTGCTGGTCCTGCTTGGCCATCTTGTATTCGGAGTTTTCCTTGAGGTCGCCGTGCTCGCGGGCGGTGGCGATGGCCTTGGAGTTTTCCGGGATTTTCTTCGAGACGATGGTTTCGTATTCCTCGCGCTTGCGCTCGAAGCTGGCCTTGGAGACGAGGAGTTGCTCCTCCTTGCTCTCGGCATCGGCGGCGACGAGGGACTGGATCTTCGGGAAGATCTTGATGAAGCGGGCGAGCAGCGACTTCTTGGTGAGTTCCTCGAAGCCCTGGTTGAGCATGAGCGTGTTCGCGAGGTCGCGGGCCGTCTCGGGGTCCGCGGTCGAGAGGAGGTCGGAGATGAGCTCGGTGTCCTCGCTGAGGATGTCGCCGAGGGGAATGCGACGGGCGTTGGAGGCCTGGAGCGCCTCGTAGTCGATGGCGAAGAAGATCGAGCTGAGGAGCCGCGGCGTGATGAGGTCGTTGAGCAGCTTGGCGAATTTCTTCGAGTGGCGGTTCTTGACGACCCAGAGGAGGACGGGTGCGCGCAGGTTTTGCTCGGTCTGCCAGCGCTTGAGGGTGGTGGCGAGTTCGGCGGAGTGGTCGTTCTCGACGAGGAAATTGATGCACTCGGTCGTGAACTTGCCCTGCGAGGTCTTGAGCAGGGTGAAGAGGACGTCGCGACACTCGATCGGATGCGTCTCCTTGATGAGATCGAGGAAACGGGACTGGAAGTGGACGGGGATTTTTTCCGCGATGGCGGGCAGGTCGCGGACGTTGGCGATCAGCGAGGCCTGCGTGGGCTCGAAGGCCCCGTCCGAACCGATGTATTTGGCGAGGTCGTCGCGGATATAGGCGCCGTAAAGGCGCTCGGAGGCGTCGAGCTGGTTCGAGTCCTTGACGGCGTCGGCGACGCCCTTGAGGACGGAGGAGAGATCGGCCTTGATGTCTTTTTTCGCGGTGGCGCCGATGAGTTCCTCGGCGAGGGCGATGCGCCGGCGGGCGGAGCGGGTGGTGTTGAACTGCTCGAGGATCTCGTCCTCGGCGGACACCGGGGTCTCGCGGAGCACGAAGCACTCGGTCTTCTTCTCCGGCACGGAAACGCGGGGATCCTTGCCGACCGCCTTCTTGGCGACGGCCCACCACTTCTTGAACTTCTCCTCGCCGACGACCTGGGCGAGGGTGATCTCCATCTCGATGACGGTGGCGGCGTGGTTGGGATAGGATTCGAGGGCCTCGACGACGAGCTGGGCGGGGTTCTCGGAAATGAGCTCGGCGATCTTCTTCGGCTCGGTTTCCTTGCGGACCAGGAGATGGTTGGCCGGCAGGACCTCCATGGTGGTCAGGCAGAAGGCGGGGTCCATCGCGTGGCTTTTCTTGCCCTTGAAATCGATCAGCAGTTTCTGCGCCGCCTCGTCGTAGCTCTTGATCTGGCCAAAGCCCCAGCTCCGGTGGACCACGTAGGCGCCGGGTTCCATCGCCTCGAGTTTGGCTTTGGCCGCCTTAAGGGAGGGCGTTTTGGCGACGAGTGCGGAAACAGCTTCGGAATTCATGGTTGCGTGTGTGAGGGCCTGAACGGGAGAGTTGAGCGGACAATGACTAAGCTTGTCAAACTGTGTGTCGAACGGGCCATCGGGGTGCTTTTCCGGCGGAAAGTGGGCGGCCCATGAGCGCTGCACCAGAGGCGGGGCGGCCCGGGGGATGGCCGGCGGCGGCCCGGTTGGTGGCGCGCTGGCTGGACCAGCGGGAGCGAATCGACGGGTTGCTCGACACGCTGCCGCCGGGGTTGACGGGGGCGGAGCGGGCGCGCTGCCAGCACCTCGTGCTGGGCGTGGTGCGGCACTTCGGGCGGCTCGATGCGGCGTTGGGGCGGCTTGTGGCGCATCCGCCCCGGTTTTCGACCCGGGCGGTGCTGTTTATCGCGGGGTTTGAATTGATCGAGGCGTCCGGCTCACCGGAGGCCGAGGGACGCGTGGCGAAAATCGTCCACCATGCGGTCGAGCAGACCAAGGCATTGGCGAGCCCGGCGGAAGCGAGACTGGTCAACGCCGTGGTTCGCAAGCTGGCCGGGGTGATTGCGTCGGGCCGGGTGCCGGGGACCGCCGCGGCGCCGGCGGAACTGGCGGAGTATTTTTCGCATCCGGAGTGGCTGGTGCGCGCGTGGCTGGCCCAATTCGGGGCGGAGGGGACCCGCGCGTTGCTCGAATGGAATCAACAGCCGGCCACGGTCTACGCACGCTGGCGGGGCCCGGCGGAAGAGCCGGCGCCCGATTTCCTGAAGCCGTCGACATGGGCCGGGTTCTTCGAGGTGGCGTCGGGCCACTGGCCGCAGGTCGAGCCGCTGCTCAAGGGCGGGAAGCTCTATTTGCAGGACCCGGGCACGCGGCTGGCGGTCGACCTGCTCGCGCCGCAAGCGGGGGAAACGGTGCTCGACCTGTGCGCCGCGCCGGGCGGCAAGAGCCTGCTATGCGCCGATCGGATGCGGACGGGGAGGGTGGTGGCGATGGACCTGCCGGGGCCGCGAATCGGCCGGTTGAAGGAAAACCTGTCGCGGGTCGCCGGAGTGGAGGTGGCGCTCGTGCAGGCGGATTTGCTGGAGGGTGCGGTGATGGCGCTGCGGGAGCACAAGCTTCCCGAGGTCTACGCCGCGGTCATGATCGACGTGCCCTGTTCCAACACGGGTGTGATGCGGCACCGCGCGGACGTGAAATGGCGGTTGCAGGCGGGCGACTTCAAGAAGCACCCGCAGCAGCAGCTCGCGTTGCTCCACGCGGCGGCGCGATTGGTAGCCGCCGGCGGGCGGCTCGTTTATTCGACCTGCAGCATCGATGCCGAGGAGAACGAGCGCGTGATCGAGGAGTTCTTCAACAGCCGGGCGGGTGGGCCGTTCAAGCTGGAAGCCAGCGCGACCAGCCGGCCGTGGGCGACGGGGCACGACGGGGCGGGGGCGTTTCTGCTGAAGAAAAGCAGCTGAGTCGGCGTTGGGTTTCCCCGGTTCCAATCGTTCCCCGGCAGTCGCCGCGGCGAGCGAGAACGACCGCTACGGGACGAGCTCGAACACGGCAATGCGGGTCTCGGTCTCGGTCGTGCCGTTGAGGAACGTGAACACGATGTCGTTGGCGGTGGCCACGAGCTGATCGTAGCGGAGCAGATTCCATGACGCCACCGGCTCGCCATTGATGCGGGTGACGAGGTCGCCGGGGTGCACCGGCAGGGATTCGGCCGGCGAGCCGGGGATGACGCTGGCGACGCGCCAATACGCGGGCGTCTTGCTGAAGCTCAGGCCGGCACTGCGCCGCGGCGGCGACGGGATCGGATCATGCGAGTCGCGATAAAAAGTCACGCGATCGTGCTCCTGGTCGAACGTGACCGTGAAATTTTTCAGGATCTCGCCGCCGATCTTGGAGAGGTCATCCGTGAGATCGACAATCGGCTGGGGCAGGGCGAAATCGCCGACGTAAAGCGAGGCGGAGATCCGGCCGACCTGTTGCAACCGATCGCCGGTGAGCGTGCTCACGGTCGCGCCGGGCCGCGGCGGCGAGGCGTATTTCGGGTCGAGCCCGAAGGGATTGAGACTGAGGGGGGCGTCGCTGCCCGAATCGAGGAGGGCAACCATGGTGCGGTCGCCCAGCCGGACGAGGATCAGCGGAATCTTGGCCGAATCGTCGAACGAAACCGGCGTCCCGGGCACGAGCAGCTTGGGACCGGGCCGCTGGAGCAGCGCGCGATCGTGCAGGTAGTCGAGCGTGAGGACCGTCTCGCGAAACAGCGGAAAGCCGAGGATGCCGTCGATCTTGATCCCAAGATGCGCCGAGAGCTGGGCGCAGTCGTAGATGAGGACGGGCACGTCGTCGAAGCGCGCATCGCCGAGCTCGATCCGGCCGAGCGTGGTGGCGGGCAGTTCCGCGGCTTCACCCTCGGAGGACTTGACGCGCACGTGCGGGGCGTCGGGCGGTGGGAGGCCGTTGGCGCCATAGCGCTTCGCGAGCGCGGGAGTGACAAGCGTGACCGACGAGCCGGTATCGAGAAGAAAATGGTAGGGTCCGTAGCGGTCCCACTTGGCCTCGATGACGAGGTAGTTGCCGAGGGTTTGGGCGGGCAGGGTGACGAGAGCCGAACCCAGCTTGGTGCGGCCGGGCCGCGGGGGCTCGCGGTGAAACGGGGCGGACAGCGTCGCGCAACCCCCGAGCAGCAGCCCGGCGCACACGGCGAGCGGCGGGAGAAGACGGTTCATTTTTCCGGAGTCGGGAGCGGCAGCGCGAGGAGCCAGGGCGCCAGCACCAGAGCGGCGGCGAGCAGGTAGGTGGTCGTGGCGCCGAGCCACCAGTAGAGCGCGCAGGCGACGATGGGGCCGACGCCGCGGGCGAGCGAGCCGAGCGAGCGGAAGACGCCGAGCATCCGACCCTGCTGGGCGGCGGGACTGTAGAGCGAGACGAGCGCAGAAACGGTGGGATTCGTCAGGCCGGAGCCGAAGCCGATGGCGGCGAGCCCGGTGTAGAGCAGCCAGCTGGACGACGCGAGTCCGACGAGCGCGATGCCGAGCATCACCGTGAACAGCCCGGCGAGCAGCACGGGCTTTTCGCCATAGCGCGGGACGGCGCGGCGCACGATCCCGCCCTGCGTCAGGATCAGCACCATCCCGAGAAAGACGAAAATCTTGAACATGTCCGTCGGCCGGTAATGGAAGCGTTCCGCGGCGAGGAATGGCAACGAGAACTCCATGCCGCTGAACGACAGGGTGAAGATGAAGTAGAGCCAGTTCGTGCGGCGCGCGGGGCCGGCCTCGGCGACCATGAGTTCGTGGAGCGGGTGGCGGATGCGGATGTGCCCGGCGGCGCCGCGGTGCGCGGGATCGAGGGTCTCCTTGAAGCGGAGCCACACCCAGGCGAGGTTGAGCAGGCTGAAGCCGAGCGACAGCAACGCGGGCAGCGAGAACGGGTTCACCCCCAGCCGCGCGAGCCCCGGATGCTGGGCGCTCAAGTCGTGAAACGCCGCGACGCTGCCGATAGCCGGCCCGAAAAGGAAGCCCAGGCCGAAGGCGACACCGACGATGCCCATGCCCTTGGCGCGATTTTCGCGGGTCGTGACGTCGGCGACCGCGGCGGTGGCGACGGACAAGTTGCCGGCAAACGCGCCGCCGATGAGCCGCGCGGCGATGAAGAACAAAAACGAGCCGCTGAAGAACCAGAGCACGTAGCTGAGCGTGGTGCCCGCCACGGTGACCAGCAGCACCGGGCGCCGGCCATGGCGGTCGGAGAGCGCGCCCCAGATCGGCGCGAACAGGAATTGCAGCACGCCGTAGAGCGAGCCGAGCGCGCCGCCGAAGAGCACCGCGCGATAGTTGCCGTGCGAACCGGCGAGCTGCGCGAACGCATCGATCTGCCGCAACAACCAGCCCAGCCCGCCGCCCGAACCGTCGACGCGCAGGTAGTAGTCGAGCATCGCCGGGAACAGCGGGAAGATGATCGTGAACCCGAGGAGATCGATGAAGATGGTGAGGAAGACGACGCCGAGCGAGACGGGGCGCGAAGGCGCGGGAGCGACGGCGGGCGGAACGGAATCGGGAGGGGACACGGTAAAGTCGAAAACGAAACAGGGTTCCCCGGCTGACGCCAAGGCGCAAAGGGAAGTTCCACCCAAACTTATCGCAGCGTTGCCTGAATCTTCTTGGGCAGTTTCGCGACCACGAGGTCGTAGCTGTGGCGAATGAGACGTTCGAACCCGGCGCCGGGCAGGGCGAGCAGGTCCGCGGCCTGCACCCAGTGGCGTTTCGCGCAATAGGGCGCCTGGCCGATGCCGTCGATCTCGGTGAGGGCGTCGAATTCATCGGGCCGGCACTTGAAGATCACGGCGCTGGCGAGCTGGCCGTCGAGCGAGACGATGAGAAACATTTTCCCGGCGACCTTGAAGACGAGATTCTCGCCCCACTGCTTGACGACCGTGGTGTGCGGCAGCGAGCGCCCGAACGAGCGCAATTGGTCGAGGCGCATGCTCAGCCGAGCAGTTCGCGCAGCTTTTGTTCGAGCGCGTCCCGCGTGAAGGGTTTGTGGAGGAACGCGAGCGGACCGCTGGCCGCATGGCGCGAGAGCATCTCGCCCTCGTGGTAGCCGCTGATCAGGAGCACGCGGATGTCGGGCCGGACGGCCCGCAGCAGCTCGAGCGTCTCTTCGCCGTTGAGGCCGGGCATGAGCAGGTCGAGGACGACCAGCTCGTAACCGGCCGGGTCCTCGCGAAACAGCGCGAGGCCGGCCTGGCCGTCGGGCGCCAGGCGCGCCGCGAGACCGAACGTGCCGAGCAGCTGGCCGGCCACGACGCGAACCGCCTCGTCGTCGTCGATCAGCAGCACGTTGCCGGGATGGCTCCAGCTGCCGGTCGACGCGGCGACGGCGGCGGGTGCGGCGGGCGTCCCGTCGGGCGCCGGCGGCAGCAGCAGGCGGAAGGTCGAGCCGCGACCGGGCGCGCTCGCCACCAGCAGGGCGCCCTGGTGGCTGCGCACGATGCCGAGCACCGCGGCGAGCCCGAGGCCCCGGCCGGCAAATTTGGTGGTGAAGAACGGATCGAAAATCTTGGCGATGACATCGGGGGCCATCCCGCAGCCCGTGTCCTGGACCTCGAGGAAAACGTAGTCGCCCGCGGGCAGCGCGGCGCCGGCCACGGCGGCATCGAGCATGGCACGACTGGCGGCGGCGACGCCCGTGGTGACGACGATCTCGCCACCCTCGTCGCCGCGGGCCTCGTGGATCGCGTCGGCGGCGTTGATCACGAGGTTCATGATGATCTGGCGGAGCTGCGTGGGATCGGCCACGACGGCCGGCAGGGGACGGGTCAGTTCGAGGCGCAGGGTGGCCTGCCGCGCCGTCGAGATTTGCAGGAGCGGCAGCAAACCCTCGGTGAGATGATTGAGATCGGTGGGTTCGACGATGAACCGGCCCTTGCCCGCGTAGGCGAGCATCTGCCGGCAGAGCTCGGCCGCGCGCATCGACGCGGTTTCGATGGCGTGGAGCTGGGGATCGACCGACGCGCCGGACGGCAGCGCGAGACGCGCGAGCCCGGCGTTGCCGAGGATGCCGGTCAGGAGATTGTTGAAGTCGTGGGCGACGCCGCCGGCGAGCAGCCCGAGGCTCTCGAGTTTCTGGCCCTCGAGCAGCTTGCGCTCGAGCGCGAGCCGGGCGGCCTCGGCCTCCTTCCGCTCGGTAATGTCGATCGCGAGGCCCTCGAACAACTCCAGCCGGCCGTCGTCGGCGTAGAGGCCGCGGCCGCGCGAGAGGACCCATTTCTCGCCGCCATCGCGGCGGCGGATGCGGTATTCGACCTCGACGTCGCGGCGTTCCTGCAGCGCGGCGCGGGTGGTCTCGCGGACGCGTTCGACGTCGTCGGGGTGAATGAGGTCCCGAAAATGGGCGCTGCCGCCGATGAATTCATCCGGCGCATAGCCGGTCAGCGCGAGCGTGCCTTCGCTGACGTAAACGACGTCGAGCTGGGCGTCGTAGCGAGCGCGATAAGCCATGCCGGGAAGCGCGTGAAGCATGCTGTCGAGCTGGCGACGGCTCTCGTGAAGCTCGGCGGTGCGTTCGCCCACCTGCCGCTCGATCTCCTCGGTGCGCCGCCCGAGCGTGTGCAGGAGGCCGGCGAACAGTCCGCTGACGAGCAGCACGCCGCCGAGCCGCATCCACGGCATCCAGGTGAGCTGCTGTTCGAGCCAGCCCGCACGCGGGCGATAGAGGACGCGCCAGTCGCGCCCACCCATGGGAATGGGGAATTCGCGGCTGAGATCGGGGCGAAAGTCGGCCTCGGTCGGGACCGGTGTGCGTGGCGCATGGTCGTCAGCCGGGCGGTAGTAGAGCACGCGTTTCGCGGGATCGTGCTCGGAAGCGTCGACAAAAAGCATGTCCAGCGCGGTGTCGGGATGCAGCGTGTGGGCGAGTTCGAGAAGGTCATGCACGCGGAACACGCCCTGCACGAAGCCGACGAAGACGTCGGGCCCCGCCGCCTGGGGCGCGCGGGGCGGACGATAGACCGGCGAGATCATGACGACGGCCAGGAGGTCCGATTTTTCCTGGACGAGGCGAAACTGGCTGGTGACGACGAACTGACGGGTGGCGCGCGCGCGTTCGAGAAAGTCGCGCGAGGGCGCGGTCGTGACGTCGTAGCCGAGCGCGGTCTCGTTGCCGGCCAGCGGCTCGATATAGCAGATCGGATAGTAGGCGGGGCGATCGGGCGCGCGCACCCGGCTCCCATCCGCGGCGAATTCGGTGAACTCGAAATCCCGCCGGGGAAAATAACGCTGCAGCGTGGCCTCGACCTCGGCGCGGTGCTCGAGGGTCACGAACGGAACCCACTCGACCGCCGTGGCGCCGGGCGTGCGTTCGCCGAGCCGCCGGGTCGCCCGCATGAATTCGCTGCGGGTGACATTGCCATCGAGCATGAACAGCGTCGACAGCGCGAACAGGCTGTCCTCGTAGCGGCTGAGGATTTCGCGCGTCAGCGCATGCCGGATGGAAACGCGCCGCCCGAACTCATCCTCGACCCGGTCGACCTCGCGCTGGCGGGCATCCTGAAAACTGGCGATGGCGGCGATCACGCCGGCGACGAGGATGGCCGCGACAAGGTAGCGGCGGCCACGGGCGTGCGACTTGGGCGGGACGGGGACCATGACTGATCGGGGCAAGCCTTGGTGCTGGCGCCGGCGCGCGCAAATGTTTCCGCGTCACCGGGCGAGACGGAGCGAGCTGGCGCCCACGCGGCGATCGACCGGGCGGTGTCGCCCGTCGGATTCGTTTGCTCAGGCCCGGTAAGGCAACGGATGGCGGCCGGTCAACGCGGCGACACGGGTCTTCACGCCGGCCAGCGCGGCGAACTCGCCGGGCGTGCCGATGGCGGCGAGCACGGTGTCGATGCAGGCGGCGATCTCCTCCATCTCGGCCTCGACGAAGCCGCGCGTCGTGACCGCGGGCGTGCCGAGCCGGATGCCGGACGCCTGGAACGGCGAGCGCGTCTCGAACGGGACCGTGTTCTTGTTGCAGGTGATGTGGGCGCGATCGAGCGTCTCCTGCGCGACCTTGGCGGTGAGGTCGGGAAACTTCGGACGGAGATCGAGGAGGAAGAGGTGATTGTCGGTGCCACCGGAGACGATCTTGTAACCACGCGAGAGAAACGCGGCGGCGAGGGCCTGGGAGTTTTTCACGATCTGCTCCGAGTAAGTCTTGAACTCGGGCTTGAGGCATTCGCCGAAGCACACGGCCTTCGCGGCGATGACGTGCATCAGCGGGCCGCCCTGCGTGCCGGGAAAGACGGCCGAGTCGATGGCCTTGGCGTGCGCCGCACGGCAGAGGATGAGGCCGCCGCGGGGGCCGCGCAGCGTCTTGTGCGTCGTGGTGGTGACGAAATCGGCGTGCGGCACGGGCGACGGATGAACGCCGGCGGCGACGAGGCCCGCGATGTGCGCGATGTCGGCGAAGAGATACGCCCCGACGCTGCGCGCGATCTCGCCCATGCGGGCGAAGTCGATGACGCGCGAGTAGGCGCTGGCGCCGACGGTGATCATCTTCGGTTTCTCGCGCTGGGCGACGGCGGCGAGTTCGGCGTAGTCGAGCAGACCGGAGTCCTCGCGGACTCCGTATTGGCAGAAGTTGTAGAGCTTGCCGGAAAAGTTGGCGGGGTTGCCGTGCGTGAGATGGCCGCCGTGGCTGAGGTTCATCCCGAGGAGCTTGTCGCCGGGCTGCAGCACGGAGGCATAGACGGCGGTGTTGGCCTGGGCACCGGAGTGCGGCTGGACGTTGGCGTGGTCGGCGCCGAAGATTTTTTTTGCGCGGTCGATGGCGAGCTGCTCGACCTTGTCCACCTGCTCGCAGCCGCCATACCAGCGTTTGCCCGGGTAACCCTCGGCGTATTTGTTGGTGAGCACGCTGCCCTGCGCCTCGAGGACGGCGGGGTAGGTGAAGTTCTCGGAGGCGATCAGCTCGATGTGATTCTGCTGGCGGGCGAGCTCGGCGGCGATGGCCGCGTGGATTTCCGGATCGAGAGTCGAGAGGGGCGCGGCGGTGAGCATGGGTGGAAAACCCGAACGCACACCCAACGCCGGCCCGACGCAAAGATTTTCGGTCAGCCCGCGGGCACGAGGCGTGTCTTAATGAACTCGAGCAGCGAGGGAATCGCCTCGACGAGCTCGTCGCGGGCGGACTCGTAGACCTTGAGCGGGCCGCCGAACGGGTCGCCGATCTCCTTGTCGCCGCGCTGCGGCATGAACTCGCGAAAAAGGTAGAGATGCTGCGGCACGGGCTCGGCCTGGAGCTGGATCATCGCGCGGTGCGACTCGGTCATGCAGAGCACCAGTTGCGCGCCGTCGAGCATCTGCTGGGTGAGCGGCTGGCTGATGTGCCCGGAGATATCGAGGCCGACTTTCCTCAGCGCGACCACGGAATTCTCGGAAACGCGATCGCCGCTGCGCGCCGCGACGCCGGCGGACGTGACGCGGAGGGAACGGAGCGGCTCCGGCTGCGCCGCGAGGGCGTGCTGCAGGAGCGCGGCGGCCATCGGGCTGCGGCAAATGTTGGCCGTGCAAACGGTGACGATAGGGCCGGACGCGGACATGGATGAAGGCACGAAAGGACACGCTTTTACGCGAAAGGCAAAAGCGGATTCGGCGCCGCGGTCAGATCTTTTTCAGGGCGAGCAGCGTCCGGTGGAGCTGCACGGCCCGCTGCAGGACGGCATCGATGGGTGGCGCGGGCAGTTTGAGCTTGGCCGACTTGGCGTCGTCGGGGAGACCGGGCGGCTCGATCGCCGCGATCCGGTCGACCGGCGCGGCGCGGTTGGGCGGTCCCTCGGCGCTGTCGGCCGGAGCGCTGTCCGGTCCACGATCCCGCGCGAGTTGCGCCTCGTCGTTGCGGGGTTTGTCGACGTTTTCGACGAGCAGGGAGTCGATGGCGGCCCCGGTCTCGAGCGCGTCGTAGGCGCGGCGCTCGGCGTCGCGGGAAGTCCGGACCGCGATGTCGGGATTGAAACCGGGGGCCGCCGCGCCGAGGAGGACAACGCTCCCGGCGGAATCGCGGCCGAGGAAGGGCGCGAGCAAGGCATGGCTGGTGTCCGAATTGGCGAGGACGAAGACCGGGGCGCGGGGCGTGGCGTTGAATTTCAACCAGGCGGCGAGGGTGGCCGCCGCCGTGGAGTCGCCGTGCACGTAACGCAGATCGAGCACGCTCGGCTGCTGGCGGCCGGACCCCGCGGCGGGCAGATCCTCCGGCAGCATGTGGACCCGATGATAGAGGAGGCCGCGTCCGAGATCGCGATCGAGTCCACCTGCGGGAACCGGGATCGGGGCTGCGCCCGGGCTGGAGGCGGCGAATGCGGTGAGGAAAACGAAAAACGAGAAAAGTTCTTTCATCGGCGGTGGAGTTCGCGGGCGCCGATGTCGCGGCGGAAATATTTGCTGGCGCACTGGATTTGGTCGCAGACCGCGTAGGCGCGAGCGGCGGCGGCGCGAAGCGTGGGCGCGAGGGCGGTGACGCCGAGCACGCGGCCGCCGTGGGTGACGACCCGACCGGAGGAATTCTTCGCCGTGCCGGCGTGGATGATCGAGACACCCGACGGGAGCGGAGAGGGAAGCGTGATGGCGTCGCCCTTGGGATAATTTTCCGGGTAGCCCTTCGCCGCGATGACCACGCAGAGCGCATGGTCGGGCTTCACGGCGAGCTGGGTGCCGGCGAGTTCGCCGCGGGCGGCGGCCCAGAGCACGGCGAGCAGATCGGTGGCGAGGCGCGGGAGCACCACCTGGGTCTCGGGATCGCCGAAGCGGGTGTTGAACTCGATCACGCTCGGGCCGTCGGGCGTCAGCATCAGTCCGATGAACAGTGTGCCGCGAAAATCGATGCCCGCGGCGGCGATGGCGTCGACGGACGGGCGGACGATTTCGCGCTCGATGCGGTCGAGCAACGCGGGCGTGACCACGCCGGCGGGCGAGTAGGCGCCCATGCCGCCGGTGTTCGGGCCGGTGTCGCCCTCGCCGATGCGCTTGTGGTCCTGCGAAGTGGGAAGAATCACGTAATCGCGTCCCGACACGACAACCAGGAGGGAGGTTTCCTCGCCGACGAGACAATCCTCGATCAGGAGCTGCCGGCCGGCGGCGCCGAATTTTTCGCCGGCGAGCATGTCGTGCACCGCGGTCTCCGCCTCGGCCAGCGTCGGCGCGACGACCACGCCCTTGCCCGCGGCGAGACCGTCGGCCTTGACGACGATGGGCGCGCCGCGCGTTTTCAGATAAGCGAGGGCGGGGGCGACTTCACTGAAAATACCGGCCGCGGCGGTGGGAATCTTGTTTTTGAGCAGGAGTTGCTTGGTGAAAATCTTCGAGGCCTCGAGGCGGGCGCCGTCGGCCTTCGGGCCGTAAACGGGGATGCCGGCGGCGAGGAGCCGGTCGGCGAGGCCGAGGGAGAGCGGGACCTCGGGACCGACGACGACGAACTCGATTTTCTCGCGTTGCGCGAGCGCGACGAGACCGGCGATGTCGTCGGCGGCGACGGGGAAGCACGCGACTTCGTCTGCGATGCCGGCGTTGCCCGGAGCGCAGATGATGCGCGGCCTGGCGGGCGACGCCAGCAGCGCGCGGACCAGCGCATGTTCACGGCCGCCGGAACCGACG
The DNA here is from genome assembly GCA_937902925.1 of uncultured Opitutaceae bacterium. Taxonomy (GTDB): domain Bacteria; phylum Verrucomicrobiota; class Verrucomicrobiia; order Opitutales; family Opitutaceae; genus CALFNN01. Next base: position 302,933 of record CALFNN010000103.1, read on the forward strand.
ACGAGGATGGACGAGGGAAGAGTGGTGGGGGGCACGAGGGAAGTCAGTAGCCGCGCGCGGCGACGAGCACGTCGCGCCAGTCGGTCTTGGCCATTTTGAGATGCGTGTGAAACTGTCCGAGGTCGCCGTGCGAGAGGTGGAGAATCGCGAAATGCACGCTTTCGGCGTTGCTGCCGGCGAGCGGAAAATCGGCGTCCGCCAGCCCGGCGCAAACGACGGCGACTTCGGCCGGCGGAAACAATTCCTCCGCCCGCTGGCGCACGTCGGGAGTCACGGCGACTTTCATCATCCGGAATACGGCGTCAGAGCACCTGGAGTTTCTTGCGGTAGAACTCGACGACCTCGTCGGGACTGTCGGTGAAGAGGATGTAGTCGGCCATCCAGGCGGGCGCGCGCTTCGTGGCGATCATGTGGCGGACCTGCTTGCGGAGGTCGCCCCAGAATTTGGCGTTGAAGAAAATGTAGGGCACGCGCGGACGGATGCCGAGCTTGAGATTGCAGAGCTCGATGCCGATCTCCTCGAGGGTGCCGACGCCGCCGACGTTGAAGATGCAGAAATCCGCCGACTCGAACCATTTTTGCCGGAAGTGGCGGGACGATTCCTGGAACGTGTTGAAGAAGTCGACGCCGAGCTCGGGCGGCTGGGCCTCGAGCTCGAGGAAGCACGCGCCGGTGAGCGCGCCTTTCTGGCGGGCCTGGTCGGTGGCGAGGCGCATCACGCCGCCGCCGCCGCCGGTGAGCACGCCGAGGTTGTGGCCGATGAACGTCGTGAGCTTGTCGACGAGCGACGAGATGCGGTCGGTGTCGGCCTGGTCGAGGCCGACGGCGGAACCGTAGAACGCGAGAATCGTGGACTCCTGGAACTTGCGTCCCATCTCCTCGCGGACGAAGAAGCCGTGGTCCTTCTTGTAGACGTGGGTGTAGAGCTCCTTCGTGAGCTCGTCGAACCAGTGGACCTGGAGGCCCATCGCGTCGAGCATGTCGAGGCGCGCGTGGGCGTTGCTCGAGAGGAAATAGCCGTGGGTGCGGGATGCCTTGCGGAAGACGATCCGCTTGAGCTTCACGTCGCCGAGGCGCGTCACGAGTTCGATGTGCTCGAGGAGGTCGGGAAAGTAGTCGAGCACGAGCGTGTCGGCGTTGTCCGGGGCGCCGTCGAGCGCCTGGATCATCGTGCGGTGGCCGACGGGGCAGGCGTCCTCCTCGAGGACCTTTTTCAGATCCTCGTTGGCGCGGACGAGGACGCAGCGGTTTTCCATCGAGCCGCTCTGGCCGCGGACGGTGATCTTGGTCTTGGGACGCGCGTCGCCGCTGTCGTGGGCGGGGCGGTCGTCGAGGCAGTGGTAGAGGTCGGTGGCGGTGGCGAGGAGGCGCTGGCGCTTTTTGGTGAGGGTCTTGAACTCGGGATCCGCGGCGTCAGGCGCGCGGAAAATCTCGACCGAGACGACCGGGTTGACCACGGGCTGGTCGCCGGTGTTGTAGATCTCGAGCATGATGTTCGTGCCGAAAGTCTTGATCGGGTCGAGCAGCACGGCGCTGGTGTGGATGCCGAAGTTGCCCTCGCCCTGGTTGAGCACGACAAAGTGCTCCTTGAGATACATCGAGCAGCTGGTGAGGATGCCCGAGCGCGGCGGGATGGTGAGCGGCGAACACTCGTGGCGGACCTGCACCTGGTCGAGATAGCCGCGGCCAGCGTTGCCGCTGACGATGCGCTCGAAGTTCGCCCGCTGCAGCTTGTGGTTGAGCGTGTAGCTGACGCCGTGCGGGGTGAGAAACACGCGGCCGAGGCGGTCGATGCTGATGGTGTTGGGCAGCTTGAGCCGGTTTTCCTTGATGGCGTCCCAGATCTCGCCGGTGGTGAGCTTGGCGGTGGCCGGCGCGTAATACAGGCGGCCGATGGGCGAGCCGACCCGGAGGAGCTTCTTCCAGTAGGGCGCGTTGGGAAAACTGGGGTCGAAGATGAACGCATCGGCCTCGAGTTCGAGCCGGTTGCCCTCCACGTGCGGGCTGCCATGGGTCAGCATCTCTATGCCAATGCGCGCCATGGAGCTGCGCTCGGAGAACTTGAGGGAGGCGAGCTGGGATTTGAGGAAATCGAACTCGACCGGATTGCGGGGCCAGAAAGCGAGGGTCAGGGTGACGGTCTGCTCATCCTTGTTCTTAACGGTGAGGATCTGGCCGTCCTGACTGACCCAGAATTGATCGGCATTCATGAAGGGAAAGGGTCACGTCATGGCGGATCGCGGGGGCCGACACAAGCGGGGAGTAATTGGTTGCATTCGGGGCGGGGCGCTGGCAGACCCGGCAACTTTTACGGCACAAAATGCCGTCCACCGTTACTCTCCTCTGTCCTAATCCCAACGCATGAAACTTACACACACCCTCACGATTTCCCTGCTTGCGCTCGGCCTCGCCGCGGCGCGTGCGCAGGAAGTCAAATTAAACGTCCCGGGCGAGCCCGCCACGCCGGCGCCCGCCGGTTCCGCGGCGCCCGCCGCCGCGCCCGCCCCGGCCGCCGTCTATCCCGACGCCCAGCTCGTCGAGGAATTCGGCTGGTTCATGGGCAAGCGCGTCGGGCTCACCGAGCTCGAATTCAACAAGACCGAGGTCGACGCCTTCCTGAAGGGCATCTCCGCCGCTGCCGCCGGCAAGGACTCGCCCTACGAGTTGGAAAAGATCGGCCCGGCCATGGACGAGTTCATGCAGAAAAAGCAGGGCGCATATCTGGCCAAGCTGAAGGATCAGAACAACGCGGCGAACACGGCGTTCTTCGCGAAGCTGAAGGAAAACAAGAACGTGGTCGAGCTGCCGAGCGGCCTGCGCTACGAGATTGTCAAGCCGGGCGACGGCGCCTATCCGAAGCCGACCGACACCGTGAAGGTGCACTACACCGGCACGCTGCTCGACGGCACGGTCTTCGACAGCTCGGTGCAGCGCGGCGAGCCGGCGGAGTTCCCGCTCGACCAGGTGATCCCCGGCTGGACCGAGGGCATCCAAAAGATCAACAAGGGCGGCAAGATCAAACTCTACGTCCCGCCGCACCTCGGCTATGGCGACGAGGGCAACCAGAAGATCCCGCCCGGCTCGACGCTCGTGTTCGATGTCGAGTTGCTCGACGTGCACCCGACCCCGCCCCCGCCGGCGACGCCGCCGCCCGCCGCGGCCCCGGACGCGAAGTAAGCGCCGGATAAAACGATTCCGCCAACGAGGCCCGCGAATTACCCGCGGGCCTTTTTCTTGCCCGGACGCGGCGTTGGCTTTGGGACGGACGAGCCGACGGCGGCGCGTGCATCGGCGAGGAAGGCGGCGACATCGGCGTCCCGCGTCGCCCACGAGCACATCAAGCGGTAGCCGTGTTCGCCGACGAATTTATAGAAATGCCAGCCGCGCGCCTCGAGCGCCGCGACGACGGCGGGCGGCAGCTCGACGAACACGCCGTTGACCTCGACGGGCGCGACCAGCTTGAACCCCAGGTCGCGCAGCCCGCCCGCCAGGGCCTGTGCCTGGCGGTTGGCGTGCGCGCCGTGGCGCAGCCACGCGCCATCGCGGAGCACGGCGGACCACTGGGCGCTGGCGAAGCGCATCTTGGAGGCGAGCTGGCCGGACTGCTTCACGCGGTAGTCGAATTCGCGCGCGAGTTCGCGGTTGAAAAACACCACCGCCTCGGTGGTGAGGAGGCCGTTCTTGGTGCCGCCGAAGCAGAGCGCGTCCACCCCGGCGCGCCACGTGAGGTCGGCGGGCGAATGACCGGCGGCGCGCGAGGCGGCGGCCGCGTTGGCGAAGCGGGCGCCGTCGACATGGACGGCGAGGCCGTGCGCATGCGCCCAATCACACAGGGCGCGCAGTTCGCCCGGCGTGTAGACGGTGCCGAGCTCGGTGGATTGAGTGAGCGAGAGCGCGCGGATCTTGGGAAAGTGCACACCGTGGCCGCGACGCAGCAGTGGCTCGAGATCGGCCGGCCGGAGCTTGGCGAGCGGTGCGTCGACCGGGAGCACCTTGGCGCCACCCGTGAAGAATTCCGGCGCGCCGCACTCGTCGTTATCCACATGCGACATCGCATGGCACAGGATGCCGTGATGCCGCTGGCAAAAAGCGCCGAGCACGAGCGCGTTGGCGGCGGTGCCGTTGAACACGAAGAAGACGTCGCAATCGGTCTCGAAGAGATCCGCGAAGAGTTTTTTCGCCGCGGCCGTGGGCGCGTCGTCGCCATAGCTCGGGAGACAGCCGGCGTTGGCCGCGGCGAGTGCCGCGAGCGCCTCGGGACAGACGCCGGCGGTGTTGTCGCTCGCGAAGGCGAAATGATCGGGGCGGGCTGTCATAAGAATTTTGGTGTTTGGCAAGGCGCGGGGGCCGGCGTTTCGTGAGAGCGCACGCGATGAACGCCGCGGACGTCAATCTCTACCTCGTTGGATTCATGGGCACCGGCAAGACCACGGTCGGCCGGACGGTCGCGCACAAGCTCGGTTTCCAGCTCGTCGACAGCGACCACGAGATCGAGCGCCAGCGCGGCAAAACAATCGCCGACATCTTCGCGCAGGAGGGCGAGCCGGCGTTTCGCGTGATGGAGCGGGAATTCGTCGAGCGCGGGCATCCGGCCGAGCGCACGGTCGTTTCCTGTGGCGGTGGACTCGTCGTGCAGCCGGGGATGCTGGAGCGGTTGAAGGGCCAGGGCGTCGTGGTGTGCCTGCATGCGTCGATCGAGACGATCCTGGCGCGGACGGCGCGGCAGCGCAACCGGCCGCTGCTCGCGGTGGACAATCCCGACGAACGCGTGCGCGAGCTCTACGCGCAACGCGAGGCGATCTACAAGCAGGCGGGCACGGTCATCCTGACGGATGCGCGACCGTTGAACGACATCGTGTCGCATGTGCTGCGCGCGTGGCGGCGGGACGCGGCGGAGTTTGCGCGCGCCGCGACATCGAGGTGATTGTCGAACGGCCCCGCCATGACCGACACGCGGCAGGAGGAATTGCGGCGGCGGCTGACGGCGCTGGGGTTTGACGACGTGCGGTTCGCCGCGACGGCGGCTCCGCCCGGCGGCGGATTGCGCGAGTGGCTGGCCGGAGGAATGGCCGGCGAGATGCAGTGGATGGAGCGCACGGCGGAGAAGCGACTCGACCCGGAACTCGTGCTGCCCGGGGCGAAATCGATCGTGATGCTGGGCGTGAATTACTGGAGCCGAGCGCAGCGCGCGGCCGACGATGCGCAGTCGCCGGCGTGGGCGCGTTACGCGCTGCACGAGGACTATCACGACACGATCAAGCCGGCGCTGGTCGCAGCCGGCCGGGCGCTCGAGGAACTCTACGGCGCGAACGCGGGCGATTATCGCTATTACACCGACACCGGCCCGGTGCTGGAGCGCGGCTGGGCGGCGCGCGCGGGGCTCGGGTTTGTGGGGAAGAACGCGATGCTGATTTCGCGCCGGCACGGAAACTGGCTGTTGCTGGCGGCGATCCTGACGCGGGTGGAGTTCGTCCCCGACGCACCGATCCGAAAGAAATTCCCGAGACGCAAAGACGGAACCCCGCCGGAGATCGGTGCGCTGTGTGGCAAGTGCACGCGTTGTCTCGACGCGTGCCCGACCCGGGCGTTTCCACGGCCGGGGGTGGTCGACGCGCGCCGCTGCATTTCCTACCAGACGATCGAGAACAAGGGTGCGATCCCGCGCGAGCTGCGTGCCGGCATCGGCAACCGGATTTACGGCTGCGACGTGTGTCTCGACGTCTGCCCGTGGAATCGTTTCGCGCACGAGGGCCGGCGGATGCTGCTGGCGGCGCGGGATGACGTCGCGGGGCTGGATTTGCGTGAGATCCTCGAGCTGACGCCGGCCCGGTTCGCGGAAGTTTTCCGTCGGACGCCGATCAAGCGGCTGAAACTCGCCGGGCTCCTGCGCAACGCCTGCGTCGTGGCGGGAAATTCGGGCGATGCGAGTTTGGTGCCGGCGCTCGTGCGCCTCGCGAGCACGCCCGCCCCGCCGCTCGTGCGCGCGCATGCCGTGTGGGCGGTGCGGCGGCTCGGCGGCGAGACGTTGCTCGAATCGGCGCGGGCGGCGGAGACAGACGCCATGGTGCGGCCGGAATACGACGCGGGAGGCGTCAGTTGAAGAGCGCGTTCATCTTCGCGACGAACGCCGGAGGCGGGCGGGTGGGGCGGCCGTGGAGATCGCAAAACGCGTGGGCGCTGTGGCCGGTGGCGAGCAGTTCGTCGCCGCGAAAAACTTCATACTCGATGCGAATGCGCAGAAGCGGCTTCTCGCGAATCGTGGCCACGATGACGAGCGTGTCGTCGTAGAGGGCGGGACGCGTGAATTTCGCCGCCACCTCGAGCACGGGAATCCGGTAGCCCTCGGTCTCGAGCTGCCGGTAAGGGAAACCCTGTTCGCGCAGGAGCTGCGTGCGGGCGACCTCGAACCACGGCAGGTAGTTCGCGTGATAGACGATCCCCATCATGTCCGTCTCGGCGTAGCGGACCGTGACTTGCGCCCGCGACTGGATCATGCGTCGGCGGCGGCCGGACTGAAGAGGGTCTGGGCGGACTTTTTCCAACAGTTGCGCGGCGCCCACTCGCGGCCGGCGGCGCCGAGTTTCGCCCGCAGCGACGCATCATGGATGAGCTTTTCGAAGGCGGCGGCGAGCTGCGCAGGCCGGTCGGGCGGAACGAGCAGGCCGGTAACGCCATCCACGACGGCCTCCGAGACGCCGCCGACATCGTGGGCGACGACCGGCAGCCCGTGGGCGGCCGCCTCCAGGTAAACGAGGCCGAAGCCCTCGACGCTGTCGCGGTGGTTGATGCTCGTCATCGCAAAGATATCCGCGCGATCGTAGAGATCGGAAAGCTCGTCGTCGGGAATGTCGCCGAAAAACCGCACGGCGAGATCGGGCCGCGCGGTGGCGGCGGTGCGGAGGGTGGCCTCGTAGTTGGCCTTGGACTGGCCGCCGACGATCCAGTATTCGAGGCGTGCGCGGACATCGGGCGCGAGGGTCTGGAGGGCCTGCAACGTCGAGAGTTGCCCCTTGCGCGGGTGCAGGCGCCCGACGGTCAGGACCACGATCTTGTCTTTCGCGGCGGCCGGTTTCGGAGGCACGACCGCAAAATCGGAGCGCAGGGCGCCGGGCGTCAGGAAGATCTTGTCCGCGGCATCGGGGAAGCGCTCGATGAGGAGATGGCGCGTATAGTTGGTCAGGGTGCTGAGCCGCGTGGCCCGCCGGATCAGGCGGCCGGCGAGCCAGCGGCGCAACGGACTGCCGGCGAATTTCAGGATCTCGGAACCGTGAAAGGTGAGCACCAGGCGGCGGGGGCGGAACGTGTGGAAAAACTGCAGGAGCATCATCGTCATCATCGGCCCGGGCTCGGGCAGATAGACCGTGGCGTGCCGGAGATCGCGCCGGTGGCGGATGAGTTCGCGCGCGAGGCGGAGCTGGCACCACAGATCATGCGTGCCCTTGAGCGGCAGCCGCCTCAGGCGAAACGGCCAGTCCGTCTTCTCCGCCGCCGGCGAGGCGGACTGGGCCCATACCTCGACGTCGTAGCCGAGATCCGCGGTGGCCCGGGCGATTTCCTCGGTGAAGGTCGCGATGCCGCCGCGCACCGGATAAAACTCGTGGGTGATCAGGAAAACCGGCCGGGCAAGGGTCGCAGCGGAAAGGTCGGACATGCGGTTCGAGTGATGAAGACGACGGGCGTGGCGCGTGTCCGGTGTAGTGACACGAGGCGAGCTAAGTTCGTAACGACGAAGTGGCAAGCGCGGATGGACCGGGGCGGATGGGGAAGGTTGCGGAAACCGGGAACCAATCGGCGCGTCTCCTGACCATGAGGTCGATTCCCGGCCGAGAAATGGGTTTACTTTAAAGCCCCCTGCAACATACAAGGACCGACCAATGCCAGAAGCCGTTCAACCCAGTTCGGGCACCAACAAACCGTTCCCGCCGACGCCAAAACCGTTTGCTCCCGAGGACGAGGCGGCGTTGCGCGAAGCCCTGAAACGCTGCTCGCCGTCGGCGTTCGAGTCGGCGGTGCAGTTCCGGAAAACCGGCAATGCCGAGCACGTTCCGGCGGTGGTGATCGGGGTGATCGAGCGGTTCGTCGAGCCCGATTTGCGCACGAAGCTGAAGGATGCGGATGACGATCTTCGGCTGATCGAGGACCTTGGGATCGACTCGCTGACGATGATGGAAATCGTCATCCTGGTGGAAGACGTCCTCCAGATGACGATCAACAACGACGAGCTGCGGAATCTGCGCACCGTCGGCGACGTGAAGACTTTCATCGACTGCAAAATCCGCGGACTGCCCCTGCCCAAGCCGACGAAGTTCCTTCCGATCGAGCACATCGGGGCGGTGATGCCGATCCAGCCGCCGTTTCTCTTCCTGAACGAAGCCTCGGTCAGCTCCACGGCGGCGAACGGAAAATACAAGATCACCGGCCAGGAGTTTTTCCTGCAGGGCCACTTCAAGGACAACCCGGTGATGCCCGCTTCGATCATGCTCGAGGCGCTGGGCCAACTCGCGGTGCTCTACCTGCTCGAGGGGCACATTCCCGAGCCCGGCAAGACCGTCAATCCAGCGCAGATTTTCTTCACGGGTTGCGAGGGCGTCCGCGCCCACCGCCAGTGCAAACCCGGCGACATCCTCACGCTGTCGATCAAGCCCAAGCGCAACAAAATGCCGCTGGCGACGTTCGAGGGTTCGATCCGGGTGGGCACCGAGAAGGCGGTCATCGCCGAGGAGATTTCCCTGATCTTCGGCTATGCCGACGCGGTCAACCAGCCGGTCCCGCTCAACGGCGCGACTGCGGAATCCGGCGTCAATGGCGCCGCGGCTTCCATTCCCGCGGCTGATTCCCCGCCGCTGCGCGTGGCGATCAACGCCTGACCGCCGCGCGGCGCCTGCTCCGGGGGCGGCATCATAGCCGTCGTTTTTGTTGGTGCGATGCGCCCTCCCGCGTTGACCGGTGCGGGCGAAGCGCCTTCACTGGCCGTTTCATATTTGGCGCACACCCGCCCCGCGGGCGTGTCCATTGTGCAGCACCAACCGCATGCCCAGAGTCTTCATCACCGGCCTTGGATTCGTCACCAGCATCGGCAATGACGCCGCCACCGTCACGCGGAACCTGCGGGAGCTGCGGCACGGCTTCGAACTCTACCCGCCGTTTCAAAAGCCGGATATTCCCTGCAAGGTCGTTGGCACGGTCAAGGACTTCAACACGGACTCGCCCGATCCCGAGGACTGGACCTTTCCGTTGCGCTATAAGATCAAACGCGAGCTCCTGCGCTCGATGGCGCCGAACGGCCTGTTCGCCCACTGTGCGATGCTGCAGGCGGTCGAGGACGCCCGGCTCGCCGACCCCGACATCTCCCACCCGCTCACCGGGCTCTACGCCGCGTCCGGCGGTTCGCCGTTTTTGACGCACTGGCATCACGAACGCCTGCTGAAAGTCGGCGTCATGCGCTGCTCGCCGCTCGGCATCGTGGCGGCGATCGTTGGCACACTGAACTTCAATCTCGTGGCTGCGTTCAAGATCCGCGGCGCCTCCTGCGGGTTTTCGTCGGCGTGCGCGTCGTCCGCGCACGCGCTCGGGTTCGCATTCGACGACATCGCGCTCGGCCGCCAGCAGCGGATGTTCGTGATCGGCGCCGAGGACGGCAACGTCGACGCGATCCTGCCCTTCGCCGGGATGCGGACCCTTTCGCTCCAAACGGACCCGAACATCGCGTCGCGACCGTTCGATGCGGCGCGCGACGGTTTTGTCGGCGCCGGCGGTGCGACGGTCGTCGTGCTCGAAAGCGAGGACGAGGTCGCGCGCCGCGGCGTGAAGCCCTATGCCGAATTGCTGGGCTGGGGCCAGGCCTCCGACGGCTACAACGTGGCGATCTCGCACCCCGAAGGGAGCGGCTCGACTGCCGCGATGCTCAACGCCCTCCGCGCCAGCCGGGTGGAACCGGAGCAGGTCGACTACGTCAACGCCCACGCGACCTCCACGCTGATCGGCGACGTGTCCGAGGCGCGCTCGCTCCGCGCGGTGTTCAAAAACGCCGCGACCCGCCCCGCCGTCAGCAGCACGAAGGCGCTCACCGGTCACGGGCTCTCGCTGGCCGGGGCGCAGGAGACCGGGTTCTGCGCGCTCGCGCTCCGCGAGGGGTTCATGCCGGGCAACGCGCACCTCACCAAGGTCGATCCCGAGTGCGAGGGCATCCACATTCTCCGCGCGACCGAAAACACGCCGCCCACCATCGTGATCAAGAACAGCAGCGGTTTCGGCGGGGCCAACGTTGCCCTGGTGTTGAAACGCGTGGCTTGACACTGCGGTTCGCCCTGCACGTCTCCTGAGCGAACCTAATGTCGAAACTCCGGATCCTCGTCCTCACATCCAGCACCGGTGGTGGCCACGACGCGCGCGCGGAGGCGTTTGCCGAGTGGTGCTTTCAGCTCTACCGCCACGACGTCGATGTCCGCATCGAGCAGATGCTGGAGAAGTCCTCGGTCGTGAACCGCGCGGGGGTGAACCTCTACAACCGGATCCAGCGCACGGCCCCGTGGGTGCACAAGGTTTTCTACGCCGTCATCGAGCTGCTCAGCTACCTCAACACCGATCGCGTCACCTTCGGCGCCGGCTACTATCTCGCCGTGCTCGAGGAATACCGGCCGCACCTCGTCTTCAGCGTGCACGACTGCCTCAACCGCGGCTATTTCCAACTCGCCCGCCAGACGCTCGGCGCGGCGAACGTCCGCTGCGCGACCTACTGCGGCGAGTTTTCCGGCGGTTGGGGCTATTCGCGCAACTGGATCGAGCCGTCCGTCGATCTCTATATCTCCCGCACGCCGACCGCGAGCGACTACGCGGTCAAGAAGGGCATCCCGCCGGAGCACGCGCGGGTGCGCGGCTCGCTGATGTCGCCCCGGGCGAGCCTCGAGGTCTTCAGTCCGGTTGACCGGCGCGTGTTTCAAGCCAAACGGCTGGGGCTCGACCCGGATAAATTCACGGTGTTCCTCGCGACCGGCGGCAATGGAGCCAATAATCATTTCGAACTCCTGCCCGCGCTGGTGCGCCACGCGCGCCGGGTCCAGGCGATCGTCATTTGCGGGCGCAACAAGGAAACCTTCAACGACCTCGTCCACTGGCGTGCGAACCACCCCGAGTTCACCTGTCACATCGAGGGCTATTCGGACATCGTCCACCTGCACATGCAGGCGAGCGACGCGATCGTCACCCGCGGCGGCACCACCACCTGCGCGAAGGCGCTGAATTTCCGCTGCCCGATCGTCTTCAATGCCTTTGGCGGCATCATGCCGCAGGAGGAGCTGACGTGGAAATTCTTCCACAACGGCGCCGCGGCCGAGAAAGTCGAAAAGGCGGATCACTTCGCCGAAATCATCGACCGATGGATGGCCCAGCCCGAGACCTACCGGCAGTTCCGCGAGAATTTCCTCCAGTTGCGCTACGAGGAGGACCCGACGGTCGTCATCGATGAACTGGTGACGCTCGCCAATCAGGTCGCGGGGGCCGACCTCCAGCGGTTCGCGTTTCCGCCGGTGAACGGCAACGGCTCCGCCCACCAGCCCGCGTGAGCGCGATGCAAGGGATGGACGCGTGACGCTTCCGCGTTGCCGGACACCGGCCGCGTCCCACACTGGCGCGACCTTGTCGAACGACACGCCGGTCATCGCCTATCTCTTCACGACGTTTCCCAAAAACACGGAAACGTTCCTGCAGCGCGAAATCATCGCGATGCGGGCGCGCGGGGTGAACCTCCGGCTCTACTCGCTCTGGGGCGGCGGCGGCACGTTCCGCGGACTGCCCGTCGCCCGGTTCAACAAGTGGCGGCTTTGCACACTGCTCTGGCTGATTCCCGCGGAATCGTGGCGCCGGCCCGACGTGTTGAAACAACTGCTGCGGGGACTCGTGACGCGCGGCGCACCGTCGTGGCTGAATTTCTGGGAGAACATGCTGGGGGCCGGCTTCGCCTGCGTCTTCGCACGGGAATTCCGCCGTGACCGACCCGCGCTGATCCACGCCGCGTGGGGCGGGGCGCCCGCGACGGCCGCCTGGCTGCTCTGGCGGATCGACGGCCACCGGTTCAGCGCCGCGGCGCACGCCTACGATATCTACGAGCACGGGGGCGACTGGTGGCTGAAGGACAAGCTGGAGCACGCCGCGTTCATCCACACCTCGACCGCGATGGGCCGGCGCTCGTTGATCGAGCGCGGTCTGCCCGCCGACCGCATCGTCTGCATCCGCCGCGGCCTCGACCGGCTGCCGGTCGTGAAGCCGCTGCGGGCCTCGCGGTCGCCGCTGAACCTCGTCTGCGTGGCGCGCTTGGTGGAAAAAAAGGGGCTCGACCACCAGCTCCGGCTTTACGCCGCGCTGCGGGCCGCCGGCGTGCCTTTTGCCGCGCGGATCGTCGGCGAGGGTCCGTTGCGCGGCGAACTCGAGCGGCTCGCCGGGCGCCTCGGAATCGCGGCGGATGTCACGTTCACCGGCCACCTCCCGGGGCACGAGGTGTGGAACCAGCTGGCGTGGGCGGACGTCCTCCTGCACACGGGCGTCGTCGCGGCGAGCGGCGATCGCGACGGTTTGCCCAACGTGATTCCCGAGGCGATGTCGGTCGGCGTGCTGGTGATCACGTCCCCCGCGGCGGCGACCACCGAGGCTATTACGCACGGCGTGACCGGGCTCGTCGCGCTCGTTGAATCGCCGGACGACTGGGTCGCGGCGCTGCGCCGGCTGTCGGCGGACGAGGCGTTTTGCGAGAAACTGCGCCTCGCCGCCCGGCGCTGGGTCGAGGAGAATTTCGATGCGCACCAAAACGCCGGGCGGGTGCTCGAGCAATTCCATCGCGCCATCGCACCATGATTTTCTTCGATGTCACCAAGGCCGGCACCGCCGGGCACCGGTCGGGCCTGATGCGCGTGAGCGCGCGGCTCGCCCACGGTCTCGGCTCTGCGGCGACCGAGGTGCGCTGGCCGGCGTGGAAACGGTCCCTGCGTTCGGGTGACTGGTTTTTGACGGGTGAACTTTTTTCCGAGGAGGAACGGCCGGGTTTTTCGGATTTTCTTGCGGCGCATCCGTGCCGCCTCGCGGCGATCTTTCACGACGCGATCCCGCTCAAGCATCCGCACATCACGTGGCCGCAGAGCGTGGCCCGGCATCCCGGCTACATCAAGCTGCTCGCCCGCTTCGACCGCGTTTGGGCCGTCTCGGAGGCGAGCCGCCGCGATCTGCTGGAGTTCTGGCGCTGGCAGGGCGTCGCCGAGACGCCGCCCGTCGAACTCCTCACGCTCGGGGCCGATTTCGATTCGACGACCCGGGTTACGCAACGACGCCTGGCATCGGCGCCCGGTGCGCGCGGCCAGAGTCTCCTTTCGGTGGGCATCCTCGAGCCGCGCAAGAATCAGGCGCTGCTCCTCGATGTGTGCGAAGACCTATGGCGCGAGGGGTTGGACTTCGAGCTCAACGTCGTCGGGCGGGTTAACCCGCATTTCGGCCAACCGCTGGTGGCGCGGATCAAGTCGCTGCGCCAAGAATTTCCCGGACTGATTTATCACGAGGCCGCCACCGATGGCGTGGTCGCCGGGCTATACGCTGCCGCGACGGCCAGCGTGCTGCCCACCATCGCCGAGGGCTGCGGGCTCCCGCTGCTCGAGTCGCTCTGGCTGGGCGTGCCTTGCGTCTGCAGCGATCTGCCTGTGTTGCGCGAGAATGCGGATGGCGGCGGCTGCCTGCCCGTCGCCGTCAACGACCGCGCGGCGTGGAAGGCCGCCTTGCGCCGCGTGCTCACCGACGCGGCGCTGCAAACGAAGCTGTCGTCCGAGGCGATGACGCGTCCGCTGCCGACGTGGCTCGAGGCGGCGCAGTCGATCCTGCGCGCGCTGCCGGGCTGAGCGGCCTACAGCTTTTTCACCGCATACGCCATGGCGTCGGCGATTTTATCGAGCTGTTCGTCGGAGTGCATCGCGGAAATGGCGGTGCGAATGAGGTCCTTGCCGGCGGGCACGGCGGGCGCGATCGACATCACGGTGAAGACGCCCTTTTCCATGAGCGCTTTCCAGAAGGGGTAGACGCGCTCCTTGGAGCCGAGGACGATCGGCACCGCGGGGGTTTCGCTTTCCCACGTATCGAGCCCGAGCGACTTGAGCATGGCGCGGTATTTCTTGGTGTTCGCCCAGAGTCGCCGGAGATGTTCGGGCTCGGTCTGCATGAGCTCGAGCGAGGCCTGGGCGCACGCCGCCTGGCTCGGGCTGACGGCGGCGGAGAAAATCGTCTGCTTCGAGTGGGTGCGGAGATACTCGATCACCTCGCGCGACGCCGCCACGAATCCGCCGGTGCTCGCGAGCGATTTCGACATGCTGCCGCAAACGATGTCCACGCTGTCGTTGAGCCCGAAGTGATCGGCGGTGCCGCGGCCCTGGCGGCCGAGCACGCCGAAACCGTGCGCGTCGTCGAGCACCGTGAAACAGCCGTGCTCCTCGGCGATTTCCGCGAGCTCGGGCAACCGCGCGATGTGGCCTTCCATCGAGTAGACGCCCTCGATGACCAGCATCTTGGTCGCATCGGGGGTGACCGCCGCCAGCACTTCGCGAAGGTCGTCGGGATTGTTGTGCGAAAAACGCTCCACGGTTGCCATCGACAGGCGGATGCCGTCCCACAGGCACGAATGGATATTCTTGTCGGCCAGGATCACGTCGCCCTTTTGGGCGAACGACGCGACACTCGACAGGCAGGCGAGATAGCCGGCCACGCTGATGTGGCAGGCCTCGCGGCCGAGGAATTCGGCAAGTTTCTCCTCCAGTTCGACGTGGTAGGCGCGGGAACCGTTCGAGGTCCGGGCGCCAGTCGTGCTCGTGCCCCATTTGAGCATGGCCGCGCGACCGGCCTCGATCACCTTGGGGTGGAACGACAACCCGAGATAGTCGTTGCTCGACAGCATGATCATCTCCTGCCCGTCGAGCCGCACCGTGGTGCCCGACTGGGCCTCCATGGCGTGATAATACGGCGCATATTTCAGGCGCATCTTCGTCGCGTAGTCGTCGCGACAGCGCGCCTGGAGAGCCTTTTTGTTCTTGGTGAAGAATGATAACGCCATGTCGGGTGCCGTATTAAGCAGCGCCTGTGCCCATTGGCAAACGGAAAGGCCTCCCGCGCAGGCGGGCGGCCACGGAGGCGCTGCCCACGGACCGGAAGAAACCCCGGCGGTGCCGCCGATTCGGCCTCGGGCATTCGCAGGATTTTCCGTGGTCACGCGCGCCGCGGCAGCGCGTGCATCCACGTCGTCAGCTCCGTGGCATAATCGGACCACGGGCGGAATTTTCTCGCGTTCGCCACCGCGGCGAGCGTCGCGACCTCGCCCGGGGTTTGCAGCAACCGGCCGATCGCCGCGGCGAGTGACGTCGCGTCGACCGTGTCGAGCGCGATGCAGCCGCCGTCGCGCGCCGCCTCGCCGAGCGCGCCGCGGGCGGAGCAGATGCACGGTCGCCCATGCGCGAGGCTTTCGAACACCGGCAGGCCGAATCCCTCCATGAGCGATGGATAAACCGTGAACGCGCATCCGGCGTAGGCGGTGTCGACCTCCGCGTCGCCCACCGGGCCGTCGTAGCGCAGCGGCCGGCCGGCCGCCTGCAACGCGCGCAGCCGCCCGAGCGCCGCGCGGCCGGTCTGCGGGTGGGCCAGTCCGATGAGCCGCAACTCGAAGCGGGCGCCGTCCGCCCAGAGCCGCTCACAGGCGTCGAGCAGGGCGAGATGATTCTTCCTCCCTTCGATCGACCCGACGGAAAGCACCACGGGCGGCGCGCCGCCAGACGCATTTTCACGGATTGCGTGAAAATGCGAAACGGCAAGGCCGAGCGGGATCGTTTGGACGGGCGGCGCCGCGGTCACGCCGAGCCAGCGCCAGTAGTCGAGCAACGTGGTCCGCGATTCTTCGGAGATGGCGGCGATGCCGTCGAACAGGAGCAGTTCGCGCAGGTAGGCCGGAAATCGGGCGACGGTTTTTGTTGGCGTGAGCTCGGGATACTTCAGCGCGATGGCATCGTGAAACAACGCCACGCGCGGTCCGCGCACGGCAGCGAGAAGCGCGGGCAGCGCCGCCGCGACGCCGGGCGAGAAGACCTCGGGCACGACGAGGCTGGCGGAGGTGGCGGAGCTGAGTTCTGCGAGCTGGCGGCTGAGAGCGGAGCCGCCGCCGAGGAAGCGGCGGGCTCGGCCGCGGAGTCTGGCGCCGAGCGGCCAGCGCGCGCCGCGTTGGCCGGCGGCGGATTCGGCGGCGAGGTTCGCCAACTCCCAGGCTTCGAGCGGGCGCCAGGCGCCGAGATGAGGGTCATGCGTGATCGGTCGCGCGGAGTTGCCGAGCGCCGCGAGCAGGGAGCGCGTCACGCGCTGGATGCCGGTGCGCGCCCGCGTATGGCTGGTATGCGAGAGATCGAGGAGGACCGGAGCGGGCATGATCGGGTGGCGGGTTATCTGGCTTCCGCGCGTGGCGGCGTGAGCAGCCAGAACGTGGCGTCTCCCACGTGGCCGGCCGGCACCCAGTTGCCGATGCAATGTTCGCCGAGCGCGATCTCGTCCTCCCACCGGTAATTCAGTGCCGCGACCTGCCGGCCGGTTTTCCGGGCGAGTGCGGCGAGGCGCGTAAACTGGGTGGTGTCGACCAGGTCCCAGCGCAGGATCGGAAAATCGGTGTAACGGTAGATTGCGCCACTGAACGTCAGCGTGACAATGAGCGTGCCTGGCGGAAGCTGGGCGCGGGCCGTCTCGCAGGCTTTCGCAAAGGTTGTTTCACTCTCCGCAATCTTGAGAATGGCAAACCGTTTCACCCAAAACGCCGAGAGACCTGCGGCCCAGACGATGATGGTGAGCGCGGCGAGAGCGGAGGCGCGATTCCGTCCACCCGGGCCGAGGCGCAGCGCCAGCGCCTGAACGCCGAGCAAACCGGCTAGAATCAGCGCGGGCGTTGCGGGCAGGATAAAACGCAGGCACCACCACTGTTCGTGCGAGACGACATAGAACGTGTAGAGGCCCGTGATGGCCACGAACCAGAGCGCAAGCGCAACCAGGTCGCGACCGCGGATGCCGGGAGGCGCGAAGGCCGCAAAGGGCAGCACGAGCAACGGGGCGGGCAGGAGCAAGGCCAGCCATTTCAAGAAGTGCCACGCCGTCGCCGGGCCCCAGGCGAGCGCGAACGTGCCGAACCAATCGCCGTAGCCGGAATGAAACATGCCGCCGTAAAGCGCGTGATTGTAGCTTGCGAGCCATGCCGCGCCCGGCAGTCCGCCGAGCGCGAACCGCAGGAGCCGCCGCCAGTCCCAGCCGAGCCACACGAGGAGCGCCGGCAGCAGCAGGAGATTCGTCGGCCGCACCAGAACGGCGATGGCGAACGCGGCGCCGCCGGCCACGGCCCAGCGGCCGGCGCGGCGGGCGCGCAACACGGTCCAGACGGCGGCGAGGCACCACGCGGTGGCCACGGTATCGCTCAACGGCTGGACCGACGTGAATAAAAGCACCGGGCACAACCCGAGTGCGGCCGCGCCCGCGGCGGCGAGCCAGGCATCGAGCCCGAGTTCGCGGCCGGTCGCATAGCAGAGCCAGATGGCGCCGAGCGCACCAAACAGGCTGACGGCGAGCGGACCGGCGTGCCAGCCGAGGAGCAGGGCGGCGAACGCGTAGTGCAGCGGCAGGCCGGTCGGGTAGGTCGGCGTGATCTGCGGATCGCCGGCAAAGGCCCAGAAACCAAGCGGCAGAAACTGGATTCGACTCAGCGCCGACTGCGGGCCGAACTCGGCGGGGGTGCGCAAATCCGTTTTCAGCCGGCCGGCGGCAAACAGATGGGCGCTGTTAAGGTAGCCAGACTGATCGGACCCGCTGGCAACCACGGAGGTGTGGGTGCCAAGGATCACGGCATAGGCGGCCAGTGCCAACAGCCCGAGCCAGATCAGGGATTGCGGGGCGCGAGCAGGAGGGCCGGAGGGGTTGGAATTTGCCATTGCTCGGTCGTGTTTTGCGGTGGCGCAAACTGCCCGTGGGAATTTTGGAAGACAAGCGCTCGCATCGCCGCTGCGGCCGGGCAGTGCCGTGGGGTGACCGCAACTCAAGCTAGGCCGCGTTGACGGCCAGCCTTGCTCGTTTACGTCGGCGGCTTTCTCCCGCGGGCGGATTCATTTCTCGGCGGCCGGTCCCAGCTGCCAGAGGGTGACATTACCGACTGCTGCGAGGCGCCTCCATGGGCCGGGACAGTGTTCGCGCAGCGCGTCCTGCTCCTCGACGTCAAAAAGCACGGCGCAAATTGGCAGACCGGACTTGCGCGCGCGGTCGGCGTAGCGACCGAAATTCGAGGCGTCCAGAAAGTCCCATCGCAAGACGGGCGAGTCGGTGTAGTAGTAGATGGAGCCGCTGAACAAGGAGCAAAGGACGAGGGCGTTTTTGGGGAATAGTGCGCGTGCAGTGAGGGACGCGGAGGTATAGGCGTTCTCGTAGCCTCTTGTATAGAATACCGCGTGAGGCCGCGTCCAACACCACGAGGCGACCACGGCCCAAACGGCGACGATCAGCGCTGCGACACAACGGATGTGGCCCGCGGTGTTGGCGACATGGGTGCGTGCGAGTGCGTCGATGCCAAGCATTCCGGCGAGAACCAGCGCTGGTATTGCTGGCAGAATAAAACGCAAGCAACTCCACGCTTCGTGGGAAATGGAGTAACTCAGATAGACCGCGGTGATCGCGGCGAACCAGAGGCCAAGGGCGAGCAGTTCGCGCGTGCGCGTTTCCCGCCGGCCGAGCGCGGCCAGCGGCAGCACGAACAGGACCGCCGGCAGGAACACGGCGAGCCAGTGGAGGAAATGCAGCGCGGTGGGTGCGACATAGCTCGCCGCGAACGCGGTGCCCAGGGAGGGATAACCCGACCGCAACACGCCGCCGTAGAGGGCGTCGTTGTAGAACGCGAGCCACCCGGCGGCCGGCAGGCCGGCGAGCGCCGCGAGTGCAAGGCGACGCCAGCGCCACCCGAGCAGGACGACCAGCGCAGGCAGCAGGACGATATCGGTGGGCCGGACGAGCACCGCGATTCCGCAGGCCGCGCCGCAGGCGGCCGACCAGCCGGCGTGCCGGCGGGCCCGCAGCGCCGCCCACACCGCGCCGAGACACCACGCGGTGGCGAGCGTGTCGCTCAACGGCTGAATGGAAGTGTAAAGCAGCACCGGACATGCCGCCAGCACGACGGCGGCGGCGGCGGCGAGCGACACGGCAAGCCCGAGTTCGCGACCGACGGCATAGCACAGCCACACGGCGGCGACGGCGGCGGAAAGACCGCAAAGCAACGGCCCCCATGACCAACCCAGAATCTTTCCCGCGATTGCGAGATGCAGCGGCAGCCCGACGGGATAGGTCGGCACCATGCGCGGACTTTCGGCGGTCGCCCTGAAACCCAGGGGCTGAAAATCCGGGCGGAATAGCCCGGCCGGGCCGCCGAGTTCGGCCGGAACACGCACCTCCGTGGCGAGTCGCCCCGCGGCGAGCAGCCGCGCACTGTTGAGATAACCGGAGGAATCGGAACCACCGGCCGCCACCGTGGAGTTTCGCGCCAGGAACACCGCGTAGCCTGCCAGTGCAGCCAGTCCGAGCCAGACGATCCACCGCGGCGCGCGGACGGGCGGGACGGAGGGATTGGGATTTGACATGAAGCGGTCGCGTTCTGTGATGCGCAAACTGCACGTGAGAATTTTGGAAGACAAGCGCCCGCGTCGGTCGCAAACAAACGTCCGGCGGCGCGGCCCGCGCCAGGCGGGATGAGCGCGGCGGACGCAGGCACCGGCGGCCGCGGGAAGCGTTGGAGCGTGGGCGCGGCCCAGGCGGGCTGCGCGGCCATTTTCGTCTGGGCGGTCGCGCAATTTTATCAACCTGGAACGGGCTTCACGAGCCTCATCTCCATCGGCGACGCGACCGCCGTCCGCGAAGTGGCGGCATTGCGCGGCGTGCCGCACTACGTTTACCCGGACTCGGCGGGCTACGACGGGGCCTATTACGTGCAGCTCGCGCTGGACCCGACGCTGCGCAATCCGGAATTGGCCAAGGAGCCGCCGCCGATCGACAACCTGCAGTATCGCGCGCGGCGGATTTTGTTTTGCTGGATCGCGTGGGCGCTCGGGCTCGGGCAGCCCGCGTGGATCGTGCAGGCGTTCGCGTTGCTCAACGTCGCGAGCTGGCTGGCGCTCGCGTGGGTGCTGCTGCGCTGGTTTCCCGCGACGAGCTGGGATGATTTTTTCCGCTGGTTCGCGGTGATGTTTTCGCACGGCGTGGCCATGAGTGTGCGCGACTCACTGGTCGACGGGCCGGCGTTGTTGCTGGTGGCCGTCGCGATGGCGGCGAGGGAACGCGGTGCGGCCAACGGTGGCGCAGCCCTCCTGGGACTCGCCGGGCTGGGCAGGGAAACGAGCCTGCTGGCGCTCGCCGGCTTTGCGCCGGCGGAGGGCCGCCCGCGTGGCGCCTGGCGAAATTTCGCGCGCGCGGCGATGCTGGCCGCGGTGCCGTTGCTCGCGTGGATGGCGTATGTGCGGTGGCGGATCGGCCCGGCCGACGATCCCGGACTCGGGAATTTCACGCTGCCGTTCGCCGGGCTCGCGGGAAAATGGGGCGCGGCGCTGGCGGGCGTGACGCCACGCGACGACGGGGCGCTCCGGTGGGCGACGCTCGCGGCGACCGTGGCGCTCACGGTGCAGTTTCTTTTCTTCGCCCTGCGCTGGCGACCGGGCGAGGCGTGGTGGCGGGTTGGCGCGGTCTTCGCGGTCATGATGGCGTTTCTGGCCACGCCGGTGTGGGAGGGCTTTCCCGGCGCCGCCACCCGCGTGCTGCTGCCGATGACGCTTGCGTTCAACGTGCTCGTGCCGCGCGGACGGGCGTGGCTGCCGGTGCTGCTCGCCGGCAACCTGACGGTGCTGGCAACCCTGCCGGAATTCAATCCGCCGCCGCGCGACTTTCTTCACGTCGCCGGCGATTCCAGGTTGGTGGCGGCAGTGCAACTCGAGCCGGTGGTCGGATGGGATGGTCCGGAGAGTCGCGGCAATCGCCGTTGGCGCTGGAGTCTTGGGCAGTCGGACCTGAGGATCCGGAATCACTCGGGCGGACCGGTCGTGGTGACGATGCGCGGTGCGGTGGCAGCGGTGGAAAAACGGAGCGTCCAGATCGCGGTGGCGGACGCCCCGGTCTGGTCCGGCGAGGTGGCGACGAAGCCGATCGAATTTCAGTTCGAATGCACGGCGCCGCCCGGCGACACCCTCGTGCGCTTCGCCTCCGACAAGCCGCCGAGCATTCTGCCGCAGGACCCGCGAAAGCTGGCGTTCAACGTGCTCAATTTGGAGGTGGTCGTGAAGCCGGCCGCCGGGCAACGATAGGACGGCATGGCTTTCGATTTTCGAGACATTCTCCGGTGGATTCCCGCCTACAAGCGGCTGGAGAAGGAAAACGCGCGGCTGCGTGCGCAAGCGGCGGACTTGCAGGCCGGGCTCGAGCGCGAGCGCGCGCAGCAGGCGGAATGGTCGCGATTTTTTCCGCCCGGGCATTTCTATTCACCGCTGCCGTCGCGGGAGGAGATCGCGGACGCGTATGCGCGGGGCGGCTTCGGGCCGCCGTTTCCGGCGATCGAGCTCAACGAGACGGAGCAGTTCGCCCGGCTCGAACGGTTCGCGGCGTATTATCCCGAGCAGCCGTTTCCGGAGCAGCCGGTGGAAGGGCGGCGGTTCCATTTGGACAACCCGTCCTACGGGCACTACGACGCGATCATGCTCTACGGCATGCTGCGCGAGGCGCGGCCGCGGCGGATCGTCGAGGTGGGGTCGGGCTTCAGCTCGGCGGCGATGCTCGACCTGAACGAGCGGATGCTCGGGCGGGCGGTTGATTTCACCTTCATCGATCCGGACATGACGCGATTGCGGTCACTGCTCCGCCCCGAGGACACGGCGCGCTGCCGGCTCATCGAGCGGCGCGTGCAGGAGGTGCCATTGGACACGTTTGCGGCGCTCGGCGAAAACGACGTGCTCTTCATCGACTCGTCGCACGTCAGCAAGATCGGCAGCGACGTGAACCGGCTGTTCTTCGACGTGCTGCCGGTGCTCGCACCGGGAGTGCTGATCCACATCCACGACGTCGCGGGGCATCTCGACTATCCGCGCGACTGGTTGGAGGAGGGGAGGGCGTGGAACGAGCAATACCTGTTGCGCGCCTTCCTGATGAACAATGCCGCCTATCGCATCGAGCTGTTCACGGCGTGGCTGTGGAACCGACGGCATGAGTTTATCCGCGAGCGGATGCCGCTGTGCGCCCGCGGTGGCGGCGGGCAGATGTGGCTGCGCAAACTGGCGCGGTGAGCGGGCGGGCCCGTCACGGCTTGCGGACGAGATAGACGCAACTCTCGAAGTCCTGCCCGGACCCGTGGCCGTCGTCGACGAGGACGATTTCGCCGCCCGCGGAACGGACGACGGCCTCGACGTCGGCGCGCGGGAGCGAGTGCATTTCCATCGCGGGACGGAAGGCGAGATAGGCGTTGAGCCGGCGCCAGGCGTTTTTCAAGAGTGTCGGCGGATACCATGACCGGTGTGGCGGGCGCACGGGCCGCGAGGTGATTTGGAAATAAACGGCACCGCCGGAAGCACACACGCGGATGAAGTCCGCGATATAGCGTCGCGAATATTCCGGCGCGACGTGCTGCAGCGTGAGCACGCTGAAGACCAGGTCGAACGTGCCGGTCGCAAAGCAAGCGAGGTCGGCGGCGGAATTGTGGCGGTAGTCGACGCGATCGCCGTGGCGGTTGTGCCGGCGCGCGTGATCGAGCATGGCGGCGGAGAGGTCGACGCCGGTCACGTGATCGAAGTGCCCGGCGAGCGCCTGGGTGACCCGACCAACGCCGCAGCCGAAGTCGAGCGCACGCCGCCGGCCGAGATCCGGAAGGCGCGCCAGAATGACGGCGAGGGCGGCGTCGGTTTCCTGTTGGCCGACGGCGAAGAACTCGCCGACGGCCCAGCGGTTGCCCTCCTTGCCGGGCGTGGTCAGGACGGCCCAGAGCGGATCCGTGCGGGCGAATAAGTCCCAGTGCCGGCGGACCTGCCAGAGTCGCATGGGCATGGCGGTCAGAGTTGAGGCGAAACGGATTCGCCGGGAACCGCGATGACGGGCAGGGAATGGGAGCCGGGGCTTTTCATTCGAAGTTACGTGAACCAATAGCCGTTGACGAAGACGGCGATGGAAAACGCCTGCAATCCGACCGAGGCGGCGAGCAAGGCAAGGCGGGTGTGCGGCCAGCGGGTCACGACCAGTCCGAGCACGACGTAGAATGGAAACACGACGCTAAAATAACGGGGGAGCGACTCGACGAGTTTGGCGGATAGGTAAACGAAGGTGAGGCTCAGGCCAAGGAGCGTGTAGCTCACCGGCAGGCGCAGCAGGGCGCCGCCGAGGAGCAGGAGCCACGCGATGAAGACGGCGCCGGCGAACCACACTTGATAGAACGGCGAAAGCAGCGTCCGGTAGTTGCCGGTGGTGAACAGATCACCGAAATAGCTGAAGGTCCGGCCCCACGCGGACTGGGCTTGGAAATAATAGAGCGGATCGCCGAACCGGGTGGAGAGGAGGGCGGCGAACACGAGCGTGCCCGCGAATGGCAGGAGGCAACTCGCGAGCGGTCCCGGGCGCAGGGCGCGCAAGCCCCGGCCCTCGCGGTGCAGTGACTCCAGGTATTGCCAGAGGAGGGGAACCACGAGGGTGATGCCGACCAGCCGGGTGAGCGCGGCCAGCGCGCCAAGCAGGCCGGCGAACAGCCAGCGTTCTCGGCGGGCGCTGTCGAGCGAGCCGATGACGAGCAACAGAAACAATGGCTCCGAGTAGAGGGTCGAGAAGAAGAAACTCACGGGACCGGCGAGAAGGAAGACGACGCTGCGGGTCGCGACGCGCGGGTCGCCGGTTTCGCGGGCAGCGGCCCGCCACAGCCAAACGCAGGCGCCGAGGAGGCAGGCGTTCGACACGAGGTAGCCGGCGAGCTTCGCGTTGATCATCCCGAGCGACGCGATGCGGATCAGCCAACCGTAGAGCGGGAGAAAAACGGCGTTCGAGGCGGCGGTGGCCGTCGGGCCGTGGTAGCCGTTTTGCACGACATCGAGATGCCAGTTGGCGTCCCAGCGGAAAAAACAATCGGGCGGGGAAACCGGCGGCGTGTAGTAGGGGCCTTTCGCCACGACGAGCAGCGAGCCCATGCCGACCAGCCAGATCGCGAGGCGCGAGACGATAAAGAGTTTCAGGATCGTCGCGATCGGCACGCGAGCATGGGCGTCGCCTTGTCCGGATCCGCTCGGCAGGGCGCTCATGCTTTTGCCGGGCCGTCAAAACGTCGCGACCGACTCGAGGCGGCGGCGGTAGCGTGCGCCAATGAGAGCGGGGGAGAAGCGGGATTCGATCGTGGCGTGCGCGGCGGCACCGAGTTTCGCGCCAAGAGTGCGGTCGGAAAAAAGTTTTTGCATCCACTCCGCGGCGTGCACGGGATCGGGGTCGGCCCAAGTCGAGCCCTTGGCGTAGGGTCCGTGATTTTGCACGAGGGTGACGAGCGGAGCACGGACCGGGCACCCGTTTTCGGGCGAGACAAATTCCGCGGTGGCGGACCAGTCGGTGGAGATGACCGGCTTGCCGAGAAACATGCTCTCGGCCACGGCGAGGCCGAAGCCCTCGGAGCGGTGGAGCGAAACGAAGCAATCGCAGGCCGCCTCGAGCGCGTAAATGTCCGCGCGCGAGAGCGTCTCGGTCAGGAAAATCGTGCCGGGCAGGTCGTGGACGCCTTCCCGCAGCGCGGCGAAGTCGGATTCGTTGCCGGCGACGTTCTGGACTTTCAGCACGAGGGTGGCGCCGTTGCCGGCGAGACCGGACTGGCGAAAGGCGGCGACGACGGCGCGGGGATTCTTGCGCTCGGCGTAGGAATTGAGATCGAAGAGCGAAAGGAAGAGGAACCGGTCCGCGGGCAACCCAAACCGGGCGCGCAGCGCCGCCGTGGTTGCGGTGGGGCGGGCGAACGAAATCGCGTGCGGCATGGTGAGCACGGGCGCGGCCGATTTCATCGCGATCGCGGCGGCGGTGAAATCGCTCGGGCACCAGATCTCGTCGTAGTAGCCGAGACTCGGCACCCACGCGTCGGGGAACTCGGGCAGTTCCCACGCAAAATACGCGATGTTGTATTTGCCGACGAGAAAGTCGGCGCCGTGATGGTGGTCGATGTCGCGCGACGCCGGCGGGTCGAGGTGGATGACGTTCACGCCGTGCGGATTCGTGTCCTGCAGGCGGGCGGCATAGGTCAGGTCGCCGAGGCGGTTTTTGCAGTTGAGCTTGAGCGGGACGAGCGCGGTCGGAAGCGCGGCGGCGTCGGCGGCGCGCACCATGCACCGGGCGGATTCGCCGACGCCGAGATCCGCGGTCAGGAAGCCGATGATGTTGAGGCCGAGCTTCACGTGCCGCCGGGCATAGGCGGCGGAGAACGGGGCGTCGCGATGGGAAAAATCGTAGATGACCTCGCCATCGGGCGTCGCGATCGAGGCGAGGCGAAGCTGGCGGTTTTTGTTCTGGGCCCGGAAGCGCTGCAGCGGGGCGAATCCGGTCACGCGGCCGAGCCACGCGAGCGCGTTGGTGAACCGGACGTTCAAGAGGCGGAACTCAAGCGCGACGGCGGTGGAGCCGGCCGGGAGCGCGATGGACAGCTCCCAAGGGCCGGGCTGCGGTCGATCGAGCCGGGCGGCGGACTGTCCGTTAATAAAAATTTCGAGGGAGGGCACGGCGGTTTCGAGGCCGTGGGCGGCGGGATGAACACGAACCTCGCCGCGCAGCACGAGGCGCCCGGCCGGGTCGAGCGGTGGCAGTTGAATGACGCCCCGCTCCCGAATCCATGCGGAATCCCCGGCAAATTCGTCGAAGAACAGGCCGGCATAGCGCGTGAAACGCCGCGTGAAGGCGCCGCCGGCGGGAGACGTGCGGGTGTCGGAACGCATGTAGTCGGAGCCGGAGCGAAAGGCGCGGTGCGGGCCTTGGCAAAACTTAACGGGGCGCGGGGTGGGGTGATCGCGAATGCGGGCTTGCCTGCGTGCCGGCGCCGGTTTTCAAAAAAGGTGTCGGCTGCACCAAGCGAGTTCCTCCAGCTCGTTGCGACATCCCCTAAATACCCTTCGGGCGGCTTCGGCCGCGGTCCTCGCGCACTGGCGCGTGGCGTTGCTAGCGCTCGTTACGGCGCTGGTGTGGGCGTCGTATTACGATCGGTGGACGCTGGCGAGCTGGCGGATTCCGACCGACTACAGCGGCGACACGCTGGAAATCCTGGCGCGGATCGAAGCGGCGGCGGAGGGCGACGCCGCGCCGTTGCGGCCACAGATCATTTCGCGGCTCGGCGCGCCGTTTGGCGCCAACTGGAGCGCCTACCCGTCGTCGGACCTGCTGCTGCTCGCGGCGCTGGGCCGGCTGGCGGACGTCGTCGGGGTCTACCCGACGGCGAACCTCGCGCTGCTGCTGGCGGCGGTGACGTCGGCGTTGTCGTTCTACGGCTGTGCGCGATGGCTGCGCACGCGCTGGGAGTGGGCGTTCGCGGGCGCGGTGTTGTTTGCGTTTACATTCCAGACCTTTCATCGCGGACTGGCGCACCTGTTCCTGCAGTTCACGTGGAAGGTGCCGGTGGCGCTGCTGGCGTGCGGACTGGTGGCGTCGAGCCGCCGGTTGCGGTTGCGGGAATGGAGCGGGTTTTTCTGCGTGGCGACGGCGGCGGCGATCGGGGTGGGCAACCCCTACACGCTGTTCCTGTTCATGCAGCTGCTCGGGTGGGCGCTGGTCGCGCAATGGCTCGGCCCGCGGCGCCGGGAGAATCTCGTGACCGGCCTCGTGGCCGCGGCGGTGGCGGTGGGGGCGTTTTTCGCGGTGGAGTCGCACGTGTGGCTGTTCGCGCACGACACCGCCGCGGCGTCGCCGCTGGTGCGGAATTACGGCGGCACCGAGCAATATGCGTTGAAACCGCTCGAGCTTTTCATGCCGCCCTCGACGCACCGCTGGGAGGCGTTGGCGTTTTTCGGCAAGCGCTACCTGCGGTGGTCCGACTGGCGGGGCGGCGAGGCGTTTTCGCCGTATCTCGGTCTGGTGGGAATCGCCGGCATCGTCTGGCTCGCAGTCGTGGTGTTAAGGGCGATTCTGCGCGGCCGGCAGCTTCCGGGGATCGCGCGGCCCGCGAGCTGGGTGCTGGTGTTTGCCTCGGTGGGCGGGGTGACCAACATCGTGGCGTTTTTCACCGGGCTGATCCTGTTTCGCGCGACCAACCGTTATAGCGTCTTTCTCTCGGCGATCGCCCTGCTGTTCCTGATGGGGCGAATGACGCGATGGTGGCGCGGCCGGCCGGCCTGGCTCAGCGTCACGGCGGCGGCGGCGGTGGCGGCCGTGGGTCTGGCCGACGAGTTGCCGCGCGCGCCGGGCCCGGCGCAGCAACGCGAGACGGCGCGGCGCGTCGCGGCCGACGAGGACCTGGGCAACCGCCTCGAGGACGCGCTGCCGACCGGGGCGATGGTGTTTCAATTGCCCGTCCTGATGTTTCCGGAGGCGGCGCCCGTGAACGAGCTCGGGGCCTACGAGCCGTTCCGGCCCTATCTCGCGACGGATTCGCTGCGGTTCAGCTATGGCCCGCTGCGGGGCCGAAGCCGCGGACGCTGGCAGCGCGATATCGAGAGCCTGCCGACCGCGGAGCTCGTGCAACGCCTCGAGCAGAGCGGTTTTTCGGCGCTGTATTTGAACCGGCTGGGCTTCCTGGATCACGGAGAGAAACTGCTGCGGGAACTCACGGCGCTCGGACGGACCCGGCGGATCGTGGGCCCCGCGGGCAACCAGGTCTGCGTCCTCCTCCAGCCGGCGAGCCGGCCGCGGCCGCCACTGGCGCGGACGCTGACGTTTGGGACCGGCTGGAACAACCCGAAGTCCGGCGAGCCGCGCTGGGCCTACGGCGCGGCGGCGCTCTCGTATTTCAATCCCTACCGGCGGCCGCTGCCGGTGGAGGTGCGATTCGTGTTGAGCGGCGTCAACCGCCGGCGGGTGCGGTTGTCGATGAACGGCGTCGAAAAATTCGCCGGGGAATTCGACGCCAACCCGCGGGAGGTCCGGCTCCAACTGGTCCTGCGGCCCGGCATCAACCGCTTCGATCTCGAATCGGAAGAGCCGGCGATCCGGCTGAGCGACGATCCCGGACAGCTCCGGTCCTTTGCGGTGCACGATGTGGGGGTCGATACGGGCGTCGGCCCGAACTTGTCCAGCATGTAGGCAGGCAGTGCCGGCACGAGGCCGGCTGGGCCTGCGCGGTCGCGTTTGCCTTGGCAAGATGCGGACCGGCGGTTTCCCTCGCGGGCGATGGAAGCCGACGAATATCGCAAGCTCGCCGAGGTCGAGGACGCGATGTGGTATTTCCGGGCGCTGCACGCGCACCTCGAGCGGGAACTCGACCGAACGCTCGCCGGCCGAAACGCGGTGGTGCTCGACGCCGGCTGCGGCACCGGCGGGTTGATCCGCCGGCTCGGGCCGCGGCGGCCGGCGTGGCGGTGGACCGGGGTCGACCTGTCGCCGCTGGCATGCGGGCTGGCGCGGGAGCGCGGGGGCGGCGCGGAGATTCGCGAGGCGTCGGTGACGGCGCTCCCGTGGGGCGAAGCGGCGTTCGACGCGGTGGTGTCGGCGGATGTGCTTTATCACGTCGACGACGATGCGGCCGCACTGCGGGAATTCTTTCGGGTGCTGCGGCCGGGCGGAATCGTGGTGATCAACGTGCCGGCT
Source organism: uncultured Opitutaceae bacterium (assembly GCA_937902925.1). GTDB lineage: Bacteria > Verrucomicrobiota > Verrucomicrobiia > Opitutales > Opitutaceae > CALFNN01. The sequence goes on from CALFNN010000103.1 coordinate 331,721, forward strand.
TACCGGTGGCTGTGGTCGTATCACGACACGGCGGTGCACTCGCGGCGGCGCTACGGGCGGGGCGAGGTCCTGGCGAAGCTGGCGGCGGCGGGGTTCAGCGGCGGGCGGGCGACGTATTGGAATACATTGCCGTTTCCGCTGGTGGTGGCGCGGCGGAAATTGTTTCCCGCGCCGAGCGACGGGAGCGACGTGCGGCTGTTTCCGGCGCCGCTCGAGGCGGCATTCAACGCGGCGATGGCGGTCGAGCGGGCGTGGCTGCGCGGCGTGGGGCGGTTGCCGTTCGGCAGCTCGATCCTGGCGGTGGCGCAAAAACCGTGAGTGACGCACGAGTTGCGGCCGGCGCGCCGCGAAATGAATTTGCGCCGGGCGTCCGGGTGCGAAGCATCGTCGGGCCGCGGTTAACCTCATGATTTATTTCGTCGTAGCGTTCGGCCTGCTGCTGCACGTCCTGTTTTGGGGCGTGGGGCTGGCGGTGCTCGCGATGCCGCGGCCGTGGCGGCGGTTCTGGCCGGTGCTCGTGGTGCCGGCAGGACTGGCGTTGCAGTCGCTCGTGGTGTGGCTGGGCGCCTACGCGGACCTGCCGGGGACGAACAGCTATGCCGGCTGGAGCGAGATCCTCCCGGCGGTGCTGCTCGCGATCGCCGCGTGGCGGCGCGGCGTGCGAGGGCCGGTGTCGGATGTGGGCCGGTTTGGCGTCGTAGCGGCCGTGACGGCGGGTTGCCTCGTCGTGCTCGTGCTGCCGCTGGCGCTCGCGGCGAAAGGCCTGACGACGGTGTCGCTGGGCAGCTGCGACGCGGGCGACTATGCGGCGGGGGCGCGGGTGTTCATGGAATTCGCGCGCTCGGACCGGACGGGGTTTCTCGGGCTGGCCGAGGTGGTGCGGGTGATGTCGGTCGAGAACTTCTTCGATTTTTGGCTGCGGTTGAATCACTTCACGCCGTCGGCGCTGATTGCGCTCAATGGCACGATCCTCCACTGCGCACCGCACGAGTTGACGGGGGTCCTGGCAGCCGTGATGCACGTGGCGACCGTGCCGCTCGCGTTCTGGACCGCGCGGGCAGTGATGCGCTACAGCAGCACGGTGAGCGTGGCGATCGGGCTGATTTACGGGCTGAGCCCGGTGGGCTGGTATGCGGTGGGGCACGTGGCAATCGGACAACTGCTCGCGGCCCAGGCGATCGCGCTGATCACATGGGCGGGGATTGCCGGGTGGCGGCGGTTCGACGGGTTCAAACCGGGCGGGACCGTCGGCTGGAAACGCGGCGGGGCGTTCGCCGGGGTGCTCGCGGTGGGCTACGCGCTGGTGCTGGGCAGCTATAACTTCATCCTCGTGGTGTGCCTCGTGCCGGCGGTGGCGTTTGCGGGGGGGATGGCGATCTGGACCGGGCAATGGCGGCGGTTGGCGCGATGGGCGGTGGTCATGCTGCTGCCGCTCGTCGCGTGCGGCGTGGTGTTTGCCGACCGGGTGGCGGGACTGGCGGAGCGGTTCACCCTTTTTCAAACCTACGATTTTGGCTGGCGGATTCCGGCGCTCACGCCCGAAGGCTGGCTCGGCATGGTGAGCGGCCCGGATCTGCAACCGTGGAACTGGCTGGGCGTGCGCTGGCTGCTGGCGGCGGCGGTCGTCGCGATGCTGGTTTGGACCCTGGCGCGGGCGGTCCGGCTCGGGCGAAGCGGCGCGTGGACGGCGGCCTGCCTCGCGGTGCCGATCCTCATCGGCTACGGATTTCTGGAGGCGCGCGGGGTGCGGCTCGGCACGAACGCGAGTTACGACGCCTACAAGCTGTTCGCCGTGTTTTATCCGGGCTTGCTGGCGGCGGCGTGCTGGTGGGTGACGCTGCGACGGGGCAGCCTGCGATTGGGCGAGTGGCTGATCGTCGCCGTGTTCGCGTCGACGGTGCTCGCGTTCAACCTGATCGCGGATGGGATGTTTTTCTATCACCTGATGCGCCCGGCGCTCGTGGTCGACGGCGAGTTGAAACAACTGCGCAAGGTGGAGGCGATGCCGGACGTGGCGTCGCTGAACATGCGGGTGCCGGACATGTGGTCGCGGCTGTGGGCAAACGCGTTTTTGCTGAAGAAGCCGCAGTATTTTCTCACCCACACCTACGAAGGCCGGTTGAACACGCCGCTGCGCGGAGACTGGGATCTCGAGAGCGGGATCATCATGGTCAAGCCGGCGGGGGAGGGATTCCGTCCGATCTCGGCGCACTATGCCTTGGCGGACACGCGCAGCCCGAACTACCTGCGTGCCGCAACGGGCGAAGGCTGGCACCCGGAGGAACGCGACCCGCGGACGGGCGAGCGCTGGCAGTGGACGAAGGGCGATGCGACGATTCGCGTGGATAACCCGCAGAACCATGCGCTGAAACTCGAGTGCACGCTGGATGGCTGGGCCGCGGGAGGGCGCGACTTTACGCTCGCGGTGGCCGGCGGCGCCGCGCCGCCGCCGGTGCACATCGGCACCGGGCGGACACCGACAAGGTTTCCGGCGATCACGTTGCCGCCGGGCGGCTCGACGCTGGTGCTGCATTCGCTGCAGCCGGCGGCGAAGGCCGGGCCGGACGACCCGCGCGAGTTGGCGGCCTGCGTGTTCGGTTTGACGATCGAGGCTGCGACGCCGTAGACCGCCGGGCCGGGTGGCGCGCTACTTTCAGGTTGGCGCGGGGCGGGCGGGGCGTGTTTGCTTTCGCCCACATGTCCGCCCCGACAAATTTCCGCCGTGTCTTCTCCGGCAAGCGTGTCCTGGTGACCGGCGGGCTCGGATTCATCGGCTCGAATCTCGTGCGCCGCCTCGTGGCGCTCGGAGCCCGCGTGACGGTGGTGGACGCGATGATTCCGGAATACGGCGGCAACCGGCGGAATCTGGCGGGGCTCGCCGGCCGCGTGCGGGTGCACCGGGCCGACGTGCGCGACTGGCCGCGGCTGCCCGCGCTGGTCCGCGGGCAGCACTATCTTTTCAACCTCGCCGGGCAGACGAGTCACATGGACTCGATGCGTGATCCGCTGACGGATCTCGATATCAACTGCCGGGCGCAGCTCGCGATCCTGGAGGCCTGCCGGGCGCACAACCCGGATGTCCGGATCGTGTTCGCGAGCACGCGCCAGATCTACGGGAAGCCCGACTACCTGCCGGTGGACGAGAAGCATCCGTTGCGGCCGGTGGATGTGAACGGCATCAACAAGATCGCGGGCGAGGCGTTTCACCTGCTTTATTCGCGGGTGCACGGCATCCGGGCGACGGCGCTGCGGCTGACGAATACGATCGGACCGCGAATGCGCGTGAAGGATGCACGGCAGACGTTCGTCGGCGTCTGGATCCGGCGGCTGGTCGAGGGCGAGCCGTTCGAGGTGTGGGGCGGCGAACAGCTGCGCGACTTCACGTATGTCGACGACGCGGTCGACGCGTTCCTGCTGGCGGCGGCACGGCGCGAGGCGGAGGGCGGGGTGTTCAATCTCGGCGGGCCACCGCCGGTGACGCTGCACCGCCTCGCGGAATTGCTGGTCGAGATCAACGGTGGCGGGGTGTTCGCGGTGCGGGAATTTCCCGGCGACCGGAAGAAGATCGACATTGGCGACTATCATGCGGACGACCGGCTGATCGCGCGAAAACTCGGCTGGAAACCGCGGACGGATTTGCGCGCGGCCTTGACCAGGACGCTTGCTTACTATCGCAAGGAGCTGCGCCATTACCTATGACCCCCGCGCTCAGCTTCGTCATTCCGCTCTACCGGAGCGCCGAGACCATCGGCGGGGTGGTGCATGAAATCGAGGCCATGAAGATCGCAGGCGGGCACGAGATCGTGCTCGTGAACGACGGCAGCGGCGATGCGACGGGCGAGGTGGCCCGCGCGCTGGTGCGTGAGGCGAAATCCCGCCAGGGCGGCGGGGCGGCCGTGCCCATCACGCTGGTCGAACACGCCCGCAATTTCGGCGAGCACAATGCGGTGCTCACGGGCTGGCGGCACGCGCGCGGCGCGCACATCGTCAATCTCGACGACGACGGGCAGAATCCGCCGGCGGAAGCGGTGCGGTTGTGGCGGCGGGCGAAGGAGACCGGGCTCGACGTGGTCTTCGGTCACTATGCGGAGAAGCAGCACTCGGCGTGGCGGAATTTCGGGAGCTGGTTCACGAACCGGATGACCGACTGGGCGCTCGACAAGCCGCCGGGGTTTTACCTTTCGAGCTTCCGGTGCGTGACGGTGTTTGTCGCGCGGGAGGTCGCCGGGCACACGGGGCCGTATCCCTACATCGATGGATTGATCCTGCAGGTGACGCAGCGGATCGGATCGATCGAGGTGGGCCACGAGCCCCGGAAGGCGGGAACGAGCACGTATACGCTGCGCCGGCTGATGCGGCTGTGGCTGAGTGCGTGGGTGAATTTTTCCGTGCTGCCGCTGCGGGTGGCGACGGTGCTGGGGCTGGGCATGGCGCTGGCCGGACTCGGAGGCCTGGGCTGGGTCGTCTATTGGTGGCTGACCAATCAGGGGCCGTCGAAGGGTTTCGGCCTGGTGTTGTCGGCGCTGCTCGTGTTTTCCGGCACCCAACTCGTGCTGCTCGGGCTGATCGGCGAATACATCGGGCGGATGTTCCTGGCGGTGAACCAGCGCCCGCAGGCGGTGGTGCGCGAGGTGATGCGGACCGAATAGGTGCGGCCCGCGACGCCGGCAAACACCGCTACGCGAGGATTTTTTCCCAGCGGGCGAACTCCCGGTCGAGGCTGGCGTCGAGCGCCGCGAGCGCTTCCGCGGGAGGCGTGCGGGTCAGCCCGAGGGCGTGGAACCAGACGCGACGGGCGACCGAGGGATCGTGGTCGCGCGGCTCGACCAGGATGGTCTCGAAGTAGTCGCGGCACCAGCCGCGCGCCGCAAGCGAGGCGAATTCGCGCCGCCAGCGTTGCGCGAGGCGGCGGGAGTTTTCCTCGTCGCGGAGCTTGCGGCCGGCGGAAGAGCTGACGTGGTGGCGGACGACACTGCGGAGCGCGACGGCGTTGACCCGGCCGGCCGCGCGGGCGCGGAAGCAGAGGTCGACGTCCTCGCCGCCGTTGACGAAGCCTTCGTCGAACCCGCCGAGATCGTGCCAGAGCGAACGTTCGAGGAGCACGCAGGCGGCGGTCACGGCGGGGACGCGGCGGACCGGGGCGAAAAGGCGGGTGAGGCGGGAAGGCGCCGTGCGGTCGTGCTCCGGCTTGCCCTTGAGGTCCATGACGATTCCGGTGTGGTCGACGGCGCCGTTCGCGGCATCGAGCTGGACATTGCCGACGAGCCCGGCGCGGCGGCGGAGCGAGCGGTGTGCGGCGAGCAGAGGTTCGAACCAGCGGGGAACGAGCACGAGGTCGTTGTTCAACAACACGAGCAGTTCCCCGTGGGCGATGGCGACGCCGCGGTTGTTGGCGGCGGCGTAGCCGAGGTTGCGCTCGTTGAGGACGGCGCGAAAAGGCGTGGCCAGGGTGCGAAGCCAGTCGCGGGTGCCATCCGTGCTGCCGTCGTCGACCAGGACGATTTCGTGCGCGAGACCGGGGGGCAGGGTGGCTTGAAGGCTCGCCACGCAGGCGCGCGTGAGGGCGAGATTGTCGAGGAGCGGGATGATGAAGCTGACCTGCACGCGAGGCGAAGCGTGGGGCGAGGCCGCGGCGGCGGCAAGACCGGCGCCCTAAGGTTTTTCGTCGGCGATGCGGCGCAGATAGGCGCCATAGGAGGACTTGCCGAGCTTTGCGATGTTGGCGTCGAGCTGGGCGCGGTCGATCCAGCCCTTGCGCCAGGCGATTTCCTCGAGGCAGGCGATCTTCAGGCCCTGGCGATTCTCGATGACCCCGACAAACTGCGCGGCCTCGAGCAGCGAGTCATGGGTGCCGGTGTCGAGCCACGCGGTGCCGCGCCCGAGAGCTTCGACGTGAAGCTTGCCGGCGGCGAGGTAGAGGCGGTTGAGGTCGGTGATCTCCAGTTCGCCGCGTTGGGATGGCTTGAGGGAGCGGGCGAGGGCGACGACATCGCGATCGTAGAAATAGATGCCGGGAATGGCGTAGTTGGACTTCGGCCTGGCGGGCTTTTCCTCGAGGGAGAGAACGCGCCCGTCGGGGGCGAATTCGACGACGCCGTAGCTCGTGGGATCGGCGACGCGGTAGCCGAAGATCGTGGCGCCGGCGGGCTGGGCGTTGGCGCGCTCAAGCGACTTCACGAGTTCCTGGCCGTAAAAGAGATTGTCGCCGAGAACGAGGGCGGCGGGTTGGTCTTTCAGGAAACCGACGTCACCGGCGATGTGAAACGCCTGCGCCAGCCCGTCCGGGCTCGGCTGCTCGGCATAGGAGAGGCGCAGGCCGAAATTGGTGCCGTCGCCGAGGAGTTTCCTGAAGAGCGGAAGATCCGTGGGCGTGGAGATGACGAGCACTTCGCGGATGCCGGCGAGCATGAGGACCGACAGCGGATAATAGATCATCGGCTTGTCGTAAACCGGCATGAGCTGCTTGCTCACCGCGATCGTGAGCGGAAACAGCCGGGTGCCGGAGCCGCCGGCGAGGATGATCCCCTTGCGATTCATGGGGGCATTACTTCGCGACGCCGAGGCGTTCGCGAGCGTATTTCTTCGCCGTGATATCGGCGGCCCAGGCGCGGTGGGTGAGATACCAGTCGACGGTTTTCTCGATGCCAGTGGCGAACGATTCCCGGGGTGACCAGCCGAGTTCGCGCTGGAGTTTCGCGCAATCGATGGCGTAGCGGCGGTCATGACCCGGACGATCGGCCACGTGACTGATCTGGCTGGCGTAGGATTTTCCGTCGGGCCGCGGCGATTTCTCATCGAGCAGCGCGCAGATGGCTTTGACGATCGCGAGATTGGGCTGCTCGTTCAGGCCGCCGATGTTGTAGGTTTCGCCCACCCTTCCGCGCTGCAGGACCAGCCAGATGGCCGCGGCGTGATCCCCGACATAGAGCCAGTCGCGGATCTGCATGCCATCGCCGTAAACCGGGAGCGGCTTGCCCTCGAGGGCGTTCAGGATCATCAGCGGGATGAGTTTTTCCGGAAAATGATACGGGCCGTAGTTGTTCGAACAGTTGGTCGTGAGCGTCGGGAAACCGTAGGTGTGCTGAAATGAGCGGACGAGGTGATCGCTGGCGGCCTTGGAGGCGGCGTAGGGCGAGTTGGGGGCGAACGGAGTCTCCTCGGTGAAGGCCGGATCGGTCGGCGCCAGCGTGCCGTAGACTTCATCGGTCGAGACGTGGAGAAAACGGAACGCACTTTTGCGCGGCTCGGAGAGCTTGCTCCAGTGGAGGCGCGCGCAGTTGAGCAGCCGGAGCGTGCCGACGACGTTGGTCTGGACGAACGGTTCCGGCGAATCGATGGAGCGGTCGACGTGCGATTCGGCGGCGAAGTTGACGACGGCATCGATCGCATGGTCGGCGAGAAGCCGCGTGACGATCGTGATATCGCCGATGTCGCCGTGGACAAAAACGTAGCGCGGATCGCCGGCGAGATCGGCGAGGTTGGCGGGATTGCCGGCGTAGGTGAGCGCGTCGAGGTTGACGAGTTTCATCAAGCCCGAGCCGTTTTCCAGGAGGCGCTGGCGGATGAAATTCGAACCGATAAAGCCGCAACCGCCGGTGACGAGAAGGTTCATGGGTTGCTCAGGCGGCGGCTTTTTGCCAACGGGCGAGATCGCGGGCGACGGCTTCGTGGACCTCGGTGAGCGCGATGCCGACGGAGGCAAGTTTCGACGAGTCCATGACGCAGTTGGAGCGGGGCGTCTTGGCGGCAACGTGCATGAATTCATCCTCGCTCTTAAAGAAGGAGAATTCCTTCGGGCAGACGCCGCTTTGCCGGATGAGATCGACCACCTCGTGAGTCGTCACGCGGCCGGGGTTGGTGACGTTGTAGGTGCCGAAGGGCACGCGTTTTTCCCAGCACGCGAAGGTCGCGGCGACGAATTCGTCGAGCTGGGAAATCGAGTTGGTCGCCTCGAGCAGGCGGGCGTAACGCATGAGCTTGCTGAGATAATTGCGCGAATTGTCCTCGTGGTTGAACGGGATGCGCAGCCGCCAGAGAAAGAGATTCGGCGTGCCGGCGAGGACCTCCTCGCCGAGCGCCTTCGTGCCGCTGTAGAACGAGCAATTGTTGGTGCGAAACGTGAAGTTGGGCGGGTCATCCTCGCGGAACCCGGAGCCGTCGGGGCGTTCGCCGGTGTAGATGCAGCCGGAGGAGATGTGGCCCCAGGGCACGTGCGCGTCGGTGCACGCCTGGGCGACGATGCCGGGGAACACGGCGTTGCCGAAGAGGCAGTCGGCCTTGTGCAGCTCGCAGGCGTCGACGTTCGGCTTGCCGGTGTAGCCGGCGGCATTGATGAGGAACGTCGGCTGGTCGCGGAGGAGGGCCGCGGTGAGGACGGCACCGTCGGTATAGTCAAATTCGCTGCGCCGCAGATTGCGAAACGGAATGCCCCTGCGCGTCAGCAGCGCCTGGTAGGCTCGACCCACGTAACCGGAACCTCCGAGCAGATAAATCATGGAGGGTTGAAGGAAACGGGGGCCCGGGGGCGGAACAAGGCTTTTTGCGCCGGGCAGCCCGCCGGGCGAGCGCGGGGGCTTATTTCCGCCGGTAGTCGCCGCGGCTGAAATATTTCTCGAACCACACATACATGCAGATGAAGAAATAGCGGCTGCCCATTTCCTTGATCTTGAGCTTGGCGACGCCGTGTTTGCGGTTCTGCCACGAGATGGGCGTGACGGTCCAAGTGAAGCCGCGGACGATGGCCTTGAGCGGCAACTCGACCGTGAGATTGAAATGCGGGGCGAGGAACGGCCGGCAGCCCTCGACAACGTGCCGCCGGTAGGCCTTGAATGCGTTGGTGGTGTCGTTGAGCGGAACCGCGAAAAGGACGCGAATGAAGAGGTTGGCCAGGCGGTTCACGAACAGTTTCAGGCGGGGGTAATCGACGACCCGGCCGCCACGGACGAAGCGGCTGCCGAAGACGCACTCGGAGCCCTCGTTGAGAAGCCGCCAGTAACGCACGGCGTCGGCGGGAGCGTCGGAGGCGTCGGCCATCATGATGACGACCGCGTCGCCCCGGATGCGGCCGAAGCCGTGCACGATCGCGCGGCCGAAACCGTTGGGGCCGGGATTCTGCACGGGGACGAGAGTCGGAATTTCCGTCTTGAGGGATTGGAGGACCGCCCAAGTCCGATCCTTGCTGCCGTCGTCGACGACGACGAATTCATGAGGAACTTCCTCGCGCAGGAACTCGGCATAGAGTGCGCGCAGCGTGGGCGGGAGCGACGCCTCCTCGTCCCGGGCGGGCATGACGACGGAAAAAAGGGCAAGCGGGGCGGCAGCAGACATGCGCGACGGGAGAATCAGAACGGCGCGGAAAGATCCAGCCAGTCGGCGTGGGCTTCGGCGTGCACGGCAATCTCCTCGAGGATGGCCGCCGGCGGGGTCTGCGGCTGCCAGCCCCAGACCCGCGAGGCCTTGGCGGAATCGAGCACCATCCACGGCAGATCGAACGGTCGGGGGGCGGGGTCGACGCCGACGGCGTGCGGACCGAATTTTGCCGCGCACCAGTCACTGAGCTGCCGCAGCGAACGGGCCGAGCCGGCGCCGCCGGAAAAATTGGCGATCCGGTCCCCGGCCTCGATCTTGGGCGCGGTGAACTGCCGGTCGAGCAGCGACACGAGGTCGCGCGGGTGCAGGCAGTCACGCACCTGATGACCGCGTCCGCCAAACCCGATATAGCGCAGCGGACGCCGCCGGCGCCACGAGTTGATCCAATACGAGAAAATCCCCTGGTCGGCGCGTCCGAACTGGCCGGCGCCGGCGAGCACGCCGCAACGATTGATGAAGACCGGAAGGTCGAACGCCGCGCCGTATTCGAGGGCGAGGGTCTCGCTCGCGAGTTTGGTCGCCCCGTAAAGCGACACCGGCGCCTGCGTGGAAAACGTCTCCCGGATGCCCGCGGCACCCATGCCGTGGGGCAACTCGGCCGATTCGTCGGGATGAAACGCGCCGTCTTTCGCCATGACGGGGAGCGCGGCCAGCGGCGGGATCGAGTAGACACGACTCGTGCTGAGCAGGATGAAGCCGGCGCGATGGTGCTTGCAGAATTCGAGAAGGTTGACCGTGCCGGAAAGGTTGTGCTCGACGAGCTGGCGCGAGCTCGTGCGGCCGTCGACGCCGGCGAGGACGCTCGGATTCGCGGCGGCATCGATCACCCAGTCGACGGGCGGCAGCGGGTCCAGATCGCTCGCGACACGAAGGTCGCCGTGGAAGATTTTGACGCCGAGTTTTGTCAGCGCGGCGCGGTTGGTCTCGCTGCCGGGGCGGATGAAATTGTCGAGTCCGACGACGACGCGGCCCGAGCCGGCGTCGGCCAGGGCGCGGGCGAGGGCGCTGCCGACAAACCCGCAGACGCCGGAGATCAGGATTCGCATCGGGGCACGGTTGCGAATAATCCCGCGCGCGGGAAGCGCGTTTTTCGCGGGGCGTTCGCGGCGGGACGCATCGGCGCGGGAGACGATCTGCTCACCGTGTGCCGGTGGCGCCGGAGGGCGGTTGGGTCGGTCGCGCGCGGTCGGCCGCCTGCTTTTGCGCCGCTTCATAAGCCTGCCGTTGCGCAAGGCCGATCTCCAGGAGATCGCTCGTCAGCAGCCGGGCATCCTCCTGCTTTTTGGCGACGTCGGCGGGAATCGGCGCGGGCAGCGGTTTGGCGCCGGGCGGCGGCGGCGACACGGTCGCGGGAGCCGGCGGAGCGGCGGGGGCAATGGAAGTTGTCGAAGCCGGCGCCGGAGCGGCCGCGAGGGACGCGGGTGCCGACGTGCCGATCGGCGGCGGGGCCGGCGCTGAAGCATTTTGGATCGCATGCTCTTTCCGCAAAACCAGCGTCTTTTCGATGCCGCCCGTCCGGATCACGATCCGGTCGCGACGGGCCTCGTAGCGGAGCACGGCGACGCCGTCGGCCTCTCCGCCGACCGGGATGAGGCGGGTTTTCCGGGTCGCCGGATCGTAGAGGCCGACGGTGGTTTTCGCGCCCGTGCCGACGACGGCGACGAACTCGAGATCCCTCGCGGAAGGACCGGCCACTGCGATCGCACCTCCGTTTGCCGGCACGAAGGGGGAACTCTGGGTCACGCCCGTTTCCGCCGTGGCACCGTTCACCGTGCGGAGCCCGACGAGGGCCAGGAGAGCGAGAACGAGTTGCCGGCCGAATCGCATTTCGTCCGGAGAATGAAGCCGGCGACGCGACAGGTCAAACCTGCCTTGGGCGCGGGCTGCTCGACTCAGTGCTCCGCCCGATTCTGCCACGCCGCGACGATCTGGCGGATCGTTTCCTCGAGCGACTGCGTGATATTCCACCCGGGATAATGGGCGCGCATCTTCCGCAGGTCGGAATAGTAGCAGATATGGTCGCCGGCGCGGTTTTGGTCGACGTAGGCGTGAACCTGCGGTCGGCCGGAATATTTCTCGGCCAGCTTGAACGCCTCGAGGATCGAGCACGAGTTGGCCTTGCCACCGCCGAGGTTGTAAACCTCGCCCGCGCGCGGCGCGGCGACGAATGCGGCCATGAAGCGGGCCACGTCGAGGGAGTGGATGTTGTCGCGGACCTGTTTGCCCTTGTAGCCGAACACGCGGTATTCGCGGCCCTCGAGATTGCACTTCACCAGATAGCTGAGGAATCCGTGCAGCTCGACGCCGCTATGATTCGGGCCGGTGAGACAGCCGCCGCGGAGCGCACAGGTGGGCAGGTTGAAGTAGCGGCCGTATTCCTGAACCATCACGTCGGCGGCGACCTTGGAGGCGCCGAAGAGCGAATGCTTCGACTGGTCGATGGTGAAGGTTTCCGCGATGCCGTGCTCGTAGGCGGGATCGGCGTAGTCCCAGCGGGTCTCGAGTTCGCGGAGCACGATGCGGTTGGGGGCGTCGCCGTAGACCTTGTTCGTGCTCATGTGGACGAACGGCGACTCCGGCGCAGCCTGGCGCGCGGCCTCGAGGAGATTGAGGGTGCCGACGGCGTTGGTGTCGAAATCGTCGAATGGGATCGCCCCCGCCCGATCATGCGAAGGCTGCGCCGCGGTGTGGACGATGACGGCGGGCTTCACCTCCCGGACGAGGGCGAGCACGCCGGCGCGATCGCGGATGTCGAGTTCGTGATGGACGAAACCCGGCAGATCGCGCGCGAGCCGCTGCTGATTCCAGCGCGTATCGCCCTGCGGACCGAAAAACACGGCGCGCTGGTTGTTGTCCACGCCATGCACCGTGTAGCCGAGTTCGCGCGCGAAATAGCCGCAGACTTCGGAACCGATGAGACCGGAGGAACCGGTGACGAGGAGAGTCTTGGACATAAAAGGAACGCCGAAAAGAACGCCTTCGGAGGGCGGAGTCCACCCTAAGCTGGCGCGGCTCCGTCTCGTTCGGTTGCGACCCCGCACCAGACCAGGGCGACGAGCGCAGCCCCGGAGACGATAGTAAGTCCGAGGGCGAACGCCTGCGCGCCGACGCCCGTTGGACTCCAGATCAGCAGGAACCAGACGGCCTGCAACACGAAGAGGGCGAAGAAAAGCCAGCGGTTAAATCGCAGGGCGGACCACGCGAGCAACGCGAACCCGAGCAGTTGCGTCACCATCGTGCCCTGGTGAATCGATGCGGATTCGGGCCGGAACATCAACGCGAGCCAGGCGGCCAGCCCGAGCATGAGCCAGGCGCAGGCGCGACGCGCTTCCGGCGACGGAGTCGACCGGCGCGCCATTTGAATCAACGGAATAGGGGCGGCAAAGATCCAGAAACTGAGACTGAAAATGGTGCAGTAGAACTCATCAAACCGGATATTCGCCCGATTGGCCGGCGAAAACGGGTGCGCCAGCCGGGACCAGTTTCCGCCGAATTGCATGCGGAGGTTGCTCCATTTGTTGTGCAGGCTGCCAGCGAGGCCGGCCTGGCGGTAGCCGTCGCGGAGCGCTTCGAGGGCTCCCCGCGAGTCGATATCGATCACGCCGGCGAGGTGCCATTTGATCAATCGGTTGCCCGGGGGATCGTAGAACCGCTGGTAGGCCGTCCACGGTAGCGCCAGCACGACGAATGCGATGGCCGCCGGCCACCACGAGCGCCATGGAATGCGGTGGCGCGTGACCAGGATCAACGGAACGAGTCCGAGCAAGGAAAAGGCAACGCCACCGTGCGCCAGCCAGCCAAGAGCCGCGCAGACTCCCCCCGCGCAGAATCGCGGGACGGACGGCGTCGCTGCGGTATCGGGCCAAAACCAGAGCAGAAAGGCAGCCATGACCAGCGCCGCAGCGGCGAACTTCGGCCAGACGAAAACGGAAAACAACAGGAAGACACCGTTGAACGTGATGGCGCAGACGAGCGCCGCGGCCTGGCGGGCGTTGGCCCCGAGATACTGCGCAAATGCCCAGACGGCGGGGACCCACAGGAGTTGAAACCAGACGCCGGCGGTTCCGGCTGCAGTGTCGGGATCGAAGCCCAGTCCGTCCGTCACGGGCCACGTCAGCAACGTCCAACCCGCCTGCAGCGGCGGCCGGTCGCTGCTCTTCCAGTCGCCCCAGAGGTCCTTGGGCGATACTCCCTGCCACAGTCGATCGGCAAATGTGCGGGGAATCTCGTTATCGGGAGGCATGCCAGGGACGAAACGATTCGCGGCGGCGAGGGAAAATTTTGGCGGTTCGGCCAGGAGCAGCAGTCCGAGATAAAACAGGCCGATCAACGCCGCCAGATACAAGGGCAGGCAGATTTTTTTCCCCACACCAGGTGCGCGCCACAAGAGCGTGATGGCGCTGGCAATGGACAAGGTCCAAGAAAAAATACGGCCGGCCAGCGGGTGCGCGAAATAGAGCCAGAACGCGACATAACCGAGCAGGGCGACCCCTGCCGCCGCGAGCAGGGGGACCAGTGGCGGATTGACCCAGGGGCATTCCGACAGCCCCAGCCAGCGTGCCACGGACCAACCGAGGGCGATGAACATCACACCCTGAAGGCTGAATGCCAGGAGGATTCGCGCTGAAGGGGTCATCATCGAGACCCGCAGTGGCGCGACGAACGGAGCGCTGACGGCCAGCCAGCCTTCCTCGCCGCTCGATCCATCCACGGCGTGCACGCGAAATGCCGCCGTGCCGGCCGGTAACGTCACGGTCCACGGCCACCAGCTGTCCGCCGGATCGGGATGGCGGAATGCAGCTGCCGTGACTTCACCGCGCGCGTCGCGAATCTCGAGCGTGAGACGGTCGCCGCCCACGCCCGGGTAACCGGCGACGAGCACGGTGACGCGGGGGCGGGGGGCGAACCAGCCGGAAACAAACTCGCCCTGATAGGCGTCGCCTCCGATATGTGAGCCGCGCGTTGCGATGCCGACCGGAACTTGCGTCGTCGACGCGTAGAAGGCGCCTTCGCGAAACGTGTCCTCATGCCAGGGGGTCGTCGCCGGATCCAGCGGCGGAATCGGCTTAACCCGCGATCGGTTGCCCAACGCGGAAACGACAGTCAGCAATGCGACCGCGAGTCCAAGCACGAATCCGGCACTGCGGAACCTTTTCATGCCACTGGGCGGCGCGCGCGCGCCAGAATCCATGCCGTTGCGACGAGAGCCAGGATGGCGACGGCGAAATAAAGGGGATCAAGCAGGCCGAAGGCCACCGGCGGCGGTCGAGGGTTGAGCAGCGTGGTCAGCCAGAGCATCAGGAGCGTTTCCGGCAGTTGCAGCCAGGGAAACGCCGGGTGCGACACCAGTGCCGTGAATCGTCCGCGCGTCTGCGCCAGACCGATGCACGTGAGCCCGATGATTGCGGCAAGGAGGGGATGCCCGCATTCGCGCATCAGACCCGTGGCGTGCGCTCCCCAATAGGCGCACATCAGGAGCGCGGGCCCGATGAGGAGGAGGAGAACTGTCGCCGGCGACCGTCGGGCGACGCGCGCCACGGCGACAAAGGCAACAACCCACACCAGCAACCCGATGCCGAGGGGCAGGGTGTTCCACCACGAGAACGCGAATTTCACGAGCGGAGGGGAAGGCCCGTCCACGGCGTTGAGCGCGGGATGATCCTCATGAAAGAAATGAAGCCAGAACGGCACGAACGTGTTGGAAAAATTCATTCCGCGCGAATGCCACCACGACGACCAGTCCGCCGCGCCGCCGTCGGCCATGTGGAAGTAGTCAAAAAACCCAAGTTGGCCGGCGGCGGTCGATCCCTTCGCGCGCGGCGCCAGATGTCCCGCCAGCATCCACGGGAGGACGATGAGAAACAGTCCGGCCGAAAACCGGAGTCCGCCCGCGAGGAAGGGAACCGCTTTACGTTCGCCACGGGCCGCCGCCCAGATTGCCAGCCATGGCGCCCAGAGCAGGGCGAGCGGGTGAAACAGGAAACCCACGGCCAGCGCGAGGCCGGCACCGACCGGCCGCCGGCGGTGGGCGAACAGGAAGCTCACGAGCACCCACGCCGTCGCCTCCCATTTCGGCCAGGTGAAGAGGATGTCGTGGATGCCGAAGGGGCAGAGCGCGAGCAACCCCGCGCCCACGACCGCCCATGTTTCGCCAACCAGAGGAACCAGGACGGCGAACAGCGCGAAGATGACCATGCTCGCGAGCGTCATGAGAACGACGCGGTAGGCGGCGAAGCCGGTTGAATCGAACGGCTGCCAGGGTTGGTCGGGCATCGCGACTGGCGGCGGGCCGGCGGTGGCAAGCGCAATGGGCAGTGCCGCCAGGCCAGCGAGCGGCCCGCGACTGAAGAATGTCCACGGGGAGAAATAGCTTTCGGAATCCAGGCTCGCGGGGGAGAAATGGTGTGCCGCCGTTTGGACGACGTGGAACGAGATTCGGGCATCCGAGCGGTCGCCGACAGCGAGCGTGCGGGAGATCGTGCCGGCATAAAGTTCTCCCTCGGGGCCGCCGGAATACGTCGCCTTGGCCGTCGTGGCGACGACGACGAGCGCCGCGACGGCGATGGCACGCATGACGCCGGCCTCCATGGACGGAGGGCGGCGCCAAAGGCGGATGCCGACCGCCGCCCAAAGAGCGGCGACAAAGACAAAACCGAGGTAATGCGGCCGCGCCATGCCATCGAACGACCAAATCGCGACTCCGGCAGCGGTAAGCAACGCCGGGCCCAACCCGAGAACAAGCACGGCGCGCAACTCCCCACCGGCCTCCCGCGGTGTCCAGACGAGTCCCGGGCCCCAGAGCAGCGTCAACGCGAGAGCGAGGGTCGCGAAGACCTGGCCGAACATGAACCACTCGGCCAAGGGTGAAAAAGGTGTGGCAAACGGCTCCGAAAACGCGAGCCAGCCATAAGTGTCGGAGGCGCGGTCCCAAGCGACCAGTCGCACCGCGACGGTTCCGCGCGAAGAACGAAAGCTCCAGGGTTTCCATTCCTCGTGTGGGTCGGGGATCGGGCAGTCGACCGGCGTGATGCTGCCGTCGGCATGGCGAAATTCCGCGGTGAGCTTGCAGCCCGAGTGCTGGGGATAGCCGGCGACGTAGACGCGCACCAGTCCCGGGGAAACGGGCAACCAGTTCGTGGCGGCTTCGCCCTGCCATTCATCGCCGTTGTTCCACGAACCCACAGTGCGAGCGTTGGGCGGCAGGGTCGTGGCGTTGGTGCCGGTGAAGTGACCCTCGGGGCGAAATCCGCCGACACACCAAGCAGAGGGATTGCCGGCAAGCGGCGCGGCGGTGGATTGCAGGTGCACGAAGGTGCCACGGACAAGGGAAAGGACCAACGCCATGCCGGCGAAAGTCCAGATGCCGCGCATCGCCTTGACGCCCGTCATCGGAATGCCTTTCGCATCGTGCCGCCGAACGAGTGGGGGTGCGGCCACGGCCCGCGGGCGACGCGGACCGGACGCCGAAGTGACCCGCGGTTCTGGCGGCGGCTGACAGGAGAGGACGGAAACCGGGTCATGAGCCTACAAGGGGCCGAAGCGGGCTTTTGCCCAAGCCACGAGCCACGTGATCGGGTCGCGGAACATGCGGATTTTTTTTCCTTCCTTGAACGAGCGCGACTTGTAGCTGACGGGAATCTCGATCGGCCGGTGGCCTTTCCGGACGAGCTTGATCAGCAGTTCCCAGTCGAAATCGAACCGGTCACACTCGAAGGTGAGGCCGGCGAGGCACTCGCGACGGAAAACCTTATACATCGTGAACGGGTCGCGCAGCCACATGCCGAGCGCCGCGTTGATAAGCAGCGTGAAACCCCAGTGCGCGACGTTGAGGATCAGCGCCTGGACCGGTTGCGAAGCAAACTGGCGGATCGCCCAGCCGCCGGCGCCGTGCCGCGACCCGAGCACGAATTCCTGGCGACCGGCGGCGATCGGCGCCAGCAGGATGTCGTAGTCGCCGAGATCGTATTCAAGGTCGGCGTCCTGGATCAGGATGACATCGCCGTTGGCATGCGGGAAGGCGGCGCGGACCGCGTGCCCCTTGCCGCGGGGTCGGTCCTCAAGGATGAGTTTCACCCGCGGGCGATCGCGGTAGCCGAGCACGATGTCGCGAGTGCCGTCGGTCGAGTTGCTCTCGACGATGACGATCTCGAGCGTCCAGCCCGGAATGGCCTTGGCAAGGATCGCGTCGAGGGCCGGTCGGACCGTCGCGGCCTCGTTGTAGACGGGCACGATGACGGAAAGGACTCCGTCGTGGATGGGCTGGTGTGCGGGAGTGGACATCAACGCGGGGAGCGGCCGGGTCAGGGCAGTCTGGCCGGCGTGGTGCGGACCGAGGAATCATCAGCGGCAAACAGGCGCGCGGTCATGGTGGGAGTGCAGTGTCGCGAAAATGCGCGCCCCGCGACAAGGTTTTAGCGGGTGGACCCCGGCGGGGGCTCCCTTTTCCATCCGATCGCGGCGAGCGCGAGCAACGCGGCCGCCCCGAGGGCAAGTTCGGCAATCAGCAGCCCGTTCCTGGCCGCCTGCCAGGCGAAGTGGGACAGCGAACTCATCTCGACCGGGGCGCTGAACGCGAGCCAGTGGTGGGAGTCCTCATCCCGGGCGACGACGACAAACGGCACGAGCGGCGCACGCACATAGGCTGTCCGCCACGTGTCGAGTGGGATTTTCGTGGGCAGAACCTCGGCGAGGCGGGCGCCGGTCTGCGCATCGCACAATTCGAGCGTGTTGCCGGACTCGCCAATATCTCCCGACGTCTCGAAGGCCAGCCAACCGCCGAGCGGCGCGGTGAGGGGTGCGCTGGTCCATTCGCCCCGGGCCGCGGCACCCCCGGGGCCGAACGAGCCCCACGTGGTTCGCGAGGCGAACGCGGGGGCGGCGGGTGGGAGTCCATTGCGCGGCGCGGCATCGAGCGTGAGCCGGTCGGCATGATTTTCTCCAAAAATCCCGTTGCCGCCCGGACCCGCGCGCAGTGGCAGGGTTGGGCGCACACCGACCGGCATCAGCGCGCGCAGCGAAGCATGTTCGAGGCG
Organism: uncultured Opitutaceae bacterium; assembly: GCA_937902925.1. Classification (GTDB taxonomy): domain Bacteria; phylum Verrucomicrobiota; class Verrucomicrobiia; order Opitutales; family Opitutaceae; genus CALFNN01. The sequence continues at coordinate 350,122 of CALFNN010000103.1, forward strand.
CTGGGCGAGATAGTCGGGCACGGGGTAGGGAATATCGTCGGGGACGAGATCACGGCGATCGTTGGTGGCCAGATAGGCCCGCATGGCCACCTCGGCGCGATCGAAGAGCCGCCGGCGCTCGGGCATGCCCTCCATCAGCGCGAAGCGCGAATTGTCGTAGAGGCCCCACGCGAGAACTCCGAACCACGCCACCACCAGCGCGGCGCGAGCGACCGACCGGACGCGGGACGCCGGCGCATGCGCACCATGCCAGCCGAGCGCGAGCCCGTTCACGGCCATGCCGAAAGCGAGGGTGTCCATGTAGCGCGAGGCCGGGTAGTCGGCGCCAGCGCCGCGGGCATAGGCGGCGGCGACCACCTGCATCAACACCCAGCCACCGAGTGCCACGATCGTTTGAGGCACACGACCGTCAGTGCCGCGTGGCAGGCGGAGAACCTGCCAGGCGACGAGAACGAACGGCAACCACAGGACGAGCGCCGCCCAGCCGTTGTCTCCGAGCGGAGCCGGCCATTGCAGGCTGTGAACGATCGAAAACGAAAAATCGTGCGCGGTCTTGGCTTTGAGTTCGTCGTGGTAGGGAACCTCGACATGGGTGAACCAACCGATGCCTGTCAGTGCCACTCCGACGAGGAGGGTTGGCCAGGCGGATCGCACGGTCGTGTCGCCACGGAGCAGACGAAGAGCAACCACGGGCAAGACCGCGGCCGCGGCAAAAAAACCGGAGCCCATCGTCAGCAACGCCAGGGCGGCGGCGAAGACGGCGGCGAACCAGCCGGCGCGCCACGGTCGCGCGAACGGCAGCGCCAGCAGAGCGGCGAGCGAAAGACCCAGCAGCCAGAATTGCTGCGAGTGAAAACCGCTGATGACATTTTCCCAGGCAAAGGGCAGGCCGAAGAGCGCGGCGAGGAGGACAAAGAGCGGAGCGTGCCAGCAGCCATCAAGCCAGCGGCGGGCCGCGAGCCACAGCGCGACAGCGACGGCGCCGTGGAGGAGGGCGTTGACGACGCATTCGAGACGGGAGTCCCACTGGCCGCTGGCGAGGACCAGCGCGAGGCTCTGGAGTTTCGTGAGCACCACCCGATGTTCGTTGTGCGGCAGAAACAGCTCGGGGAGGAAATTGCCATGCTCGAACCAGGGCACGAGGAGATGCAGGCCCTCGGCGTCCCACTGGTCCCAGAACGGCAGGTCGGAACCGAACCGATCGACGACGGCCCATTTCCCGCCGACCACGATGAAGAAAAGGGCGACGGCAAAAGCCGCGGTAAAAAACCGCGAACGCCGGGGGCGGGCCGGGGTCGGAAAATAACGGGAGGCGACGGCTGGAGGTGGCCGGGACATATCAAACCTCCGCCACGGCGAGGAGATGGTAATAAAGTGGCAGCCCTTCCGGCGTGCTCAACGGATGACGCGCATAGCAGAGCACCTCGACGCGCGGGAAATGGGCCGCCAGGAGGTGGCGGAGGCTGGCCCGCGTGAAGAAATTCTTGTGGTCGCCCTCGAGGAGATGCCACGGCACCGCCACGTAGCGGTGGAGGTAGGGAATCAATTCGACATTGGGCACCGAGACGATGAGCCGGCGGCGGATCACGCGGCGGATTTCGGTGAGGAACGCGGCGGGATCGGCGATGTGCTCCAGCACCTCGATGCAAATCGCGCTGTCGAAGGCGCCGTCGGAGAATGGCAGCGTTCGGCCGTCGACCTGCTGGTGGGGCAACCCGAGGCGCGCAAGTTCGACGCAATCGGAGGGCTTCACCTCGACCCCGAACCAATCGTAGCCCGCGGCCAGCAAAGCGCGGCCGTAGCCGCCGAAGCCGCAGCCGACGTCGAGCACGCGGCCGGCCGGCGGGCCGAGATAGCGCCGCACCAGTGCGAGGCACTCGGGGTTTGCCTCGGACACCGACGGACCGGTGCAGTAAATGTCAGCGCGGTGAAAGAGCCGGGTTTCGTCGGGTCGGGCGAGGACGCCGTAGTGATTGTCGCGATGGTCGTGGGCGATGAGCCTTATATCGCACGCGCCGCCTGGCTCGGTGTGGCCGTCGGCGAACCGCGCCCGGCATTCGAGGCGCGCGGACGCCGTGCCGAAGAGGAAGGGCGCGTTGACCACCAATGCGAACCCGGCCGGGGTGCCGGGGGCGAGGCGCAGGGTTTTTTCCAAATCGGGGCGCGGCACACGCAGGCTCGTCTCTCCGAGCAGGCGCCCGTTGGCGTGGATTTCGACGGCGACGACCGCGGCGTTGCGTTCACCGCCGTGGAGCCAGCCCTCGATGCGGAGACAAAGCGGATCGTTGAGGGAGTCCGGCCGGGGAAGGTCGATGACGGCGTTGATGGCCATGCAGGAGGTTGCGGCGGTCGGCGCGAAGGGTTCGCGGTGTGCGATTAGCGGTGCCGCCATCGGACGCGGCAAGGCTATTTGCCCATGCGACGTCACGGAACCGGGCGGGCGATGAGTGGTTTGCGCAGCACGCACACCGACTGACCGAGGTGACCGAGCCCCGACATCCGGAGACCGCTCTCCCAGACAACTTCCCCGGCGAAAGGAATGTGCGGCTTGTCGCCGTCGTGGAAGGCCTCAAGATCGAGGGCGGCGTTGAAGGCGAACGCCTCGAAAGCATCGCGACTCAGGAACTGACTCAGGACTTTCCGGGGGTCCTGATTGGCGAAGGTTTGCTCGAAAACGGTCCAATGACTGCGAATCTTGAATTCCAGGAACGAGCACACGATCTTTCCGCCGGGTCGCAGCACTCGTTTTGATTCGAGGAGATATCGCCACGTCTGCTCGTGGGACAGGTGGGTGAAAACGGAGAAGAAACAGACGAAGTCGGCGCTTTCGTCGGCCGCCGGGATGGATTCGCCATTGGTCTCGACGAACCGCCAGTCGGGCCGCCCGCACAATTGCCGGGCGTGCTCCAGGAGACTGGGAAGAATGTCGGTGCCCAAATAGCCGCCCCGGAGACCGGGGGCGAGCTGCGCCGCCAGCCGCCCGCTGCCGCAGCCGACATCGATCACCGAACTCTCTGGCGTGAGGCCGCAGGAGCGGAGCAGTGCGAATTCAAGCCTGCCGGCGATTTCAAAGTCGCCGCCCACCGCCCTGGCATGGGCCTGTCCGGAGGCGGCAAGGTGTTTCCACAGGTGATCGTATTGGCTCTTGTAGCCGGGTTGGTCGGGCGGCATGCGCGGATGGTTTTATTTTGCGGGTGGTGCCACGCGCGGTGGAAAGCCCAGCGAGAAATCCTCGCCGATCAGGGTGAGGTTCGGGTTGTAGGCCGGGTCGGCGTCGAGCAACGGCGCCCAGGTCCGCCGCATGCAGGCGATCTCGCCCTGGAAGCGCGCGATCTTCTCGGGTGTGTCCTCGGCGCCGCGGCTCGCGGATTCGTGATGGTAGAATTCCGCGAACGGTGTCCAGAGGTTGCGGCGGCCGGTCTGGAGAAGGCGCAGGCACAGGTCGATGTCGTTGAACGCGACGGCGAGGTCGGTCTCGTTGAAACCGCCGACCGACTCGAAAAGTTCCTTGCGCACCACGAGGCACGCGGCGGTGACGGCGGAATAGTTCTGCACGAGGCGGAGGCGGTTGCGCTGGCCCTCGGCGCCGCGCGGGCTCTGCTTGAAGGCGTGGCCCGCCACGCCATCGCGCAACGCCGGGCCGGTGAGGCCGAGGATGGCGCCGGCGTGCTGCACGGTGTCGTTGGGATAGTAGAGCATCGCGCCGACGGCGCCGATTTCCGGCCGGACGGCGTGCGAGACCATTTCCTCGAGCCAGCCGGGCGAGATGACCTCGAGGTCGTTGTTGAGGAAGGCGAGCAGCGGGCCGCGCGCCTCGCGGACGGCGAAATTGTTGAGTGCCGAGAAATTGAACGGCGCGTCGTAGTCGACAATGCGCACGCCGGCGGCGCGCAGCTCGTCGAGGCAGGCGAGCGTGGCGGAGTCGTCGGAGCGGTTGTTGACGACGATGATTTCGAAGTCGGGATAGACGGTTTTCGCCAGCAGCGAGTCCACGCAGCGCCGGAGCAGCGGCTCGGCGTTGCGCGTGGGGATGATGATCGAAACCCGGGGCGGCGGCGAGGGGAGCGCGCGCTTCACCCGCCAGTGCCGGCCCTCGACGGCGATGAGTTCGGCGGCGACGCCGGTGCGGGCGAGGTGATCGGCAAGCGCCTTCTCGGCGGCGCGGAACGGATAGTCGCTTTTTCCCTCGACGAGCAGGGCGGTCGAACCGGGGATGGCGCGCCAGTGGTAGAGCACGCGAGGGATGTGGCGAATCCGCGACGGATCGAGACCCTCGGTCGCGCGCAGGGTTAGATCCCAGTCCTGGCTGCCTTCGTAGCCGAGGCGGAAGCCGCCGATGTCGCGGAGCCGCTGCGTGCGAAAAACGGAAAGGTGGCAGGTGTAGTTCTGGCCGAGGAGGAGGTCGGGATTCCAGTCGGGCTTGAAATAGGGATCGAACCGCTGGCCGGCTTCGTCGAGCTTGTCCTCGTCGGAGTAGATGAACTCCAGCTCGGGCTTTTCGTTGAGCGCGAAGACGATCTCGGCGAGCGCATGCGGCCGGATTTCGTCGTCGTGATCGAGCAGCGCGGTGAATTCGCCCTTGGCCAGCGCGAGCGCGGAGTTGGAGGCGGAGGAAATGTGGCCGTTGGTCTCGCGATAGGCGACCTTGATGCGCGGATCCTTCTTTTCGTAGCGGACCAGAATCTTCCGGACGTGGGGCGCGGTCGAGGCGTCGTCGGCGATGCAGAGTTCCCAGTTTTCGTGGAGCTGCCGGCGAACGGACTCGATCGCACGGACCAGCCATTTTTCCGGGGTGTTGTAGGTGGGCATCAACACCGAGAGGAGCGGCCGCTGCGCGAGACTGGCGAGCCGGGCGCGAATGCGATCGGCATCGTCGGGCGTGAGCGAATCGTGGGCGGCGACCCAGGCGGCATAGGAATTGTCTGACGGCGCTCCCGGACGGTCGGGGACGGTTTGCCTGATGGGACGGGATTCGACGACGTGCCAGGCGCCGGATTCGTCCTGCAGTTCCACGATCAGCGAGTGCATGCCAGAGGCCGGCACATCGACGGTCACTGACCAGCCGCAACGCGCCGCGCCGGGTTGATCGCGGTGGTGTTCGAGAACGTCGGCACGGTCCAGACCGAATTCGCCGGGGAAGGTGCGGGCGCCAAGGCGGGCGCGCATCGCGGTGAGAGCGACGCCGTCCCGGTGCAGTGACCAGCCGCGGAGATTGAGCGTGGCTGGAATCGCGCTCCAGTCGGCCGGGGCGTCGACGTTGCCGATGAGTTTATCGGACGGACGCGGCGGGGAGGGCCGGTCGAGCAACGCCCGCCGCGCCGCGCGCAGCGGGGCCGTGGCTTGCCACGAGAACGAGGCCTGCATGCGGGCGATTTTTTCCTCGCGGGTCCGGCAGAGGGCCTCGGCTTCGGCGAGCCGGCCCCGAGTCGCTTCGAGCTCGGTGGAGGTGGAGGCGAGTTCGTTCTTCAGGCCGGAAATTTCGGATTCGGCGGCGTGGAGCTGACCGGTGGTTGCGTTGAGCTGGAGGTTCGCGGCGTGCAGGCGCGTCGCCACCTCGTCGTGGCGGCGGGTCTGCTCGGCGAGCTTTGCCGCAAGGTTGCCCGCATGGGCACGCGACGTGGCGAGAAACTCCTCGACGTTCCGGACGTGCTGCCGGGTCAGCGCGTGCTGGGCGAGGGCGTCGTCGCGCTCGGCGCGGGCGCGGGCGATGTGGAGCGCGCCGGTGAGCTCCAAGCCTTCCTCGAGCTGCCGCACGATCTGACCGAGCAGCTCGGTGCCGGCGGGATCGCCGGCGGCGGTCGCCGGCAGCCGGGCGGCGAGGATCGTGGCCTCGCTGGCGGTCAGCGACCGGGCGAGCGACCAGTCGGTCGCGGTCGGTCGGGCGGCGACGGTCGCGTAGAAATCGGCAAGGGCGGCGGAGTTGCCGCCGAGGTCGAAGTGCCGGCGGGCGAAAGCGACGGCGTTTTCTCCGAGCATCGCGCCGAGCGTCGGGTCCGCAAAAAGCCGCTCGCACGTGTCGGCGATCTCCTCCGGTGCGCCCGTGGAAAGAAAGACCGCATCGCGGCCGTCCGACATGAGCGCCGCGAGGTTCGTGGCCGGAAGGACGACGGGTTTGCCCATCGCCAGGAATTCGGGGAGTTTCGAAGGCAGGCGGTAGTCGTTGAACGGACCGGCGCGGCCGGGTTGCACGAGAACGTCGGCGAGCGCGAGGAGTCGGGGGAGTTTCGTTTTCTCGACGAAGCCCAGATCGACGACGTGCGCCTTCGCGTCGGGCGGGAGCTCGTCGAGGAACTTCGTGGAACTGAAACCGGTGCGAACCAGGCGCACAGGCGTGCCGCGCGCGTTCAGGAGCGCGACGGCGAGGTAGAGCTCGCGCATTTCCGACTCGTTGGCGAAGGTGTTGCTGCCGGTGAACACCAGGACTTTCTCCCCCGGAGTCAGGCCGATTTCGGCGCGAAGCGTCTCGTCCGCTGCCTGGGGCGCGTAGAGCGAGAAGTCGACTCCGGGCGGGAGAAGCTGCGAGGGAATTCCGGCCGGCGCGAATTCGCGCAACCGGTCGACGATGTGGGTGACGCCGTCGGCGACGCGCAGGAAACTTTCGTGGCGGAGCGGATGGGGCAGCCCGTCGACGAGCCATGCGTCGATGTCGGCGGCCGGAGCGGAGCGAAGTTCCGCGAAGGGCCGGCCCGTGTAAGCCTCGAGGAGAAAATGCTCGTTGTCCTCGAGGTGGATGATCAGGCGCGCGGGCGGGTCCGCGGCGCGTTGGTAAGCGAGGACGAACTTGCGGACGCTTTCGCGGGGCGTCCAGGCGTGGATGACATCGGCGCTCCGGCCGTCGGGAAAGAGCCGCGGGGTTGCGAGGGCCTCGTCGTAGGTCGTGGCAATGAAACGCGCGGCAGGAACGTGGGCGAGGGTTTCGCGCGTGCGGGTGACGGCGACGGCGCAGGCGTGGCCCGCGGCGCACAGCGTGTTGGCGAAGCCGCCGATGTGATTCAGGCTGTTGGTGGTGAAATCGCCGTAATTGACGAAGAGAATATTCACGCGGCGGGCGGAAGGACGGAGCGACAGGCTAAAAAAAGGCAGACTGCCGCAGCGTGCGGAAGTCTGCCGGGGAAGGCGATGGCGGAGTTACAGCTTGAAGCCGGCGGCGGTGGAGTCCTTCAGGAAACCCTTCACGGTATCGAGCGAGACCTCGGCGGCGGTCGTGCCGACGAGTTTCTCGAACTTTGCGAGGATGTCGTTGGGGACGGTGATGATCTTGCAGCCGCATTCCTGGGCCTGGCGGATGTTGTAGACCTCGCGCGTGCTGGCCCAGAGCAACTCCGCCTTGGGCAAGTCCTCGAGCAAGCCGGCGCTCGCGAGCATCGTGGGAATCGGGTCGGCGCCGGTGTCGGCGAGGCGGCCCGCGAAGACCGAGACGACGGCGGGCACGTTCGGGTTGAGCGCGGCGGCGGTGCCGGCCACCTGTTTGACGGTAAGCAGCGCGGTGATGTTGAGCTTCACGCCCTCGGCGGCGAGTTCCTTCACCAGCGGAAGCGCGGACTCGCCACGGGAGTTGGTGATCGGGATCTTGACGTAGACGTTGCCGCCCCACGACCGGATTTTCGCGGCCTGGCGGCGCATCTCGTCGAATTCGTCCGAGAAAACCTCGAGCGAGATCGGCTTGGCGGTGACCGTCTGGAGAATCTCCCGGGCGAAGGCTTCGTAGTCCTTCACTCCGGCCTTCTTCATCAGGCTCGGATTGGTCGTCAGGCCCTTGATATAGGACTTGGCGTAGAGTTCGAGGATGCCGGCTTTGTCGGCGCCGTCGGCGAAGAGTTGGATCTTGAGGTCGTTGAGCGATTTCATGGGAACGGCGGGATGCAATTTGAGCTTCTGGCGTCAGCGCCCGGCAAGAATAATGCGGGCGGCTTCGGCGAACGAACGCACCGTATGGTCGGGTGGCGCACGCAGCAACTCCACATAACCAAAATCGATGAAGATCGTGCGGACACCGGCGCGCCGCCCGCAGTCAATGTCCCGCCAGCGATCGCCGATCATCCACGAGCGCGCCAGATCGAGGCCGAGCAGCAGCGAGGCGTCGAGGAGCATGCCGGGCTCGGGCTTGCGGCGCGGGTCCGGCGGGTCGCCGGGCCGGCCGGCGGCGTAGCTGACCTCGATGTGGGCGAGAGCGGGTATGAGCTGGCGAAGTTTGCAGTGGATGGCCTCCACCATTTCCTGCGACTGCGTGCCGCGACCGACGTCGGGTTGGTTCGTCGCGACGACCAAAACGTAGCCGGCGGCCGCGAGTTGCGCACAGGCTTCGGCGACGCCGGGGAAAAGTTCGAACTCGTCGACCGACGCCGGCGGGCACGGTTTTCCGTCGCGAACAAAGGGCCGATTCATTGTCCCGTCGCGATCGAGAAAGACGGCGGGCCGGAAATCGGAGGCGGGCGATTCACACACGGCGGTCGGGAAGATCGGGCGCCTGGCGATTCGCCGGCGCCGACACGCTCTCCCACTTGGTCGGGTTCAGCTTCAAGTCGGGATGCGAGACGAAGAGATGCCAGATGACGGCCTGAAAAGCCTCCGTGTGCGGCGTGACCGCGGCCGGATTGACGGTCGGAACGATCACGCAGGCGTTCGCGACCTTCGCCGTGTAGCCGCCGTCGCGGCCGACGATGCCGAGCACGCGGGCGCCGATTTCTTTCGCGAGGGCGAGCGCCGCCACAAGATTGGGCGAGACGTTCTTGTCGCCGCCGCCCACGGAGAAGACGAGCAGCGCGTCCTTCGCGTTGAGCCGCGAGCCGCGGAGCCAGTCGGCGAAGACGCCGGCCCAGCCGTCGTCGTTGATCCGCGCCGTGAGTTCGGCGACGTTGTCGGTGGGCGCGTAGCATTCGAGCCCGGCGATCTTGCGGAAATCGTTCACGGCGTGCGACGCGTTGGCGGCGCTGCCGCCGGCCCCGAGGATGAAGAGCCGGCCGCCGCGCGAGCGGAGGGCGACGAGTTCCCGGACGCATTTTTCGCAATCGTCGGCGTTGAGCCGGGCGGCGATGTCGGACGTTTCTTGGAGATGCTGGCGGACGAAGGACACGGGTTTTTAGCTGGGCGAAATCTGACCGGCGCGCAGGAGTGCGTCGAGTTCGATCAAGCCTGCGGGCGAGCCGATTTCGTAGAAGCGCTGGGTGACCTCGAAGCCGGCGAGTTGATGGCGGTTGGCCAAATCATGCTGCACGTCGGAGAGATCGAGCGGCTTCCTGCGTGGGTAGGTGGCGAACGCCTCGGCCCGAAACACCCCCAGGCCATAGTCGATATGGCTCATTTCCGCGACGGGGTTCCGTTTGTCGTAGCAGCGGATTTTTCCGTTCTCAAACCAGACGTTGCTGGCATCGAAGCGTCCGCGATTCTCGTAGACGGTCATCAGGCCAAGTTTGCGGGATTGGAGGAAAGAGCTGCCGACCGCGCGATAGTCGATCGGAAGATAGCTGTCACCGTAGAGCACGTAGAAGGCCTCGCCCAGCTTGGGCAGCGCGGCGATCAAGGCGCCGCCGGTGCCGAGCAACGTCGGCCGGTCGAACGAATACTTGATGGTGACGTCCCACCGGGAACCGTCGCCATAGTGGTCGCGGATTTTTTCCCCTAGATGGCCGACGCAAAGGACGATCCGAGTTAGTCCCGATTTTTTTAGGAGGTGGATCTGGTGAGTGAGAAACGGCTCGCTGGCGACCTCGACAAGCAACTTCGGGATTTTTTCCGTGAGCGGGCGCAGCCGTTTGGCCAGACCGCCCGCCAGAATGGCCACCGGCAAGTCGGACGCGGGCATGGCTAGTTTTGCGCGACGACCTTGGTGCCCTCGAAGTCGAACCGGAAACGAACCTCCTGCAGGCCTTGTTCCCGCATGGCGCGTCGAAGCTTGGTCTTGTCGGCAGCGTAGAACATCAGGAAGCCGCCGCCGCCCGCGCCGATCAGTTTGCCGCCGAGGGCACCGTGGGCCCTCGCGTAGTCATACCATGCGTCGATCTGCGGATTGGACATGCCCGCGCTGCGGGCCTTCTTGCGCTGCCAGTGCACATCCATCAAGCGGGCAAATTCCTCGAGGTTGCCGCGCTCGAGCGCGACGAGCGACTGGCGGCCGAGGTCCTTGATGAAATGAAGATTGTCGAGCATGGCCGGGTCGCTCGACTTCGACCGGTCGTCCTGGTCCTTGAGAATGGCGGACGCGCTGCGGCTGTAGCCGGTGAAGAACAGGAGCAGATCGTCCTCGAGATTGAAGAGCGTCTCCTCGGCGATGGCGCACGGCCGGTATTCGACGCGGCCATCCGGGTGAAACGTGAAGGCGGTGATGCCGCCGACGGCGGAGATGTATTGGTCCTGTTTGCCGATGGGTTCGCCGAGTTTGTTAAGCTCGATGTCGCACGCCTGCTCGGCGAGTTCGGCGGGCGAGATCAGATTTTTTTTGTAGGCGTGCAGCGCCTTCAGCAGCGCGGTCGTAAAGCTGCCGGAGGAGCCGAGACCGGTGCCGCCCGGGATGTCGGCCATGGAGGTCAACTCGAGATGCGGGTCGGTGACGCGCACGAGCTTGAGCGCCTCGCGCACGATCGGATGCTTGATCTCGTCGATCGACGCGACGCGCTCGAGTCGCGAATACTTGACGATGATCTCCTGCTGGAACGTCCGGTGCTGCGTGAAGTAGACGTATTTGTCGATGGCCGCGGCCACGACAAAGCCGCCGAACTCGCGGGAGTAGGACGGCAGGTCGGTGCCGCCGCCGCCGAGGGAAATGCGCAGGGGAGAACGGGTGATGATCATGGCGGCGGGGAATCGGCCAGACTGGCAGTCGATACGGGAAAGCCGCTCTGGCGATAGATTTTTTCGACGATCTCGAGCGTGCGAATGCCGTCGTCCAAGCCGGGTGACGGCGGCCGGTTGAGGCGGATGTCGGCGACGAAGGCCCGCAACTCGAGCGCCCAGGACTCGTCGCTACCCGGAAAATCCCACGTCGTGGTCTCGGGCGGTCCCATTTGGGGAAGCATTTTGTAGAACGTGAGCCGCTCGGCCCCATAGCTGCCGCCGAGGCCGTCGATCGCGAGCTTGGCGTCGCGGCCGTAGAGTTCGAACGAGAACAGGTTCTTCCACTCGGTGCAGCTGGCGTGGAGCCACGCCGTCTGGCCGCGGGCCGTGCGCAACGAGAGAAACGCGTTGTCGTCGACCGGCATATCCCAGAACGAGGTGGCGGCGTGGCCCTCGACCGTCGGGAACTCGCCCAGGAACCAGGCGGCGAGATCGATGAGATGCACTCCCTGGTCGATCAATTCGCCGCCGCCGGAGAGCGCGGGATCGGCGCGCCATTCGCGATCGTAGCCCTGCCGCCCGCCGTGGCCGTAGCGCGCGCGGAGAAACATCAGCGGACCGAGCGCGCCCTCGTCGACCAGCGCGCGAGCCTTGCGCAACCCGGGGTGAAAGCGGTGATTGTAGCCGAGCCGGACAAGCGATCCGGATCGAGTCGCGGCATCGCGCAGCTCGCGGAGCTGGGCGGCGTTGAGCGCGCCGGGTTTTTCGAGGAGGACGTGCTTGCCCGCGCGGATCGCGGCGAGGGCGAGCTGGGCGAGGGAATTGTTGCGCGTGGAAACGATCACCGCATCGACGCGCGGATCCGTAAAAATCGGGGCTTCGTCGGTGACGGCCGAGCAGCCGGTGGCGAGTTTCGCAACCTCGGCCGCGCGGGCGGCATCGACATCGCAGGCGTAGAGCAGCGGGGGATTCGGGCCGAGCGCCAGCACGCGTTTCCGCCCGACGACCCCGCAGCCGAGCTGGGCAAATTGCAGTTGCGCGGATGGAATGCGACTCATGCGGGTTGGGAATGAAAGCGCGTCCGGATGGACTATTGCCAGCGTCGGCCGCGATCGGCGGGCACCACCCGACGGAGCGTGTAGATATCGGACGTTTCGAGTTCCGTCTTGTGCGTCGACAGGGTGGGCCAGGTATCCCACGGCGCGCTTAGCAACCGACCGGAGATGCCGTCGGACGCCGGCGAAAGCAGCCATACCACCAGAGCCAGAGCTTTTTCGAGCGGAGCATCGCCGGCGGACTTGAGTTTTTGCGCGGCCGTGAACTCGGAGTCGCCGACCACGGCCGGCCCAAGGGCGATCAATTCGTCGGTGAGGCGCGTCGCGACGGCGCCGGGGGCGACCGCGTTGATATCGAGCGGGCGCCCCCGCTCTTCCTCGGCGAGGGTTTCGACGAGACGCACGATCGCGGTCTTGGCGGCGCCATAAGCCGAGAAGTTGGGTCGGGGTTTGGCGGCGCCGCCGCCCGAGAAGCAGGCGATCTTGGCGCGACGTGGCGCGCGACCGAGCAGCGCGTGAAAGGCCCGAAGCGTAAAGAAAGTGCCGTCGAGATTGGCGCGGACGGTGGCACTCCAGCGGACCGGATCGACGGAAACCGCCCGGCCGACCTCGCCTTGCAGGCCAGCGCAGGTGACCAAGGCATCGAGGTGGGGACAGGCGGCGGCAACCTCGTCCGCGGCACGCGCGACCTGGGTCCAGTCGGAAACGTCGCAACGCAGGGCGCGAAAGGTCTCGCGGTGTCCGGTCGCCAGACTGGATTGATCGGAGCGGGCAAGGCCCCAGACGCGGTCGCCGCGGGCGAGGAGCCGTTCGGCCAGGGCGCGGCCGATGCCCGAACTGGTGCCGGTGATGACGACGTTCATGCGCGGCGCCAGAGAACGGAATTTCGCGGTGCGGGTAAAGCACCATGCGACGCCGGAGCGCCGCGTAGGCTTCAGCGGCGCGAATCGAAGACCCAGCGATTCGCCTCCAGCCAGCGCAGGGTGCGGACGATTCCCTCGGCGATGGTGAGTCTGGGTTTCCAGCCGGCGGCCTGGATTTTTTTGGTATCGAGAAAGATGAAGGGATTGTCGCCGGTCCACCCGCGGTCGCCGCCGGTGTAGTCGAGGCGCGGCTTCAGGCCGAGCGTTGCGCAAATCTGGCGGATGCTGTCGCTGACCTGCACGTATTCGGGCGTGCCCAGATTATAAACCTGAGTCCGATGCTTTGCGTCACGAGCGGTGCCGAGATTCATCACGTGGAGGATCGCGTCGATGCAGTCTTGCACGTAAAGATAGCTCTTCCGCTGCGTGCCGTCGCCCAGGACACGAAGCGAGTCGGGGTGTTCGAGCAGTTGACGATAGAAATCGAAAACGTGGCCGTGCGTGTAGCGCTCGCCGAGGATCGAGACGAAGCGGAAGACGTAGCATTCGAATTCGAAGCCCTCGCCATAGGCGGCGAGCAGCGCCTCGCCGGCCACCTTGGAGGCGCCGTAGAGCGAGGTTTGCACGGGGAACGGAGCATCCTCCGGAGTGGGAATTGCGGTCGATTCGCCATAGACGGATCCGGTCGAAGAGAACGCGATGCGCTTGACGCCGATGGTCCGCATGGCTTCGAGGACGTTGAAAGTGGCGACGGTGTTTTGCTCGAGATCCTTCCGCGGATGATCGGTGCCGAAACGAACGTCGGCGTTGGCCGCGAGGTGGAAGACGGTGTCGCAGCCCGCCATCGCGCGCGCGAGGGCGTCGCCGTCGAGATTGTCGCCGCGAACAAGGCGGAATTGCGGCTGCGTCAACGCCCGGGCAAGAAAGCGCTCCTGTCCGGTGGAGAAGTTATCCCAGCCGACGACTGCGCTGCCACCGGCCAGAAGGCGATCAACGAGGTTGGAACCGATGAATCCGGCTGCGCCGGTGACGAAGGCTTTCACGGGGGGGGAGAATATGCGAAAAGCACGACAGAGTGACCGCCCGAGGGAAAGCGCATAAGCCGCGGACGTCGCTTCGCTGTGCCCGCTCGATGTCGCGGAATTCAACCGTTCGAGCGATCCGATGGGGCTCCCAAGCCTAGGCGGCTGCCGTGGCTTTGCTCGCGGTCGGGAACTCCAAGCCGCCCAGCACGCCCTCAGCGGACGCCTTCCGCTCGTTCCCGTCTCTGCGCGTCGGCTGCGGATCGACCAAGAGGACGAAAGACTGCTGGCCGGGGGAGAATTCGGCAGCCATCCGCTCGGCGATATAGTTGCCCAATGCGCGCACGCTCTCGCCCAAGGTTGGGGCGGAATAGAGGATTTCACTCGCCGAGACTGTCGCGGCGTCTAGTAGCCCAAGTTCGCTGGAGGCGAGGAGCGCGGTCGACAAAGCTGGGCCGTTCTCGACCGAACTTTGAACGACTGGCGAAGAGAAAATTTCGGAGGCGACGTTGACGACTGGTTCGGGGAGAAGGCGGGTCAGCGGTGCGTCGAACCGGGGCCCCACGGCCGTAAATCCAATCACATCGGCAGACGCGGCGACATTGGCGGAACTGTCGGTCAAATGAAGCGACGAGGGCTGTCCGTCACCCAGCAGGGCAATCGGCACGTTGAATTCTCCGGGCAGGAGGGGGTTCACCGCGGGTCCGGCACTGAGGGAGTTGGCGTGATTAAGCAGGTCGAGCACCTTTTGCTGGGAGTCCGCGTCGGTCGAATGCATGAGGCCGCGCAGTTGCTCAAGCAGGGCGCGAGAACGGTCGTCCAACGAGAGATTCACGATGACCACCTGGCTCGGATCGAAGGGTGTGGTCGGCGTAACGGGATCAACGGTCCCCGTATCGGTGCCCGTGTGGCCGGCATCGGACGTCGTGGAACCCGGGTCGCCGGAATCGACAGGCCCGGTCGGGGTAGTCGGGATTGCCGGCACACTGGACGTCGGCGTCACCATGAAGTGGATGGCGTCCTCTGAAATTCCGTATTTCGCCACCACTTGGGGGGCGTAGGTAAAATTAAGCGTCTGATCCTTGACCGCCCCATCTCGCGCCTCGAAATCAAACATGACGTTTTTGCTTTCGGATGTCACGGTAAGCGAATGCAAGTTCGTGAACACTTGGGTTCCGTCCAAAGAGGTTGCCGTGAGCATCATGTCGGAGCCCCACAAGCTAGCCCCGTTGATTCCTAGGTAGGCAATCGAGAGTGAACTGACGTCAGTCACTGTCGTGGCTTGGCTCACCGTGAGGCCGGGCGCGACCACCGATCCGATGCTGGTGAGAATCAGGTTGTCGATGTGACCGGTGCCTACGATCTGAACGTCCTTGAACGAAGAGAGGTCGAGATTGGTGATGAAGCTGGGCAACTGATTCAAGTCGATCGTAACGGAAATATCGGAGTTGCCGGAAAGATTTAATTTATGGTCCCCGAAATTCGTGCTGAATGAAGCATGGATGTCCGCCGAGCCGCTCACCGCATGCATGGTGAGATTGAAGTCCGCGACCAACCCGAAGGGATCGCCCGCATCCGCGGCGAGCAGGGTGCGCGTTTCGAGCCCTTCCAAGCGGAGACGACGGGTCGCTTTGGAGGATGACTTCATGTTGACGAGACGGAAAAAAGCCCTTCAGCGGTCGGGAGCAATCAATATCGCCTGAAATCCGGCGACCGCTTGGGCGGACGGTTCAATCTTAACCTTGACGCGAAAGGTGCTGGTTGAGTCGACAATGGGATCCACGTAGAAGACCGTTCCGGGAACGATGGGTTGGTTATCTGCTGCGATTAAGACCCTAACATCGACCTTTTGACCGACTTTGAAGAGAGAAAAATACCTGGCATCGCAGTAAACGACCATTTCCAAGCTCGAGACATCGACAACCCGGACGACCGTCTCGTTGCGTTCAACCGCCTCGCCGACGTGCTTGTTGGTCTTCAGGAAGATACCATTGATCGGCGACACAATGTCGCGGTAGGCTAGGCGGACTTTCGCCGCATCCAAGGCCGCGACTGCCTGCTCATAGCGGCTTTGCGCGATCTCGGCATTGGCCTTGGCGTCCTGAAGCTGCTTTTCGCTGTTGATGGCGTCCTCGCGGAGCTTCTGGGTGCGGTCGTATTCGGCGGCCGCGCGATCCATCTCGGCCTTGGCACCATGCACGGACGCCTGAGCTTGAGAAACGTCTGCCCGTTCCTGGTTCGAATCGAGCGTCATGATGGCTTGGCCCGCGGTGACCAAGCTGCCCTCGGGAGCATGGATGACCTCGACGATGCCGGCCGCGCGGGCCGCAAGGGAGCGTTCATCCGCCGGTTGAAGGGGGGCTTGGAGCGAGCCCCGGCCCATCCCGCTGACCATGGAATAGAGGTCGCCGGACAGCGCGTTATTGGGCGGAAACGCTGGAGCAACCGGCGGGGATTCCGCAGCGAAGGACGGCACGGAGCCAAGCGAAGCCAGGACAATCAGAAATCGGAGACGAAAACCCATGAGTTTGAAAATAACCGCAGTCTAGAAGAACCGGACCGTAAGATAGTCGGCAAAGTCCTTGAATAGCGAATAGGCGAGCGAGTGGATGCCGGCACCGAAACTGACCTGACCGGTGAAACCCGCCTTGAGAAACGTCGGGTTGTCGATCCGGCTGTTGAGCGGGAGCATGGCGGTGAACAGATATTGGTTCGTCGACGTGTCCAAGCCGTAGGCGAGTTGGTCCTTGTTGGTGAGTTCGACCGGATACTTGTGGGCGGGATTGGCCGCGAGGCGCAGGATGCCCGGCACGGGGCCCTCCTGCCGCAGTTCCCGGTCGAGCAGGATCAGGTCGCGCTCCTTCAGGTTGGTCTTCACCTGCCACGCAGTCGGATCGACGACTTGCAGTGCGGTTTCGCCGACGCGCAACACTTCGCCGACCCGCATGGACAGCGTCTGGGCGCCGAGGACCAAACCGTCGAACGGGGCGCGCACAACCGCTCGCTGCAAATCCATCTGCAGTTTCTGCGCGGTTGCCAGGGCCCTTTCGCCGGTCAGGCGGGAGATCTGCATCTGGGTTTCGTTGCCCGCCGCGAGAGCGGCCCCACTGGCGACCTGCGCGCTGTCGTATTCGTGCTGCGCCTGCGCGAGCTGCAGGCGAATGTCCGTCGTATCGAAGCGGGCCAGGACTTGATCCTTTTTGACGGCTTCGCCCTCCCGCACGTTGACCTCCAGCAATCGCGAACCGACCAACGCGGGCAGGGTGCTTTGCTTCACGGGCAGCACGTTGGCGTTGCCCTTGACCTTGTAGGGAAACGGAAAGGCGAGGACCGCGGCGACCAACAACACGGGGAATCCGAACCGCAACCACAATCGTTTGGCTGGAGTATTGACGTATTCCTGCCGAAGCGCGACGAGGCGTTTCGCGAGCCGCATCGAACGATTCTGGCTGCAATAGAGCGTCGTGCCGAGCGCCTTGCCGGCTGACGCCGCCAGCTCGATCATCGGCTTGAGGGAATTGCTGAGCTTTTCCTCCAATTTGACGCCCTCGAACAAAATGATGCCGCAGACGCGTTGCTCGCGATCGAACAAGGGAATGACGGTCGCCCAGTTCATGGGCATCACGTCGAAATACTCGTTAACCTCGGGGGGGCGGGTGGCCTCCTTCGAGGGATCGCGCATCAACAGGGTCAGCTGCGTTTTTGGCCGCCCGGCATCGCCGAAGATGCTGTGGGGATTTGCCGCGACTTGTCGCTCGCCGGTTCCCGTTGGGGAAGCCAATGCTTCGTTCGCCGCACCCGGGTTGTTGACCGCGGGAGCGGGAGAATCGTTTGTGGTTTTCTCCAGCGACATCTCCGTCAGCTTTCGTGCCGCGTGCTGGAGGATGACCGCCTGCTCGCTTTTCGGGTGAGGGCGCTTGAGGCCGCTGCAGGCCTGCAACTGGAACTCGTATTCCAACTCGCCGGCCACGGCATGCGCGGCCATCGCCCGGCCGTAGTCGCGCGCGATGAACAGGCAAACGCGCTCGCACGCCACCGCCTCACGGGCGTAGTTGACGAGTTTCCAACTGACGGAATCGAGGTCGATATCACCGGTCAGTTCGTCGAGCAGGCGCGTGTAGGTGGTGAGCCGGGCGACTTCGTCGGAGGCATCGCGCGCCCGGCGGGCCTTCAAATAATGTTCGAACTCAACGCACAGCTGTCGGAGGACCGTGAGCCGGGCATGCGAGGCCGCATTGTTCGACGGAGGAAACCAGACATGGAGAATTCCGGCGGTGCCCTCGCCAAACAGGATCGGAACAAACAACTGCTCGTAAGGTGTGTGGTTGAAGGTGGCCAGTTCGTCCGGCGCGGGTGATTCGACGGGAGACGGTCCCTGCAGGCCGGTCGTCGGCCGCGTTTGAGGCGGGATCAGCAGGGTCTTCCTCTGGTCGGCGGCCATGTTGCGGGCGCGCACAAAGGAATCTTCCTGCTCGGGCGAGTCCCGAAAGCCCAACGACTCGAGGTTGCTGTGTAAAACCCGCTGAAACACCGTCCCCACCTTTATCTCATAGGCGAATCCGACCGGCCTGAACGCACCCGTCACGCACTCGGCATGGGCGCGCAGATAGACGCCGAGATCGGGGGGATTGGCCGCAAGTTGTGAGAGCCGGGTTGCGATTCCGTTCAAAAACTGCTGCTGCTGCGAGAGCTGTGTGGGCGCAAGCGATGGCTGCACGGGCGTCATTAAGAAGGTTACGACAATTTCATCCCGTGTGTTGGGATGGCAACCCAAATTAAAACCCGCGACTTGGGCCGTGCGCGAAGTCGGTCCACGCGAAGGGACTGCCAGCATTGTTTTTGGCGCCGAATGGGCGAGGGTGCATGATTTTGGATATCGACCGGGGCCCTCCGATGGCCCCTGAGATTGCGGAAACGACAGCGGCGGTGGGTGCAAACAAAGACGGAACCGTTGTGGGAAATTGCCTGCCCATCGTCGGAAAAACGCATTGCCATGTCGACCGGTTGGACTGACGTTGCGTGTTTTGGCGAAATGCATCACATCACTTGGCTGGCATCAGGTAACCGCAAATCCGTCCGTCGAATCGGCATGAGGGACGTTGGTCTCACGCCAGCCGCATCGCCATGGCAGGTGCGCCCGACTTGGCTGGCTTCGATTTCAAGCCGGGGACGGATCGCGGCGAGGTGCCTGATTGGCACGGTCCTGGCACTGGCCTTGAGTAGCCCGCTGTGCGCTGCCGGGGCGCCCGCGGTATCGCCGGGCGTGGGGGCAACGCCTTCCGGTGCACCAGGAGCGACGATGAATGGCGGAAACGAATGGACTCTTGAGCGGGCACTCGCCCGCGCGGTGGAGTCGAATCCGGACGTGCTGGCTGCCAAGTATGAGGTCGAACGTCAGGAGGGCGCGCGCTTGCAGGTGAGGGCGAGGTTGTTGCCGACCGTCGACTTCAGCGCCAGCCTGAACCAGCGGGAGCAGGGCTTGGTCGATCTCTCACCGAGTCAGAGGTTGAATCCCTCCCCGCCGACGCCGGACACGGCCGTGGCGCTGTTCGGTTACGACGTAAGTGTCGAGGTGCGGCAGACTTTGTTTGATGGTTTTTCCTCGTGGAACGCGGCGAAACGCCAAAGCTTGGTGAAGAAAGAAAGTTACCTCTCTCTTATAAACACGGTTGCCCAGACCGTCAGCCAGGTGCGCGAAGGATTCGATGCGATTCTATTGCGGACGGCCGGTGTCACGGCACAAAAAAACCGGGTCGATGAATATTCGCAATTGGTCGACATGACCTCCCGCAAAAACTCGGTCGGCGACATCCCGGAATTCGAGCTGTTGCGGGCAGAGGCGGAACTGGAGGGTGCGAAGGCGGATCTGGCGGAAGCCACGCGCTCGCTGGTGCAGGCCCAGCAGTCTTTTCGCCGGCTCCTGCAAATATCCAGTTCGGCGGGTCCGTTGAAGATTGTCGGGAAGTTTGAGCCCCGGCAGTTCGACTTGCCGCTGGAACGGGCGATCGGGCTGGCGCGCGCCAACCGGCCGGACCTGCAGGCAGCCACGGTGGCGGTCGAGGCGGCGCGACGAGAGTTGCTTTCGGACTCTGGTGGCAATTTCCCGAAATTTCAGGCCTTTGCCTCCTACGGTGGCCGCAGCTCTTACTATGACTCCGCCGTTCAGCTCAAGGGCTGGACCTACGGAGTGATCGGACAGTGGAACCTGTTCGAGGGTGGCGCCGCCCGCGGCCGCCGGATGAGTCTGCGGGCCGATCAGCGGAGTGCGGAATCCAAGCTCGCCCAGACGGAGCAGGGAATTGTTTCGAAGCTCAACGAGCTTTACGAAAGCCTTGCGCAGTCACGCGTCGCCATGGAGGCGCAGGGCAAGGGATTGAGCCTGTCGGCCCGGGCTTCGCACGACGCCCGCCGGCAATACGAGTTGGGCTCCGCGAGCCTGGACCAGGTGCTGCAGGCGAGCATTACCTACCGGCAGTCCGAAACGCGGATGAACGAGGCAGTTTACGACTACAATGCGATTGTAGCCGAGATCGAACTCGCGGTCGGTGGCCGGATCGACGATTCGCTCAGGGTCCCCGAAACATGGAAGCCGTAGCCAACGTCCCGGCAGGCGCGCAGCGGGAATCGAACGCCGAGCGCCAGACGGGTGCCATGGTGCCGCCGCCATTGCGCGCCGACATCATCATCCGCCGGCAGTTTTTCAAGCATCAGGAATACTACGTCCTGAAGGATCCGTTGGCGCTGACCTATTTCCGGTTGCTGCCGGAGGAGGCCTACATTCTCACCCTGCTCGACGGCAAACGCACGTTTCGTCAGATGGCGGAGCGATTTAATGTGAAGTATCCCAATCATCATCGTTCGGTGATGGACCTAAACCAGTTTGTCGCGCAGCTTGGGGGTGGGGGGCTCCTGAACATCAGCGCGAGCCGGTTCGTCGAAAACGCCAAGCGCAGCGCGCCGCAGCAGCTGTTGCTGATCTGGGCGAAATTAATCTCGACGTCGCTGTTTGTGAAAGTGCCGCTGCTCGATCCCAGCCCGTGGCTGGGTTCGTTGGCCCATGCGATCCGTTTTGTCTGGTCGAAGTGGTTCGTGGGGGCCGCGCTGCTCCTGTATGTCTGGACCGCGGGCTTGTTGCTGGCGAACGCGGACCAATTCTCCGTGCACCGGATCGATTTCTTTTCCGCGAGCAACCTGATCGTGCTCTGGTTCACGATCATCGTGATCAAGAGCCTGCATGAGTTCGGGCATGCCACGACATGCTGCCACTTCGGCGGAGAAGTGCACGAAATGGGGTTCGCCCTGCTGTGTTTCACGCCATGCGGCTATGTCGATGCGTCGGACGCATGGATGATGCGTCGGCAGCGCCACAAGATCTACACGACGATCGCCGGGATCTTCACGGAACTCATCCTCGCGTGCATCGCCGCGCATTTATGGCTCATCCTGCCCGACGGCCTTGGCCGCAGCGTGGCGTTCAACGCCATGCTGGTCGCCAGCATCAACACGCTCGTGTTCAACATCAATCCGCTGATGCGTTTCGACGGTTACTACGTGCTCTGCGACGTGCTGGAGATTCCCAATCTCCGCACGAAGGCGATCAGCTTTTGCTCCTATCATCTGCAACGACTCCTGCTCGGCTACCGAAACCTCGCGCAGGAAGTGCAGTTCGCGGACGAGGCGAACGGCCGCGTCTTTGTCGGTTACGCGGTGCTGGCCTACCTCTACATGATTTCAATCATTTACGGTTTCACCCAGATTTTCGGCCGCGTGCTGCAGCCAATCGGATTGCACGACTTCGGCCTTTACGTTGGTTTTTTTGTCGAAGGTTCGTTCGTCGTCCTGCCCTTTATCAAAGTCATCATGGATGCCTCTTCTCCTGGCGTGCACATCGTTAAGTCCGGATCGGCTTCCCGACGGGCGACGATAATTTGCGCCGGCTTGGCCGCGCTCGTGGCTGCCAGCTTCGTCATTCCGTCGCGGCATCATGTCACGCAGCAGGCGATTGTGGTGCCGCGCACCCTTGAGGGCGTCTCGTCCGAGGTTGGGGGAATCGTCAAGGCGGTTTACGTTCGCACCGGTCAGTGGGTCGAGCGCGGCGATTTGCTCGTTACGCTCGAGAATACCGAGATTACGGCGGATTTGCGCATCGCCGATGCTGGCCGCCAGCAGGCGCGGGTGCAGTTCGGTTCGCTCCGGCGGTCTGGCCTCTGGGCCGGCTCCGAGTCGCAAGCCTACGCGGCGCAGGAAATGGAAGTCGCGGAAGCGGCCTACCGGATCGCCGAGGCGAGGGCGGCGAGGCTGGAGTTGCGCGCCCAGAGTGCGGGCTACATCCTGACTCCGGATATCGAGAAGCTCGTGGGGGTCTACGTCGCGCCTTTTTCCGTGGTGTTGCGGTTCGGCGATACCCGGCAGTTGAAACTCGTCGTGCCGCTGACCGAGGACGAGGCGCAGATGGTGACTCTCGGCGCCCCGGTTTCGGGCCGCTGGCTCGCCACGGCGGAATCCTTTCACACCACGCTCGACGCGCTTTCGTCCCAGCCGGCCAAGCCGAACGAATTTCAAACGGGGATGCTCGCCTTTTTTGGCGGACCGGTTCCGACCCAGATGCTGCAGCGGGACGCGCGTGACCGCCCGGACTATCCCATTTTTCTGGCGTCGGCGCCCATGCCGAAACCTGACTTCAATGTGCCGGATGGGATGCGGGTGCAGATTACGATCGAGGGCAACCGCACGACATTCGGGGCCAAGACCTGGCGGTGGATTCTTTCCTGGCTCGATCTGAAGTCGAAGGCGGTCAGGCGCTGACCGCGTTGGGGGGGTGGTGCCGGCCGCGCCCGAGGATTGTAATCCGGGCGATTGCCCGCCCGCCGCCGTGGCGTGCCGTTGGACCCGCCGGGTTGGATTGGGCTTCTCCTTGGATTCTGAAGAGCTATCGTTCCGCGGATGCTCGCAGCTTCCGCACTGACCGAATGCCTGCTCGACCTCGCCTTGCAGCGAAATCTCGCGGGTTTTCAACAGTCGTTGAAGCGCACCTTCGAGCAGGCGGATTTGTCGGCGTGGGCGGTCATTTTTCCCGCGAATTCGGTGGTCGGAAGCCGTCCGATGTTCATGGGAAACGGAATTCGGTCGGACAACAGCCCGTTGCTGGCGCTCGCGTCGAAGAACGGACTGGAGTCGGTCATTCCCGCCCAGGGACTGGCTTCGCCGCAACTTGACCGGCTGGCGCGGGAGATCAGCCCGGACACGGGCAGTCGCTGCCAGATTCTCCGCACGAGGCGGGAAAAGGGCGGGGAGTTGGTCCTCTTCTGTTATCGGGCGGCGACCGTGGGCGATTTCGCGGTGGAAGAGCTCGCCATGCTCACTCGCATCGGGCGCTTGCTGGATCGTTGCTTCACGGCGTTGGCGCAGTCGCAAGAGGACGAGTTTGAAGCCGGCTTGTTCCGACTCGTGGGAAATCTCCACCCCGAAGGACTGTGCGTGCTCGACAATCGTCTCCGGGTGATTTTCGAGAACCGGCGATTCCGCGAGCAGATGCACGTATGGAATCGCGGCATCGGTGCGCTGCAAAGTCTCTCGCTGCCGAAGCAGTCGGAGCTTCCCGGCGATTGGAAGGAGGCCTGCGATCGATCTTTTCAGGCGTTTCGAGAGGTGAAATTCCCGCCGGTGTCCGGCCGGATGGTCGTGTCGCAGGGTCCGCTCTCGACCCTGAAGAAGGCGGTCGACGCGGAAAGTTGGATCGAGGGAGCGGTGCGTTATCTGGCGTTTCAAAGCGCGCTGGGGGTCCGGCCGTATCTGATCCTGACCTGCTCGGTCCACCGCCAGCAGGCCGCCACAGGCGGTGTGAACCTCGCCCATATCGCCAAGAAACTCGGTTTTTCGCGCCGGGAGACGGAACTGGCGGACCTGATCCTGCGCGGGAATTCGGCCCGCGAAATTGCCAAGCAGCTCAAGATCGCCCTGCCCACCGTAAAAACCCACATCCGGCACATCCTGCACAAGTCCGGCGTGAAAACCCGTCTTCAGTTCGTGGGATTGTGCAATCCTCGTGGCTGATTCGGCGCAGAAATCGGACCACGTCGGCCAGCGATGGATTTTGCCGGTCGGCTGCCGGCGGCGCGGAGCGGGCTTGCCGATGTCGAACGGGACACTCTTGCTTCGACGCGTATGAGTTCTCCGTTGGTTGAGGTGCGGCAGGTTTCCAAGACGTATCGCCTGTGGGCCAAGCCCTCGGATCGGCTCGCTTCGATGCTGCTGGAGCAAACCCGGGGCCTGCCGTTGCTGCCCGGTTTCCTCCGGGCGAAATTGGACGCCGCGGCGGACCGGCGGGGTCCGCTATTCCACGCGCTGCGCGAGGTCAGCTTCAGCCTCGAGAAAGGGGAAAGCATCGGAATTATCGGTCGCAACGGTTCGGGCAAGAGCACATTGCTGCAGATTCTGGCGGGCACGTTGCAGCCGACGACGGGTGAGGTTCGCGTCGGCGGCCGGATCGCGGCTTTGCTTGAGCTCGGCTCCGGCTTCAACCCGGAATTCTCCGGGCGCGAAAACGTGTTGCTGCAGGCGGCGCTGTTCGGCTTTTCGCGGCGGGAGATATTAAGCCGGATGGCGGAGGTCGAGGAATTTGCCGGAATCGGCGACTTCATCGACCAGCCGGCGAAAGTGTATTCGAGCGGCATGCTGGTGCGCCTCGCATTTGCGACGCAGACGATCCTCGCGCCGGATTTGTTCATCGTCGACGAAGCCCTGGCGGTCGGAGATGTCTTTTTTCAAGCCAAGTGCGCCCGGTTTTTCGAGGAGCGGTTGAAGACCGGCATGTCATTGATCCTCGTCAGTCACGACTTGGTGGCCGTGAAGGCGCTCTGCCGGCAGGCGCTGGTCCTGCACGAGGGGCATGTGTCGTTTGCGGGTCGCAGCGCGGAGGCCGTCAGCCACTATCATCATCTCTATCGCAGTGGCGCGGGGACAGGTCCGACTCCCATTCCGGCGGCCGTCAAGCGAGGGCCGGGTGTGGCGTTGCCGGCGGGCGCCCGGGAACGAAACTGGAACTCCCGTCAGGAAGTTGGTTCGCGCGAGGTGGATATCGTTCACTGCCGCCTGCTCGACGCGCAGGGCGGGGAGTGCTCGATGTTCGACCTCAATGACGAGGCCCGGCTGGAGTTTTATGTTCGCGCCAACGTCGCGACGGACTTCGTCATGCTGGGATTCGAGGTGGCCAACCGGCACAATCAAGTGGTCTATGGCGTGACCACGATTCATCTCGGCATTGAGTCCCAGGCGATGGAGGCGGGGCGGCTGCATCGCTTCGCTTGTGCTTTTCGGGCCGCGTTGGGCGCGGGCGATTACCTGGTCGACGTGGCGCTCGGGCGGGGGGATCGCGGAGACGGCGCGCCGGAGCACCTGCTGCATCGCGTCTCCGGCATCGCGGCCTTCACCGTGCGTCATGCCGGGCACCGGCCCGGCTTTTTTGGCGCGGCCGATCTCGGCGCGCGCATGGAGATCGCGTGAATCGCCCACCGGCCGGGTGAGGCGCGGTGGGGGAGTAGCGGGTTGGTTCAGGCCGCGAAGGCCTTGCCGTTGGCCGCCGGACCGAGGCGGGCGGCGTCGGCGGCGAGCTGCGCGAAGAACGAGTCGCGGCGTTCACGGGCGACCGCCACGTCCTTCGTCCCGAGCGAGCGGCGGATGCGCTCCTTCGTGAAAGGCGTGGGATGGACGGTGTAGTGCAGAAACCATGTGCCGTGGTTGTTCCACAGGTGATGATTCTCGTTGTCCGGGCGGACACGGATGCCGGGGAGGGTCGTGAGCGTATTCATGATGCGTGATTTTTCTTTGTGGGATTTATCGCGCAGCAGGGTGGAAAACAAAAAACCGACCTGGGCATCAGGTCGGTCTCGTCTTCGGGAGCGTTCTTGGTTCGCCCCCCTTGCGGGTGACGCACATCCGAGCTTTCGCTCGATCCACCGTGGCCGCTCCCGGCCCGGTTGGCGGAGCCGGCTTGTTAAGGCCAGCTCGTTCCTGATGCGACAGCCAAAGTGGCGATCTCCGCCGGCTCGTCCAGACTTTTTTTCGAGTTTCTTGACGGTTCTGTGCGTGTCCGTTTCGGGGCGAACTGTAGCCGGGAAAGGAACGCCCCGGCGCCCCTTCGCGACTTTCGCCTCAGGCCGACGGCCCGGCCGGTGCGATCACGACGAACGGAACGGCGGGCACGACGCCGAGGGCGACGCGCTGGTTGCGGGCCGCGGCGCCAGGGGCGTTCGGGTTGTTGCGCTCGCCGGAGGCGTTGAAGATCAGATTGCCGCGCAAGCCGGGCGTCGCCCTGGCCGCGTCGCAGGAGAGCACGACGTCGACGGAATCGCCGGTGAACGTCGAGGACGCGACCGCAATGCCCTCCGGCGGATTCTCAAGTTCGAGCTGGATGTTGCCGAGAAATCGCGCCGCCGGTGCGGCCACGCGAAGGCGGGCGGTGCCGCCGGCGGCGATCTGCAGCGGGAGGCGCGAGGTCGCGCGGAACGGCGCCCCGCGGCCGGCAACCTCCGCCAGCAGCGCCCGGGCGGCGACCAGGTGATGGTAGGCGAACGCCTGCATCATGTCCTCGGCCGGCGTCGCGGGGTGGACGACGGGACGGCCGTCAATTGACGCCGAGCCCGTGAGGGTGAGCTTGAACGGCTCACTGCGTGGCGTGGGCGGACCGGCGAGAGTGAGTTGAATCTTGTCCTGACCGGCGGGCAGTCGGGCCCCGGCGAGCCCGAAGCCGGGCGGCGCATCCTTCAGCGCGAGCGAGATTTCGCCGGTGAACCCGTCGTGACGCAGGGCGTAGACCGTGATCGGCGCGCTCATGCCGGCGCGGACGTTGATGCTCGCGGGAGTGACCCGCAGCTCGAAATCCGGTTGCGGCGGACCCACGCGCAGGCGGTAGGCGAACTCCCGACCGCCATGGCGCTGCGCGTCGGCGAGGCGCAGAAAGTAGACCCCGTCGGCCGGTAGCGTCGCGTCGAGTCGCGAGTCGGCTTGGTGTGTAAGCAGGGCCGCGGCCTTGTCGTCGTGGTCGTCGTTGAACGCGAGCCGGTGGCCGGCAGCGTCGGTGAGCGTCAGCGTCGAATCGACCGGCGATCCCAGGCGACGGGCGAAAATCTCCGCGACGATCGCGAATCCCGCTTTGCCTTCGAAACGAAAAACATCCTCGTCGCCCGGCCGATCGATGCGGCCGTCCACGATGACGGGCAACGTGACGGGTTGCGCGGTGGCCGGCCGGTCGTTGGGTTCGACGTCGGGCGTGCCGGGCTGCGAATCGAGCGCGATCTGCGGCGGGTCCGAGATCTCGCGATGGTCGGGCAGCGCGAGCAGGAACGTGCCGGGGCGCTGGTTTTTCGATTCCAGGGTGACGTTGGCGACGGGCAGGTTCCAGCCGGCGAGTTGAAACGTGGTCCGCGCTCCGGCCGTGCCGCCGAGCGGAAATACGCCCGTCACGAAGGGGAGTTCGCCGATGGACAAGCGGTAAACGAAATCTTCACGGCCGCGGTAGATCGCGTCCTTGATCTCGATCACGTAGTCGCCGTCCGCGGGGATGTCGTAGCAGAGGACCGGGTCCGGGTTGAAGAGGTAGTCGTCGTCGTAGGCGAGCTCGCGACCGTGCGCATCCCGCAGGGCGAGCGTGGCCTGAAACCAGCCCGGCACGGCGTCGGCGAGATAGGGAATGAGCGCGCGCGCGCTCAACGCGGCCACGATGCGCTGGCCCGTGCGCGCGGGGAACTGCAGGTGATCGACCTCGCCCGGGAGAATCTGGCCGTTGGCGATCGCGGGCAGCGTGATGGACCTCGCAGGCTTGGGCGGCGTCGGGCGCGGCACGGCATCGCGGGCGGCACGCGGCGCGGGGTTGGTCGTGGGCGTGACGACCGGCTCGGTGAACTCCGGCAGGTCGCCGACGCAAAAGACAAAGGGATTCGACAGCCCGCTCGGCGTGCGCAGCCGCAACTCGAGCTCGCCGGGCGGCAGGTCGGGCGCAAGCGTGACCTCGAGCGTGACGGTTTCGGCGAGGACGGGGTTGGCCTGGCGGTTCCCCCGGGTGGACATTTTTTGCCGGAGCTCCGTGGCGAGTTTTTCGTCTGCGGCGGTGAACGCGGGCTTGGACGAATCGGCGCGGGCGGCGGTGCGCTTGTCCTGGAGCTTCTGCATCTGTTCACGCAGATCGTTGATTTCTTTTTGATTGAGCGGCCGATCGTAGCCCGTGGCTTTCGCCGTCGCCCCTGTGTCCGAGAAATACGCGACGACGTCGCCGTTCAGGTTCTGGCCGCCGACGGAAACCGTGAACGTGGTGCCCTGCTGTCCGCCGGCGGGATAGACGTAGCCGAGGTGCGGTGGCGGGCGGACGGCCTGCCCCTGAGCCGCCGCGACCGAAGTCATGGCCAGAAGCCCGAGCGATGCGAGCGAACGAAAGATGCGCGGCGGTTTCATGCGACTGCGGGGTTTTCCATGATTTCGTCGAGCGCGTTGCGCGACGGCGCGCCGGCGGGTGCGACGGGCATCACGCGCACGTCGCTGCCCTCGGGGTGCGGCAGCCGGGCATCGACGGAAATGCCGAGGCAGTCATACATGGCGCCGATCAGCTCGACGGGCTTCACCGGATGCTCGACGACTTCCTCGCCGCGCGCGTCGGTCCGGCCGATGACGTGGCCGCCCTTGAACCCGCCGCCGGCGACCAGCACCGAGAAAGCCTGGCCCCAGTGGCCGCGACCGCCGTCCCACGGCGCTTCCCACATGACTTTGGGCGTGCGGCCGAATTCGCCGCCGGCCCAGACGATGGTGCTGTCGAGCAGGCCGCGCGCGGAGAGATCGGCGAGCAGCGTCGCGAGGCCCTTGTCGAGTTCGGGCAGCTTGCGGCGCATCGTGGGGAAGTGCTGCTTGTGCGTGTCCCAACCCTTGTAGTTGATGGTGATGTAGGGCACGCCGCGTTCGACGAGGCGCCGCGCCATGAGGCAGGACTGGCCGAAGGTGTTGCGACCATAGCTGTCGCGCAGCGCGTCCTTTTCCTGCGCGAGGTCGAAGACCTTGCCGGCGTCGCCGAGGATCATCTCATAGGCATCGGCTTCGCACTGGCCGAGAGCGGCGAGGCGCGGATCGCCGCTCTTCGCGGCGCGCTCGAAGGTGTTGAGCTGGTGCAGGAGTTCGCGGCGGGCGCGCTGGCGCTCGTCGGTGACGCTTTGCGAGACGACGCCCTCGACGACGAAGCGCGCTGCGCCCGGATCGCCGCCGGTGGCGAACGGCTTGTAGCGTGAGCCGAGAAAACCCGCCTCGGAAAAACGGCCCTGCAACTCCGTCAGGACAACGTAGGGCGGCAGCAGGCCCTTGTAGCCGGCGTCGTAACCCTTGAAGAGCGAGACGACCGCGCCCATGCCGGGGAACACATCGCGACCGCCGGAGGGCCGGCCGGTCTGCACGGTGTAGGACGCGGTCTCGTGCGCGTTGATGCCGTGGCTCATGCTGCGGATGACCGAGTATTTGTCGGCCTGCTTCGCGAGCAATGGCAGGAGTTCGCCGATCTGGAGTCCGGCGATGTTGGTCGCGATCGGTGACTTGAAGGCGCCGCAGTAATCGTAGCCGGCGTCGGGCTTCGGGTCGAAGGTGTCGAGGTGGCACGGGCCGCCCCAAAGCCAGATCTGGATGACCGACTTGGCGCGTGGGGCGAGGGCAGCGGGTGCCGGCGAGGCGACGGCCGCGGCGGCGTGCGAAGCGAACGAATTGGCGAAAAACAATCCCGCGGTGCCGAGCAGGCCGAGGCGGATGGCTTCGCGCCGCGTCATGCGCGGACCGCCGAGGCCGAGGAGGCGGAGCTCGGATTCGAGATTCCAGAGGCGGGGATCGACGCTGTGATGAAGGCTCATGTTTTGAGGCGTTCAGTGCCGGTAGAGAAATTCCGCGCTGTTGATCAGGGCCCACGCGAGGTCGAGGGCGGAGGCGCGGACGTCGGAACCGGCGAGCGCGTAGTCGACGAAAATCCGGCGTTCGGCCTCGGTCGGCGGACGCGAGAGAATCGTGAAGTAGAGACCGTCGACGAGTTCGCGCGGACCGCCCCGCGGCCGGAGCAACGGCTGGAGCTTCGGACCCTGCTCGAGTTTGCGCTGGATCAGCGTGGAGTTGAGCAGCGTCAGCCGCTGCGTGGCGGTGATGCGGTTGTTGCGCTCGGATTCGAGGCCGGTGTCGCGCGACGGCCGGCCGAAGGCCTCGAGGAACGAACTCGTGATGCTGCCGTCGGGCAGCGCGATGGCGCGTTCGCTTTCCGGCACAATCGTGAACGGCTCGGGAATCGCGCTCGAGTAGTCTTCGGTCGTGCCGGTGATCTGGTTGAGCGCATCGATCAATACCTCGGCGTCGAGACGGCGCACGGCGTAGAAGGCGAAGTTCGCCTCGGCCTCCGGCCGGTCGCTGCGCGCCAGCGACGAGAGCTGACAGGTCTGCGAATTCAAAATCAGCCGCATGAGCTGCTTCACGTCGTAGTGGGAGGCGACGAGCTGCTCCTCGAGATAGGCGAGCAGCTTCGGATTCGCGGGCGGATTGTCGGGACGCAGGTCGTCGGGTTCCTGCACGATGCCGCGACCGAGCAGCCAGGACCAAACGCGGTTGGCGATCGCGCGCGTGAACCACGGATTCTTCGGGTCGACCAGCCAGTCGGCAAACGCCTCGCGCGGATCCTGGCCGGGCCCGAGTCGGGCGGGCGTGCCGTCCGGAAAAACCGGAGCCGGGGTTCCGGCGGGCACGGGTTTGTCGGGATCGAAGAAGACGATTTCTTCCTTCCACTCGCCGGTGGCCTTGTAGCCGATCTGCGTGAAAAACGCGCCCATCCCGGCGAGGCGTTCGGCCGGCCATTTCTCGGCGCGCGCGCCCATCAACGCGAGCGCGACGGCCCGCGCGATCGTCGGCGGCTCCTTGTTTTGGAGGGCGCGGTAAAAGTTGACCGGACCGACGCGAAAATTGCTGCCGCTCGCCGTCAGGAGGGTGCGCGCGAATTGATCGTAGGGGAGATTGTCGCGAATCGCGGTGCGAATCCAGCGGTGGTAGGCTTGGGCGGCATTCGGCCAGAGGTTGACGGGAAACTCTGCTTTCACCCGCAGCAGATCGCTCCACTTCATGGCCCAGTAGTCGGCAAATTCGTCACGCTCGAACAGGCGGTCGATGAGCGCGGCGCGCTTGTCGGGGGCGGTGTCCTGCAAGAATTGCCGGGTTTCGGCGGCCGTCGGCAGCGTGCCGATCACGTCGAGGAAGACGCGCCGCACGAAGACCGCGTCGGAACAGACGTGCGCCGGCGCGAGGTGCAGCTCGTTCAATCGCGCGAAAACGAGCTCATCGATGCGGCCGGAAGGTTGCGGCGCGACGGTGACCTCGAAGACGCGCGCCGGAGCGCGGACGGCGGGCGGAGTGTCGGCGGCGGAGAGGCCGGTGCACGACGCGGCGATTGCGCAGGCGACAGATGCGCTTATCGCGCGGCGCACGGCGGACAGAAGGTGCGCAGCCGGGCGGGGGGAGCGGCCGGTTGGCGCGGTTGGGGCGAAGCAGGGCATGGCGAAAGAGCTGCGGCCCGTGACGCACCGCCACCGCCGGCGCTACGCGAGAGCGATGCATTGCACGGCGGCTTATCCGGCGTATTCGCGCTCGTGTTAAGGCGTGGCGATCCGCGTGCGGATCGGGGCCGCGGTAACTCGCATCGCACGCTCGCGTCTGCTGCGCCATGATTTCTCGCCCCGCCGAATCGGTCACGCCGGCCGCCCCGCCGGTCTCCGCAAACCGGAGCAACTTGAAATTGCCGGCCCCCGGAGGCGCCGGCGAATTTGTCCTGAGTGAATGTCCACGCGTGCACGAACCGCCGGCCGCCGTGTTCGAGCGACTCGCCTGGAAGCTGGCGGCGCGCGAGGCGGAGGTGCTGGGCCTCATGGTTTACGGCCGGATTGCCGCGCGCGCCGAAATCGAGGACGCCATGCGCGCGGCGCTGGGGGCGACGCAATGG
Organism: uncultured Opitutaceae bacterium; assembly: GCA_937902925.1. Lineage (GTDB taxonomy): Bacteria > Verrucomicrobiota > Verrucomicrobiia > Opitutales > Opitutaceae > CALFNN01. The sequence goes on from CALFNN010000103.1 coordinate 381,821, forward strand.
CCGGTCACGTGGGTCGAGGGCGGCAGCTGTGTCGGGGCCGCGCTCGCGGGTGTGCAGGCTTTTGCGATGAGCGGGCGGACGGTGGAGCGGGTGCGGCTGGGCAGCCGGATCGTCGGCTCGGTCTACGAGGATGGCGGCGCGCGGCACTGCCTGCTCGGCGGACTCGGCCCGACCTCGCTCGCGCTCGGCGGGCCGGCGCAGGTGCAGCAGATGTTCGGCAATCTCGAATGGGCGCTCGACCAGGCCGGGTTCGAGCTGGCGGATGTCATCCGCACCTGGTTCTATAACGACGACATCCTGGCGTGGTATGGCGACTTCAACCGGGTGCGCTCGGCACTCTACGCGGGCTTGAAGTGGCGGACCGGTTCTCTGCCCGCGAGCACCGGCATTGGCGCGCGCAACCTCGACGGCGCCGCGGTGGCGGTCGCGGCCTGGGCGATGCGGCCGCTCGACGGCCGCGCGCGCGCGCGGGAAATCGGTTCGCCGATGCAGTGCCCGGCGCCGGCGTATGGGAGCGCATTCAGCCGGGCGATGGAGATCGATTCGGGCGGTTGGCGGCGGCTCCTCGTCTCGGGCACCGCCAGCATTTACCCCGGCGGAAAAACCGCGTGGGTCGGTGACATCAAGAAGCAGGTCGACCTCACGATGGAAGTGGTCGCCGCGATCCTGCAGTCGCGCGCGATGACCTGGCGCGACGTGACGCGCGCGACGGCGTATTTCCGCGATCCGGCGTTCAAGTCCCATTTCGACGCCTGGTGCGCGCTCCGCGAGCTGCGCCATCTGCCAGTCGTGCCGACGCACAGCGTGGTTTGCCGGGACGACCTGCTGTTCGAGATCGAACTGGATGCGGCCGCCGCGTCGGCCTGGCCGGCCGCGGTCGGTAACGATCACCGGTGACCGGCGGCGATACGCGCTGGCCGGTAGCTATGGATCGGCGCGAATGACGACGCCGTTCTTGAACACGACTTCCTTGGTGTCGGCGTCGACCGGCCGGCCGCGCCCCATCGGGACGCCCGAGCTGACTCCGACTCCGCCCACGCTGCCGCCGAGGGAGATGTTGGTGTTCTCGAGCAGCGAGGGCAGGTGGGCGGATCCCTTTTTGTAGGTCCAGATTTCCTCCTCGCCATCCTTGACGGAGCGATGATCGATCGAGGTCGGTTTGCCGAGCGCCATTTCGGCCATCTCTGGCGTCATGCCGGGGACCGCGCGGTTTTCAAGCACCGCCTCCTGCATGTCGACCGGCCAGGATTCGTAAACGGCGCGATTGGCGTCGATCCGCGACATCGGCGAGGTGGAGCAGGCCGCGAAAAAGAATGCGGCGGCGGAAAGGGCCAGGGTGCCGAACGCGTGGCGGTGGAGGGGACGGCTCATTGCAGGATAAATGGTATTCGTGCGACACGCTGGTGTCGACCCCGGTTCCTGCGGGATGGCCGGGGTGGGCCCGGCAAGAACTCCCATGATCGGATCGAAAGCGGAGCTTGATTCCGGGGTGACCTGCATCCGCTGCTCGGGGAATGAAACTTTGCGGTGACGAACCGGGGTTCGGGGTGGCCGGCCGGGTTTCCTGCGGTCTGTCGCGATTGGCTTCGCACGGTTTTCCTGCTCTCGGGGCGAGGCCGATCACGATCAGTCAACCCAACGAAACAGAGACCCAAAAAGAAAATGAAAGCTCGTCATCCGCTCCATCGCCTGTGCGCCGGCATGCTCGTCTGGCTCGGCGTCATCGCCGTCAGCCCCGCCTCCGCTGCATCGCTCGAAAGAATTCGCACGGTGTTCTACATCTACCTGGAAAATCACAACTGGATCCAGCCGAACGGCAACGTCGACACGGCGCCGACCAGCGGGATCGAACAAATCAAGGGCAATCCCGCCGCTCCGTTCATCAACAGCCTGGTCGACGCCCATAGCCTGTTTTCCGCCGACGTTGCCTACACCAACAATTGCTACAACGTCCTGGCGACTCCCTCGGGACTCAACCCGAGCATTCATCCGTCGGAGCCGAACTACATCTGGCAGGAAGGCGGGAGCAATTTCGGCGTCACCAACGATTCCGACCCCTACAAGGACGCCTCCGATCCGCTCGGCAATGTCTTCGCCCAGCCGAATATCAGCGGTCTCCTCCAGGGCGCCGGCATTTCCTGGAAAGCCTACCAGGAGGGCATCGATCTCGTGCCGGCCGCCGGGTCGGTCAACCGGCCGGCCGCCAACAGCCTGACGAACACGATCGCGCCGCCGGAGCAATGGACCGTGCCGCTGACGAGCTTCAGCGGCACCTCGCCTTCCTACACGAATCCCTTCAACGGCAGTCACCAGTATAATTTCGCGGCCAAGCACTGCGGTGAACTCTTCTTCACGACGACCAACGGAGGCACGACGACGACGGGAGACGACAGCACCTCGAATCCGGAGGTGCCGCACTACCAGCCGCTCGAAGCCTTGCAGCATGACCTCGAGCATCATGCGGTGGCCCGGTTCAACGTGATCACGCCCGACCAGTATAACGACATGCACACGGCGCTGGCCGGCGGCTTCACCTACAACGGGATTCACTACACCGGCGATGCGGCCAATATTGCCCAGGGGGACAACTTTCTGCGCACCGTCATCCCGATGATCATGGCGTCCAAGGCCTATCAAAACAACGGGCTGATCGTGATCTGGAACGATGAAAGCGAACGCGAAAGCACCACCGACCTGACACCGAACGACGACCGCCACAGCATCGTGGAAATCCTCATCTCGCCGCTCGCGAAGGGCCACGCCTACCACAACGATCACCTCACCTACACCCATTCATCCGATGTGCAGACCTTGCAGGAGGTCTTTCCCATCGGGCCGAGACAAGGCGATCCGTTCATCGGCCAGACGACGCAGGATGCAGCCGGCAACCACGACTACTCTGACCTGCTTGAAGACGACCATGGTCGAAACGGCCGGGATGATCATGTCGGCCACGGGGATCATGTCGGCCACGGGGATCACGACGACCCGGGCGAACGCGACGGGCACGAGAAAGACGGGCAATAACCCGGGAGCCGCCGGCTAACAACAGCCGGACCCGCCCATTCTGACGACGGGCTCACCGCTCCCATGCGGTGAGCCATCGGGCGAGGCGCGGCTTAGGACAGCGTCACGCCCTTGGCCTTCGCGGAGCGGAGGAGGGCGTCGGCCATGTCGGAGGGCGTCACGGCAACCTCGATGCCGCACTCCTTGAAGACGGCGATCTTGGCCGCCGCGGTGTCCTCGGCGCCGCCGACGATCGCGCCGGCGTGGCCCATCCGGCGGCCGGCGGGGGCTGTCGCGCCCGCGATGAAACCGGCAACGGGCTTCTTGCAGTTGGCCTTGAGCCAGCGCGCGGCCTCGACCTCGGCGTTGCCGCCGATTTCGCCGATGAGAATGATGCCATGCGTGTCCGGATCGGCCGCAAAGAGCTTGATGACGTCGAGGTGCGAGGTGCCGTTGACCGGATCGCCGCCGATGCCGACGGTCGTGCTCTGGCCGATGCCCTTGGTCGTGAGCTGGAAAACCGCCTCGTAGGTGAGCGTGCC
>CALFNN010000104.1 GCA_937902925.1 uncultured Opitutaceae bacterium
CAGTCTATGATTCATCTACGCGGACGATCTTGGTCGCGCATGGCGATGGCGTTATCCGCCGCTGGCCCATTCCAGCATCGTTAACGCGTTGAATTTCGCGCGGGGCGACCTCCATCAGCAACGCATGCCCTTCCCCCGAACCTGCGTTTAGCAGTTTCCAAGTTCGTGTTTCTCAAGACCGCATGGCTGCCCGACATGGATTCGAACCATGACTAGGCGAGTCAAAGTCGCCTGTGCTGCCATTACACCATCGGGCAGTGGAATGCGGACTGGCTACGCTGCGCCGCCCGGGGCGCTGGTCAAGAATTGAAACACCCGCGTCCCGCCCGCGGTCGTCGCCCCGCCCCGTCAACAATTCGCATACTTCCAGTTGCGGGATTTCCCCTCGGCCAGCCACTCGAGCGTCGTGGCCAGCCGCTTCTGCCGCGTCTCATCGCGTTTCGCCTCGGTGATCCATTCGATGTATTCCCGCCGGTGGCTCAGGCTGAATTTTTCGAACGCCGCCGCCGCCTTCCGGTTTTTCTGCAGCGCCGCCGCGAGATCGGCCGGCACCGGCAGGGCGGGCTTCGGCTTCGCCACCGGTCGCGCCCGCGTGCCCGACTCCGCCCGTTCCACTGCGAACTTAAGGTAGCGTGACAAAACGTCATCGCCGGGCAGGTCCGCGAGACTCGCGATCTTCCCGAGATGGCCCATCGCCACGTCGGTCTTGTCCCCATCCTTCGCGACCATCGCCTGCACGTCCTTGCGCCAAAACCCAAACGCACAATGCGCCTTGAACGCGGCCATGTTGCACAGGATCGACCCCGCGTGCTCGAAATTCGGCATCCGCCATTTAAGTGTCTCGGTCGCCTCGGGACACGCCCGGTGCACGAGCGCCCGCAGATGCCGGAGGATCGGCCGCGCAAATTCCGCCGCGTTCGCGATGTAGTCATCCACCCGGGGATCGGTGTTCTTTTTCATCCGGCCTTCTCTATCCGGCGCCGCGCACGGCTGACGAGCCCGATTTACCGGCCACGCAATTGGGATTGGCCGCAACCCCGCGTCTGCCCCAACCTGCATCCCACCGCGCCGTCCCCTCCCCGCGGTTTCCCCATCATGAGATTCACCCGCCGGCAATTCCTCGTGGCCTCGGGCGCCGCGATTCCCGCCCGCCTGCTCGCCGCGCCAACTCCCGTAACTCCATCCCGCGACGCCGCCGTCTCCGCCACGATCGCCCCACGTCCGACTCCCGGCTCATCGCTCCCGTGGCACCAACGGCTCCGCCGCGTCGGCCAGGTCAATTTCAACGAACGCGATCCCCTCACGCTCGATGTCGAGGCTTGGGCCGACTACTGGGCCAGCCTCCAAGTCGACGCCGTGCTCGTCAGCGTCACGGGCATCCTCGCGTTCTATCCCAGCGACGTTCCGTTTCACCGCCGCAGCAAATTCCTCGGCGACCGCGATCTCTTCGGTGCCTGCACCGCCGCCGCGAAAAAACGCGGCCTGCGCGTCGTTGCGCGCATGAGCCCGGACCTGGCGTGGGATGACGCGCTCGCGCCGCACCCGGAATGGTTCATGCGCGATGCCCAGGGCGGGTTCCTCGCGCACAACGAGGAGCCGCACCTCTACCGCACGTGCATGTTCTCGCCCTATTTCACGGAGCACACGGTCGCCATCATGCGCGAAATCAACGCCCGCTACGACGTCGACGCGCTCTACACCAACGGCTGGCCGCCCCTCGGCAGCCTGCCGGTCTGCTCCTGCGACGCGTGCCGCAAGCTCGCGCCACCGAACACCGTCGAATACTGGGAGCAGTTCACGGATCGCTGCGTCGAACTGTGGAAACTCTACGACGGAGTCGCGAAGGAAAAAAAACCCGACAACCTCTACTACGCGAATCTCGGCGGCGGCATCCGCGCGACGCCGAATCTCGTGCGACTCGCCGCCACCTGCGAGTGGTTCAATTGCGACAACCAGGGCCGCGGCGGCGACGCCACGCCGATTTGGGGCGCGGCGCAACAGGGACGCGTCGCGACGGCGGTGATGAAGAATCGCACGATCACCAATGTCATCGGCGCTTACTCGACCGGCGGCAGTCCGCGCTGGCGCAACTCCGCAAAGTCGCGCGAGGAATCCGAAATCTGGATGGATGAAATCGCCGCGAGCGGCATGACGATCTGGTATCACTGGGCCGGTGCGCAGGCCGGCCTCGGTGAGGACCAGCGCTGGCAGGAGATCGGCCGCCGTTATCTCGACTGGCACGCGCGCCACGACCGCCACTATGTCCGCCGGCGCAGCATCGCAAACATCGGCGTCGTCATGGGCCAGCGCACCCACCTCTTTCACACGCCGCCGGGCGAGGGCCGCATGGCGGAATTTGTGGACGGGCTTTACTCGGCGTTGCTCGAGGGCCGCCACTTTTTCGATTTCGTGCACGAGGATGAACTCGCCCTGGAAAACATCCGCCGCTACTCCGTGCTCCTGCTCCCGAACATCGCGTGGCTGAGCGACCGCCAGTGCCAGCAGTTGCGCGACTACGTGGCCGCCGGCGGCTCGTTGATGGCGTCGTTCGAGACCGCGCTGTTCGACGAGACCGGCCGCCGCCGCGCCAATTCCGGCCTCGCCGACCTGTTCAACATCGAGTCGGTCGGGCCCGTCGCCGCGCCCAACGGCAACGGCTTCTATGCGCGCATCGAGCAGCCGCACGAAATCGTCCGCGGCTTCGACCACACCAACTGGCTCCCCGGTGGATTTTATCGCGTCCCGATCAAGGCCGCGGGCCCGCCGGTTCTCTCCGTCGTCCCCGCCTACACGGCTTATCCACCGGAACTCTCCTACGATCCGGTCGGGAAGACCGACGGCCCCGCCGTCATCGCACGGGAACAAGGCAACGCGCGGCTGCTTTACTTTGCCGGCGACGTCGAGCGGACCGCCTGGCGTTCGGGGAACACGGATTTCTCGCGCCTGCTGCGCAATTCCATCGCGTGGCTGACGCGCGGAAGTTCGCCCGTCACCGTCATGGGCGACGGCGTGGTCGAGTGTTTCGCGTGGGAAACCGAACCCGGCTTCGCCCTGCACGTGCTCAACTACACCAATCCCAACATGCACCGCGGCTGGCTGCGGCAATTCTATCCGATCGGCGAACAGCGCGTGCGCATGGAACTTCCCGCCGGCCGCCGCGTCACGCGCATCGAACTGCTCCGCAGCGAACGTGACGTCCCGTTCCGGCAAACCGGCGCCACGATCGAATTCACCCTCCCGCAGGTCGTCGACTACGAGGTCGCGGCCCTCTACGCCTGACCCCGACGGCCCTTCCCTCTCTACCCCACCGATGCAACTTCCCATCAAGCGCACCCTCGACCGTCTGCCCGGCGGCATGATGATCGTCCCGCTCGCGCTCGGCTGCCTCATCACCACCATTGCACCCGGCGCCCCGAAATTCTTCGGCTCGTTCACGGGCGCGTTGTTTACGGGCGCCCTGCCGATCATCGCGGTCGGCTTCGTGTGCATGGGTGCGACCATCTCGATCGAAACCACGCCCGAACTTGTCAAGAAGGGCGGCGCCCTGCTTCTCACCAAGGTGCTGTGCGGCATGCTCGTGGGCGTCGTGCTCGGGCGGCTGCTCGGCGAACAACCGGTGACCAGCGGATTCTTCGCCGGCCTCTCGACCCTCGCCGTCGTCGCCGCGATCAACGACACCAACGGCGGTCTCTACATGACACTGATGGCGCAATTCGGGAAGTCCCGCGACGCCGGCGCCTATTCCATCATGTCGATCGAGAGCGGGCCGTTCCTCACGATGCTCACGCTCGGTGTCGCGGGCTTGTCCGCGTTTCCGTGGCCGACGCTGCTCGGCGCCATCCTGCCGCTCGCCGTCGGCATGGTGCTGGGCAACCTCGACCGCGAGCTGCGCGAGTTTCTCAGTCGCGCGGTGCCGGTGGTGATTCCGTTCTTCGCCTTCGGGCTCGGCGCCACGATCGACGCGGGCAGCGTCTGGCACAGCGGCCTCCTCGGCCTCGGCCTTGGCCTCGCGGTCGTCGCCGTTTCGGGCGTGATGCTTTTCCTCGCGGACCGGATCACGGGTGGCAACGGCACCGCCGGCCTCGCCGCCGCCTCGACCGCCGGCAACGCCGCCGCCGTCCCTGCGCTCGTCGCTGCCGCCAACCCGGTCTACACCGAGGCCGCCCGGAGTGCGACCGTGCTCGTCTCGGCCAGCGTGATGGTGACTGCGATCATGGTCCCGTTCGTCACGGTCTGGTGGGCGCGGCGCGTCAGCCGTCGCGCGGCCGCCGAAACCTGAACCCCTCGCTTTCGATCCGCCGTGAAAAAAGCCCTCCTGCTCGCCGCGCTGCTCGCCAGCGCCGCCATCTCCATCCGCCCACTCAACGCAGCCGCGGCTTCATCCACCCTCGTCTACGTCGGCACCTACACCGATTGGGAGCTCTTCGGCCCGCCGCGACGCAATCCACCCGGCGAACGCAGCCAGGGCATCTATGTTTTCCGCTTCGACAATGACACCGGCAAACTCACCCCGCTCGGTCTCGCCGCGGCGACCGACAATCCCACCTACGTCACCTTCTCGCCTTCCGGGCGCTTCCTCTACGCGACCAACGAAGTCTATCGTTTCCGCGGCGAACCGACCGGCGCGGTGAGCGCTTTCTCCATCGATGCCGCGACCGGCAAACTCACCTTCCTCAATCAAGTCGTCGCGCGTGGCACCGGCACCTGTTACGCCGTCGCCGACCACACCGGCCAAAACCTCCTGATCTCGAACTTCGGCAGCGGCAGCGTCGCGATCCTCCCGCTGAACCCCGACGGCACGCTGCGTCCGGCCTCGGCATTCCATCAGGACACCGGCTCGGGGCCGAACCCGCGCCAGGCCACGCCGCACTCGCATTCGTTCAATGTCTCGCCCGATAACCGTTTCGCCTTCGCCGCGCAGTTCGGCACCGACCAGCTCTCCGTTTTCCGACTCGACGCCGCAACCGGCTCGCTCGTGCCCGGCGACCCACCCTCGTTCGCCCTCAAGCCCGGCTCCGCGCCGCGCCATTTCACGTTCCATCCGAACGGCCGCGTCGCCTATTCGCTCAACGAGATCGACAACACCGTCACCGTGCTCGGCTACGACGCCGATCACGGCTCGTTCCACGAGCTTCAGAACCTGTCGACGCTCCCAGCCGAATTCACCGGTCGGAACACCTCGGCCGAGGTGATCGTCCATCCGTCGGGCAAGTTCCTCTACACCTCCAACCGCGGGCTCAACAGCATCGCGGTCTTCGCCGTCGACGAGTCCGGCCGGCTGCGACTCCTGACCAACGTCCCCTCCGGCGGCCGCACGCCGCGCGGCTTCAGCCTCGATCCCTCCGGCCGGTGGCTGGTCACCGCGAACCAGGACACGCACAATCTCGCCGTCTTCGCGATCGACGCGGCCACCGGGATTCCGGCGCCGACCGGCCGGACCCTCGAAGTCCCGACGCCCGTCTGCGTGAAATTCCTCCCACCCTCGCCCTAGTGCAGCCCGCCGACACGACGGTCGCGCCGCGCTGCCCATCTCGGGCATTGACGCGGAATTTACCCGATCGTTTCATCGCGACTATGCGTGCACCCAAACAGGTCGATCCTCGCGCCAAATACCGGCGCGTCGTGCTCAAGCTTTCCGGCGAAGTGCTGCGGGGCGGCAAATCGGGCGATCCGATCGACGCCGAAACCCTCGAAAAAGTCTGCGCCCAGGTGAAGGAGATCCACTCGCTCGGCGTCCAGGTCTGCGTCGTCATCGGCGGCGGCAACATCTTCCGCGGGCTCAACGGCGAGCAGCGCGGCGTCGACCGCACCACCGGTGACTACATGGGCATGCTCGCCACCGTCATCAACGGCCTCGCCCTCATGGACTGCCTCGAGAAACTCGGCGTCAACACCCGCGTCCAGAGCGCCATCCCGATGAACCAGATCGCCGAGCCGTTCATCCTCCGCCGCGCGATGCGCCACCTCGAGAAGGGACGCGTGGTCATCTTCGTCGCCGGCACGGGCAACCCCTACTTCTCCACCGACACCACCGCCGCGCTGCGCGCCAGCGAGCTGCACGCCGACATCATCCTCAAGGCCACCAAGGTCGACGGCATCTACGACAAGGATCCGAAGAAGTATCCCGACGCGGTGCGCTACGACCAGATCACGTTCGTCGACGCCCTGAAGCAGCGGCTCAATGTCATGGACTCGACCGCGTTCTCCCTCTGCCTCGACAACAACGTGCCCATCCTGGTGTTCGACCTCAACGACGAGCACGCCATCCGCAAGGCTGTCAGCGGCGAAAAAATCGGCACGCTGGTCAAAAATTGATTTTGGGTGCAGAAAAACGTGCCTCCCTGTCTCCGGATTCACGGTCACTGAAGTCACTGAATTAACCCCCTCCGCATCATGTCGCATCCGCTCCTCGTCGATTCCCAAGCCAAGATGAAAAAAGCCGTGGACTACACGGTCCACGAATTCAGCGCGATTCACACCGGCAAAGCCACGCCGGCCATGGTCGAGTCCGTGATGGTCGAGGCCTACGGCTCGCAAATGCGCCTGAAAGAGTGCGCCGCCATTTCCACGCCTGACGCCCGGCTCATCCAGGTCCAGCCGTGGGACGCCAGTCTTTCCAAGGCCATCGCCAAGGGGATCATCGACGCCAACCTCGGCTTCAATCCGATCGTCGACGGCAAGATCATCCGCGTCCCGCTCCCGGACATGAGCCGCGAGCGCCGCCAGGAATTCGTCAAGACCGCCCACAAGCTCGCCGAGGAAGGGCGCGTCCATATCCGCAGCGTGCGCCGCGATTCCATCGAGGCCGTGAAAAAGGCGAAACTGCCCGAGGACGAGACCAAGCGACTGGAAAAGGAAATCCAGACGGCCACCGACGCCGCCATCAAGTCGATCAACGATCACCTCGCCAGCAAGGAGAAGGATCTGCTCACGGTTTGAGCCGCGCGGCGCGGCGGTCGTCGGTCATGGGTCATAGGTCATCGGCCTGCCCACGGCCACTTCGCCCATGACCCACAACCCGTCACCCCCGACTCACGCCGCGCCCCGCCGCGTCGTCATCAAGCTCGGCACCGGCGTCCTGACCTCCGGTGTCGGCCAGCTCGACACCGCGCGCATCGCGGCCGTCTGCGCGGAAATTGCCGCCCTCCGGGCCCGCGGCACCGAGGTGATCGTCGTTTCCTCCGGCGCCGTCGGCCTCGGCATGGGCACGCTCGGTCTCACCAAGCGCCCGAAGGAGCTCTCGAAAAAACAAGCCTGCGCCGCCATCGGCCAGTCGCGGCTCATGCAGACGTGGCAGGCCGGGTTCGCCCCGCACCGCCTGACTGTCGCGCAGGTGCTCCTCACCCATGAGGACCTCCGCACCCGCGCGCGCTACCTTGGCGTGCAGGAAACGCTCCATCAGCTCATCGCCTACGGCACGATTCCGGTCATCAATGAGAACGACACCGTGAGCGCCGCCGAGATCAAGTTCGGCGACAACGACACGTTGTCCGCCATGGTCGCCAGCCTCGTCGCCGCCCAACATCTCGTGATTCTCTCCACCGCCCCCGGGCTCCTCGATCTCCGGGGCACCGGCCGCCTCGTGCCCGTCGTCGAGCGCATCACGCCGGAAATCGAGGCGATGGCCGGCGGCACCACGAGCGAGACGGCGACCGGCGGCATGATCTCGAAAATCTCCGCGGCCAAACTCGCCACGCGCGCCGGCTGCGGCGTGTTCATCGCCAGCGGCGCCGAGCCGGAAATTCTCGCCCGCCTCTTCTCCGGTCGCGGCCCCGGCACGTTCTTCGTGCCCAGCGGGCTGCCGCTCGAGGCCCGGAAACGCTGGCTCGCTTATTTCCAACGCCCCGCGGGCACCATCGCGGTCAACGCCTGCGCCGTCCCCGTGCTGCGCGAGGAGGGCCGCAGCCTGCTCGCCGTCGGCGTCACGGGCACGGAGGGTGCGTTCGCCCCCGGCGACATCGTCAACATCGCCGGCCCGGACGGCATCGTCTTCGCCCGGGGCAAGACCGCCTTCGGCAGCAAGGAAATCCCCGCCATCGCCGGCCGGAAGGGCGACGCCGTCGCGGCGCTTTATCCCGAGCGCAAGCGCCTCGAGGTCGTCCATCGCAACGACCTGGTGCTCCTGTAAATTTCCGCTTTCCCCCGACCCGACGGGCTGCCACCATTTTTCGACACGAGTCTAAATTTGCCCCTTTCATGAAGAAAACCGTCCTTGCGTTCACGTCCCTGGTTGCCCTCGCGGGCCTGGTCCGCGGCGGCGAGGCGCCCGTTTCCTGGCAAACGGCCGGCGCCATCCTCGCGCGCATCAAGGCGCCCGTCTTTCCGGCCCGGGACTTCGCCGTGACGGACTACGGCGCGGCCGCCGGCGGCACCCAGGATTGCACCGCCGCCCTCGCCAAGGCGATCGCCGCCTGCTCCGCCGCCGGCGGCGGACGCGTGGTCGTGCCCGCCGGGGTGTTTCTCACGGGCGCGATCCATCTCAAGAGCAACGTGAATCTTTTTGTCTCCGAGGGCGCCACCCTGCTCTTCAAGACCGACCCGGCCGCCTATCTGCCGGTCGTCTTCACCCGGTGGGAAGGCACCGAGTGCATGAACTACTCGCCGTTCATCTACGCCTACGAGCAGGAGAACATCGCCGTCACCGGCGGTGGCACGCTCGACGGCCAGGCCTCGGACGACAACTGGTGGGCGTGGGCGAAGCGCGACGAGAGTCGCCGCTCGCCCGCGCTGCCCGACAGCAACGCGCTCGTCGCTTCGGGCGACAAAAACGTTCCCGTCGACCAGCGCATCTACGGCAACGGGCACTTTCTCCGCCCGAATTTCTTCCAGCCCTACCGCTGCCGCAACGTCCTCATCGAGGGCGTCCACATCCGGCGTTCGCCGATGTGGGAAATCAATCCCGTCCTTTGCACCAACGTCATCGTCCGCAATCTCGACATCAGCACCCACGGCCCGAACAACGACGGCTGCGACCCCGAGGCGTCCCGCGACGTCCTGATTGAGGGCTGCACCTTCGACACCGGCGACGACTGCATCGCGATCAAGTCCGGCCGCAATGACGACGGCCGCCGCGTCGGCGTCGCCGCGGAGAACCTGATCGTCCGCAAGTGCACCATGAAGGACGGCCATGGCGGCGTCGTGATCGGCAGCGAGATCGCCGGCGGCTGCCGCAACGTTTTCGTCGAGGACTGCGTGATGGACAGCCCGAACCTCGAACGGATGTTGCGCTTCAAATCCAACGCCCGCCGCGGCGGCGTGATGGAAAACATCTTTGCCCGCAACATCACGGTCGGCCGCGTGGCCGAGGCGATCATCACGGTCGATTTCCTTTACGAGGAGGGCGCCAACGGCGACCACAAGCCGGTCCTCCGCAACGTGCAGGTCGAAAATGTCACCGGCAAATCCTGCCCCCGCATCTTCTACATCGCGAGTTTCGCGGGTGCGACCGTCGACGGCATCCGGCTGGCGCACTGTAATTTCTCGGGCGTCGAGAGCACGGAGCTCATCGAGCATGCCGGCCACATCGAACTCGACGACGTCACCATCGAGCCGAAAGTCCGTCCCGGCAGCCTGAGCTCCCGCGCCGCCGGCACACTGTAAAAAGCTTCAAGCACCAGCGAACCTTCAATCGCCGGAAGTCGCCGTTTTTGCCTCTGACCCTTCTCTGGTGCTTGGGGATTGGGATTTGGGGCTTTCGCGCGCCCCAGCGCGCCCTCACCGCAACTCGTAGCGCACGCGATACGTCACCGATCGTTCCTCGTCCGGCTTCAGCGGCACGTGGAATTCGATCGTGGTCGCGTCCTTCTTCGTGAAGTCATCCGACTTCTCCAGCATCTGCCAGTTCGGGCCGTTGAGGTGCTCGACGACCCGCACTTCGACGGGTTCCGTCTTGTGATTCCGCAGCTTGATCTCGAAGCCCTGCTCCACGCGTCCCTGGAAACTGCTGCTGCTCCGGTCGGCCACGCGCCGCTCGCCGACGAGGTCGAACGCATCGCCCGTCTTCACGCGGATCATCTCGTTTTTCGCCGTGTGGTCGATCGTGTCCTCGCCGACGAATTCCAGCCGCCCGTCGCTGTCGTCCTTGCGATAGAAACGCGTCCGCCCTTTCGGCAACGGGAGTCCGAGGCCGTTCTCCTCGCTGTTCTTGAACTCGCGCGTCACCGCCACCTTCGTCGGGTGCTTGGTCGCATCGTAGACGTAGACGACCGGCGCCTTCACGCCCGTCGCCCGCATGAACTCCACCTGCTTCGTCTCGCGATCGTGCAGCGTCACCGGCCGCGGCAGCGAGTAGAGGTGAAACTCGTCGAACGCCTTCTCGGTCACCGCCGCGGTTGCGCCGAATGTTTCCATCTTCAAACCCCGGCCCATCATCGGTTGCGGCATGTTCGGCTGCACGCGGTTCACGTCGCCCGCCATCAGCTTCACCGTCGCATCGTTGAAGCTCTGTCCGCTCGTGTTCGAGACCGTCACCCAGCCAACGATGTCGATCTGATCGCCCTTCTCCGGCGCAATGAAATTGTAGGCTGCCTGCCAGTCGAACCCTCCCGTCACATAGCCCAGCTCGGCCTCGAGCTTCGTCGCCCGCTCGGCCCCGATCTGCCACGTCAGCGTCGGCTTGAGCACACCCTCGTCGCTCAAGGCGGGAAACACTGGCTCGCCCGGCAGCGAGAAACGCAGCTTGCCATCGACCTCGACGATCGGCGTTTCGGCGCCTTCGTTACCCGGCGTGTAGCCGCTGCGAACGACCTTGCCCCGCACCAGGTTCTCGTGGCCGTTCTGGTCGCGCACGATGAAGTCGAGATCCTTCCCCTCCTCCAGCGACAGCAGGAGCCCCGACGACAACGTGTCCGCGCGGTAGCTCTGCTCGAGCACCCGCACCGTCACCTTGCCCGCCGGGTCGCGCAGCACCACCGAGTCCGGTTCGAGCATCCGCGTCGCGCCCGTGAATTTCACGGTGTTCACGCCGGCCTTGAGGTCGAGCGGCACGCGTTCGCGCACGACGGCGAAATTCTGGTTGTAGATCGTGAGCGCCGGCTGGGCGCCCGCGGTCACGGCGAGCATCGCGCCCGCGCCAAGCGACAGGAGTTTTTTCATAGCGAAGGACGGCAATTTGGCCGCACCTCCTGAGACACGCGAGGAACGATTTTCTTAGCGCAAATTCCAACCGTGCGATTCCAGTCGGCGCACGCGCCGCTTCAGCGCGCAGCGCAACGCATCGGTTACGCCCTCCGCGCGAGCGTCGACCGTCCGTGCAGGTTCTTGTAGGCCATCACCGCGGTCACACTGAAGACGATATGCGTGAACAGCGTCACACCGTTGCGTCCCATCTCGAACCACGGAAAGACGGCGGTGAACCCGTAAAAATTGATCGCATAGAGCGCCACCCCGAACCCCGCGCCGGCGAGCACCGCCCGCCCCAGCGGCCAGCCGCGGATCACGAAGCTCAGGATCGCCGTGTAGGCGATCGCCAGCACCACGTCGACGACGAGCGCGACGCCGACAATGGTCGGATCGAAGGTCGCCGGTGGCGGCAGCACGCCCGGACCCATCACCATCGCCGCGATCATCCGCGCCGGCCCCCACGGGCTCCCGCCGCCGACCAGTGGAATCAGCAAAACCTCGAGCACCTGAAATACCACGCTCGCAATCACCCCGGCGCCGATCACCGCGCCCCAGCCCACGGCCATCGATTTCCGGACTCCCATCGCAGCGCTATGTTCGTTTTCCATGACGTGTTCCTTTCGTGGTTGATCGGACGGGGCGGCGGGCAACGTCACCCGGCCGTGTTTGACTTCAACATGGTGACCGCGGTTCCCACGGCCATCCCAAATATCGCACCACCCGGAAAAACTCCAAACGCTCGTGCAAAAAACTTTCTCTTTGCGCCTCCGCGCCAATGCGCGAGCCTCGGACCCTTTCATGGATTTCGCCCTCGACCCTTCGTCTGCGCCGCACGGCGTCCCGCCGATCGACTTTCGCGCGCAACTGAACGACGAACAGTTCAACGCCGTCACCGCCGCGCCCGGCCCGCTGCTCGTCCTCGCCGGCGCCGGCTCCGGCAAAACCCGCACGCTCACGTATCGCGTCGCCTACCTGCTTTCCCAGGGCGCCCGCGCCGGCGAAATCCTCCTGCTCACCTTCACGAACAAGGCCGCGAAGGAAATGCTCCACCGCGTCCACGATCTCACTGGGGTCGAGCCCGCGCGGTTCTGGGGCGGCACGTTTCACAGCATCGGCCATCGCGCGCTCCGCATGCATGGCGAGACCATCGGCCTGCCGCGCACTTTCACCATCCTCGACGCCGAGGAATCCGAGGGCGTGCTCCGGGATGCCGTCGAGGGCACCGACAAGACGTTTTTCAAGGACAAGACCCACCCGCGCCCGGGCCCGCTCCACTCGATTCTGTCGATGGCGCGCAACACCCAGCTCCCGCTCGACGAGGTCATCACGCGCTTTTTCCCGCAGCACGACGCCATCGTCGAGCGCGCCCCGCTCTTCGCGAAAAAATACGCCGAGCAAAAACGCGCCGCCAACGTCCTCGACTACGACGACCTGCTCGAATTCTGGCTCGAGCTCCTGAAAAAATCCCCGGAGACCGCCGCGTATTTCTCCCACCGGTTCCGCCATGTGCTCGTCGACGAATATCAGGACACCAATACGCTGCAGGGCCAGATCGTCGATCTCATCGGCGCGCACCACCAGGTGATGGCCGTCGGCGACGACGCCCAGTGCATCTACACCTGGCGCGGCGCGACGGTCGAAAACATCCTCACGTTTCCCGACCGCCATCCCGGCACCGTCATCCACCGCATCGAGACGAACTACCGCTCCACGCCGCAGATCCTCGCGCTCGCCAACGGCGTGCTCGAGGCGCAGCCGAAGGGCCGCCATTTCGACAAGGTTCTCAAGGCCCATCGCGCCAACTCCGAAAAACCCTTCCTCGTCGAGGCCATGGACGGACGCGAGCAGGCGCAGTTCATTGTGAAGCGCATCCGCGGCCTCCTCGATGAAGGCTGCGCGCTCGCCGACATCGGCATCCTCTACCGCGCGCATTTCCAGGCGCTCGACATCCAGCTCGAACTCTCGCGCCTCCAGATTCCCTACCAGATCACGAGCGGCGTCCGCTTCTTCGAGCAGGCGCACATTCGCGATCTCGTGGCGCTCCTCCGCTTCGTCTACAACCCCTCTGACACCGCCGCGTGGAACCGCATCGCCATCCTCCTCCCCAAGGTCGGCGACAAGGGCGCCCAGAAACTCCACGCCGCCGCGCTCGATCACGCGAAACTGATGCAGCAGGACTTCATCGACGCCCTCGACACCGACGACGTGAAGTCGAAGGTCCCCAAGGATGCACGGGAGGAGTGGCCGAAGTTCACCGCCTCGCTCAAGCAGGTTGCCGACCTGATGCGCACCATGAAGCCGCACAACGCCGTCGAGATCGCGATCGACGGCTGGTATGGCGACTACCTGAAGGGCGCGTTCGCCAACTACGTCTCGCGCCTCGACGACCTGAAATCGATGATCGGCTTCGCCAGCCGCTTCGAGGACATGCAGGATTTGCTCGCGCAAATCATGCTGCTCAACAGCGAGACCAGCGACCGCTCCGCCGACCCCGACGCCGACGCGCTCCGCCTCACGACGGTGCACCAGGCGAAGGGCCTCGAATACGCCGCCGTTTTCCTGATCGGCCTCGCCGACGGCAGTTTTCCCCTGCGCCGCGCCATCGAAGCGAACGACGTCGAGGAGGAGCGCCGCCTCTTCTACGTCGCCGTCACCCGCGCCCGCGACGAACTCTACCTCTGCTTTCCGAAAGTGAACACGAAAGGCGGCCCCGCGATGCTGCAGACTCCCAGCCGCTTCCTGCAGGAACTCCGGCCGGACCTCTACCAGCAACTCCGGATCAAGCGGAGCTTCGGGTGGTGATTGCCCGGGAACGACCACGCATTCACCCCGAAAGCAACCGGCCGTGAATCGCGACCCGGCTGCGTCGTCCCCCGCTTTCCGGAAACTTTTCCCCACGGCCGCGCGTCAGAGCGTGCTTGACCCGGCACCCATGAAACCTACGCAGCCCCGCTCGTTTTTTCCCGGACGCCGAGTGCGCCACGGGTTGGTGCCGCTGGTCCTCCTCGCCACTTTGCCCGTCCACGGCAAGGCTCCCGATTCCGCCAAGTCTCCCGCTCCCGCGAAACTCGACGACGAGCCCGAATCCGACGGTCCGCGGTTCGTCTTCTCGCTCCTGCCGAAATCGCTGCAACGCAATCCCCGGCTCGATCTCAATGTCATCACCGAGATGACCGCCGAGGGTAAAAAGCTGCCCCTCGCCACTGCGGCGAATCCCGCCTACTACGTCACGTTTCCTGGCGGTTATATGCAGGTCGGCCAGGCGTCGCCCTCGGGCGACAAGTCTCCTCCCGTCGCGGAGCTCGAGCGCGTCATGCAAAAGGCCCTCGCGAAAAACAGCTACCTCGCCAGCGTGCCCGGCCACCCGCCCAGCCTCGCGCTCATCTATCACTGGGGCACGCACAACAATCTCAACGAGGACGGCCAGGCCGTCGCCGACCGGGCCGAGGCGGCGGACGCCGCTGCCGCCAACGGCGAGGCGGCTCCACCCGAAAATCCCGTGATCTTCGCCGAGGACCAAATTCAATATGCGATGACCGATCTCGCCAAGCGCAAGGACTTGATCGAGCGCGCCGCCCTCGTCGGCGGAACGAAATTCGCCGCCCAACTCGAAAAGGTGATCGAGGACCAGATTCAATATTCCGACTCGACCGGACCCCAACTCCACCTCGCTCCCGGGGCCAAGCCGATCATGGGCGACATGCAGACCTCGTTCGCCGACATCTCGAGTCCATTCGAGCAATTTCTCCGCAGCGATCCCCAAGTGGAGCATTTGATCGAGGAGTCCTTCAGCTCCTGCTATTTCGTCATCGCCTCCGCCTACGACTACGCGGAGCTCGGCCAGGGCCGGCGGAAACTTCTCTGGCGCACAAAAATGACCGTCAACTCCGACGGCGTCGCGCTGAAGGACACGCTGCCGACGCTCGTCATCACGGCGGGCCGGTATTTCGGCCGGGATATGAACGGTGCGGCGACCGTTTCCCGGCGGCTCATGAGCGAGGGCGAGGTCCAGATCGGCACGCCGACCGTGGTCGAGTTTCCCGCGACGCTGCCGTCGGCCCCTCCTGCGAAAAAGCCCGAGACGAAGCCGTGACCTTTGACGGGCCGTCGGAGCAAATCGCTCGCGCCCAATCGCCCGGGGCAAAGCGTGTGTCTGGATTCGCCGCGCGGCTGTCCGGGCTGGATCGGAGGCGAGGGGTCCGCGCCGTCGCAGCTTTTGGGTTTGGGACGGTCGACGCGCCGAAAACCGCGCCGCCGCCTTTGGCAAATTCCCGGCAGTTCTAATAATCATAGGGTAATATTGGGTTGTCGCTCCCGTTTTTTCCTCGCAAACCAACCAATCGTCCCATGGGCCCCGTCACTGTCATTAGCTCCGAGCGAGAGCATGCGCGATTGCAGGCGCTGCGCCGCTACAGCGTTCTCGACACGGCGCCGGAGGCGGCCTTCGACGATCTCGTCCGGGAAGCGGCGGCGCTCTACGGCGCCCCGGCGGCCGCGTTGACCTTCGTCGACTCCCGTCGCTGCTGGTTCAAGGCCCGGACCGGCCTCGACGAATCGCAGGCGCCCCGCGACATCTCGTTTTGCGGGCACGCGTTCGGCAGCAGCGGAATCTTTGTCGTGCCGGACGCACGGGCGGATGAGCGCTTCCGTCACCTCCCGTTGGTCACCGCGGCCGGTTTTCGTTTCTATGCCGGCGCCCCGCTGCTCACGCCCGACGGGCATTCGCTGGGCACGCTCTGCGTGCTGGATCGCGCACCGCGCACGCCCGTGTCGGCGGAGCTCGACGCGCATCGCGCACTCGCGGACCGGGTTCTTACGCTGCTGGAAGCGCGCGTGCGGGACCTCGCGCCGGCGCCGCCCGCCGCGGTCGCCCCGCCCCGGCGCAGGGTCCTCGTCGTGGACGACGAGATTCTGATCCGCGACTTCGTCCGCCAACTGCTCGGCCGGCGGGGGTTCGACTCGGTCGAGGCCGCCAACGGCGCGGAAGCGCTCGCCTTGTTCCGCGAACAAGCGGATCACATCGGCCTCGTGCTGACCGACCTTCACATGCCCGTGATGACCGGTCTGGAGCTGCTCCACTCCCTGCGCGACGAACCCGACCCGCCCGCCCTCGCGGTCATGAGCGGCCGCCTCGACCCCGGCGTCCGCTCGAAATTGCACGCCGCGGGCGTTCGCTGCGTGCTGCCCAAGCCGTTTCCTCTCGAGGAATTCGAGACGATTTTCAGTCTGCTGCCAGCCTGACGCGGCGCGCCGTCCGCGCCGGGTTGCGCGCGCGAATTTCATCTCCGGAGTTGCACTCGGCACGGCTCGCCGCTCTGTGTTGGCGAAACCTCCACCATGTCCAACCCCTCCGTTGAAAACGTTGTCATCATCGGCACCGGTTGTGCCGGTTTGACCGCCGCGATCTATACCGGGCGCGCCAACCTGGGCCCGCTCGTCCTCGAGGGCCCGCTGCCCGGCGGCCAGCTCACGACGACGAGCGAGGTCGAGAATTTCCCCGGCTTTCCCGAGGGCGTCGACGGCTTTCAGTTGATGGACAATCTACGCAAGCAGGCCGTCAAGTTCGGCACCCGCTTCGAGCAGTTGCTGGTGGAGCGGGTCGATTTCACCTCGCACCCGCGCAAGCTCATCGCCGGCGACCGCACGATTCTGGCCAAGGCCGTCATCATCGCCACCGGCGCCTCGCCGCGCATGACCGGCATCCCCGGCGAGAAGGAACTCTACGGCGGCAAGGGCGTGACGACATGCGCGACCTGCGACGGCGCGTTCTACCGCAAGATGGATGTCGCCGTCATCGGCGGTGGCGACAGCGCGGCCGAGGAGGCGCTGTTCCTCACGCGTTTCGCGAGCAAGGTCCATCTCGTCCATCGCCGCAACGAACTCCGCGCCTCGAAGATCATGGCCGACCGCGCGACGTCGCACCCGAAGATCCAATGCGTCTGGGACAGCGTGCCCGTCGCCGTCGAGGGCGTCGCCGAGGGCGCCGTGAGCGGGTTGAAAATCAAGCACGTGAAAACCGGCGCCGAATCCGTGCTCCCCGTGAAGGGCATCTTCGTCGCGATCGGCCACGTGCCGAACACCGGGCCGTTTGCCCCGCCGCTCGAGGTCGACGAGGGCGGCTATTTCAAACCCGTCAACGGCTCGCACATCCAGACCAGCATCCCGGGCGTTTACGTCGCCGGCGATTGCGCGGACCACGTCTACCGCCAGGCGATCACGGCCGCCGGCATGGGCTGCGCCGCCGCGATCGAGGCCGAGCGCTGGCTCGCCGAGCACCACGGCGAATAGGCGGACCCCGGGGCGTCACTCATGCGCGTCGTCGTCTTCAGCGCCAAGCCGCACGACCGCGAGTTTCTCGGCGCCGCCAACGCCGGCCGCCACGAGCTGGTTTTTCAGGAGTCGCGTCTGCTGGCCGAATCGGCGCCGCTCGCCGCCGGCGCGCCCGCCGTGTGCCTTTTCGTGCACGATCACGCCGACGCCGGCATCCTCGGCACGCTGGCAAAGCTCGGCGTGCGCCACATCGCACTCCGGTGCGCGGGCTTCAACAACGTCGATCTCGCCGCCGCGGCCCGCCTCGGCATCGACGTCGTCCGCGTGCCCGCCTACTCGCCCCACGGCGTCGCCGAGCACGCCGCGGCGCTCCTGCTGACGTTGAACCGCCGCACGCACCGCGCCTACGCGCGCGTGCGCGATGGAAATTTTTCCCTCGAAGGCCTGCTCGGCTTCGACCTTTACGACAAGACCGTGGGCGTCGTCGGCACCGGCAAGATCGGCGCCTGCTTCGCAGCGATCATGCGGGGTTTCGGCTGTCGCGTTCTCGCGCACGACGTGGTCGAAAATCCGGTGGTGAAAACCATCGGCGGCGAATACGTCACCCTCGACCGGCTCTTCGCGGACAGCCACGTCGTCAGCCTGCACTGCCCGTTGACGCCGCAAACCCGCCACCTGATCGACGCCGACGCCCTCGCCCGGATGCGACCCGGCGCCACGCTGATCAATACCGGCCGCGGCCCGCTGATTGACACCGCGGCCGTCATCGGCGCGCTGAAATCCGGCCAGCTCGGCGCCCTCGCGCTCGACGTCTACGAGGAGGAGGAAGGCGTGTTCTACGAGGACCTGTCGGGCAGCATCCTCGCCGACGATCAGCTCGCGCGGCTGCTCACGTTTCCCAATGTCCTCGTGACGAGTCACCAGGCGTTTTTCACGCGCGAGGCGATCCAGGCGATCGCGGAAACGACGATCGGTAATCTCGACGATCTCGCCGCCGGCCGGCCCTGCATCAATGCGCTCAAGGCCTGATTCGTGAGCCGGCCGCGAAATTCATCCCGCGTCGCGCTCCGGCGCATCTGGGCCCGCCTCGGCATTCCCGCCGACTACGCCCGCACCCGGCGCCTGATTCCGCAACGCGAAGCCGCGCGCCTGGTCGCAATCGGCCGCGCGCCCGACGACGGGAAAATCATCCGCCTCGCCCCGCGCGCTGCCGCCGGGTGGCGGAAGATGCACGCCGCTGCCGCGCACGATGGCATTGTGCTGCTGCCGCTCTCCGGCTTTCGCAGCGTGCCGCGTCAGGCGAGGATCATCCGCCGCAAACTGGCCGCCGGCCGCACCCTCGCCGAGATTCTGCGCAGCGTCGCCGCTCCCGGGTTCAGCGAACACCACACGGGACGCGCGCTCGACCTCGGCTCGCCCGAGCACATCGAACTCGACGCGCATTTCGCCCGCACCGCCGCCTTCCGCTGGCTGCGCCGCCGCGCCGGCGAATTCGGCTTCCGCCTCTCTTACCCTCGTGGCAACCCGCACGGCATCGCCTATGAGCCGTGGCACTGGTGCTGGCGTTCCAGGTGACCGGCGGCGGCCGCGCTTAACGAGTAAACGATTCCGGGCCTTGCAGGGTGCGTCGTGGCGCCGCGACGATGCGTTTCCTCCCACCGCCGTGCCAAATTCCTCCCGCCTCCTTCGCTCAGTCGCCCTTCTCGGGTCGTCTCTGCTCGCCGCCACCAACGCCGTCGCCGCGACCCGGATCGCCGACTCCATCGCCAGCCTCGAGTCGCGTCTCGGCGCCGCCGCGCCCGGCGACCGGATTGTGCTCAAGGATGGCCACTATACCGCGACGGCGCCCATCGTTCTCCGCCTCGCGGGCACCGCCGCGCAACCCATCGTCATCGCCGCCGAGACCGTGGGCGGCGCCACGATCGAGGGCGCGGCCGGTTTCAAATTCGAGCGGCCCGCTGCGTTCGTCACGATCGAGGGCTTCGTTTTCACCCATCGGGCGGGCGGGGCGGTCATCGGCGGCGGCACGAGCCACTGCCGGATTTCGCGCTGCGTTTTCGAGTGCGCCGGCGAGGGCGCCTATCTCACGGTCACCGGCGACGACGCCGAGGTCGACCGCAACGAATTCCGCAACAAGAAAACCCTCGGCAACATGATCGGCGTCACCGGCACGGGCAGCCAGGTGGCGCGACGGCTCTGGATTCATCACAACTATTTTCACGACTTCGCCAACGCCCATGGCAACGGCGGCGAGACGATCCGTTTCGGGCTCAGCGGGCTCAGCATGTCCACGGGCGCCGGCCTCGTGGAATACAACCTCTTCGTCCGCTGCACGGGCGAGAACGAGCTCATCTCCAACAAATCCTGCGGAAACACCTATCGCTACAACACGTTTCTCGACAGTCCCGGCGCCGAGCTCAGCCAGCGGCACGGCAACCATTGCCTGATCTACGGCAACTATTTCCGCCGCACCCAGGGCATCCGCCTCTTCGGCGACGGCCACCAGATCTTCAGCAATTACCTCGAGGGAAACTCCGTTGCCATCTCGATCGGCAACGGCGACGGCGAGGTGGCGGATGGCGCCAAACTCACGAGCCACGACCGGCCCGACAACTGCGTCATCGCGTTCAATACCCTCGTCAACAATACCGAGGCCTACCGGATGCAGGGTCGCGCCAGCGGCCTGGGCGCGACCAACACGACCTTCGCCAACAACATCATCCAGGGTGGCGGCAAGGTCGCTGCCATCGACGGCCCGAACGCAGGGGCGAAATGGAGCGGCAACATCCTCTGGAAAACAGGCGACGCCGGTGACCTGCCTGCCGCCGGCTATACGACCGCCGACCCGCACCTCTCGCCCGACCAGGCCGGCGTCTACCACATCCTCCCCGGGAGCCCCGCCATCGATTCCGCCGTCGGCGATTTTCCCGCGGTCGCGTTCGACATGGACGGCCAACCCCGACCCGCCGCCGGCAAGGACGTGGGCGCAGACGAGTTCTCCACCGTTCCAGTCGTCGCCCGAATCCTTACCGTCGACGACGTCGGCCCCGGATCGATCGCCCCGAAGTCGTAAGCCGCGTCCCAATCGCGTTTCCTCGATAGGTCGCGTCGGCCGGGCGCGCCGCTCGCCGTGGGGCGTCTCGCTGGCAGACGCCGCTTCGTTTTCCCCCGCGACCGACCGTTGCCACGAGCCGACGCCAGCCTCGCGCCCGGCCGGTCGTCCTTCCTTGGAATAGTTCTAATTATCACTTGCACCTTAGAACCATTCCAATTTGTTGACCTGTTCCCTCCCACGCCATGTCCACCGCCACCCTCAGCTCCGATGCCCTCTCCCAACGCCTCGCCGACAGCGGCCTGCGCTCCACCCCGCAACGCGAGGTCATCTACGACGTGCTCCTCAAGAAACGGGACCACCCCACCGCCGACGAGGTGTTTGCCCGCGTGAAGTCCGAGCTGCCCACCATTTCGCTCGCGACGGTCTACAACTGCCTCGAAACGCTCGTCCAGTGCGACCTCGTCCGCTCGGTCAACTTCGAGCGCGGCCCCACCCGCTACTGCCCGAACCTGCGCCCGCACGCGCATTTTCACGACGAGCAGACCGGTGCCACCCACGATATCGACCTGCCGTCCGACTTGCTCGACAAGGTCCGCTCCGTCCTCCCGCGCGGCTACGACGCCAAGTCCGTCGAGATCATTTTCCGCGGGAAAGCCAAGCCGGCCGCGCATTGACCCACCTTCACCTTTCCTGAGTTTCACCTTCCTCTTTCCGACATGAGCCAACTCGAAATCAAGAACCTCCACGTCGCCATCGGCGAAAAGGAAATCGTCAAAGGCCTCTCCCTCGTCATCGGCGGGGGCGAGGTCCACGCCGTCATGGGGCCCAATGGCACCGGCAAGTCCACGCTCGCCAAGGCGATCGCCGGCCATCCGGACTACACCATCACGGGCGGAGACGTGCTGCTCGACGGCCACTCCGTCCTCGCCATGGAGCCCGACGAGCGTGCGCGGTCCGGCCTCTTTCTCGCGTTTCAATACCCAAGCGAAATCCCCGGCGTCAGCATCGCCAACTTCCTCCGCGCCGCCCAGCAGGCCCGCATGGCCGAGGGCGAGGAACTCGACGCCTCCGCCTATTACAAGCGGCTCTATTCGAAGATGGATCTCCTCAAGATCGACCGGAAGTTCACCTCCCGCTCCGTCAACGACGGTTTCTCCGGCGGCGAGAAAAAGCGCTGCGAGATTTTGCAGATGGCCATGCTCGAGCCCAAGTTCGCGCTGATGGACGAGACCGACTCCGGCCTCGACATCGACGCGCTCCGCATCGTCGCCGAGGGCGTCAACACGCTCCGCGGCCCCGGCCTCGGCGTCCTCCTCATCACGCACTATCAACGGCTCCTCAATTATATCGTGCCCGACTTCGTCCATGTGATGTGGGACGGCCGCATCGTGAAGAGCGGCGACAAGGATCTCGCCCTCGAACTCGAGGCCAAGGGCTACGACTGGGTGAAGAAGGAACTCGTCACCGCCTGAGGCGCCTCTCCTTCAATTTTCAACCGTCGATTTTCAACTCCCTCCGCCATGAAACCGCCCACCGACACTCTCGCCCCGCCGACCGAAAACCCGGTTGCGGGCATCGACCAGTCCTCCGGCAATTTCCGCTACGACGTCAAATACGAGCTCGACGCCGGCACCGGCCTGTCCGACCGGACCGTCGACTACATCAGCGCCGCCAAGAAGGAGGCTCCGTGGATTCGCGAGTTCCGCCAGAAGGCACTGCAGACCTTCCTGGCCAAGCCGCTCCCGACGCACTGGGCGACGCGCGACCTCGAGAACATCAACTTCGACAAGATCCGCTATTACCTTTCCTCCGGCCAGAAACCGAAGCGCACGTGGGACGAGGTGCCCGACGACATCAAGCAGACCTTCGAGCGGCTCGGCATTCCCGAGCAGGAGCGCAAGTTCCTCGCCGGCGTCGAGGCCCAGTTCGATTCCGAGGCCGCCTACTCCAACATCAAGGAAATCGTCTCGAAACAGGGCGTCATCTTCGTCAACTCCACCGAGGGCCTCCGCGAGCATCCGGAGATTTTCAAGAAGTGGTTCGGCAAGGTCATCCCGACCTCCGACAACAAGTTCTCCGCGCTCAACAGCGCCGTGTTCTCCGGCGGCTCGTTCATCTACGTGCCGCCCGGCGTCAAGGTCGCCCAGCCGCTCCAGGCCTACTTCCGCATCAACGCCGAGAACTTCGGCCAGTTCGAGCGCACGCTCATCATCGCCGACGAGGGCGCCGAGGTCACCTACATGGAGGGCTGCACCGCCCCGAAGTTCTCCACCTCCACGCTGCACAGCGCCGTCGTCGAGCTCGTCGCACTCAAGGGCGCGAAGATCCAATACATCACCGTCCAGAACTGGTCGCCCAACGTCTTCAACCTCGTCACCAAGCGCGGCCTCGCGCACGAGGAAGCCGAGATCAAGTGGATCGACTGCAACATCGGCAGCCGCCTCACGATGAAATATCCGGGCGTCATCCTCAAGGGCCGCAAGGCCCGCGGCGAAGTCCTCTCCATCGCCCTCGCCAACGACGGCCAGCACCAGGACACCGGCGCGAAGATGATCCACGCCGCCGACGAGACGACCTCCAACATCATCGCGAAGTCCATCTCCGTCGGCCAGGGCCGCAGCACTTACCGCGGCACCGTCCACATCCCGAAGCACCTCAAGGGTTGCAAGAACAACACTGAGTGCGACGCCCTCCTCATCAACACCAACAGCCGCACCGACACCTATCCCGCGATCACCGTCCGTGGCGACCGCCACGCCGTGCAGCACGAGGCGAGCGTCTCGAAGGTCAGCGAGGACCAGATTTTCTACATGCAGCAACGCGGCCTCACCGAGGGCCAGGCGATGAGCCTCAGCGTCAACGGCTTCATCAACGACCTCGCCCGCCAGTTCCCGATGGAATACTCCGTCGAGCTGAAGCGCCTCATCGACCTCGAGATGGAAGGCAGCGTCGGCTAGCGCCAGCATCGTTCTCGTTCTCTTAATCATTCTCGTTCTCCTCGCACCGCGGGCGAGCACAGAAAAGATCGGAGAACGAGAATGATTAAGAGAACGAGAACGATTTAACAGACATGTCCGCTCCCACTCTCACGTCCCCCGCCAAGTCCCTCACCGGCTCCTTCACCGCCGACGCCTTCGCCGCGCATCTCGCGAGTCTCCCGCCCCTGCCCGCGTGGTGGCTTGACCGCAAACGCGCCGCCTACGAGCGCTTCGCCTCGCTGCCGATGCCCGCGCGCACCGACGAGACGTGGCGCTTCAGCAACATCGGCACGCTGACGCTCGACGGCTTCACCTTGCCGGAGCCCACCCGCGCGAAGCTTTATTCGCCGATCGGCATTCCGAAGGCCGCCAAGCTCGTCTTCGCCAACAACCGCCTTTCCTCTCGCGAGGCGCTCGCCGCCGATCTCGCGAAGCGTGGCGTGATCGTCGACACGCTCCAGCACGCGCTCAACCAGCACGGCGACCTCGTCCGTGAGCATCTCCTCGCCCAGCCGCCGAAGCTCGGCTCCGCAAAGTTCGCCGCGCTCCACGAGGCGTTCCTCACCGACGGCGCCTTCATCCACGTGCCGAAAGGCGTCGAGGTCGGCCTGCCCATCGGCGTGTTCTCCTATGCCGCCGGCGCCGGCGCGGCCGTCTTCCCGCACACCCTCGTGGTCGCCGGCGAAAATTCCCGGGTCACGGTCGTGGAATACTTCGGCTCCGCCACCGAGACCGACGCCCACTTCGCCGTCGGCGCCAACGACCTCTACGCCGGCCACGGCTCGCAGCTCACCTACATCGGCAAGCAGGACTGGTCGCGCGCCGCGCTCTCGTTTCAGCTCAACTCCACCGTCGTCCGTCGCGACGCCCGCGTGCAATCGCTCAACCTCCACCTCGGCGCCCGCCAGGCCCGCCACGAGTCGCTCTCGCAGCTCCAGGCGCCCGGCGCCTTCTCCGAGATGCTTGCGCTCACCGTCGCCCACGGCACGCAGGAGTTCGACCAGCGCACGCTCCAGATTCACCAGGCGCCGAACACCAAGTCCGACCTCCTCTACAAGAACGCCCTTCTCGACCGGGCGAAGACGATCTTCTCCGGCCTGATCATCGTCGATCCCGACGCGCAGAAGACCGACGCCTACCAGAGCAACCGCAACCTCATGCTCAGCGACGAGGCCGAGGCGAACTCGCTCCCCGGCCTCGAGATCCAAGCGAACGACGTCCGCTGCACCCACGGTGCCACCTCCTCGCGCATCGACCCCGAGCAGGAGTTTTATCTGCAGTCCCGCGGCATCGCCAAGGATGCCGCCGACGAGCTTCTCACCTTCGGCTTTTTCGAGGAGGTCCTCGCCAAGCTCGAAAACGAAGGCCTTCACGACGCTCTTCGCGACCTGATCAAGACCAAGTTCAAGAAGTAAACCTTGGCCCACGGAACACACTGAACGCACGGAAAGGATTTCCGACTTCCGTGTTTTCCGTGTATTCCGTGGGCAAACTCCGATGAATAACCGCGACCGCACCCTCTCCCGCGATCTCACCGCCACGCAGATTCCCTCCGGCGACAAGACGCCGCTGCCCGCCGGCACGCACGTGATGATCCACCAGACGCTCGGCGGCGCCTATACCGTGCAGACCGACTTCGGCCTCTTCCGCATCGACGGCAAGGACGGCGACGCCCTCGGCGAAGAGGTGAAGGACAACACCGTCAAGGCCGCCACGCTCGACGGCGGCGCGCCCGATCCCGAGGCGATCTGGGCCCAGTTGCGTCTCGTCTTCGATCCGGAAATCCCCGTCAACATCGTCGACCTCGGCCTCGTCTACACGATGGACGTCGAGGCGCTCCCCGAGAACGCCGGGCACCGGGTCAATGTCGCGATGACGCTCACGGCCCCCGGCTGCGGCATGGGCCCCGCGATCGCCGAGGACGCGAAGAGCAAGATTCTCCTCGTCCCCGGCGTCAGCGACGCCGACGTCCGGATCACCTGGGACCCGCCGTGGAACCAACAGATGATCTCGGAAGAGGGGAAGATGAAGCTCGGCCTCGTCTGAGCGTCATCGCCCGTTGCCGAATGGCCTGAGGCGGGCCTGCCGGCACTTCTGGGCCGCGCCACAACCGCACTGCCGGCATTGCCCGGCTGCCTACTTTCCCTCCCGGTATTGCTGCAGCCGGCTCCGGGCGCTTTCCAGCGCCGGATTGATCGCCAGCGCCTGCTCGAAATATTTCGCCGCCCTGTCGCGCTCGCCCTTGTCGCCGCAGATCACCCCGAGGTTGTTCAACGCCCCCCAGTGGCGCGGATTCAACGCCAGCGCGTTTTCATAGTCCGACGCCGCTTCATCGGGCTTTCCCATCTGCTGGTGCACGACGCCGAGGTTGTAGAAAATCTCGGGATCGCTCCGCTGCGTCTGCAGGATCTCCTGATAGGCGACCACCGCCGCCGGAAATTTTCCCGCGAGGGCCAGCGCGTCCGCCAGCGCCTTGCGGGCGCCGTCGGGCGGGGGATTCCGGCGCAACGCCGCCTCGCATTGCGCGATGGCCGCTGCCGTGTGCCCCAGCCCCATCAGCGTCTTCGCGTAGGCCAGGTGCACGTCCGCGTTGTCCGGTTCGAACCGGAGCGCCGCCTCGTAATGCGCCAGCGCCTCGGCCTGGCGGCCCGGAAGTTTCGCCAGCTCGTTCGCGAGGTTCACGTGGGCCGGCACGAAATCCGGCTGGCTGTTCAAGGCCGCCTGGTATTCCGCCAGCGCTTCGTCCTGCCGGCCGGGCAGTTTCGCCAGGTCGTTCCCGTAGTTGTTGTGCGCCTCGGCGAAATCGGGGCGGAGCCGCAACGCCGCCTGATAATGCGCCAGCGCCTCCGGCATCCGGCCTGGCACCTGGGCGAGCAGGACGGCGAGACTGTTGTGCGCCTCGGCGTAGCCCGGCTTCAGGCGCAGCGCCTCCTCGTAATGCGCCAGCGCGTCCGCCCGGCGTTCCGGATGCGGCGCCAGGGCCAGCGCCAGGTTGTAGTGCGCGTTGGCGGAGCGCGGATTGAAGCGGATCGCCTGCTCGAAATGCGCCAGCGCCTGCGCCGCGTAAGATGCCGTCTTGGCGAGCTCCGCCCCGAGGTTGACGTGCGCTTCCGCAAAATCCGGCTTGATCCGCAGCGCCTGCTCGTATTGCGCCAGCGCCTCGGGCTCCCGGCCGGCGACCTTTGCCAGGTCGACCGCGAGATTGTTGTGCGCCCGGGAGCTGAACGGATGTTTCGCCAGCGTGTCCTCCCAGATGCTCACCGCGCTGCGATAGGCGTGGTTCCGGCTGACTGTCAGCACTCCCAACACAACCGCCAGCGCCGCGAATCCTGGCAGCGCCCGGCGCCCGAGACCCTGACACGCGATCGGCACTATCAACCCGACGAGTGCGCCGAGCGGCAGATACATCCGGTTCTCCGCCATCGGCTGCGCCGCGATCGGCACGACGCTCGAGGTCGGCGCCAGCAGCAGAAAAAATCCCGCCGCCGCAAACCCGAGCCGTCGCGATTTCGACCCGAGCCACAGCGTCGCGGCCAGGCCGCCGGCCAGTGCCACCGCATACGGCCAGATCACCGCCGTATCGTGCGTCATCCACTCGGGGCCGTAGTCGAAGACGAGCGGGTGCGGCCAGGCCGCCAGCTTGGCGTAAAGCACGACCACCTTGGCCTCCGCCCGCGCGTAATCGAACCATCTCACGCCTTGCTCGAATCCAACTCCCCGCACTCCCAGGTGCGTGCTCGTCATCAAGACTCCGAGCAGGATCCAGCTCGCGCCGAGCTTCGCGTGAAACCGCCACCGCTGGACCGCGCCGGCGCGCAGCGACCCGCCGACGAACGCCCAGTCGTAGAGGAACACCGCGACCGGCGCCGTCACCACGACCTCCTTCGTCGCCATGCCGCACCAGCACGCGATGATCGACCCGATCCGCCAGCGGCCGGGATGCGCCGTGTCGGTCGAGCGCACGAAGCCGTAGAGCGTCAGCAAATAGAAAAGCCCGGCCAGCGATTCCGCCCGCTGGCTCAGGTAGGTGACCGCCTCCGTCTGGATCGGATGCAGCGCCCACACCGCCGCCGCCGCGAAACCCGCCCCGGTCGCCGTCGCCGACCAGCGTCCTGCGAACACCGGCAGGAGCAGCGTCCGCCGGACCAGCCCGAAAAACACCAGGGCCGCGACCGCGTGAATCGCCAGGTTGACCAGGTGATAGCTCCAAACCGCCTCGCCGGTCCACGCATGGTTCAGCGCAAACGTGAGATTCAACACCGGCCGGCCGCCGGTGCCCGCGTTCTCCGGTGGAAACAGCGCCGTCTCCCACCAGCCGCGATGCTGGCTGGCGAACGCCTCGGAGATCGCGACATGATCGTCCAACAGCATGGGCACGCCGAACGTGTTCGCGTAGGCCGCGAAGACGGCCAGCCCGAGGATCGCCGCCGCTCGCGGCACCCGTGGGTCCGGCGGCGACCGACGCCCATCTCCCGGAGCCGGCGCCTCGCGCGGTTGCGTCATGGCGCCGAGGCTTTTGAAAACCGCGGCGGAGTAAAAGCTAATCTTCCGGGCCCGACGGATGTAAACGTTGCACCAGCCGGAATCCGAGCGGCTCGTGCTCGCGCACATTGAAGCACGCCGCGAGCAATCCGATGACCAGTGAGGCCGCCTGGTCAGCCTGGGCCGGAAGCCGGTAACGGAGGACCGGCAACTCCAGGCCCGGCACTCGATGCGGAGCGATGCCGTGTCGCGAGAAGTAATCTTCCACGCCTCGCTCCAGCCCTTTCCCGGACGAAACGCAGGACAACAGGATCGCGGGTTCGCCAGCCATCCGGTCCAGAAAAATCAGCGGCTTCGCGTCCGAATACACCAACAGGAAGTTTGAAAACGCTTCGACCGCATGGAGTCTCGCCATGTAGTCCGCGACCGCCAGCAGCCCGTTTGCCTCGACTTCCGGTGGTGGCGGCGGGCCGCCCCCGCGTCTAACGTGCGCGGTGTGGGAAATTACCGTGACGTCGCCCGCGCGTTCCGGTGGCCGCCAGTCCCCGCTCCCCGCGCAAAGTGCGCAGAGGTGCTGTTCGATCTTCTGGCGAAAGACCGTTTCCTCCGTGTGCACGGTGGCCTCGAAGTGTCCGCATTTTTGGCAGAGCATGGGGTGTGGTTGATCGAATTGCCCAGCGTAGGCAGCCGGCCGGCTCGAAAGCGAACGCGCATCTCGCGACAGCGGCCGGAGTGTGGGCGAAAAAGAATTTCCGCGCCAGCGTGTCCTCCCGCGAGCGGTTCGTTCGTTGTCAGGATGAAGCCTTCCCGCCCCATGCTCACCGTGGTCACCATCCTTGCCGCCCTCACCTGCCTCGTCGCCGTCGACTGCGACGAATAGGGGTGCCGCCGTCGCGGCGCGATCGATCCGGCCGCCCGGTTTCCTCGTTTCGCCCTTGCGGCCGGAAACGCTTTTTGCGCATCACAAAATACCGTCCCCGCGCCCGCACGAACCCTTCCCGCTCCTGTCCAAGATATTTTACCAATCCGCGTTCTTCCGGACCCCCGCGGACAAAGCACCATTACCGTGCGCTTCTCCTGACACCACGTTGTCACCGCCCTGCGTTATCCTTCGCCCATGCTTATCGTGGTCATCGTCCTCGCCGCCCTGGCGGTTCTTGTCGCCACCGACAGCAATGGCTCCATCGGCGGCGACCATTAGCCGTCCCGGCCTCCGCCCCCGCGACGGCCCACGCCCGGCTGGTGCTCAGCCCAGCCGCAGTTCCTCGCAGGCCAGGGTATAGCGGATGCGGATTTGCCGCAGCCAGCTCCCGAAATCCGCGATCTCGACGCCCGCCTCACGGAGCCAGAGTTCCGTCGGCAACTCGGGAATCTTTTCTTCCGGCACGCAGAATAAAGAACGCGCCCAGCGGGCCGTCGCGAGAATCATGCTGACGGGCCGGTGCGCCGGCGGCGACTCCTCCGGCGCGAGTTGGTGCCGCACCGCGGTCGTGACGCCTTCCGAAAATCCCCACAGTTCGAGCAAGGCCGCGCCCGCCTCGGCGTGGGAGAACCCGAGCCAGTCCCGCTCCTCGAAGGCGTGGTCGGCCGGATAACCCGCCGATGCCAGCGCCCGCCGCGGCGGCCATTGTTTCGACCAGTATTTGTCGATGACGACCAGCCCCAGCCCGTGCATCAGGCCCGCCGTGTAAGCCTCGCTGCGATTCGCATTGCTCCGCTCCGCGAGACTGCCCGCCGCAATCGCGCAGGCCACCGCTCGCGACCATACCGCCTGCGCCTCGAGCCGGTAGGCACGCAGCGGGCGGCCGACGAGTTGCGACGCGACGGCGAACGTCACCAACTCATGCACGCCCTGCAGCCCCACGCGCTGGATCGCCTCCATGATGTCCTCGACCGCCGCGCCGCGCCCGAAATGAGCGCTGTTCGCCATGCGCACCACCTTCGCGGACAGCCCGGGCTCCAGCTTCACCACCTCGGCGATTCGCCCGAGCGAGACATCCGGCGTCATCAGCAAGCGCTGGAGGGTATGCAGCACCTTGGGCGCAGGCGGCAAATCGGTCAGCTTGCGCACCAGCGACTCGGGCGTGGCGTGAAGAAACGACAGGGACGAAAACACAGGAATCTATCGGCCCGCGTCACGCCGCACTTGACCGGCAAATGCGCGCCGTTCGTCGTCCGATGACAATCGACGCGAACCGGTCGGGCTTGAGCGCCAAACGATGCGCCCCACCCGCCGCGATGCCCCCGCCGGCGCTACCTCTCGCTTTTCGTTCAGCACGGCAGACTCGCTGCAATGGTGACGGCGTTCGCCGCGAGATATCCGATCGGAAAAAGCCTCCGCATCGCTTCGCGTCCTACGGCGAAGTCGCCGCCAGCTTTCCGCCCGCGCCCCCCAAGCCGCCGTTCGGGTCGTTCACGGCATCGAGAAACTTCCGGCTGTTGACGGCGACGGGAAATGCCGCGGCCAGCAATCCCGCCAGCGTCGCGTCGTCCTCGCCAAACACGAAGTAAAGTTTTTTCTCCCCCCGGCCCTCCCCCAGGGTCGCATTCAGCCGCGCCACGCCGCTGATCATCAGCGGACGCGGCAACGCGCTATTGACGACCAGCACCGCATCGTAGACGCCGGTCCCGAGATTGAACGCCGCGCTGTCCGC
Organism: uncultured Opitutaceae bacterium; assembly: GCA_937902925.1. Classification (GTDB taxonomy): domain Bacteria; phylum Verrucomicrobiota; class Verrucomicrobiia; order Opitutales; family Opitutaceae; genus CALFNN01. The sequence goes on from CALFNN010000104.1 coordinate 30,561, forward strand.
GCTCACGCACTTCACGCGCACGCCCACCTTTCCGCCGCACCGCTCGCTGATCGCCTCGCTGAGGCTGTCGCCAAACGCCGCGTGCAGGGCATCACGCGCTTTCGTCGCCTTGCTGACGTCGACCACGGCAAGCCGCAGCCCACGGCTGGCGTCCACTTGCACCGCCTTTTCGGTCGCAGTCGCAAGGCTCGCGCAGGAAAAAATCAAAACAATGCCGGTTCGGAGAAGCGTGGTCATGGTGGGGAAGGAGGGGCTGGCCATCCTCCACGCATCGGCACAAACCGATGGTCGGTTCATCGCCTCGGTCGAAAAAAAACGTAAAAGCCCGGCGACAGCTCCCCGCCGTTCCTTCGCCCCGCGTCTCGAGTTTACCGCGGACTCGAACGCGGCTCCTCGAAGCATCGCGGCAGTTCAACCCACAGGACCGACCCCTCGGGTCGCGTAGCGCATAGCCAACCCGGCCACCGATCGCCTTCGCCGGCATCTTCGCAATGAAGCGCCCCAGTGCGGCGCTCGAAATCCGCGCCGCGCAGCTTTGCGTTCTCCCGGTCATTCACTGCAAAAGCCACAGGGATCGGCGGGGGTAAAAGACCTCACGCGTAATTGGCGGAAATCCGGCCCGTCGGGTCCGGCTCCTGCTATCAACGCCGCGTCCCGCGCTTCAACGTTCGTTCCTCGCGAACTCCATTTCCTCCCCGCCTCCAATCAACCCGCTTCCGCCGCGGACTCCTGGCTCGCCGAACCCCGAAGTCGAATCAGGGAACCGCGTGGCCGAGACGTTTCGCGAATGTTTCTGCCGGCATTTCCGCGTGCCACTCGAACGCTACGCGGAGGAAGCACTGCAGCGGGCGCTGACGCCTCGCGCCCGGGTCCTCCACCGCCTGCTGCAGTTGAGCGATCGCGACTATTTCGCCGCGGACCGCGAATTCATCGCCTGCGTCGGCCAGCTCACGCGTCAGGGAGATTTTTTTGCCGAGGTGCAGGACTTCCACTACCATCCCGGCAATCGCCGCCTGCTGCGCCGGACGCTGCGCCTGCGTGTTTCCGCGAACCGCATGCGCCGCATCATTCGTGAAGTCTGGCCCGAGTTCGCCTCGCGCACTCCCTTTGGGTGACGGCGAGTTGCGGCGGCCTGCGCCCCGCAGGTCCGCCCGTCGCATTCGCGGCGCATCCGCGAAACCCGGCCCGGCTTCATCCGGCGTTCTGCGCCAGTCCGAACGCGCACGCTCGCACCCCGGAACGCCGCCTCACTCGTGCCATTTCTTTTCGCCGGCGGTGACGGCGAGATCGAGGTGATCCTCCTTGCGCGGGATCGCGCAGCCGTAGGCGGACGTGTAGGCGCAGTAGGGATTGTAGGCCAGGTTGAAGTCCAGCGTGTAGACATGCTCGGGGTCCTCGACCTTTTCGAAATCGAGATAACGTCCGACAGCGTAGGTCGTGTCGCCCGTCGTCCGGTCGGTGAACCAGACCGCGTAGTAAAACGCCCCCGCCGGCCCGCTCATCCGGTAGACGCGCAGCGCATAGTCCCGCCCGTCCTTCGCGATCGTGAGGAAGCCATAAATCACCCCGTCGCGCTTCCGGCCCTTCGTGTCGAGAATCGTCACCGGCTCCTGCACGGGATAAACCTGCAGCTTGCTGTGCAAGACCCACGAGGGGTCCGGCGGAAAATATTTGAGCGGCGTGAACGCCACCTTCGGTTCGTGATTGAATGGCGACTGCGGGTCGTCGCGCATCGCCGCATCCTTTTCCGCGCGGGATTTCAGGAGGACCGCGACGCTATGGTCGTCCGCCTCCGCAGCCCGCGCCTTTCCCGCCAGACCCGGCGCGATCGCCCCCATGAGCAGCGCGATACTCCAACGCCAGGAAGCACCGAAGATTGTCATGTTGGCTTCGAACTTACCGGGTCGCACCCGCGCGACAAGCCGCGTTCGTCCGATTTCGACTCGCCTCCGCGGCGGCGCCGGCAAGATTCCCGGCATGCTCCGCTATCTCACCCCGCTCGTCATGTTCGCCGCGGTGACCCGCGCCGAATCCCCGAAAACGACCGTCGAGCTTTTCAACGGCAAGGACCTCGCCGGCTGGGAATATGTCACCTCTCCCGCCGCCGACATCGCGACGGTGTGCGCCGTCAAGCCCGACGGCATTCTCGCGGTCGCCGGCAAGCCGGTCGGGTTCCTCGCCACGACCGTGAGCTACGAGGACTATCATCTTCACGTCGAGTATCGCTGGCCCGCCAGCGCCGCGAAAAACAGCAACGGCGGCCTCCTCCTCCACATCGCCTCCGGCCCGAAGGACCGCGCCTGGCCGCTCAGTTTTCAGGTGCAGATGAAAACCACGCGGATGGGCGACCTGCTGCCGATGGCCGGCGGCACTTTCGCCGAGAAACTCTCCACGCCGCCCGGCGCCGCCACGCCCATTCTCAACCGGATGCGCGAAGACACCGAAAAGCCGCTCGGCGAGTGGAACTCCTGCGATATCGTCTGCCGCGGCGACGTCATCGAGGTGACGATCAACGGCATTCCGCAGAACCGAGTGACGAAATGCGCGCCCGCCGCCGGCAAGATCGGTTTCCAGCTCGAAGGCATGCCCTACGAAGTCCGCAACGTCCGGATCGCGCCGTTGCGGGCGATCGATCCAAGTTTCCAGACAAGATAAGCGATTCCACGGCGGCGCCGGGAGAACACGAGCCGTCCCGGCCGCCGGTTTTGTCCGTGCTCATCCGTGAAATCCGTGGTTGATTCCGGGCGCACGCGCATGCCCGATCCGACCGCCACCGCCACCTTCTACGAACAGCTCGTCGCGCTTGAGCGCGCCGGCGAGGCATTCGTGCTCGTGACGCTCGTCGAGTCGCTTGGCAGCACGCCCCAGGACACCGGGGCGAAGATGCTCGTCACTCCCGCCGGCCTGCACGCCGGCACGGTCGGCGGCGGCCGCGTCGAGGCGCAGGCCCTCGCGCACGCCCGGGAAATCCTCGCTGCTCCCGGCCCGGCCGGCGGGAAGCCGCGCTTCGTCAACTGGACCCTCAAGGGCGACGTCGGCATGACGTGCGGCGGCTCGGTGAAACTTTATTTCGAGCCGCATCCCGCCGGCGGCTCCGCGTGGTCGATCGCGATCTTCGGGGCCGGCCACGTCGCCCAAGCGTTGCTGCCCGTGTTGATTCCGTTGCCGTGCCGGCTGACCGTGTTCGATACCCGCGGCGAGTGGCTGGAAAAGCTCCCGCGGGCGCGCAACCTCCGTGCCGCACTCGTCGCCGAACTCGCCTCCGCCGTCGACACGCTCCCGGCCGACGCGTTCGTTCTCTGCCTGAGTCAGGGCCACAAGACGGACCGGCCGATCCTCCACCGTGCGCTGGCGAGCCGCGATTTTCCATTCATCGGCGTGATCGGCAGCGATTCCAAGGCCACGATCCTTCGCCAGGAGCTGGTCGCCGACGGCCTCGCGCCCGCGCTCGCGGCAAAATTCCACTGCCCCGTCGGCCTCGATTTCGGCACCAATCACCCGCACGAGATCGCGCTGAGCATCGCCGCCCAGCTTCTCTCCGAGCGCGACCGCCTCGCCCCCGGCAAATAGGGCGGAGCCCGGACTCACCTCGGGCGTGTCCTCGGCATCGCCTGTCGCTCGTCATTGCTGCATGTGGCGCCCGCGGCCCCGTTGGGAAACTCAGGATTGAGATTCCCGCGATCGTCCGTCATCACGCCCATCACACCCTCGCGTCACCCCGTCAGCCTCACCCCCATGAAAAAGTTCGTTCTCGCGCCCCTGCTTGCGGCGCTCGCCACCTTTGTCTTCGGCTTCATCTATTGGGGCCTGCCTCCCCATCTCGCCTACAAGTCACTCGGTTCCGTCGACGATGTCTCCGCCACCGCGCTCGCCATCGGGAAGATGTTTCCCGCCACTGGCACCTACCTGCTGCCGAGCCCGCTCGATGGTGACGACCGGATGAACGAACTCGCGGCCCGCGGCCCGATGGTCGAGGTCCACCTCGTCAAGGAGCCGTTCACCAATGCCGACATGGGCAAATGCATGGCTCTCGGATTTCTCCACATGTTTGTCGTTTCGCTCCTGGTCGCGATCGTCCTGTGCGGACTCTGCCAGTCGTTCAAATGCTGGACGTGTCGCGTGAAATTCTGCGCGATGTTCGGTTTGCTGGTCGCGACGTGCGACCTCGGCAACGCGATCTGGTGGCATCACTCCGTGGGCTGGACGCTCGCGCAATCGGTCTACGATTTCCTGATCTTCGTCGTGATCGGCCTCGTGCTCGCGAAATTCGTCACCCCAAAGGCGCCGGCTCCCGCAATGTGACCCCCTCCGGGCCCGGGGTCGGTTTTTTCCACGGTTGCGTGGAACCCCGGGTCGCATCAAGTTTCAGTTACTCCATGGTTCATCCTGCCCGCATTGCCCGCCTGCTTCCTGCCATCGCGTTGCTCGCGCTGGGAGCGACGGCCCGCGCGCAATCCGCCTCTCCGGCCCCCGCCGTCACACCGGGCGACGGGCCTTCGACCCCGACCGCCGCCGCGACCGCCGCGCCCCCGCACGAGCGGCTCATCTCCAGCGGCGTGGCCGCCGCCCTCGCGGCGCACATGCCGAAATACACGCCGCCCAAGCCGGTCGAAAAGACGCCCGAGGAGGATCTCCCCGACATGCGGGACATCGACAAGCCGAAGAACACGATCGTGCGCCTGCCGAAATTCATCGTGCGCGAACCCAAGCCGCCCATCTTCCGCGAGCGCGACATCAATACCAAGCAGGGTTTGGCCAACATCGCGATGCGGCGTTACCTCACCGAGACCGACCGCGCACTGAACCGTTTCACGCTCCCGCTGTTTCATCCGTTCAGCCTCCTCGGCGGCACCTCGAACGAGGACCGCGCGCTCGCGATGTATGCCGAGGACGAGCGCTTGAAGAACATGGCCGACGTCGCCGACCAGACCAACATGGTCATGAAGGCCGATCCCGCCGCCGGCACCCAGCTCAAGAAGGATGCGCAGCAGACCTTCATGCGCTGGAGCGACATGGGCTGGAACGCCGGCAACTCGAAATAGCGCCGATTCCGCCCGCGCCCGCCCGGGCCTGCCTTCCGGCGCAAAAGATAGTCGCAACCCGCGGCGGTTCCGATTGTCTCCCTTTCGGTTCCATGCGCCGTTCTCTCCCCGCGTTGGTGCTGATCTCCGCCGTCGTGGTCCACGGCCAGCCGGCCGCGTCATCCCCGCCGGCGCCGACCCGCGCGGTGTCTCCGGCGGTTGCCGCCATGCTCAAGGCCGCCCTGCCGCCCGTCGCCCCGGCTCCTCCTGCCACCGGACCCAAGGCTGCGAAGCGCGCGCCCGGTCTCCGCGAGACGGACAAGCCGCAAAACGATATCGTCCGCCTGCCCGCCTACATCGTGCAGGAGGCGCGGCCGCCCGTTTTCCGCGAGCAGGATATCTACACCCCGCGCGCCCTCAGCCGCCGCCTCGCGAAACGATACTATCCGGAGTGGTATCGTGCGTTCACCCGCCTCGTCGGGTTTACTCCCCTCGCGCTGCTTCTTCCCTCGGCGGAAGCCAGCGCGATGGCGCAGTTCGCGGAGGATGAACGGTTGAGAAACAAAGCCGAGTTTTCGGAATACGCGAACTGGCTCAAGACCTCCGACCCGTCGGCCGGCACCGCGTTCAAGAGCGAGGTGCAGCAAACCTTCATGCACTGGAGTGACCTCGGCTGGAGCAACAAGTCGAGATAGCCGCGGGCCGCCGCCAGGCTACCGTTCCCCGAGCAGCTCCCGCGCGATCGCCGTCCACTCCGCCTCGAGCGTCACGTCCGCCGCCGGCATCGGCCGCCGGGCGCGCGCATACCAATAGCCCGCGTTGCCCACGTCGCCTTCCTTGCGGTGCAGATACGCGTGAACCCACGCGCCCTCGGATCCGCCATCCGCCTGCGCACAGGCGTGGGCGCGATCCCAGTCCCCGCGCCCGTCGTGCCAGAGCGCCTGCACCGCGCCGCTCGCACCCTCCGGCGGTGCCGCGGCGTCTGTCATGGATTGCTGGAATTCCGCAAATGACATTTGCGCCAGCGTGCGCAACGCGCTTTCCCTTTCAACCACGCACTTCTCTCCCCCCAGCCCGTGACGTCCGCCGAACACCTCATCCTCCGCGAACTCCTCGCCCGCGAGCCCAACTGGCTCTCCGGTTCGGCCCTCGCCGCGAAGCTCGGCGTCAGCCGCGTCGCCGTCTGGCAGCACATGGAAAAGCTCCGCGCGGCCGGCTTCGCGTTCGAGGCCCAGCGCGCGCGCGGCTACCGGCTCGTCGGCCGCCCCTCGGCCCCGCACGCCGCGCTGATCGAGACGCAGCTCAAGGTCCACCCGCGCGGCTTCTCGCTGCTCGTGCTCGACGAGGTCGACAGCACCAACGACGAGGCCGTCCGCCAGCTCGCCGCCGGCCGCGTCGCGCCGTTCGCCGTCGTCGCGCGCCGGCAGACCCACGGCCGCGGCCGGCTCGGCCGCGCCTGGCACAGCGAGGCGAACGGCAATCTCTACGTGAGCGTGGCCTTCCGCCCGCGGGTGCCGCCGGAGCGCATGGGCGCGTTCACCCTCTGGATGGGCCTCAACGTCTGCGAATTCCTCGCCAACTTCGCCCACGTCACCCCCGGCCTGAAATGGCCCAACGACATCCTCTTCGGCAGCCGCAAAGCCGGCGGCATGCTGACCGAGGCCCGCGTCGACGCCGACCAGATCCGCGACCTCGTCTTCGGCCTCGGCCTCAACGTCAACAGCCCCGCGGGCGGCTGGCCCGGCGATCTCGCCCGCCGCGCCATCTCGCTCGCCGAGGTTTCCGGCGTCCCGCTCGATTTCAACCGCCTCGCCGCCGCGCTGCTCGGCCGCGTGCTGCTCGCCTACGATAATTTCTCCGACGGTTCCTACATGAAAACGTTCGCCGACCTCTGGCATCGTTACGACGTGCTCCGCGGCAAGCCCATCACCCTCCTCGAGGCGGGCCGCCGCCATCACGGCACGGTCGCCGGCCTCGACGACGAGGGCGCGCTGCTCCTGCGCGACGACCACGGCCGCACCCAGCGTTTTCGGGCCGGCGAAGTCACGCTGGAGAAAACGGCCTGACCGCGGCTTCGCGCATGAGCACCAGTTTCCCCTCGAATGCCGGGCGAACTTTGGCGCAGAGTAGCGTTCCCAGTAAAGATGCCTGAACTGCCGCCCGCCATCGAAGTCTCCCACCTGGTCAAGGTCTACGCCGGGGTCACCGCGGTCAGCGACATCAGTTTCACCGTCGCCCGGGGCGAAATCATCGGCTTCCTCGGCCCCAACGGCGCCGGCAAGTCCACCACGATGCGCATCCTCTGCGGCTACCTGCCCGCCACCTCCGGCGACGTGCAGATCTGCGGTCTCCCTGTCGCCACGCAGTCCGACGACGTCAAGCGCCGCATCGGCTACATGGCGGAGAACAACCCCCTGCCCGAGGACATGCGCGTGTCCGAGTATCTTTATTTCCGCGGGCGCCTGAAGGAGATTCCCCGCCGCCATCTCGGCCCGCGCATCGACGAGGTGCTCGAGCTGAGCGACCTGAAACGCGTCCGCCATAAAATCATCGGCCAGCTCTCGAAGGGCTTTCGTCAGCGCGTCGGCATCGCCGAGGCCATCCTCGCCGAGCCGCCCGTCATCATCATGGACGAGCCGACCATCGGCCTCGATCCGCACCAGATCCTCATCGTCCGCGATCTCATCGCCAGCCTGCGCGGCCGGATGACCGTCCTCATTTCCTCGCACATCCTGCCGGAGATCGAGATGACGTGCGATCGCGTGCTCATCATCAACCAGGGCCGCGTCGTCGCCCAGGGGACGCCGGCCGACCTGCGCCGCGAGCTGTTCGGCCATTCCAATTATCAACTGCAGGCCGCGGGCGACTTCGCCGCCCTGTCCGCGCCGCTCGTCGCCCTCGATCCGACGCTGCACGTGACCGCCCAGGGCGAGCCCGGCGCCGATGGTTTCCGCACCGTCACGCTGGCGACCGAGCGCGACGAAGACCTCGGCGAGACCCTGCTGCGGGAGCTTCCCGCCCGCGGCATCCGCGTGCGCGCGCTGACCCGCACGCAGCCGACGCTCGAGCAGGTTTTCCTCGCGGCGACCCGCCGGAGCTGGGATGTCGTGGCCGCCGTGCCCCGGGACAAGCCCGCCGCATGAGGGACCGCCCGCCGTTCGCCCCATGAAGCATTTTTTCACCCTGCTCAGCCACGAGATCCGGATGCTGCTGGTCAGCCCGGCGACCTACGTGGCTGCGACGCTGTTTCTCGGGTTCATGGGCCTGGTGTTCACCAAGATTCTCGAGGCCTACAGCGCCGCGCCGCAGGAAATCTCCCCCATCGATGTCTACTTCCAGCTCTTCTGGCTGCCCGTGTGCGTGATGGTGCCGCTCCTCACCATGAAGTGCCTCGCCGAGGAACGCCGGCTCGGCACGATCGAGACGCTGCTCACCGCCCCGATCACCACGACCGAGGTCGTGCTCGCGAAATTCGGCGCCGCCTACCTGCTCTACCTCGCGCTGTGGGGCTCGACGGGCAGCTTTTTTTATGTGCTCCAGCGGTTTTCCGGCGACGTGCAATTCGTCGATGCCGGGCCGCTCCTCGGCGGATACCTGTTCATCGCGGTCTCGGGCCTGCTCTTCGTTTCGATCGGTGTCTTCACGAGCTCGCTCACGCGCAACCAGTCCGTCGCGGGCATCCTGAGCTGCGTGGCGCTGGCGCTGCTCATCATCGGCGGCCACGCGCTGTCGGACTCGCCCTGGCTGGACCGGGATTCGTTCCTGCCGCTGAAAAACGCCATCGAATACGGCCATGTCTGGGCGCATCGGGACGACTTCGCGCGCGGCATCGTCGACACGCGGGAGTTGCTCTTCTACGTGAGCAGCACGGTGCTGGCGCTGATCTTCAGCATCTTCAGTGTCGAGGCCAAGGTGCTCCACTCGTGAGCGTCCGCCCGTCCCTCATGTCCCCGGCTTCCTCCTCCCGCCCGTAGATTCGTTCATGGCCCGCCTCGACAGCTTCCGCACCTCCCGCTGGCTCCGCACGTTCAACCTCGTGCTGCAGGCCCTGCTGTTCTTCACCTTTTTCGCCGGCCTCAACTATCTCGCGCGCAACCATCCCCTGCGGTTCGACCTCACCGCGCACCGGCGCTACTCGCTGTCGCCCGAGACGCTCGCGTGGGTGCAGAATCTCCCGAGCCCCGTCCGGATCGTGGCGACGTTTCCCTCCGACGGCGACAACCCCCTCGTTTCCGGCCTGCTCAGCGAATACGCCCACGCCACCGAATCCAATCCCAACGGCCGGATCACCGTCGAGTATCTCGACGTCGACCTGAACCGCCGCAAGGCCGAGGAGCTCGGCGTCGACCAGCCCAACGCCATCGTCCTGCTCTGCCGCGACCGGCGCGAAGTGCTCACCGTCGACAGCCTCTACGCGCTGAAGGAACAGAAACGCGCCGCGTTCCAAGGCGAACAAAAGCTCACGTCCGCGATCCTCGATGTCTCGAACCCCGAACGGCAGAAAATCTACTTTCTCCGCGGACATGGCGAATCCAAGCCGGAGGACCCCGATCCGCGCAAGGGCCTCTCCGCCGTCCGCGACAAGCTCAAGGATCTCAATTTCGACGTCATCGGCATCGACCTCAGCATCGAGCGCGGCGTCCCGAAGGACGCCGCGCTGGTCGTCATTGTCGCTCCGCAGGCCCGCTACACGCCGGCGGAACAGGAAATCCTCCGGCGCTACCTCCGCGACGACGCCGGCCGCCTCATCGTCCTGCTCGCGCCCGGTCCCAGCGCGATCGACCTCGGGCTCGACGACCTGTTCTACGACTGGGGCGTGCTCGTCGACAACGACATCGTCTGGGACACCGGGGCGGAGAATCTCACCGACACGGGCGACCTCCTCATCCACCATTTTCGCAAGGGCAATCCGATCATGCAGGGATTATACGATGCCGGCCTCTGGCTCCGCTTCGGGCTCACGCGGAGCGTGCGCCCCGATCCCGGCCGCACCACCAGCAGCGGCCTCAGCACGGTCACCCTTGCGGCCAGTTCCCCGACGGCCTGGGGCGACGTCGGCGTGTTTCACGGCCAGCAGCCCAACTATGCCAACCGCGGCAACATCCACCCGCTGGCCGGCATGGATCCGCCCGATGCGCTCGGCGTCATCGTCGCGTCCGAGCGGGTCGCGCCGCGCGACAACCTGCCCGTCAGCGTGCGCGGCGGCCGGCTCGTCGTCATCGGCACCGGCGACCTCGTCGCCAACAACCGCTACGCCTTCGCGGGCAACCTCCCCGTCTTCATCGGCGCCGTCAACTGGATGACGGATCACGAGGCCCAGTTGAAGATTCCCGCGCGGCCGATCGAGCGCTACCAGCTTTCGCTCAGTGCGGGCAGCCTGCTCCACCTTCGCTACACCCTCCTCCTCGCCCTTCCCGGCATCGCCGCCGCCCTCGGCCTCCTCGTCTACTGGACGCGCCGCCGCTAACCCTCCACCTTTCCGCCGCCGTGAGAACCAAAGTTACGCTCGTCCTCGTGTTCCTGAACGTCGCGCTGTTCTTTTTCATCTTCAAGTTCGAGCGGGCGTGGCGCACCGACGACCAGTTGCGCGAGGTCCGCCGCCGCGTGCTCGGTCCCGAGGCCGCCGACATCCGCTCGCTCGAGGTCACCAGCGTGACCCCGGGCGGCAGTTTCAGCGCGATGCGCCGCGGCGACACGTGGTGGCTCACCAAGCCGATCGAGTGGCCCGCCAACCCCAATGCCATCCGCAGCATCGTCCAGGAACTCACGCTGCTCGAGCACGACAGCAGTTTCAGCACGAAGGATCTCGCCCAGAACGGCCAGAAGCTCTCCGACTACGGCCTCGACCAGCCGAAGCTCACCGTCGCCTTCTCCTCCGGCGATCCCGGCGCCGCCGGCAAGGCCGTTTACAAGCTGCAGATCGGCGACTCCACGAAATCCGGCAACCGCCTCTACATCCTGTCGCCGGACGGCCAGCGCATCCACGTCGTCAGCCGCACGCTGGTCGACACCCTCTCCCTCGCCCCCGACCAGCTCCGCGCCGCCTCGCTTTTCACCATCCCGGTCTTCGAGGCACGCTCGCTCAGCGTGCGCGGCAGCGGCGTGCCCATGCTGGTGCGCAACGACGGCACGCGCTGGAGCTTCGAGACGCCCTTTAGCGGCCGCGGCAGCAAGTCCGCCATCGAGATCGCGATCAGCAACCTCGACAGCCTGCAGCCCAGGACCTTCAACCCGCCCGGCCCGCCCGCCACCGGGCCATCCGCCATGCCGGTCCTGAGCGTCACGCTGGAGGGCAACAACCGCAGCGAGAAACTCATCCTCTGGGATCGCGTGAACCCAGCCGCGCCACCTCCACCCGCCGGCTCCGCCCCGGCCGCGCCCCCGGCGAAACCGGACGCCGACGTCGAATACTATGCGCAGCTCGACGGCCGCGACGCGCTCTTCACCGTCGCCATCCCCGCGCCGCTGCTCGACACGTTGCTCAACGCCCCGGTGAAACTCCGCGAACGGCGGATCCTCGATTTCGATCCGCGGGCCGTCACGGCGATCACGATCGCCGCGCCCCTGGAGCCCAACCAGCCCACGCTCACGCTGCAGCGCCTCGACCAGGCGGGCGCCGCCACCGGCGGCGGCGACTGGCAGCTGGTCCGCCGCGACGACGCGGCCCAGACCGCCAGGACCCTTCCCGCCGACGGCGCCGCCGTGCAGCGCCTGCTCAACGACCAGCTGCGAACGCTCTCGGCCGACACGTTCGAGAACGACGGCCCCACGGACAGCCAGATTGAAAAATGGGGTTTCAAGCGGCCGGAACGCGAAATCACCCTCGCGCTCTCGGACATCACCCCGGGCAAAACCGACGCGGCCGCCGGAACGCCCAGGAATTCCACGCTCGTGCTCCAGCTCGGCACCGACACGGATCACCGGGTTTACGCCCGCGTCGATCCCGTGCAATACCCGCACGGCTCCGTCTACGGCGTCACTTTCGATTTTGAACGTGAGCTGCCCGTCGTGTCCCGCGCGTGGCGCGAACGCACCGTGCGCGAATTCCGCCCGCCCGCCCGCATCACGGCGCTCACGCTCGCGCCCGTGGGCGACGACGCCACCCCGCTCTATTCGCACACGCTCGCCGCCGGCGAAACCTGGGAGACCGTGCTCGCGGCCGAGCCGCCGAAAAAGAAAGAGGCGCTCCAGCATCTGCTCGAGCACCTTCGCGTGATCCGCGCCCGGAGTTTCCTGCAGGACACCTTCACCGACAGGATCGTGGTCGCCGGCGAGGAGCGCCCGTGGAAATATCGCCTCGATGTCACCGCCTCGCTGCCCGGCGGCGCCGGCGGCGAACAGACCAGCACCCTCAAGCTTCTGCTTACCGAGCGCGTCGGCGGCGCCGAGCGCTATGCCGGCTCGTCCGAGCTCGGTCTCGTGTTCCAGCTCGAGCAACCCCTCTTCGACGATCTGCAGGAGCTGATCTACGGGCCGCGCGATCCCGGGCCGCCGCCGGCCGACCGCGAATCCAAGCCATAGTCCCGCCGTCTTACCCGGCGTGCCCCGCGCGATTTCCCAGTAGCCGACATGAGCCGCCCGCTTCAACTCCTCCGGCAGGGCGCGCGGTCTTGCGGCGGCGCCATCCTCGCGTTCGCCGTGTGGACGCTCTGGCTGGGCCTTGCGCTGCTTCTCGCGCTGCAGATTTACATCGCCTCGACCAACGAGCTCCAGGTGCCCGGATTCCTGCTGCGGGGCCTCGAGGAGCGGCTCGCCGCCTCCGGCATCCACGCGACGTTCGGCCGCACCTCGTTCGATCCCACCGGCCGCGTGCTCATCCAGGACGTGCAGTTGTCGCTCCCCGCGTTTGCCGAGCCGGTCGTCGCGATGCGCGCCATCTACGCCCGCCTCGACCCGTGGGCCCTCGCCCTCGGCCGGTTCGAACCCCGCGAGGTCCGCGTGACCGGCGCCAGCCTCGCCGTCCCCGCCATGCTGTCGCCTTCCGGCCGGGCGGACGACGTCCTGCGCGACCTCGACGCCGTGTTTGTGCCGCGCGGACAGGAAGTCGCGGTCACCCAGTTTTCCGGCCGGGTTGCGGGGATTGTGGTCGCCGCCCGCGGGGCCGTGCGTCTTCCCCGCCTCGCTCCCACCGCCGCCGCGCCGCTGCCGGTCGGCGAGTTCCTCGCGCGGAATTTTCCGGCGATCTGCCGCGAGCTGGTCGCCACCGCCGCCAAGCTCTCGACCCTCGATGGTCCGGCGCTGGACCTCGACCTCGCGCCCTCCGATGAACGACTCGCCGTCGCCACCGTGACGCTGTTCGCCCGCGGCGTGAAGCTCGGGCAACCGCTCGCCGTGCAGGCCCGCGACCTCCGGGTCGACACGCAGTTTCCGCTGTTTGGCGACGCCCCGGTCGCGGCGCGCCTCGAGGTCACCGCCGGTGAGCTGCTCCTGCCCTTTGACGCCACGGCCCGGAACGCCCGCATCTCGATCCGCGGCACGCTCCGGCCCGCGGCCTTCGGCTTCGAACCGCTCGAGGCGGACCTCAGCGCCGCCGCGCTCGACGCCGCCGGTTTTTCCGCCCGTGCCCTCGTGGCCCGGCTCAAGCCCGGCCCGCTGCCGGTCCTCGCGACCGACGTGGTCGCCGACATCATGGGCGCACCCCTCGCCGTGCACGCGGAGGCGGACTTCACGAGTCGCACCGCGCTGCTCCGCTTCGCGGGCGCGATCGCACCGGCCATCCTCGGTCCGATCAGCGAACACCTGCAGGTGGACGTGCGAAAATTCTTCGACTTCGGCGCGCTGGACTGCGCCGATGGCGAGGCGTTGTTCGGCCCCGGCTGGAAATTCGAAAAACTCACCGCCCACGTCGCGCTCCGCGACATCGACGCCTACCACGTGCGGCTCGACGAGGGTCGCGCGGTCGTCGAGTTCGACGGCCGCCACGTGCATGCGCCCGAGGCGTGGGCGCGCCTCGGCGACGATTTCGCGCGCGGCACCTACGACCAGGACCTCAAGACCCTCGACTATCGCTTCCTGCTGCAGGGCCGGCTGCGGCCGCTCGACATCGCGGGTTGGTTTCACGCCGGCTGGTGGACCCGCTTCTTCGAGCAATTCGAGTTTCCCGTCGCCCCCCCGCTGGCAAGCGTCGATGTGAGCGGACGCTGGAAGGACCCGCAGCAGTCCCGCGTGTTTGTCTACGCCGACCCGGTCGGCCCGGTGATTCGCGGCGTGAAATTCGACCGCGTGCGCACGCTGCTTTTTATCCGGCCGGCGTTCTACGACGGCCTCGAGGTCGTGGGCACGCAGGGCGACGGTGCGGTGCAGGGCACGTTCACCTATACGACCGACCCGGACACTTTCGCGTGGCGCCGCCTCGAATTCGACCTCGCGTCCTCGGTCGATCCCGCGACGGCCACGCCGATGATGGGTCCCGCCGGCGCCGCGTTGCTCGAGCCGTTCAAGTTCGCGCAACCGCCCGCGCTCCAGCTCCACGGCCGCCTCGATGGACCCACGGCACCCGGCGGCCCGCATCACGACGTCCGCCTCGAGGTTCGTTCGCCGGGCGAGTTCCGGTTCCGCGATTTCCCGCTCGACAACGTCGCGTTCACGGCGGCCGTGCACGACGACGAGATCACGATCGACAATCTGCGCGCCGGTTTCGCCGGCGGCGTCGCCACGGGCCGGGCGAAGGTCTGGGGCGATGGCGCCGCCCGGCGCATCCGGTTCGACTCCGCCCTCAAGGACGCCAACCTCAGCCGGATCGCCACGACGCTGCAGGAATTCTCGGCGCGGCGCAAAAACGCCCCGCCGCCGGCGCCGGGAAAATTCGTCAAGGAGCGGACCAACGTGCGCCTCGACCTGACCGCCGTCGCGGAGGGCCGCTACGACGACCCGTTCAGCTATCACGGCGACGGCACGGCCACGCTGTCGGGCGCCGAGATCGGCGAGGTGCCGTTGCTCGGCCTGCTGTCGGAAGTGCTCAAGTTCACCGCGCTGCGCTTCACGTCCGCGCACGCCAGCTTCAAGATCGACGGCGCCAAGCTCACGTTTCCGGATTTCAGCCTGCGCGGGGCGAACTCCGCCATCGATGCCCACGGCGACTACGCGCTCGATCGCGGCAACCTGGATTTCAAGGCGAAGATCTATCCCTTCCATGAAAGCGGCAACATCCTCAAGAGCGTCGTCGGCGTCGTGCTCGCACCGCTCTCGGAAGTCTTCGAGGTCAACATCACCGGCCCCCTCGACAAACCGTCGTTCGCGCTGACCGTCGGTCCGACGAACTTGTTGCGCTCGCTGGCGCCCGGTGAAACTCCACCCGCCCCGAAGCCGGGCGAGACCGCCCCCGCCCCGCCGCCGGCTCCCACGCCTGGAACGCCGGCGGAAACACCTCCTCCCGCCACCACCACGCCTGCACCGGAAACCCCGGCTCCGCCGGCGCCTTGATCGAGCGATCCAGTTGCTGCCGCCATCGTGCGGTCACTACGGCCTGCCCGGAAAACACATTGCCCAGCCGACAAGCGGATGTTTTTGTAGGGAAAATACCTTAATGGATTCGATGCCGACATTGCCGAGGCGCTCCTGGCTGGAGCGCAGTCTGCTGACGCTTGCCATCGTGCTCGTCGTCATCAGCGCCGGCACGCTCGCCGGCTGGTGGCTGGGAATCGACGAACTGCTGCGGCCCATTGTCGACCAGCCCGACCTCTCGGCGATGAAGTTCAACGCGGCCCTCGGCTTTCTCCTGCTCGGGATCGCCCTGCTCGGCTTGGAATTCGGTCGCCGGCGGGTGGCGCTGCTCGCCGCCATTTCCGCGGCCATCGGACTTCTCACCCTGGCGGAATCGATCCTGCGGCAGAATCTTCACCTCGACGAACTGTTTGTGCGCGACCACCTGCTGGCCGGCACGGAAGAACCCGGCCGCATGGCGTCGATGGTCGCCACGTGTCTCGCGCTGGCCGGGCTGGCGCTGGCGTGGCGCGCGTTCGACCGCGGCGCGCGCGCGCGGCTGTTCGCCGAGGCCGTGGTCGGTTCGGTGATCGCCTCGGCCGGTTTTTCGACGCTGCTCGGCTACGCCACGGGCCTGCCCGCGGTGTTCCGGTGGGGCACGAATACCGCGACGTCGCCCGTGGCCGCCCTCGCGTTGCTGTTGCTCGGCCTCGCGCTTATTCTCCTCGGCTGGCGCGAGAGCGTGAAGATCGGCGGCGGGCCGCCCACCTGGTCGCCCATGCCGGCGGTCATCGGCTGCCTGACACTCACCGTCATTCTCTGGATCGGCCTGCGCGAGCGCGAACGCTACTACATCGGCCAGCGGACCAACAACGCCATGGCCTCGCTCGCGATCACGATCAAGGGCGAGCTCGATCACGAGATCAACCAGTGCGAACGCCTCGCCCGCACCTGGGGCGACCGGCCGGACAATTCCACCGTCGACCAGCAACTCGACGCCAGCAAACTCCTGACCGAGGAATCCGGCGCGCATGGCTGCATGTCGATCTCCTTCGTCGACACCACGCGGCACACGGTCTGGACCTATCCGACCGCGGGCACCGAGGGCTCCATCGGATTCGATCACGGCTCCGTGCCGGCGCGGGCCGCCGCGCTCGACGCCGTGCGGACCTCGGGTGTCCCGTTCGTCTCCGCCACCGTCAGCATCGTCAACCCGGCGAACCAGCGCGCGGACAACGGGCTGGTGATTTACGCGCCGGTGCTGCGGGCCGGCAAACCCGTGGGTTACCTCGCCGCGGAGTTTCTCTACAAGCCGTTGTTCGACTCCATCCTCGCCTTGCGCGACAGTCTCGACCGTCTCGACACCGACTACTTCGTCGCGATCGCCATCGGCGGCGAACCGGTTTTCTCGTCGGACGCCGCGGATCCCCATCGCGACGACACGCTCACGACCGACAAGACCGTCACCCTCGAGGATCATCGGATCCGGATGCGCCTGAGTCTCACGCCGTCGGATGCCGCGCTGGAAAAAGACCGCCGCTATCTGCCCGAACTCGCACTCGCGGCGGGCTTCGGCATCACGATTCTCCTTGGCCTCAGCGTTCATCTCGCCCGCAGCGCCCGCGCCGGCCAGCGCTCCGCCGAGTTCTCGAACAAGAAACTCTTCGCCGAAAACGAGGAACGCCGGCGCGTCGAGGCCCGCCTCAAGGTCTCCGACGAACGCCTCCGCCTCGCGCTCGACTCGACGCAGATCGGCATCTTCGAGTGGAGCGTCGCCGCGGGCCACGTCTACTACAGCCCCGGCTTGTGGGCCATGCTCGGCTTCGAACACGGCCGGATGCCGTCCACCGTCGAGGCCTGGCAGTCGTTGATCCACCCCGAGGACCTTCCGCTCTACCGCCGCCGCACCGAGTCCCAGTTGAACGGCATCGCGTCCTTCATCGAGCCCGAGTATCGCGTGCGCGCCCGCAGCGGCGACTGGCGCTGGGTCTACACGCGCGCGAAGTCTGTCGCGACGAGCCATGACGGCCGGCCCACCCGCATCATCGGCACGGTGCAGGACATCACCGCCCGCCGCGAGGCCGAGCTCGCGTTGCGCGAGAGCCAGGCCGAGGCCCGCAAGCTTTCGCTCGTCGCCGCCAAGACCGACAACCCCGTGCTGATCGGCTCGCCCGACGGCCGGATCGAGTGGGCCAACGAGGCGTTCTGCCGCGTCATGGAATACTCGCTCGACGAGGTCGTCGGGAAGAATCCCGCACACTTCATGATCGGGCCCGAGACCAACCCGCGCACCATCGTCCGCATCCGCGCCGCGATGGCCCGCGGCCACGGCATCAGCACCGACGTCGTCAATTATTCGAAGTCCGGCCGGAAGTTCCACCTACACATCGAAATCCAGCCCGTCCGCGGCGCGAGCGGCGACGTCGAGAATTTCATCGCCGTCGAGACCGACATCACCGCGCGCGTCGAGACCGAGCTGCAGCTCCGCCGCGCCAAGACCGAGGCCGACGACGCCTCCCGCGCGAAGAGCGACTTCCTCGCCTCGATGTCGCACGAAATCCGCACGCCGATGAACGGCGTCATCGGCATGACCAGCCTGCTGATGGAAACGACGCTCAGCCACGAGCAGCGCGACTTCGTCAACACCATCCGCACGTCGGGCGAGGCGCTGCTCACGATCATCAACGACATCCTCGACTTCTCGAAGATCGAGTCCGGCAAGATGGAACTCGAGCGCTCGCCGTTCGAGCTCGCGCTCTGCATCGAGGAGGCGCTGGACCTCTTCGCCCTTCAGGCTTCGTCGAAGGGACTCGAGCTCGTCTATCACGTCGCGGCCGACGTGCCCGCGTGGATCGTGGGCGACGTCACGCGCCTGCGCCAGGTGCTCGTCAATCTCGTCAACAACGCCGTGAAGTTCACGCCGAACGGCAGCATCGCCCTCGAGGTCCGCCGCGCCGTGCGCGAGCCCGCGCCGCTCGGCTTCGACCCGGGACTCCCGCCGGATCCCACGCGGCTCATCCTCGAGTTCACCGTGCGCGACTCCGGCATCGGCATTCCCCCCGGGCGCGTCGACCGCCTGTTCAAGGCGTTCAGCCAGGTCGATTCCTCCACGACGCGCAAATATGGCGGCACGGGCCTCGGCCTCGCGATCTGCCAGCGGCTCTGCGAACTCATGGGCGGCGCAATCCGCGTCGAGAGCGTCGTGGGCGAAGGCTCCGCGTTCATCTTCACGATCCAGTCCGAACCCGCGCCGGTTTCCACCGATTCGGGCCTGCCGGTGTTGCCCGAGCGCCTCCGCGCGGGCGGCGTGTTGTGCGTCGAGGATCATCCGGTGGGGCGGCAACGACTGCGCACCTTGTTCGAAAAATGGGGCGCCCCCTGCACCGTCGTCCCGGATGTCGCCGCCGCACTCGAGGCCGTGGCCGCCCGGAGCGCGCCGCCGGCCTTGCTCATCGTGGATGGAGGCGAGACGGAAGCTCCGGCACCCATCGCCGCCCTCGCCGCGATCAAATGCGCCCGGCTCGTCATGTTTCCGTTCGGCCAGGCCGCCCCTTTCCCGCCCGGCGACGGGCTGCCGTTCGCCAGCACGTCGAAACCGCTGCGCACGAGCTCGGTCGTTCACGCGATCGGCACGCTCTTCAATCCCGCCCTGGCCGCCGCCGCCGCCGCCGGCCGCAGCGGCGAGCGCCCGCTCGCGGAAGAGTTCCCGCTCGAGGTGCTGCTCGCCGAGGACAACGCCGTCAACCAGAAGGTCGCCCTGCGTTTCCTCGAGCGTCTCGGTTATCGCGCCGATGCCGTCGCCAACGGCCTCGAGGTCATCACCACCCTGGAGCACCGGCGCTACGATCTCGTGCTGATGGATCTCCAGATGCCGGAAATGGACGGCCTGGAGGCCAGCCGCCGGATTCGCACGCGCCTGCCGGCGGACCGCCAGCCCAAGATCATCGCGCTCACCGCGAACGCCATGCAGGGCGACCGCGAGCTGTGTCTGGCCGCCGGGATGGACGATTATATTTCCAAGCCCGTGAAGATGCACGAGATCTCCGCGGCCATCCGTCGCCAGTTCGGGAAGCCCTCCGCCAGCCGTTCCGCGCCCCAAGTCATCGGCTGAACCCGGCCTCGCGGCGCTTGCGATGCGCCCGCCCGCCCATTCACACTGCTGGTTGATGCTCATTGACTGGATCAGATTTTCCTCGGCCCTCGTCCTGCTGCTCACACCGATCGCACTGTTTCACGGAAAAAAGGTCCGCTACCGGCCGATCGCCCGCGACTGGGACACGCACTGGTCGCAGATTCTCAAGCTGGGCCTGCATACCATCGACGCCGGCCGCGCCGCGCTCGGCGGCTGGCTGCTGGTCGATGCCCTTGCGTCCGATCCCGCCGCCCATGGACTGATGCGCTACTCGGTTTTCCTGACGCGCGGCGCCGTGCTGTGCCTTGCCGTCCTGCTCCAGACATTCGTCTGCAAGGAGCGCGATTCCGCGCACGCGCCCTTCACGTTTGTCAGCGGCCTCGTCTTCGGGGTCTACTCGCCCACGATTGCAGCGTTCCCCGTCCTGCTCGCCATCATCGTGGCCGGTGGCTCGCGCACGCCCCTGGCGTTTTTTCCCACGCTGTCGCTGACGTTGTTCGCTCTCGGAATCCTGTTCGGTGGGAAAAAAATGATAATCCCGCTCGTCCTCGGCATGTCCGCCGTGATGCTGCCGTGGCTGTGTTCGCTGCTGTTTTCGCGCGATCTCGTCGTCTCCTACCGCGCCAAGCGCCCGGACAATTCCTGAACGAAAACATTCGCGACGTCAGCCCCGGTCACAGGCCCGCCCGGACGCGCAATGCCGTAATCTCGGCCGCCCTCGCAGCGTCGGCGGCGAGGTTTTCGATTTCGAGCGGATCGCGCGACAGGTCATAAAACAGCCACGGGCGACCGCCCTCGTCGACCACGAGTTTCCGTGTCGCCGTCCGGACGCCCCGCCAGACCCGGTCGCATTGGTGCGGCAGCGCCACAACGCTCGGCATGGAAATCAAGCGGTGGGAGCGCGCGGGGACCGGCGGCTCCCCCGTCGCCCAGGCCCGCGTCATCGCCGGCAGATCCAGCAGCGACACCATCGCTGCGTCACGACGCGGCCGCTCTCCCGGCACCCGCACCAACAGCGGCACCCGGACCGATTCCTCCTGCGGCCACCCTTTCCGGAAAAGTCCGTGCGCGCCGTGCATGTCGCCGTGCACGCTCGTAAAAACGACGACCGTGTTCCCCGGCACCCCGGGCAAAAGCTTTCGGCCGATCGCCCGGTCGGTCGCCTCGATGTGCGCATAATATCCCGCGAGTTCCCGCCGCGCTCTTGCCTCCGCCTCGCCGCCCCGCGGCACATTCGCCGGCAGCGCAATTTCCCGCGGGTCGCGGGTCGCGACTCCCGCCGCCGGCGCATCGTAAGGCGGGTGCGGCGACTCGACGCTCACCACCGCAAACCACGGTCGCGTTCCACCCCACCATGCCGCCGCCCGCTCGCAGACGACGTCGCTCTGATAACCGGGAAACCTTTGCGGCAGGCCGAGGCGTGAACCATGCAGCCACGGGTCGTTCAACAAGAAGCCGCTCTCGAAGCCCTCCCACGTCTCGAACCCTCCCCGGGCCCCCGGCGGGACCACGGTGCGTGCATGCACGTCGCCGACGAGCGGCGCACCCGGGTCACGCCGCCCCAGGTGCCACTTGCCGAAGAACCCCGTCGTGTAGCCCCGCCCCGTGAGCTCACGCGCAATCGTGTGCGCGGCGGCCGGCAGCGGATCGAAGTAGTCGCGCACGCCGTTCGCCGGCGACGGGACGCCGGTCAGCATCGCCGCGCGCGCAAACGGCCCGAACGGGTGCGGCGTGACCGCTTGCGTATAGTTCACGCTTTGCGCCGCCAGCGCGTCGAGGTGCGGCGTCCGCGCGTTGGGGTCACCGGCGTAGCCGCACGCCTGCGCCCGCCACTGTGTGGTCACAATCCACAGGATGTTGGGCGGCGGGAGGCTCATTTCGTCCTCGAAGGTGTGGCATCCGCGCGCTTACCTCACGCCTGATTTTCGCCATGCCCCGCAAAATCCCCGCCCTCGTCGTGGCCGCCGCATTCCATGCGGTTGCCGTTGCGCAACCCGCCCCGACCGGGACGCCGCCCCCGCGTGCCGTCGCTCCGGAAAAACTCACCGAGGTGTGGTCGCCCGTCCCGCCGGTCGTCACCGTTCCCGCGAGTGGCATCCCCTCCGACGCCATCGTGCTTTTCGATGGCTCCAACCTCGACGCGTGGAAGCCCGTGCGTGCCGACGGCCAACTCTGGAAAATCGTGGATGGCGCGATGGTCATCGTTCCCAGCCGGGCTCCCACGCCGCCCTGCGACCTGCAGACAAAGCAGGCCTTCGGCGACGTCCAACTTCACCTCGAGTGGCGCATCCCGGCCGACGTCAAAGGCTCCGGCCAGGACCGCGGCAACAGCGGCGTTTTTTTCATGGGGCTTTACGAGATCCAGATCCTCGAGTCCCACGACAACCAGACCTATGTCAACGGTCAGGCCGCATCCATCTACAAGGAACACGCGCCGCTCGTGAATGCCTCCCGCAGCCCCGGCGAATGGCAAAGCTACGATGCGGTCTTCCTCGCGCCGCGTTTTGCCGATGACGGGCGCCTCCTCCGCCCGGCCCGGATCACGGCCTTCCACAACGGCGTGCTCGTGCAGCATGACGTCGCGCTTACCGGCCCCACGCCGAATGGCTCGACCTTCCACCAACCGACACTTCCACCTTACGCCGCGCATCCCGCCAAGCTTCCCCTGCTGCTGCAGGACCACCGCAGTCCGGTCAGCTTCCGCAATATCTGGGTGCGCCCGATCGAGCTGCCCGTCGGAAAATGACCCGGTCTCGCCGCGGTTGACAGAGCTCGCGCCAACTCGGGTCCGATTTCCGCGATTCGGGCCAAGAAGGACACGTGTCCGCTTTTTGATTTGACTGCCGTGACGGGCGCCAAGAGCGTGCGGCACCCGCAGTTTGCTTTCTTAGGACCCGTTTCCCCAACCCACACCACTGGGGATTTTGCTGATTCGCCGGACCATGCTCCGTCGCGCAGTCGGATCGTTGGGGGCATTCGCGGGCTGCAACTCAGAACCAAACCTACCATGATCACAACCTACCCCGCTCGTGTCTTGTCCCCGCTCAGCCATCGGCTGGGCACCTGGTTGGGCGCCGGCCTTTGTGCCCTCGCCCTGACCATCGCCCCGGCCTCCCTCCGCGCCCAAGCCAGCGGCGGGATCGTCACCGGCAGTATCGTCGATGCCTCCACCGGAAAACTCCTCGAGGGCGCCGACGTCTCCATCGAAGGCACGAGTCTGCAAACCACCACGGAGCGCCAGGGAGCGTTCACGTTGCGCGACGTGCCTGCCGGTCCGCACAACGTCGTTGTGACCTATCCCGGTTTTGAAACCAAGACCACTCCCGTCATCGTCACTGCTGGCCAGAGCGCCTCCGTTGCAGTGCGTTTGGGCGCCGCGGAAGTCGTCACGCTCTCTGAGTTCAAGGTCGCCGGCACGAAGGAAGGCATGGCACAGGCCATCGCGCTCCAGAAGGCGTCCGATAACGTCAAGGTCGTCGCCGCCGGCGATCAATACGGCGACATCGCCGAAGGCAACGCCGCCGAATACATCAAGTTCCTCCCCGGCGTCGGCATCGACTACAACGCCAACGACGCCCGCGCCGCCACCTTGCGCGGCATGTCCACGGCCTTCACCAACGTCACCATGAACGGCAACCCCGTTGCCAGCGCGACCTCCGGCAACCTCAACCGCCGTTTCGAATTCGAGCAGATGGCGATCAACAACGTCGAGACCGTCGAGGTCTACAAGACGCTCACCCCCGAGATGCCCGCCAGCAGCACCGGCGGCTCCATCAATCTTGTGACGAAGAGCGCCTTCGACCGCCAGGGCAGCCTGCTGACCTACCGCGCCTATCTTCAGGCCACGGGTGACGACCTGACCTTGGACAAGACCGAGGGCTGGGGCCAGGAAAAGACCCGCAAGATCCTGCCCGGCGTCGACCTCAACTACGCCTCGCGCATCAACGAGAATCTCGGCTACAACATCGCCTACAAGAATTCGCAGCTCTTCAACGACTATCCCCGCTCGTCCTACGCCTGGCAGTATAACCCGGCCAGCGGCGGCACCCCGACGATGCCGTGGATCTCGAGTTGGAACCTTCAGAACGAACAAAAGGACACCCGCCGCCAGACGCTCTCCGGCCAGGTGGACTACAAGCTCGATCCCAACACCAAGCTGTCGCTGAACGTCGGGTGGAACTATTACGACCTGATCTTCACCGATCGCGTGATCACGGTCACTCCCGGCAGCCGCCCGGCGCTGGCCACGACCTCCGTGGTCAACTACGGCGCCAACCAGACTTACTTCGGCGTCGCCAAGGCCGGCAACGTCGCGCTGCAGCAAATCAACCGCTGGAAGTCGGGCGTCACATGGAACGCGGGCCTGAATTTCACCCACGATTTCGCGAATGCCGCCAAGCTCGAGGCCAGCACCTATTGGAGCCAGGCCTACAGCAAATACCGCGACACCACCGGCTCGTGGTATTCCGACATCACCGCCACGCTCTCGGGCGTGACCGTCAATTTCGCCGACGTCGGCGAGGTGGCGCCCAGCTACACGGTATATGACGCCAGCGGCGCCGTCGTCGACCTCCGCAACCTCGGTGGATATAACACGACGCAGATCCGCAGCCGCCCCCAGACCGGCGTCGACACGAAGAGCGGTTACTCGCTCGACTACAAGCTGCCGCTCTCAACGAAGATTCCCCTGACTTTGAAGGTCGGCGGGCGCATCGACGACACGGGCCGCAACATCGAGAATCACGTCTATAACCGCACCGGCACCACGACGGCCACCGGCTTCGGTGCCAGTGGCAGCTCGACCAATATCACCGGCGCCGCGCTCACCGCCCTCACCGACACCGGATTCTCCAACCACTCGATCGGCTACGGTCTGCCGGCCTACAACTTCCCGAGCGTTTACCGCGCCTACGACAACTTGGGCGGCCTGGCCTTCCTGCCCTGGACCCCGGCCAGCGATACCGTCGCCTGGTTTGAGGAAACGACGAACGCCGCCTATGTGCGCCTGGACGCCAAGCCGATCGAAAACCTTCTCGCCGTCGGTGGCTTTCGCTATGAGGACCGCCAGATCGACATCGAGAACCGCCTCTCGACCCTGCCGTCGATCATCAAGGCCAAGTTCTCCAACAAGCAGTGGTTCCCGTCGCTCAACCTGAAATACAACGCGTCCAACGATCTGCTCTTTCGGTTCGGCGTCGCGAAATCGATCGGGCTCCCGGACTACGCCGATCTGCTGCCGGGTGCGCCCAAGATCACCGAGCCGGCTCTGCCCACCCGTGGCTCGGTCAGCATCTTCAACCCGAATCTCCAGGCCTACCAAGTCGTGAACTATGACTTGGGCTTCGAATACTACTTCAGCCACTCCGGCTACGTCTCGGCGTCGCTCTTCCGCAAAAAATTCACCAACAACATTGTCAGTGTCACCCAGACCCTCGACGCCTCCACCGTGGCCGAGCTCGGCATCGCCAATGGCGCGCTCGGCAGTCCGCTCGATCAATATGATGTGAACTACAAGTTCAACATCCCGGACGCCGGCTATTACAACGGCATCGAGCTCGGCTACTCGCAGAATTTCTCGTTCCTGCCGAAGCCCTTCAACACCCTCGGCCTCCAGGTCAACGCCACCTTCCTCGGCGTCGATCCGATCAAGACCAACGCCGTGCTGAGCAACAGCGTCACCGACCCCAACCTGAACGCCGCTTTGCTCACCTCGGTGAACAAGAACCTGGAAATCGCCGCCGTGAAGCGTGCGTTTAACGTCACGCTGAACTATAGCATCGGCAAGTTCGGTTTCACCGTGACGTCGAACTACACCGGCAACGTCCTGAAGTCCGCCACCCGGAACACCGTGAAATACAGCGATGTCCCCGTGAACCAGTATTTCTTCGAGTATGCCTATCAGGCGCCGCGCGAGCTGGTCGACGTGCGCGTCGACTACAAGTGGAACCGCCGGGTCACGCCGTATTTCCAGGCGCGCAACGTCTTTGCCCGGCCGATCGTCATGTCGACCCAGTCGCTCCCGAGCAATCATGCCGAATACGGCGACCCGATCTACGAGCTCGGCGTCCGCGGCGTCTGGTAAACCTCGCTTTGGTCCGCGTCTGACGCGGCCAGCGTCCAAAATTCAAGTGGCACGCGCCCCTCGGGGTCGTGCCACTTTTTTTGTCCATCGCCCATGAGCGTCGACCGCATTCATGATTGGCCGACGGGCGCGGGTTGCCTCTTCGTTTCGGTTTAATCGGCGTTTGTTTTCCCCTTGGCGAGGCGTCGGACCCTCTCCTTCGGCCGTCTTGAGCACGGCCAGCCCGGCGACGCCGCGTTCCAAACCTGACAAAGATGTCAGGTTTGGAGGCTGGTTTACGGACACGTGTCCTTCACTTTTCGACGCCATCTGAGCGGTCAATCCCCCTGCCATGACGCCTCAGCCGCGATCGCACCCCGGTGGGTCGCCACCATCCCAAACCCACGGAGAAAACCATGAACACCCTAAGCATGCCTCGTCCTCCTCATCTCGGCCACGACAGATTTCCCCGCTGGCTGGCCTCCGGCCTCGCCGCGTTGCTCGTGGCGTTGGCCACGCCCGCCCACGCCCAGACAAACGCCGGTGCGATCACCGGCTCGGTGCTCGATTCCGATACGGGCAAGTTTCTCGAGGGCGCCGATGTTCGCATCGAGGGCACGAGCCAGAGCACCGCCACCGAGCGCCAGGGCACGTTCATGTTGCGCGATGTTTCGCCCGGCCCGCACAATCTCGTGGTTTCCTATCCCGGGTTCGAATCGAAGACCGCACCGGTCATCGTTACCGCCGGCAAAAGCGCCTCCATCAGCGTCCGCCTCGGCGCCTCTGACGTCGTCACGCTCTCCGAGTTCAAGGTGGCCGGCACCAAGGAGGGCATGGCGCAGGCCATCGCGCTCCAGAAGGCGTCCGACAACGTCAAGGTCGTCGCCGCCGGCGACCAATACGGCGACATCGCCGAGGGCAACGCCGCCGAATACATCAAGTTTCTCCCCGGCGTCGGCATCGACTACAACGCCAACGACGCCCGCGCCGCCACCCTCCGCGGCATGTCCACCCAGTTCACGAACGTCACCATGAACGGCAATCCCGTGGCGAGCGCGACTTCCGGCGCGCTGAACCGCCGCTTCGAGTTCGAGCAGATGGCGATCAACAACGTCGAGACCGTCGAGGTCTTCAAGACGCTCACGCCCGAGATGCCCGCCAACAGCACCGGCGGCTCCATCAATCTCGTCACCAAAAGCGCCTTCGACCGCCAGGGCAGCCTGCTCACCTACCGCTCCTATCTGCAGGCCACCAGCACCAACCTCTCGCTCGATAAGACCGAAGGCTGGGGCCAGGAAAAAACCCGCAAGATTCTCCCCGGCGTCGACCTCAACTACGCCTCCCGCCTCCGCGAGAATCTCGGCATCAACCTCGCCTACAAGAATTCCCAGCTCTTCAACAACTACCCACGCTCGTCCTATTCGTGGCAGTATAACCCCGCCAGCGGGGGCACTCCGGAACATCCGTGGATCTCGAACTGGAACACGCAGAACGAACAGAAGGACACCCGCCGCCAGTCGCTCTCCGGTCAGGTCGACTACAAGGTCGATGACAACACGAAGCTTTCGCTCAACGTCGGCTGGAATTTCTACGACCTGCTCTTCACCGACCGCGTCATCACCGTGACTCCGGGCAACAAGGCCGCGCTGGCCACGACTTCGGCGACGAACTTCGGCACGAACGGCTATTATTTCGGCGACGCCGGCAAGGGCAACGTCAGCCTCCAGATGATCAACCGCTGGAAATCCGGCGTCACGTGGAACGCCGGCCTCAACGGCACCCACAACTTCGCCAATGGCGCCAAGCTCGACGCCAGCGTCTACTGGAGCCAGGCCTACAGCAAATATCGCGACACGACCGGCTCGTGGTATTCCGACATCAACGCCCAGCTCACCGGCCTGACCGTGAACTTCGGCGGCGTCGGCGAGATTGCTCCGAGCTACACGACCTACGATTCGACCGGCGCTGTCGTCAACCTGCGCGACCTGTCGAAGTTCAACGTCACGCAGATCCGCAGCCGCCCGCAGACCGGCGTCGACACGAAGAGCGGCCTGTCCCTCGACTACAAGCTGCCCCTCGAGACCCGCCTGCCGCTGACGGTCAAGGTCGGCGGTCGCATCGATGACACCGGACGCAACATCGAGAACCACGTCTACAACCGCTCCGGCACCAGCGCGACGACGGGCTTCGGCGCGAACGGCGCCTCGACCAACATCACCGGCGCCGCGCTGGCCGCCCTCGCCGACACGGGTTTTTCGAACCACTCCATCGGCTACGGACTTCCCGCCTACAACTTCCCCAGCGTCTACCGTGCTTACGACAACCTTGGCGGCCTGAATTTCCTCCCCTGGACCCCGGGCAGCGACACCATCGCCTGGTTCGGCGAAAAGACCAACGCCGGCTACGTCCGCCTCGATGTGAAGCCCATCGAGAAACTGCTCGCCGTCGTCGGTGCCCGTTACGAGGACCGACAGGTCGACATCGAGAACCGCCTGTCCACCCTGCCGTCCATCCTCCATGGCAACTGGTCCAACAAGCAGTGGTTCCCGTCGATCAACCTGAAATACAACGCGACCGACAACCTCCTGTTGCGCTTCGGCGCCGCCAAATCCATCGGGTTGCCCGACTACAGCGACCTCCTCCCCGGCACGCCCAACATCACTGAGCCCACCTCCACGGCCCGCGGCAGGGTCAGTCTCTTCAACCCGAACCTCGAGGCCTACCAGGTCGTGAACTATGACTTGGGTGCGGAATACTACTTCAGCCATTCCGGCTATGTGTCCGCTTCGTTCTTCCGCAAGAAACTCAGCAACTACATCGTCAGCGTCACCCAAACCCTCGACGCCAGCTCCGCCGCCGAACTCGGCATCCAGAGCGGCGACCTCGGGAGCCCGTTCAGCGACTACGATGTGAGCTACAAGTTCAACATTCCCGATCCCGGCTACTACAACGGCGTCGAGCTCGGTTACTCGCAGAACTTCTCCTTCCTGCCGAAGCCCTTCAACACCCTCGGCCTCCAGATGAACGCCACCTTCCTGGGCGTCGATCCCATCAAGACCAACGCGGTCCTCAGCAACAGCGCCAGCGATCCCAACCTCAACGCGGCGCTGCTCACCTCCGTCAACAAGAACCTCGAACTCGCCGCCGTGAAGCGCGCCTACAACGTCACGCTCAACTACAGCATCGGCAAGTTCGGCTTCACCGTCACCTCGAACTACACCGGCTACGTGTTGAAATCCGCGAGCCGCGTCACCGTCAAATACAGCGACGAGAAATACAACCGGTATGTCTTCCAATACCAGTCGCAGGCGCCCCGCGAGCTCGTCGACGTGCGCGTCGACTACAAGTATAGCCGCAAGTTCACGCCCTACTTCCAGGCGCGCAATGTCTTCGGCCGCGGCATCATCACCTCTTCGAATCTCGGGCCGGTGAACCACGCCGAATACGGCGACCCGATCTACGAGCTCGGCGTCCGCGGCGTCTGGTAACCCGTCCGGACGTTCGCTGCCTCCCCCTCAGGCCCGCCTCCACCGGCGGGCCTTTTTTTACAGTCCCGCCAGCTCCGCCGGAAACGCCGTGATCGGCTGAATCTCGACGTCGCGATAAAACACTTCCGCCCCCTCGGTCTGCAGCGCGATCTGTCCGCCCGTGAGCGGCGCCGGCGCCGGGCCGTCCAGCCGCTGCGCGTTGTGCAGCCGCATCACGACGACGCCATTCACCACGTGGATGCTGTCGCCGCCAACGCAGTAGAGGTCGAGCGTATTCCATTCGCCCTCCGGCTTCTCCGGGTCGCCGAGCTTCACGCAGCGGTTTCCGATCGGCGCCTTCTGCACGAAGACGGTCGGCTCGCCCTTTGGATCATAAATGTAGAGCGGTCGCGACGTCCCCTCGCTCCGCCGTGCATTCACCGTGATCTGCGTGCCGAGCGCGTAAAGGTCGCCTATGTCATGCTCCTGGATCTGGAACTCGATCGACCGCGGCCACGTCGCGTGGTCGAAACCCGGCGCGCCATGCACGAAATAAAGCAGCCCGCAGTCGCGCGGCAGCTTGAGCTTCGATCCCCACTTCTTCTCGCCCCACTTCACCTGCACGCGCACATGGAAATTCGCAAACGATTCCCGCGTCGTCATCACGCCGAAGCCCTGGCCCGACACATGGATCGCCGGCCGGCCGTCGACTTCCTCGACCGTGAACACATGGAGGGGATCCCGATTCAATCCGATCGGCTCGAGGTATTTTCCGTTCAGGTCGCGTTTCAACCCCGGCACGTCCCACGACGCATCCGGGTTGGTCATGAACGTGTCCCAGCCTTGGAGGTCCTTTCCATTCCATAACGCCTTCCAATTCTCGGCGGCAGTCAACCCGGCGGACGCGACCAAAAAACCACCGAGCAGCAACGTGGGGTAACGCATGGTGCCGGCAACCTCACCCCCGCCGTCCCCCCGGCTCAACACCGAAACGCGCCGGCCAGTCCGACCGGCGTCCGTCCCGAAATTTGCGCCGCGCCGATTCATGATCACGGTTCCGGACATCATGGTCGCCCTCCTCTCCCACGCTCCCGCCGACGCCGGCGTCACCGGCGTCGCCGTCACCGATTCATCGCCGCCATCCGACCGCGGCCTGCTCGACGCTTACTCCGCCGCGGTCACGAGCGCGGTCGAAACCGCGCGCGACGCCGTCGTCCACATCGAGGTGCGCGGCCCCGGCGCGTCCGGCGAAGACGGCGCGCCGACGGGCGGCTCCGGCTCGGGCTTCTTCATTTCACCCGACGGCTACATTCTCACCAACAGCCACGTCGTCCATGGCGCGCGCGAGCTGCGCATTTTTCTCGCCGACGGTCGGCGTCTCGCCGCCGACCTCGTCGGCGACGATCCCGACACCGATCTCGCCGTCATCCGCGTCAGCGCCGGCGAGCTCACGCACCTGACGCTCGCCGACAGCGACACGGCGCGCCCCGGCCAGATCGCCATCGCGATCGGTTCGCCCATGGGCTTCCAGCAAACCGTCACCGCCGGCATCGTGAGCGGACTCGGCCGTTCATTGCGCACGCAATCGGGCCGGCTCATCGACAACATCATCCAGACCGACGCCGCCCTCAACCCCGGCAACTCCGGCGGCCCGCTCGTCAACGCCCGCGGCGAGGTGATCGGCGTCAACACCGCCATCATCCGGCCGGCGCAGGGCATCTGCTTCGCCATCGCCAGCAACATCGCCCGCTGGGTCGCCGGCTGGCTCATCAAGGACGGCCGCGTGCGGCGCAGCTTCATCGGCGTCGCCGGACAGAAGGTGCCGCTGCTCCGCAAGTTTGTCCTCGCCTACCGGCTCGCCAACGACACCGGCGTGCTCGTCACCAGCGTCGAGCCCGGCAGCCCGGCCGCACGGGCCGGCCTGCAGGCGGACGACATCATCGTCGCGTTCGCCGACCGCCCCGTGCCCGCCGTCGAGACGCTGCACCGCCATCTCACCGCCGACCGCATCGGCCAGCCGGTCGAACTCACGGTGCTGCGGGGCGTCGAGTTGCGCGTGGTTTCGGTCACCCCGCTCGAGATGCCGGCGCGGTGAATCCGGCGCGCCCGCGCGCCGCCTGCACGATTGCGGTGGATGGCCGCTGTGGTTTGCTGGATGTCGCGTGAAAGACTTCGTTTCCGGCAAGCCCTACTGGTGGCAGTGGCCCACCGTGCTGTCGCTCGATGCCCCGGCCGTGGCCGTGCTCTGGCAGTGGCTGCTCGCCCGGCCGGCGCGCGTGACGCTTGGCTGGCCCCACGCGTTCGTGCTGGGCGCGTCCGTCTGGCTCGCCTACGCCGCCGATCGCTGGATTGAGGGCTGGCGGCTCGCGCCCGACCGGATCCGCACGCAGCGCCACCATTTTTACCAGCGCTGGCGCTGGCCGGTGGCCACGCTGTGGGCGCTCGTCCTGACCGCCGATCTCGCGGTTGCGATCGGCTGGCTCACCCGCCGTGAGTTCGTCGCCGGGTTCCTGCTGCTGGCGCCGGTGCTCGCCTATCTCCTCTCCCACCAACTCGCCCATCGGCACCACCCGTGGCGGGCGCCGAAGGAGTTGTGCGTCGCCACGCTTCTCGCCGGCGGCGTCGCGCTTTTCCCACTCGCCCAGCCCGCCATCGCGCTGCATCCGCTGGCCGCGCCCCTCGGGCTCTTCACCCTGCTGTGCCTCGCCAACTGCGCGCTGATTTCCGTTTGGGAGCACGCCATCGACGAAACCCACGGCCAGACCTCCTTCGCCCGGCAGTTTCGCCGCGGCGCCGCCGTCGGTCGCGCGTTGCCCTGGCTGCTCGCTTTCACCGCCGCGCTGCTGGCCGCACTCGAAACCGGCGACCCACGTCTCGCCGCGCTCTGCGCCGCGGCGAGCAGCGTCCTCCTCGGCGTCGTCGACCGGCTCGAGTCCCGCACCGGCGCGCAACTCGCCCGCGTGCTGGCCGACGTCGCCCTCCTGACGCCCCTCGTGCCGTTGTTGGTCCTGGCCTCGCGATGAACGTTCGCTCCGTCAACTTCGATCCGCTCGCGCGCTGGTATCGTGCGCTGGAATTCCTCGCCTTCGGCCGCGATCTCGAGCGGGCGCGTTTCTGCCTCCTCGACCGCCTCGCCGACTGCGAGGAGATCCTCGTGCTCGGCGAGGGCGACGGCCGCTGCCTCGCCCGGCTCGTCCAGGCCGCACCCCGGGCCCGTGTCCGCTGTCTCGACGGCAGCGCCGCGATGCTCGCCCGCGCGGCGGCCCGGCTCGCGGAGCAACCGGCACGCAGCCGCGTGAGCTTCGAACAAGCCGATATTCTCGCGGCGACATTTCCCGCGGCGAGTTACGACGCCGTCGTCACTTGTTTTTTTCTCGACTGTTTCACCGCCGCCGAAGTCGAGGGCATCGTCGCGCGCGTCGCAGCGAGCCTGCGACCCGGAGCGCGCTGGCTGTTCGCCGACTTCGCGATTCCGCCGCGGGGTTTCGCCCGAATGCGGGCGCAAATCTGGCTGGGCTCGCTTTACGCCTTCTTCGGCTGGCGGACGGGGCTTGCGACCCGCCGGCTGCCTCCTTCCGAAACCATTCTCCGCGCGGCCGGCTTCGTCTCCGAAGCCGCGCGCGAATTCCAGGGCGGCCTCATCCGGGGCGAATTATTCCGCCACCGCCTGGCTCCGGTCGTCACTGCAACTTGAGCGGCAGCGCCATCACCCGCGCGGTCAGGCTGTCGAGTGTCGCGCCGGTGTGCTCGGCGAGGATGTCCTCACCGGTGTGGATCGTCCGCGACGGCGTGAAATCCTTCAGCACCGCGCAGTAGTCGCTGTTGACCATGATGCCGAGCAATTCGCCGGTCTTGCTGAACACGAGGTCGCCCCGCGAAGGGGCGAAGTCGCCAAACAGTCGTTTGATCAGGCGATTGTCCACCCGCACGAAGCCGGGCTGCGACGCGTCGAGCTTGAAGCCGACCTCGCCATAACCCTTGCCCCCGCCGCTCACCAGGACGGCGTCGGGGAATTTGTAGGGATCGGCGGCCAGGGGATAAACCTTCGCGCCGAGCGCCGCCGCCTGGGCCGGGTCGACCGGCAGCACCACGATCCGCGGATCCTGCGCGAGAAACTCCACCGCCGGGGCCGCCCCGCGATAGCCGGAGGGCCGCGAGAATTCGACCGCGAGCTTCTCCCAGTCGTCGCCGTTCTCGGCGTAGGAAAACACGGTGTCGGCCACGTGCAGGAGCGCGTAGATCTGGCTCCCATCCGTCACGAGCACGGTGTTCGATTCCTTGTCGCGCGTCGACATTCCGAACAAGCCCTTGCGGGCGGCGGTGAAGGTCGTCTTCACCCGGTTCGCGAGAAAATCGTTGAAGAGCACGTTCCCGTTGATCGGCCGGTTGTCGCGGATCTCCTTGGTCAGCTCGCCCGACTTCGTCGCGAGTTGCCCGACACCGGCCGCAAGTTGCGAGGTGGTTTCCTGCACCTTCAACCGCTCGGCGCGCTCGGTCTCGACCTGCGATTTCAGGCCCTCCGCCGCCTCGCGCAGGTTTTTCTTTTCCTGCTCGCCGACGACGACCGCCATCGTGAGCCCCTCGATTTGTTTCCGGGCCTCGGTCTGCGTCTGCTCGAACTTGGTCTCGAGTTTCGCCAATGCCTGTTTCTGGCGCTCGGCCTCCGCCTGCTTTTCGGCGAGATCCCGCTGGAGCTGGGCCAGCTGCTCCTTGGTCATCGTCGCCTCTTCGGCGGCGGCGTTCGCTTTTTTCGCAAGTTCGGCGGCGCTCTGCTGCGTCTCGGTCAGCGTGGCGGCCACGGCGTTTTTCTCCTCGGCGAGCTTTGTCCGCTCCGACTGGACCGCCGCCAGGCTTTGCTCGCGCGCGGCCAGCGTCGCATCCGTGGAGGCAAGTTTCTGCGCCAGTTCATCCCGCGTCGATTTTTCGTCGACCAAGGCCTGCCGCATCGTCTCGACCAGGTCCTGATCCTTCGTGACCGCGTTGGCCGCGAGCTCCGGCACCGGCGCCTGCTTCGGGCGCGCCGGCTCCGCCTTCTCCCACCGCGTCAGGGCCAGGAGATTCAGCAGGAGAAAATCGCAGAGGATGAGGAGGAGCGTTTTGTTCATGACGTCGCGGGCCGGCGGGCGGCCCCGAGCAGGGAGTCGGCGGTGAGGTCGGCCTGGCCTTCCATGATCAACTGCCGCTTGTAGGGCCGGACATGACGGATCTTCACGAGCGCCACGCATGTGATGCCGAAGAGATTCGACGAGTAGGCGGCCAGCAGGTTGGGCTCGATGACCCCCAGGACCTGCAGCACGAGCGCGGTCGCGGTGCCGCCGATGCCGACATAGAGACCGCCGTCGAAGAGGTTCTCCTCGTTCTCCATGAGGCGGAGTTTCAGGAGCGGCGGGACCGACTGGCTCGCGATCTCGCGGATTTTCATCAGGCAGCCGAAATACATCGCGACCTGCAAGGCGGCGAAGACGCCGATGGAGAGGAGGGTGGAGGTGTCCATGGTGGTGGTGGGTTGAGTCTTGGGGGCGACCGGCGAATTGGCGACGGAGACGAGCACCGGGAGGTGCAGTCGGACCTGATACTCCGAGATCGGCGCGGCCTTCAGGATGAAAGGCTCCGTCACGACCACGAGCAGCACGGCGAAGAGCACGGCGATCGCGCCCACGCGCATGTGGGTGAGCGCCGACGGCAGGTTGACCGCGTCGAGCGGCGTCACGATCAGGCGGTCGAGGCCGCGCAGCAGCAGCCACGCCCCCGCGAGGTAGCCGAGATACTTGACGACGAGCATGAACTGCGGATGCGACAGCGCGAGTTCCGCCGCCGTGCCGAGGACCGGCGTGACCGACCGGTTGACAGGCACCTGCCGCACGAGCAGCAACTGCACGGCGCCCGCGCCCCGCGCCAGCGCGATTTTCAAATCCTCGAGGCCCGCCTTCCCAAACTGAATCAGGTAGCGCGCGACACGATCGCCGGAATTCGAGAACAACGCCGCCGCGTAGATCAGCGGCAGCTGGTCGGGCGCCACGCGGGCCAGGTGCGCGTATTCCCCGACGGCCTCCGCGTTCTCGCACCGGCTGAGCAGTTCCGTCAGCTGCGTCCAATCGAGGCGCCGGCCAAGCGAAAGCAGATCGATGAAAAACGGCTCGAGTTCGCCGAGCTCTTTTTTATCGACCGCCGCGTCGGCGAGGCTCCGGACTTCACGCTGGAGCGACGGCGAGAAATGTCCGCCCTGGTAAAGCATGCCCGAGAGCAGCACGAGCGCGTCGAGCGGCTCGCCACCCGGACGGGACGCCGGGACGAAACGGCCCGTCGCCGTGAGCTGGCCCACCTTGAGCAGCGACTGCACGCCGGCCGAGCCGGAGTCGGCGAGATAGTTGCGCACCGCCGCCCGCGCCTTGTCGGGAATGAAAAACGTCAACACCGGCGTGCTGCCGCGGCGCCCGGAGTCGGTGCGGAGATGGAAGAGCGGGTCGAGCGTCGGATCCCAGCCACCCCAGGTCATCAGCCCGGGCTGCCGGGTCGCAAAGGTCTCGAGCGCCGATGCCAGCGCCGGCGCCCGCGGATCGTCCGTCGCCTGCGCCGCGCCGAGCACGAGCGCCGCGGGGCCGATTTTCTCCGCGTCCACCAAGTCGCGACCGAACGCCCCCAGCGTCGGGGTCCCCGCGCCCGCCGCCTTCAGCAGGGCCGGGCTCACCGATTTCAAGTTGACCGGCAGCATCCAGGCCGCGCTCGCCACCGCCACGCCAACCGCCACCAGCACCACGGCGGCGGCGGCGCGCGAACCTGAGTGGGGGTGAGCGTAGCTCATGGGCGGAAGTATTGGTTTGCCCGCGGGAATCGGCCGACCCACGCTGGCGCTTTACACCGACCGATGCCACTGCGAATTGTTCACTATAACGACCCCGTTTTGCGGAAGAAGGGAACCCCCGTCACGCAGTTCGACACGGCGCTGGCCGTCCTGGTCCGGGAGATGATCGCGGCCATGCACGCCGCCGCCGGCATCGGGCTCGCCGCCCAACAGATCGGCCGCGCCCTCCAGCTCTGCGTCATCGACCTGCGCGAGGTCGAGTCGAAGTTTTTCTGGGAACTCGATGGCGCCCGGCCCCCGCTCGAGCTCTTCATGCCGCTCGCCATCGCCAACCCGCAGATCACCTTCACGCGCGGAACGCGCGAGACCGTGGATGAGGAGGGCTGTCTGTCGTTCCCCCGGATCCGCGGCGACGTGCCGCGACCCGACGCGATCACCGTGAAGTTTCAGGACGAGCGCGGGGTGCCGCACGTCCTCGCCTGCGACGGCCTGCTCTCCCGGTGCGTCCAGCACGAGGCCGACCACCTCAACGGCGTGCTGTTCATCGACCGGATGGACAAGGCCGTCCGCGCCGGCCTCGACGAGAGCATCAAGGCGCTCGCGAAGGAAACCCGCCTCGCCAAAAATTCCTCCCCATGAGCCAAAAATCCGACGGCATGAACTACGCGCCGCAGGGCAAACCCCGCCTGGTGGTCAAACCCGGCGAGTTTGTCTTTGCGGCCGCGCATCTCGATCACGGCCACATCTACGGCCAGTGCAACGGCCTCCTCGAGGCCGGCGCCGAGCTGAAATGGGTCTACGATCCCGATCCGAAAAAAGTCGACGCGTTCGTCGCGAAGTTTCCGCAGACGAAGGTGGCGCGCTCGGTCGACGAGATTCTCGCCGACGGCCAGGTCAGGCTGCTTGCCGCCGCCGCCGTGCCGGTGGACCGCGGGCCGCTCGGCTGCCGGGTGATGGAGGCGGGCAAGGATTACTTCACCGACAAGACGCCGTTCACCTCGCTCGCCCAGCTCGACCAGGCCAAGGCCGCGGTCGCCCGCACCGGGCGAAAATACATGGTGTATTTCTCCGAGCGGCTGCACGTCGAGTCCGCCATGCACGCCACCGACCTCGTCGCCGGCGGCGCGATCGGCCGCGTGCTTCAGGTCATCGGGCTCGGCCCGCACCGCCTCGGCAAGCCCGGCCGCCCCGCGTGGTTTTTCGAGAAGGCGAAATACGGCGGCATCCTCTGCGACATCGGCAGCCACCAGTTCGAGCAGTTTCTCACGTTCAGCGGTGCCACCGACGCCACCGTCACGCAGGCCGCCGTCGCCAACTTCGCCAACGCCGACACGCCCGAGTTCGAGGATTTCGGCGAGGCCTCGCTGCTCGGTGACAACGGGGCGTCGAACTACATCCGCGTCGACTGGTTCACGCCCGACGGCCTCAGCACGTGGGGCGATGGCCGCACCGTCATCCTTGGCACGAAGGGTTACATCGAGCTCCGAAAATACGTCGACGTCGGCCGCGACAAGGCCGGGGACAACGTCTACATCGTCGACGAGAAGGGCGAACGCTACACCAACGTCGCCGGCCAGGTCGGTTTCCGGTTTTTCGGCGAGCTGATCCTCGACTGCCTCAACCGCACCGAGAAGGCCATGACTCAGACCCACGCGTTCAAGGCCGCCGAGCTCTGCCTGCGTGCCCAGCTCGCCGCGCGGAAAATCGCCTGACCGCCGGCGCCCCGCGGCGGCGCCCCAACCTTCCATGGCCCGCTCCATCGCGACGCGCACCGGGGACGACGGCACGACGAGCCTGCTTTACGGGCAGCGCGTGCCGAAGGATCATCCGCAGATCGAGGCGGTGGGCGCGTTCGACGAACTCAACGTCGCCCTCGGGGCGATCAAGCCCCACCTCGCCGGGGGAGCGCGGGGCGCCGAGGTCCGAATCTTGCTGACCCAAGTGCAGAAAAACCTGGTCGCCGTGATGGGGGAACTCGCCTGCGCCGAATCCGACGCGGACCGCTACGCCGCCTCCCCGTTCGAGAAACTCGCCCCGGCCGACGTCCGCCACCTCGACGAAGCTGTCGCGGCGCTCGAGGCGCGCGGATTGAAATTCGACGGCTGGGCCACGCCCGGGGCGAACCTCCGCGCCGCCTCGTGTGACTTTGCCCGGGTCGTCGCGCGGCGGGCCGAGCGCCGGCTTGCGGCGCTGCCCGCCGCCGGCCGCAGCGTCCGCCCCGAATTAAAGCAGTTCG
Source organism: uncultured Opitutaceae bacterium (assembly GCA_937902925.1). GTDB lineage: Bacteria > Verrucomicrobiota > Verrucomicrobiia > Opitutales > Opitutaceae > CALFNN01. The sequence goes on from CALFNN010000104.1 coordinate 68,702, forward strand.
TCAACCGGCTCGCCGATCTGTTGTGGCTGCTGGCGCGCGAGGCGGAACAAAGTTAGACTGAATTACCGCGGCATCCGCGAAAAAAATCCTGTCCATCCGGCGGCTTCCCGCTCAGAAACCTCCCATGCCACTCGCCCTCGCCCTCTTCGCGCTCGCCATCGGCTGGCGGATCGTCGGCGCCCACGTGCCCGAACTCGCCAATTTCGCGCCGTTGATGGCGCTGACCTTCTGCGGCGGAGTCTATTTCCGCGACCGCCGGATGTGGCTCGTCCCGTTTGCCGCCCTCGCGTTCTCCGACCTCTACCTCGATCACTACTATGCCACGACGTTTAACGAAACGTGGGCCTGGCCGAGCGTGTTGATTCGCCTCGCGTGCTTTGCGATGTCGCTGGGTTTCGGCTGGGCCGTCGCCCGCCGCAAGAACTGGCTGACGCTGGCGAGCGGCGGCATCGGCAGCTCGATTTTCTTTTACCTCGTCACCAACACCGACGCGTGGCTCCGCGATCCCGCCTACATCCGGAGCGCGGCGGGCTGGTGGCAGGCGATGACAGTGGGCCGTCCGGAGTATCCGCCGACGCTGTTCTTTTTCCGCAACACCTTCGTGAGCGACCTGCTGTTCACGGCGGCGTTCGTGCTGGCGATGGAATATGTCGCACGGCGTGAGGGTCAGCCCAATCTCCTGACGAAGCGGCAGGCGGCCTGAGGCCGTCCGTGCTGCGTCCACGCCCCGCCGGCTACAGCAGGTCCGCCGCGAGTTCGGCAAGCTTGGAGCGCTCGCCCTTCATCAGCTTCACGTGGGCCGCGATCGCCTGGCCCTTCATGCGATTATGGCAGTAAACGAGGCCATTGCTCCGGGCATCGACATAGGGATTGTCGATCTGCGTCGGGTCTCCGATCAGCACGATCTTTGAGCCCTCGGAAATGCGCGTGATGACCGTCTTCACCTCGTGGGGCGTCAGTTGCTGCGCCTCGTCGAGAATGAAGAACCGGCGCGCAATGGAGCGACCGCGGATGAACGCCAGCGCCTCGATCTCGACGAGACCGCTCTTGAGCAGACGCTCGTAGGGTTTGACGAGCGCGCCGCTGCCATTGCCGTTGCCATAACCATTGTGCCCGCCGTGCGGCGGAGGCGGGCTCATCGTCGCGAACACTTGATCGTCGCGGTTCTTGTGCTTCTTCTTCGAAACCTTCTTCGCGGCGAACTGCGGATCCTTCGGCGGCTTCGAGGGGATCAGCACTTCCAGCGCGTCGTGGTAAGGCTGGAGCCACGGTTTCATTTTTTCCTCGAGCGTGCCGGGAAGAAACCCGATGTCCTTGCCGAGCGCGATGACCGGTCGCGAGATCGAGACGCCGTCGTAGCGCGACTGGTCGTCGTGCGTCTGGTGCAGCGCGCAGGCGACCGACAACAGCGTCTTGCCCGTGCCCGCCTTGCCGAAACAGGTCAGCATGTGGACGCTGTCGTCGAGCAGCGCATCCATGAAAAACTGCTGCTCGAGATTGCGCGCCCGGATCGGAATCCCGGCCGGCGCCTTCACGAAGTCCGGGATGCGCAGCCGCCGCACGATGCCATCGCCATAATAGCGCGCCGGCATCGTCTTGCCCTCGTCCGAGCGGAGCAGCACGTATTCGTTGAGGCTGAGTTTTTTCGCGTCCGCCTCGAGAACCTCGAACGCGCCCTCGGAGCAGAAGCGCTGCAGCTCGTAAACGTTGAGCGCGACTTCCTGGTAGCTGGCCTCGTCGTCCGTCTCCGGAACCTTGTCGTTGAGATAATCCTCGGACTCGAGTCCGACGGCGCGCGCCTTGAGCTGCACGTTGACGTCCTTCGTGACGAGGATCGTCGGTGGCGGATAACGCTCCTGCACGAACAGTGCCGCGGCGATGATGCGGTTGTCCTTCTTGCTCAGGTCGGGCAGGATCGCCCGCAGCCGGTCCATCGCCGCCGACCGGTGGCCGGGTTCGGCGAGGTAGGGATTGATGATGACCGACAAGGTGCCGCCATTGACGAGTTCCACGCCCTCGTGCATCGCGCGCGAATCGGGCAGCAGCTCCTGCAGGATGCGGTGCACCCGCCGTGCGTTGCGGCCGCGCTCGGTGGACTGCTCGCCCTTGATCGAGTCCAGTTCCTCGAGCACCTCCACGGGTATGGCGAGGTTGTTGTCCTCGAACTTGAAAATCGACTGCGGGTCATGGAGCAACACGTTCGTGTCGAGCACGAAGGTCTTCACCTTGGCCGTAACCTTGATCCGCGAACTCAGACTGGGAGCGTGGGCTCCGCGAAGGCTTTCCATCGGTGTGGATATCTTGTGAGTAACCGTGGACAACTTTGGCGATTTGTCGATGAAAGATTGCCGGGCCCCGTCAAAGTTCCTCGATCGTCACAATTGGCAAACAGTTGAGCGGTCGCGGCGTGCCCCGTGCGAAGCGCGACTCGCCGGTCCAGCGACGGGCCGCGGATGCCGCGATTCGGGCTCGCCTGACTCCCGGTGAATCTATTCACAACCCGGTGGTTCGCACGCCATGCACCTCGAAGACATCAAGCAAGCCCTCCTCGACTCCTACCGGAGGGATGGCGGCATCAATCACCTCGACGGCGTCAACCTCCCCTCGCAGGTGTCCGTCAACCAGCTCGCGGCGGATTGCATGCACCTGCTGTTCCCCGGCTATTTCGAGGAGACCGGGCTCACCGAGCGTGCCTTGCCCGCCCACGTCGGCCGCCTGTTGGGCGAGATCGACCGGCGGCTCACCGCCGAGATCGAAAAATGCCTTCGCTTCGCCAAGGTCGCCAACCCGGCCGCCCAGGCGCGCGACCGTGCCACCGCGGTGCTCGGCGAGCTGCCCGCGCTGCGCAAGCTCATCCAGACCGACGTGGTCGCCGCCTATCGCGGCGACCCGGCGGCGCGCAGCGTCGAGGAAATCATCGTCGCCTACCCGTGCGTGCTCGTCATCTCGCTGCAGCGCCTCGCGCACGTGCTCTACCACCTCGGCGTGCCGCTGCTGCCCCGCATGCTCACCGAATTCGGCCACGAACGCACGGGCTGCGACATCCACCCCGGCGCGCGCCTCGGCAGCCACTTCTTCATCGACCACGGCACCGGTGTCGTCATCGGCGAGACCGCGACCGTCGGCGCGCACGTGAAGCTTTACCAGGGCGTCACGCTCGGCGCGAAATCGTTCGAGGTCGACAGCGAGGGCCAGCCCGTCAAGGGCGTGAAGCGCCATCCCGATATCGGCGACCACGTCACGATCTACGCGCACGCCACCATCCTCGGCGGCGACACCTCCGTCGGCGCGAACTCGATCGTCGGCTCCAACGTCTGGCTGATGAAATCGATCCCCGCCGACTCCGTCGCGCTCTTCAAGGGCGACAGCGTCGTCGTGCGCAGCCGCCGCAAGCACGAGAATCTCGTCGGTCATGGGAGCCCGGGGAGTCCCGACGCTTCCTCGGGCGAGTGGCAAATCTGACCCTTCCGCTCACGCCACCGCGCGCGGCGTGCCCAGCCCGAGCGCCTCGGTCGCGGATTCGCACAGCCCGACGAACGTCTCCTCGGCCAGCGCCAGCCGCCGGCCCTTGAGATGTGCGACACCCCAGCGCCGGCGCAGCTTGCGCGGGCCCAGCGGCAGCGAGACGAGCGAGCCGTTCTCCAGCTCCTCGCGGGCGATCCACGGTGCGAGCACGCCGGCGCCGATGCCGATCTTCACCAGCTCCTTGATCGCCTCCATGCTCCCGAGCTCGATGAAGTTGCTCAGCGCGATCTTCTCCTCGCGGAAATATTCGCTCACGAGCCGGAAGGTGTGGCTCGCCTTGTTGTAGAGCACCAGCGTCTCGCTCTCGATCGATTCCCGCGGCACGCGCCCCGCTCGCGCCCACGCGTGCAGCGGCGCCACGAGGAAGCGCAACTCGTCCTGGAACAGCGGCACGAACGCAAATTCGCCCAGTGCCGGCGACGGCGGCTCGAGCACCAGCGCGAGGTCGATGTGTCCACCGCGCAGCAAATCCAGCTGCTGGCCGTGATCGCCCGGCTCGATGCGGATGATGCATTTCGGGTAACTCTGCCGGAATTCGCGCAGCACCGTCGGCAGGATGTGCTGGCACGCCGTCGTGCTCGCGCCCACGCGCAGCCGTCCGTGGCCCCACTTGGTGAGCGTCTCGAGTCCGGCCCGCGCGGCCTCCATCTCGCGGAGGATTTTCTCGGTGTGGCGCAGGAACTGTTCGCCCGCCTGCGTCAGGAGCACGCGCCGCCCCGCCCGGTCGAGCAGCCGGCAGCCGAGGTCGTCCTCGAGCGCCTTGATCGCGTGGCTCACCGCGGATTGCGTGAGAAACAAGTCCTTGGCGGCGAGCGTGAAGCTGCCGCGCCGCGCGAGCGCGGCGAATGCATGCAACTGCCGGCTGTCGAGGGTCGGCTTCATGGATGAGACAACTTCATTCCTTCGATGAAATGTTTGAAGAGCAGTAATTGCGCCAGTCAGGTGCGGTGGCACACCGGCGGCTGATAAGGCGGCGACGCCATGCCACTCAATTCCACACCCGCCTCAGTCTCCGCCAGCCGGCCGCGCCCGCTGCGCCTCGGCTTTATCGCCCTCACCGATGCCGCTCCCCTGGTCGCGGCCGAACAGCTCGGGCTCTTCACCCGCCACAATCTCCGCGTCGAGCTTCGTCGCGAGATCGGCTGGGCGACCATCCGCGAAAAAATCATCTACGGCGAGCTCGAGGCCGCCCACGCCCTCGCCCCCATGCTCTGGTCGGCGCAACTCGGCCTCGGTTGCCCGCCGTGCGAGGTGCTCACCGCGCTCATCCTCAACCTGCACGGCAACGCCCTCACGCTGTCGCAGGCGCTCTGGCAGGCCGGCGTGCGCGACGCCGCCACGCTCCGCACCCACGCCCGCGAGCGCCGGGCGCGCCAGCCGCTGACGTTCGGCATCGTCTTCCCGTTTTCCTCGCACCGCCTGCTGCTGCGCGACTGGCTGCTCTCCGCGGGACTGGATCCTGAACGCGACGTCCGCATCGTCGTCGTGCCACCGGCCCAGATGTTCCGCAATCTCGCCGCCGGCACCATCGACGGCTTCTGCTCCGGCGAGCCCTGGAACACGCTTGCCGTCCGTGAAAACGCCGGCTGGTGCCCCACGTGGAGCGCCGCCCAGCATCCCGGCCACGTTGAAAAGGTGCTCATGGTCACCGGACGTTTCGCCCGCGAACGCGCCGCCGAGCACGCCGCCCTCGTCGCCGCACTCGCGGAGGCCTGCGCCTGGTGCGACGAACCGCACAACCGCGAACGTCTCGCCGAGATGCTTTCCGGCGCGGCCTACCTCAACCTGCCGGCGCGCGTCATCGCGCCCTCGCTGCTGGGAAGTTTCGACTGCGGTCACGGTCGCGTGGAAAACGCCCCCGATTTCCATATCTTTCACCACGGCGATGCCAACGTCCCCACGACCGCCAAGGCCGCCGCGTTGCAGCACGATCTCGCCGCCGCCGGCCTGCTCCCGGCCGGTGTATCCGCGACCATCCCCGCGCAACTTTTCCGCGAGGACCTCTACCGCGCGGCGATCCACCAACATCATCATGCCGATCACGCCTAAGTCCGGCCTCCTGCGCCGCCTTCTCTCCTTCACGGCCGCCGCCGTCGCCTGCCAGGTGTCCTTCGGGGCGCCGGCTCCGAAGCTCGAGAAGGAGGAACTCAAATTCGGCTTCATCAAGCTGACCGATTGCGCGCCGCTCGTCATCGCCAAGGAGAAGGGCTTTTTCGAGGACGAGGGCCTCTACGTCACGCTCGAGGCGCAGGCCAACTGGAAGATTCTCCTCGACCGCGTCATTACCGGTGAACTTGACGGCGCCCACATGCTCGCCGGCCAGCCGCTCGCGGCGACCATCGGTTTCGGCACGAAGGCGCACATCGTCACGGCGTTCTCGATGGATCTCAATGGCAACGGCATCACCCTCGCCAAATCCGTCTGGGAGGAAATGCTCGCCGCCGATCCCGCGCTCGCCGCCACGCCGACCCCGCGCCCGGTCAAGGCCGACTCGCTGAAGCCGGTCGTGTCGCGCCTCAAAGCCGCCGGCACACCGCTGAAGATGGGCATGGTGTTCCCCGTCTCCACGCACAACTACTACCTGCGCTACTGGCTCGCGGCCGGCGGCATCAGCCCCGGCTACTACACACCGACCGACACGACCGGCACCGTCGATGCCGACGTGCTCATCTCGGTCACGCCTCCGCCGCAAATGCCGGCGACGCTCGCGCAGGGCACGATCCAGGGCTATTGCGTCGGCGAGCCGTGGAACCAGCAGGCTGTGATCCGTGGCATCGGGGTGGCCGCGATCACCGACTGCGAAATCTGGAAAAACAACCCGGAAAAAGTTTTCGCCGTCACCTCCGACTGGGCCGCGAAAAACCCCGCCACCCACGTCGCCGTCGTCAAGGCGCTCATCCGCGCCGCAGAGTGGCTCGACGCTTCACCCGAAAATCGCGTCGAGGCCTGCAGGATCCTCGCCCGCCCCGAGTATGTCGGCGCCGATTTCAAGATCATCGCCAACAGCATGACCGGCACGTGGGAATACGCACCCGGCGACACGCGCCGCCTGCCGGACTTCAACGTCTTCTTCCGCTACTTCGCCACCTATCCTTACTACAGCGACGCGATCTGGTTCCTGACCCAGATGCGCCGCTGGGGCCAGATCGGCGAAGCCCGGTCCGACGACTGGTATAAGCAGACCGCCGCCGACGTCTACAAGCCCGACATCTACCTCGCCGCGGCCAGGGCGCTCATCGCCGAGCACAAGCTGAAACCCGCCGACGTGCCCGCGACCGACGGCTTCAAGCCCGCGACCGGCGATTTCATCGACGGCATCACCTACGACGGCCGCGAGCCCAACGCCTACCTGCGCAAGCTCACCATCGGCCGCAAAGACTAACGCTCGTCTCCTGCTCCTGCCATGAGTGCTCCGACCACAACTATGCCCGCGACCACTCGCGCCCCCGGCCGCCTCGACTCGATCCTCCGCGCCGTCGCCCGCAACGTCGGCATTCCCGCTCTCGCCATCGCCCTCTTCCTCGGCCTGTGGTCGATCGCGGCGCACAACATCAAGGTCAGCTTCGGTTCGCTGCCCGGCCCCGCGGCCGTCGTCACCGAGATTGGCAACCTCTGGCAGGAACACCGAAGCGAGGTCGCACGCGAGCAGGCCTTTTACGTGCGCCAGGTCGAGCGCAAGGCGGCCTTCCTCGCGGAAAATCCCACCGGCCAGTGGACGGAGCGCAAATACGCCGGCCACCCGACGTTCTTCAAACAGATCCTCACGAGCCTCGAGACGGTCTTCACCGGCTTCGTGATCGCCTCGCTGATCGCCGTGCCACTCGGAATCGTCTGCGGGCTGAGCAAGACGCTGAACCTCGCGTTCAACCCCTTCATCCAGCTCTTCAAGCCCGTCTCGCCCCTCGCGTGGCTGCCGATCGTGATGATCCTCGTCAGCGCCCTCTATAACCCGCCGGATCCGTGGTTCGAGAAGGCGTTCCTGAGCTCCGCGCTCACCGTGGCGCTCTGCTCGCTCTGGCCCACGCTCATCAACACCGCCGTCGGCGTCGCCTCGATCGACCAGGATTATCTCAATGTCGCCCGCGTCCTGCGCCTCGGCTGGCTGGCGAAGATCTGGAAAATCGTCCTGCCGGCCGCGCTCCCCCACATCTTCACCGGCCTGCGCCTCTCGCTCAGCGTCGGCTGGATGGTCCTCATCGCCGCGGAGATGCTCGCGCAGAATCCCGGCCTCGGAAAATTCGTCTGGGACATGTTCCAGAACGGCAGCAGCGAGACGCTCGCGCAGATCATGGTCGCCGTGTTCACGATCGGCCTCATCGGCTTCGCGCTCGACCGCGCGATGCTCTCTCTCCAACGCGCCGTCAGCTTCGGCGCCCCCGCGCGCTGACTCGCGATCTATGATTCACGATTTACGATCTATGATTTCTGGCGGTCACGCGCGTGGCATTGAAGATTTTGCTCAGCTCCACCGCTTCGCCTCGCAGTCCTGCGGCACGGCGCGCTCCGACCATCCCACGCCGTTTTGCGATTTCGATCCACAACTCCGTTTCGTCCGCCTCCTCGAGAACGATGGTAATCTTATTGGCAAAATCGGCCCGCGATTTCCCGCGCAAGGCAGCCCGATAGTTTGCCGCCACCGAACAGCCGCTCCGTGCCACTTGGTTGGCCACCGGCCGACCGGAAGCGGTGTTGGGAAGCGAATCCGCAAATCTCAGAACGCGAACCGCAAAAGCCATCGTCCGCTCCTTGAGCTCGTTGGGGTTCATGCGGCGCCCAGCTTCGCCCACGCGAAGCAATCATCAATCATAGATCATGAATCATAAATCCATGATCCCCGTCATCGAACTCCGCGCCGCCGCCAAGGGCTACGGCGCCGGCGCCACGCGCAGCGAGGTGCTCGCCGATCTGAACCTCGAACTCCACGACGGTGAATTCCTCGCCATCGTCGGCTTCTCCGGCAGCGGCAAGACGACGCTTATCAATCTTCTCGCCGGCCTGCACGCGCCCGACGCCGGCTCCGTTTCACTCGACGGGCAACCCATGCCCGACGCCGGCCCCGACCGCGCGCTCGTGTTTCAGAATTACTCCCTGCTCCCTTGGCTCACGGTCCACGGCAACATCGCCCTCGCAGTCGACCGCGTGTTCCCGCAATGGACTGCGGGCCAGCGCCGCGCCCACGTCGAGCGCTACATCGCGATGGTCAACCTCACGCCCGCCCGTGATAAGCGCCCTCGCCAGCTTTCCGGCGGCATGCGTCAGCGCGTCGCCGTCGCCCGCGCTCTCGCGATGGAGCCTCGCGTGTTGCTCCTCGACGAACCGCTTGGCGCGCTCGACGCCCTCACCCGCGCCGTTCTGCAGGACGAAATCTCCCGCATCTGGCAGGAGAACAAGAAAACCGTCGTCCTGATCACCAACGATCCCGACGAGGCGATCCTGCTCGCCGATCGTGTCGTCCCGCTCAGCGCCGGCCCGCGCGCCACGTTCGGCCCGTCCTTCGTGATCGACATCCCGCGTCCGCGCGACCGCCTCGCGCTCAACCACGACGCCCATTTCAAGCGGCTGCGCAAGGACGTCCTCGATTGGCTGATGACGTCGGCCGGCCGCCAACCGGCGCGCGCCGCCGCCCGCGAACTCCGGCTTCCGGCACTCGTGCCCGCCAATCTCGACCAAGTCCGGTGGATCGATCGCGCGCTGCCGCACCGCCGCGCCGCCGGCGCCCAAAAATCGAAAATCTCATGAGCGCTTTCCTCGAACTCTCGCTGCTCACCAAGACCTTCGACGGTCCGTCCGGCCCCGTCACGGTCGTGCGTGATTTCGACCTCAAGGTCGCCCGCGGCGAATTCATCGCGCTGATCGGTCACTCGGGCTGCGGCAAGTCCACCGTGCTCTCCATGGTCGCCGGTCTCACCGAGATCACGACCGGCGGCGTGATCCTCTCCGGCCGCGAGATCGCCGGCGCCGGCCCCGATCGCGGCGTCGTGTTCCAGTCGCCTTGTCTCCTGCCGTGGCTCACCGCGTTCGACAACGTGATGCTCGGCGTCGACCAGGTTTTTTTCAAGGCCTCGAAGGCCGACCGCCGCGATCTCGCCGAATATTACCTCGCGCTCGTCGGCCTGGCCGACGCCATGCACAAGCGCCCCGCGGAACTCTCGCAGGGCATGCGCCAGCGCGTCGGCATCGCGCGCGCGTTTGCCCTCTCGCCGAAGATGCTCCTGCTCGACGAGCCGTTCGGCATGCTCGACTCGCTCACCCGCTACGAACTGCAGGGCGTCCTCCTCGACCTCTGGCAGCGCGACCAGAAGACCGCGCTCATGGTCACGCACGACGTCGACGAGGCGCTTTATCTCGCGGATCGCGTCGTGATGATGACCAACGGCCCCGAGGCCCGCGTCGGCGAGATCGTCGACATTCCGTTCCCGCGCCCGCGCGATCGCCGCGCTTTGCTCGAGGATCCGCACTACTACGAGCTGCGCGAGCAGCTCATCGGTTTTCTCACCCACCGCTCCCATCTGAAATCTTTCCCACCGGTGGCAACCGCTCCGCCCGTCGCCGTCATGACGCCCGCCGCGTAGGCACCGCGTCCTCTCGTTTGCTTGAGCCAAGTCAAGGCGCACCCGCCTGGATCAGGCACCCTCATGCCCAGTCACTTTCGCCCAACCACCATGAAACACACCATCCATCCGCTCCTCGTCGGCGCCGTCACCGCGCCGGCGCTTCTGCTCGCGTCCGCCGCGCTCGCTGCCTCCGACGCTCCGCCCGCGCCCGACACGATCGGCGACGCCTTTGCCCACGGCAAAGTCTCCCTCAATGTCCGTGCCCGCTATGAGAGCGTCGACCAGACCGCGCTGCAGGACGCCGACGCCTACACCATCCGCACGCGCCTTGGGTTTACCACCGCGCCGGTCGACGGCTTCAAGGCCATGGTCGAGGGCGAAACGATCACCGCGATCGACGGCGACCGCTACAGCCAGGCTGGCTTGAATCCCGGCGGCGCCGGTCGCGCCGTCGTCGCCGATCCCACCGGGTCCGAGATCAACCAAGCGTTTCTCTCCTACACCTCCGGCCAGACCAATGTGATCGCGGGACGCCAGCGGCTCGTCCTCGACCACGCCCGCTTCGTCGGCGACGTCGGCTGGCGGCAGAACATGCAGACGTTCGACGCCGTCACCGTGACGGACAAGTCCGTCGGCAAACTCAGCTTCACCTACAGCTACCTCTATCAAATCGACCGCGTGTTCGGCGACCGCAGCGTGCAGGGCCGCTGGCGGAGTGACTCGCATCTCGTGAACGCCAGCTACACCGGCCTGCCTTTCGGCACGCTCACGGGCTACGCCTATCTGCTCGATTTCAAAAACTCCGCCGCCAATAGCTGCGCGACCTATGGCGCCAGCCTCACCGGCACCGTGCCCGCCGGCAATGCGAAGCTCGCCTATCGCGCCGAATACGCGACGCAGACCGACTACCGCAACAATCCCGCGAGCTACTCGGCCGAATACTGGACCGGCGAACTCGGCGTCGTGACCAAACCCGGCACGCTCGCCGCCGGCTACGAGCTGCTCGGCACCGACCACAACATCGGTTTCAAAACCCCGCTCGCGACGCTGCACGCGTTCAACGGCTGGGCGGACAACTTCCTCGCCACGCCCGCCGCCGGCCTGCGCGACACCTACGGCAAGGCCGCCACCACCCTGCCGGGCGCGCTCGGCTTGCTCGCGTTCTACCACGACTTCGAGACCGACACCGGTCTCGACCTCGGCCACGAAGTCGACGTCCAGCTCACGCGCAAGTTCGGCAAATATTTCACTGGTCTCGTCAAATACGCGAAGTTCAACCGCGACACCACCACGGTGCCCGCACTGAAGAAGTTCTGGGTCCAGGTCGAGTTCGCCTACTAAAAGCCGCCGAACGCATGAACAACGTTCATGCGTTCGACAAATTCATCTCAGCGATCCGCCAGCCGATTCCGCCAAACCGGCACCGGCGCTGCTAAAGGATCACCGGGCGCGCGCTCCCTTCGGTCGCCGCCCATTCAACCGAGGAAACAACTATGGATTACATCAAACCTGTCGACGTGGTCAAAACCATGGTCTCCGCCGGCGACACGAAGGCCGGCCTCGCCATCAAGGATCTGCTCATCCGCGGCTTTCTCTCCGGCGCGCTGCTCGGTTTCGCGACGAGCCTCGCCATCACCGCCACCGCCCAGACCACGCCCATCGTCGGCGCGATCGTCTTCCCGGTCGGCTTCGTCATGATCGTCCTGCTCGGCCTGGAGCTTGTCACCGGCAGCTTCGCGGTCGTCTCGCTCGCCGGCGTCTCCGGCAAACGCCCGCTCGGTCAGGTCGCCAACAACCTAGCGTGGGTCTTCCTCGGCAACCTCCTCGGCAGTGTCGCCTATGGCGCGTTGCTGTGGGTCGTGCTCACCAATTGCGGCAGCGTCGCCCCCACCGGCATCGCCGCGAACATCGTCGCCATCGCGCAGGCCAAGACCACCGCCTACGCTGCGCATGGCAGCGCCGGCTGGATCACGGCCTTCGTGAAGGCGATCCTCTGCAACTGGATGGTCTGCCTCGGCGTGGTCATGGCGATGACCAGCGCTTCGACCATCGGCAAGATCGCCGCGATGTGGCTGCCGATCCTCACCTTCTTCGGCCAGGGCTTCGAGCATTCGGTCGTCAACATGTTCGTCATCCCTACCGGCATGATGCTCGGCGCCAAGGTCACCGTCGCCGACTGGTGGCTGTGGAACCAGATTCCCGTGACGCTCGGCAATTTCGTCGGCGGTTTTCTTTTCACCGGTCTCTTCCTCTACTGGACCTACCGCCCCGACCGTGCCGCCCAACCCGCGGAAGCTCCACTCACCGCCGAGGACGCCGAGCCGGCCCGCGCCTGAGCCCTGCCCTGCGCACTCATCATGTCTGCTCCCGCGACCGAGATTCCCTCCGCCGGCTTCACCTCCGAGCAAAAGCAATACCTCGAGGGTTTTCTCGCGGCGCTGGCGGCCCAGTCGCCGTTCGTGGGGCACACCGCCTCGGGACAGATCACCGCCGCGCCAGCCGATGTCGGCGGGGCACCCTCATGTCGCAACCTCGCCGCCCCACCCACCGAGGACACCGTGTTCGGCACGCCGCTCGGCGACCTGAGCAAACCCGAGCGCTGGAAACACGACGAGAATCCGCTCGATATCTGGGACAAACTCGTCGCCCACGCCGACGCCGACAAGTTTCCCGACGAGGCCGATTGCTTCCGCTTCAAGTTTCACGGTCTCTTCCACGTCGCGCCCAACCAGAACAGCTTCATGCTGCGTCTGCGCCTGCCCGCCGGCGAGATCACCTCCGCCCAGCTCCGCGGCGTCGCCGATCTCGCGGCCGAACTCGGCGGCGGCTACGCGCACATCACCACCCGGGCGAACCTCCAACTGCGCGAGTTCAAGCCGCGCGACATCGTGCACGTGCTCGTGCGGCTCCAGGAACTCGGGCTCACCTCCCGCGGCGCCGGCGCCGACAACGTCCGCAACATCACCGCCTCGCCCAACAGCGGCTTCGATCCCGACGAACTCATCGATGTCCGCCCCTACGCCCGCGGCCTGCACCACTACATCCTCAATCACCGAGATCTCTACGGGCTCCCGCGAAAATTCAACATCTCCTTCGACAGCGGCGGCTCGCTCAACGGCGCGACCGACACCAACGACATCGGCTTCCAGGCCGTCCGTGTCTCGGAGAATTCGCTCCCGGCTCTTGGCTCCCAGCTCTCGGCTGCGCGCCCCGAACCCGGCATCTACTTCCGGGTTCAGTTGGGCGGCATCTCCGGCCACGGCGATTTCGCCCGCGATACCGGCCTGCTCGCCAAGCCCAACGAGATCGTCGCCATCGCCGCCGCGATGATCCGCGTCTTCAACGAAAACGGCGACCGCACCAACCGCAAAAAGGCCCGCCTCAAATATCTCCTCGAAAAGTGGGGCGTCGAAAAATTCCTCGCCGAGACCGAAAGGAAACTCGCGTTCCCGCTCCGGCGCGCACCGCTCGCCGCGTGCGAGCCGCGCCGGCCCTATCTCAAGCACGGCTGGATCGGCGCCTACAAGCAAAGCCAGCGCGGCTTCACCTCGCTCGGCATCGGCGTGCCCGTCGGCCGCCTCACGCCGAAGCAAATGCGGCATCTCGCCGACCTCGCCGCCAACTACGGCAAGGGCGAGCTTCGGCTCACGGTCTGGCAGAGCGTGATCATCCCGCATCTGCCCGATGCCTTCGTCGAGACCGTGAAGCGCAACCTTCATCGCCACGGTTTTTATGTCGACGCGTCGAACGCCACGAGCGGCATCGTCGCCTGCACCGGGAATTTCGGCTGTAAATATTCCTCGTGCGACACGAAAGCCCACGCCGTCGCGCTCGCCAAGTCGCTCACCAGCCGCCGCATCTCGCCCACGCAGCCGGTGAACATCCATTTCACCGGTTGTCCGCATTCCTGTGCCCAGCACTACTGCGGCGACATCGGGCTCGTCGGCGCGAAGCTCGGCGACGGCACCGAGGGTTATCATCTCGTCCTCGGCGGCGGCATGGGCGACGAACAGGGCATCGCCCGCGAGATTTTCAAGGGTGTCCGCGCCACGGAAATCCCGCTGCTCGTCGAGAAAATCCTCGCCGGCTACGAGGAGAAGAAAAAGCCCGGCGAATCTTTCGTCACGTGGACGCGCCGCCACAGCGTCAACGAACTGCAGGTGATGTTCTCGTCCTGACCGCGCGCGCGCCATGTCGACTCTCGTTCCCATCCTGCCCGAATCCGCGCCGTTCACCGCCGAGCAACGCGCGTGGCTCAATGGCTATCTCGCCGGCCTGTTCTCGCGCGGCACGCTCGACCCGGCCGTCGCTGGTCGCGCAGCGGCCGTTCCCGCCGCCGCGGCCTTGAAGCCGCTGACCATCCTGTTCGGCTCCCAGACCGGCACGGCCGAAAGTCTCGCCAAAAAAGCCGCCAAGGAAGCCGGCAAACGGGGCTTCGCCGCGACGGCCATCGATCTCGCCGGTTACACCGTCGCGCGACTCGCGCAGGAGAAAAATGTTCTCCTCATCACGTCGACGTTCGGCGAGGGCGAACCGCCCGACAACGCGAAGCCGTTTCACGCCGCGCTCGCCACGCCCGACGCACCGAAGCTCGCCGGGGTCTGCTTCAGCGTCTGCGGGCTCGGCGACACCAACTACGTGCAATTCTGCCAGTGCGCAAAGGACTTTGACGCCCGCCTCGAAAAACTCGGCGCCGGGCGCGTCAGCCCGCGCGTCGACTGCGATCTGGACTACGAGAATAAGTTCACCGCCTGGCTCGATGCCGCGCTCACGGCGCTCTCCGCCACCACGGCACCGGCTGCGCCCGTCGCCGCACCGGCCGAAAATTCCAAATCGAAAATCGAAGTTCCCTCCCCGCCCGCCGATCCAACCTATTCCAAAAAGAACCCCTTCCCCGCCCCGCTCCTCGTTTCGCGCAATCTCAACGCTCCCGGCTCCACCAAGCAGGTTCACCACGTCGAGTTTTCCCTCGAAGGCTCCGGGCTCTCCTACGAGGCCGGCGATGCCCTCGGCGTGTTCGCCCAAAACTGCCCGGACCTCGTCGCCAGCGTGCTCGGCGCGCTGGGCTGCGATGGCGAGGAAGCCGTTCCCGCGCCCGACGGCAGCATCGTCCCGCTCCGCCGCGCGCTCACGGAGTTCTACGATCTCGGCGGCCCTTCCTCCGATCTTCTCGCCGCCTGCAGCGTGAACCTTGGCGGCGGCACCGCCGTCGCGCTGCACCACGTGGTGGACGTGATCCTCGCCCGGCCTGAGTTGAAGCTGGCGCCCGCCGATTTCGTCCGCGCGCTCCGCAAGCTCCAGCCGCGTCTCTATTCGATCGCCTCGGCGCCCAAGGCCCATCCCGGCGCGGTGCACCTCACCGTCGGCGCGCTCCGCTACGAAAAGGACGGACGGGGGCGCAAGGGCGTTTGCTCGACGTTTCTTTCCGACCGCGCCGTCCCCGGCCAGGCGCGCATCGGCGTCTTCGTTCATTCGAACAAGGCGTTCCGCCTGCCGGCGAACGCCGACACCCCGGTGATCATGATCGGTCCGGGCACCGGCATCGCGCCGTTCCGCGCATTTCTCGAGGAGCGCCGCGCCACCGGCGCGAAAGGAAAAAACTGGCTCTTCTTCGGCGACCAGCATGCCGCGAGCGATTTCCTCTACCGCGACGAACTCGCCGCGCTCCAGCACGACGGCGTTCTCACGCACCTCGACACCGCCTTTTCCCGCGACCAGCCGGAAAAAATCTATGTCCAGCATCGCATGCTCGACCACGCCACCGAGATCTTCGCGTGGCTCGAGCAGGGTGCGCACGTCTACGTCTGCGGTGACGCCAGCCGCATGGCCAAGGACGTCGACGCCGCGCTGCATCAGATCGTCGAACGCGCCGGCAACAAGTCCGCCCCTGACGCCGTCGCCTACGTGCAGGATCTGCGCACCGCCAAGCGTTACGCCCGCGACGTCTACTGACCGTGGTCGCCCCGCGGCAAAATTCCACGCTCGCCCTCATCGACGAGCTGCTCGCCGAACAGGGCCGCCTCCAGACCCCCGTCGCGCGCTTCGCGTCCGCCCACGATTCCGGCTCGATTTCGTCGCTCGCCGCTCGTCATTCGTCACTCATTCCGTTCACCACCCCGCGCCCCGGCGAACAATACGCCTTCGAGGTCGAGCTCGATTCGTGCACGGGCTGCAAGTCCTGTGTTTCCGCCTGCCACTCGCTCAACGGTCTCGATGACGGTGAAACCTGGCGCGACACGGGTCTGCTCGTCGGCGGCGATGCCCGGCATCCGTTCACGCAAACGATCACCACCGCCTGCCATCACTGCGCCGATCCCGCCTGTCTCAACGGCTGCCCCGTCCTCGCCTACGAGAAGGACCCGGTCACCGGCATCGTCCGCCACCTCGACGACCAATGCATCGGCTGCAGCTACTGCGTGCTGAAGTGCCCCTACGACGTCCCGAAATACAACGCACGCCTCGGCATCGTCCGCAAATGCGACATGTGCCACGGCCGGCTCGCCGCGGGCGAAGCGCCCGCCTGCGCCCAGGCCTGCCCGACGCAGGCGATCCGGATCGTCACCGTTCCCGTGCGCGTGAACGGCAGCATCCACGCCGACACTTCTGCCTTTCTCCCCGGCGCACCCGATCCCGCCTACACGCAGCCGACCACCCGCTATATGACGAAACGCGGGCTGCCGCCGGACACCGCCGCCGCGGACTCCGGGGCACTTCGCCCACAACCGCCGCACTGGCCGCTCGTCGTCATGCTCACGCTGCTGCCGCTGGCCGTCGGCTGCCAGGCAGTCGCCGCCCTGCCGCTGTCGCGCCCAGCATTGCTGGGCGCACCTCTACCCGTGGTTGCGACCGGCGCGGGCGTGCTCGGGCTCGCGGCAAGCGTGTTCCATCTCGGCCAGCCGCTGCGGGCGTGGCGGATTTTTCTCGGCTGGCGCAAAAGCTGGCTCAGCCGCGAGGCCCTCGTCTTTGCCGTGTGGCTCACGTTTTCTGCCGCCACCCTGGTCCGTCAGTCTTTCGCACCGGTCGCCGCGATCGCCGGAATCGCCGGCCTGTTCTGCTCGGCGATGGTCTACATCGACACCCGCCGGAGCTTCTGGCGCCTCACCCAAATCATTCCCCGGTTCTTCGGCACCGCGCTGGTCTTTGGACTCGCCGGCGTCGCGCCACTCGGGGGTGCGATCATGCTGGTCGCAAAACTCGCGTGGGAATCGCACGTGTTTCGCTCGGCGGGGGATCGCGCCAGCGCCCGCCTCCTGCGCGGCCCGCTCCGGCGAATCGCCGGCGCGCGCTATCTCTTCGGTATCACCGCCGCGCTGTTGCTCGCCGTGCGCGCCGCCAATCACACATCACCGGTGGGCATGACCCTCTTCGCCCTGCTGTTCCTCGCGCTCGGCGAACTGATGGAGCGCTATCTTTTCTTCCGCGCCGTCGACGCGCCCAAGATGCCCGGCTTGCCGGCGGGGCCGGTTGACCACGGGGCTCATCACGCATGAGCGGCTCGATCGATGCCACGCTCCGCGCCCGCACCGGGCCGATGACCCGCGAGCTCGTGCTGCATCCCGCCGACTTCGGCCTCGCCCAGGTTCCCGCCCGGCTGAATCCCGCCGGCACCGCGCACTCGGTCTGCGGCTATTGCAGCACCGGCTGTTCGCTCAAGGTGCATCTCGACGAGCGCGGCGAAGCGCTCAACCTTTCGGCTAATCCCGATTATCCCGTCAATCTCGGGATGGCGTGCCCGAAAGGCTGGGAGGCGCTCACGCCGCTCCGCGCGCCCGACCGCGCCACCACCCCGCTGCTGCGCAACGACCGCGGCGAACTCGAGCCGGTCGACTGGGATCGCGCGCTCCACGTGTTTTGCGGACGCTTCAAGGAGATCCAGGCGAAACACGGCGCCGCCTCCGTCGCGTTTCTCAGCACCGGCCAGATCATGACCGAGGAAATGGCGTTCCTCGGCGCCCTCGCGAAATTCGGCATGGGCATGAAGCACGGCGACGGCAACACGCGGCAGTGCATGGCCACCGCCGTCGCCGCCTACAAGGAGTCCCTCGGTTTCGATGCGCCGCCCTACACCTACGCCGATTTCGAGGAGAGCGACGTGATCGTGCTCTGGGGTTCCAACCTCTGCATCGCCCATCCGATCCTGTGGCAGCGCGTGATGAACAACCGCCATTCGCCCGCGATCGTCGTCGTCGATCCGCGCGCCACGGAGACCGCGCAGGCCGCCACGCAACACGTCGCGCTCCGCCCCAAGAGCGATCTCACGCTCCTCTACGGCCTCGCGCATCTGCTCATCGCCCGCGGCGCGGTGAACCGCGATTACATCGACGCGCACACGACCGGCTTCGAGGCCTTCGCGTTGTTCGCCCGGGATTTCACGCCCGAGCGTGTCGTCACCGAAACCGGGCTCGCTCCCGCGACGCTCGAAAAACTTGCCGCCACGATCGCCCGCGGCCAGCGCGTTTCCTTCTGGTGGACCATGGGAGTCAATCAAGGCCACGAAGCCACGCGCACCGCGCAGGCGATCATCAACCTTGCGCTGATGACCGGCAACATCGGCCGCCCCGGCACCGGCGCCAATTCCATCACCGGCCAGTGCAACGCGATGGGCTCGCGGCTTTATTCCAGCACGACCAACCTCCTCGGCGGACACGACTACGCGAACGCCGCGCACCGCGGGAAAATCTCCCGCGCCCTCGGCGTTCCCGAGGAAAAGATTCCGCGCGAGAACAGCCTCGCTTACGACCAGATCCTTGACGGCATCGCCGACGGCGCGATTCGCGGACTTTGGATCGTCGCCACCAACACGGCGCATTCCTGGATCAACCGCGGTCGTGCGCGCGACCTGCTCGCGCAACTCGATTTCCTCGTCGTGCAAGACATGTATGCCACGACCGACACCGCGCAGGCGGCCGACCTCGTCCTTCCCGCCGCCGGCTGGGGCGAAAAGGAGGGCACGTTCATCAACTCGGAGCGCCGCTTTGGCCTGACCACGAAAGTCGCGCGCGCACCCGGCCAGGCGCTGAGCGATTTTCGGATTTTTCAACTGGTAGCTCACTACTGGGGCTGCGGTGAAATGTTCGCGAAGTGGTCGTCGCCCGAGGCCGCGTTCCAACTGATGAAGGCATGCACGCGCGGCCAGCCCTGCGACATCACGGGCATCCGGGACTACGCGCACCTCGAGGCCGCCGGCGGCATCCAGTGGCCGTGGACCGAAGCCGATGAGGTAGGGGCGGCTGTCCCCAGCCGCCCTGGGCTCGCGGCCGATCTCGCAGATCGACCCGAAAACCAGGACGGCTCGGCGAGCCGTCCCCACCTCAATCCTCTCCAACAACGCCGGCTGTTCGCCGACGGCCGGTTCTTCACGTCCGACGGCCGGGCCCGCTTCGTGTTCGAGGCACCGCGCCCGCCGCCGGAACCGCCGGATGCGGAGTTTCCGTTCATGTTGCTCACCGGCCGCGGCACATCGTCCCAGTGGCACACGCAGACGCGCACCGCCAAATCCGACGTGCTGCGCAAACTCTATCCGGCGCACGTTTACGCCGAGCTCCATCCCGACGATGCCGACCGGCTCGGCATCGCCGCCGGCGATGCCCTGGTCATCCGTTCGCGCCGCGGCGCGATTACCGCCGCCGCCTTTGTCACCGCGACGATCCAGCCCGGCCAAGTCTTCCTGCCGATGCACTACGCGGAAACAAATCTGCTCACGCACTGGAGTGTCGACCCCTACTCCCGCCAGCCCGCCTACAAGGCCGCCGCCGTGGCGGTCTCGCGCGCAAAAGCCTGACGAACGTCCGGCTCCTTCCGCCCCGCACTCAGATGTAATACATCTCGGCGGGATTCTTGCTGACGAGCTGGTTGAGCGTGTAGCTCTTGGTTTTTTCCACCAATCCCTGGCCGATCTCGTCCCACACCTGTTTCAACCGACGGCCACTGCGACCCTGGAAGTTGCCGCTGAGATGGAGGCACCGGCCCTCGACCGCGATCAGGATGTCGTGCAACGAAATTTCCTCCGGTGGCCGCGCAAGCATGTAACCGCCCAGATTGCCGCGACGGCTGGTGATCAAGCCGTGCTCACGCAGCTTCCCGAGGATCTGCGCGAGGAAGTTCGCCGGCACCTCCTCGATCCGCGCGAGATGCTCGATCTGCGCGAGTTCGCCCGAGCCGTGCAGTCGTGCCAGCTCCGCCATGACGCGGCAGGCATAGTCGACCTTGACGGAGATTCTCATGGCGAGTGCGGCGGACCGGCGGTCAGATCACGTAGTCGCCGTTCTCCGGCTTCACGATTTCGCGCGGCGGCAGCAGCATGCCGGCGGCGACGGTGGCGTTGCTGCCCTGCTCGATCAGGATGAAGGAGCCGGTGAGCCGGTTGGTCGCGTAACCGTCGAATACGATCGGCTTCGCCGTCCGCAGCCGGATCTCGCCAATATCGTTCATCGCGAGCGCCGCCGGCTCGGGCTCGGCGTCGAGCGTCGCCATGTTGAGCTTGCTGACGATTTCCGTGACGGCGGCCTGCACGGTTTGCGTGGTGTGCTTGAGAAAATATTTCTTGCCCGGCTGGAGCGGTCGCGGGTGCATCCAGCAAATCTCCGCCTGCAGCTGGCTGCTCGCACCCGGCAGCTGGTCGGTGCCAATAATCGTGCTGCCCCGGCTGACGTCGATGTCGTGCTCCAGCACGAGTGTGACGGACTGCGGACAAAACGCCTGCTCCACCGGCCCGTCGTAGGTCCAGATTTGCTTCACCGTCGTCACGATGCCCGCCGGCAGCGCGATGACCTTCTGGCCGGTGCGCACGATGCCGCCCGCGATCTGGCCGCTGAAACCGCGGAAATCGTGGAGCTTCGGATCGGTCGGATTGTTCGGCCGGTTGACCCACTGCACCGGCAGCCGGAAGCCGTTCAGGTTCCAGTCGCTCGCGATGTGCACCGACTCGAGGTGGCCGAGCAGCGTGGGCCCGACATACCACGGCGTGTGCGGCGAGGGTTCGACGACATTGTCGCCGTTGAGGGCGCTGAGCGGAATGAATTTGACGTCCTTGATGTCGAGGCGCGGCAGGAATTCCTCGAATTGCGCGCGGATCTCCAGAAAGCGCTGCTCACTCCAGTCGACGAGGTCCATCTTGTTGACGGCGACCACGAGGTGCGGGATGCGCAGGAGCGCCGCGATGGCGGTATGGCGCCGGCTCTGTTCGATCACGCCGGCGCGCGCGTCGACCAGCACGATGGAGAGGTTGGCCGACGACGCGCCGGTCACCATGTTGCGCGTGTATTGGACGTGGCCGGGTGTATCGGCGATGATGAACTTGCGCCGTGGCGTCGCAAAATAGCGGTAGGCGACGTCGATCGTGATGCCCTGCTCGCGCTCGGCGCGGAGGCCGTCGGTGAGGTTCGCAAGATTGATCTGGCCGCCGCCGGTGATGTCGGCCGAGCGCTCCAACGCCTCGAGCTGGTCCTCCATGAGCGACTTCGAGTCGTAGAGGAGGCGCCCGATGAGCGTGGACTTGCCGTCGTCGACGCTGCCGCAGGTGTTGAAGCGAAGGATGTCGACCGGGACGTTCACAAGGGGAGGCGGAGGAAGGATTTCGTCGGTGAACATTTAGAAATACCCCGCCTTCTTGCGATCTTCCATCGCCGCCTCGGAGGTCTTGTCGTCGGCCCGCGAACCGCGCTCGGTGACGCGCGCCGCCGCGATCTCGGCGATGATGTCGGCCACATCGTCGGCCGGCGATTCGATCATGCCCGTGCTGATGATGTCGCCGATGGTGCGCACGCGCACGACGAGGTCGCGCACCTCTTCGTTGGGCTTCGGCGGCACGAGATCGTTCACCGGCAGCCACTGGCCGCCGCGCCGGACACACTGCCGGCGGTGGCTGAAATAGATCGAGGGGACCTCCAGCTTCTCGCGCTGGATGTATTCCCACACGTCCATCTCCGTCCAGTTGCTGAGCGGGAAGACGCGCATGTTTTCCCCGGGATTCAGCCGGCCGTTGTAGAGATTCCAGATTTCCGGGCGCTGATTCTTGGGATCCCACTGGCCGAAGCCGTCGCGGAAACTGAAGAACCGCTCCTTCGCGCGGGCCTTTTCCTCGTCGCGCCGCGCGCCGCCGATGCAGCAGTCGAACCGGAATTCCTCGATCGCGGCGAGCAGCGTCGGAATCTGCAGCCGGTTCCGGCTGATCTCGCCGGCCGCCGGCACGGCGACGCCGTTGGCGATCGCGTCCTCGACCTTGCGCACGACGAGCTTGGCGCCGAGTTGCTGCGCGCGACGGTCGCGAAACTCGTTCAACTCGGGAAAATGGTGGCCAGTGTCGACGTTGAGCAGCGGCAGCGGCAGCTCGGAGGGCCGGAATGCCTTTTCCGCCAGCCGGAGGAGGCAGATGGAATCCTTGCCGCCCGAGAACAGGAGCGCCGGGCGGTCGAATTCGCCGGCGACCTCCCGCATGATGTGGATGGCCTCGGTTTCGAGATGCTGCAGATGATCGAGATGGTAGCTGTTCATGGACGATGGGGCCGCGCGGCGCCCACCAGGGCGCAGGGAATCAAACGCTGCGGGACGACTCAAGCGTTGACGGCCTTCTTGCCCCACGCGGCGTGCAGGCCGCACTCGCGCTTTTCGTCCGCCTTGGCGGGATCGAAATAATCCCACTCGTTCGGAAGCTGGTGTTGCGCCAGGTAGGCGTCGAGGTCCGCATCGCTCCAATAGAAGAGCGGGCTGACCTTGAGTGCACCGAAATTCTCGTCGAGCGACACGATATCGAGGCCGGCCCGGTTCGGGTTCTGGACCTTGCGGAGGGCAGTGATCCAGACTTTCGGTCCCAGCTCCTTCATGCCGCGCTGAAAGGGTTCGAGCTTCATCAGCGCACTGAACTTCTTCAGCCCCTCCTCGTCCTCCGTCGTCGGAATTGGCCCATAAATCGCATCGCGGTGCGCCGGCGTGATCCGCGGCAGGTAGGGCTTGAGATTAAGGCCGAGCCGCGCGCGCAATTCCTCGGCGTGCTTGTAGGTCGCCGGCCGGTTGTAACCGTGGTCAACCCAGAGCACCGGGATGTCGGGTTGCGCCTGCACGACGAGATGCAGGATGGCGGCCTCGTAGGGCCGGAAATTAGTCGAGACGATCGCACGCCCGCCGGATTGGGCCACGGCCCACCGGACAATCTCCAACGGCGACTGGGGGCGAAGTTCGGAGTTCCAGCGAACAAGTTCAGAAGTGGTCATGTTATTGGGCTTGGGCGGAACAGACCAAAACCGACGCGACGAACCAGGCATTCGTCCCGGCCATCGCGACCCGGCCACGCCAGCGAATATCCAAGGTGAAGCACTCGCCCGGCAGAGCCGGGGTGAGATGAAAAAACGATTTATCGAACATGACAGCGAGAATGCTTGCACCTGCCGGACAATCGGTAAAGTCTAAAAGAAGTCATATTGACTAAAGATGTCATGTTTAGCTTAAACCAGTCGCCCGCAAAGGTTTTTATTTCGGCCCTCCGGACTGGACCCAGCGCACCTGTCCCATCCATTGTATTTGGTCATGCGAACTGTCGGACCTCGATCTTCGTCCATCTATATACAGTGGGAACCGGCAACCTGTCTCGTTCTTCCCGCCTTGGCGGCGCAAGATGTGGAGCCGATCGAAAGATTCGCCGTTACGAACCGGTAGAAATTCGAAATCCTAGCCGGCGCCTCCCGTCTTCCGCGCCGATCCAGCCGATGCCAGACTCCGAAAAATCCTCCCCCCGCGTCCACGCTTCATCTTCTGTCTCCTCTGCGCCCGCCGGGCCGATCACTCCCGCCACTCGCGCCAAGTTGCTCGGTCATCGCGGGGCCGTGATCTGGCTCACCGGCCTGTCCGGATCCGGAAAATCCACGCTGGCCGCGGCACTCGAAACCGAGCTGTTCCGGGTCGGCGTGCTGCCCGTCGTGGTCGATGGCGACGTCCTGCGCACCGGGCTCAGCCAGGGCCTTGGGTTCTCCGATGCGGACCGGAAGGAGAATATCCGGCGCGCCGCCGAGGCGGCATTGCTCCTCGCCGAGACTGGCGCCGTCGCGATCACCGCCCTGATCTCCCCCTTTCGCGACGACCGCCACCACATCGCCAAACGCTGCCGGGCGCGCGGCGTGCCCTTTGCCGAGGTGTTCATCAACGCGCCACTGGCGGCGTGCGAGCACCGCGATCCCAAAGGTCTCTACAAGAAAGTTCGCGCCGGTCTCATTCCCTCGTTCACCGGCATCGACTCACCCTACGAGGCCCCGCTCGCGCCGACGCTGGAATTGCACACCGACCGTGAAAGCGTCGCGCAATCGCTGGCGAAGCTCACCGCATTGACCCTGAGCCTGGCACGTCCGGCGGGCACCGCCCGTGGCGCGGGCGGTGCTGAAAGCTGAAGTCATGTCGTCGTTTCCCGACCATGGCCGCTCTGTCGGCACCGTCTATCTCGTCGGCGCGGGCCCGGGCGACCCCGAGTTGCTCACCATCAAGGCCCGCCGGTTGCTCGGCGAGGCCGACGCGATCGTGCACGACTATCTCGTGCCCGCCGAAATCGTCGCCCTCGCGCGGCCCGGCGCCGAACTGGTCTTCGTCGGGAAAAAAGGCGGCGGCTTCTGCTGCCCGCAGCGCGACATCGAGGGCACGCTCATCCGTCTCGCGCGCGAGGGCAAAACGGTCGTCCGGCTCAAGGGTGGCGATCCGTTCGTCTTCGGCCGCGGCGGCGAGGAGGCCGAGGCGCTCGTCGGGGCCGGCATCGCGTTCGAAGTCGTCCCGGGCGTCACCTCGGCACTCGCGGCCGCCGCCTTTGCCGGCGTTCCGCTCACGCATCGGGCACACAGCTCGGCGGTCGTGTTTCTCACCGGGCACGAGGATCCCGCAAAACCCGACTCCGCGATTTGCTGGGAAGACTATGGCAGACTCGGCGCGACGCTCTGCATTTACATGGGCATGAAAAATCTCGAGACGATCACGCGGCGCCTGCAGGCCGGCGGTCTCGCGCCCGGCACCCCGGCGCTCGTGGTGCAGTCGGCCACGACCAGCGAACATCGCCAGCTTCTCTCCACCGTGGGCGAGATCGCCCTGCGCTCGGAGCGTGAGGGCTTTGGGGCGCCGGCCATGGTGGTCATCGGCGAGGTTGCACGCCTGGCCGAAAAACTCGCCTGGTTCGAGGCCGCGCGGACCGCCGCGCTCACATCATGACTTTTGCGCTGATCGACAATGGCTCCCTCGAGCCCGCGGCACATCTGCGGCTGCGCCGCGCCGCCGCGGCGATCGCGGAGCGGGCCGGCCTCCCCGTCCACGCGCTCTCGTGGAAGCACAGCGATCGTATTCCCGCCGCGGCGCTCGCCGGCCAGCCGGCTTGGACGCTCGCGCCGTGGATCCGCGCGCAACTGGCGCAGCGCGAGCACGAGTTCGTCTTCGTCCCGTTTTTTTCCAGCGTGCAGGGCGCGATCGGTTCCGCCTTGCGGCGCGACTTGAAGAGCCTCCAGCACGAGGCCTACGACTTCGACTTCCGGTTCGCCGCGGGACTCGCCGCGCGCCACGCCCTCGCACCGATCGTCGCCAGCCGCGTGCGCGAAACGCTCGCGGCGCAAAAACTTTTGCGCCCGGCCGTCATCGTGGTCGATCACGGCGGACCGTCGGCCTCCTCCGCAGCGCTGCGTGACCGGGTGACCGGGAAGGTTCGGAGCCTGCTGGGCACCGAAGTCAGCGCGGTTTCCGCTGCCTCGCTCGAGGGCGCCGACCATGTCCACAGCCGTCCGCTGCTCGCGGATCTGCTCGCAACGCCGGGATTCAACGATGGCGATGTGGTCGTGGCACCGCTCTTTTTCGCTCCTGGCCGGCACGCGGGTCCGGCCGGCGACATCGCAGAAATCTGCCGCGCCGCCACCGCGCGGTGCCACGTAACCGGCTTGATTGGCGACCATCCGAACGTCGTCGAGGTGCTGGCCGGCGCCCTGCGCGATGCCCTGGCCCGAACGGTCCCGACGGAGGCGGGCGGCTATGTCAGTTGACCTTCGCCGCGACGGCCGGCGCGGTGGGTTGCTGCTTGCGCACCCACTCGTTGATGCCGCCCTTGAGGCTACGGACATTCCGGTAGCCGAGCGATTTCAGGTAGAGCGTCGTCGGCTTCGAGAACTTGCCGATGCCGCAGACCATCACGATCGGCGCGTTGCGGTCCGGCGGCAGCTCACCCTTGCGCTGCGAAAGCTCGGACTGCGGAAGATTGACCGCGCCCGGGATATGGAGGTCCGCGAACTGCTCCGCCGGGCGGACGTCGACGACCAGCGGCTTCGGCCCGTCGGCACCGTTGAGTTCGCGCGCGAGATCGGTGACGGCGACAGAGTCGTAGGGATTCTTGAGATTCTCGATCATCTCGTCCATGAGCTGCTCGTTCCTGCTCGGCGCCGCGCCCGCCGCTTCGCCCGGCATGCCGCCGGCGAGCGCGGGGCACATTTGCGGAAAATGCCGGCAGACGGACGAGGCATACTTGAAAATATTGTCGGGGAAAATCACGACGGCGATCACGCCGGGTTCGTCGGGCACGAGCTTGAGCGCGCCGGCCAGCGCCATGCCGGAACTCGGGCCGGCGATGACGCTCTCCTCGCGATTGAGCCGGAGGCAGAGATCGAACGCCTCGCGATTGGTGACCTCAACCTCGCCGTTGTATTCCTGCGGAAAATAAAGCTTGGTCTGCGCGAGCTGCCGCTTGCTGCGGACGCCGGGAATGTCGTGGCCGTCCTCCGGATAAACGCCGAGGACCTTCACGGCGGGATTCTTGCTTTTGAGGAAGCGCCCGTTGCCGGTGATCGTGCCGCACGTGCCGAGGCCGGCGACGAAATGCGTGATCTTGCCCTCGGTCTGCCGCCAGATTTCCGGTCCCGTGGTGCGGAAATGCGCGTCCGGATTCGCCTCGTTCGTATACTGGTCGAGCAGCACGAAGCCGGGCTGCTTCGCCGTCTCGCGCGCGGTGGCGATCGCGCCCTCGGGCGCGCCAGGCGCGGGGCAGAGCGAGTCGTCGAGTTCCTGCACATCCGTGCCGAAAAACCGCAGCACCGTGCGCTTCTCCAGCGGAATCGCCGCCGACAAGGGCGTGCGCAGCGGGTAGCCTTTCGCATTGCCAATCATCGCCAGGCCCAGGCCGGTGTTGCCCGACGTGGCCTCCACGAGCTTGTTGCCCGGCGCCAGCGTGCCGCGCTCCTCGGCGTCGCGAACGAGATTCGCCGCCACGCGATCCTTCACCGCGCCGAACGGGTTATACCATTCGAGCTTCGCATAGATCTTCGCGTGCCGGAAGGGCACGACCCGATGCAAACGCACCAACGGCGTCGGGTTCTCCTCGCTGGAGAGCAGACCCAAAACCGAGTCATAGACTCGCAACTCATGCGGATTACTTGCCATGTGGGAAAATGCGGAGAACCACTAAAGAAGTCCGCTTCCCGGTCCGCGCCAGTTAAAACTGCCGGACGTCGTGTCATTTAATTTTTCCCGTCCACCAAAACCCACTCGCCCATCCATTTCATGAAAGCCAGCCACGTCATTTGGAAAGAACGCCTCCGTGATCAGATTCCCGGGCCACTCGGCGCGGAAGTCGACCAGTTCGAGTCCGAGATCGTCCTGCGCCAGCAGGGCAAGATCGACGAAAAGGTCTTTGCCGAGACCCGCCTCCGCCGCGGCGCCTACGGCCAGCGCTACGACAACGGCCACCGCTACGACGGCACCGAAAGCCGCCAGCTCCCGTTTGCCGACAAGCCCACCAAGGGCCCCGGGACGATGTGGGACGCGCCCGGCATGCTGCGGATCAAGGTGCCGTTCGGCGGGCTCAACCCGCGCCAGCTCGAGGTCATGGCCGAACTCGCCGAGGAATATTCCGACGGCATCGCGCACGTCACGACCCGGCAGGATTTCCAGCTTCATTTCATCCATATCGAAAACGGCCCGTCGATCATGCGCCGGCTCGCCGCCGTCGGCATCACGACGCGCGAGGCGTGCGGCAACGCCGTGCGCAACGTCACCGCCTGCCCGCTCGCCGGCGTCTGCCACGACGAGGCGTTCGATGTCACCCCCTACTCTCACGCCCTCGCCTGGTTCCTGATGGGCCATCCGGACACGATGGAGTTCGGCCGCAAATTCAAACCCGCCTTCAGCGGCTGCGCGCAGCACGCCTGCGGCCTCGCGCAGATGCACGACATCGGATTCGTCGCCGCCGTCCGCGAAGTCGACGGCCGGCTCCAGCGCGGTTTCAAGATCGTCGTCGGCGGCGGCCTCGGACCGGTGCCGCGGCAGGCGCGCACGCTCACGGAATTCGCGCCCGTCGAGGAAATGCTCCCGCTCACGCAAGCCGTCTGCCGCGTGTTCGGCAAGCACGGCGAAAAGAAAAACCGCAACGCCGCGCGCATCAAATTCCTCGTCGACAAGTGGGGCATCGAGAAATTCCGCGAGGAGGTCTTCACGGTTCGCAAGGAACTGCGGCCCGATCCGCGCTGGACCGACATGCTCAAGGACGCCGAGCAGGCGGCCGAGGGCCCGCTCCATCCGCCCGGCGAACTCCCCGCCGTCAACGGCGACGAAAAACTCCGCGCCTGGATCAAGGGCAATGTCCGCGACCAGCGCCAGGCCGGCTACGTCACGGCCGCCGTCACGCTGCCGCTGGGCGACATCACCGCCGACCAGCTCCGCGCGCTGGCCGACGCCGTTGCCAAATACACCCGCGGCACCATCCGCACCACCGTCGAGCAGAACTTCCTCATTCGCTGGGTCAGCAAATCCGACGTCGCCGCCCTCTTCGCCGATCTCGCCGCCGTGCAACTCGCGCAGCCCGGCGCCAGCAGCGTCGTCGACGTGACCGCGTGCCCCGGCACCGACACCTGCAAGCTCGGCATCTCCTCGTCCCGCGGCCTGGGCGGCGAGCTGCGGAACCGTCTCGTCCAAAAAAGCTACCAGCTCGACGAGGCGATCAAGGCGCTCCACATCAAGGTCAGCGGCTGCTTCAACTCGTGCGGCGACCATCACGTCGCCGACATCGGCTTCTACGGCGTCAGCCGCACGGTGAACGGCTACAAGGTGCCGCATTTCCAGGTGCTGCTCGGCGGCCAGTGGGAAAACAATGCCGGCTCCTACGGCCTGCCGATCATCGCGATTCCCTCGAAACGCGCGCCCGACGCCGTCGATCGCATCACGGAGTATTACGTGAAGCACCGCACCAAGGAAGAACGGTTCTTCGCGTTCGTGAAACGCGTCGGCAAGGGCCCGATCCGCGACCTGCTCGAGCCGCTCAACCAGAATCTCCCCTCGCACGACGTCGAGCCGGGCCTCTATTCCGACTGGGGCGACCCCCGCCAATACAGCATCGGCGACATCGGCATCGGCGAATGCGCCGGCGAGGTCGTCTCCCGCTATCAGTTTGAGATGACCTCGGCCGAGCGCCTCGTATTCGAGGCCGGACTTTTCCTCGATGCCGGCAACGTGCAGCTCGCGGGCGAGACCGCCTACCGGGCATTCCTCCAGAGCGCGAAGGGCCTCGTGCAGGTCCAATACGACGACGTCTCCAACGATCCCGACGAGATCATCGCCGAATTCAAGGAGCGTTTCTTCGACACGCAGCTCTTCTTCGATCCGTTCGTCGGCCCGAAGTTTGCGAACTTCCTCTTCGCCGCCCATGCCGGCAAGGGCGAGCAGTTCACCGCCGACACGGCGCATCACCGCATCGCCGAGGCGCAGCTCTTCATCGAAGCCGTCCACAACTGCTACAACAAGCTGCGCTCCACCCCCGCTCCCACCGCCGCCAAGGCCTGAACTTTCACTGCCAATCTCCCCCGATGGAACTCCAGCATTTTGTCGCCAAAATCCACGCCGACGGTCCGCTCGGCCTCGACCCCGCGAAGGTGGTCGACGTTTTTCACCAGTGGGTCGCCGCCCAGTCGGTGCCCCGCGTCGTGCTCATCGACGTCGCCGAGTTGCTGCACGTGCCCGACGGCCCCGGCGTCATCGCCGTCGGCATCGAGGCCGACTTCGCGCTCGACCACACCGACGGCGTCTGGGGCGTGCTCTACCGCCGCAAGAACGTCCTCCCGGGCACGAACGCCGACCGCGTCGCCGATGCGCTCGAAACCGCCGCCCAGACCGCCCTGCGCCTGCAGGAGGCGTTTCCGGGCGCGCTGAAATTCAGCCGCACCGATTTCGAGCTGATCGTCAACGACCGCGGTATCGCGCCCAATACGCCCGAGAGCTACGCGGCCGCCGTCCCGGAGATCGAGTCGGCCCTCCGCGCAGTGCTCGGCCACGGCGACTTCAAGCTCACGCGCCACGACCAAGAGCCCCGCCAGCGGTTCGGCGTGACGGTGAAATCGGCCAAGCCGTTCGAACTCGCCCGCCTCGCGGCCCGCTGAGCCGGATCGCGGAACCAGCCGGGCGTCGATCCACCGCCCGATTTACGACCAAAAAAAGAGGGCGGGCCGCCTACCCCTAAGCGGCCCGCCCATTGCTTTCTTACTTACCCCAATTCTCCACCGCTAAGCGGAGGAGAAAATTCAACTGCCCGGTAAGAAAGCACAGATTCGCTCAAGTTCCAGCGGCCCCTGCATTTTTTCCGCTTAT
The DNA here is from genome assembly GCA_937902925.1 of uncultured Opitutaceae bacterium. Taxonomy (GTDB): domain Bacteria; phylum Verrucomicrobiota; class Verrucomicrobiia; order Opitutales; family Opitutaceae; genus CALFNN01. Next base: position 99,355 of record CALFNN010000104.1, read on the forward strand.
GCCCCCGGGAACCGCCGGTTTTCTTTTCGGCGTGGGCTCCACCCAGAGGCGAAGCAGCAGTTCGGATAGGTTTTTCATGCTCGTCCGGGCCAGCCCCTCGACCCGCGCCGCCTCCTTGAAGGGCGACGCAACCCCACTGCGTTCCACATAGTAACGCCAAAGCTCCACCTCGAGTCGCACCACCGCAACGTGATGATCCGCAGCGATCTTGGCGATGCCACGAACCTTGTCCTGCCAGAACTGTCTCTCGTCCGCGTGACCCCCGAAATATTCGAAGATCCGCTGCTCGCTGCGGTTGAGACTCATGCCGCCAAGCTGCTGGGCGCCTCGCGAAAAACAACTGCAAAACCCGCTCCCACAGCGGCGTTGCATTTCCGCCCGATCCTCGGATAGCCTCTTTTCCGCACAACCAATCCCCCGTCATGTGGCAAAAATTCAAAGAGCAAATTCCTGCCGTTATTCTAACTGCGCTGCTGGTCATCGGCGTCCTTTACTGGGTTCAGCAGAAGTCCGCCGCGGACGCCGCCGCGCGACAGCAGGCCGAACTCGAGCCCATCCGGGCCGCCAATGACGCTCTGAAAGCGCAAAACGAGGACAACCGCCGGGAGATCGACGCGACCAACAAGCTGCTCAAGGACGCCATCTCGAAGCGCGAGGCGGATATGTTCCGCACCGACGAAGAACTCCAAAAGCTCAACACCGAGCGGATGGATGCCCTCGCCGAGATCATCGCGAAGAAGATGCAACCCTACAACCCCCTCCCGAAGTCGCCGGAGGAGGCTGAGAAGATGCAAAACGAGCAGGTCGACAAGGTCTCCTCCCGGATGGCCGAAAAGATCCAGCCGATCCTCTCCGAAATGTCCAAGGACCAGAATTTGACCCGCGATTCCATCGCCCAATACAGCCAGCGGATTTCCAATCAGGTCGGCAGCGTCCTTACCGCGGAGCTCGCGAAAAACCAGCAGCTCCAGAACAACCTCGTCGCCACGGAGACCGTCGCGCAGGATTCGCTCAAGCTCTCGCACGAGATCACCGCGCTCTATCTCAGCTCGTTCAAGGACCAAGGCCTCATCACCCGCCTCCTCACGCTGCCCGCCAACGTCGTCAAGGATGCCGCCAGCCTCAGCATCGTGAACAGCTCCGACCGCAAAAAGATCGAGGAGCAACTCGTGGCCCGCATGAACGACATCGACAAGCGTCTCGCCGAGATTCAAGCGCAGGCCCCCCAGAAATAACACCTTCCGGTTTGCCTCCCTCCCCAGCCACGCGACCATTGCCGCGTGGCTTTTTATTTGCTCCCTAGCGTTCGCCCATGATGAAGCTTCGCCCCGTTGCCGCCGCGGCCGCCGCCGCCCTCGTCGCCCTGCTCCCCGCCGCCTGCTCCAAGCGCGAAACGCCCGTCGAGTTCGGCGACCGCACCCAGACGCTCCAGCTCGGCAATCTCACCGAGCCGACCGATCTCGACCCCCAGATCATTAACAGCCAGCAGGACTTCAACATCGTCATCGCCCTCCTGGAGGGCCTCGCCCAATACGACCCCAAGACCTGCCTCCCGGTCCCCGCCGTCGCCGAGCGGTGGGAGGTTTCCGCCGACAATCTCACCTGGACCTTTCACCTCCGCGACACCGCCCGCTGGTCCAACGGCGACCCCGTCACCGCCCACGATTTCGTCTACGCCTACCAGCGCGGACTCTCGCCCGGCCTCGCCGCCGAATACGCTTACATGCTCTTCGCCCTGAAAAACGGCGAGGCCTACTACGAGGGGAAGGTGAAGGACTTCGCCGAGGTTGGCGCCAAGGCGGCGGACGATCACACGCTGGTCCTCCAGCTCGGCCATCCCGTTCCGTATCTGCCGAAACTCGTCTGTCACTCGATGTGGTATCCCGTCCACCGCGCCACCATCGAGAAATTCGGCAAGATCGACCAGCGCGGCACCCTCTGGACCCGCCCCGGCAACTACGTCGGCAACGGCCCCTTCGTCCTCGCCGAGTGGAAGCCCAACCAGATCATCCGGGTCACCAAGTCGCCGACCTATTGGAACCGCGACCATATCCGGCTCAACGCGGTCAATTTCTACCCGATCGAGGACAACACCACCGAGGAGGCGATGTTTCGCACCGGCCAGCTCCACATCACCAGCACGATGCCGATCGAGAAGATCGCCGTCTACAAGCACGACCCCAAGCTCGCCGGCTATCTCAGCCAATACACGATGCTGGCGACGTATTTTTTCCGCTTCAACGTCACGAAACCGCCGCTCGACGACGTCCGCGTCCGCCGCGCGCTCGCCTACGCCATCAACCGCCGGGAGATGGTCGACCGCGTCACGCTCGGCGGCCAGCTCCCCGCGGGGCACCTGACGCCGCCTGACACCGGCGGCTTCACCGCCACCGCCAACGTCCCCTCCGACCCGGCTCGCGCCCGGCAGTTGCTCGCCGACGCGGGTTATCCCGGCGGCGCGAAATTCCCCCACCTCGAACTCCTCTACAACACGAACGAGGGCCATCGTAAAATCGCCGAGGCGCTCCAGCAGATGTGGCGCCGCGAGCTCGGCATTTCCATCACGCTCGTGAACCAGGAGGCCAAGGTGCAGTCCGACACGATGCGCCAGGGCAACTACCAGATCGCCCGCTATGCGTGGATCGGCGACTACCTCGACCCGAGCACGTTCCTCGACATCATGACTGGCGATAGCGGCAACAACCAGACCGGCTGGAAAAACGCCGAATACGACCGGCTCATCGCCGCCGCCGGCCAGACCGGCGACGAAGCGACCCGGTTCAAATGCTACCAGCAGTGCGAGCAGATCCTCGCCGACGAATGCCCGATCGCGCCGCTGTATTTCTACACGCGCAATAACCTGCACCTGCCCGACGTGAAGGGCTGGTATGGCAACCTCCTCGACCTCCATCCGTTCACCGACGTCTACCTCGAGGCCCCCGCCGCCCGGTAGGCATCATTCGGCGGCGCCGCTTTACGGCGTGAGGTAAAACGGATTCGGCAGCTTGAAGGTCCGCTCGGCGTAACCACCCGCGAGATCGCTCTCCTGGTCGCCAATGTTCGCAACGATCGCGCGCCCCGCGGCGGTGAGTCGTTTTCGCTCGCCCGTCTTGAAAGCGGCGACCGGGCGCCGGTCATCGTTCGGTTTCATGATCAATCCCGCGTAGTCGTTGCAGCCGATGGCCACGAGATTCTTTTCCGTCGGCGGCCGGTCGCGCTCGGCCCGGCCCGTGAGCAAAAACACCTCGATGTGCAACTGCCGGGCCCGGCGATAGACCGCGCGCACCGCCCCGATGGCGGGCGCGTCGCCCATGGCGAGCCAGGCCGCCCATGTCGCATCGCTGCCGCCGAAGTCATTCTCTTTCTCCGCGGCCAGGTCCGACAGCAGTGTCTCATCCAAGTCCAGCACGAGCGCCAGTCGCTCGCCCGGTGTGCGCCGGGCCGCGCGTTCCTCCAGCCACGCCGTCGCCTTTGCCGCCACGGCGGCGATGTCGCGATCATAGCCCCCGGAGTCGACGTAAATTCGAATTTCTTGTTTTAGCGGATCGAGGTTCGCCGGCTCGTGCGGGCCCGTCACGCAACCGCCGGTCGACATCGCCCACGCCATCAACCCCCAGGAAAAAAGGAGATTCACGGGAAACCCGGGCGTTTTGCACATCCCTCATCCTCCCCTCGCCCCGTTGCGGCGGTCAAGTTCTCCAACTCGGTGTCGACCGCCACGCCCGGCCCGGCCAACGCGGATTTGATTTCGAACCTCCGATATTTTGCCCGGTCCGTGGGGACCGCGGCACCGCGGGTGCGCCCTTCCTCGCACGAGGGCCAAGCCCGGTCCGATTCAAGTTGCCATGCCGAGAACAGAGCCAGCGAAGAACACCGACATCGAAGTCCTGCGGGCCGTCGCGATTTTGTTCACCTTGTTCAGCCACCTGCTCTGGGGCCTGCTGCCCACGTTCGGGCGGATGGGCCGGATGCTGCAGTCCTCGCTGCAATTCTGGACCGGGGTCGATTTGTTTTTCGGTATCTCGGGTTTTATCATCACCGCGTCGCTGTTGCGGCAACTGGCCGCCGGGGATCCGCCGCCTTCTCTTGCCCCGTCGCGCCGGTGGCGGGAATTCCTCGCCTTTGCCGTGCCGTTCTGGATCCGACGCGTGTTCCGCCTGCTGCCTTCGGCCTGGCTCTGGATCCTCGTGACCCTGCTCCTCGCCGCCGGCTTCAACACCCACCAGTCCTTCGGCGCGCTGCGCGACAACCTCGACGAGGCCGCGGCCGCCCTGTTGAACGTCGCCAATCTGCACTTCTACGAATGGTTCACCCACGGAAATTCCGCCTACGGTTCGCTCGGCGTTTACTGGAGCCTGTCGCTCGAGGAGCAGTTCTACCTGATCTTTCCGTTCCTGCTGTATTTCGTCCCGCGCCGGCTCCTCGTGCCCGTGCTGCTCGCCGCGTTTTTCGCGCAGGTCTTTGCGTTTCGCCCCGACGGTTTCGTGCCCGGCAACACCTCGTTGCTGTGGTTCGTGCGCACGGATGCGCTGCTGCTCGGCGTGCTGATCGCGCTCTGGAAAAACCAGGCCGGCAGTTACCGGAAACTCGCGCCGCGATTCCTGCGCCGCCCGCGATATTCGCTGCCGGTGGTTGGCGGCGGCATCGTGCTCCTGGCGCTCATTCCGTCGTCCGCCGCGGTCGCCGCCTTCTCCACCGGGCTCACCGCCCTTTGCTGCGGGTTCCTCGTGTGGCTCGCCAGCTACGACCGCGATCTCATCCTTGCCCCCTGCCGCTTGAAAGCCGCCCTCGTGTGGCTCGGCACCCGCTCGTATAGCGTCTATTTGATCCATACGATCTGCCACGCCTTCGTGCAGGAGCTGAAAAAAAACGCCGGGATCGCCGAGGGCCACCTCCTGTCCGAAAGCCTGACTATTCTCTCCGTCGCGCTCATCCTGACATTGGCGGAGTGCAACTATCGCCTGGTCGAAAAACCCCTGCGCCACGTCGGCCGGCGCCTCGCCGACCGCATCCTGCAACGGCTGCGCCGCCCGGCGGTGGTCGCCGCCGCCCCGGTCCCCGGCTAGGCGCGCCGCGTCACCCCAGCGTTAAATCCGTCCGCTTCACGTCCTTGATCGCCCATTTTGTGACGGTCAGACCCTTCGAGGTGCGCGTGCTCACCGGCACCGGCGTGAGATCGAAGTCGATCTCGCGGTTGCGGGCCCCGCTGCGGCCGTCGAGCGACACGTGCACGCTCTTGGGCATGTCCTTCTCCCTCGCGCTGACCTCCAGGTAGGCGACCTTGGAGCCCTCGGACTTCGTCAGCGGATAAAGCTTGTCCCGCGAAAGCCCGCCGATCTGGAACTTCTTGGCGAAGGCTTTCCCGGTCGCCTTGTCCTGGTAGACCATCGTGTAGAAATTCGTGTCCCCGTCCTTTGGCCACACGGCGCAGTGAATGATGTCGCGACCCATGAAAACCTTCTCGCCGACCTTCGCGACCTTGAGCGACCCGTCGCGCATGATGCACAGCGCGCTGTCGAGGATCGTGCATTCCTGCACGAACTCGTGCTGCCGCCAGTTGAGCCCGATGAACCCGTCCTCGCGGTTCACGTAGAGCCGCTGGTTCGCCGACACCACCTCGGCCGCGTTGATCTGCTCGATCTCGTCGTAACTCGTCCGGCGCTTCCGGCCCTTGCCGTATTTCTCCTGCAGCATCTCGAACCACGCCACCGCGTAGCCCGTGAGATTCTTCAGGTTCGCCTTCGTCTCCTTCATGCCCTCCTCGATCTTCTTGAGCGCCTCGTCGGCCTGGAAACGATTGTAGGCCGAGATGCGCTTGATCCGGATTTCGGTCAGCCGCGTGATGTCGTCGTCCGTGACTTCGCGGCGGAGCTGCTTCAGGAACGGCTTCAAGCCCTCGCGGATCTCCGCCAGCACGCTCTCCCACGTTTTCGACTTCTCGATGCGCCGGTAGATGCGCTCCTCGATGAAGATCCGCTCCAGCGAGTCCCAGTGCCACTGCTGTTCCAGTTCCTCGAGCTTGATCTCGAGCTCGCGCTTCAGCAGCGCCTTCGTCTGGTCGACGCTCCGCTTCAGGATCTCGCGCACGCCGAGGAACTGCGGCTTGTCGTGCTCGATCACGCACGCCGCCGGCGAGAGATTCGACTGGCAGCCCGTGAACACGTAGAGCTGCTGGATCACCTGCTGGGGGTCGGAGCCGGCCGGCAGGTGGACGAGGATCTCGACCGCATCGGCCGTGTTGTCGTCCACGTGCTTGATCTTGATCTTGCCCTTCGCGTTGGCCGCGAGGATGGACTCGATGAGCGACTCGGTCGTCGACCCGAACGGCAGCTCGGTGATCGCCAGGAGATACTTGCTGCGCTCCTCGATCTTGGCGCGGATCTTCACCTTGCCGCCGCGCTCGCCGTCGTTGTATTCCGAGAAATCCGCGACGCCGCCCGTCGGAAAATCCGGATAGATGCGAAAGGTTTTCCCTTGGAGGTGATTGATCGCCGCGCGGCAGAGGTCGTTGAAGTTATGCGGCAGGATTTTCGTCGCCAGCCCGACCGCGATGCCCTCCGCGCCGTCAAGCAGCACGATGGGAAACTTGGCCGGCAGCGTCACGGGCTCGCGGTTGCGCCCGTCGTAGCTGAGCTGCCAGGTCGTGGTCTTCGGGTTGAAGAGCACATCCTTCGCAAACGGCGTCAGCCGCGCCTCGATGTAGCGGGGCGCCGCCGCCTCGTCGCCCGTGAGCGTGTTGCCGAAGTTCCCCTGCGGCTCGACGATGAACCCGCGCTGCCCCATGCCGACGAGCGCCGCACCGATGGACGCGTCGCCGTGCGGGTGAAACCGCATCGTCGCGCCGACGATGTTGGCAACCTTGTGGAAACGCCCGTCGTCCATCTCCCACAGCGTGTGCAGAATCCGCCGCTGCACGGGCTTGAGCCCGTCGTCGAGGTGCGGCACCGCGCGGTCGAGGATGACGTAGCTGGCGTAATCGAGAAACCAATTGCGGTAATGGTTCGCCAGCGGCGAGTCCTCGTCCTGCACCTTCTTCCCGCCCCGCCGCGGTCCGGGCGAAAACACCGCCGGCCCCGCCGGCGCCGCGGCCAGCGTGGCTTTCGGCTCCGTCGCCGCGCCGGCCTTGGCTGCAGCCTTCATATCGCCGGCGTCGGGGTTCTGGCCTTTGGGCTCCGCTTTCTGGCCATCCGATTCCGGCGACGGCGTGTCGCTACCGTTGCCGAGCGGCAGTTCAGGTTGATCGGCGTTCTTGGAGGACTTTTTCTTGGGCATTGCGCGCGGGAAAAACAGGCACAGAGCCGGGTTTGCCGGCGGTTAGCGATATTCTTTTTCGACCAACTCGCTCGCGGCCGTCAAGCCGGGCCGAACACCCCGCCCCTGCCGTTCAGCGCGCCGCCGGAACCGCCGCTGGCGACTGCAACACCGCCAGCGCCGCCTCGATGTCCGGATCGCGACCGGCCCGCAAATCGGCCAGCGTGAACGGCACCGTCACGTCCGGTTCGATGCCGTGTCCCTCCAGTCGCTCGCCCTTCGGCCGCACGTAGTCCTCGCGACTCAACTGGAGCTCCCCGCCGTCGGGCAGGGTGTAGAACCAGCTCGCCAGCACCGCCCCGGCGCTCTTGCGCCCGACGATCGTGGCGCGCCCGTGATCCTGCAGCACCGCGGAAAATATCTCCGCCGCACTCGCCGTCGCGTTGTCGATCAGCACCGCCACCCGGCCGGCATAGTGCGCCGAGCCGAACTGCCACGAATTCTTCACGCTCCGGCGCCCCGCGCGGGTGATGAATGTCCCGCAATCCACCGACCGGTCGAAGAATTCCCCCACGGTGATCCCGAGCGACAGGGTCTCGCCCCCCGGGTTGCGCCGCAAGTCGAGCACGACGCCGGGGGCGGCCCGGTGCTCTTTCAGTTCGTCGCTCAGCCAGCGGCGATCCGGCCCGTCGAACCCGTCGAACCGCAGGTAAAGGAATCCGCCGGTCAGCTCCCGCTCGAGCTGGCGGGGCTTGGTCGAAAGCGGACGCGCCGCCAACGGCACCTTCACGGTCCGGTCGTCGCGATCCAGAAACTCCCACGTCGCGATCTCGCCTTCGCCCGGTCGGAAATCGCTGCGGTCCCCGAGGGGCACGCCGTTGCGCGCCAGCACCAGCCAGCCGGGCGTCACCCCGCCCGCCTCGGCCGGGCTGCCGGGCAGCACCTCGGCCACCGCCCACCGGCCGTCGATCCGTTCCATGTTAAACCCCGTCCGCTCGCGCACCTGGGTATGATGCTCCGTCGCCTGCTCGGGCGTGAGCGCATGCGTGTGGCTGTCCTGCAACAGGCCGAGCATCGTGTTGATCGTCGCGTAGAGCGATTTCTTGTCGGTCGCCGCCGCCGCCTCCTTGCCATATTTCACCCCCGCGGCCGGCCAGTCGACACCCTGCAACTTCGGGTCGTAGTGGTGGTCGGCCACCAGGCTCCAGGCCGCATCGAACACCCGGAGGTTGCGCGTCGCCCGGTCCACCTGCGAGGGCGGCAGGTCCGCGAGCGGCACCCGCGGCGGGGGCGTGGAGACGCAGCCCGCCAGCAGGCTCAACACGACCGCGCCGGCCGCCTGCCAGCCCGGCCGGCGGATTTTCCAAAAATTTATTTTACGCAGCGGCAACAAAATGAACGGCGGCATTCGCCGCGAGATGGAGTTCGGAACTGATTCGATGCAGTGGGTTCGTCCTGTCAAAAAAAAGAAAGCCCCGGACACGCCGGGCGCAACCTTCCGTCTCCCCCGGCCGGCCACGGCCCGCTCACGCACCAAGTTGCGGCCGCGCGGCGGCGCGGGCGGCCCGATCGCCCGCCTGCAGCCAGTCGTGGCCACGGGTCAGCGCGGCCATCAGGTCGTCCGTGCGCACGGGCTTGCTCAAATAGTCCTGCATCCCCGCCTCGAGGCAGGCGTTGTAATCTTCCTTCCGGGCATTCGCCGTGAGCGCCAGCACGTAGGGCGGCGTGTCGGCCGGGACGACGGCACGCAAATGCCGCGTCGCCTCGAGCCCGTCCATCTCCGGCATCTGCACGTCCATCAACACGAGGTCGCACGGCTGCCGGGCGAGGTGCTGCAGCACTTCGCGCCCGTTCGCCACGGCGGCGGGACGGTAGCCGAGCCGCTCCAGGATGGTGAGGATGACCTTGCGATTCACCGCATTGTCCTCCGCCACGAGGATGCGCAGGGGATTGCGTCGCGAAAAATCGCGGTCGAATGGCGAGGCCAGCGCCGCCCGCTCGACGGGCACGGTGGAATGCCCGAGCGCGTGCACGATCACCGTGTAGAGTTCGGTCGGCTTGATGGGCTTCGTCATCTGGGCCACCACGGGCGCCCCCGTCAGCGTCGGCAGTTCACCCCGCGACGTAAGCATGATCACCGGCGGCAGCGTCGCGGCAAACCGCGCCCGCAGCGCCGCCGCCACCTGCACCCCGTTCATCACCGGCATGTCGAAATCCAGCAGGACCACATCGAACAGTTCGCCCCGCTCGAACCGCGCGAGCGCCGCCGCGCCGTCGGCGACGCATTGCACCGTCATCTCCCAGCTTGCGAGCTGGCGGTCGAGGATGCGGCGGTTGATCGCGTTGTCGTCGACCACGAGCACGCGGCGTCCGCGCAGGTCGACGGCCGGCGCGGCCGCCACCGGAGGTGCGCCGGCCGGCTGGGCGCCGACCCCGACGATGAAGCTGAAACACGTCCCCTGGCCGACCTCGCTCGTCACGACGATGCGTCCACCCATGAGCTCGACCAGCCGCCAGCTGATCGCGAGGCCGAGCCCGGTGCCGCCGTAGCGCCGCGTCGTCGAGGCGTCGCCCTGGGAAAACGATTTGAACAGCCGGTCCATGTGCCCGGCGGGAATCCCGATGCCGCTGTCCTCGACGACGAACGCCAGCCGCCAGCCCGCCTCGGCGGGCTCCGCGGAAACGGACACCATGATGCCGCCCTGCGCGGTGAACTTCACCGCGTTGCCCACGAGATTCACGAGCACCTGGCGCAGGCGCGTGCTGTCGCCGACGACCACCCGCGGCACGTGCGCGCCGACATACAATCCCAGCTCGATGCCCTTTTCCGCACAACGCGCGGCGAACAAGTCGAGCACCTGCTCCAGGCCCTGCCGCAAATCGAAGGGATGCGATTCGAGCTCGAGCCGGCCGCTTTCGATTTTGGAGAAGTCGAGAATGTCGTTGATGATGTCGAGCAGCGCATCGCCGCTGTTGCGGATGGTCTCGACGTATTCGCGCTGCTCGGGCGGGAGCTGCGCGTCGAGCAGGAGGCTGCTGAGGCCGATGATGGCGTTCATCGGCGTCCGGATCTCGTGGCTCATGTTGGCCAGGAATTCGCTCTTCGCCCGGTTGGCCGCCTCGGCGGCCTCCTTCGCGGCGCGCATCCCCGCCTCGGCGGCGTTGCGCTGCCGGATGAGGTCCTCGAGCACGTGGGTGAGCCCGAGCAGGTCGTCCGCCGTCGGCGTCTCGGCGCCCTCGCCGGCGTGCAGGGCCCGCACCGACGCTCGCAGTTTTTCGAGCACGGCGAGGTTGCGCGCATTCTGTTCGAGCAGCCGCTCGTTGGCCACGGCGATCTCCTCGGAACTCAGCGCCATCGCGCGGTCGGTCAGGCGGCGGTCCGTGTCGAACTGGTCGTAGGCGTCCTGCACCGCGTCGAGCAGGCGCCGCCACGCCGGGGGAATCTCGGGCTCGGGCCCGAGCACCTTGCGCACCTGGCGGTCGAGTAGGCGGTGGCGAAACATCAGTCCTCCCGCAGCGTGGTGATCGTCATGGTCTGGTTGTGCAACTGGCACGCCACCGAGCTGCCCGAGGGCGCCAGCTCGCCATAGGAGTAAAAGCCGGTCAGCACCGCCGCGGGGCCAACGACGGCGCGCACGCTCTCGGTCTCTTCCTCGGTGCGCTGCCCCAGCACGATCCGGCGGCCCACGCAGCTCACGCAAATCGCCAGCTCGGCCGCCGTCCCGCCGCGCGTCTGCTCCGCCGCCTGCGCGGCCCCGTCGATCAAATCCTCGTAGGACGCCCGCATGAACCGCACGCGCGCGCCGGCGGGAATGTCGCCCGCGAACGTCATCGCCTCCGCCTTTTCGTCGATCGACAGGATCGTGCGCACCACCGTGTGGTCGGAGCCGGCGGGCGTCACGCACAACGGGAAACGCAGCGCGGACCCGGGCAGCTGCGCCGCCTGATCGCCGAGATATTTCTTGTAGAGCTGCAGCGCCGACTGCCCATCGAGCTCGTAGAGCGTGTTGTGCTCCGCGCGCGTGACGATGCGGGCCGGCCCGAACGCCTCCCAGCCCCCCGCCGAGCCGAAGCCCACGCGCAGCGCCGACCCGCCCAAGCCGACGGCGACGATCCGCCCGGGCACCGGACGCTCGTCGAGCCCGACGACCGTGCGTTCGAAACGCGTGCCGTCACCGGCGAGTCCGCCGCTCAGCTGGACGCCGCGCGGCAGGTTTTCGTTGAAGCCCCGTGCCAGCTCGGTGCCGTTGACCAGCTGCCCGTCGGAGACGACGAACACGTGCACCAGGTCGGGCGCGTGCAGCTGGCGGGCCAGTTCGCGCCCGGCCTCGTGGCTCTGGCTCACCCGGGAAACCGTCGCCGCCGCGCAGACCACGCGCGTCTTCGCAAACGCCAGCGCCGTGGCGACCAGCCGGCCTTCGCTGACCTCGGTGCCCATGATTTCGCCGGACGTGGACGCCGCCAGCACGCGGGCTCCGGGATAAAATTTCCCCACCTCATCGAGTCCGGTTCCCGCCTCCAGCAAATCACGGTCGCCAAACACGAACACGAGCTGCGCCCGCTCACTCGCGAGTTCGCCGTCCCGCATGCCCCATCCCGTCGCGGGATCGAAGACACGCTGCTCGATTTTCATGACCGACACCTAGCGAGCGCAAACCGGCCGGTCGATGCCAAAACCGCCCGCCCGCCGGGGACTCTGCCCCGCCGGCGGCGGGTCACGCCTCCGCCACCACGAGATCCTTCTCGATCTTCAGGTTGTCGATAGTGAAGTCCCGCCGGTCGGACGTGTTCTTGCCCGCTTCAATTGGGAGCCAACGCCGGCGACTCCTGATGCGGCTCTTTGTCCAACTCCAGTTTCTCCTCCCGAATCCGGAAAAGCCGCCGCGACGCATCCCAATCGAGCGAAACCTTGAAATCCTTGTCCTTCTCCGGAGTCCGCCGGCGGTAGTCTTCATAACAAAAACCCGCGGCGGTCAGCTCGAAGGCGTCGGTCGAGTTTTCGTCCGGCGGCGCTAGGACAAGAACGTTGGCACCTTCGATTCGCAGCGGTGCGACCCGGCCTGCGGGCAGGACGGTGAACAGGCAAAATGCCGAGTTGATACAGCTGCCATAGGATCCGACGTTGAAATCGAGCCGTCCGTCGTGGTTGTAGTCGGCGGTGACGATCGGCCATGGCTGGTCGGACCACGCACGGAAGAATTCGAAGACGTCGTTCAAACCGAGGGACTCGAACGTGGTGTCCACCGTCGCGCCGCCGGCAAACGCGACGCGAAACACGAACTGACCCGTATATTTCTCCCCCGCCCCGCACCAAAGGTCCTCGTCGACGAAACGCCGGCCGCCCATCCAGACGAGCGAGAGGACATCATTGCGCCCATCGCCGTTGAAGTCCTGGACCGCCCGGCCGAGAACCACCGGAGGGCAGTCGTTGGTTGCAGCGAACGGCGCCGCACAAGAGGCGAGCGACGGCAGCAACGTGACGAACAACCAAATTGCGCGCATGTGATCGTCCGCCCGTCTGCGGCCTACAAGCCTCACGCCTCCACGAGATCCTTTTCCACCTTGAGATTGTCGATGATGAAGTCCTGCCGGTCGGGCGTGTTCTTGCCCATGTAGAATCCGAGCAACTCGTCGCTGTTGTGGAGATGGCTTAGGCTCACCGGCTCGAGCCGGATATTCTCGCCAATGAAATCCTTGAACTCACCCGCCGAGATTTCCCCGAGGCCCTTGAAGCGCGTGATCTCGTGGCTCGCCCCGAGCTCGGCAATCGCCGCCTGCTTCTCGGCCTCCGAGTAGCAATAGATCGTCCGCTTCTTGTTGCGCACGCGGAAGAGCGGCGTGTCGAGGATGAAGAGGTGGCCGTTGCGGATCAGGTCGGGAAAAAACTGCAGGAAGAATGAAATCAACAGCAGCCGGATGTGCATGCCGTCGACGTCCGCGTCCGTCGCGATGACGACCTTGTTGTAGCGGAGCCCATCGAGCGCCTCCTCGACGTTGAGCGCGGACTGCAGGAGGTGGAATTCCTCGTTCTCGTAGATGACCTTCTTCGACAGCCCGTAGGTGTTGAGCGGTTTGCCCTTCAACGCAAAGACCGCCTGCGTCTGCACGTCGCGCGTCGCCGTCAGCGAGCCGGCGGCGGAGTCGCCCTCGACGATGAACAGCGTGCTCTCCTCCGCGCGCGCGTTGCGGTCGCCCAGGTGCAGGCGGCAGTCGCGGAGCTTGCGGTTGTGGAGCGAGGCCTTCTTCGCCCGCTCGCGCGCGAGCCCGCGGATGCCGGCGAGTTCCTTGCGCTCGAGTTCGCTCTCCTCGATCTTCCGCTTCAACGTCTCGGCCAGCTCCTTGTTCTTGTGCAGGTGCCCGTCGAGCGACTGCTGGATGAACTTGCCGACAAATTCCTTCAGCGACGGGCCGTCGGGCCCGACATTCGCGGAGCCGAGCTTCGTCTTGGTCTGCGATTCGAACACCGGCTCCATCACGCGCACCGCGATGGCCGCGTCGATCGACTGGCGGATGTCGGCGGCATCGTAGTCCTTCTTGAAAAAATTCCGCACCGTCTCGACCAGCGCCTCGCGAAACGCCGCCAGGTGCGTGCCGCCCATCGTCGTGTGCTGGCCGTTGACGAACGAGTAATACTCCTCGCCGTAGTGCCCGCCGTGGGTGAACGCCACCTCGATGTCCTCGCCCTCGAGGTGCACGATGGGATAGAGCGGGTCGCCGCTGAGCTCCTTCGTGAGCAGGTCCTTCAGCCCGTGCTCCGATTTGAACGGCTTGCCGTTGAGCGTGAGCGTAAGGCCGCGGTTGAGGAACGCGTATTTCCACAGCATGTCCTCGATGAACTCGGCGCGGAACCGGAAATCCTTCCCGAACAGCGCCTCGTCCGGCGTGAACTCGACCAGCGTGCCCGTGCGCTCGCCGGTCTTCGCGACCTTGTGGTCCTTCTTGAGCTTGCCCTGGACGAACTCGACGAGCTTCGTCTGCCCGTCGCGAAACGCCTGCGCCCGGTAGTCGAACGCGAGGGCGTTGACCGCCTTCTGGCCGACGCCGTTGAGGCCGACGGATTTTTGGAAGGTCTCGCTGTCGTATTTCGCCCCCGTGTTGATGATCGAGACGCAGTCGATCAATTTGCCGAGCGGGATGCCGCGGCCGAAGTCGCGCACCCGGAGCGTGCGCTCGGTCAGCTCGACCTCGATCCGCCTGCCCGCGCCCATCGTGAATTCGTCGATGCTGTTGTCGATCGTCTCCTTGAGCAGGACGTAGATGCCGTCTTCCGCATGCGAGCCGTTGCCGAGCCGGCCGATATACATGCCGGGGCGGAGGCGGATGTGCTCCAACGACGAGAGGGTTTTGATCGATGCTTCGGTGTAGGCTTGGGCCATGGGAAAAGTTTCGCGTTGCGCGGCGGTGGCACCGCACAGCGTCCGGCCGCGGCCCCGCGTGACAAGCGAAATTCCCGGCGGGCTCCTGTCGTGTGCAAAAATAATTCTTCCCTCGGAAACTTTTGCGGCACGCCCTCGTCTTCCCCGCACGATGAGTCCGGTCGCGTGCAGCGGAAGTCAAAGTCAACGACGTCGCACCCACCCGAGAACCTGGCCGAGCCTAGGGGAACCACCCGTTCGCGAATCGGTCACATCCCCCGCGAAAAGTCGCCGTCCGCGATTCTGGCGGTCGGTGTTGTGCGCTCTCTGGCTGCTCGGTCTCGGGCTCTTCGCCGGATTCGTGAGCGAACGGTTTTCCGCCGCCGGAGAAAATATTCGCGTGCACGTCGGTCCCTAGCAGGCGGCTTGCGCTCCGGCGCCAGGGAGCCCATGGTGGCCGGCAGTCCCGTCCCACCGATGCGCAAAAAACTCCTCTATGTCGCCGGCGGTCTCGCCGTGCTCGCCGTCGCCGTCTTTGTCGGCCTCGAGTTCTTCCTCGGCTCGATCGTCACGGCCGGCGTCAACCGCTTCGCGCCGCAGATCACCCAGACCAAGGTCGAGCTCGCCGGCGCGCATATTTCGCCGCTCAGCGGCGTTGGCACGCTCACCGGCCTCTACGTCGGGAATCCCAAGGGCTGGGCGTCGGACAAGGCCTTCTATCTTGGAAAAATCCATGTCGACGTCGCGCCGTTTTCCCTCCTCGGCGACCACATCATCATCAATGAAATCACGATCGATCAGCCGGAATTCGTCTATGAGACCAAAATCGTCGCGAGCAACATCGGCGACCTCCTGAAGAACATCGAGCAGACCACCGGCGGCGGCACCACGGGACCGGCGGCCACCACCAAGAGCGGGAAGCCCATCAAGATGGTGGTCAAAAAATTCGTTTTGCAGAACGGCCGGGTAACCCTTGGCGTCGGCCCGGCCGCGTTCACGATCCCGATGCCACCCGTCACGCTCACGGACCTCGGCACGGCGGAGAACGGCATCACGCCCGGCGCCGTCGCGGTCGCCGTCATGCGCAGCGTCACCCCGAGCATCGTCGCCGCCTCCACCCAGGCGCTCACCAAGGTCGGCGGCACGACGGGCGCCGCCGCCGCCGAGGCGGCCAAACAGGCCGGGGCCGCGATCAAGAACCTGTTCGGCGGGAAAAAATAGGACTGGGTTAGGTTGTCGGGCAGGATCGCCGGACCCGTCGGTTTTTTGTTCGCGTGACCCCGCCGAGGCAGGCGGGTTTCGGCGACCCCACCCCATCGGTTGTGCCGTCCGCCATTGCGCATCGCTGTAACGCCGGCCTCCGCTTCGCCGATTGACGACTCCCACCCGCCGCGCTCCGCTGCTCGCCGATGAAAGTCACCTACTACCTCGAGGTCACATCGTCCTGGTGTTTCTGGTGCGAGCCTATGTGGGCCGAATTGAAGCGGCGCTACGAAGGCCGCGCCGGGTTCGAGTGGAAGATCGCACGCATGCAGGATTCCGACTGGCCGGTCTCGCGCGCCCAATGCGAGTGGTTCTACCGCCGCAGCGGCACGGTAATGCGGTCGCCGTTTATGCTCAATTCCGCCTGGTATGAGGCGCCGAAGCCCGGCACCTACCCGGCGGCCAGCTCTGTCGCCGAGGCCGCGCGGGACTTCGGGTTCAACGGCGACGATATCCGCCTCGCCCTCTCGCACGCCGCCGAACGCGAAGGCCAGAAGGTCGGCCGCATGGAAGTCGCCGTCGCCGTCGCCGCGAAGGCCGGCGGCAAAAAACTCGACCCGAAGAAACTCCGGGCCGCCGCCGAGTCCTCCCTCGTCGCGGACCGCATCGCGGCGAGCACGAAGGAATTCTTCGATCATCAGATCAACCAGCGCCCGGCCTTCGTGCTCACCGACGACATCGGCGACAAGGCGGTCTTCTCGGGCGTCGTGCGCATCGAGCCGCTCGCCGCGGCAATCGAAGCGATGCTCGCTGACTCCGCCGCCTACGCCTCGTTCAAGGCCCACTTTGGCGGCCCGCCTGCGAATTAATCGCGCTCGCGACCGCCGGTTCCCGCCAGCGGACGCCGTGGCGGCAGCCTTCAACCTGCTCCTTGTCGGTTCTGAGGGCGAGGCGGAGACCCTGCCCTGCCTCGAATCTCATCTGCCCGCTCTTCGAGCAAATCTCAACCGACCGTCCCACAGGCCCGACTCCTCTCGATCACTATTGCCGTGACGCCAGCGGCAGCTCGAAGACGACGGTCAGGCCGCACCCTCCGGGACCGGCCTCGAGCCTCAGCGTGCCGCCCGCCAGCTGCGCGGTGCTTTGCGCGATGGCGAGGCCGAGCCCGAGCCCTTGTTGCTCGCGCTTCTGGCGTTCGAATTGGGTGAACGCGCCGACCTGCGCCCGCTGTTCGGCGGTCAATCCCATCCCTTGGTCGCCGACTTCGATGCGATACGAGACGGCCCGAGCCGTGCCGGTCACCGTCACGGGGCTGCCGGCCGGAGAGAACGTCAGCGCGTTCAAAACCACCTCGTAGATCGCGTCGCGGAGCAGGTCGTCGCGGAGAGCGACGTCGCCCGCGGCGGCCGTCACCGTCAGCGTGCGGGCGCGATCTTTTTCCTGTGCGGCCTGCGCGGCGCCGGCCGCGATCGCGGAGGCGGCCGCACATTGCGCCGGCGGGGCCGGTTGCGCGGCGTGCCGCATCTGCTCCAGGCTGAAATACCGGATCAGTTTCCGCGCGAGCCGCTCCTGGCGCGTCGCCCCCTCGCGAATCAGCGCGAGCATCTCCTTCACCTCGGCGGGAGTCATCGTCTCGGCCGCGGCGTCGAGCAACTCGAGGCTGCCGATCACGGCGTTGAGCGGCGTGAGCAGCTCGTGCGACCAGTGGGCGTTGATCTCGCGCTGGTGATGCTCCGCAAACTGCTGGATGCGCTCGCGCACGCTGAGCTGGCGCTGCGTGCGGGCCGCGATCGCGTCGAGAATATCCTTTTCGGAAAAAGGCTTCGTGATGTAGTCATCCGCACCGAGCGCCATGCCTTCGCGCTGCTGGGCGCGCTCGGCCCGCGCGGTCAGGAAAACGAAAGGCACGTCGCACACGCCGGGCATTTGCTTGATCGCCGCGAGGACGCCGTGGCCGTCGAGTTTCGGCATCTGGACGTCGCAAAAAATAAAGTCGGGAGTTTGCGCGGCGAGCTTCACGCCCTCCACGCCGTCCTCGGCCGCGAGCACTTCATGGCCGTTGATTTCCAAAACATCCTGCAGCGTCGCACGCACATCGGCCTGGTCTTCGACAATGAGAATTTTCATGACGGACGCCGGAAATGATTTTCCGCTTCCCCACGCTGCTATTTTGCGGCGGGGAGTTCGAACCAAAAGCGGCTCCCGGCGCCGGGCTGGCTCTCGACACCGGCATTCCCACCGAGCTTCTCCGCGATTCGCCGCACGATCGACAGGCCGAGGCCGTGTCCCTTGACGCGGGTTTGGGTGACGCGCGCGAAAGGTTGGAAGAGCGCGGCTTGCTGCTCGGGCGTGAGACCCGGGCCGTTGTCCTGCACCCAAAAGCGGACACAGGCGCGCGCCGGTGCCGCATCGGCGCCGAGTCGAATGTCCGGGGGCTGGCCGCCGTATTTCACGGCATTGCTCAAATAATTTGTCCAGATCTCGGCCGCCCACGGGCCGTGACCCAACGCCGCGGGCCACGCGGCCGGCTGCGCGACCCGGGCGCGGGACTGTTGAATCAAGTTTTCGATGCGGCCGAGCGACTCCTGCACCACCGCGTCCATCTCGACCGGCTTGAGCTGCACCGTCTGCCGTCGGACGCCGGCGAGCAGGAGCAACTCGTCAACGATGTTGTTCAATCGCGCGGTGTTCTTATCGAGCTCGACAACGTGCTGCAGCAGCGTGGCATCGTCCGCCGATTCCCAGATCGAGCGCAGCAGTTGCGCCCGCATGCTGACCACCGCAATGGGATTCTTCAGATCGTGCGCGACGGTGTGCGCAAAGGCGTCGAGTTCATCGAGCAACGCTTTCTTTTCCAGCCGGGCCCGGATCGACTGCAACACCTGGTCCTCGGTGAACGGCTTCACGATGAAATCCTCCGCCCCAAGGTCCATGCCCCGGCGCATGCGTTCCGGCTCGACCGACGCCGAGATGATGATGATCGGAATCTGGCGGGTGAGTTCGTCGGCGTGCAACGTGCGAATCAGCTCGAAGCCGTCGAGGCCCGGCATGGAAATATCCGTCAGGATCACGTCGGGACGCTCGCGCCGCGCAAGTGCGACCCCGTCGAGGCCGTTGACCGCATGGACGACCGTGTGTCCGTTGAGTTCGAGAATATCGATCAGCGTGGCGCGGATTGCGCTATCGTCTTCAATCACCAGGACGTTTGCGCCGGAAGCGGAGTGCATGTTCAGGCAGGGGGTTGATGCAATGGGACGCTGACCCGAAAGGTTGCGCCGCGAACTGCCGGCAGCAACTCAATCCGCCCGCCCATCAGCTCGGTGTAGCGCTTCGCGAGGTTGAGGCCGAGCCCGGTGCCGGCGACCTGACCGACATTGCTGCCGCGCACAAACGGCTCGAAGATTCGCTCCCGCTCCGCCTCGGGAATGCCGATGCCTTCGTCGGCGACCGTGAGATCGAACGCTTTGTCGCCGACCTCCAGCACGACCGCAATCTTGGTGCCAGCGGGTGAATAGCACCGCGCGTTTTCGACGAGATTGGACAGGATGTGATGGAGCAGATTGGTGTCAGCCGGAACCGCGCTCACTCCACCAGTCTGCTGAAAGGAAAACATGTGCTGCTGGTGGTCGCCCGTTTCGGCGTTTTGAATCACATCCATGACAAAGCGCGCGAGATCGACGTCCATCCGCGAGACTTTCACGTAGCCGGAATCGGCCCGGCTGAGCATGAGCATGTCGTTCATGATCGTGGTCAGGCGGTCCAGGGCGCGCTGGATGCGAGTGAGCAGCTCGGCCCGCTTTGTTTCCGGCAGGCGTCCCGCGTGCCGCTCCAGCAGCTCGGCGCTGCCGACCGCCGCCGCGAGCGGCGTGCGAAACTCGTGCGACGCCACGGTGATGAACTGCGATTTCATCTCGGAGAGCTGGCGCTCGCGCTCCAGGTGGGCGAGCACATCCCGCTCGGTCCGTTTGCGCGCTGAAATGTCGCGCAGAAGAACGAGCACGCGGTCGGGTCCCGCCCGGGTCGCCCGCGCCTCGATCGAGACGGCGACTCCGTTCACCTGGCGATCGAATTCCTGCACTGCGGTCCGATCTCCGGATCCAGCGAGCGCGTGGATCGCGTGCGCGATTTCCTCCAGGACCGGATCGAGGCCATGGTCGGCCGAACGGCTGCCGCCATGGACCAAGTCCGGCTGCTCGCCCGACGCGTGGAATGAAATCATCGCGCCGTTCCCGTCGAACAGCAATACGGTGTCGGGTATCGAATCGAGCAACGCCTGGATTTCGTGGTGGCGGGCGGCGAGCTCGCTGGTGCGAAGCGCGACGCGCTGTTCGAGTTCCGCGTTGAGCCGCCGGAAGCGTTCCTCGCTGGCGCGCAGGGCGTCGTCGGCTTGTTTGCGCTCGGTGATATCCAGTTCGACGCCGTCCCAGATAATGTGCCCGTCGGCCGCCCGACGCGGCGCCGAGGTCACGAGATTCCAGCGGATGCGTCCGGACGGCAGTTGCGAACGCAACTCCGCCCGGAACGGCTTCATGCCGGCGAGCGCCTCCGCCTCCAGCGCGGCGACGACCGGCCGGTCGTCCGGCGCGATTTGCCGATAAAGCACGTGCGCATCCTCCAAGATGGTCGCGGCGGTGACTTCGTGCAGCTTTTCCGCCCCGGCGCTGACGTAGGTGAACCGTCGCTCCTTTCCATCCGGACCTATGTCCAGTTGATAGATCATGCCGCCGGGCAGATTGTCGCCGAGGTTGCGGATGAGCGCTTCGTTTTCCCGCCGCACCGCCTCCGCTCGTTCGCGTTCCAGCATCTGCTTCCACAGGGTTGCGAAGGAATAAACAAACATGCCCAGAATCGCGGCGATGTTCGCCCCCATGGCCGACAGGAGCGCGTGCGCGCGCCATTCGAATCTAGCCACCTCGCCGGCAGTGCGCTGGGCGAACATGACGTAGAAGTCGTCGATCGGCTGCATGACCCTGGCTTTGTTGTCGTGATAGGCCGCGTCGTTCATCAATGTCATCGCCAGCGCGCGGTCGGGCGCTCGTTTCGCGGTGAAGTTGCCCGCGCCGTCGTCGAACAGCCCCTTGGCTGCGTTCATGGCAATCTCCTCGGTCTGCACCAGGGCATCGGAATACTTCTGGGCTGAGGCGAGCTTCGCGAGCTCGGCATCCGTGAAACCCTCCCGGAACATCAGCTCGTGTAGCGCGATGGCCGGCCCATCGCGCCGGGGTTTCGGCCGGTTTTTCGTGACCAGATCCCAATAGATGCGGTTGTAATCCAGCGGACGGGGAAGCTTGCCGTTGCGAATATCGAAGACGGCCTGATATTGGCGCGCGAATTCCGCGTCGCCGGTCGCGACGAAGCTTCTCGCCAGCCGGGTGAGATCGTCCGAGCTCTGGCGCAGCTCGTCCGCCAGCAGATACGACTGGAAATGAACCTGCTGTGCCCGGCTCAGCGCTTGTTGATTCCAGAACAGCGCGGCGGTCAGCGTCGCCAGGCCAAGCGCCAGGGCGAATTGGATGCCGAGGAGGAAGCGGAAGCGTTGTCTTAGCTGCACGTTGGTTCCTCCGGTTAAATCAAGGGAATGTTGACGCGAAACGCGGCGCCTCGCTCCGTGGGCAGCAACTCGATGCGGCCGCCCATCAATTCGGTGTAGCGCTTGACGATGTTGAGGCCGAGACCGGTGCCGTTGATCTGCCCGACGTTGCTGCCGCGCGCAAACGGCTCGAACACTCGCTCGCGTTCCGCTTCGGGAATCCCGATGCCTTCGTCCGCGATCGTAAACGAAAATGCCTGCTGTCCGATGTCCAGTGTGACCGAAATCCTAGTGCCGGCCGGGGAATAGCGCACGGCGTTGCCCAGCAGGTTGGACAAGATGTGATTGAGGAGATTCGTATCCACCGGCACGGCGTCCCCTTTGCCGGATGGCTGAAAGGTAAACCCGTGGCTCTGGCGATCCCCGGCCTCCACCTCGCGGATGAGATCCTGCACGAATTGCACCAAATCGACTGCCGTCCGCTTCACCTTCACCCGCCCGGAGTCGGCGCGACTGAGCTGGAGGACATTGTCCATGATCGCGGTCAACCGGCCGAGTGACCGCTGGGAGCGGGTGAGCAACTCGACGCGCTTCGCCTCCGTGATCCGCGCCGCGTGGCGCTCAAGCAATTCGAGGCTGCCCGTGGCCGCCGCCAGCGGCGTGCGAAACTCGTGCGAAGCGACCGAGATGAATTGCGTTTTCATGTCCGACAGCTGGCGTTCGCGTTCCAGATTCGCTTGCGCGACCCGCTCGCCGCGTTTGCGGGCGGAGATATCGCGCAGGAGAATCAGCATCCGGTTTTCGCCGGCGGGCGTCGCGCGCGCTTCGATCGAGTAGTCGACGCCGTTGAGGTTCCGATCAAACTCCAGCATGGTGGCCTCCCGGCTGGCCGACGCGACCGCGTGCAGTTCGCGGGCAATCTCGAGCAGGACGGGATGTTGTTGCGACAGCCCATCGCCGCTGCTCACGCTGGCGAATGGGAACGAACTCACACGGTTCTGCGCAAAATGCGAGGTGACTAATTCGCCGCGCTCGTCACAGAGCAGCACAGTGTCGGGAATCGACTCGACCAGCGCCTCGATCTCGCGATTGCGCGCCGCCAATTCCGCCGTGCGGGCCTCGACCTGCTCCTCCAGCTCGGTGTTGAATTTCTCCAGCGTCGCGCGCGCCTTCCGCCGTTCCGTGATGTCGCGGGTCACGCCAAGGACGTGGGTGATTTGGCCGGACGCGTTCAACAAAACGGACGTCACCACCTCGGTCGGCACGAGGCTGCCGTCCTTGCGCTGGTGCTCCAATTCGACGGCCAGGTGCACCGGCGCCCGGGTTCCCCCGGCGGAACCCATCGCCTGTTCGAGCGCGCGACGGGCCGCCTCCCTCGAGGCCGGCGTCACGAAGTCCAGAAGCCTCCGTCCGACGATTTCCTCGGGCAGATAACCGAGGAGCGGAAGTGCGGCCGGGCTGGCGTAGGTGAATCGCTCGGCCACCCGATCATAGAGCCAGATCAGGTCCGACGTGTTGTCGGCGATCAGGCGGTAGCGCTCTTCGCTCGCCTGCAGCGCCGCCTCGGCCCGCTTGCGGTCGGTAATGTCCTCGATCAGCGAGAGGACGCAGCGCTGGCCGTTCAACTCGATCAGCTCGGCGTGAAGCAAAACCGTCTTCGCTTCTCCGCCGCCGGTGCGGGTCTGAAGCTCGAAGTTCCGCAGCGACCCGTCGGTGGACAGCGCCTTCAACATTTGACTGCGATCGTCGGCGCTGCCCCAAGTGCCGACTTCCACCGAGGTGCGACCAATCACGTCCTGAGGGGAACAGCGCATGATGCGGCAAAAGCTCTCGTTGACTTCGATAAATCGGCCGCTCGCGAAGTCGGTGAGGGCGATGCCGCTGGGATTCGCCTGGAACGCCTTGGAGAATTTTTCCTCGCTCCCCCGCAGCTGCGCCTCGGCCCGCTTGCGCTCCGAGATGTCGCGCAGGATCGACAACAGGTGCGGTCGGCCGTCCATCTCGACGTGGCGCACGCTGGCTTCGGCCGGAAAGGTCGTGCCGTCTTTTCGCCGGTGGATCGTTTCGAAGACCATGCCGTCATGTGCCGCGGCGCTGGCGAGCACGTCCTGAAGCTTCGCCGGAGTATCGGACGAGCGCAGATCCTGGATCGTCTTTTGCAGCAACTCCTCTCTCGACCACCCGTAAGTCTCGATCGCCTGCTGATTGACATCGATCAGGCGCAACTCCTCGTCGAGGAGCAGAATGATGTCCTTGGCGTGCCGCATCACGAGGCCAAGCCGCACCGCGAGCCGCTTCTGCTCCAACTCGGCGGCGACGCGGTCGTGCAAAAGATCCTTTTGGCGCTGCCGCCACAGCCAGCTCGTGACGAACCCCGTGCTCGCGAGCAACCCGGCAAGGGCGCTGGCAACGCCGATCGCGCTCCGGCGCAACGGCGCATACACTTCCGTGGAGTCCACCCGGCTCGACAACAGCCACGGGGAATTGGGAATAGGGCGGCCGAAGCCGACGATCATGACGCCCCGATGATCCAGACCTTCGCCCACGCTCAGTTCGCCCCGCGCCATCCGGGTAAGCATGGATTGCGACTGCCCCGGATCCGAAATCGAACGAATCATCCCAAACGGGCGCAGCTCGTCCGGCGTGGTGCCCGGCACTCGCCGATAGCCGCCCAGCGAGACCAGACGGTCCCCCTCCCGATACCAGAGCATTGACTGGCCGGTCTGGTATTCCTCCCGCCACGATTGGAGGATTTGAATAGCGGAGCGTGTGGGATCCGTCTGCAGCAGGATCGCGCCTTCGAGCGTGGCGGACTGGAATGTGCGCAAGGGGACGAGCAAGTCCCAGTGCAAAACGTCCGTCCCGTCGACATAGGGTGGGAGTTCCACCACGTCCGAATCCGGACGCAGCGTTTGGAGCCGCTCGCGCAATCCGGCAGCAGGGAGATCCGGTTGCCCCGGCGCGGTCACGGTCAGCACGGGCTCCATCGCCCGGTTCATCACGACCACCCTAGCATAGCCATATTCCTGCACGAACACCCGCAACCACTCGGTTAATTCGGCGCGCTTGGGGTCCGCGGTCGAGTCAGTGCTCAACGGGCGCACCGCCCCGGCGAGGAACGGCAACCGCATCAGCGTGCGCGCATCGCCGAATCGTTCCCGCCGCCATTGCTCGATCTGGTAGACCTTCAGGTCGGACATCGACTGCAAGGCCTCGATACTGCGCGTCTGGTAGCTCTTCGTCTCGAAGCGCAGATAAACCACGCTCGCGGTCACGGCCAGCAGCCCCAACCCGGCCAGCAAGCCAAACACCAGCCGTTCCTCGCGCGAAACCGGCGCGAAGTCCGCGGCTGATGGGTCGGCGCCGAAAAACCAATAGCGCAGCCGATTGGTCGCGCGGCCGCCCATCAAAAGCAAAAAATTGAAGAGCGCGAATTCGAACATTACGAGCGGCGCGACCTTCAGCCACCCGTCGTTCGACACGGGCGGGTTGCCCGCCGCATACGACACCACCGTCACCAGCGCGAAGAGTTCCACCGCCAGCGCGGAAAAAATGCCCGCATCGCGCAAGGTTGGGCGGCCGGCCAACGGTGACAGCAATGCGAGCAGCGCAAAATTGGAAAACAACGACAGCACGGCCGATTGCGTGGGAATGTAGCCGACCGAAAACCCCTCCACCGCCCTTCCGCCGAAGCCGAGCCATGATTCCCACGGTGGCACGCGACCGTTTAAATGGCAGAAAAGCACGTGCAACGCGGCCAACGCCGCAAGTGCCGAGAGGAGGGCCGCGATGCGACGCGCCACCGGCCGGGTCGGAAAAAACAAATGCAGCCCGAACGCGACCCCCAGCGCCATCAACAGCCATTCGGTGGCCGGCGCCATGGGCACAATCTGGCCGAAACTGACCCCCTGAGCAGCGAAGCCCCGCCACCGGAAAAAATCTCCCAGCGCAAGCGCCACGACGAGGCCTATCCCGCCGCGCTGCAGCCGGGCCCGCACACTACGGCGCGACGCTGATCGCGCAGGCAAGGCAAGTGGGTCCGGGGACGGCATCATGGCCAAAGCAAAACCCTCCGAGGGCAAGCGGCACTTAGGGGATGCTTAAAAAGACTGGCGAGACTTAATCCATCACCTGTCGAGCCAACGGGGCACCGGGTGCGACCATTCCGTCGGGCCGAATTCGATGTTCCGCCGCTTCACTGTCCCACCATTCAGAAACAGCCTTGGGGGTCGTCGGTGAATTATAGACCATCACCAATGGCTGGCGCGATCCGGTCTGGTTCGCCTCAACCAGCAAGGCGGCCGCAGTGCGCGACGTTGACCGCACGGCGGGGACCGCCTTGGCTGTTCGCGCAATGCGGTCGAAATGGCGGATCTCCCACGCGCAGGGTTACCTCGGCCTCGGCATGGTCGCGGAGGCCGCCGCGGAACTCGACCAGATCGCCGAAGCCGAGCGCGACGCGCCGGAGGTGCTCGCACTCCGGCTCACCGTGCTGCAGGAGCGATGCGAGTGGCCGGCGTTGCGCGCCGTCGCAGCCGAGTTCGTGCGCCGCTCGCCGGCCGAGCCCGCCGGCTGGGTGACGTGGGCCTACGCCACCCGCCGCGCCGAATCGCTCGCCGCCGCGGAAAAAATCCTCCTCGAGGCCGAGCGGTTGCATCCCGCCGAGGCGACGATCCAGTTCAATCTCGGCTGTTACGCGTGCCAGCGGGGCGCCCTCGCCGAGGCGCGCCGCCGCGTGAACCGCGCGATCGCCCTCGACAAAAAATTCGCCGCGGCCGCCGCGACCGACCCCGACCTCGCACCGCTGCGTGCCGCCGGCCACGCGGACTGTCCGCCCAGCGCGTGATTTGACAGCCGGAATGCCGTCCGGCGCCATCACGCCTCCCTCCGCTCGAATGTCCGCCGCCCCGCTCCTCGCCCTCCGCCACCTCGCCAAGTCGTTCGGCGGCGCCCGGGCGCTCCGCGGGGTCGATTTCGACCTGCACGCCGGCGAGGTCCATGCGCTGCTGGGCGAAAACGGCGCCGGCAAAAGCACCCTGATCAAGATCGTCACCGGCGCACACCAACCCGACGCCGGTTCGATCGCGATCGCCGGGGAGACCGTCGCGGACCTGACACCCGCCTCCGCCCGCAAACTCGGCATCGCCTGCATTTACCAGCAACCGGCGCTCTTTCCCGATCTCACGGTCGCCGAGAACATCGGCCTCCGCCTCGAGCCGGCGGCGGCGTTTCGCCGGGTGGCGTGGGCCGCCCGCCGGCGGCGCGCGCAGGAGCTGCTCACCCGGATCGGCGCGGCGGTTTCGCCCGAGGCCGAGGTGCGCTCGCTCTCGATGCCCGAGCAGCAACTCGTGGAAATCGCGTGCGCGCTCGGCGCCGGCGCGCGCATCGTCATCATGGACGAGCCGACGGCGTCGCTCACCCAAAAGGAGCAGCACCTGCTCTTCGCCGTCGTGCACGAACTGCGGAACACCGGCGTCGGCGTGATCTACATTTCCCACCGGCTCGAGGAGATCTTCACGCTCGCGGATCGCGTGACCGTCTTGCGCGACGGCGAGAGCGTCGGGACGAGCCGGGTCGGCGACATCAACGAATCCGAGCTCATCCGCCTGATGGTGGGGCGCGAGATGACCCAGATTTACCCGCCCAGCGAATCGGCGCCGGGCGACACCGTGCTGGCGCTGCGCGAGGTCGGATGCCCCGGCGCCGGCGTGCAAGGCGTCACGTTCGAGGTGCACGCAGGTGAGGTCTTCGGGCTGGCCGGCCTGGTGGGCGCGGGGCGCACCGAACTCGCCCGGGTTCTCTTTGGGCTGACTCCCGCCACCGTGGGCGAAATCGCCCTCAACGGCCGGCGGGTGGCCGTGCGCTCGCCGCAGGAGGCGGTGGCGCTGGGCATCGCCTACGTGCCGGAGGACCGGCGCCGGCACGGCGTGGTGCTCGAGCTGCCGATCGCCCACAACATGACGATGGCAATTCACCGGCGGCTGTTCCCCGCCGCCTGGCTGCGCTTCGCCGCCGAGCGCGGGCTCGCGCTCGATTTCATCCGCAACCTGGCCGTGAAATGCGCCGGGCCCGCGGCGCCCGGCGGCAGCCTCTCGGGCGGGAACCAGCAAAAGGTTTCCCTCGCGCGCTGGCTCGCGACCAAGCCGCGGCTGCTCATCCTCGACGAACCGACCCAAGGCGTCGACGTCGGCGCGAAGAGCGAGATTCACAAGATCATCCGCCGCCTCGCGAAGGACGGGCTCGCGGTGCTGCTCATCTCGAGCGATCTGCCCGAGGTGCTCGGCATGAGCGATCGCATCGGCGTGATGCGGGGCGGCCGGCTCGTCGGCATCCTGCCGGGCGGCAGCGACGCCCCCACCGTCATGGCTGCCGCGCTCGGGCAGGAAAAGGGAGCCGCGTGAACCGCTACTTCCGTGAACTCTCGGTGGCCGCGGCGCTCGCCGTCGTGCTCGCCGCCCTCGCGGTTTTCGCGCCGGCTTTTTATCAACCGCAACCGTTGCTCACCCTGATCACGGGGCAGGTCGCCCCGACCCTCGTGGTCGCCTGCGGGATGACCCTCGTCATCGTGTGCCGGGAGATCGATATCTCCGTCGGCTCGTCCTTCGCCATCTGCGGCGTCTGCGGCGGCCTGCTGCTCAGCCATGGCGTTGCCGTCGCGGTCGCGCTGCCCGCCGCGATCGTGCTGGGCGCGATCATGGGGGCATTCAACGGCGCGCTGATCGCCGGTCTCGGGCTGCCCTCCATCGTCGTGACCCTCGCCACCATGGTGACGTGGCGCGAGGCGCTGCGCTGGCTGCGCCAGGGCGTGTATGTGAACATCGGCGGCGCGCAATGGTTCGGCCTCGATCAGGCGGCCGGGCAATGGACCATGATCGTGGTCGCGCTGGCGATCCTGCTTCCGCTCGCCTGGGCGACGAAGCACCTCGCGGCCGGCCGCTTCGTCTACGCCGTGGGCACCGACGCGGAGGCGGCGCGGCTCGCGGGCATCCGGCCGCGGCTGGTGACGTTTCTCACCTTCGTCCTGATCGGGGCATTCACCGGTCTCGCGGCCATGATGGCCGCCGTGCAATCGCCCCAGGTGGACCCGACGGCCGGCACCGGCCTCGAGCTGCGGACGATCGCGGCGGTGGTCGTCGGCGGCGTGTCGATCTCGGGCGGGCGCGGAAACCTTTGGGGCGTGCTCGCGGGCCTGCTCCTGTTGTCGAGCATCAACCCGGCGCTCACCTACCTCGGCGTCTCGGCCTATTGGGAAAAAGCGATCCAGGGCGCGATCATCCTCCTCGCCGTCGTGGCCGACGGGCTGCGGAGCAGAAAACAGAAGCACTGACCACATGCACCCGGACAAAAGCGGACTTAAAAAACTTCTCCTCCGTCACGAGGCGCTGCTGCTGGTCGTGCTCGTCGCGGAGTGGGTGTTTTTCTATTTCCGCGGCACCACCACGAATTTCAGCGGCCACACGGTCGGGTTCGGGACGGCGGGCGCACAGGTCGACATCCTGCGGCACTCCTGTGAAATCGGCCTGCTCGCCCTCGTGATGACGCCCGTCATCCTCACCGGCGGGATCGACCTGTCCGTCGGTTCGCTGATGGGACTCAGCGCGGTCGTCTTCGGCAAGCTGTGGCGCGACGCCGGGCTGGCCTACCCGGAGGCGATCGCGGCCACGCTCGCCCTCGGCGCGCTCGCCGGCGGGCTGAACGCCGCGCTCATCACGTGGCTGCGCCTGCCGCCGCTGATCGTCACGCTCGGGACGTTCTCGCTGTATCGCGGGCTGGCGGAGGCGCTCACCCGCGGCGCGGACACCTTCACGGGATTCCCGCCGGCGTTCCAGTCGCTGGGCCAGGGCGAATGGCTCGGCCTGCCCGCGCAACTCCTGGTGTTCGCCGGGGTGGCGATCGCGATCTGGCTGCTGGTGCATCGCACCACGTTCGGCCGGTCGTTTCGCACCATCGGTTATTCGCCCGAGGGTGCGCGCTATGCCGGCCTGCCCGTGGGCCGACGCGTCGCTCTCGTCTACATTCTCGCGGGGCTCGGGTCCGCGCTGGCGGGATTGATCTTCACCGCGCGGCTCAACCAGGCCGGGGCCAACGCCGGCACGGGCTACGAGCTCTTCGCCATTACCGCGGTCGTGCTGGGCGGCACGAGCATTTTCGGCGGCAGCGGCAGCGTGCATGGCACCTTGCTCGGCTGGGCGGCGGTGGCCGTCCTCAGCGACAGCCTCCCCTACGTCGACTGGCCGCGCGAGGTGGGCGGCATGCTGACCGGGCTGCTGCTGATCGTCGCGCTTTCGGCCAGCGTGCTCCCAAAATTCTTGTCAGCGTGGCGCGCGCATCGTCACTCTGTCCGTTCCCCCAACCGTCAACCGACTCCGTCCTCCCCATGAAGCGTCTTCTCGTTCTCTCCCTGGTCGCCACCGGCCTGCTGCTTTCCGGCTGCGGCAAAACCGAACCCGCCGCCGCCGCGGCGAGCGGGAAAAAGCTGACGATCGCCATGCTGCCCAAGTCCAAGGGCAACGCGTATTTTCTCTCCGCCGCCAAGGGCGCGCAGAAGGCCGCCGATGCGCTCGGCGACACGCTGCTGTTCGACGGCCCCACGCAGACCGACCCAGCCAAGCAGAATGAAATCGTCGAGGGCTGGATCAACAAGGGCGTGGACGTGATCGCAGTCGCCGCCGAGGACAAGGACGCCCTTTCCACCGCGCTGCGCAAGGCGCAGGGCAAGGGCATCAAGGTCGTCAGCTTCGACGCCGACGTCCTGCCCGACGCCCGCACGTTCTTCGTCAACCAGGCCACGCCACAGGGCATCGGCTATGCGCTGATGGATGAAGCCGCGCGCCTCTGCGACAGCGAGGGCGAGTTTGCCATCATCACCGCCTCGCTCACCGCCGCCAACCAGAACGAGTGGAAGAAGAACATCGACGAGCGCCTGAAAACCTATCCGAAGATGACGCTCGTGGACTTCCGCCCGTGCGACGACGACAAGTCCAAGGCGCAGGCCGAGGCGACGACGCTGATGAGCGCGCACCCGAATCTGAAACTCATCATGGCCATCTGCTCCCCCGGCGTCCCCGGCGCGGCCGAGGCGGTCAAGCAGGCGGGCAAGACCGGCAAGGTGAAGGTCATCGGCCTCGGCCTGCCCAACGAAAACAAAGCCTACGTCCACGGGGGCGTGACCGACAGCGTCATCCTCTGGAACACCGAGGAGCTCGGTGCCCTCGCCATCCAGGCCGCCGACGCGCTCGCCCGCGGCACCCTCAAGCCCGGCGACAAGACGTTCAAGGCGGGCGACAAGACCTACGATATCGTGGGCGACAATATCATGCTGGGGAAGCCGTTCATCTTTAACAAAGACAACATCGACCAGTTCGACTTCTGAGCCGGCGGTGGCGGCGCGCGACTTCTTGAAACTTCGGCGGCCCGCTGCCGTCCCATCGTTCGCATGCAGTCGAAACCCACCCGGCTTGCCGTCCTGTCGCTCGTCCTTGCCAGCGTCGGCATGGCCGGCGAGCCCGAGCTGGAGGTGAACGTCAACGTCGCCTTCACCCCCGAGGGCCGGAAGATCGCTCCGCCCACGCACGACCAGCCGGCGTATTATTTCCCGGTTGTCGGCGGCTATCGCGAGGAGGGTGACCTCACCGTGGGCGAGAAGAAACCGGAGCCGAAACCGATCGTCCACCTGCTCGCCACGACCCTCGCCAAGCAGGGTTACTTCGTCGTCTCGCCGGAACATCCGCAGCCCTCGCTGCTGCTCGTGTTTTTCTGGGGTTACATCAATCCCCAGATCGACGACGTCGGCACCGATCCGTCCGCGCCGCAAAAGCTGTTCTACAACCAGAAGGACATGGTCGCCCTGCTCGGCGGCCAGACGCTCGGCAACCTCGACCTCAACTTCGAGCGCGAGGCCGTGATGCAAGGCGCCGAGGACAACCGCTACTTCGTGCTCGTGTCCGCCTACGACTTC
This sequence comes from uncultured Opitutaceae bacterium, assembly GCA_937902925.1. Lineage (GTDB taxonomy): Bacteria > Verrucomicrobiota > Verrucomicrobiia > Opitutales > Opitutaceae > CALFNN01. Next base: position 130,652 of record CALFNN010000104.1, read on the forward strand.
GCCGCCGCGCGCCAGCACAAGAAGGTGCTGCTCTGGCAGGCGCGCATGAGCACGCCGTCGGGCGGCGTGACGCTCGACGAGGTGATCCCGGCGCTGATCAACGGCGGCGGGCCGTCCTTCGGGCGCGAAACCGCGCGGCCGCAATGGGTCGACCTGCCGATCGCGCCCCAGGGCAAGGTCGAGATCGGGACCCCGACGGTGGTGCCGGATGCGACGGCAAAGAAACCAGAGCCGGAGAAAAAATAGCTTCGCTCGCGTGGTGTGATGTCCCGGGTGCAACGGGCGCGCCACAGCGTCCGGCCGCCTTCACCGCACCCTGTCCGGCGTCATAGTCCCTCGCGCCGCCGGCCTGACCGGCCCGCCGCGCCCTACTTCCCGCCCGCCAGCGCCGGAGCCCTGGCGAGTCGATAAATCTCGCTGCCCGCGAGCAGCAACGCGCCAACCCCGTAGGGCTCGGTGGCGTTCTCGTCGAATTTTTTCGGGTCGGCGCCGATCGGCTGCACGTGGATCAGACGGCCGTCGGGCTCCACGCATGTGCCGACCGCCGCCCACGCCTTCAGGGCGACGGGCAGCGTCGTCCCGCGATCGAGCAGCCCGTGGTTCACGCCCCACGTCAGCGCATAACAGAAAAATCCCGTGCCGCTCTCCTCCTTCGCCGGATAGTTCGCCGGATCGAGCAGGCTGGAGCGCCAGAAGCCGTCGTCCTGCTGCAACGCGACAATCCGCGCGGCCATCTCGCGAAACTGCCGCTCGAGGCGCGGGCGCGCCGGATGGTCCGCCGGCAGGTATTGCAGCACGCGCACGAGGCCGCCCATCACCCAGCCGTTGCCCCGGCTCCAGAAGATCTTTTTTCCGTTGGCCTCGCGTTTGTCGAAATAGGTGGCGTCGCGGAAATACAGGTGCTCGTCCCGGTCGTAGAGGAAATCCGACGTCTTCCACCAGTTCTCCACGGCGAAATCCAGGTAGGCCTGTTTGCCGGTGGCCTTCCAGACCCGCAGCCATGCGGGCGGCCCCATGAAGAGCGCGTCGCACCACCACCAGTTGATGACGCGCTGCGGGCTGTTGAACTCGCGCCCGACGGGCGTCGGATGCGCGAGGATGGCGTCGAATCGCTCGGTCGCCGGCGCGATCAGGGTCGCATCGTGATGGCGGAGGGAAAGCTCGGCATAGGTCTGGACCACGCAGTAATCGTCCGCGTGGTAAACACGGCTCCCGGGCTTCCATTGGTTCTCCGCGCCCATCTTCATCATCGCCTCGTCGAACCGCGGACTCTCCGAGATCCCCGCGAGGGCCATGATACCGGTGTAGCCCGCCGCCTGGACCCAGCCGTCCTTCGGCCGGTTCGCCGCGGGATGCACGAGCTGCCAGTCGGCCACGCGCTCCATCACGGCGAGCACTTGCGTCGCGTCGGGCACCGGTGGCGCCGGTTCGGCAGCCGGCGCAGTGCAATTCATGAAAATTAACCCGGAAAGCGGGAGGAGCAGTGGGAAACGCATGGGGAGTTGGCTTGATTCGCGTCGCCCGGCTCCGGCGTCCGATCTGGAACCGGGCCGCCGCAGCCTCGCGAAGGAGGGGACGACTATTTGCTAACCAGCCGGTAAACCTCGCTGCCGGCCAGCAGAAAACACCCGAGGCCGTAGTCGGTGAAGTCGGGCTTGCTCTCGTAGGTCACGGGCTGGCCCTCGGAGGGCTGCTTGCCCGTGCCCTGCACGAAACCGAGAAAACCATCCGGGTGCAGGGCCTCGCCGGCCATCGCGTTCCACGCCTTCATGACGATCGGGCGGTAGGTGGCGGCCGGCAGGAGCCCGTGACGGACGCCCCAGGCCATGCCATAGGTGAAGAGCGCGGTGCCGGAAGTTTCCTTGCCGCCAAAATTCGCCGGGTCGTGCAGACTCGCATTCCAGAAACCGTCGGAGCGCTGCACGGCGGCGAGCGCCGCGGCCATGTCCTTCACCGTCTGCTCATACTCCGCCCGATGCGGCGCATCCGCGGGCAGGACGTCGAGCACGCGCACGAGCGCGGCGAACACCCAGCCGTTGCCGCGCGACCAGTAGCAACTCTGGCCGTTCGGCTCCTTGTAGGGCGGCACGAAGTCCTTGTCGCGCCACCAGAGGTGCTCGGTCGGGTTGTAGAGGCCGCTGCCGCCGTGCTTCGTTTTCGTGTAGGTGTAGATCGCGTGGGCCTTCTCGAAATACTTCGGGTCCTTCGTCAGCGCGCCGAGTTTTGCGAACGCCGGCATCGACATCTGGATCGCGTCCACCCACGACCAATCGTCGACTTTTTCGCTGGCGACCATCGCGTCGATGCTGGCCTTGATGTCGTGCAGTCGCTCCGGTTTCGCTTCGACCTGGTAGAGGTCGAGGTAGGTCTGCCCGCAACACTGGTCGTCGGCATTGCGCGTGCGCGCGCCGCTGCGCAGCCCCCATTTGTGCGCCTCGCCCCATTTCACCGCATAGTCGTAGTAACGCGGATCGCGATCGACGTCGTGGAGTGCCATCAGTCCCTCGTAGTAGACGGCGCGCGTCCAGATGTTGCTCGGCCGTTCGCGGTTCGTGACGATCGCTTTGCCCGGGTCCGGCCACTCCTGCATGAAGTGCGCGTTCGCCAGCCGCATCTTGGCGAGCACCGCCTCCGCCGGCGGAGCCTCCTGGGCGCCCATCGGGCAGGCGGCGGCAAGCAGGGCGACGGTCAATGCAGTCTGGTAGGGTTTCATCGGGCGAACAGGGGTGGGTGACGAAAACGACGACGAAGGCAGAGACCGCGACAGCGGGAAAGGCAACCACCGTCAGACGGTCCGACGCCTGCCAGTGGAATTTGGTTTTGCGACCCGGGGCGGAGCCGTCTCTGATTCGTCCGCTCAAAATGAAAACCCGCCCCTCTGCCCTCCGCCGCCTCGCCCTGCTGACTGTGTTCGCCGCCGCCGCGCTGCCGGTGATGCGCGCCAATACCGCCGTCGATCCGGTGCCGCGGGACGCGCGCTGGGTGCAGCGCCACGAGGGCTTCGTCAAGCTCGCCCGGCAGGGCGGCATCGACGTGCTGTTTCTCGGCGACTCCATCACGGATTTCTGGGCGACGCGCGGCAAGGCCGTGTGGGACGCCAATTATGCGCCGATGCACGCGGCGAATTTCGGCATCAGCGCCGATCGCACCCAGCACGTGCTGTGGCGCCTCGACCACGGCGAGGTCGACGGCATCTCGCCGAAGGCCGTCGTGCTGCTGATCGGCACCAACAACACCGGCGTCGAGACCAACGGCTCGCCGCGCAACACCACCGCGGAGGCGATCGAGGGCGTGACGCAGGTCGTCACGACGCTGCGGACCAAGCTGCCGCAGTCCAAGATTCTCCTCCTGGCCATCTTTCCCCGGGACGATCCGAAAGGCCCGCCGCCCGGCTCGAGCCAGATCAAGGACATCAATGCCGCCATCGCCAAACTGGACGACGGCAAATTCATTCGCTTCCTCGATATCGGCGACAAGTTCCTCATCGACGGTAAGCTCACAAAAGAGATCTTTCCGGATCTGCTGCACCCGAGCGCGAAGGGCTACCAGATCTGGGCCGACGCCATCCGGGAGCCGCTGGCGGAAATGATGAAGTAAGAACGAGGTCTCGACTGCCTGGACTGGGGCGCGACAGCGCCGGTGGGGCCGCCCTCCGAGCGGGCCCGGGTTCATGATCGAGCTCCGCTTCGGCGGCCGAATCTCAGGGCGCCTCGGGGAGCCGCCCCTGCCCCGTCACCAAGGAATCGAGCCGGCCCTATCCGAGTTGCCTTGGCTGCCACTCTCGGCCGCGACGGACGCCGCTCCAGCGTGACCGTGCAAAAAAAAGCTGGAGCCCGCGGGCTCCAGCTGGGGAAAAGACAATTTGCTTCGGGGCCGATTCGTAGACCCGCCAGCTTACATCTTGGCGTCCGACTTCTTCGCGACCCACTCACGCGGCGTCGGCTCGGCACCGCCGCGGCCCGGCGCCAGCATCGTGCCGGTGATTGCGTCGGCCGAGACCTTGCCGGTGTATTTGGTGGAGATCTTGCCGTTGCGGCCTTCGCGCTCGACGGTGAACGAGACCTCGTCGCCATTGACGGTCGCGTTGGTGATCTCGGTCTTGACCGGCTCGCCACCCCCACGACCGGGGCTCGTGAGTGTGCCGGTGAGCTTGCCGTCCTTGAGGGCGAGGACGAGCGTGTTCACGGGTGGAGTGCCGCCGCCACCGCCACCGCCGCCACCGCCACCACCGCCACCGCCACCGCCGCGGCCAAAGCCACCAGCGAAGGTGTAGGTGCCAGATGGATCAGCCGCGAGTGCGGAGACCGCGAGGATCGAAACAGCGGCAAGAGCCGCGAGGGATAGACGTAGGTTTTTCATATGTTGTTATTGGGGCAAAAGGCAGACGCAGGAGTTGGGTTTTGGTTGCTCGGGATATTTCGCCGTCGCAAGCCCATCCGGTCAAACCGATCGGGTGGGCATCGGCAGGGGGGCATCCCGGGGAGGCATCGGCGCATAATCGGGCCGGGCGAGTCCGGGGACAAGTTCGGAGATTTTTACACTTCGACCGGTTTCGAAACAGCGGTTGGCGGCGATCCCGACCAGGATGGAACAGGCGCCGGCACGCTCGTCCGCGGCCCGCAGGTATTTGTCGGCGGGCAGCTCGGGCAGGAAAATATCCTCCAGCATCAGGCGGTCGCCCCCGCCGTGGTCGCCCTCCGCCGTCCACGGCACCACGTCGCGGGCCTCGCTGCGAAGGGGAATGACCCGCGTCGACACGCCGTCCGCCGCGATTCCACCCTGCACCGACTCGGTGCCGTTGACGTAGACGGACTCGACGATGGTGTGCTCCAGCCGGCCCTTCGTGCCGTTGAACGCCACCGTGTAGCCCTCCCAGGCGTTGAACGCATTGAGCGAGTAGCTGAGCGTGGCACCGTTGTCGTAGCCGACCATGACGTTCATCGTGTCCTCGATGTCGATGTCGGGCCGGAACACGCAGCGATCGCGAAAATAGCCGTCGTGCTTCTCGCAGTCGAGGTAGAGCGCCTTGAGCGAGGGACTGGCCGCCAAGTCCATGAAGAAACCGCACTGCCTGCTCTCCGGGCAGGTGTGGCAGCGATCGTGCGGACCCTGCAAGCCGAGGCGGTGCGCCATCTGCGGGGTGTAGAACTCGCGCTTGCCCGTCGCCATCACCGTCACCGGCATCGCGCCGAGCCACCAATTGACGAGATCGAAGTGATGGGTCGATTTGTGGACCATCAGCCCGCCGGAATTCTTTTTGTGGCTGTGCCAGCGCCGGAAATAATCCGCGCCGTGATGGGTGTTGAGCAGCCAGTGAAAATCCACGGAGAGCACCTCGCCGATCTCGCCGCTCATCAAGATGTCCTTCACCTGCGAACGCGGCGGCGAATAGCGGTAGTTGAAGGTCACCCGGCAGCGGCGGCCGGTGCGGCGCTGCGCGTCGAGGATCTGCCGGCACTTGTCGGCGTCCGTCGTCATCGGCTTTTCGGTGATGACGTCGCAGCCCGCGTCCATCGCCCGCACGATGTAGTCGTGGTGTGCCGCGTCGGTCGTGGTCACGATGACGACGTCGGGCTTCGCCTCGGCGAGCATCCGGCCGAAATCCGCCGCCGGATAGCCGGGCGGCATCGGGGCGCCGTTTACCCGCGAGCGCTGCCGTGCGACCTCGAGGCGTCCGGGATTGGAGTCGCAGATGCCGACGAGTTGGGCCGACGCAGTGTGCGTTTTCTCGATGCCGTCCTGATAAAGTTCATGGCGGGAGCCGGTGCCAACAATGGCATAGCGGCGACGACCTGACGCAGGGGAGACTGAACGCGACGGGGAAGCGGGCATTGAGCGGGATCGGTCGGTAACAGACGACGGAAAGTAGATTCGGACACGAGTCCGGCTCGCCCCGCAAGCATCCAATTGCGGCGTGACGCGAGGGCGGAAGCTGGAGCGTGCCCGCGGCCAGGCGCAACCGCCCGGGGTGCCGGACAGTTGGGCAACCGGACAAGAAAAGTCCCGCTCACGAGGAGCGGGACTCGCAAAAGCCGGACGGGATGGACGGCGGCTACTTGGCCCGCGTGGCAGTCCAGTCGGTCTTGGTCGGATCGCCTCCGTTGAACCCCGGGCGCTCGATCGAACCCTTGATGGTGTCGCCGTCGAGTTTGCCCGTATATTTGATGACAAACTTGTTGTCGCCAAATTGCAGTTCCGTCGAGAAGGCGATCGCACCGTCCTTGAACGACGCATCCGTGAGCGTGATGTCCGGAATCTGTCCACGGGGGCCCTCGTAACCCTTCAACGTGCCCGTCAGCTTGCCGTCCTTGAGGTCGAGCATGAGCGTGCGCTCAACGCCGGGACCACCGCCACGACCCGGCTGCGTGTATTTCCACGTGCCGGCGGGCGAGGCATCGGCAGCGAAGGCGACAGCCGACATGAAGCAAGCGGCAACGGTCGCCGCGAGGAATTTGGGATATAATTTCATTGGTTGGTTTCGGGGGTTCGATAACTGGGTTCCCGGCGCTTGACGCAACCGGCGTCCTTTGGTGACGCCGTCTGCCGCCTGACGGGACGAACATGCAAGGCTGGCGGTGCCGCCCAGTTCAATCTTCTTTTCAGTTCAGGCGCGAAAGCGCACGAACCTGCATCCAAGTGCCAACGCCCGGCGTCAATCAAGCCGTGTCCCGATTTTCCCATCTTCCCTGGGTGCTCCTGTTCGCCGCCGCCGCGTTGTCCGCCGCGGAGCCCGCCGGCTCCGCGCCCGCGAAGGCTCCGGCGAAAAGCGAGTTCGTGTTCTCCCTCATCCCCAAATCCCTGCAGAAGAACCCGCACCTCAGCCTGAACGTCATCACCGAGCTGACCGCCGACGGGAAAAAGCTGGCGACCCCGACCGAGAAAAAACCGGCTTACTATATTTTCCAGATGGGCGGAAACCTGCAGCTCGGCGAGGCCGCGCCGGCGAACGAAAAGGACACGGCGCCGGCCGAGTTGGAACGGCTCATGAGGAAATCGCTCGCCGAGGGTCACTACCTGCCGGCCGACCCGCCAGCGCACCAGCCTTCCCTCGTGCTGATCTACCGCTGGGGCTCCTACAGCCTGGGTGACGACGAACCGGAACCCGACGATCCCTCGACCGCCGTCACACAACTGCACACCGACAAGGATGCCGAGGCCCTGCTCCCGCAGGTTCTTGGCGACCTCGGCAAACAGAAGCAGCTCTACGAACGCGCCTCGCTGGTTGGCGGCATCAAGTTTGCGAACGAGTTGATGAAGGTGATCCAGGAGGAGAGCCAGCTCGCGACGCAGGAAAACGCGGCCGGCCGGGTTGCCGCGGTCGCGGGCAACACCGCGCCCGAGCTCAGCGCCGCGTTCAGCCCGTTCGCGCATTTCCGCGACCGCGACCTCGAAACGCTGCAGCTCGTCGAGGATTCCTTCAGCAGCTGCTATTTCGTCATCGTGTCCGCCTTCGACTACCAATCGGTCGCCACGAAGGAAAAGGTCCTGCTGTGGCGCACCAAGATGACCGTCAACTCGCTCGGCGTCGCGTTCGTCGACACGGCGCCCGCGCTCATCGCCAACGCCGGCGGCTATTTCGGCCGCGAAATGACGCAGGCGGTCACGACCAGCCAGCGCGTCGTGCAGGACGGCAAGGTGAAGATCGGCACGCCGACGGTCGTGCCCGACGCCACCGGCGACTCCGCGCCGACCGAGCCGGCGCCCGCCGCACCCACGAAGCCGTAAGTTTCGCGTCCGCGCAACCGGCTCACGCTTCCGCGCGCAGTTGTTGCAGCAGGGCCTGGATGTAGCCGAAGCAAAAGGCGAAGGCCTTTTGGCCGCCGGTGTCGCCCGCGATCTGCGGCACATGGTCCGGCATCACCATCCCGTCGAACCCGACCTCGCGATAGGTCCGCAGCGCCCGGGGCAGGTCCACGTCGCCGTCGTCGGGCAGCGTCTCGGTGAACTTGAGGTAACCGCCGCGGATGTTGCGAAAATGAACGTTGAAGATTTTCCCGCGGCTCCCGAAGTAGCGGATCACATCGTGGATTTCGTCGTTCGGCTTCGCGAGCATCTCGGACACCGTGCCCTGGCAGAAATTCAGCCCGTGATACGGGCTCGGGACCGTGGCCACGAAGCGTTTCAACCCGTCCACCGAACCGAGCACCGTATGGACACCGCGCCAGCCTGTCTCCCGCGGCATCGCCGGATCCTGCGGGTGCAGCGCGATCCGCACCTTCGCCTCCTCCGCGACGGGCACGACGCGTTTCAGGAAATACTCGATGCGATCCCAATAAACCTCCTCGCTCACCGCGCCCGCCTCCGTCAGCGGCGGTTCCTGTTTCGTCGCGGCGTAGTCGAAGTGGCTCAGGCTCGCCCCGCCCCGCCCCGGCACCCGGCCGGTGCGGACGACGCCGATGAACGTGAGGTTGTATTTCACGAGCGGGATGCCGGCCCGGCCGCAATTGCGGATCATCTGGCGGATGTTCTCGATCGCCCGGTCGCGGGCCGGATCCTTCGCCAGCAGGATTTCGGGCAGCTCCGCCTTGGAAATCTCGTTCGAACTCATCGGCAGCGGCACCGCATCGAGCTGCACCCCGAACGACTCGACGTGCTGCCGCAGTCGCGTCAGCGCGTCGACCGACCACTCGTCCATGTTCGCCGAAAGGTGGCCGCTGCAAATATGGTTCACGCCAAACGCCGCCAGCGTGCGCAGGGTTGCCTCCGAGTGATCGTGCTGGTGCCCCACTTTCATCGATACCGGTCGCTTCGCCGCCGTCGTTCCGGCAGTCGCGGCGCCGGTGGCGCAACCCGACAGGCTCACAGCCGCTGCTCCCGTGGCAATATTGCCCAAAAATTCCCGGCGTTTCATGGGTGGGGTAAACCCGGCAGTGTGCCGCCGCCCGGCGCACCCGCGAGCAGAAATCCTCCCGTCACTCGTGGCTGCCGCGATAGCTCTTCTCTCCGGCGGTCACGGCGAAAGGCAGTTTGTTCTCCTTCGGCGGCAGCGGGCAGGTCGCGAACGGCGTGAAGGCGCAGGGTGGGTTCTGCGCGCGGTTGAAATCCAGCACGACTTTCCCATCGACCGGCGGCTCGGCGTAGAGGAACCGCGCCGCCCCGTAGGTTTCCTTGCCGCTGGTCGCATCCGAGATCACGAAGAACAGCGGACCGCCCGGTTCGTCCTCGATCGGCAGCAGTTCGCACTTTTTCCCGTCGCGCTCGAACACCGCCTTGCCGGTCACCAGCGCGGGTGACACCTGGCCGAGGATGTTCGCAATCTGGATCTCGCGCGGCTGGTCGAACGGCGTCCACGCCGCCTCGATCCGCCAGGCCGGGTCGATCGGAAAATAATCGAGTCCGGCAAAATGCGTGCGCCGCTCCGCCTCGCTGTCCTTCACCCGCAAGGCCAGTTTCCCGCCGCGCTCGATCACGAAGAAACTCACCGTGCCGAACGAGACGACGGCCGGCTTGATCTCGGCGCCCGCATACAAGTCCGCCGCGAGCACCGACCGGCCGTTGACGCGCGCATCGGAGCCCGGCGTCAGGGCGATTTTCACGCGGCCGTCGCTCCCCAGCGTCACCGTGCCGAGGTGCGCGGGCCCCTTGGTCAGCACGATGGAATTGTCCGCCGCCGTGCCGGCCGGGTTGTCGCCCGTCTCGAGAAAATACAGGCCGACCAGCGTCAGCCACCCGTCGGGCGTCGTCAGTCGCTGCGCGCGTTCGGTGCGCCACCCTTCGATCTCTTTCGCGTAGTCGTCATCGGCTCCGACCATGCGCGCCGGCGTGATCGCCCCGGCCAGCAGGCAGATTCCAAAAAAAGTCGGCCACCTCATCCGCCCACAACCTGTCGCTTGCGCCCCGGAGTCAATCCGCGACTGCACGCTCCCCGCCTCAACCTTTCACGAGGTCGATGTGCGAGGCGGTGATGACCTTCTTGCCGTCCACCGTCGCGACCACGCCCGTGACCTTGATCTGTTTGACGTCGGTGCAGACGTTGTCGTGAAACTTTTCGCTGACGTCGTTCGCCGCGAGGAAATAGGTTTCGTCCTTGCCGTCCTGCTTCACGACGAGGGCAGTCTGGCATTCCTTGGTGACGCCGAGCGAGCACTTGGCGCACTGGCCGGCCCCGACGAGGGTGACTTCCTTGTCCGCCGCCAGGGCGGCGGAGGTGGCAAACAAGGCGGTGGCGAAAACAGCGGCAAAGATTGAATTTTTCATGGGAGGAATGACGGGGCGAGGAACGGGTATCCAGAGACGACCGGACCTTAGGCGCCCGCGCCAAAAACGCAAGCGACGCCCGCACCGCGGCGGCTTAGCGCACTCCGCCGCCGGCAGCGAGCAACCGGTCGAGCACCTCGGCGTTGCGCAGCGATTCCGCCAGACCGAGCAGCGGTGCGCGCCGCCCGGCGAGCGCCGCGGAAAAATCCTCGACCTCGAGGCGGTAACGATCGCTCAAGGCGACCGGGATCTCGCGCTTCTCCTCGCCAGTCGTCAGGGTGAGCGCCCCGGCGTGGTCCAAAAACGTGTCAGGCACTTCCAGGATTCCCTTCGTCCCGATGATTTCCGATCCGATGCGCTTGTGTGCCTCGAACCCGCAATGCAGTGCCGCGATCAATCCCCCCGGGTAGCGCAACAGCGCCGAGAAGCCCACGTCCACGCCGCTGGCGCGCACCGCCTCGGCCGCGACCGATTCCGGCGCGGGCCCGGTGCCGGCCGGTCTTCGCGCCGCCTCGTCCACGACCAGGCCGATGAAGTTGATCGGATAACAGCCGACATCGTAGAGCGCGCCGCCGCCGAGCTCCGGCTTGAGCTTGATCGAGGCCGGATTGCTCAGGAAAAACCGAAACGTCGAATTGATCTGCCTCACCTCGCCGAGCACGCCGCTGCGCAGCACGTCGATCACCTGCCGCATGCGGTCCGTGTAGCGATACATGAACGCCTCCATCAGCATGACGCCGTGCGCCGTGGCCGCCGCCACCATCTCGCGGCACTCGGCGGCAGTGAGCGCCAGCGGCTTCTCGCAGAGCACCGGCTTGCCGTGCGCCGCCGCCCGGATCGCCCACTCGCGGTGCAGCGCGTTCGGCAGCGGGAGATAGATCGCGTCCACGTCCTTGTCGCACAGCAGCTCTTCGTAGTCGCGATAGGTCCGCGTCACGCCGGGAAACGCGGTGCGGACCTCGGCCAGTTTTGCATCCTCCCGCGACGCAATGGCGAAGAATTCCGCCCCCGCGGCACGCCGGATCGCGGGGATCAACTCGGTCCGCGCAATGCGGGCGTAGCCCAGAATGCCCCAGCGGATTTTCCTCGGTCCGTCGTTTGTCATGATTCTTCCAGCGCTGCGAGTTCGCTGTCGGCGGTTCGCGATTTCTCCAGTTCGTTCAGGCACGCGCGGTGCAATCCCTCGGCTTCCTCGCGCATCGTCCGTTTCGAAACCGTGTAGGGATCGGTGAGCACCGCCTGTTCGACCGTCTTCACCCAGTCCGCCGGCACCGCTCCAATCCCGCGCAACGCCCCGGCGAAACAGCCCGCGGTGTAGGCCTTGCAGTCCGTGTCCCGGCCGAAGTTGACCGCGTAGAGGATCGCCTCGCGCGGCTGGCCGTCGGCGAGGATGAAGCACGCCAGTCCGCCCGAGAAAACCTCCATCGCATTCGAGATCGGCTGCCCCTGGAAATAGTCGGTGTAGCGCTCGCGCATCTTCTTCCAGTCGCCCTTCGCTTCGCGCGCCCACGCCACCATCGTGTCCGGATCTTTCCGTCCTTCGCGCGGGATCTGCGCCAGTGCCGTCGCCACGATGGAATCGACCGTCGCCTGCGGTCGCAACGCCTCCGCCGTCGCGGCCGCGATTGCCGCGGCGACTTCGTTGCCCCAGTCCCACACCAGCGAGCTATGCACGATGCCGTCCTCGCCGAATTTGTCGTTCCGCCAGATCGGCCGGCCCTGCGCATCCTTGATCCGCGCGAGGTCGAGCGCATCGCGGGCCGCGTTGTCAGGCCGGCAGGCGTTCACGATGCCGATCGGCACGATCATCTTCGACGTGCCCATGAAGCCCGGCCACTTCGCGTAGCGGCCGACCTCCCACGGCGGCAGTCCGCCCTTGAGCAGGTTGTAGATGATCAAGTCCTGCGGGCCGACATGATAGCCGAATTTTTCCGGATCGATCCCCTCGATCCATTCGCGCGCGAGGTCCTCGATCGCGATCCGCCCGCCTTTCTTGATGATCGCCGAGACGACCAGCTTGTAACGCTCCATCCCGTCCTCGGTCCAGCCGGGCTCGCGGTGATACGCCCGGTAAACCCAGTCCTCGCCGAAACGTTGCGGGCTGACCTGGTCTTTTTCGAAGCGGTCGCCGGGGAGAAACGTGTCCACGAACCCGTGCTCCCGTTCGATCTTCTGCCACGTCCAGCCCTCGACCGGCTCGCCCATCGAGTTGCCGATCGCGGCGCAGGCTTCGCAACCGTAGATCTTGTCGAACAATTTGCTCATCTCAGCACACGTGCAGCACGACTGCCACGATACCGGCCAGCGCCGCCGCGAGAAGCCCGGAAATCGCCGCCAGCGCACCGGCCGACAGCCGTTTCGCCGGCACGAAACTCACCAGCGCCGCCGCACTCATCTGCACCGCGAGGATGACGATCATATAGAATGTGAAACTGATCCCCTTCCGCCCGGTGAACACCTGCCAGTAGGACGTGAGCACGCCCAGCGCGAAGCCGTAGATCACCCCCCACACCACCGCGAAAGGCGTCACACCGAACCGCGCCAGCATCGCGCACAGCACGATGCCCAACTCGAGCGGGATGAAGAGCTGGATCGTCCGCGAGGTCACTTCGACGAAGTTGCCGGGCACCAGCCCGACGAGCAGGCTGAACCCAATCACGATCGCGCCGATCACCAGCGACAGGACGATCGCGAAGCGTTTCCGCTGCGCCTCCGTCGCCTCGCGCTCGCCGTGCCGTTCGACGAAATCGTTCATCACGACGACCGTGAACGCGTTCACCGCCGAACTCACCCCCGACATTCCCGCCGCGAGGATGGCCGCCGCCACGACACCGGAAAGCCCGACCGGCAGTTCGTGCGCGATGAAATACGGAAACAGCCGGTCCGCATACGAGGTGAGCGTCTGGCCCGGCGGCATCGCCTCGGGGAACCGCTGGTAAAACGCCATCAATGCGAGCCCGATCATCACGAGAAACGCCCAGATCACATTCGACCCGATGATGCGGATCAGCACCGAACGCCGCGCCTGTTTCACGTCGGCCGAGGCAAGATAGCGCTGCACCTGCGACTGGTCGACGCTGTGCGCCGTGTCGAGCATCATGCCGCGCAGGAGCGACCCGAACAGCGTCAGCCGGATCGTGACGTCCCAGCTGAACGCCGGCTGCGGCTGCCACTCCGGACTCCAGTGCGTCGGGAACCACCCGAACCCGTGAAAGCGCAGCGTCACGATCGCGAGTGCCGCGATGATGCCGAAAAACAAAATGAAGAACTGCAGCACCTCGGTCACCATCACGCCGCTCAGCCCGCCCATCGCCGTGTAGCAGATGACGATCAGGCCGGTGACGACCGTGATCGCCGGAATCGCCCCCGGCCCGAACCCGAGCGTCACGCTCATCGCATCCGCCGCGAAGTGCATCAGCAGCCCCATCCACACGAGCCGGTAGAGCATGAACATGCAGGCGCCGAGCGTGCGGATGCCGGACCCGAGCCGTGTTTCGAGGAATTGATAGAGGCTGATCAACCGCTGTTTCAACAGCAGCGGAATCAGCCAGTAGCCGATGAGCGGAAACACCAGCGGCCCGCCGATCAATTGTCCCCAATAAATTCCCGGGCCGTAGCGGATCGTCTCGCCCGGACCCGACAGGTAGGAGATCGTGCTGAACAGCGTCACGAACATCGAGATTCCGATCGTGAACGAACTGAATCGCCGCCCCCCGAGGAAATATTCCTTCGTCGTCTTGCCGCGCCCTTTCTTCGACTCGCGCCAGCCGATGCCCAGGATCGTCGCGATGTAGAGGGCGAGCACGCCCCAGTCGACCAGATCCATCTTTCCCGAGCGCGTGCCGCCTGTCTCCGCCGCCCGCGCCGCCGATCCGCCCGCCGCCACGAACCACAGGCCGGCGGCGAGCAACTTGGGGCGAAACGTCATGGGGTAAGTCGGGGTTGAAAGCTGCGCCTCGCCCGCCGCTACCCGCTAAATCGAAACTTGCCGCGCTCCTCGAGCGCCCGGCTCATCGCCTGCGTGCCGAGTTCGGCGCCGCCAGCCTCGGCCACGGCGCGGAGGTATTTTTCCGCGAGCGCCGCGCCCTCCAGTGGCAGCGCCACCTCGTCCGCCGCGCGCTGCGCGATGCCGAGATCCTTCAGCATCAGCTTCACCGCAAATCCCGGCTTCAGGTCGCCCGCAAAAATCTTCGCACCGTAATTCTTCAACTGCTGCGACGCCGCCCCGCCGCCCCCGAGCACCTCGACCAGCTTCGCCGGATCGACGCCGAGCTTCTTCGCCAGCGCCGCCGCCTCGCACACGCCGAGCAGGTTGCACCCGACGGCGACCTGGTTGCAGGCCTTGCAGGCCTGCCCCATCCCGACGGGTCCGAGATGCGTGATCGATTTTCCGATCGCCTGGAAAAGCGGCAGGCCGCGCAGGAACACCGCCTCGTCGCCCCCGACCATGATCGAAAGCGTCCCCTGCGCCGCACCCGCCTGCCCGCCGGAAACCGGCGCGTCGAGAAACTCGATCCCGCGCCCGCGCAGTTCCGCGGCGATCTGCTGCGCTTCCTGCGGCCCGATCGTCGAGTTGTCGATGACGACCGTGCCCCTGGCCAGATGCGCCGCCAGTCCGCCGGGTCCCAGCAGCACCTCGTGGACCGCCGGCCCGTCGCTCAGGTTCAGGAATATCGCCTCGCACCCGCTCCGCCCGAGCTCCTCGAGCGAGCCCGCCACGGCGGCGCCGCGCGCCGCGAGCCCCGCCGATTTCGCGGGCGTCCGGTTCCACACGGTCACGGCCAACCCCGCCTTCACCAGGTTGCCCGCGATTCCCGCCCCCATCGTGCCCAGCCCGATGTAGCCGACTTTCGTGATGGGCCCGCTCATGACGGAAACGCCACGCCGTATTCCCCGCCGAGTTTCGTGAGGTCTTCGATCACCGCCGGCCCGAGCGCGATGCCGCCGCGCAGGTTTTCCGCCTCGCGCCGGTGCTCGATTTCGCCGGGATAAAACACCTCGGTATGGCCGGGCGCCGGTGGGCACGCCTTCATTTCGCCGAGGATTGTCTCCATCCGCCGCTCGAACTCCGGCAGCGGCATGATGCTCGCGATATTCCAGGCACCGAGGAAGAAACCGAGATTCTGCGGATGCTCGAAATCCTTCCAAAAGTTCCGCGTGTGCGCGCTCGTCAACGCCCCGCTCAGGCCGGCGACGAGGATGTCGATGATCAACGCGAGCCCGTAGCCCTTCGCGCCGCCAAACGGCAGCATTGCGCCCTTCAGCGCGAGTTCCGGATCGGTCGTCGGATTGCCCTCGGGATCGACCGCCCAGTCGGACGGGATCGTCTTTTTCCCTTCCTTCGCGGCCAAAATGATTTTCCCCTGCGCCACCGTGCTGGTCGCCATGTCGAGGACGAGCGGCCGGTATTTGCCCGACGGGATCGCGATCGACAGCGGATTCGCGCCGAGGATCGGCTTCCGCCCGCCGGTCGGCACCATCGTCGCCCCGGCGTTGGACATCGCGAGACCGATCATGCCCTCGGCCGCGGCCATTTCGGTGAACGAGGCGGCGATGCCAAAATGGTTGCCGTTGTTGACGGTGGCGAAACACGCCCCGGTTTCCTTCGCGCGGCCGATGCAAAGCTCCATCACCTGCCGGCCGATCCACATGCCGTTGCCGTTGCCGCCGTCGATGGCGAGAAACGCCGGCGCCTCGCGCACGACGCGCGGCGCCACGCCCGGCTTCACGACGCCGCATTTTACGCGCGTCGCATATGTGCGCAATCGCATCAGCCCGTGCGAGTCGACGCCGCGCAGGTTCGCGAGCACGAGGTTGCCCGCGAGGCACGCCGCCTCCGCGGCACTCAGCCCGGCGCTCTGCAGGAGTCGCGTCGTGAAATCTTTCAGGGTCGCGGCGGAAAGTCTCGTCTGGCTCATCGTTGGTGGCGGCGGCCGTTATTTGTCGTCGAGGCCGAGTTCCTTGAGCACCGGCCGCATGCCGAGCAGGTCGAGCGTCAGCTCGCCTTTTCTTAGCCGCGCCATGATCGCCTCCTCCTTGACGCGGATCTCGTGCACCTTCGCGATGGCCGCGTCGAGTTCCGCCGCCGGGACGATGACGACCCCATCCACGTCGCCGACGACGATGTCGCCCGGCGCCACGTGCACACCGGCGATCGTGATGGGCTCGTTGAGCGTGCCTTTCTGCTTCTTGGTCGTGCCCTTGATGCAGATGCCGCGGGAGAAGATCGGAAATTTCAGCCGCGTGATCGCATCGATGTCCCGCACGGCTCCATCCGTGACAAGTCCGCGAATGCCGCGAACCTGCGACGCCACGGTGATGATCTCGCCCCAGATCCCCGCCTCGAGAAACCCGTCGACCGTCGCCACCAGCACGTCGCCCGGCTGCGCGATGCTCACCGCCTTGTGCAGCATCAGATTGTCGCCGGGTGAGGTGCGGACGGTGAGCGCGCGGCCCATGATCTTCGCGCCCGGCCAGGCGGGCTTCACGTCGTGGTTCAGCGCCCCGCGCTTGCCCAGCGCCTCGTGCAGGAGGGCCGCCTCGGCCACCGGCTCCAGTTTGGAAAGCAACACCGAGATCGATTCTTCAGGCATAAAAGGGGGAATCAGGGGAAACGCCGCGGGGAAACTGCCCTTCCTCGCGCCGCCTGACAATTTCTGTCCTGTGCGGAAGCGCAGTCCGTCCGTGACCGTAACGGACGACGGTTGCATTTAAAGGTTGTTTTTTCGGGTCGCGCGCCGTCCCCCGGGCGAGGCGACTCCTCCGCTTTGTTCCCTGCCTTGACGTAAAAAGTCCCCCGCCCGCGGCCGCCTTCCATCGGGAACCGGGCGCCCAACCACGCCTCTAAATAGGGTATGAACACGACCAACAGCCAGCATTCACCAAGCCTCCTCGTGGCGCTTTCCCTCGCGGCCTTGACCGCGGGCTGCGTCGGCACCGGCCCAAACACCCAGCAGGGCGCGGTCGGCGGCGCGGCCCTCGGCGCGGTGGCCGGCGCAATCATCGGCAACAACAGCGGCAGTCACAACGCCCTCGGCGGCGCCGTGATTGGCGGCGTGGCCGGCGGTCTCGCCGGCGGCGCCATCGGCAACGCCCTCGATCATCAGCGCGGCACGATCTATACCTCCGAGGCCCAGGCGACGACCGACTATGCCGTGGAGGCGCCGCCACCCCCGCCCGCCCCGCCGCGCGAAGTCGTCGTCCAGCGCGCGCGCCCGGAGCGCGATGTGATCTGGGTGGACGGCTACTGGATCTACGAATCCCACGGCTACTCTTGGATTCCCGGCCATTGGGAGCGCCCGCCGGAGCGCCGCATGGCATTCGTTGCCCCGCACTGGCAGCATCGCGGCGGCACGTATATTTACGTCCGCGGCTACTGGCACTGACCCACCAGCGGATAAATTAAGGGAACCGCGACGATTTTTCGTGAGTCCCGGCATCGCATGGGGCACGGTCTTCATGCGATGAAATTCTGGGCAGCTATCCTGGCAAGCGGGCTCATGGCGGTGGCCGCCTTTGCCGCGGGCGAGGCCGCCGGCGGCCGGTTCTCCCAGACGCTGGCGGTCGCCGAGCGCACCGAGGCCGGGCTCAACCGGCTTTCCTCCGACCAGATTGCGGTGATCGACGCCCTTGTCCGCCGTGATCTCGCCGCCCAGGCGCACCCGGCATCCGGCGACGATGCCCCGCCCTCGCGTTTCTCGCAGCGCCTGACTGTCGACGAACGCCGGGCGGCCGGCCTCGCGCTGCTCACCGACGCCGAGCTCGCCAAACTGGACGCACTCGCCGCCCGCAATGCCGCCACCATCGCCGCCCGCAAGCTCCTTTCGCCGCCCGTGTTTATTTCACCGGGCGCGCGGCTGAATCCCGACGGCACGAAAACCGCGCCCGAGGTTCACGGCACGTTCTCCCTCAGCTATGGCTGGAGCAAGGGCGGCTACAGCGAAAAGACCGGCGCAATGAACCTCCGCTTCGAGGACCCGGCGCATAATTTCACCCTTGAGGTCGGCTATTCGGAATCGCACGGCAACATGCCGTTTCCCTACCGCACGGTCGCTCCCGACCTCCCGCCATTCGTGCCCTGACGCCCGCCGCTCAGTGCGGCAGCGCCACCGTCCGCGACCGGCTCATCAGCAACGCCACCGGCATTGTCCGCGGAAATCCGAACAAGTTGACGAGCAGCCGTTGCTTGCCGGCCTTTGAACGCTCGCACTCCGCCATCAATTGCACCGTCCCGGCTCCGCGGGTCACGTGATGCTCGGTGACCGTCCGGAATTCCCCCGCCTCCCCCAGGGCGAGGTCGAGCCCGACCATCGCCTCCGGCCGTGTGGCCAGCCGGTAATCCACCGTGACCCGGAAAACGACGAAGTTGGGACTCCGCCCCTGGCCCACCTCCACGTTCGCGATCACCACGTGATCCGGCGGCCGGGCGAGGCGCGCGATCGAGCAGCCAGCCAGCACCCACGAGAGGAAAAAAGCGGCGACGACGGACAGGGGCAGGTGTTTGCTCATGATCGGACGCGTTTCCCAGCTAACCATCGCCGCCGCCGGCAAGGCGAGCCTGATGTCGGCACCCGCGCTTCGGCCTCGCGTTCCACCGGCGCCGCCGGCTACTTCGGGGCATGAGCTCCTCGCCTGTCGCCCTGCCGCCGCCGCAACGTGGACAACCCTGCCCGTGCGGCTCCGGCAAACTTTTCGAAGCGTGCTGCGAACCCATCCTCAACCGTCAGCGGCCCGCCGCGACCGCGGAGGAGTTGATGCGCTCGCGCTTCACCGCGCACGTCGCCGGTAACTTTGCGCACCTGCACCGCACGTATCTGCCGACGGCAAAGCAGCCCTATGTCGAGGAGCCGGCCGGCCAGCCGTTTCAATGGACCCGCCTCGCGATCCATGCCCACGAGCCCGGAAAGAATCCCGACACGGCCTTCGTCGAGTTCACGGCGTTTCACGTCGAGTCCGGCGTGGAATACCCGCTGCAGGAACGATCGGAGTTCGTTCGCGTCGACGGCGAGTGGATCTACGCGCGCACGGTCCGGCAGGGACCCGCGCCATTCAAGTCCGCCCACCCGAAGGTCGGCCGCAACGACCCCTGCCCCTGCGGCAGCGGCAAAAAATACAAACAGTGCTGCCTGGGAAAAGCCTGACGCCGGCGCGCCGGGCGCCGATCCGGCCCGGGGATTCCACCTCCGGCCGGGCCCGATCAGCCGACGGGAACGCGGGACGCCAATTCTCGCTCATCCGCGCCGCGCCGGATGTTATTGCGCCGTCACGGTCACGGGCTTGAAGCCCTCGCTTGCGATCACGACCTTGGCGCCCGGCGCCAAGTCATCCAGCTTGAACGTCCCGCCGGCTTCGACCGTGGGCGACTGGGCTGGCGTGTTCCCCGAGTCGGTGACCTGGAGATTCAGTTTCAGCGAATCGGCACCCGTGTTCTTGATCTGCAGCGTGAATTTGCCGCTCCAGAAGGATTTGTTGAAATCCGTCGTCACCGGCAGCTCGCGCGTCGCTTCCGCCGGCGTCATCGCCTTGGCGCTTTCTTCCTTCGCTTTCGCGAGCTGGGCCTTGAGGTCGTCGACCTGGCCCCGGGCGCCGGCCAGTTCCTTGTTCAAACCGGACGACTTCTCGGTGGCTTGGGTGAGCTGGGCCTGCAGGTCGGTCGACTGTGCCTGCGCTTTTTCCTGCGCGGACTTCAGGTCCGCCTGGGCCTGGGTCAGTTGCGCCTGCAAACCGGACTCGCGCTCCCCGGCACTTTTCACTTGCGCCTGCAAGTCAGCCTGCTGGGCCTTGCCCTGATCCACCATTCCACGGAGCTGCTTGACGCTGGTGTCCGACTTGGCGAGGTCGTCCTTCGTGGTGGCGGCCTCGGAATTGGCGCGGTCCAGCTGCGCCCGGAGATCGGCGGTGGCCGCCGACTGCTCGCGAAGCTTGAAGCCGAGGAACACCGCCGCCGCCGCGAGGACGAGGCTGATGACGCCAAGGCTGATGGAGGCGGTGCGACGTTTGATGCGCTGCTCCGGCATGTGATAGTGCAGGGCGTCGGGAGAATCGTGATGAATTGCTTCAGACATGGTTAATGGAGGGTTTGGGCGCCGGTAGACCGCAGTCCCTTCAAAGAGTGCGCCATAAACCACCGATTGCCGCGCCGCGAGGGTGGGTTCTTGACCCCATCCCCACGGCCCCGAGTGGTGGAGCGAACAATATCCTGACGGAAGTTTCAGGAATTCTCAGCCGCGTCCGTGGCGTCGGTGGAAGCCAACCGCTCCCACGAGCGCCCTGGCTCCGCCGATCACGGCGCCGGCCGAAGGTTCAGGGATGGCGCTTGCGACAATCGGGATGCCGTTGAACTCCGCCTCATGTCCGCCGTGGCGGGTTCGGTTCAGCCCAACGCACAATCCGCGACACCACCGAGCGCCATGCATTGGTCGCAGCGCAAAGACGTCCCGGCACGGCGCCGCGTCTACTTTAGAATCTCATAGAGACTCGCGTGATCGTCGGTCCACAGCACGACGGGGGGCGGCTGCTTCGGCACGGCGTCGGCGGCGTCCTTGATCTCGTCGCTGGCGAGAAGCGCCTCGTTCTTCGACACGAGAATCCACGTCGAAGCATAGGCCCACCAGTCGAGCTCGTCGTCCGAGATGCTGACCGCCTTCAACCCGAACTCACCCGCGAGCGTGTCGACCACCGGCTCGAGGTCGAGGTAACGATTGGAGATGTGCACGGCGAGCACGCCATCGGGCTTCAATTCCCTCAGGTAGATCGCAACCGCCTCCCGCGTCAGCAAGTGGACGGGGATCGCGTCGCTGCTGAACGCATCCAGCGCGAGCACGTCGAACTGCTGCGAATGGGCCGCCGCCAGTTCGCGCTCCATCGACAACCGCGCGTCGCCCATGATCACGTCGACCCTGGCCGGGCAGTTCTTGAGATAGGTGAACGGATCGTGGGCGAGACGCTGCACCGCGGAGTTGATCTCGTAGATCCGCAGGTAGTCCCCCGCCCTGCCGTAGGAGGCGAGTGTCCCGGTCCCGAGGCCGACCAAGCCGATCCGCCGCCCGCGATCCGCCGGCAAGGCACGGATCGCCAGTCCGACCCCGCTATGCACGCCGTAATAGGTCGTCGCGAGGCCGGCCTTGTCGGCGTCGACGAATTGCAGGCCGTGCGTCGTCGCCCCGTGCATCAGCAACCGGTAGTGTTCCGAGGGCTCGTCGGGGAAATAGTCGAAGACCTTGAGCGCGCCGTAGAAATTCCGCGACGCGCGGACGATCTTGGCATCGCGGTCCCCATGCGACTGCACCACGAAAATCGCCCCGATGCCGGCCACGGCGAGCATCACCAACCCGGCCATGCGCGGCTGCCATTCGCGCTCGACGGCCCACCGCCGGATATCCACCAGGCAGACGATCAATGCGGCGAGCGCAACGGCGATCAGCCCGGCATTCACGCCATAGAATGTGACGAACTCGTCGAGCACGCCCTTGCTGTGCCGGCCCTGGGCGCGGATCAACGGCACGATCAGTGTTCCGATCATCGCCCCCGCCCCCATGCCGCGCGCCAGCGCCCGGCTGTGCTGGCGGATCGCCACCGCGGCCAGCGCGAGGGCGAGCAACCACAGGCCGATCTGCAGCTCGTGAAAATCGTCGAACACCGCCGGGGCCACGACTGCCACGAGCACGCCGCCGAGCGCCCCGCCCGCGGCGATGAAGAGATAGAAGGCCGTCAGTTCGCCGACCGCCGGCTTGAGCCGGTAGAGCTCGCCGTGGCAGACCATGCACGCGACGAACAGCGCCGTGGAGTAACCCGCGACCTGGAGCCAGAGCGGCGCCGCCGTGCCGGTGTCGAGCAACTGGCAGACGAGCGCCACGCCGGCAACAAAGAGCGCGGCGAAGAGCCCCGGCCGATACCAGCGCGCGTGGTCGAAGCACACGATGAACGTCAGCAGGTAGAGCGCGAGCGGCAGCACCCACAGGAACGGGATGACCGCGACCTCCTGGCAGAGCTTGTTCGTCGTCGCCAGCAACAGCGCCGACGCGATCGCCGGCAGGCCCAGCCACAGCACCTTGTCGGACCATGGCGCCGGCGGCGCCGCGGACGTCGCGGCATCCGCCGCCGGTCCGGCGTCGCCAGTGTGCCGCCACCGCCGCACCGCGCAGTAGCCGCAGCATACCGCGAAGAACCCGAGGCCGCCCGACCACAGCGTCGCCTGGGCGTGCCGCGAGAATTTCACCTCGAAGAGCACCGGATAGCTCAACAACGCGAGCAGCGAGCCGATGTTCGAAAGCGCATAGAGCCGGTAGGGCGAGACGCCGGGATTCGCCCCGCTGAACCAGTGCTGCATCAGCGGCCCCGTTGCCGACAGCACGAAATACGGCAGCCCGATGGTCACCGTCAGCAGGAGCAGGATGTGCCCGACCGGATTGCCGGCCACGTGGGCCTTCCAGCTCTCGGCGGGCACGATCGGCAGCAGCAGAAGCGCGGCCGCGAGCAGCAGCAGATGGAGGATCGCCTGGCCGCGCGGCTTCAGGCGCGTCGACGAAAAATGCGCGTAAGCGTAGCCGCCGAGCAACAGCACCTGGAAAAACAGCAGGCAGGTGGTCCACACGCCCGGAGTGCCGCCGAACCACGGCAGCAGGTATTTTCCAATCAGCGGCTGGACCTGAAAAAGCAGGAAGGCACCCGTGAAGATCGTGAACGCGTAGGGCAGCATGGGAACGGCGGCGAGTCCGCCTCACCTCGCTAGGCGGGCGCACCGCCGAGGGCGAAACAAAACGTCCGCCGCCCCCGGCCACGCGTTCCCGCGCCTGGCGGGACGGGGAAAACGTCGCGGCGGAAAATGCTTTCCCCGGAGCCGATCCGGGACAAAATCCGAGTCTAATCTCGCAACCAACGCGGAGGCAGCCACGCCGCTCATCGGTTAGGATGTTCCCCTGATCGCCGCCCGACTCCCGCGGTCCCGCCCTACCACTCCCGGTCATGAAAGAATTTGCCTCCCCGGACCTGAGAAACTTTGCGATCCTCGGCCACGCGTCCGCCGGCAAGACCATCCTCTGCGAGGCGATGCTCGCCTGCGCCGGCCGGATCGGCCGCATGGGCGCCATCGCCGCCGGCACGACGGTCTCCGATTATCACCCGAGCGAGCACCAGCACCAGATTTCGGTCCACGCCTCGCTGCTCAACCTCGAGTGGATGAACCGCAAGTTCAACCTGCTCGACTGCCCCGGCTACGCCGACTTCATCAGCGAAGGTCTCGGCGCGCTGCGGGTCGGCGACTTCGCCTTGGTCGTCATCAACGCCGCCCACGGCCTCGGTGTCGGCACCGACGCCGTCTGGGAATACGCCACGCAATTCGGCCTGCCCAAAATGCTCGTCGTGAACGCGCTCGACAAGGCCAACGTCGATTTCGACGCCGTGGTCGGCGACGCCCGCACGCATTTCGGAAAAAATGTCTTTCCCCTCTCCGTTCCGCTCGACGCCGGCCCCGGCTTCAGCCGGGTGCTCGATGTGATGCGCAACGAGGTCGTCACCTACCAGCCGGGCGGCAACGGCGGCTACACCGAGGCGCCGCCGACCGGCGAACTCGCCACGCGCGTGCAGGATCTCCACCGCCAGCTCATCGAGTATGTCGCCGAGTCCGACGACTCGCTGATGGAGAAATTTTTCGAAAAAGGCATCCTCGCCGAGGAGGAGTTCCGCGCCGGGCTGCACCGGGCGATCCAGAACCAGGTCTTCGTGCCGCTCTTCGCCGTCTCGGCGGAGACGAATGTCGGCGTCGCCCGGCTGATGGATTTCATCGCCAAGTATGGCTCCTCGCCAATGGACCGCGCGGAAGTCCCCGCGCGGGACGCCAGTGGGATCGCCGGCTCGGTGCCGCTTACGCAGCCCGAGCCGGCGGTGTATATATTCAAGACGATGAACGAGCCGGGCGTCGGCGAGCTCTCGCTCTTCCGGCTGTTTGCCGGATCCGTGCGCGCCGGCGACGAGTTGATCAACGGCACGCGGCAGACTGCCGAGCGCCTCGGCCAGCTCTTCGTCCTCAACGGCCACGACCGCACGCCGGTGCAGGTGCTGCACGCCGGCGACTTGGGCGCCGTGGTCAAACTGCGTTCCTCGCACACGGGCGACACGCTGTGCAGTCCGCGGCTGCCCATCATTCTGCCCAGGGTCGATTATCCCGCGCCCAACATCCACGGCGCGCTGCGCCTGCGCGCGAAGGGCGACGAGGACAAGCTCGCCGTCGGCCTCGCCACGCTGCACCAGGAGGACCCGACGTTCCATTACCGCGTCGACGACGAGATTCACCAGACGATCGTCTCGGGCCAGGGCGAAATTCAACTGCAGGTGATCGTCGAGCGGTTGCTGCGACGGTTCGGCGTCAGCGTCGAACTGGAGGAACCGCGGATTCCCTATCGCGAGACGATTCGGGCGAAGGGCGAATCCCGTTACCGGCACAAGAAACAGACCGGCGGCGCGGGCCAGTTCGCCGAGGTGTGGCTGCGGATCGAACCGGGCCCGCGCGACAGCGGTCTGGTCTTCAAGCAGTCGCTCGTCGGCACCAACGTCGACCGCGTGTTCGTGCCGTCCGTCGAGAAAGGCGTCCGCACGGTCTGCACCGAGGGCATCCTCGCCGGCTATCGCGTGACCGACGTGAAGGCGGATTTCTACGACGGCAAGATGCATCCGGTGGACTCGAAGGACATCGCGTTCCAGGTCGCCGGCTATCACGCGTTCAAGGAGGCGTTTCAGGCCGCGGTGCCCTGCCTGCTGGAACCGATCTACACGGTGAGCGTGACGGTGCCCGAGGAATATCTCGGCGCCGTGATGGGCGACCTTTCGTCGCGCCGCGGGCACATCCTCGGCGTCGACATCGACGGCCACTTCCAAGTCGTCCGCGCCCAGGTGCCGCAGAAGGAACTCTACCACTACAGCACGATTGTCCGGTCGCTCACCAGCGGCCGCGGGCGGCACGCCGAGAATTTCAGCCACTACGCCGAGGTGCCGGCCGAGTTCGCCCAAAAACTCCTCGCCGAGGCGAAGGCCCGGCGCGAGACCGGCAACGGCAAGTGAGCCTTCCGCCTTCCCAACCTGTTTCCCATCCCATCATGACAACTTGGAAAATTGAAATTACCGAGCCGCACAGCGGCGAACTGGGCGAGGCGATCCTCCACGAGGATCACGGCTTCACCATGGAAGAATACACCTACGAGGCCGGCCACAAGATCGAGGTGGCCGTGCACGATATCCACGATCCGCACTGGCACATCTTCACCGACCTCGATTCAGGTCATCGCTTCAAGATCCCGCCGGAAAAATACCGGAAGGTTTGACGCGTCCGCGGGCGCGAAACGGCCAGCGCGGGCCGGGCCTCCGGAAGCGGCGGCTCAGCGTGGCGGCAGCTCGAGGACGGTGACCGAATACGGCGCGAGCTCGCGCGTGAAAGTGGAACCGAGCCCGGTGAGCGGCATCGTCACCGGCACGACCTTGGCCGGCTCCGTGATCGAGTTGGTGTCGGTGGGACTGGTGGAGGTCAGCACGATCGCGGCCCCCTTCGACGCAATCGATGCTCCGCCCGAAAGCTCGACCTGCACCGTCTGCGGCGTGGCGACGGAGTTGACGAGCTTGAGGTAGATCGTGCCCTTCGCCGAGTCGCGGGTCGCGACGTAGTAAATCGCGGGCACCTGCTTCGGTGCCGGCGGCGCCTTGGCATTCCGGCCGGCGGGCGGTTGCCATTCGCGAGTGGGATTATTTTCGGCGCTGGCTGCGAGCACGACGTCGCCATGATGCGAACTGAACATCTGCTGCGCATAGTAGGACGGCGAGCCGTAGCTATGCAGCGCGTTATAGCCGATCAAATCGCTCGGCCACTGCATGCCGCCCGGGTTCACGTTCACGAAGAACGGCGCATACGAATGCATCACGACGAGGTCGGAATTGCGCTCCATGCCGGTCATCCACGCGGCATCGCCGATCGCGGCGAGCAGATTCGGCGTGGGCGTGCCGATGCGCGTGGCCCATTCGCCCACGAAAATCTTCGGGCCGGCGCGATCGTAGCTGTCGTAGTGCGTGGCGTCCGCCTCGAACACCTCCGCCTGCCGCGGATAAAAATGCTCGTCCAGGACATCCATCGCGTGGCCCTTGACCTTGGTCGTGGCGATGATCTGGAGCCGGGGATACTTCGGTTTGATGGCGTCGTAGAACTGCGCGTAGCGCCCATCGTAGGTGCCGGGCCCGCGGCGGGTGTCGAAGAAGTCCTCGTTGCCGATCTCGACGTAGGTGAGCTTGAACGGCGCCGGATGGCCGTCCTTCGCCCGGCGGGCACCCCAGGTCGTGGACGTGTCGCCGGCGATGTATTCGATCTCCTCCAGCGCCTCCTGCACAAACGGCTCCAGCGCCGGCCCCGGCTGCGTCGGCACGCCGCCGAGCGTAAAGCCTGCGAAGACCCCGACCACCGGCTCCATGTTCAAATCCTCGCACCACTCGAGAAACTCGAGCAGGCCCATGCCGTCGGACGACCGGTAGCGCCACGCGTCGTCGAGATGCCCGGGTCGCTCCGCGAGATCGCCCAGCGTCCGCTTCCAGTCGAAGCGCGTGGCAAGCGTGCGGCCCTGGAGATAGTTGCCGCCCGGAAACCGCAGGAACGACGGCTTCATGTCGGCGAGCAGTTGCATGATGTCGGGACGGTTGCCGTTGGGGCGGTTGTGCCACGTCGGCGGAAAGAGCGAGACGAGGTCGAGCCACACGGTGCCGGTGCTGCCGGCGGCGATGACGAGCCGGGTGTCCGCGGTCTCGGAAATTTTCCCGGTCGTCAGCGTCGCGGTATATTTCTTCCACTGTTCGCCGAGCCCGGAAACCGGCGCGCTCGCGTAGACGGTCGCCCCGTCGCTGCTCTCGATACTGACGGTCAACGCCCCGGAGAAGCCGGTCGCCGCCTTCGCGTAGAACGAGGCGCGGTAGGTCGTCGCGGGTCTCACGGGGATGCCCCAGAATCCGTCGTTGGCCACGCCGACGCGCGAGCCGGCGGGCGCCGCGGTCACGTCGAGCCTGAGGCTTACGGGCAGCACTGAATTAAGCGGTTGCCCGCGGTCGAGCGCGATCGCGCCCGTGCCGCCCTTGTCCTGCACCGTCGACCAATGCACCGGCTCCTCGGCCCCGTCCTGAAACGTGCGGTTGCGGACCAGTTCGGCATAAAGCCCGCCATCGTAGGAATAGTTGATCTCCTCGGTCATCAGTCCGTAGAGCGTCGGGCTGACCTGCGCCACGACCTTGGCCGCGTCGATGTGCAGGACGATGGGGCCGGAAGGCGCGGCCATCTGGGCGAAAGCGCCAGTCGTGAGGATCGAGGCGACCAAGAGAGCGAGGGGCACGAAGAAACGTTTGTTCATGGGCATGCGGGGTGACACCTGCGATCGATTGAGCGTGAAAAACGACGGGGGTCAACCCAGCCACGATCCCTGCCGGCTTCGAAACCCCGCCGGCGAATCTCGCTAAAAAATACGCGCCGGGCACTCTAAGAGTGCCCGGCGCGCTACACCAAGAACGCACCACCAGGAACCTACTACCGGAGGTGCGAACTAATTGTTTTCCGGCGACGATCCCAACTTGGCGCAGGTGCGCGCGGGTTTGAAGCAAACGCGGCTGACATTTCTGTCAGGGACGGACGCGGCGCGAACCGTCTCTTGCCTCACTCCGGTTGCGCCGGGACAACTTCCGCGCGCGGCGAAAAATATTATTTCCGGACGACGAAGCCGGAAAAATCCGCCGCCCGCGCAGCCGCCGCGCCATCGCGAACGGCGAACACGCCAAAGGTCGCGGCGGTCCACACGTTGCCCGAGCGATTGGGCAGCCGCGGATCGCGCGGCGACGGCGGCGCGCCCGCCTCCTTGTAGCGACCGACCCAGCCGATGTCCGGGTCCCCGCGCCGGTTGTCGCGGAGGTGATGACCGCTCGCGCCAAAATAAATGCTCCCGCCAATCTGCCGCCACGTTTTGCCGTCGGGGCCGTAGAAGAACGTCGCACTCTCTTCCCCGTCGACGACGATTTTCAAGTGCACGGTGGCGCCGTCCGGATTCGGCACGGACCACAGGTCGGCGCGCTGGCCGAGATTGTATTTGCCGACCGCGATCGTCTTTTTCCCTTCCCGCACCGTCGAGGCCAGCCAGAAGTTCATCAGCGGATCATGATACATGTGCAGCCCGGCGGCCTCGTTTCCCTCGCGCGCGTCGAACGTGAGCTGCGTCTCGAAACTGAATTTTTTATCGATGACGCGTTGCTGAAAAATCCCGGGCAGGGCGTCGAGTGACCCGAGGTCGCCCGGTTGCGTGCGCAGGCGCAGGTGCCCGGGATTCTCGGTCAGCGACCATGCCTTGCCGCTGAAATCGGGCGCGCAGGTGAAGAACCATTGCAGCCCGAGCGTCGAAGTGGCGAACGCGTCCGATTGCGCGAGTTGATAGTCGCACGCGGGCAGGTCGGGCGCGGTCGCGGTCGGCATCGGCACCTTGCCGCCCACGGGGCGCCACCAGCCATCCGCCGTCCACTCGATCGGCTCCAGGAGCATCTGGCGGCCGAGACTGTAGAACGCGGTCTCGTGCGCATGAAACGTGACAAACCATTCGCCCTTGGGCGTGTCGATCAGCGTGCCGTGCGCCGGACTCTCGAAGCGCGCGCCACTGTCGGTCGCGAACAGGTTCGGGTTGTGCGGATCCTCCTCCCACGGTCCTGCGAGTGTCCGCGCGCGCAGCGTCGTGATCGTGCTCGGCTCGTGCGGCAGCGTGCCGCCGTCGGAGAACAAGAGATAATACCAACCACCATGCTTGAAGATGTCCGGCCCCTCGAAATACCGGTGCCCGGCGCGGCTGACCTGCACAACCGGCCCCTTCACGCTCAAGCCGTCGGGCGCGAGCTCGTTGATCACAAATTTGTTCGTGATGAGATACAGCCGGCCATCGTCGTCGGCGAAAAAACCGGGATCGATCCCGAGCACGCCGAGGCTCGCCACCGCGTAGGGGCCCTCGGGCCGGTCGGCGTGATAGGCGAAGATTTCGCCGTCGCGCGTCGGCGCGTAAATGAGGAATTGTTTCGTGTTCGGGTTGTAGCCCATCTCCACGCCCCAGATGCCGAAGCGCGTGTCGCCCGGCAGGAGTTTCGGATGCGTCGTGAAACCGTGCCCGATGTAGCGCCAGTGCAGCAGGTCCTTGCTCTCCGCGACCGGCAGGCCGGGCTGCCAGCCGAACGACGACCGCACGGTGTAGAACGTGTCGCCGACGCGAATCATGCCAGGGTCGCTCCAGTCGCCCCGCATGATGGGGTTCTCGAACTCCGCCGCCGGTAGTGCCGCGGGCAGCGCGAGCACGAGGCACGAGCCGAGGAGGAAACAGAGGACGCGGGCGCGGGGTGGAACCATGAAAAACTTATCGCCGGCCTCAACGAACGCGGCAAGGCGCGATCGCACAAAGCGAGGAGCGCGACAACAGCCGCCGCGTGCCGTCACTGCTGGGGGTCGAAGGCGAAACTCGTGCTCGCCCGCGCGAGCACCGGCACGCCCTGGCGCCGGGGCGGCTCGAAGAACCAGACCTTGAGCGCCGCAATGGCGAGACCCGCCAGTTGCGGGTCGGCGGGCTCGCGCGCCACCGGAAACCGCACGCGGCCCGTTTCGTCGATGTAGAAATCGAGCGTCACGCGTCCGCCCACGCCACGACTGCGGAGTTCAGGCGGATACAGCGGCGGCACCTGCGTCAAGGCCTTCGGCTGCTCGTCGAGCTCGCGCGCGGGACAGGGTTCATAATCAAAGTGCGTGTCGTGACGGTCGAGTTGCTCGGTTTGCTTCACCACGGCCAGCACGCCGTTCGTCTGGAATATCACGGTGAGCGGCACCGCCGCCGCCACGGGCCGGCCGGCGATGCGGGCCGGTGTGAAGCGCCACGTGTTGACCGCCTTGAGCGTGGCGGCGGCAAATTCCTTCCGCGTGAACGCGGTCACGAGGCAGTCCGTCAGCTCGCCCTTCGCGCTCACCTCGAGCATCAGCCTCACGTTGCCAGTGCCGACGCCCTGCCGCTGCAACGCGAGGGGGAATTGCGGTTTCTCCTTCTGGATGATCGTTACATCCGCTTCTTCGGCCTCGGCCGGCGCCGCCGCCGCAACCAACAGCGGCACCGTCGCGCCCAGGGCCAGCGCGAGCGTCAGCCATTTCCCTTTCGAGCGTCCGATCCTTTCCCTCATTTGGATCGGCCATTCTCCCCCGAACTGCGACCGACGCAAGCCGGCGGCGCGGCGCTCACGGCGCCGCCGGCGCAACGCCCTCGGACGTCATCACGACGCGTTTGATCGTGCCGTCGGGATTGTAGTAAAGGTAGTCGATGCACACCGAGCGACGGAAACTGCCGCCCTGCGGCGTGCCGCCGTTGTGGTAGATGAAATAGGATCGGCCCTTGAAATCGATGATCGCCTGGTGATTCGTGTTACAGTTGCCCGCAAGTTCGTTGATGATGCCGCGATAGGTCCACGGTCCGGTGATTTTCGGCGCAGTCGCATACGCGGTCCTTTCCGGGAAACCGTAGGCATACGAGAGATAGTAAAGGTCGCCGTGCTTGTGGATCCACGGCGCCTCCGTGAAGTGCGGCAGGTCGACGTTCACGATCGGCCCGTCGGTTTCGACCATGTTCGGTTTGAGTTTGATGTAACGGCACTTCGTATTGCCCCAGAAAAGATAGGCCTGGCCGTCGTCGTCGATGAACACCGTCGGATCGATGTCGTCCCACGAGATTTGTTTGCCCGCCGCGTCGAGCGCATCGGTCGTCAGGTCGCTCGTGATGAGCGCGGAACCGCGCGCATCCTTGAACGGACCGGTTGGCTGGTCCGCCACCGCGACGCCGATCGCAAAGCCATGGATCGTCGCGTGGCTGGTCGGGACATACCAGAAGAACTTGCCGTCGCGCGCGATCACCTGGCCCGCCCACGCATCGCCCTTCGACCAGGAAAAATCCTTCACCCCGAGCGGCGAACCGCGCGGCGTCCAGTTCACCATGTCGGTCGAGGAAAAACACAGCCAGTCCTTCATCACGTAGCGGTTGGTCTTGTCGGGCGCCTCGTCGTGGCCGGTGTAGAGATAGACGGTGCCATCGTGGACCATCGCCGCGGGATCGGCCGTGAGCACGTCGGTGATGATGGGATTCGAGGCCCGCAGCGCCGGAGCCGCGAGGATCAGACAGGTTGCGATGGGGCGGATCGGAATTCGGAGAGACATGGGGAAACGTGACGAGAACGTGCTCCGCAACCGTGGCGCGCCCACCGGGAATTGGCGATGCGAAAGCCTGAGCCGACCAATGCGGCGGCGGCTCGGTTCTTTTGATTGCCGCATCGCCCGGCGCCCGCAAACTCCCGCCCGTGACCGAGTCGCCCACCCCCGCCACTCCTCCCACGTCCACCGCCCGCGCGATCCTCCTGACCGGACTCGTCGCCGGCCTGTGCGACGGCACCGCCGCAGTCGTGAACTACGCGGCTCACGGCGGCACCGAACCCGTCAAGATCGCCTACTATATTGCCAGCGCGCTCTTCGGCCGGGACACCGCGTATGCCGGTGGCTGGCCGATGGCGGTGTGCGGGATTCTGATGCACTTCGCCATCGCGATGTCGTGGACCGCGCTGTTCT
The DNA here is from genome assembly GCA_937902925.1 of uncultured Opitutaceae bacterium. Classification (GTDB taxonomy): domain Bacteria; phylum Verrucomicrobiota; class Verrucomicrobiia; order Opitutales; family Opitutaceae; genus CALFNN01. The sequence continues at coordinate 162,480 of CALFNN010000104.1, forward strand.
ACGTCGTCTATCCGCGAGTCCGGAAATACGCGGGCAACGTCGTCGTCACCGCCGTGGTCTATGGCGCGTTTGTCTGGGTGATGATGAATCTGGTCCTCGTGCCGCTCACGCGCACGCCGAAGGGTCCGTTCAATCCGGGCCGGGCCGCGATCGAGATGGGAATCCTGATGCTGTGCATCGGACTGCCGGTCTCGCTCATGGCGCGGCGCCACCACTCGCCCGCCAAGACCTAACCTGCGGCCCGCTTTCAGAGCGCCGAGGTCTGCGCAAACATCCGGTCCAGTTCGTCCTGATCCTCGCGCGTGCGGGCGAAAAACTTTTTTCGCAGCGGCCGCACCAGTCCAGCGATCTCGCGATCGTCGCTGGCCGCGGCATACTGCAGTGCAAACTCGCCAACCAGCGAAGGGATCTTCGGTGCCGCCGCGAGCTGCCGCAGCGCGACGACCAGGTCGCGCCGCTCGCCCGCAAGCGCCAGTAGCGCGATCCACTGCGCCGCCGGCGCGCTGTTCCGCTGGAGCGAAAGGTTCTCGCCCGCGTAGAGCTGGAGGCCCGCGTCCTTCGCCGCGCGCCCAGCCGCCGTGCCCAGGTTCACGAAAAAGGCATAGTGCAGGTCCGCATAGGCGAGGTGCCATGCCGGATCCTTCAACAGCGCCGCGATGACGTCGCGCCCGAGGTCCACCGGCAGCAACGCGGCGTCGAAGCCGAATTTCGCCTGCAACGGATAGAACGCCGCGGGATCGCTCACCGCCGCAAAATAATCACGCACCGCCTCCGGCTCAATCAACCGGGAGTCCCCGTAAATCCGCATTTCCGGAACATGAAACTCGAGGTAACCGCCATCGCGCGAGCTGTTGAAAAGCGTGCCGTGAAATCCGCTGCCCTGCAGATACCGGACGAACCGAACCGGATAGGCGGCGGCCGATTCGCCCACGCCGAAGCCCGACAGGCTGGAGAGCGATTCGTAGAAGCCTCCCTGCACCACCCAAAGCGACAGCGCCACGCAGCCGGCTGCCACGGTCGCATAAAAAATCCGTGCCGAGCGCCGCACCGCCGGCAGCAGCGACAATATCGGGCCCATCACCGGCGCGCTGAAAAAGACCAGCAGCGGAAGATTGCGCAGCGCGGTCGCACCGAGATACAGCCCCGCTCCCGCGAGCAGCACGGCAAACAGATTCCGGCGCAAGCCACGCACGGCCGCCGTCACCATGCCCGCCGCGACCAGCACCCAGTCGAGCCAGAATAACTTCACCGTCCACAGCCGGAGGTGAACGCCAACCGGCGGATAGAGCTCCTGGATGCTCGTCCGCAATTCGCGCAGGGTCCTCGTGAAATCGTAGACGGCCGTCCATGGCCGCACGCCGAGCGGGGTCACGAGCGTCGCCGCAAGCGTCAGGCCAAACAGCAGCCAGAGGGCGCGCGATCCGTCCCGGACGGAGGATCGCGACCCGGCGTCGGTTTCGAAAAACGACGCGACGAGCCGCGCCCCGACCAGCAGCGGACCGAGCACGAAGTAGCCGTGGACATTGACCCACAGGATTTCGCTCGCGACAAACGCCGCGAGTCGCACCCGTCCCAACGGCTGGCGAAAATCCCACGAGCCCAGCCAGCCGATCTGCAGCGCGAGCAAGGCATACGACACGACTTCCGGCCGCGGCTCGAAACGCGGCTGGCACACGAGGATCGACAGCGCGCCCAGCAGCAGTCCCCACGGACCGGCCCGAAGCGCCCCCGTCGTTTTCAACCAGCACCAGAACGCAGCTCCCCAGCAGACCGCGAGGATTGCGCTCACGCCGTGGATTCCTGCGAGGGCAAACCCGCCGCGCACGATCAGTTGAAACAGCCAGTAGAGATTGACGAAGAGCGGCGGCGGCGCGAGCAGCCGATCCGGCGGTTGCGCGGTGTGCGTCTCGAGAATCCGGCCGCCGAGATACAAGTGATACCAGATGTCGGGCCCATACCACTCGTTGCACAGCAGCAGGAGAAGCAACGCCGCTGCCGCCGCCCAGCCGACCCGCCGGAAGATTTCCTCGCCGGCGGGAAGCGAGTCGGGAGTTGAGGGGGCGGCGGGCATGAAGGCTCGGAGCGGACGCGGCAACAAATGACCGGGCGCGCTCCGCGATGGCAACGCCGCGTTTGACGTCGCGGGGGAATCCCGCGACTTCGCCGGGCGAACATATTGATTTGCGCAGCGGTGCATTCCCGGTGACATCCAGCGTCGACCCCTCCCACCCCATGACCCCACGCCGATTCCTCCTCCTGTTCGCGGCCACCGCCGTTACCCACGCCGCCGTCCAAACCGACATCGAATACGGCGTCGCCGCCGGCGAGAGCCTGCGGCTCGACGCCGCGGTGCCCGATGGCCCCGGGCCGTTTCCCGCGGTGATCCTCGTCCACGGCGGCGGCTGGAACGCCGGCGACAAGAGCGGCGGCCCGAAGAAAGGCTACATGGCGCCAATGCAGGAACCGCTCTCGCAGGGCGGCTTCGCGTGGTTCTCGATCAACTATCGGCTCGCGCCGAAATTTCACTATCCCGCGCCGGTCGAGGACGTCGAAACCGCCATCCGCTGGGTGAAGGCGCATGCGGCTGAATATCATGTCGACCCGCGCCGCATCGCGCTCGCCGGCGAATCCGCCGGCGGCCACCTCGTGGCGCTCGTCGCGGTGCGCGCCAACGATTCGACGCGCGTCGCCGCCGTCGTGTCGTTCTACGGGATGTTCGACATGGTCGCCGAGACCAAGCACCGCGGAACGTTGAGCCCGAGTTTCGCCGGACTCCTTGGCCGCAACACGCTCGACGATCAGACGCTGACGATGCTGCACGACATCTCGTCGATCAACTACGTGAAACCCGGGCTGCCGCCGTTCCTGCTGCTGCACGGCACGGCGGACGCGAGCGTCTCCTACCAGCAGTCGGTCGACATGCTGGCCAGGCTCCGCGCCGCCGGCGTGCCGAGCGAGCTCATCACGATCAAGGGCGGCCCGCACGGCATGCTGCCCTGGCCGCCGCTCGCGCCGGATTTCAAGGACCGCGTCGTGGCGTGGTTGAAGGCGAACCTCCCGCCCGCCGCCCCGCCCATGCGCGAGTGAGTTTTCCCGCGGGCAGTTATGCCCAGCCCGGCAGCAATCGCGTCACGATGCGATCGAGGCGCAACGCGAAGACCGCGTAGACGACGACCAGCGCAATCAGGCAGGCGTCGCCGAGATGGTTGTAGGTGTAAATGATCTGGTGCTGGGTCCAGCCGAACTCGTCGTGGAGCCCGTTCATGTCGCCGCCGGCGTCCTCCTCGCCGTTGATCATCGAACCGTAGGGGATGCCCTCTTCACCCCGCTTCACCCGTTTCCAAAACGTGTAGGTTTCGAAAAAACTGGCCGCGCCGACGAACAGGAAAAAATAGCGGCACGCGCCCCATCGGAATTTTTCCGGAAACTGAAAATAGAACAGCCCGATCATCGCGGCCGACAGATAGAACTCCCCGCCCACGCCGGCGAAATCGATCGCCATGCTCGTGGTGTCCGGTCGCAACCGCCATGTCATTTCCGCCTGCAGCAGCGCGAGCAGCACGGCGAGGACCGTGGGCCAGATTTTCCGTTCGCGAAAGCCCGCGACCAGCATCAACCCGAAGAGAAAAAGCAGGCCGAAGTAGACGAAATTGGATTGCTCGGGGCTGATCGGCGTCCAGCCGAGGGGCAGCGGCAGCGCGCGCCGGCCCGACATCCAGCCGACCGTCGCGTGGCCGAATTCGTGGATCCACACGTGAAACCCGGTGAAGAAAAAACCTAGAACGCTTTTTTGCAGGAGAATCGCGAGGAACGCGACCGCGGGTGGCGCGAGGGCGTTGATGATCCGGCTGTCGAACGAGCGCGGATCCCAGCGACTCAGCTCCGGCTCGCCAAAATTCCGCTCCGCCTCCGCTTCGAGTCGCGCGAGCTCCACGGCGGCCTCCGCGTCCCCCGGCTGCGCCCCGGCGGCGGATGTCGAGGTTTGCTCGGCTGTGTCGAGGTAAGCCATGATCGCCTCGTGCGCCAGACGAAGCCGTTCGCGTTCTTCGTCGGGGGCTCCGCGACGGATGAGCGCATACGACTGCTGGACGAACGCCTTCTTCACGACCTCGCGTGGAGAATCGGGCGCGATACCAAGTAACGTCCATTGCTCCTGGAGCGGGGTCTCATCCATGGAGCGGGAGCATGCCCGGCGCGGGTTTCCCGACAAGGCCGGAGCCGCCGCAAGGCGACGATGCGATTGACGTTTCCGCCGGCGGGAGAATCGTTGCCGAATGCACGCCGACCGGCCGAGCGCGACCGCCTTCTATGTCGCGTTGCACCGGGCCGCTCATCAACTGCGCGACACGCCGCTGGTCCTCGACGATCCTCTCGCGTTGCGCATCGTCGGGAAGAAAGCCGCCGACGCCGTGCGCAGCGGCGCGTGGAAGGAAAACGACCGGCTGACCCGGCGGTTTCGCATCTTTCTCGCGACGCGAAGCCGTTACGTCGCCGACGAACTTGCGACCGCCATCGCGGGCGGTGTCCGCCAATATGTCGTGCTCGGCGCGGGGCTCGACACCTCGGCCTACCGGCAGCCGCACGCGGCAGCCGGCCTCCGGATTTTCGAAGTCGATCATCCCGCCACGCAGGCGTGGAAACGCACCCGCCTCGCCGAAGCCGGCATCGCGATTCCGCCGGAGCTGACGTTTGCGCCGGTGGATTTCGAACGGCAATCCGTGATGGACGGCCTGCGCGCGGCAGGATTCTCGACGAAGCAACCGGCTTTTTTTTCGTGGCTCGGCGTCGTGCCCTACCTCACGTGGGAGACGATTCAGCGAACGCTCGCCAGCGTCGTCGCACTGCCGACGGGGACGACGGTCGTCTTCGACTATGTCGCGGACCCGGCGTCGCTGAACCTGTTCTGGCGCCTGATTGCCCGATGGATGGCGCGCCGCTTGGCGCGCGCCGGCGAACCCTGGCGCTCCCATTTCATCCCCGCGCAACTGGCCGCCGATTTGCGGGCGATGGGATTTCGCGCGGCGACCGAGGTAAGCCCGGCCGCCTTGAATCAACGCTACTGCCGCGACCGCACCGATGGCCTGACGGTCGGCCCCATCGGTCACCTCATGCAGGCGACGGTGTAGCCGCCGCGAATCGGATTCGCAGCGCGTCGGGGTTGGTCTTGAGTCCACCCAAGTGCCCGCGATACTCCGCGAATGGAACGCCGTGATTTCATCAAACTGACGGCCGTGGGCGCTGGCGTGGCCCTGGCCTCATCGAAAGCACTCCGGGGCGAAGCCGCCCCTGTCCCCGCTCCCGCCGCCTCACCGGCACGCGCCACCATCGGCCTGCCGATCAGCATCGAGCCCCTCGCCAAGCGCGACCTCGACGTGATCTTCGACGACATGCGGACGCGCGCGGGCGTGACGGCGTTGTTTCCCTTCGCCTACACGCACGAGCCGCACCGCAGCGGACCGCCGGTCGCCAATTTCCACGGCGGCAATTACGGCACGCCGCACATGCAGTATTACAAGGATATCCCGCTCACGCTCGAGGACATGACCGGACCGGAGTTCGGCGGCGGCGACATCCTCGGCCGGGTCGTGACGACCGCGCGCAAGCACGGCATGGCGGTGTTTCCGTTTCTGCTCGAGGACAACGTGCGCCCCGCCACCGTGCCGCATTGGGAAACGCTCTACGAGGTCGACGCCCACGGCCGCCGCACCGATCGCCATCCCGGCGGCCCGTGCTACAACAATCCTTTTTACCAGCGCTTCGCCCAGGGGCTCTTCGAGGACTACGCCCGCTCCTACGAAATCGGCGGCATCATGTGGGGTTCCGAGCGTCAGAGCGGCGTGCTCAACGCCCTCGCGCTCTCCCAAAGCAGCGGCCAGGACCCGGGGCGGTGCACGTGCTTCTGCGAGTTCTGCCAGAAGAAGGGTCGCGACCGCGGGATCGACCCCGAGCGCGCACGCGCCGGCTTTGGCGAAATCGAAAAGCTGGTGAAGGCGGGTCGCGCGAAGCAGCGGCCGCGCGACGGTTACTTCACCGCCTTCTGGCGCATGCTGCTGAACTATCCCGAGCTGCTCGCGTGGGAAAAACTCTGGGTCGACAGCCGCCACGAATTCCAGGCGTCGCTCTACCGCCTGGTCAAATCGATCAATCCCAATCTGCAGATCGGCTGGCATGTCTGGCACAATCTTTCGTTCAGCCCGTTCCAGGCCGCGGAGGAAGACTATGCCGCGATGGCGCCCTACTCCGATTTTCTGCGTCCGGCCGTCTACAACCGCGTCGCCGGCGGACGCTTCCTCGCGTTCGTCCGCGGCGCGCACAGCTCCGTGTTCGGCGACCTGTCCGAGCCGGAAATCCTCGGCATGCTCTCGCAAGAGATGGGTTACGGCAAAGACGAGGCGCCTTACGACAAACTCAACGCGGTCGGCCTCTCCGCCGATTACGTCGAGCGCGAAACGCGTCGCGCCGTCGATGGCGTGTCCGTGGGTGCGACGCAAATCTGGCCGGGCGTCGACATCGAGGGCAGCGCCGCCACACCGGAAACCGTCGGGCAGACGATCAAGGCGGCCTTCAGGGGCGGTGCGCGGGGGATCATTCTTTCGCGCAACTACGTCGACATAAAATCCGAGAACCTGTCCGGCGCCGGCGCCGCGCTCCGCGAGCTCAACCTGGTCTAGCCACCGGCGCGCCGGGGGCCGGCCAGTCGAATCCCGACCGGCGCCCTCACGTCGCAGGGATGATCTCGATCGCGTTGATCTCCGGATTCTCGACCTGGCTGGTGAACGTGATGTCGAGCTGGCCATCCTTGATTTCGACAGGAACGGTCTCGATGTAGGCGCGACGCGGGCCGCCAGCCTTCACCCAGACATCGAAGTCCTTGAACTCGTGTCCCTCGACATTGAACGAAAACACCCGCTGCCCCGGTCCGTCGATGCCCTCGAAGGTTTCCGCGAAATGCAGTTTCACGACATAGCGGCCGCTGGGGACCTTCCAGGTGAATTTCGTCATGCTGTAACGCTCCGCGCGGTAGAGCGACGGCGTCTTGGTGTTGGCGATCTCCAAATCGGGCCGCTCGATCGTCTCGCCGTCCGCGAAGCCCTGATCGGCGAGCCACGCCGTGCCGCTCGCGTCGGTGTGCGGGGCGGTGACTCCCGCCTTGATGCGGATCGGCGCCGGCGCCAGCGGCGGCGCCGCAGCTGCGATCAGGGGCGCGCCCGCGGACAATAATGCCACCAGCAACGGAACGAACGACCAATGAAAAGGGGCCTTGGCACGGAGGATGGAGTGCATGGGTTTTATGGGGTTGAAGAGCCGCGCGGACTGAGCGGCTGGCGTGGGTTTTGGCGAGAGCGGACGGATGACGCCAACCCGCCGCCATTCGAACTATAGGACAAATCTCGAATTACTTACGCGGCGACATCGTGGCTTCCGGCGCGAACGCGTGCTCGCTTTGTCCACCGGGTGGAAACCGCCCGCCCCGTCGATCTGGATCGTTCGCGCGGCCCGAGAGACGAAACGGCGATACCGCGGACAGCGGAGGAGCGATCGGCCGCCGCTGCGGGTCATGGCCGCACGCCTTGCAACAGGAACTCCCGCTGCGCCCGGGACGGAACATTCAGTTGCAGCCACTTTCTCGCGGCGCCGGGATCGGTCGCGAACCATTCGCGCGTCAACCTGGCCAGCATCTCGTCGCTGCGATCGGGCGACGGGAGCGACGTCAGCCAGTCCGCCGCGAGTCGCGGCGACCGTCGCAGCATTTCCTCGAACTGCCGGCGCAACGCGTCCTCGCGCGCAAGGCCCGGAGCCGGCGCTCCCGCACCACCGGCGCCCGCGACGGTGCCGCCCACCGCAACACGACGCGCGCCGCCTCCCGCCAGGCCGGCCGCCAGCGCCGGATTGCGCAGGCCCGCGCCACCCAATCCAGTCTCGATCCCCGCGACCGCCGCGGTGCGCGCCTCGCCCTCGGGAAAGCCGCGCGCCCACGACCAGGCGGCCTCCGGATCGCGCGCGACCCACGTCTGCCCGATCGCACTGAAGAGCTGCCAGCGATCATGTCCCTCGGGGAGTGTTTCCGCCACCTCGACCGCACGCTCCGGCGCGGTCTGCGCGATTTCAAAACCCATGCTCGAGATCGCCAGCGCCCGCGTCTCGCCCGCCGGCAGCGCGCGCCCCCATGCCAGCGCAGTCGTCCGGTCGTGTCGCACCCACGCCGCCGCCGCCAAGGCCAGCAGGCTGTCCCGTTCCGGTGAAATCGGGACCGCGGTGAATCGCTCCAGCGCCGCGGTCGCGTCGCCCTGCACAAACTGCTCCGCAACCGCCCGGCGGACGGCAAACCCCGCCGCCGGATCGGTCGCAGCCAGCGCCCACCGGACCGTGGCATCGGGATCGCGCGCCAGCATCGCCCGCACGACGACCTCCGCGGCGGCCGCCTGCGGATCGCCCTCCGGCATCGCCACCGCGAGGCGGCCCGCCCGCCATGGGTCGCGCGCCGCCGCCGACTCGGCCAGTTCGCGCGCCACCCCGACTCGCTCAGCAGCCGGCAACGCGCCCAGCGCGTCCGCCGCGCCGGCAAAATCGTCCTGTGCCACGCGCGCGCTCGCCGTCGCGAGCACCTCGCTCGCCGTGACTTTGGGCTCCGCCGGCACCGGCGCGCCCGGCGCCACCTTGGGCATCCGCGGCGGCCCGATCGTCGCCACGCCGCCGGCGCAGCCACTCAAAGCGATCAGCGCGATCGGGCCAGCCGCCCGGCAAAACCGAAACGTTGGACTCGTAACGCAGCGCATCGGGTAATGAACGCGCCCTTCGCGCCGGCGCAACCCGGTTACCCGCATCGCCGCCAACCGGCGCACCGCCATCAGGTCGACGGATCCCGGTCGCGACGAGCCCGCACCTTTTTACCCGACGGCGCGTCTGAAATCTTACCAACTTCAACCCCAGAAGATAGGAACAAACGATGAACACGCTCCAGCGGTCCCTGCTCGTTTCCCTGACAACCTGCGCTCTCCTCTCGACTCACGGCTCGCTCGTGCGGGCGCAGGACAGCGCGCCCTCCTCGGGCGAACCGGTCGTCGCCGCCATCGACCCGGCCGCGCTGACCTACGACTTTCTTGTCGACGGCCGGCTCGCGCAGGACGACCCCGCCAACAAAAAATTCAAGACGTTGCAGGCCGCCTACGCCGCGGCGCCCGCCGGCACGGCGGAGAGGCCGACCGTCATCGGCATCGCCCCGAACGTCTATCTGCTTCCGCCCGCCCCCGGCGCACCGGCCGGGCTCGTCATCAACAAAGACTATATCACGCTTCTCGGGCTCACGAACAACCGGCGCGCCGTCGTGCTGGCCGACAATCGCGGCAACCGCATGGGCGGCGGCGACGGCACGGGCGGGGGCGGCGGCAACGGCTACGTCGTCAACATCGACGCCACCGGGTTCACCGCGAAAAATCTCACGTTCCTGAACTACTGCAATGTCGACTACCAGTATCCGGGCGATCCCTCGAAGAACCTCGCGAAGCGCTCCGCGACGATCACGCAAGCCGTGGCGCTGACGACCTCGGGCGACAAGCACGTCTACGAGAACGTCGCCTTCTGCAGCCGGCTCGACACGACGTTCATCCGCTGCACGCGGTCGTATTTCAAAAACGTCTTCATCGAGGGCACCGATGACTTCATCGGCGGCGGCCAGATCGGCGTCTGGGAGGACAGCGAAATCCTTTTCCCCACGGGCTCCGGCGTGTGCGCCGCGGGCGGAATCGCGTTCATCAACTGCAAATTTTCCGCCGCGCGGGGCATGCAGTTTTCAAAAAGCGCCGGCCGCGGTGTCGCCCTCATCAACTGCACGATGCCGGCCTATTCGCCCGAGTCCCCCGTCGCGTGGGTGCGCGCCAAGGCGCCGCCGCACCCAAACGTGCTTTACTTCACTTATCACACGAAAGACGCCAAAGGGAACAAGGCGGTCGTCGCCGACGGCTCGAGCGGCCCGGCGACGTTCACCTATTCGCGCGAGCTCTCCGATCAGGAGGCACTCGCGTTCAACCCTTGGAACATGCTGCGCGCCACGCCGAACGGCGTCGTCGACGACTGGGATCCCGCCAACGCGCGCGCAAAATACGAGGAGGCCGGCCAGGGCAGCCTGATCTTCCGCCTGGCGGTGACCAACGGTGCCGGTGGCGGGCCCGGAGCCGGCGGCCCGCGTGGCGGCGGCATACCGAATGTCCGGACGGGCGGCCCGGGCGCGACGATCGGCGTCACGATCATGCCGACCCGGGCTCCCGACCCGACGATCACATGGTCCACCGAATCGAAGTTGATTTCCCTGAGCCGGACCACCGGGCCGAGCATCGTCGTGACCGCGAACAACACCGGCCTGCCTGAATACGTGCCGATCGAGGCCACCGCGGCGAATGGTTCGTGCGTGACCGCGTGGGTCTACGCCGAGCCGGCCTATGTGGCCCCGCCGATCCTTGCCCACGGCCCAACGCTGGCCGCGCCGTCCAACGGCGAAATCTCCGTCAACTACGACTACGATCTCGCCGGTCGCGAGGATCAGTCGGTGATCACTTGGTATGCGTGCGACGACGCCAGTGGCGCCAACGCCCGCGAGGTCGCCGTCAGCCGCGGCAACCAGCCGCTCCGGTCCTACGCACTCGGGATCGGCGACGTCGGCAAATTCATCAAGGTCTCCGTCCAACCGAAGCACAACGTCAGCGATCCCGGTCCAGCCGTCGCGACGGTGGCCGCGAAACCGATCGCGGCCTCCGACGTGAACTCATCCACGGTTGCCCCAAATTTCCGCAATTTCGTCACGACCACCAACCCGACCTACGGCAACGGCCGGTGGACGCTGCTCGGCACCTGGAGTTCCGCCAGCGGGGAGGAATTCGTCAACGGTTACGGAATCCGCGCCGGCTCGCAGGGCGCGCAACTCCTCTACCAGCGCGATGGCAAGGTCGGCGACATGCAGGTCGGGGTCACGATGACGCCGGAAAAGACCGAGGGCATGGCGTTCGGGAGTCCGGGCGGGCCGCAGGACGGGGAGCGCGTCCAGAAATCGGACATCTTCATCAAATACGATCCGCGCACGAAGACCGGCTACTCGCTGCGGTTCTGGCGCACCACCGAATCCACGCGGAAATGCCGCTATCAACTCTACCGCATCGTCGACGGCGTGGGCTCGCCGCTCAACGAGCAGCGGGCATTCACCGGCGTCCTCAAACCCAGCGCCGAGTTCGTCTTGAAGGTCACCGGCAACCGCCTCACCGCCACCGCAAAGAACGACGTGGACGACGAGACGCTTTCACTCGAAGGCACGATCACACCGAACGACTTTGGTGGCGCGGGCGTCGATTGGTTCGGGACCGTCCCGCGGGGCAACAGCAACGTCTACAGCCGGTTTGAGATCTCCTATCCGCGCGGCTGAGTTGGCCGGCTCTTCCGGCCGGCCAACCGCGCGGCGATTGCCGGCTCAGTGCCAGTAGCCCGGCACATAAACGTAGCCGCGCGCCCGGTTTTCCCAGTGGGCGGCGACGTAGGAACTCGCGTCCGGCGGCGGGATTTCCCAATGGCCGGGAATCCACGAATAACGGGCGCCATCGAACGACCAGTAACCCGGAATCCAGAGCGCGTTGGACGCCGGCTGCGGCGTCACGACATCGGCGTTGGGCGGCGGCGGCGGCTCCGCGGGAACCGCCACGGTGCGATACGTGCGGCGCGGCTCGGGATAATCGTAGAGCGTGCCGCGTTGGTTATCGACGCTGTTCCCCAAGGTGCCGCCCGCGATCGCGCCGACCGTGCCACCGAGGATCGCGCCGCCGAGCGTATCGCCGCCACGGCTGTTGTGGCCGATGATCGCGCCCGCGAGAGCGCCGAGCGCGCCGCCGTTGACGGCGCCCTGCTGCGTGTTCGGCCCGACGCCGACGCAGCCCGTCAGCAACGCGGATAACCCGAGCGTGGAGATGAGCAGTGTGGGTGTTTTCATGGTAGGGTGCGGTTAGGATTGGTCGATCGGTCGGTGCGGGTCAGCGCCGGTGATGGAAACCGCGCCCGAATCCGCCGTGAAACGATCCCCCGCGAAACCCAAAACCGAGGCTAAGCGAGACGGGAGGATACCAATAGCCCGGATAATAATAGTCGGGCCCGTAGGTGTCGTAGTAATAGACGCGCGGCGCCGGCTCATAGACCATGGCGGGCGCGGGCGTCGGCGACGCGATGGATTGCGTGGGCGTGTTCCCGGCGGTGGGAAGCAACTGATACGCGACCGTGTTCGTCTGGCCGCTGGCCAGCTTGTAGACGACCGTCACCTGGGTGGATGTCTGCTCGATGCGGTCGACCGTGAGCCCCTGGGCGGTCGCGACGTTGGTCAACTCGGTCGCGTTCGGGAGTCGCGGCGTGTAAATGATTTTGTTCGGCGCCGCGGCGACCGCGGGGGCCGGACTGGTTGCCGGTTGGGGCGCCTGGGCGCTTGCGCTGCCGGCGAGGCCGGCGACCGCGAGGACAAGGGTGGCGACGGATTTGGTTTTCATGGTGATCATTTTGACCGCGAGCAGGCGCGAAAAGTGCCATCGTTGTGGCGGTCGCTTCGTGCAAAATCCGGCATTCATTCCAGCAAAATCCCGGAACAAAATCAAAACGCGGCCCCGGCCTTTAGGCGCGGAAACTTTTCCGCGGGCGATGGCACGCGCCCGCTGGCTGACAACCCCTCAGTGCGCGGGCAACTTATTGTCCGCAACCTTTCCTTCCGGCGAGGCGGGATCCGCCATGCCGGGGAAAACGAAGGGCGTTTTCCCATCCCACTTGTCCACCAGCCGCTGAAAAAGCTGGGTGGAAACCGTGTTGCCGGTGAACGCGTCGATATGGGCGCGGAGCGCATCGGCTTCCGCCTTCGCCTGCAACAACGCGAGGTCCGACTTGAATTTCGCGTCCTTCCGTTGGTTGTCCCGCGCGGCCTCCGCCGGATCAACCGCGGCCACCGCGGCGACAAATTCGGCGGGCAGCGCGACGCTCTCGAGCCTGAGGTCGAGATTTTGCAGCCGGGGAGACACCTCCGCAAACGCCGTCTTGACGAGTGCCAGCGTCACGACCGTTTCCGGCATTTTCACCAAATCCTCGGCCGCGACTTTATGCACCGCGAGTTGCACGGACGACTTGAGGTGGGGGACGACAAAATCGTCGAAGGGGTCGCCGCCAAATTCCTGATAGATATTCACGAGCGTCTCGTAGGACAGGTCGGCCCTCCCGGGATTTTCGGACTTCTCCGGGATGCGATAGACGACCGTCATCCCGACATTCACCGCCTTGCGGTCGCTCGTATAACAGGGAACCGACAGTGCGTGAGAAGACCAGCGCACCGGCAGAACCGTGACCCGCGTAAACAGCGGCAGTTTCCAGTGCGTGCCCGGCAACTTCACCTGCGGGTCGATGGCGCCTCCCGACACCTCGATGCCACGAAACCCCGGTTCGATCTGATAATAGGCGTGCGGCAGCACGACGACCAGCGCGACCGTGACGACCGAAAGCAGGACGACGGCCACGGCGAAAGTGGGGGCTTTCATCGGGCCAAGAACACCGGCCGGGGAACTGCGGTGCAAGTGTGAAAGGTCCCCGACCGCCGCGGCACACGAACTCGATCACCCGCTAACTCCGCCAGATACTTGCAGCCCGTGCACCACTCGCCACGGCGCACTCTAAGCCGACTGGCCAATGGCCCGGAGCAACGCACCGAACCACGGCGTGCCGACGTCAAACGGCTTTCCTCCCTTGATCCGTGAAAACTCGATCGCACGCAGGACGCCGCCCTGATCCTCATCGTGGCCGATGACGCCGCTCTCGCGCCGCAGTGCGCACTCCACGGCCAGATCGGTGCAGCTCTTGATCAGCCGCAGGTCATCGGGATTCGCCGCTGCCGCCCGCGCGAAGTAACCGCTCTTTTGCACGAGAACTTTTTCGGCACCCAGCATCTTCGCGAACTGGTCGCCGAACCATTTGCCGGGATTGATCGCATCGAGTTTGACGTGGCCGAACGCATCGCGCGGCACCTCCTGCCCCTTCGCCTGCAGCTCGGCGACGATCGCCGCCACGCCGGCGCCCTCGGAGATGAAGAGGTTCACGTTGTCGAGGCGGTCCATGACGGCCTTGAGCCGGGCGGCCTCCCTCGCGAGGTCGATCGCCATCTCCGGCACGAACACCGCGTGAACCTCGAGGTTGGCGCGACCGAGGCCGAGGCCGGGGACAAATTCCTCGCGGTCCAGAAGCTGGCGGTAATCCCGTGCGGTCGCCGCCGTGAGCCAGCCGCAGTTGCGCCCCATCACCTCGTGGATGATGAGCATGCGCGGGTTGGCCCGGTGCTCGGCGACGACGTTGCGGAAATAGCGGGCGCCCTGCTCGGCCGCGGTCCACGCGCCGAGCGACTGCCGGATGGGGTAGACGTCGTTGTCGATCGTCTTGGGCAGGCCGATCACCGTCAGCCCGTAGCCATTCTTTGCGAGGAACGCCGCAAGTTCGGCCGCGGCCGTGTTGGTGTCGTCGCCGCCGATGGTGTGGAGAATGTCGACCCGGTCCCGGACGAGCTGGTCGGCGGCCACCTTTTGCGGATCCTGGCCTTCCTTGACGAGACCGCGCTTCATGCAGTCCTTGACGTTCGTGAGCTTGACGCGGCTGTTGCCGATGGGGCTGCCGCCGTGACGATGAAGAATCGCCGCTGCCGCCCGCTCGGCCGGCCCGATCTTGTAGCTGTCGCCGAGGAGGAGGCCCTTGTAGCCACTACGGTAGGCGATCAGCTCGATGTCCGGCGCCAGCTCGGTGTAGCGCTCGGTCAGCCCGCCCACGGCGGAACTGAGACAGGGGGCGAGGCCACCGGCGGTGAGGAAGGCGACTTTCTTCGGGCGAACGGGCGTGCTCATGGTCGTTTGGGGACGAATTGTTTTGAGCCAGTCGCATGCCGTCCAGCGGGAACGCTGGGCGCGGGTTGGGAAAATATGCGCGGGATTTGCGGGCGCCCGGGCAAAAACGCGAAGGACGGTTGAACTCGCGCCGCAATCCGTCTCATTCCCTCCCATGACACCGCACCCAAAACCTTCGCTGGCGCGGCGGCGCCTCGGCGCCCAAGGCCCGGAGGTCGCCGCGCTCGGGCTCGGCTGCATGGGCATGAGCGAGTTCTATGCCCCCGGCCAGATGGATGACCAGGCGTCCATCCGCGTCATCCACCACTACCTCGACGCCGGCGGAAACTTCCTCGACACGGCCGACATGTATGGCGTCGGCCGCAATGAGGAACTCGTCGGCCGCGCGCTCGCGGGGCGGCGCGACACCGTCGTGCTTGCGACGAAATTCGGCAACGTCCGCGGGCCGCAGGGTGAGTTTCTCGGCGTGCGCGGCGACCCGACCTACGTCCGCGAGTGCTGCGAAGCCAGCCTGCGCCGGCTCAAGGTCGACACCATCGATCTCTACTATCAGCACCGCGTCGACCCCAAGATTCCGATCGAGGACACCGTGGGCGCGATGGCGGAGCTCGTGCGCGCCGGCAAGGTGCGACATCTCGGCTTGTCCGAGGCCGCGCCGGCCACGATCCGCCGCGCCGCGAAAGTCCATCCGATCGCCGCGCTGCAGACCGAATACTCGCTCTGGAGCCGCGAGGTGGAGGCCGAGACCCTGCCGGCGGTGCGCGAGCTCGGCATTGGATTTGTCGCCTACAGTCCGCTCGGCCGCGGCTTTCTCACCGGGCGGTTCAAGACTCTCGACGACTTGCCCGCCGGCGATTACCGGCGGAACTCGCCGCGTTTTCAGGGTGAAAATTTCCAAAAGAACCTCGATCTGGTGGCGAAAATTACCGAGCTCGCCCGCCGCCAGGGCTGCACTCCCGGCCAGCTCGCGCTCGCCTGGGTGCTGGCGCGGGGCTCCGACATCGTGCCGATTCCCGGGACGAAACAGACCAGCTACCTCGCCGAGAATCTCGGCGCGGCGAACGTCGCGCTCACCGTCGCGGATCTGCGCGAAATTGACCTGGTGCTGCCCGCCGGTTCCGCTGCCGGCGATCGCTATCACGCGCCGGCGATGGCGGCGTTGAACCGCTAGGGATTCTTTGCGGGAGTCGGCGTTGGTCTGGACTCCCCGCGGCAGGCGGATTTGGATCGGGACGCTTCCGCTGCTCAACTCCACCGCATTCCGCGGCACCATTCGTGCGCGTATGCGTCAAGCCCCCTACCCCATGAATCCAGCAACTTATCCTGCGTTCTTCCTTCGGCTGCGTCCGGGCAACCTGACTCGCGCGTTGCCCGTTTTGATTGCGGCCTCGCTCGGCACTTTCCTCCCGGCTCACGCCGACCCGCTCCACGCCGACCTCGGCGGTTACACGGGTCGTCCCGGACTCACTGCCGTCGTCGCGCAGGACGTGCTCACGATCACGTGGACCGGCGCGGCGAACACGGAGCTCCGCACCCGCTACGTCATCGACCACGGCCAGCCCATCGTGCGCGAGCTCGCGTTGCGGCCGGCGGGCGGCGCGTGGGCGGTGCTCGGCGAAAATCTCACCCCCGACTTCACCGTGCAGACGGGAAAACGGCGGATCGACTTCGCGGGGCTCGCCCCGCTGAAACTGCTCGGCGTCGACACCGCCTCGCGCGAGGTCATCGAGAAACAGGGCTGGGTTTCGTTCTGGGACGCGCCGTTCGTCCTGCCTGGCGACGGCCGGCGGAACGTCGACATCCCGCGCAAATCCGACGAGATCCAGCGCGCTGCGGCGACGTATAACACGACGGCCTGCAGCGTGAAAACGGATGGCGCGCGGCTCGAGGTCAGTTTCCCGGGCCTCACCATGGGGATCTTCTCCGGCGGGCTGCGGTTCACCCACTATCGCGGGACGAACCTGCTGCGGCTCGAAGCCATCGCCACGACCGACAAGAATTTTGTCGCCTACAAATACGATGCCGGCCTCAAGGGCCTCTCGACCGCCCAATTGCCGCGGGTTCGCTGGATCGACACGGGGGGCAATCCGCAGCAATATCAGTTCGGCGGCGGGAAAAACGACGGACCCGTCACCACGCGGGCGAAGAACCGCGTGCTGGTCGCGGAGGGCCCGTCGGGCTCCATCGCGGTCTTTCCGCCGCCGACTGTTTTCTTTGCGGCGCGCGAGGTCGATACGAACCTCGGTTACGTCTGGTATCGCAAGGACTCGACCTCCGCCTACGGCATCGGCGTCAAGCAGGCCGATCACGAGGACGACCCGCGCTACCTGCAAAACTATGCGCTCTACAATGCCCCGCCCGGCACGCTCCAGCGCATGGCCACCTATTTCTACGTGAACCCCGGTGACGGCGCGGCCACCCGCGCGGCGGCGATGGGTTTCACCCGCGGCGACCACTACCTGCCGATCCCGGGCTACAAGACCTTCGTGAACCATTTTCACCTGCAGTTCACGGACCGGCTCCGCGAGTCCGGCTCGCTCGACACCGGCACGCCCGACCTCGCCGCGATGAAGGCCCTCGGGATCAATATCGTCGGCCTGAGCGATTTTCACGCGGACAAGTTGCGGCTGACGGATTCCGGCGCCGGGCGGTTCACGGACCAGAAGGACTATTTCGAGGGCACGCGCCGCGCATCCGATGTCGACTTCCTCGTCGTGCCCTGGGAGGAACCGAACCCCTACTTCGGCGGGCATGTGAACCTCATCAACCCGCGGCCGTTCTTCTGGTCGAAGACGCGCCGCGCCGGGCAGCCGCTGGTCGAGCAGGACGAAAAATTCGGCAAGGTCTACCACGCGGGCAGCGCGGAGGACATGCAGCAGATCCTCGATACCGAGAATGCGTATTGGTATACCGCCCATCCGCGGACCAAGAGTTCGGCCGGTTATCCCGACGCCTACTGGAACAAGGCGTTCGCGAAGAGCGACCGCTACCTCGGCATCGCGTTCAAGCCCGGCATGGGCATGGACCTCTCGGAGGACCGGCTGGCCGACACGCGGGCGTTCGGTTCGCTCGACGAGATGAACAATCTTTTCGCCGGCACCGGGCTGCGCCCGAAGGTGCTGATCGGCGACGTCGACACCTACCAGAAATGGCCGCACGACGACCTGTTCCCCGGCTTCACGGTCAACTACATCAAGCTGGATCACGTGCCCGGCCCGGACGACGACTGGAGTTCGATCCTGAAAACGCTGCGCGCCGGGGATTTCTTTGTGACGACCGGCGAGATCCTCATCCGCAACTACGCGGTCCAGGGCACCGGCAACCACCGCACGATCGTCGCGGACGTCGACTGGACGTTCCCGCCGGAATTCGTCGAGGTCGTCTGGGGCGACGGCGAGAAGATCGACCGGCAGATCATTCGCTCGACCGATTTCGGCGCGATGGGCACGCAGCACTTTGCGATTCCATTCGATGCGACCGGCAAGAAATGGGTGCGATTCGCGGCTTGGGACTCCGCCGTCAACGGCGCCTTCGTGCAACCGGTGTGGCTGACCAATTGACCGCGCGTCCGCTCTGACGGCGGATACAAACCGGTCTCCGCCGTCAGGAGGTGCCGCCGCGATCGCCGAGGATCCGCGCGGGCAGGAACAGGAGCGTCTTCACCAACGCCAGCAGTGCGTTCATCACGGCGCCCACGATGCGGAAAGGGATCGAGAGCAGCCACAGGAACGGCCACGCGATCAAAACCAACAGCGCCAGCGGCCAGCACAACACGAGCAGGATGGCCCAGAGCAACAAGGTGAGCAGGACTTTCATGTTAGTGTTCCTTTTCCGCTTCGCGCGAAGCTATCCGGAAAACCCGGCCGCGCGAGGGAAGTTACGTAAAATTTCTTAGCGCATGATTTGTCCTCGCGAGAAGCCGGCTTGGCGGCGGTCCGGCCATGCGCTCCGCCGCGAGGCAAGCGACGCGCGGCCTTTCGATCCGCCGCCGCTCGTGCCGTCGGGATAAGAGGGCTTCACCTTCGTATTTACCGCGGCTGGTATCCTCCGATCCGGATCGCATCTCGCTTACCAACGACCGGCATTTCGCTTTAGTCGTTCGGTCGTGAGAGACTGCCTCCGACCCCAAGACCTCCCCGAGGATCTGCAGCACTGGTTCCTGATGGATGCCCACCTCCGCCTGCTGGCGGAACGCTACGACCGGAGCATTCACGAACTCGAGGAGCAGCAGGAATACCTGCGCGTCACCCGGCCGCCGTTTTTTCAAATGCAGAAGCGCCAGCTCTCCATCACCGAGGAGCACCGGCTCGAGGCGGAGGAACTCACGGCGCAAAAGGACGCCCACCGCGTCGCGGACGCCCGGCAGCAGGTCGAACACGTCATCGTCGTGAAACTTTCCCGGCTCATCCTCGCGTTCGACCCCGAGAGCGCGATGCTCTCGGGCGAAATTCTGGAGAACGCCCGGAAGTTCGCCCGCGCCAACTGGCTTGACGAGGAGCAAAACGACCATGCCTTCCCCTATATCCTCGAGGAACTGGCAAAAATATCGGCGCCGCCGCCGGAAGCTCCCGCCATCGCCGGCCTCTACGGTCAGGACGAACACCCGAAGGCCATCCCCGCCACCGATCCATGGGCGAACGCCGCCGGCTGAAGTAATTCGCCCGGCGTGGTCGGCGGACAAAGCATGGCCGGTGGCCGGGTTCCGGGATGACTTGGATTGAAAGCGCCTGACCATTCCGACTTCCTGCCGGTAACCCCCGGCGCCGCCGAGGCGCCATCCGCCGTTGGTCCCCTCACCTCCATGATCTCCCCAAAATTCGTCCTCCTCCTCGTCGCTTTCTCCGCCGCCTCGCCCGCTTGGGCGCAACCCGCAGCTACCCCGCCGGCGAAAAATCCGCCGAAGTCATGGATCGATCCCGACACCGGCCATCGCGTTATCCGCGTCACGGACGAACCGGGCTCCGCCAGCCTCTACTTCAACGTCAACGGCTTCACGCCCGACGGGAAAGAGATGATCTACACCACCGCCGACACGATCTCGGTGATCGAACTCGCCACGCTGACGACGCGGCCGGTCGTCCAGGAGCGCGTCCGGCTCGTCGAGGTCGGGCGGAAAACGCCGACGATCTATTACCTCAAGAACGGCGCCGCCGCCGGCTCCTCCACCCTTTACGGGACGAACATCGATACCGGCGAGACGCGCAAGATCGCCGACCTGCCGCCTCGCGGGGGCATCTCCGCCATCAATGCCGACGAGACGCTGGGCGCCGGCGCGCGCATCGTGAGCGAACAACAATCCGCCTATGGGCCGACCGGCCGCGCCGGAGCCCGCGGCACCAACGCGGGCAGTGCTCTCGAAACCCCGTCCAACAAATACACCATGATGGCCGCGCGCCTCGCCCAGCGGCTGCCGATGGAACTCTACACCGTCGACCTCCGCACCGGTGTGACGAAGGTCATCCTGCAAAGCACGGACTGGCTCAACCACCTCCAGTTCTCACCCGCCGACCCGACGCGGCTGCTCTACTGTCACGAGGGTCCGTGGGAAGTCGTGGACCGGATCTGGACGATCCGCACCGACGGCAGCGAGAACACGCTCGTGCACCGCCGCACGATGGGCATGGAGGCCACGGGCCACGAGTTCTGGAGCCATGACGGCCGGACGATCTACTACGACCTGCACCGGCCTTGGGGCACGGTCATCGACCTCGCCAGCTACAACGTCGGGACCGGCGAGCGCACCTGGTTCAACCTGCCGCTGAGCGAATGGTCGATCCATTACAACGCGACGCGGGACAACACGCTCTTCTGCGGCGACGGCTCCGACAATCCGCCCGCGTGGTGGGCCTCGGCGGTGAACAAATGGATTTTTCTTTTCCGGCCGGAGCGGATCAACGACGCCACCGCCGACGAACGCATTTACGGCCCCGGCGCCCGCGCCCTGACGCCACCGGAAAAGGACCTCGTCCACCCGGGCGTCCTCCACGCGGAGCGGCTCGTCAACCTGGCGAAGCACGATTACCGCCTCGAACCCAACCCGATCTTCAGCCCGGACAACAAGCTGATTTTCTTCCGTTCGAACATGCTCGGCCCCACCTACGTCTTCGCCGTGGAGGTCGCGAAAGCCGCGCCCTGAACGCGCGCGCCGGACGTGACGCAAGTGGGGCTTCATCGGCCGCCTCGCGGCAGTTCGCCCTCCGTTGCTTGCGTGGTTAAGAGCGCCGATGCGTTCTGCGCTCCTATTTTTTCTAACCGTCAATTATCCGCACGGGGTGCGATGCTGACCGTGGTCACGAGGCCCCATGAAACGGGTGGTGGCCGGCCGCCAGTCGCTGGTGGCGCGTTCCACAGGCATTCGCGCGCAGTCAATCTTTGCTCCGTGACATCGTAGGCCACCACTTGGAACGCCAGTTTGGTTTCATCCTTGCCCGATAGTTTTCCCTTCATCGGCGAATCGGAGCGGAAGACGTGCAACGCCAGATCCCCGTCGGGGCCGCGCCACGTGTAGAACTCGGTCCAGTTGCTGTGCCCGTGGAAATACCCGACGATGTTGCGGTGCGCCTTGAGGAAAACCGCCAGCGCCCGCTGCTCGATGGTGGTTTCACCCGCCGGCTTTTTCCCGTCATCGGCGATGGCACCGTCAGCATAAATATCGCCGACGAGGTTTTCGAATTTGTCCGTTCCGTTGATATCATGGGCGCCGCGGGGATTGGTCAGGTGCCGGGCTTCGATCGCGGGCGGATCGTGACAGAAGAGAAACACCGGCGTGGTGGCGGACACCTGCTGCAAGTCGCGTTCGAGCCATGCGCGGGCGGCACGGTCCGGCCAGATCGTGAGGAAAACGCAATGGGCCCCGCCAAAGTCCCGCGCGTAGTTTATCTTGTCGGCCGCATACGAGTAAGTCGCCGGAGTGCGCGGCACGACCGGGTTCAGCATCCGGTTGTAGAGCTGGGTCAGCGCGGTGGCGTCACGCTCCGGCACGAGGCGGGTCGGCGCGCCGATGGCGTTGGAGATATCGTGATTCCCCGGGACCAAAAGCAGCGGCGTGGGCCGGCCGCCGGCGTCGCGAAGGTTGAGTCCGTCGATGAAGCACGTTTCGAACTGCCCCCACGAAGTCGCGGCGCTCTGGATGTGGATCGGGTAAAGTTCCTGACGGTTCGTGAGGTCGCCCGTGATCGCCACGAAATCGACCGGCCCGATCATGCGACCGGCGCGAACGCCACCATCGGCGGGGAACGCAACGGCTGGCAGCGCATTGATGCCCTGCACCATCGCCGCGTTGACGACCCGTGCGTCGACATAGCTTGCCCCGCGGAATGTGCTCCGCGAAATGCCGAAGTGCACGTCCGATGTGAAGACAAACGTGACGGATTCGGCCCGGGCTCCGCCCGCGCGAAACAGCGCCACAGCCAGCACCGCGACGGCCAGCGAAATCGTTTTGAGCCGAAGCCCGGGACGGTGTCGGATTGGCGTCGAAGGCATTCGAGCCGGGATGCTCGGCCGCACAATCGCCGAGACGAGCGAATTTCATGTGACAAATGCGCGACGAACCGACCTGTCGGACATTGAACCGCCATGCGTCGTCCATCTTCACCGATCAATGCGGGGCGGCCTCGCCTTGGCCTCCCCGGCTCGTCCTCCCGGGAGTCAGCCAACCCGCGCCGGGCACCGCTCATCCCGTCGCCGCCGACTTCAGCCGCTGGCGCACGAAGGCGACATGACTGCGGAGGTCGTAGAACTGGTTCGCGAAAGACGCCGGCACTTTCAGCGCGCTCACGTCCGCCTCGATCGCGTCGAGGCGCCGGAGCAGTTCCGCCACGCGGTCGGGCGCCAACGGCATTGCCGTGTCGTGCTCGAGGCGCAACAGCGGTCGATAGCTGCGATAGATCCGGAGCTGCACGCTCCAGCGGTAGACGACCGGCAGCAGGCGGACGGCCGGAATCAGCACGAGGATGATGGGCACGATCGCGACCAGCAGCCGGTTGAGCAGATTCGCGAGCCAGAACGAGTTCACCAGCTTGTAGGTGATCCCCTTGCCCGATTTGTAGAACCGCAGCGCGTCCTCGCTGAGCGGAAACTCGTGCTCGAGCGGCGCGGGAAACTCGCCGCGCTTCGCCAGCAGGCCGGACTTGCCGTGCACCTTTTGCGCGGCCTCGACCACGACGTCCGAGATCGCCGAGTTCAGCCCCGCGCGGGCGATGAGTTCCACCCCGGGTCCCAGCAGCGTGATATCCTGCGCCGGCAGGTTCTGGCCAAAATCGATCGCCCCTTGCGGGATGACGATCTTGTTGAGGTAGGACAACCGGCGCACGTAGGCGTCGGCTTGCGTGAAATTGTAGATTTGCACGCCCGGGGCGCGCAGCAACGCGCGCAGGGTCTGGGTTGGCGCCGAATCGCCCATCAGGAAGATGGCATCGAGTTTCCCGGCGAGGAAATCCTTGCCCGCGTCGCCGGAGTCCTGCTCCACGAGCGTCGTCGGCACACCGCTGATGCCGTTGAGGTCCAGCAGCGCGCGGGCGAGCGCCTGCACGCCGCTGCCGGTTGCGCCGATGCCGATTCGCTGGCCGGCAAGCTCCGCGAGTCGCGTGATGCGCGTCACGCCGCGGTAAAAGATCCACAACGGCTGGTTGGCGACGGTGCCGAGCGAGACGAGGCCAGCCGGGGCGTTGTCGCCCACGAGCCCGCCCTGCACGAACCCGAGCTCGACTCCGGATCCCGGCGCCTGCAATCGCTTCAAGTTGTCGAGCGATCCATCCGATGGCACGATCCTCAGGGTGACGCCGTGCGTCGCGAGTTCGCGCTGATAGGCCTCGGCGTGCCGTTGAAACGAACTCCCGGGCGGCCCGCTCGTGATCGTGATCGAACGCGGCGGCGCCGAGAGGAAGATCCAGAGCATCGCCGCGGCGGCCAGGAAGGCGAAGAACAGCGCCACCACGGTCGCCAGCAGCGGGCTGAAGCCAAACGTCTCGATCAGGGCGGTGACGATTTTAGACCGGCGGGAACGGCGCGAAGGTTGCATGGGGTTGAGGGAACCACGACTTGATGCCAATAAACACGATTTTGTGAGACCGCCGAGGAAGGAATTGGAACCACTGATTCTCGCCGACCCCGCTCGAAGCCCGAGGGCGCTCCCGGACGATCCGGGACCGGGCTGGTGACTCCGGCCATAATTTTGTCCGAGGCACGCCCCGGCCATCTATGCGGCCTGCCGCCCTCAGTGCGTCATCGCGTAAAAGATGATGTTTATCGCCAGCGGATAGGCGATCTTCTCGGAATAGTTTTTGAAGTAGTCGTGGTTCTCGCCCTCGCGCTCCCAGCCGTCGCTATCGTCGGAGTTAAGCAGCCCGATCACCATGATGCGGCCCTTGTCGTCGAAGATCACGCGATGGTGAATCACGGTGCCGGGGATTTTCATGCCGACGTGGATGTTGGGCACCTGCGCTTTTTGCCGGATCTCGAAGATACACCGGTAGAGCGGATGTTCGATCGGCAGCTCCTCGAAATGCGATCCGGGCAGGATCTCCCGGAACATCTGGTCGACGTGCGCCTCCGCCTCGTCGCCCCAGTAATCCGTCATCAGCATGAATCCGCCATTCCGCAGGTAATTGCGCAACGCCACAACCTCCTCCGGCGTCAGGGTCAGCGCCCCGGGCGCCGCGGCGAAAAGAAACGGATAGTTGGCGAGGTCGGGGTCGGTCGCACGGATGAGCCGGCAGTTGGGGTCGACCTTGAGCGACGTCATCTGCTGCAGCCGGTAGGAGAGATTGAGGTCCGCGTCGGGGAGATCGGTCGTCCACCCGCCGCGGAACCCCCGCCCGCGGATCAGCGGGCGCGGCGCCGTGTCGTAGCGCAGCCGCGCAAACGTGAAAACGTCCGCCTGGAACGCCGCCGGGTTCGTCCATTCCGGCGTGCCGGTGCTGCGGGTCGGGATTTCGCGGGCGGTCTTCGTGCCCTCCGGCACGTAAATCCGGCCGCCGCCACGGAAGCCACCGGTGTCCCATTGCGCCAGCATCGTCCCTCCGACAATCAGGCCCGCCAGCAGCAAGGCCGCCGACCGGAGGGAGAGACGCGGACGGGAAGCGCTCATGACGTCTCGCTTGATTGCCTGAGCAATCCGACCGACGCAAGGCGCCGGTGGCCGCTGGCTGGCATGCTCCTGCACCAGCCTCTACCGGAATTCCGGTATTTCTTGAGCTTCGAATGGGCGGACACGACCGTCGTGCTCAAGCGGCCTCCAATCCTGTCGATCATTCTGCCAACCCATCGCCATGTTGTCTTCCCATTTCCTCCGCCTGCCGTCCGGCCTGTTCCTCGCCTTGCTGTTCACCGGCGTTGCGACGACGCGCGGTCAGACCGTGGTCAACGGCAATTTCGAGTCGCCGACCGTTGGAAGCTTCCAATACAACCCGCCGATCACCGGAGCAAACGCGTGGAGCTTTCTCGGCGAGAGCGGCATCAGTGCAGCGAGCGGTCCGTTCGCCGCGCCGGGCACCTCCAGTCAGATCGCGTTTCTGCAGTCGTTCTCCAGCGGGGCCAGTTTTTCGCAGTCGATCGACTTCAGTGCCGCCGGCACTTATCGTCTTACCTACGATGAGGGCACGCGCATCGGCTACCCGGGCCTGTCCTACACCGTGACGCTGACCAACGACAGCAATTCATCCGTCGCCTTCAACGTCATCGACGGAAGCACGTCCGGCCAGGCCTTCACCCCGACATCCTATGATTTCACGATCGGGAGCGCAGGCCACTATACGCTGAGCTTTGCCGCGGTGGTTAATGGAATGGATCACGACACCGTCTTCGACAACGTCGCGATCTCGGCCGTCCCCGAACCCGGCAGCTATGCGCTGATCGCGGGCACGCTGGCGCTGGGCTTGGCGGCCATCCGCCGCCGCCGGACGGCGGTCTGAGTCCCCGCGCCGTTTGGCGCCCTCGCGCGAGCCTGGCCCCGCCACGGATGCCGGGCGGTCGGCCCGCCGTTCCGACAGGAGACGACCGGAGGGAACACGCCCGGGCGTTGACTTCGATTTGCGTCGGCGACTCGGGCAGCCGCCGCGCCGCACCCGGGGCTTGTTCCCGGCCATTATTACCTTTCTTCCCGCGCCCGGCCACGGCCCGCGGCGCTATACTGCCACCCGAGCCTATCGCCGGCGCACCCGGGCCCCATCCGTTCCAGCCATCATTTCAGCTTCCCGCACTGCCATGATCGACACCCTAAAAAAATACCTCGAAGCGGCCAAGGAAGTCTTGAGCCTGCTGGTGCAGATCTCCGCGATCTTGAAGCGCGCCTGGGGCATCGTGCTCGTGCTCGCCATCATTGGCGGAATCTACGCCGGCTTGGTCTACTACGCCGTCTACAATCCTTCCGACTACATCCGGCTCTTTTTTAAGTCCGCCGAACGGCCCGCGACACGTGACGTGGCATGGAGCCTGTTGGATCCTCCTTTTCGCAACGAACGCTGGCACGATTTTGCCGATTTCGACGGCGGCTTCAAAACCACCGTCGCCTACAGCGATATTTCCATTCGCTACGCGAAAAACGCCTGGAATCCGATCGAGCTGTTCAGCGTGTTGTTCACCGCGACTCCACTCGACTACGAGGTTTCGTTCACGGTGCGCGATAGCTTCACGACGGCCGATTTCAAGGGCGATGCGCAACAGGATGATTTGCATTGGCTGCACATCGCGCACCGCAAGACCTACGAACTGCTGAAACTGGGCCAGCTGGGGAATGCCACCAATCCAAACGGCACGCTCGAGATGCAGCGCACCTATAAAAAGCGGATCGAACTCCGGAAACAGCCAACCTGGCTCATTTCGAATATCGTCACGAACGAGGTGAGTATCGTCCCGAGCGGCGACTGATCCGCGCTCGAGATTCAACTCCACTCCTGGAGATCAGCCGTCTGGGGGAGGCGGCGTCCTAGCCGGGCCGCAGCATGTCGCTCAATGGGTTTTCTGCCTGGCCATCGTCAAGGTCATCCGCTCGCGCGACGTGGCCTTTTGCGCGCAGTTCCACCGAGCGCTCCCATGCGGGAGCGATGATCCATACGACCCAAAGCAGGAACGAGAAGAACAACACCAATGTTGGATAAAACAATGTCGTCAGAAAACCTTCCTTGCCTTCCTTGAGCCCGTCCGAGACGAACTTCAACAGCGCCACGCCCGCACCATAAAAGATGATGCCGAACCGCATGGCCCGGATGCCCATCGCGACAATCCGGTCCCAAAACTCCAACCCCATGCGCCGCGAGAAATTCTGGCGAAAGAAGAATACAAGGCTCGCCGCCGCGCCGGTGTAAATCTGCAGCAGGAGAATCAACGCGGACCGGCCGTCGCTCCAAACCTGCGACAGGAACGGGAAGACCACCGACGCCGCACTCAATGCGAGCACCAGATATGACCGGCGAAGCCTCAGCGATCCGATGAAGGTAATCGCCGCGGCACCCGCGACGATCGCGGCATAGGAGCCCGCCCCGTAGGCGTTGTGCCAGATCCAATCCGGGCCGTGCGCGAGCACGGCGGCGGAGATTTGCTTGCCATGCATCGTCAGCACGTTCGCGGACGCCAGGGCGAGAAACACCAAGATCGAATCCACGGCGGTGGCGGGAACCGGCACGTCGTCGAACAATGAGGCATCGGATCGGCGGCGATGCCCGGGGCTGAATTTGGGCTGCATGAAACGGCCCGGTTCGACCGGCCGCACTTTGGATGTGAATCATCCGATCGCATTTTAGCGAAACCAATCGGAGCACCGCCACCCAATCGTCCGGCGATGTCGGGCTGCTCACAGGCCGCGGTTGGAATTGGCGGCTCCGCGCCTTCTCGTGAGTCAGGGATTGCGGTCGGTGCCTTGCTGGGCGCCCAGCCGCAACAATGAGGCTGGCCCGGAACGGGCGTAGATCGGGGCAAATTGCACGCAACTCAAAAGCGAGAGGAGGAACAGCGACAGCTTCGTTTCGGGCTGATCCGGCGAAATCAGAAAGAGGCCGTAGAATTCGACCGCCTCGCTCAAGACGAGCCCAACAATCATCACGACCAGCATCTGCGGCGCGCGGCCGACCCGGGGTAGCACCAGCCAGCGCAGCACTGCCGCCACCAGAATCTGCCCGACCGCCATGACCACGACGGGACCGAAACCGGTGCCGGGGGCGTTGGCACCTTGAGGCAGACCCTTCCCGAGAACTAACTGATAGATCGGTATCGAGGTCGTCAGCGCCAGCCAGACTATCCAAAGCACCAGTGCTGGCGGAGGCTTCTGCGACTGACCCGGGGGAAGCGGGAACATCGGCTCCATCTGACGGATGCTGGCATCGTTCACCCACCCGACAAGTTTCAAACGCATCGTTCGGCTCCTCCCCTCAGCCGGGCACTGACAATCACGTGCGATCCCTCGGACTCGCGCCTCCCCGCCATGGCCGATGAGGTTTGAAAACCGTTCGGGTTCTGTCCCTGTGTGGTCGTCTGCGCCAGCGAAGTATTTTCTTAAAAATCGTCGTCGGGCCCGCGCATGGAAAATATCGCCTTCAAACTCTCCCTCGCCTGTTGGACGGTGTTCTACGTTTTTTGGATGATTGCGGCGCTGAAGGCCAAGCGCACCGCCACGAGGGAAAGCACGGCCGGCTCGCTCGGCTATCGGGTGTTCGCGATCGTGGCGTTCGTATTGCTCGTCGACGCGCATCGGTTTCCCGCGCCGTGGAGCCGCGTCGTGATCGCGCCCGGCGGAGGTATGTCCCTCGTCGCCATCGGGTGCAGCCTGGCCGGATTGGCCACGTGCCTGTGGGCCCGCGTGACCCTCGGGCGGAATTGGAGCGCGATCGTCGTGGTGAAGGTCGATCACGAATTGATCCAAGGCGGCCCGTATCGGCATGTGCGGCATCCGATTTATACCGGCATGCTGCTGATGTTTCTGGCCAACGTCCTGTTGAGCGGACGGGTCGGCGGCTGGATCGGGCTCGGGCTGCTGGCCCTGAGTTTCTTCGTGAAGCTCCGGAAAGAGGAGCAGTTCATGTTGCAGACGTTCCCTGACAGCTATCCGCCCTACATGAAGCGGGTGAAACGGCTGATCCCGTATATTTTCTAGCGGCGGTTTATCAAGCGCGCTTAAATAACTGGGGTTAGCGAATTTTTTGTCTGTGATAAACACGGATCAGGCCCCGCCTCGGGGAATCGTAATTCGTCTCCGTCGGCACAATCCGCGGTAAAGCGGCCCGTGGATTGCCGCCCCCAGCGTCGGGTGATCGTCGATTGTCACAGGTCACTTTGCTTCCTACCGGAATCCCGGTAGACGACGGAGTTGAAAGTGTCGGGTGACTCCATCTGACTTCTGCTCGTCCCCGACCTCCAGAGGGGTTTTACTTCAGCTCTCTTACCCATCATGCCATCGCGCCCGAAGCGCATTCCCGATGCTGCCGGACGATTGGCGTGCCTCCGCTCCATCCTTGGAGAAAGTGGCGCCATCGATAGCTGCCGCGCCTCAATCCGTCCTGGCCCATGAGCGACGAGTCCGTGCCGCCTGAGAATTCAACCTCGCCGGAGGCAACCGCCGAACCGGCGTTGCCGTCGACGCCAGGCCCGGAAGCCACCTCGACCATCCCTCCCCCACTGGCGCCACCCGCCGCGGTGGAACCGGTCACGAATCCCTCGGATCCAGCTGTGGCACTCGCCACTCCTCCACCTTTGTCGCAAGGCGGGGCTGGTCCGGTATCGCATCCCATCCTGTTCCACGGGCGGTCCGAGGAATACTTCCGCATCTGGATCGTCAACACGCTGCTCACGCTCGTGACCCTCGGTGTGTTCCTCGCTTGGGCCAAGGTTCGGAAGCGTCGCTACCTTCGCGGGAGCACGGAACTGCTCGGCCATCGGTTCGACTACCGCGCCGACCCCGCCCGTCTCCTGGTCGGTCACGTCGTGGTGCTGCTCCTCTTTCTCGGCTACAGCCTGTTCGGCGCCGTCTACCCGGTGATTCAGTTCGGCGTGCTCGCGGTCGCGATCCTCCTGTTGCCGTGGATTGTGGTCCGTTCGTTCACTTTTAATGCCCACAACACGGTCTACCGTGGCCTCCGTTTCCGGTTCAATACTTCGCTCAGCGCCGCGCTGAAGGTCTACCTGCTCGAACCCCTGCTTATTCCGGTCACCCTCGGATTTTACTACCCGGCGTGGCAGCGCTCGAAACGGGAATACGCCGTCGGCAACCATCGGCTCGGCGATGCCTACTTCCGGTTCGAGGCGGGCGTCGGACGGTTCTACTCCACCTATCTCCTCGCCGGCGTGATCCTGTTCGTGGCCGCGATGATCGGCGGGGTGATCATCGCCGTCTTCGTGACCCGGCGCACCGGGGTTCAGCCGACGCTGGTTCAGTTGATCCCGTTTTTCATCATTTACGCATTCGGATTTTATGTCAGCCGCCACCTGATCTACGCACGACTCTTCAACCACGTCTGGAATCACACGCGCCTCGACGATCACCGGTTCCAAGCGAGTCTCGACCCGGGAAAATGGCTTGGCCTGCAACTGACAAACCTCGGCGCCATCGTCGGCACCGCCGGCCTGCTTTATCCCTGGGCGATGATCCGTGCCCAGCGTTACGCGGCATCGTGCCTCCGATTTATTCCCCACGGCCCGGTGGATGCCATTCAGCGCGTCGGCAGCGCCGCCGGCAGCGCGACCGGCGACATGGCGGCCGAATTCATCGGGCTGGATTTTGGACTGTGAACACCGCCACCGGCACCTATTTCGACGGTCAAGTGGCACGGGGCCGCGCCGTGACGCTTGAGTTCACGGAATCCGCCCGGCTGCAAGTCCGAGGCGACGGCGTCACCCAGGAGATCGAACTGTCGCTCGTCCGGATCAGCGACCGGCTGGGTGATATTCCGCGTTACCTTTACCTTCCGGGCGACGCCGTCGTCGAAACCGGTGCCAACGCCGTGGTCGACGCGGTGCTCGGCCAACGCCGGCAGGGCCGTGGCTCGCGCTTGATCCATGCCCTCGAAACCCGGCACTCGATCGTCGCCGCTGCCTGTGTGCTCCTGTTCGCCGCGATCGCCGCCTTGGGATTCTACGGTCCGCCCGTGCTGGCCCGGGTGGCCGCGCAGCGCGTGCCCGCCGATGTCGACGCAAAGATCGGCGCCGCCGCCCTCGCGGCGATCCGTCCGTATTTTGCCGCGTCGTCGCTCAAGGACTTCGAGCGCGCCCGGGTGACGCGGCAGCTCGACCGACTTCTGGCGGGCGCATCCGGGCCGCGACCGAGGATCGAGTTTCGTTCGATGAACGGCGGCCTGCCCAACGCCTTCGCCCTCCCCGGCAACATCATCGTCGTAACAGATGAGCTCGTGCGGCTGCCCGCGAAAAACGACGAGATGGCCGCCGTGCTCGCCCACGAGCTGGGCCATCTGGAGAAACGCCACGGCCTCCAGAGCCTGCTGCGGAACTCGTTTGCGGTCTTGATCGTCGCCTCGGTGACCGGCGACCTCTCGGCCCTGACTTCGTTTGCCGCGACGATTCCGCTTACCATCCTCACGGCCGGCTACTCGCGCGATCTCGAACGCGAGGCCGACCGTTACGCCTTCGATCTCCTCCGCGCCCGCGGCATCGATCCGCACGCGTTTGCCACGGTCCTGACCAAGCTCGAGGCCGCCCGGACCGGACTCCAGCGGAACTCGACCTATCTCAGCACCCATCCCGCCACCGAGGATCGCATCGAGTTGTTCGGGCGCGTGTCAGCCACCGAGCGCGAACACCTGCTGGCCGAGCCGTGGCTCGACCGCGCGACGGCCGCGAAAGACCAGCGCGACTACAAGACGGCCATCGAGGACTACACCCAGTTTATCGATCGCACCCCAACCGCGATGGCCTACGCCCAGCGGGCGAGATGCCACTTTCAGCTCGGTGAAAATGCGCCCGCCGAAGCCGACGCCGCGGCGGCGCTCGCCCTCGACCCCAACCTGATCGAGGCGCACGTCGTGCGCGCTGAAGCCTTCGCCCTCGGTCTGAAAAAATATGACGAGGCCATCGCCGACGCCAGGGCCGCGCTGGCCCTCGACCCCCGGAACGCGGTCGCCCTCGCCACCCAGGGTCTTTCCGAAACCATGAAAGGCGATGAGGCCGCAGCGGCGACCGACCTGGAGCGTGCCATCGAACTGGCGCCACTGGATTATCGCGGCTGGGCTTATCGCGGCTATCTCCGGGAACGCCAGGAAAACTATGCCGGCGCCATCTCCGACTATACCAAGGCGCTCACCTTCGAGCCGAAAATCGACTGGCTTCGCCACAGCCGGGCCACGTTGCGGGTTCGCCAGAAGGATTTCACCGGCGCACTGGAGGACTTCGGCCTGCTCGACGCCACGCGCCAGGGCTCCGTGTTTTTCTTCCAGCGCGGTCAAGCCGAGCAGGCGCTGGGGAAAGTCGACCCCGCAATCGCCGATTACAGCCAGGCGCTCGATCGAGGTCTCGACAAGGCCACGCTGGGACTGGCGCGCTTCAACCGTGGCGTCGCCTATGCGGCAAAGCGCAATTTCACCGCCGCCCTCGCCGACTACGACGCGGTGCTTGCCATGGACGCGAAGAATGGGCGCGCCTATTTGCAGCGCGCCATCGCCCGACGCAATGCCGACAAACCGGGGGACGCCCTCGGCGACCTTGAAAAGGCGGCGCAGAATGGCATCACGGACGACGTGATCGTGCGGGAGCGCGCCCGGACCGAATGGCACCTCGGCCACTACGACGAGGCGCTCCGCAGCTACGACCGCATTCTCAAGGCGCGACCCGACGTCACGGTCTTCCGGGATCGCGGCCTGCTGGAGTATGCGATGGGCGATTTCGAGAAGGCGGAGGCCGACCTGGATTCCTATCTTACCAAGGCCAGGCCGGGAACACCGGACTATGCGGAGTTCTTCCGCCTGCTCTCCCGCCGCCGCCGGCAGGTCAACGACGGGCGGAGCACTTTCAAGGACACGGTTTCCGCCTGGCCGGACGGCTGGGCCAAGTGGGTCGGCTGGTATCTCGCCGGTGAGCTCGACGAAGCGGGGTTGCTCGCCGAAACGGGCAACGGCGGCTCACCCACAAAAAACGAGCGCCTCTGCGAAGCCTATTTCTACATTGGCGCCACGCACCTGATCGACGGGGATGCCGCCACGGCCCGGAAATTCTTCCTGCGATGCGTGGGCACCGGCGTCACCGATTTCTCCGAATACATGTTCGCCCAATCCGAACTGGAACACCTCGGCCAGGGCAACTGAGTCCCAGAAATCGAAACAGAATCCCGACGCACGGCGGCAATGGCGGTTCAACCCTTCTCCGCGGCTCGGCCTCCCTGCGTGAACGACGGATTCCGCCTTGCTTCCCCCAGCGCCCCCGCGCCTTGGAAAAAGCGCGCCGGGTGCTCCCCGGCGCGCTCGCAGCGTGCTTAGCTTTCGTGCGGGGTCAGGTTGATCTCCGGCGCCGAAGCCGAGCTTTTCACGAGCTTGATCGCGTGCAGGCAGTCGGCTTTGCGCACATAGCCACGCGCGATGAGGAAAGACCGAAGCGTCATTTCCCTTCTTCAAATCGCCGCCCCTAAAAACAGGAAAGGCCGGCGGAAGGAGGCAACGAAGCGCCTCGATTCACACCGGCAGCGGGAAAAACAGGAAATGGCCGTTCGGTTTGGCTGACACGCCTCCGACGACAAAGAACATCGCAGGGCATACGGCGTCACATCACCAGCCGCCGCGCCGCACCGCCGTGACCGGCGACGGGCGCAACCGAAGCTGAAAATGAACGCAGAATAGCCCTGAGACGCCGCGATGCTCAGAGGTGCGACCATCGTCGCCAAGCCCTCCATCTACCGGAATTCCGGTAGACGACGGGAGTTGTAAGTGGCGGACGATTCCGCCTTCCTGCAGCCCGTCCCCAACGCCGACGAGGCGTTTCGCCTCCATGAGAATCTTCGCGATTTGTTCAGCAGTCCTTCTGTCCGCGATCCTTCGCGGGGTAGAGCAACCGATGGAGATATCGGCCGCGTCGATTGCTGCCCTTTATCACGGTGCGACGGTGGTGGAGATCGTAAACGACGAGGCTGATTTAAAATCGCCCGTCTCCCTGCGATTCGACTTCGGCCGTGAATCTGTCGCGATGACAGTGAAGAACACGAGCCAGGCGCCGATTGCCCCCGCGATTTCGGCCGAGCTTTTCAACAGATACGGCATGCTGGTAGGCGCCTTCGAAGCGTCCTTTGCGAGCGACAACATTCTGGCGGGCGACGTGCGGGTGCGGCAGTTGGCGCTCACCTACCCCAACATCGAAAGCATTTTCAAGAATTCGACGATCAAGCTTCCCGACGACTGGAAACAGCTGCGTTTTGCCAAAGTCGTTGTGGCAGGCGCTCAAGGTGGCGTCGACCCGCAGCATCCGGGCCCGAAGGCGAACAAACGGCTGAACACGCGCCCGAAGATTTTTGCGGACGACCGTCCCAATAAGCCGGGCATCGGCAACGTCGCCGTCGATGCGAAGTGGAGTAACTACGGCGCGTATTTGCAACGGTTCATCGACACCGTCCAGACCCAATGGGACCGGATCGTAAGTGACGGCAAAATCCATCCCGCGTCAGGCAGTGCTGTGACTGTGAAATTCGTCATGGATTCCCAAGGAAAGATCGCTCGAATCGTGAACGTCGACAGCACCGCAGACGAGACGGCCGCGCGCGTTTGCGTCGGTGCGATCGCGGATCCCGCGCCCTATGGGCCGTGGACCGACGACATGAAAAAGATGCTCGGCGACAGGCAGGAGATGACGTTCACGTTTTACTACCAGTGAGTCCGCTTACCTCGAAATGAAGCTCTTCGTCGGAGTCACTAACAACGAGTGGTTCCGATTTCTCGCGGAGCGGAATCCGGACGAGGTGAACTTCTGGCGGCCACGGAGCCAGATGGATTTCAAGGCGCTGCAGCCGGGCGACGTGTTCCTGTTCAAACTCCACTCTCCGCTCGATTTCATCGCTGGCGGCGGCGTGTTCGTGCGGCATTCGTTTCTTCCGCTGCCGCTGGCGTGGCAGGCATTCGGCGAAAAGAATGGAGTGCCGGATTTCGAGACGTTTGAGCGACGCATCCTCGAACATCGGTTGCCGAGTGAACTCATCCGTCAACTCGGGTGCACAATCCTGGTCGAACCGTTCTTCTGGCCGCGTGAGTCATGGATTCCGGTGCCCAGCGACTGGAGCAAGAACATCGTCACCGGCAAGGGCTACTCGGTCGCTTCTCCCGTCGGCGCAACGCTGTGGGCGGACGTGCGCGCGCGGTTGGCGGTCGATTCATCGGCGGCGACCGGCGGTGCTGTCGCTGAGGCGGCCAGCCGATACGGCGAGCCGACGTTGATCCGTCCTCGCTTGGGTCAGGGTGCATTCCGCGTGGAGGTGACCGATGCCTACTCGCGGCGCTGCGCCATCACCGGAGAAAAGACGCTGCCAGCACTGGAGGCCGGTCACATTCGTCCCTACGCGAAGGATGGGCCGCACGAGATTCGCAACGGGCTGCTGCTCCGGTCAGACCTGCACAATCTTTTCGATCTGGGCTACCTGACGGTGACGCTCGACTACCGGGTCAAAGTCAGCCGCCGCATTCGCGAGGAGTTTGAGAACGGCCGGCACTACTACGCGCTGGACAACCAGCCGCTCCAAGTCGTGCCGCAGCTGGAATCCGCCCGTCCGGCTCGCGAGTTTCTCGAATGGCACCACGGGGTGTTCAAAGGCTAAATTGAGCCGGCTAATTACGCTGAATTTCGAGAAGGCAATTTTCCAAACCAAGACGCGTGGGGTGATTCGAAGGCAAAGTTTTTCGAGCTTCATCTACGTGCGCCAAAAACTCGGCGGTCGGAGCTAACCCATTGTTTACCCAGACACCCAGCACCTCCTGCGCTCCGGTATCTCGCATCACCTTCGTTTTGTTCGGGTGAACCTCCAACCCGTGTCTGCTCCACAGCCGGTGAATGGTGGGAATCAATCGGTGAATCCCAAGGGGACCGCTGACTGAAAGGTCGTCCACGAATTGAGTCACGCGGCAGTGCGGAGAGATCGTTCGGAAGAGATTTTCGATGTCTGCTAAAATTGGCGTCACCACAATTCTGGCTAAAACAGGGCTAGTCGGCGCGCCTTGAGGCAACCGTCGTTTCCGCGTGCAAAGTCGCGTGAGTAATTCGGCGACTTCCGAAGTGAAACCTTGTTTCACTAGTGAATCCTCGACCATCCGGCTCGTGATCGACGGAAAGAAGTTTTTCACGTCCATCGTAATCACCATCGGCTGCTGAACGTGCGTGCGTGCTGCCGTCAGCTGAGACGTTTTCGGTTTTCCATGAAAACAGGAGTGAACGTCAATCTTGCTGAATACCAGTTTACTCAGTTTCCACTGAATTTCTTTCAATCTCGGGAACGGAGCCTCAATAAGCCTCCTTCCTCCCGACGGCTTCGGCTGCATAGAAGTCCTGTAGAGTCGGTGCGCTGCGCGCGCGAGTTTGTTGCATTCGTCTTTCGAGAGCGAAAGCGTCTGCGCCAAAGACTCCGTCGTGATGGATTGAAGCTCTAACATGAGCTGCTAAATTAGAAATTTGGGTCTTGCTCACAATCCAGTGCCGCAAAGCGACGCAAACATTGCTGCCCCACATCACTGTGAAGCCATATTTAAGAACCATGCTCAATACGACCGAACCCAAAAGCGTGAGCAGCTTGGATGGCTTGCAAAATACCAGCTCACTTTTCGCGCTCTGTATGAGAGCTCGATCAGATGGACTGAGTCTTCTCGCAGCCAACTCGAAGCGCCCCAGATCTTGGATTGCTTGATCGATTTCACCGTTCTTCGCGTGCCTTTCGGCATTAGACAGAAGCAAGAACCCATTGGTCTCTATCTTGTGTCTTTTCGCCAGCCGACGGATAAACCGTGCGACGTGCTTAAGACGCATTTCTTTCGAATACCAACGTGTTTTTTTCATAGACGTTTTTACCTCCTTTCTAGTTTCTGAAACCCGCAGCAGATTTAGCTGCGTGATTTAGAAAAAGGTGCTTTTGGTATCCTTGGACAACCACTGAAGCGCCTCTTTGGACCATCACGCCATGACGGGAAGTCAAAGCGCGACTGACGTCTGCGAAAAAAGTCCGTAGGCCACCGTCAGAAATCTGAAGGCAGCCCACTTTCTAAATACAGGCGATTGGAATGACCGCAGTTTAAACGGTCAGAGAATAGGAGAAAACATCCCACTATCGATGGTGACTCAAAGAACGAAACGGCTACGGAAACCGCAGCCGAAAGTGACTAACTTACTGACACGCCTCGCAGGCTTCGCCGTTTCTCATGGCCTCGATGGAGCAGGCGGTTTTTTCGGCGGCGGTGTAGGTGCGCTTGGCGCCAGCGGCGGGAGCCGCCGGTTGTGACGTGTGACTTGTGACCTGTGACGTGAGACCGTTCATCGCCATGGGCGGGACCGTGACTTCGGCTCCGGCGGCGGAGAACGGGGTGTTGGTGATGAGGGGATCGTGTGACGTGTGACCGGTGACCTGTGACGAGTGCGAGCCGCCGGCGTCGCCTGAGTTCTGGCCGCCGGCGGCACCTTCGCCGACGGCGCCGCGCATTTCCTTTTTCACCCCGACCGTCGCCTTCTCGATGTTCGAGGCGCCGAGGCTCCGGAGGTAATACGTCGTCTTCAGGCCGACATGCCACGCCTGGCGATACATGTGGCTCAGCGTCTTCAGGTCCGGCGTCTTGATCCAGAGGTTCACCGACTGACTCTGGTCGATCCACTTCTGCCGGCGGCCGGCGGCCTCGAGGATCCACTTCGGGTCGATGTCGAAGGCGGTCAGGTATTTCGCCTTCAGGTCGGTGGGGATGCGCTCGATGTCCTTCAGCTCGCCGTCGAAATACTTCAGGTTGTCGATCATGTCCTGGTCCCACAGGCCGCGGTGCTTGAGATCCTTCACGAGGAAGGGATTCAGCACGATGAACTCGCCCGAGAGGTTCGATTTCACGAACAGGTTCTTGTAGGTCGGCTCGATGCAGGGCGACGTCGCCGTGATGTTGGAAATCGTCGCGGTGGGCGCGATGGCGAGGACGTTGCTGTTGCGCATGCCGTGCGCGGCGATCTTGGCGCGGACGGGCGCCCAATCCATCTTGCCGCCGCGGGGCACCTCGACCTGCACGCCGCGTTCCTGCTCGAGGAGGTCGAGCGTGTCCTGCGGGAGGAGGCCGCGCTCCCACTTCGAGCCTTTATAGGTCGAGTAGGTGCCGCGCTCGGCGGCGAGCTCGCTGCTGGCCTCGTAGGCGTAGTAGGCGATGGCTTCCATGGCCTCGTCGTTGAACTCGACGGCCTCGGGCGAGGCGAAGGCGTGGCCGCGGACGTAGAGCGCGTGGGCAAGGCCCATCACGCCGAGGCCGATGGGGCGGTGGCGGAGGTTGGAGCGCTTGGCGGCCTCGGTCGGGTAGAAATTGATGTCGATGACGTTGTCGAGCGCGCGGACGGCCATCCGGATGGTGTCGCGGAGCTTCGCGTGATCGAGGTTGCCGTCGGGGAGGAGGTGCGAGT
Organism: uncultured Opitutaceae bacterium; assembly: GCA_937902925.1. Lineage (GTDB taxonomy): Bacteria > Verrucomicrobiota > Verrucomicrobiia > Opitutales > Opitutaceae > CALFNN01. The sequence continues at coordinate 200,903 of CALFNN010000104.1, forward strand.
CGAGGATGACGGAGCCGAGGTTGCAGACGGCGGTCTCGTCGTTCGAGGTGTTGAGCGTGATCTCGGTGCAGAGGTTGGACGAGTGGATGACGCCGATGTGATCCTGCGGGGAGCGGATGTTGCAGGCGTCCTTGAAGGTGATCCACGGGTGGCCGGTCTCGAAGAGCATCGAGAGCATTTTCTTCCAGAGCTCGAGCGCCTCGATCTTCTGGCCGGCGATCTTGCCCTCCTCGGCGAGCTGCTCGTATTCGAGGTAGCGTTTCTCGAACGCCTGGCCGTAGAGCTCGTGGAGATCCTTGACCTGGTTGGAGCGGAAGAGCGTCCAGGACTGGCGGGCCTCCATGCGCTTCATGAAGAGGTCGGGAATCCAGTTCGCCGTGTTCATGTCGTGCGTGCGGCGGCGGTCGTCGCCGGTGTTCTTGCGCAGCTCGAGGAACTCGAAGATGTCGTTGTGCCACGTCTCGAGGTAGGCACAGCCGGAGCCCTTGCGCTTGCCGCCCTGGTTGACGGCGACGAGCTGGTCGTTGTGGAGCTTGAGGAACGGGATGACGCCCTGCGACTCGCCGTTGGTGCCGTCGATGTAGGCGCCGGTGCCGCGGACGGCGGTCCACGAGCCGCCGAGGCCGCCGGCCCACTTGGCGAGGAAGGCGTTGTCGGCGATGCCGCGGAGCATGATGCTCTCGATGGTGTCGTCGACGTAGTAGAGGTAGCAGGAGGAGAGCTGCGAGTGGAGCGTGCCGGAGTTGAAGAGGGTCGGCGTGCTGGAGCAGAAG
>CALFNN010000105.1 GCA_937902925.1 uncultured Opitutaceae bacterium
AAAACCTACACCATGGCCGCGGCCGCAATGGAATTGAAACGGCTTCGCCTCGCGCAAAAGCCGATGATCGTCGTCCCGAATCACATGCTCGGTCAGTTCTCGTCCGAGCTGCTCAACCTGTATCCGGGGGCGAGCATCCTCGTTGCCGGGAAGGCGGACTTTGAGAGTTCGCGCCGCCGCGAATTGATGGGTCGCATCGCAACCGGCAACTGGGATGCGGTGATCGTCACGCACGCGGGCTTCGAGCGGCTGCCCCTGTCCGTTCGCGCCCAGGAGGATTTCATCCAGGAGCAAATCACCGAGTTGGAAGTCTGCACCCGGAAGGCGAAGGAAGGCGAAGCCGACGCCCGGATTGTGAAGCAACTGGAGCGCGCAAAAAAGAAACTCGAGGCGAAACTGAAGGCACTCGCCGCGGAGCACCGCAAGGACAACACCCTGACGTTCGAGGAACTCGGGGTCGACCGGCTGTTTGTCGACGAGGCCCACGCCTACAAAAATCTCTTCTACGTCTCGAAAATGTCGCGGGTCGCGGGACTGCCCCAGACCGCCTCGGAGCGGGCGTTCGACATGTATCTCAAGGTGCAGCATATCCAGCGGTTGAATCGCGGCGCGGGCGTGGTGTTCGCGACCGGCACCCCCGTTACCAACACGATGGCGGAGATGTTCACCCTGCAGCGGTTCCTGCAGCCGGATGCACTCCGGCGGCTAAACCTCCAGCACTTCGATGCGTGGGCCGGCACGTTCGGCGAACCCGTCACGGCGATGGAGCTGGCGCCGGACGGCGCGGGCTACCGGCTTAACACCCGCTTCGCCCGGTTCGTTAACGTGCCCGAACTGCTCGGGATGTTCCGCCAGATGGCGGACATCCAGACGGCGGAGATGCTCAAACTGCCCATCCCGGCGCTCGACGACGGCAAGGCCCGCATTGTCCGCGCGCCCGTCACGTCCGAATTGAAGTCCGTCGTCGCCGCCCTCGCCCAGCGCGCCGAGAAGCTGAAGTCCGGTTCAGTCGACCCCTCGGAGGACAACATGCTCAAGATCACCGGCGAGGGCCGGAAGGCCGCGCTCGATCTCCGGCTCGTGCGTCCACGCGCGCCGGATCACCCCGAAAGCAAGGTCAACCTGGCGGTGCGGGAAATCCACGCCATCTGGCAGGAGACACGCGACCAGCGGCTCACCCAACTCGTGTTCTGCGATCTCTCCACGCCGAAAACCGACCGTCGCGGCTTCTCGGTTTACCATGACCTCAAGGCCAAGCTGGCAAACCACGGGGTGCCCACCTCGGAAATCGCGTTCATCCAAGACTATGATACCGACGCCGCGAAAACCACGCTCTTCAAAGACCTTCGCGCGGGCAAGGTGCGGATCGCGATTGGCTCGACCCAAAAGATGGGCGCCGGCACGAACGTCCAGACCTTGCTGATTGCCGAGCACCATCTCGACGCCCCCTGGCGCCCGGCGGACATTGAGCAGCGCGAGGGCCGGATTCTGCGGCAGGGCAACACCAACCCGATCGTCAAAATTCTGCGCTATGTCACGGAAGGCAGTTTTGATGCCTACATGTGGCAAACCCTCGAAACCAAGGCGAAGTTCATCAGCCAGATCATGACAGGCGAAAGTGCGGCGCGAAAAATCGAGGACCTCGATGCGCCCGCGCTCACGTATGCCGAAGTCAAGGCCATCGCGTCCGGCAATCCGCTCGTCATCGAAAAAGCCAGGGTCGACGCCGAAGTCATGCGATTGTCGCGCCTCCGCGCTGGCCACGCCGAAAGCCAGTTCGCCGCTCGCAGCCGACTCCGCGCCATGGAGAGCGACCTGCCGCGGATCGAGCGCCACGTCGCCAGCATGGAACAGGACCTCGCCGCGCGGCAGGACACCAGCGGCGACAAGTTCCGGATCGTGCTCAACGGACACACCGTTACCGAGCGCCCGAAGGCCGGCGAAATGTTGATTCAGCTCGTCGATCGTCACTACCGCGCCGCTGCCCCCGTTGTCCTCGGGGAGCTGGCCGGCTTCAGGATCGAATATCGCTCGACGCTCGCCGACACCCTGACGCTGCAGGGTTCGGCCCACTACCAGGCGAAAATCTCCGTGAGCCCGATCGGCATCATCAGCTCCCTGGAGCACGCGGCGCGTTCCATCGAGGACCGGCTGCATGCGCGGCGCACCGATCTTGCGCAAACGAATAAGAATCTGGTGGAGTTGTCGGCGCTGGTCGGCAAGCCGTTCGAGCACGAGACGCGTTACGCCGAATTGCTCGCTCGCCAGAACGAACTCGTCGAGGCGCTCGACCTCACGAAGAATCAGGCGCCGAACAATCTCTCGGCCGAAACGACTGACGTCGAATTAACAATCTCCTTGGCGAACGAAGCGATGGTCGAAACTCCCGCGCCTGACGCGGCGCCGGCCGCACGAATGGCCGTTTGAGGGAGGCTTATGACCCGACTGTCATTCGACCATCAGGCACGTCTCGCGGAGGCCGATCGCATCCAGCAGATCGGAGAACTGGTCGCCACGGCGGTCATTCGCCATTGCCGACGCCAGCGGATCGAACAATGGCCGGGCCCGGGGAAGCAGGCGGCTTCACAGACGGAAGCTCCGCAGTTTCTGCTCGGGGACGAGACGGAGAGACGCATCGTGCGGTTTATCGCCACCGCGGGTTCAGCCGCACCCCTGCACCTGTGCGCCGGACTCGGCCTCCCTCGAGCCACGGTGACGCGAAAGCTCACCCGGCTGCGAACGGCCGGAGTCCTTGTTGTGACGGGTCGGACGAAAGGCACCCGCTACCGTCTCCGGCACCGGTTCGAGGAGAACTGACGGTGGTTGATCGTTGTCGGCTGGCTCCACCGCGGACGGCCGAAGCTGGCGTTTTAGCCGGACGAATTCCCGCAGCTGGCGGTCGGGCGGAATCTCCGCGAAAGCCTTCATCCGGTTGAGACTGAAAGCACGAAGGTCCGCGGACGTGTGAAGGTTCAGCAGAAATATCCGAACCTCAGGCGCCAGCTGCAGCAGCTTCAAGTGGTGCGTGAGTGTCCCCGCGGCAACGTGCTCCTGTGCTGCAAGTCTTCTCTGAGTCAGACCCGGATTCGTGGAAAGCTTGCGCTGCCATGCGAGGGCGCGGTGGATCGGATGCCGCCCACCGGGTTCAAGTGCGACTGCCGGGTGCCTTTGCAGCGGACCAACCTCGAGCCGCAACGGAGTGAGAACAACCGTCGGCCCGCCGGAACGAGTGACAGAGGCAAACTTCATATCCAGCCCGAGCAGACGGGCGGGTGGTGCGGGGACCTTGCTGCCCTGGGTTTCAACGACAACGCATTCCTCCATCCCCTCCACCAGACGGGCGAGGTGGAGTTTCAACCGGAGGCTGAACTGTCGGCCCCCGACGCCGGCGTTGGCCCCGTCGTCGGGCGCCGGGAAAATTTCCGTCCGCGCGATGACCAGCGTGACGAGATTGCGTTGTTCGGACGGAGACAGCGTCGGCAATACCTGGTGGAAACGTTCCAACGCCTGCCGGAGCCTGGGAGTGTCGAGACGATCCTGTTCGCCGGCGGCAATATCTTGCCGCAGGCGTTCGCAGGTCACGAGTAGACGCTCCTTGTCGTGCTTCAGCGTCGCAGCCCGCTCGCGCAGTTCATCGGCGATGGCGGCCAGGCCTCCGCTGGTGACCGCCTCCGCGCAGTTTCGAAGCTGCTGATCGACGTCCGACAGCGAACGCCGGGTGGCGTCGAATGCCGCGCGCAGCGGTGCGCGGTCCGCCTTGGTGCGCAGGCGCGAACTTTCCTCGGCGGCGCGAAGGACTTCGGGATGCCGGCTGCAGGCGCCAAGAAACCCGATGATGGCGGTTTCGACGGCCGTGGCGGAGACGTGACGGACCGGGCACATCGCATCCGTGCGCTCCTTGTGCGCGCGGCCGCAAGTGTAATACCTGTAGGGTCTCCCATCGGGATCGCGCTTGCCGCACACATTGGGGATCATCGCTCGGTGACAGCACCCGCAAAACAGCACGCCTTTCAGCAGGTGGAAATGTTTGTCCCGCACGTTGAGATGGTGGCGCGCCGGTTGACCCGGTCGCCGGATAGCTGCGTTCGCACGCTCCCACAGGTCCGGCGCGACAAGCGCCTCGTGGCGTCCCGGATATTCCAGCCCGTGCATCCGCACCCGGCCGGCGTAAATCGGATTCCGGATCAGCCAGCGCAGGGTGTCGCTGCGAAATCGAACTCCCCCGACCTCAGTCCGGGTTCCGTCGCGTCGCCGAAACACTCGCGATTTGGTGCGAATGCCGTCCGCGGAGAGCGCGTTGGCGATGTCGGAGAGTGAAATCAAATTGGCCGCCTGCTCGAAGATCCGGCTCACTGCCGCCGCCTCCTCGGGGTGCGGATGCAGCGCCTGTTGCGCCGAGTTGTAGTTGTAGCCGTAGGGAACAAGCCCGCAGCTCCAATACCCGCGCTTGGCCTGTTCCCGCAATTTCGCACGCACCTTTTCGGCCGTATTGAGCCGCTCATATTCGGCGACGCTCACGAGGAGGTTGTTTTTGAGCCGGCCCGAAGGAGTCGACTCCGTCAAATCTTCGGTCGTGCTCAAGAGCCGACAATCGTGCTTTTCCAGAAAAGCACGGAACGGAGCCCATTCATCAGTGCTGCGAAGGACGCGTTCGAACTTGAAGACGAGCACAATCCTGACGTCACCGGCCTCGATTCGGCGCATAAGCGCCTGCATGCCGGGGCGGTTCATTGAACGGCCCGAGTAAGCGGGATCGGAAAAGCAGGCGACTTCGTGCCAGCCTTCCACGGCATGTCGCTCGAGGTATTCGCGGCAGATGGCCGCTTGGCTTTCACAAGAATCGAAACGCCCGCCGACTTGGTTGAGCGTGGAAACGCGCGCGTAGATCGCGACGGGAACGGAGAGGGCCATGGATTTATTTGGATGCATTTTTTCCTCCTTCAGTTTGGAGGGCGATCCACTTGGCCTCAGCCCAGATCAATTATTCACTCGGTAGAGACTGCTCGATTTTTCCAAAAATCTCAACACCGAGTGTTTAACGCTCGGCGCGATTTTCAGCGATTTTGCCGTGTTTTTCTAATGTGCGGCGCCACTCAAATCCGAACTCGGGCAGAGATCGTTAAATTCGCTCGTTACCTTTCGAGCACGTAACGATGGACTTACGAAATCAATTTAACGACTCTTCGGAGAGTTCGGATCTCTAGATGAAATGGTCGGGGCGACAGGATTCGAACCTGCGACCTCCTGGTCCCAAACCAGGCGCTCTACCAGGCTAAGCTACACCCCGAACAGGGGCTGCACCGTTGGCGGATATGCGGTGGTGTCAACGGTGCGCTCCTGACTTGAAACCGAGAAGGACGCCGCATCCCGCTTGGTGTCCCCGCGGAAGTTTTGGATAGTTGGAGTTCGACTAGGGGGAGTAAGATGGGCTTCCTGCGCGGTCCAGGAAGCGGCGCGGGCTGCTCTATTGGGCTGGATTCCATCCCGTTGTGCGGGATGGCGGGATCGCCGGGGCGGCGGATTTCGGCTGCCCGGTTTCCGCGCAGGTAGCTGACTCAGGGTGGGTTCCGCTCGCCGGCGCATTCAATCTCTGCTTGCCTCGCCCGGAGATTACCTTTCTTCTACCCGGTCTACCCTTTCAAACATGGATACCATTTCTCGCGAAAATAACAGCATGCTGCCGGTCGGTGGCCTTATTGTAGGCGTCATCGGCTTGCTTCTGGGCGGCATTGCGCTCGTCCAGATCTCGAAGGTCAACAAGACCATCGCGGACAATCAGGCGAAAATCGACAAGATCGACGCCATCGAACAACAGGCCAATACCGCCGCGGCCACTGCCGACAAGGCGGTCCGCGATGGCAAGGCAACGTTCGATTCGACGCAGAAGGCGTTTAACGACGTGGCCACCATGATCGCCGAGGTAAAGGGCTCGGTGATCAAGCTCGAGGACTCGATGAAGAAACCCGTGGCCGCGGCCAAGCCCGGCTCCAGCGGTCCGGTCGTCGCCGGTCCCGGCGAATATGTCGTCAAGGGTGGCGACAGCGGGGCCAAGATCGCCCGCGAGCATGGCGTGTCGCTGAGCGACCTGATGGCGGTAAACCAAGGAGTGGACTGGACGCACATGAAGCCCGGCCAGAAGCTCAAGCTGCCGTCGACGGCGAAGAAGTAATTTCGCGCGACCCAAATTTTCCATGCCTCCTCGCCGTCGTGGCCGGGAGGCATTTTTATTTTCAATTTTCCCGCACCGAAAATTCCCATGAGTTCCCTTTCGCCCGTTCCGTCCGGCCCTTCGCGTTGGGAAAAACTTGGCGAAAGCACGCAGGCCACGACCCGGGTTTTCGAGGTGATGAGTGCGCACTACCGGCATCCGGTGCGGGGCACGAAGCGCGACTTCGTTGTCCTGCGTGCGCCGGATTGGGTCAACGTGCTCGCGCTGACGCCGGACGAGCGGATCGTGCTCGTGCGGCAGTTTCGGTTCGGGGTGGATGCGTTTTCACTCGAGATTCCCGGCGGCGTCATGGATGAGGGCGAGGATCCGGTGGCAGCCGGGCTGCGCGAGTTGCGCGAGGAAACCGGCTTTGCCGGCCGTGGCGCGCGGCTTCTCGGCAGCGTGCATCCGAATCCGGCCATCCAGTCGAACCGCTGCCACATCGTCTTCGTCGAGGATGCGGTGCGGACCGAGGCGCTCGAGTGGGATGCGGACGAGGAGATGGAGATTTCGACGCTGGCGGCCGACGAGGTGTTCGCGCTGGCGCGCCAGGGCGGCATCACGCACGGCCTCGTCCTGAACGCGTTGCTTTTGTTCGAACCGCTCTGGCGGGAACGGAAAGGGCGGGGCGTTTGACTTCGCCCGGCCCGCTGCTTACCTGCGCTCCTGTTCCACGCATGACCGCACCCACCTTTGCCAACGCCCCGGAGGTCCTCGGCAGCGCACTGAACGGCTATCTGCCGGCGCCGCTGGAGGCCGAGGTGCGAAAGATCTACGCCCGCAGCCCGCTCTACGGACAGCGGTTCCCGCTGCACTCCGAGCCGCTCCATTGGGCGTGTTTTTGCGAGATTCCGGCGCTGTCGAAAAAGGAGATAGTCGAGCGCGGGCACCAGGCGTTCTTCGCGGACTACGCGGAAGTCGAGCGCGGGTTGCAGGCGAAACGGTTCGAATTCGAGAGCACGGGCGGCACCACGCAGTCGCCGATGACCGTCATCATGGAGGAGGGCTGGTGGAACGCCCAGACCGAGCGCGCCTACCGCGCGTCGCCGATTCTCCGCGAATTTGCGGGCCGGCCCTACCGCAAGTGCGTCCTCGCGCCGGTCGGGTGTTCGAGCAACCTTTGTCCCTACGAGGATCATCCGTTTCCGCACCGCTACTTCGACGGCGTCGTGTATCTGAATTTGTCGAGCGATCCGTTCGCGTTTCCCGAGGCGGAGTGGGACCGGATCGTCGTCGAATTGCAGGCGACGAAGCCCGAGGTGATCGAGGGCGAGCCCGTGTATCTTTCGCTCCTCGCGCGCGCGGCGCAGCGGCGCGGCGTGCAGGTGCCGAGTGTCCGGGCGGTGATCCTGACCTACGGGAAGGCGAGCACGCAGCACGGCCGGCGGATCGCGGAGGTGTTCCCGGCGGCGCAGGTCGACCTCTACGGCTCGACCGAGGCGGGCTACCTGTTTGTGGGCGAGGCGTTCAAGGACAACTCGCGGGTCATCGATGCCAACGCGTTCATCGAACTCGTGCCGTGGCGGACGGAGCTGCCCGACGTTTTTCAAATCTACGTGACGACGCGCGACCGCGAGGCGATGCCGCTTTTACGCTACCATACAGGCGACATCGTGCAGCGGTTCCCGAGCGGCTTCCGGCTCCTCGGGCGCGAGGGTAATTTATTTTTCCGGGCCGATGGCTCGCTTGTCTCCCCGACCGACATCGACGCCGCCCTGCCGGCGGACTTTGCGTGCTGGCACTACTCGCTCGTGCAGACCGGCGAGACCCGCTGGGATTTTCACTATGTGGCGGACGAGACCGCGGCCCACCGGGAAATCGAGACCGCGCTGGCCCGAATGCTCGGCGGTGGGGCGCGGGTGATTGCGTTTCGCCGCAAGGCGCTCGCGCCCGCGGCGAGCGGGAAGTTCGCCCTCTTGAAGCCGCTGGCCAGGTAATGCGGCGGGGCGGGATGCGGCTGCCGCCTATTAAAAAATGCAACCCAGGGCGGTCGGGCGGGCCGTGCATTCGCCTGACTTCAGTGCGAAAAATCCGGGCTAATGATGTCCGGGATGTCACAGGCGTCGCTTTACATCGTTGCCTCCGTCGCCAGCTTTGCTCTGCTTTGCGTTTTCACCCCACCCGCGAACTTCTGCGATGAATCTTGTCGGTAATTTCTTCCGCTCTTCCGTTGGCCGGAAAATCCTGATGGCGCTCACGGGCGTGATCCTGATCGGGTTCGTGATCGGCCACCTCGTCGGCAACCTGCAGATTTTCCAGGAGCCGGACCACATCAACGGCTACGGGGCGTTCCTGCACCGCCTGGGGCCGCTGTTGTGGGCCGCGCGCATCATTCTCCTCGTCAGCGTCGTCGTTCACATCTGGGCGGCCACGGTCCTGACCCTGGAGAACAAGCGGGCGCGCGGTGGCGACTACGGTTTCAAGCACACGATCCAGGCGACCCTGGCCTCGCGCACGATGCGGGCGACGGGCTACATCGTCCTCGCGTTTCTTTTCTATCACCTCGCGCAGTTCACGTGGGGCTCCGCCCAGCCGGCGACGTTCAAGGAAAACCTGAAGCACTACACGATGCAGGGTGATTACCGGGTCGCGGGCATCCCGGTCGTCAAGGCGGGAAGCGACGTCCTCGACGTCTACAACATGGTGGTTTTCGGATTTCAGAACAAGGTCGTCGCCCTCTTCTACATCGTCGCGGTCGGGCTCCTCAGTTTTCACCTGCTGCACGGGACGGACAGCCTGTTCCAGACGCTCGGGCTGCGCAGCGGACGCTGGGCCGGAGCGCTGCGGACCGTGGCCCTGCTTTTTTGCCTGGGTTACTTTCTTCTCAACCTGGCGATCCCGGGCGCCGTCCTCACCGGCCGCCTCCAGCCGCATCCCGTGAGCGTGGCCGCCGCGCGCTGAACCGCCCCTCAACCTTCCACGTTTAACTCTCAACTGCGCGAAGCGCCCATGGCCACGCTCGACTCCAAGATTCCCCCCGGACCGCTCGCCGACAAGTGGCGCAACCACAAGGCGAACATCAAGCTCGTCAATCCGGCGAACAAACGGAAATACGAGGTCATCGTCGTGGGCGCGGGCCTCGCGGGCTCCTCGGCGGCGGCGACCCTCGCCGATCTTGGCTACCGGGTGAAGAACTTCGTCTTTCACGACAGCCCGCGCCGGGCCCACTCGATCGCGGCGCAGGGCGGCATCAACGCGGCGAAGAACTACCAGAACGACGGCGACAGCGTCTACCGGCTCTTCTACGACACGCTGAAGGGCGGCGACTATCGCTCGCGCGAGGCGAACGTCCACCGGCTCGCCGAGGTTTCCATCAACATCATCGACCAGTGCGTCGCGCAGGGCGTGCCGTTCGCGCGCGAATACGGCGGGCTCCTCGCGAACCGCTCCTTCGGCGGCGCGCAGGTGTCGCGGACGTTTTATGCCCGCGGCCAGACCGGCCAGCAGTTGCTCCTCGGCGCCTATTCGGCGCTCTCGCGCATGATCGGCGCCGGCGCGGTCGAGATGCACACGCAGAGCGAGATGCTCGACCTCGTGATCGTCGGCGGCCAGGCGAAGGGGATCGTTGTCCGCGATCTGGTCACGGGCGCGATCGAGCGCCATGCGGCCGACGCGGTGGTCCTCGCGACCGGCGGCTACGGCAACGTGTTCAATCTCTCGACCTACGCCCGCGGCTCGAACGCGACCGCGATCTGGCGGGCCTACAAGCACGGCGCCTGCTTCGCGAATCCCTGCTACACGCAGATTCACCCGACCTGCATCCCGGTGAGCGGCGACTACCAGTCGAAACTGACCCTGATGTCGGAATCGCTGCGCAACGACGGCCGCATCTGGGTGCCGAAGAAGAAGGAGGATTGCGCCAAGGATCCGAATTCGATCCCCGAGGCCGATCGCGACTATTACCTCGAGCGGATTTACCCGAGCTTTGGCAATCTCGCGCCGCGCGATGTGGCGTCGCGCGCCGCGAAGCGCGTGTGCGACGAGGGCCGCGGCGTCGGGCCGACGGGGCTGGGTGTCTATCTCGATTTTTCGGATGCGATCAAGCGGCTCGGCGAAAACGGCGTCCGCGAGCGCTACGGCAACCTCTTCGACATCTACCACGAGATCACCGCCGAGAGCGGCTACCGGACGCCGATGCGGATCTACCCGGCCGTCCACTACACGATGGGCGGCCTCTGGGTGGACTATAACCTGATGTCGAATGTCCCGGGGCTGTTTGTCCTCGGCGAGGCGAATTTCTCCGACCACGGGGCGAACCGCCTCGGTGCGAGTGCGCTCATGCAGGGGCTGGCGGACGGTTACTTCGTCATTCCCTACACGATTGGCGACTACCTCGCGACGCAGAAGCCGGGCTCCCGCCCGAATGCCGACGGCGCCGAGTTCAAGGCCGCGGAGGAAAACGTGCGGGCGATGACAAAGCGCTTCCTCGACATCAAGGGCCGCGAACCGGTCAGCCATTTTCACAAGCGTCTCGGGAAAATCATGTGGGAGGGCTGCGGGATGGCCCGCACGAAGGCCACGCTCGAGAAGGCGCTCCGCGAGATTCCCGCGCTGCGCGAGGAGTTCTGGCAGAACGTCCTCGTCCCCGGCTCGGCCGACACGCTTAATCAGTCGCTGGAGCAGGCCGGCCGTGTGGCGGATTTCCTCGAACTGGGCGAACTGCTTTGCCTCGACGCGCTGACGCGGGAAGAGAGCTGCGGCGGCCACTTCCGCGAGGAGCACCAGTATCCCGACGGCGAGTGCAAGCGTGACGACGAGAAATTCAACCACGTGGCGGCGTGGGAATACCAAGGCAAGGACAAGGCGCCGCTGCGCAACGCCGAGCCGCTCAACTACGAATTCGTGAAACCCAGCGTGCGGAGCTACAAGTAAACCGCCCCATCCGTCATGGTTGCCGAAAACACCACCAAGAATCTCAGCATCACGCTCCGGGTCTGGCGCCAGGCCGGCCCGAAGGCGCCGGGCAGGTTTGTCGACTACCAGTCGAAGGACCTGAACCCGAACATGTCCTTCCTCGAGATGCTCGACGTTGTGAACGACGAGCTGACGCTGAAGGGCGAGGAGCCGATCGCGTTTGCGCACGATTGCCGCGAGGGGATCTGCGGCACCTGCTCCTGCACGATCAACGGCAAGCCGCACGGGCCGGGACACGGCGTCGCCACGTGCCAGGTCTACCTGCGCGCGTTCCGCGACGGCGATGTCGTCACGGTCGAGCCCTTCCGTGCGGCGGCGTTTCCGATCGTCAAGGACCTCATCACGGATCGCTCGGCCTTCGACAAGATCCAGCAGGCGGGCGGCTTCATCACGGCGCGGACCGGTTCGGCGCCCGACGCCAACGCGCTGCCCGTGCCGAAGGGTGACGCCGACCGCGCGATGGATGCGGCGGCGTGCATTGGCTGCGGTGCCTGTGTCGCCGCCTGCAAGAATGCGAGTGCGATGCTCTTTGTGGCCGCGAAGGTTTCCCACCTCGGCCTCCTGCCGCAGGGTCAGGCGGAACGCGACCGGCGGGTCCTCGCGATGGTCTCGACGATGGACGCGATGGGCTTCGGCAATTGCACGAACCAATACGAGTGCAGTGCGGCGTGCCCGAAATTGATTTCGCACGACTTCATCGCGCGGATGAATGCCGACTACCTGAAGGCCTCGTGGCGGTCGGTGTTCAAGCCGGAGCCGGCGAGTTCGGCGGGCGGCGCGGGCTAAGGATGGTGGGATAAGAATCCGCGGCCGGCGTGATCGGAGGCGGTGACGCCCGCGGCGGGAATCGTGGCCGCCGGCTTTTCTGTAACTTTTCCCGGCCGCGAGTGTTTTCAGGGCAATCATCCACATTGCTCCCATGAAAACTGTTCCCGTCCTCACTTTGCTTGCCGCGCTTGGCGCGTTGGTCGTTTTGCCGCTCACCTTCGAGGCCGGGGTCTCGACGCTCTTTGCGGCCGGTCTGCTGGGTCTCCTGATTTCCGACTACGCGGCGGTCATCCGGCCGCGACCGATGCGCCGCGTGCCGGTCCCGTCTCCCGCGAACGAGCACTTGCGCCTCGCAGCCTGATCCGGTTTTTCACCCCGAGCGACTCCGCGCGGTGCGCCGGTCGCTCGTTTTATTTCCGCCGCGCGGTCCTAGAACACCGAGAGCGCCTTTGCGCTTTCGAGGACCACCCAGGCGCAGCCGCCGACGACCGCGAGGCGGAGCACGTTGCGCATCAACTTGCGTCCCCGGAGGACGACGTCGTGCACGTCCGTGTCGAGCCGTTTGCGGTTGGTCTGCGCCATGAAGCTGACAAACCGGGGCTCCCGAAACCGTCCGCGGGGGTCGCGCACCAATCCGAAGCGGATTGCGGGGCGATGGCAGAGGTTGAGGAGAATGCGGAGCACAAGGGAAGTAAATCGACTTTGGAGTGGTTTTCTCAAGACGATTTCCGCTAGCGTCCCCGGCTTTCACGTCTTTTTACCGCAAACTTCCCGCTCACCATGCATCACTTTCGTTACGCCGGCCCGAATCTCCACTGCGAGTCCGTCGACCTTGCCGAGGTGGCCCGACTCTACGGGACGCCGACCTATGTCTATAGTGCGGCGACGATGGAGGACAATTTCCGGCGCCTCCAGCGCGGGCTCACGGGTCTCGACGTGCAGATCTGCTTTGCGATGAAGGCGAACTCGAATCTCGCGGTGCTGCGTCATTTCGCGAACCTCGGGGCGGCGTTCGATCTGGTGAGCGGGGGCGAACTGCGGCGGGTGATCGCGGCGGGAGCGAACGCGAAGGCGAGTGTGTTTGCCGGCGTCGGGAAGACCGAGGCGGAGATCAAGCTCGCGCTCGAAAACGGCATCTTTGCCTTTCATGTCGAGAGCGAGCCCGAGCTGGCGCGGATCAACCACGTGGCGGGGACCCTCGGGGTGAAGGCGCCGATCGCGATCCGGATCAACCCGGATGTCGATGCGCACACGCATGCGAAGATCACGACCGGAAAGAGCGACAACAAGTTCGGGATTCCGCTCAAGTATGCGGGTGCCGCCTACGAGGCGGCGGCCAAGTATCCGAATCTCGCCCTGAAGGGCCTGCAGATGCACATCGGGTCGCAGCTCACCGAGGTCGGGCCCTTCGTCGAGGCGGTCGAGAAGGTCGTGCCGTTCGCGGCCGAACTGAAGGCGAAGTTCGGGCTCGTTTATTTTTCCATCGGCGGGGGGATCGGGATCGTTTACCGCGACGCCCTCGCGAGTGGCCAACCGGCCTGGTGGGACGCGCAGCCCGCGGGCCAGCGTCCGCTCACACCCGAGGCCTATGGCGCGGCGCTCGCGCCGCTGCTCCGGGGGCTGGGGCTGAAGATTCTCCTCGAACCGGGCCGGTTCATGGTCGGCAACGCGGGCGTCCTGCTCTCCCGGGTCGAGCATCTGAAGCGCGGCGCGGGCAAGAATTTCCTGATTGTCGACGCCGCGATGAACGATCTCGTGCGTCCGGCGATGTATGAAAGCTACCATGAGATCGTCCCGTTGCAGCGCGATACGTCGCGGCGGGCGCTCGTGGCCGACGTGGTCGGGCCGATTTGCGAGAGCGGGGATTGTTTCGCGAAGGACCGCCAGCTGCAGGAAGTGGGCGAGGGCGAACTCCTCGCCTTCATGAGCGCCGGCGCCTACGGCTATGCGATGGCGAGCCGCTATAATTCCCGCCCGATGGCGGCCGAGGTGCTGGTGAAGGGGAGTGCCTTCGAACTGATCAATGCGCGCGAAACCTTCGAACAGATGATCGGGGGCGAAAAAGTCCCGGCGTTTCTGAAGTGAGGCGGAGTGAGGCCGGAAAAGCGGAAGCAGTGCGGTTCGGGCGCGCCGCGGCGGCCGATTTCCTGCGTTCCACCTTGGGGTTTTTATGATTTAGCTTTCGCCCTATGAATTTCGTGGTCGTCGGGGCCGGGGCTTGGGGCACGGCGTTCGCACTGCACTTGGTGCGGGCGGGCCAGGCCGTGACGCTCGTCCCGCGACGGGCGGAACAGGCGCGGGCCTTGGCGCAGGCGCGGGAGAATGTCGACTACCTGCCCGGCATCCCACTGCCGGCAGCCCTGCAGATCGCCGCGGAGCCCGGCGCCGCGGTATCCGGTGCGGAAGTCATCCTGCTGGCGTGCCCGACCCAGGCGTTGCGCGGGACCTGCGGCCGCGTCCGTGCGGCGGGCCCGGATGCGGCGCGGGTGCGGCTCGTTGCGAGTCTCGCCAAGGGGCTCGAACTCGGCACCCACCGGCGGCCCTCGGAAGTGATCGCCGAGACCCTGCCGGGCTTCACCGGGGCGGCGCTCGCGGGTCCGACGACTGCTTTGGAGGTGGCCCGCGGACTGCCGGCGGCGATGGTGCTGGCGGCAGCCCGCGCGGAAACCGCGGTGCAGGAGGTGCAGGCCGCCGTCAGCACGCCGAGCATGCGCATCTACACCAGCGAGGATCTCCCGGGGGTGGAATTCGGCGGCTGCTTAAAAAACATCTATGCGATCGCGGCGGGTTGTTGCGACGGCCTGAAGCTGGGCGACAACACGAAGGCGGCGTTGATCACCCGTGCGCTGACCGAAATGGTGCGGGTCGGTGGAGCCCTCGGCGCCGGGCGGGAAACATTCTACGGGCTCAGCGGATTTGGCGATCTTGTGGCGACCTGCCATGGCAGCTGGAGCCGCAACCGCGAATTCGGCCAGCGCCTCGGCGAGGGCCGCCCGGTCGCCGAACTGCTCGCGCACCGCAAGACGGTGGTCGAGGGCTACAAGACGACCGAGGCGTTCGCCGGCCTCTGCCTCGAAAAAAAGATCGACGCCCCGATCCTGCGCGAGGTGCATGCGATTCTGTTTGGCGGCCGGCAGCCGGCGGAGGCGCTCGCGGCGCTCATGACCCGCGGCTTGAAACGCGAGACGGCGGCGCCGGTCCGGGCCTGACGGTCAGAGCCCCGGCCTGTTCCGCGGGCTTGCCTCGGGCGGGCGAAACCGTTCAGGTTTTGGCTCCCCCATGACCCCCGAAGAATCCGTCGCGCTCGATCGCAAACACAAACTCGTCATATTCGCCTCGTCGCTGGGCACCGTTTTCGAATGGTATGACTTCTATATCTACGGGACGCTCGCCGCGTTTTTCGGCAAGCTGTTCTTTCCCGCCGACAATCCCACGACCGGGTTTCTCTCGAGCCTCGCCCTCTTCGGTGTCGGTTTCTCGGTGCGGCCGTTCGGCGCCTTGGTCTTCGGCCGCATCGGCGATCTGGTCGGGCGCAAATACACGTTTCTCATCACCATCACGGTGATGGGCCTGTCGACGGCGCTGGTCGGGGTCCTGCCGACCTACGAGCGGATCGGCTATTGGGCGCCGATCATCCTCGTGTTCCTGCGGCTCGCGCAGGGGCTCGCCCTCGGTGGTGAATACGGCGGGGCCGCCACCTACGTGGCCGAGCATGCACCGCACGGCAAACGCGGCGCCTTCACGAGCTGGATCCAGACGACCGCCACGGTCGGGCTCTTGCTTTCGCTCGGCGTGATCCTCGGGTTGCGGCAGACGATGTCGCCGGAGAATTTCGCCGCGTGGGGCTGGCGGATTCCATTCCTCGTCTCGGTGATCCTCCTCGCCGTCTCGGTTTACATCCGGCTGAAGCTGCAGGAGTCGCCGGTCTTCGCGGAGATGAAGGCGCAGGGCAAGGGCTCGAAGGCGCCCCTGACCGACAGTTTTGCCAAATGGGACAACGCCCATGTCGTCGTGCGGGCGCTCTTCGGCGCGACCGCCGGGCAGGGCGTCGTGTGGTATGGCGGCCAGTTTTATGCGCTCTATTTCCTGACCACGACGCTCAAGCTCGACTACGTGAACGCCTACGTGCTGATCGCGCTCGCGCTCGTGATCGCGACGCCGTTTTTCATCGTCTGCGGCCGGCTGTCGGACCGGATCGGGCGAAAGCCGATCATCCTGACGGGCTTCGCGCTCGCGGTCCTCACCTACATCCCGATCTTCCACGGGCTCACGCGGGCGACGAATCCGGCGCTTGCGAACGCCATGGAGCAGTCGCCGGTCATCATCCACACGACCGAATACCGCAACACGATGGAGCTCACCATCCAGGCGGTCTACGACGCCATGGGCAAGGTGACGATGATCACGGCGAAGAAAACGCCGACCGAAACCGACAAGGCCCGCAACTACCTCAACAAGCTCGGCATTCCCTTCACGCTGTCGCCCTCGCGGCCGGATGCACCGGTCGTCCTCGACATCGGTGGCCGCGACGTCGTGACCGGTTTCGACGAGAAGAAATTCGACGAGGCGCTGAAGCCGGCCGGTTATCCGAAGATTGCCGACCCGGCGGCGCTCAACCGCCCGATGATCGTCGGGCTCCTCGTCATCCTCGTCCTCTACGTCACGATGGTCTACGGCCCGATTGCGGCGTTCCTCGTCGAACTTTTCCCGACCCGGATCCGCTACACCTCGATGTCGCTGCCCTATCACATCGGCAACGGCTGGTTCGGCGGCTTCCTGCCGCTGATCGCGGCGAGCATTGTCGTCTTCACGGGCGACATCTACGCGGGCCTCTGGTATCCGATCGCGATCGCACTGATGTCGCTCATCGTCGGGTGGGTGGCGCTGCCCGAGACGAAGGACAACGACATCAACGCCTAGCTGCCGGACGGTTCAGGCGAAGCGCAGCCTGCGACATTACACTCGCGACGGCGGAGGTTTCGTTCGCCGGAATTCGGCGACCACCTCGAGGACGTCGTCGCTCGCGTTCGGCTCCCCGTCCTCGAGCGGCGAACCGGCCTCGAGGAGCGCGCGGGCGACGCCGGGAAAATCCGCCTGCGGGCTGCGTTGATTCAGCGAGGCATAGAAACACCAATTGAGCGGCGGGGTTTCGTAGCTTTTGTCGCGCGCGCTGGCCGATGCGCCATGGGCGAGAAGCACGCGGACCGCGGGAAGGCTGCCCGTGAACGCGGCCCAGTGGAGCTTGGTCTCGCCCATCCCGCCGGTGGTCGCGACGTCGAAGCCGCAGGCGAGCATGGTCTCGATCGCCGCCGTGCCGCACTCGAGGAAGGCCTGGGCGTGGGCCGCGACGAAGGCCGGGTCGCGGAGCCGCAGGGCCCCGGCACGGTCGCCCCGCATGCAGGCGGCGATGAACCGGTCCTCGGGCGACAGCTCCTCAGTGGCGCCGTGCGCGCGGAGTGCGGCGGCGGCCGAGGTGCGGCCGTTCAACTCGGCGAGCGTGAGGGCGGTGCGGCCGTCGGCGCGGCGGGTGTTGATGTCGGCGCCGTGGGCGACGAGCAATTCGATCATGGGGTCGTCCCAGTGGCGCGCCGCGGCATGGAGCGGCGTTTCGGCGGATTTCCGGGGATAACAAACGCGATTGGGATTCGCGCCGTGGGCGAGGAGCCACGCGGCACCGCGGCGGACGTCGGCGTCGTGCGCGAGCCCGGCATAGTGACCGAGAATAAAGTAGAGGGGTGTGTTGCCCCACGGCCCCGCGTCCGCGCCGCCGTCCGCCTGCGCGCCGTGGGTGGCGAGGAGATCGAGCATCGCGAGGTCGCCGTTCTCGGCGGCATGGTAAGCCGATTCGCCATCGTCCGGCCGCGCACCCGCTGCGAGCAGCACTTCCGCGAGCGCGGGGTGGCGGGCGTGGCACGCGGCGGCCCAGAGGGCGGGGAGCGGTTGCTTCGGGTCGCCCTGCCACGGATAGGTCGTGTTCGGATCGGCGCCGCGCTCGAGGAGGACGCGCGCGACGGCCACGAGACCGGCGGAATTTTTCCCGGCCCAGTGCGAGTGGGCGACGTAGAGCAACGGCTCCCAGGGGAGCGGGCCGCCTTTCCGCGTGGCGAGGGTGGGATTGCCGGCTAGGTGTGCGGTCACCGCTGGGAGATCACCGAAGACGAGTGCGGCGTGGAAATCTGTCGCGACGAGTTGCGGACGGAGTTCAAGGAGGCGCTCCGCGCGGGCCAGCCGGCGGTCGACGGAGCCTCGCGCGAATTCGGCGACGGCGTCGGCGAACTGGAGCGTGAGTTCCTCAACGCGTTCGCGGAGCGCGGACCACGAGGGGAAGCCGTGTTCGCGCGCGATGACCGACTGGGCGTCGTGGAGGGCGAGCGTGAGCCCGCCGAGTTCGGCGTCGGATTTGGCGGCAAGCGACGGCAGCGCGCGGAAACGGGCCAGCGCGGACGGATGCCGGGCGCGGGCGGATGCGAGCAGGCTTTTGGCCTGCTTCTTGAGCTGCTCGAGATTCGGGCGCTCGGGTAACTGCTGAATCGTCATATGACCTCCATGCTGGGAGCCGCGGTCCGCAGGCAGCAGCACGGGAATGACGTGCAGTGGAATGGAGGGACGAGGTGGGCTTGGCCCTTCGCGCGGACCCGCGGGCGCCCGTAGCGCACCGCGGCAACAAAGTGGCCTGCAGAACGCGAGTCAAACTCTGGCGCGCTACTTCGCGTTGGACGAACTCACCATGGCGCGGACGAACGCGCTCGCGAGCGGCGGCAGTTCCCCGCGCAGTGCCGCGCGCTCGGGTTGGAAGAGGGTGCCGACGAAAAAGGGATGCACGGCGGCGGGCAGCTCGGCCGCGCGGATTTCTTCGTGGCCGTCGAAACCGGTGAAGCGAAGGCCGGCGCGCTCCAGCGCCCTGCGGTGCGCCGGATTGAGACCGTAGTTGCAGTGATAGCCCTCGAGAGCCTCAGCGCGACCGTAAGCGGCATGGACGAGCGAGCCGGGAGTGAAATGGATGAGGCCGGTTTTCCCGACCATCGAACAACTGAGCGGCGTAATGACGAGCGTGTCGCCACCCGGGTTGGTTTCCGCGTGATCCGCGGTGGCGAGGCCGGCGACGTCGCGGGCGAATTCGATCAACGCGTGCTGGAATCCGCCGCAGGTGCCGAGGAACGGACGACCGGTTTCGCGGGCGAAGCGGATCGCGTCGATGGCTCCGGCGGTATTTTCATAAGGGCTCGCGGGGACGACCCAGATGCCGGCGAAGTCGGCCAGGTCTCGCGCGGCATCGCCGATCTCCCGGGTGTGCACCCAGTGCCAAGCGACGTCGGATTTGGTCGCAGTGCGGGCGAGGCCCAAGGCGAGGGGAATCGCGCGGTGGGCGATCACATCCGGGGAATAATCTCCTACGAGCGCAATGCGGGCTGAGCCGGCCATGGCGCGAAGTGATGGCCGATTTTGCCAGCGGGCGCACGCGGATTGTCGCCGCTACCGGAAACAGGCGGGCCGGAACAGTGCCGGCACAGATTGGCTGCGAGTCCCGCGCCGAGGCGCGTGGCACGGGCTCGTTTTCCCCGGCCCGCGGTTGGCGGAGAACGGGGCTTCGTTTATGTCATCAATCAAAGGTTTCCGGCGGTCTGTTGAACCGCTTGATTCGTCACCCTGCCGGTGCGTAAAACTACTCGGTTGCGTGCGGTCGGTTCCCCTAGACCCCATGCGCTGCGATTCGTAAAAACGTGCTTTCATGGTTCCCGCCGGCCCACGCATTCGAAGCGGTTTCAGCCTCATCGAAGTGATGATGGCGACGACGATCCTTTTGGTCGGATTCATCGGCATGATCCAGGCGGTGACCATCGGATCGGAGTCGCTGGATACGGCCCGCAAACAACAAGTGGCCAACCAGATTGTCATGGCGGAAATCGAGAAACTCCGCGGAGGGGAGTGGAGTGCCGTCGCGAGTCTCCCGGCGAGCGGCAGGATCACGATCAGCTCGGCCGGGGTCATTTCGGGCGACTCCTCGAATTTTGCCCTGGCCAACCACACCGCGGACACGAGTGACGACGACACGGACTTGTGCGCGTCGGCCCGGAGTTTTACGTGCGCATTTGTGCGCACTTATTTGCGGCCGTCCGCGGCTGCCGCGAGCACGGTCACCTACCTGAAGCTCGTCTACACCGTCGGCTGGAAAACCAACACCGGCCGCCAGCAAAGCCATCAGTATGAGGCGTATTTCGGCGAGAACGGCCTGCACCTTTCCTACCAGCGATCATGAAGCGCCGGACGACAGGCCCGGCGGGGTTCACGCTCGTGGAGGTGTTGATCAGCGCGTCGCTGGCGGCTGTCATCATGACGTCCGTCCTTTCGACTTACCTCTTCATCGGCCGCAACCTGGCGCGACTGGCGAGCTACGAGGCGCTCGAGACCGAGAGCCGCCGGACGCTCGCTTATCTCTGCAAGGATTTCGCCCAGGCGGAGAGGGTGAAGGCCGGCACGACCCCGACCACCGCCGGCGTCACGCTGGAGCTCCCCGCGGGCGAGGTGACGTATTCCTACGACGGCACCGCGCAATCGTTGCGACGCCAGGCAAATTTCGGTTCCGGTCGCGACCTGACCTTCCTGCACAACGATTCGTGCGCGTGCACGACGTTCTCGTTCAAGTTTTTCACGCTCACCGATGGCGCGCCGACGGACCAGACGGCGCCGACCGCGAACGTCCCGTTCAGCATCAAACAAATCCAAGTCGGGTATGTCGTCGAGTCGCCGTCGTCCTGGTCGACCCTCACGCGCACCCGGTATGAGACGGCGTCGGCCCGTTACCTCTTGCGAAACCGGGAGGCGCCCGATGGCACGTGACCGCGGCGGATTTTCCGATTCGGCCCGGCCGGGCGCCGGGTCGGTCACGCTCGTGTCGCTTTGCCTGACGACGGCGCTCGGCATCGCGCTGGGCAGCTACCTGGCCTTGTGCATGCACTCGGCCCGGTCGAGCGCCCGCCTCCTGAACCAGACTGAGGTGCAGGAACTGGCGCAGACGGGATTGGAGGAGGCGCTGTGGGCGCTGAATAACAACAACTGGACCGGCAGCGGGCCCGGCGGAAACACGAGCTGGACGACGAGTGGGGCGAACCGGGCGGCGACCCTGACCTACACCCTGCCCGGGTCGAACCTGGCGGGGCAGGTCGCGCTGAGCGTGGCCGACTACGCGAGCACGGGCCCGACCTGGCCCACGATCACCTCCGCGGCGACCGTTACGCTCGCGAGCGGCGAGACGATTTCCAAATCGCTGCGGGCGACGACCGGACCGGTGCCGCTTTTCGGCAACGCGATCGCGTCGGCCAGCTCCTATGTTTCGTTCGCCGCGGGGGGAACGGTTGACAGTTGGAATTCGGACCCGGACAACGATTCATCCACGCCGGCGGTGGCTTACTCGTTCACGGCGGGCAGCCCGGCAAACTATTCCGCCGTGGTCGCGGGCCGGACCAACGGGACGTATGGGGTGGTCCTCACCCAGGCGGCGGTCCGGGGCTACGTTGCGACCTTCGGTCTGCCGGTGTCTTATTCCACCTCGGGTTCCCCGCCGGCGAGCGTGACCGGCCCGACGACGCCCGCCGGCACCAACGTTGACACGGCGCGACTGGGCAAGAGCGCGTTCGTGCCGCTGGCCCCGGTTTTCACGGTCACCCCGCCCACGGTCGACTCGTCCGGCGGCGGACTGCTGAGCAGCGTGCTCACGCTCGTCGCCACTCTTCTCGGCGCGCCGACCGGCACCGTTTTCGAATGGAACGGGGATCTCAATGTCAACGGCGGACTGCCGCTTCCCCTGCTCAACTCCAGCCCCAGCCTGACGATCAACACGCCGACGCAATTTGTCGTCGACGGCGACCTGGCCATCGGCAGCACCGGTCAGATCACGATCGCCCCCGGGGGCTCGCTCGAGCTCTTCGTCAAGGGCGACGTGACGATCGGTGGCAACGGCATCGACAATCAAACTCACGAGCCGAAGAAACTTGTCATCTTCTGCACGGGGAATTCGACCTCCGACACGATCACCTACACGACGTCCCACGATTTCTGCGGCGCGATTTACAGCGAAAACAAGCCGATCGACATCCGGCAGAACGCCACGTTCTACGGCGCCCTCCTGAGCGGACAATACGTCCGGTTCGGCACCAGCGCGACGGCGCCGGTGTTCCACTACGATGCCGCCTTGCGCCAGGTGCGCTTCAACGGCGTCGCGACGCCCTACCTGCTTACCCAGGTGACCGAACTCTGAACCCACGCTCGCGCCCGTCACTCCGCCCGATGCCTGCGCTTAAATTTCCCAGTGTCGCCGCGCGCAACTCGCGCCGGATCGTGGCCGTGGAATTCAATCCCTACCAGATTCTCGCGGTGGAAATCAGCCGTCCGCATCGGGGCGCCGTGGTGGTGGAGGCGACGGCGGAATTCGACCGGGAGGACACGGCGGGCCTGGGGGCGTGGCTCGAGGCCAACGACGGCGGCCGCCGGGCGTGGACCATTGCCATTTGCGGGCTGGTGCCGCTCCGCGGCATGGTGCAGCGCGAAACCGTGCAGCCCGCGCGCCTGGCGGAGGCCGGCTATCTCGAGACCGTTGTCCAGGAGCAGCAGAAGGGACGGTTTTTGACGGCCACGCCGTTCAAGATCGGCCGGGAGGGGGCCTGGACCTATTCCACCGTGAACGCGGTCGCGGGCACGCCGCTCACGCCGGACAGCCCCCCGCAACCGGCCCTCATCTGCGCGCTCGCCAACGACGACGTGCATGAGACGCAGCAGCGACTGCTCGAACAAAGGCTGATTCGCGACCGCATCGAGCCGGGCGTCTATTCGCTGTTTGGCGCGATCTATGACATCATCGAGCGCCGCGGCGACATGCGGGCCGTCGTGGTCGTCATCATCCACGAGAGCGTGACGGCCGCCTACATCCTCGGCAAGGAAGGGGTCCACACCCCGAATCCGGTTTTGCACGGGCTCCATTCCATCGTCGATGTCGCGCGGAAGGAAACCGGCGGGACGAACGACTTCGAGACCCTGGCCGAACTCGAAAAAGGCAATCCGGATTTGCTCAATCTCGCCCCCAAGCTGGTGCGGCGCATCGGCCGCGATCTGAAGCCGGTGGTGGATTCGTTTGAGATGACGACCGGGCAGCCGGTGGACGAAATCCTGTGCGCCTACCTGCCGCCCAAGCTGCGGTGGCTGGGAGATGAGCTGGCGCAAGCCACGGGACGCAAGCCCTTCGCGCTGGATTACAACGAGTGGTTGCCGAAGGCCCGGCTGGAGATGAGCGCGGGCGCGGGCAACCCGGCGTTCGGGCCGAATTGGCTGGGGGCGCTGAATCTCGTGGCCAATTTGCCCGAGGTTTCCGGGCTGAAGTTCGACCGCCAGGCCCGCGTGAACCGGGCCTATCAGCGCCCGTGGCATGTGGACTGCAGCATCCGCGCCGAGGCCGACGACCACCGGCTCACCGGCCGCCGTTTCCTCGGGGGCGTGCTCGCCGGGGCGCTGGCGCTGTTCATGGTGGTGCTCGCTGCCTGGCAGCTTTACGTCGACCGTTCGCTCCGGGCCGATACGCAATTCTGGGAAAGTCAGATGGCCGGGAATCACAAGCTGCTCGACGAACTCGCCGCGGCGAATGTGACGCTGAAAAAACAGACGGAAATCCTCGACCGCGACTACGAGCTGATGGCCGCACCGCTCGACCTGACCGACCTCGTCATGAACCTCGGACGCACCGTCCCGCCCCACCTGCGGGTCGACCGGATCAACTCGAGCGACCAGCGGGTGGCCGTCGGGGGAACGTTGCTCGAACCCGCCGAGGTCGCCAGCGAGACACTGCGCCGCTACGTCGAGGAGTTGCGCCACAATCCGGCCATCGGTCCGCTTTTTTCGAGCATCGCCATCACGACCCTCCAGCGGCAGAAAGGTGACGAGGGGATGGCCTTCGAGCTGACCCTCCGGCTCGCGCCAACCGCGCCATGAACTCGTTCCTCGCCCAGTTTCTCACCGTCATCCGGCTCCGGCCGTTTGTCTCGGGTTGTCTCGCGCTGGCGCTGGCGCTCGGCGGCGCGAATTTTTTCCTGTGGCGGGGGCGGCAGGGGGCGACGCGCCAGCACGACGAGGTGCGGCAGCGGGGCGAGCACCTGATCAACGCCCTCAGCGACCGGCCGAGGGTCGACACGGATGTCGCGGCGCTGCGGGTCGCGCTCCGGCAGATCGAACAAAACCTGTTCGACGAGCAAAGCATGGAGGTGAACCTGGGATATTTTTACCGGCTGGAAAAAATCACGCGGGTGCATCTGATCCGGGTCAACCAGCTCGCGGCGCTGGCGCCCGCGCCGGGGAGCGAGCACAAGGCGCTGCCGTTCTCGATGCAGCTCTCGGGCTCGTATCGGAACAGCATGGCGTTCCTGCATGCGCTGGAAACGGGACCGCACGTCCTTCGCATCCGGAGTTGCAACTTTGAACGGATGAACCCGGACAGCAGCGATGTCATGGTGGAGTTGAACGTCGAAATCCTCGCCAAAGCATGAAGGCCCCGCCCCGATCTTTTCCGCGTTGCGCCGCTCGGCTGCTCATCGCACCGGCGTTGGGGTTGCTTTCGACTTTCGCCGCCGTCCCGTCCTCCGCCATCCAGCAACGCATCGATGCCCTCTTGAAACACCGGTTGGATCCGACGCCGCTGCCGGTGGAATTGCCCAATCCCTTCCAGGTGGTGAAGGGAAGCATCCGCGAATACACTGCGGACGATTCGACCGCCGGCCTGCCGGCGACGATGACCGGGGTCGTCACCGCGCCCGCGGCGGACGGATCGACCCCGCCGAAGACCCCCGCCACCGCGAGCAATGCCGAGGTGCTGACCAGTGCCGCGGCCCGGCTCAAGGTCGGCGGCTTCATCGTGCTCAACGATCAAATCCAGGTCGTGATCAACGGGGCGCCCCGGCGGGAGGGCGACATGATCGCCGTGGATTGGAACAGCGGCCTGATTTATCTGAAAATCGTCCGGTTGCTCTCGAACGAGATAGTGCTGCGCTACGGCGACACGGACGCGATCCTCCGGTTTTAGCGGGGCCGCGCGCGGGCGGCGGCGAATCACGGCCGCGCGAGAAGCGCCGCCATTTCCGGCAGGCCGTGAACAAACGCAAACGCCTCGGCGCCCCGCGCCACGTCATGCCCGATCGGGACCGGCGAGTTGCTGAGTAAACTGGTGATGATCGCCCCCTGGGTCTCGGAGTTGAGTTCCAGCCATGGCCGCGGGCGGAAAGCGCCGCCTTCGGCGAAGGTCAGGCGTTGGTCCGGGTCGAGAAAGACCGTCAAGGACTGGTAGGGCGGCGAGCGCAGCGGGCGCACGAGCAGCGGGCTGTCCCGCGTGTATCTCCGCAACTCGGCCGTCCGCCAGGCCTCGAGAATCCGGATGCTGGCCGGTGCCTGCTGGAGCGCGAGTTCCCGTTCCTTGGTTCCAGCCGCGCCGGCCGGCGGGCTTGCGATCAGCTTCAGGAAATCGACTTCCGTTCCGGCGGCCGGCGGCGGGGTCGTGGCGATTTCCACCGGCGCGGCGGGAGCCGCGGGGGCCGGCTCGGCCGTGGCCGTCGCCGGCTCCGAGCGCAAGGCGGCGCCGAGGGCGGCGCGCAGCTCCTGGCTGCCCGCGAGTTCTTTTTCGTGGTTGAGTTGCGCGCGGTAAAGCAGCGCCGCGGCCGCGCCGAGCGCGACGATCGCCAGCCCAACCAAGGCCAGGTTCCGCCCGCTGAAGGCCGAGGGCGATTCCGGCTTGGCGATGGCGGGCAGCGGGGAAGCCGGCGCGGGTGGTGCCGGTCGCGGGGGATCCAGGAGGACGTGATACATCTGGACCGCCTCGTTGATGTTTTTGAGTTTCCGGGGTTCCAGCCGGACGACGTCCAGCTTCAGCTTGTTTTTTACGACGCCATAGACGACCTGGGAGATGCAAATCCCGGCGGGCGGCGCCTCCGCCTGGACCCGGGCCGCGACGTTCACGCCATCGCCCATGATGTCGTCGGTGCCCAAAAAAACCTCGCCGAGGTGGATGCCGATCCGGTGACGGAGGATTTGATTCGGCGGCAGGCGCGACGCCTGGTCGGCGAGATGCCGCTGGGTTTTCAACGCCCAGTTCACCGCCTCGACGGCGCTCTTGAAATAGAGCAGCAGCCCGTCGCCGGTCGATTTTATCACGGTGCCGGAATGCGTCGTGCAGAAAAGACGCATCGTGACGAAGTCTCGTTCCAGCAGTGCAAGGGTGGCCGCTTCCTTCGTCTCCATCCGGGTCGTGAACCCGGCGACATCGGTAAATACGATCGCCGCCAGGAGGCGCCGGTCAGTGAGATTGACGGGAGGAGTGGATGACATGAATCCGCGAGACGGAATGACGCGCTGGCTTGAGCCGACCTCGGAATGGCGCGGACATTTGAACCATGAACCGACTTCGGCGCCACGAGCGTGGGACGGGCGGCGTTCAAACGCAAAACCGCATTTTGAAATTCCTGCGCGGACAACGATCCGCCCGAAGCCAGCGCGGCAGGGCGGTGCGGATATTCCCGGCCGGCGGCGCCGCGCGGAAGCCCTACGCCATGGGCAACAGGGCCGGCGGAATCGCAGGCGGGGCGGATGAGGCGAACGCGGGTTGTGACGCACTCAGGTGGTGTTCGATGGCGTCGAGCGGCCCCCGCGGATTGTCGCCACCAGCGGAGCCAGGTGCGGCGGAAAGCCGCCGGCACAACTCCAGCAAGGTCGTGTCCGCCAGGAGCAGCGCCGACGACTGGAGATAGTGCGAGAGCCGGCGCAGGGCGCCGGAGTCGCCCGCGGCGACGGCGGCCTCGGTTTCGGCGCGCAGGTGCGGCCACTCGCGCCTAAGAAGAGCCCGCGTGCGGCCGGCCGCCTCGGGGGAGTTGAGCCGGTCGAAAAGGTTGGCGGCGGCGGCCGTGACCGGCACCGGAGCGACGGCTCGGGCCAGCGTTTCGAGCGAGACCGGTTTCACGAGAAACCGGTCGAAGCCCGCGTCGAGTGCCGCGGTGCGGACGGCGGGCAGCGCTTCCGCGGAGCAGGCGACAATCCGGAGCGAGGGACAACGCGCGCGAAGTTCGCGGGCGACCGCCACGCCGTCGATCCCCGGCAGGTTGATGTCGAGGACGGCGACGTCGAACGCGCGGCCGGCGGAGGCCGTGAGTGCCGCGGCCCCGTCGGCGACGGCTTCGACGTCGTGACCCAGGCAGTGAAGCGCCTCGACCAGCAACTCGCGGGTCGCCGTGTTGTCCTCGGCCAGCAGCACCCGCACCCCCGCCGGTTCCGCCCGCGCCACCCGCGCCACCCGCGCCACCCGCGCCGGATCGTCCGCGGCGACCGGGACCGGGAGGTTGTCAACTATTAGTTGACAACCTCCCGCGAGTTTCGGGGAGTCCCCGACGGAACCGGGGAGGGGGAAGGCGAGCTTCACGGTGAACTCGGCGCCGCCATCGGGGCGGTTGGCCGCCGTGACGGTGCCGCCCATCAGGGTGCAGAGCCGGCGGACGAGCGCGAGACCGACGCCGGTGCCCTCACGGGTGAACGTGCCGCCGGAGTCGAGGCGCGTGAAAAGCGTGAAGAGCTGCGGGATTTTTTCCGGCGGCAGGCCCGGACCGGTGTCGCGGACGACGAACAGGAGGGATCGAGGGAGTTGGGAGTCGAGAGGCGAGAGCGGAGAGTCCGACGGCGCGGCGGCACGGGTGACATGAAGAGTGACGCCGCCGCGGATGGTGTATTTGACGGCGTTACCGAGGAGGTTGCCGAGGATCTGGCGCAGACGGGCTTCGTCGCCGACGAGTGCGTCGGACACGGTGGGGTCGACGGAGATCGTGAGTGCGAGGTGTTTCTCGGCCGCGGGTGCGCGCACGGTGTCTTCGACGGCGGCCAGCGCGTGGCGCAGGGAAAACGGCGCAGGACGCAGGAAGAACTGGCCGGCCTCGATCGTCCCGAGGTCGAGGAGATCGGTGACGAGGCGCAGCAGCAACCGGCCCTGCGCGTCGATGGCGGCGGCGTGGCGTTCGGCGGCAGGTTGCGCGCGGAGCAGTTCGGCCCGTCCGAGGATGGTTTGGAGCGGCGTGCGCAGTTCATGACCGAGGAACGCGAGAAATTCGGTTTTCGCCCGATCGGCGGCCTGCGTGCGCTCGAGGTCGAGCTGCCGGGTGTGTTCGAGTTGCTGGCGGGCGACGAGAACGAAGCCCATGGCGCAGAATGCCGCCAGGAGGCCGGCGAGCGCGACACCCGCGCGATGGGCGTGCGCGCGTTGGACCGCCCAAAACGCGTCGGGAAAATCGAGCGACAACCAGGCGGCGGGGTTCTCGAAGGCTCCCGGGATCAGCGGCGCGCAGGCGGTGACCACCAGCCGACCGGCGGCGGGGTCGGCCGGGATCACGAAGGCGTTGGAACGTTCGGCGACCGCTTGTTCGGCGGCCGTCGCGGCGCGGGTGTCGACGAAGTCGCCGGCGGCCAGATCGACTGCGAAGACGCGGCCAGAGCGCAGTCTCCAAATCGAGGCAGCGGCGATCAAGGGATCGGTCGCGCGGAGGCCTTCGAGGTGGCGTGCGGCGGATTTGCGCGTTTCCGGATCGAGACGATCGTCGGAAAGGCGCTGGGCAAGACGACCCTGCAGCGAGGCGGCCGCGCGCTCGACTCGTCCGAGCACATCGGCTTGCTCGGCGGCGTCTGGCGATCGTTGGCGGAGAGAGGAGACCAACGGGCCGAGGATGGTTACGAGAACGAGACCGGCGGCGCAGGCGAGGGCGGCGCGAGTGCGCGTGGCCGGCATCGCAAAGCATGCCGCTCCGAGGCCGAGAGCGGCGGTCCACGGCGGGAGTGCGCTCCACGTTTCACCGGGAATGCCGTAGAGTCCGAGTCCGACACTCGCAAGGCGGAGGGCGACGCGGCGGCGCGAGTCGGTTTCGTGGTCGAGACAGCGCCAGAGCATCAGGGCGGCGGCGCCGCCGAGCAGGCCCGGCAGGGTCGAGTAGAGCACGTCGACGGGCAGGAACCATCCGGGGCGTGCACTGCCCCCGATCGTCACAGCCCCGACCAGGGCGAGACATTCGACGGCCGGCAAGTGGGTGAAGGCGGGGACGTGGTGCCGGCCGGCATCGTTCCAGACGCGGCGGGCGAATTCCCAGAGCAGGAGGCCGCCGAGGACCGCGGCAAGTTGACGCCATTCCGGATCGACATCGATGACGAGGCCCGGCGCCGCGACGAGGAGGCGTGCCGCGCAAAAACCGAGCAACCAGCCGGCGTGGCGTCGTCCCACGGCACCTGGCAGGCTGGGCCAGACGGCGGCAAACATGAGGGCGGCGAGCCAGCCGAGACAGGAGAGCAACGGGAGGTAGTCGGCGGGCGACATCGCGGGAACGCGGTCAGGTTTTCGTGAGACGAGCGAGCAGGCCCGCGCGGAGATCCTGGGTTTTCCAGTAGGATTCGCCCACCTTTCCAAAAACCGGGGTGGAAATTCCCAACAGGGCCCGTCCGAGGAAATTCTTGAAGTGGGGACGGATATCCTCGGTGCTGAACCGGGCGGTGCGGGCAGCGATCTGGTCAAATTGCCGGTTGCCGATAAGCTCCTGGAGATCCGCGACAAACTCGCCGTAGAGATTCATGGTGGCATGGGGATTATAGACGAAAGGGCCGACAACATTGAGCGACCGCCGGAGCCAGGGGGAATTTACGTCCAGCAAATCGCCGACCGGTCGGACGAGTGAGGCCCGGAGGGTGAAGACGTATTCGGTCGCGACCAGCCGGCGGGCGCCGGCTGGACCGCCGCCGGGAACCGCGAGCGCGGCCACGAGGCGGGCACGCGCCACGGGTGAGATGGCGGTGTGGTCGAGGATGAATCCGGCGGTTTGCACGCTCATGCGTTCCATCACAATGGCGATCATCTGGCGCACGAGCGTGCGGTCGGACGGCTGAAGTTTGCGCGCGACCTGCAGGATTGGCAGCAGCGTATCGATCGCCTCGTCCCCATGGCCGGCGAGGGCTTGCAGACTCGCCATGGCGCAGCCGTGCTGCGACATCGTCCGCAGTGGAGCGAACGTGATGATCTCGGCATCGAACCGGGTGGGCGTGAGATCGCCGATGCGATCGAAGGCGTTTAGCTCGGCCCACCACGTGCGCATGGGAGCAAGGTCGGCCCAATCGGCCTCGATGTCGGCCTGGTGCGCGGTGAGAAAGGCGAGCCATTGACCGGGATTTCCCGGGTCAAGCGCCTCGCCGGGCTTGAAGTTTTTCCAAATGCGGTCCGGCGCACGGAAGGTCTGGCCCAGCGGATGGTTTTTGCCGTAGCGCATCAGCACCTCGAAACTGTTTTCCGCGCCGGAAAACGCCGGGGAGATTTCCTCCATCGTCAGCGGGCGGCGGACGACCGGATCGTCAGTCGCCAGATAGGCGAACACCGGCGCGAGCGTGAGGTAGCCGCCGCCGACCCACCACCACGAGTGCCGTCGCAGCCGCGATAAGGCGCCGAATACCACCGTCGGAACCAGTCCGACCAAAATAAGAACGAGGACAAGCGTGGAGACCGCTTCACTGTCGGCATTGTCGGTAAACCTCCAGATCAGGTCGCTGACCTCATCGAACAGCGGTCGGCAAAAGGCGACCAGGACCAGATCGGCGACCAGCACCGACGCGACCACGAGAGCGAGGAACACAAAACTGCGCGGCAAACCGGGACGCAGGCGCCAGGTGGCAAAGCCCAGCACGGCCAAGGTTACGACGATCATCGTCAGCGACAGGCCGTAGGTTTTCGAGAGGAACGTCCCGGTCAGAGAGACGAATCCACCGACGACCGACGGGAAGGATGCGACCACGACCAGGTTGACCACCAGCGTCGAAATGACGGCAAGTCCGAAATAAACCCGGCCGCGCGGCGAGCGCATTGGCAGGCGACGGGCCACGGAGCCGAGAATGAGCGGAGTCAGCACGATCAACGCGAGGGCGACGGGCAAGCCGGCATCGAACGGGCGATGCTGTCCCCAAATCAGGCCCCCAAAGAGCTTGTGCATCTGCGGGAACGCCGTGAGCAGAACCAGATCGACAATGAACGTGAGTCCGAGCGTGAGGCCGAGCAGCGCGAGTCCGCGGAGAATACGGATGGCGATCAAGCGGGGCGAAAGGGGAATAATTTCGGAGGTGCTCATGGCTGGCGGTTGGGTTGCGAGGCCCAGCAGGGTAGAGAAAAAGAGGTCGCGGCGCGTCGGGCCGGCGGCCCGATTCGGAAGTAGGGGGCGGCCCGAGGCGGAGCGACGTCAACGGCGCCCGGCGGCTTGCACCCACTGTGCGGCGCGGGCAACGAGGGCGGCGTGGGTGTCGACGCCGAGCTTGGTCTTGATGTTCTCACGGTGCGCCTCGACGGTTTTCACGCTGATGCCGAGTTTCTCCGCGATGTCGCGCGTGGAAAGCGCGAGACCGGTCAGGCGGTAGACGTGCAGCTCGCGATCGGTGAGCGCCGCTTCGGAAGTGGCCTGGGAGGCCGCGTTGCCGCGAAGATTCGCGAGCGTCGTGGCGGTGACGCGCGGGCTCACGTGGATGCCGCCGGCGGCGACCGTGCGGATGGCGCCGTAGAGCACGGGCAGCGGCTCCTGTTTCGACACGTAGCCGTGGGCGCCGGCGCGCAGGCAGCGCTCGGCGTAGATTTCCTCGGGCTGGAGCGAAAAAACCAGCACGCGTGCGGCCGGCGCCAGCGTGGCGAGTTCGCCGATCAGCGTGAGGCCATCCTCGTGTTCCAGCATGAGATCGAGGAGGATGATATCGGGCGCGCAGGCGGGGGCGAGGGTTCGGGCCTCGCGGGCGGAGCCGGCACGACCGGCGATCGCGCATCCCCCCTCGCGCTCAAGGAGGCCGGCGAGGCCTTCGCGAACGACGGGATGGTCCTCGATGACGAGCACGCGGACCAGCGTGACGGGGTGACGGACGGAGCCGGCGGACATGGCGCGAGCGCATGAAGCGCCCGCCCGGCAGGCGGCTCAAGCGGAATTCGTGCGCGGAGTCACCGCCGGGATGCAGGCTTCGGAGAGGGAACGCGGCTCTTCGTGATCGTGATGATGGCGACGGCGCCGATGATGATCGCAGCGGCGACGGCGATCCGCGGCGTCAGCGGTTCGTGAAGGACGGCCCACCCGAGGATGACGGCGACAATGGGATTCACGTAGGCGTAGGTGGAGACGCGGGCGGGCGTGCTGTGCTGGAGAAGCCAGACATAGATGGGATAGGCGACAAGCGAACCGGCGGTGACAAGATAACTCCATGCGAGCCACGAGTGAGTGCTGATGGTGGCGAGGTGGATGCGCGCGCTTTCGCCCGCGAGGAAACCGGTGGCGAGCATCGCGAAGCTCCCGCAGAGCATCTGGAGGGCGGCGGCCATGAGCGGCGCGGCGCCGCTTTTTGCGTGCTTGCCGTAGAGCGAGCCGCCCCACCACGAAAAGCTCGCGAAGAAAAGTGCAGCGAGCGCGAGCGGCGCGGGCCGGGCGCTCTCCGGCAAGGCACCGGGTCCGAGCAGGACGTAGAGGCCGGCGAATCCCGTCGCGAGACCGAGCCAGGTGGCGGTGGCGGGGCGCGAACCGCCCGGGCGAACCCAGTCCATGATGACCATGATAAATGGCGACGCGCCGAGGATGAGGGTCGTGAGGCCGGAGGGAACTGTCTGCTCGGCCCAGGCGACGACCGCGTTGCCCCCGAGGAGAAGGCAGGTGCCGACGATGGCCTGATCGCGCCATTGTGCGGCGGTCGGCCATGACGCGCCACGAATCAAGAGCAGCGTAAAAAGAAAAGTCCCGGCAACGAGGAAGCGGGCGCCGGCCATGAGGAAGGGCGGCATGGTTTCGACTGCCACGCGGATGCCGAGGTAGGTGCTGCCCCAGATGAGATAGATCGCGGCGAAGGCGAGCAGGAAGGCGGTGCGGGACGGGGCGGGCGAAGTCGAGGTCACGGCGGGGGAGAGGGGAGCGGCCCGCGGGTGCGGGGCAAAATCGATGCCCGGGACGTGCGCCCGGCCCGGCCGGGCGAACAATTCGTGCGGCGGATGAGGGAGGGAGGCCGGCGCTTTCATGGGCGGCGGTATTCCATGTAATCCGCGGTCGCGATCGCGGCCGCGCGGCCGAGCAAGCGTTCAACCACATGCAGCGAGCAGTCGATGCCGGCCGAGATGCCGGCGGCGGTGAGAACCCGGCCGTTGTCGACGAAGCGTTCGGTCCCGACAATCTCGGTCTGCGGGGCGAGCTGCCGGAGTTCGGAAATATTTTCGTGATGGGTCGTCGCGCGCAGGCCGTCGAGGAGCCCGGCTTTCGCGAGGACGAGGGCACCGGTGCAGACCGACATCACGACCTCGGCGTGGCGGGCCTTCAGCCGGAGCCATTCGAGGAGCGCGGGTTTTCCCAGCAAGGGACGCGTGCCCGCGCCACCGGGGACGACGAGGATCTGCGGGGGTGGACAATTCTCCAGCGTGAAGTCGGGGAGGACCTTGAGGCCATTGCGGGCGCGCACGCTGCCAGGAGCGAGCCCGACGAGGAACGTGTGAAAGGGCGCATGTTCCTGCAGCTCGTCGGTGACGGCGAAAACCTCGAACGGGCCGGCAAAATCGAGGACCTCGGCGTCGTCAAAGACGAGGATGGCAACATTCTTTTTCACGTGAGTTCCTTGAAGTAAACCACGGTGTCGATGAACGGTCCGTCGGGATCGCGGGCGTAGCGGGGAATCGCGCCGACCCGCGTGTAGCCGCAGCGGGCGTAGAGGTTCAGGGCGTGGCCGGTGGCGCTCGTGTCGAGGACGATGAGCGTGCGATGGCGGAGCCGGGCGAAATCCTCGGCGACCGCCATGAGGGCGGTGCCGAGGCCGCGGCCGCGGTGCGAACGGAGCACGAGGAGTTTTTGAAGTTCGCAGCGGTGGAGGGAATTCGCGCGGGTCGCGAGTCCGAGTTGGACGCTGCCGACGATTAGGCCGGCGTCGCGGGCGACCAGGAGGACACGGGTGCCGGCGGCGACATCGGTGAAGATACCGGCCCAAAAGGCGGAGACGTCGGTTTCGGCCAGCGGCAGCATGAAGCCCACCGAGGCGCCGCCCTCGACCGCGTCGCGCAGGAGCGCGCCGAGGCCGGCCAGGTCGGCCGCGGCGGGCGGCGCCGAGAGGGCAACGATTTCTTCGGCCATGACGGCGGGTTCAGAGCTGCTTCTTCGCCAGTTCGCCGAGCGTCCGGAGGGCGGCCTCGACGGTGTCGCTCCACGGAATGCCGCAGTTCATGCGGAGGCAGTTCCGGTAGCGATCCTTCACGGAGAAGAGAGCGCCGGGAGCGGTGTTGATGTGATGCTTCAAGGCGTCGCGGTGGAGCCGGAGCGTGTCGACCCCCGGCGGCAGCTCGAGCCAGAGGACAAAGCCGCCGTCGGGCCGGCTGAGCCGCGTGCCCTCGGGGAAGTGGCGCAGGATCGCCTGCGAGAAAAGGTGCAGTTGCTGGTGATACGCGCGGCGGATCGAGCGGAGATGATGATCGTAGCCGCCGTTGCGGAGGAAATCCGAGACGGTTTTCTGGAGCACGACGGGCGTGCCGAGCGTGTTGGTGAACTTGAGCCGGCGGACGCGCTCGAGGTAGCGGCCGGGGGCGCACCAGCCGACGCGCAGCGAAGGCGCGAGGGTCTTGCCGAAGGAACTGCAGAGGAGCACGCGACCGTCGGTGTCCCAGGCCTTGAGCGGCTTGGGGCGGCGTTCGCCGAAATGCAGGTCGCCGTAGACGTCGTCCTCGATGACCGCGATGTCGAACTCCGCGGCGATCCGGTAGAGCTTCTCCTTGTTTTCGTCGGGCATGCAGGAGCCGAGCGGGTTCGAAAAGCTCGGCATGACGAGGAGGGCCTTGATGTCGTTGTTCGCGAGGGCTTCGCGGGTGGCATCGAGACAGATGCCGGTCCGTGGACCGGTGGGAATCTCGACGACGCGCAGACCCTGACTCTGGATGGTCTCGAGAAAACCGAAGTAGGTGGGCGTCTCGACGGCAACGGTATCGCCGGGCTTCGCCACGGCGCGCAGGGAAAGGTTGAGCGCCTCGGCGCAGCCGATCGTGACGACGAGTTCGTCGTGGGAGAGCGGACAGCCGGCCTGCAGGTAACGGCGGGCGATCTCGCGCGTCAGCGGATCGTAGGCCCAGTTCATCGCGTAGCGGCCGAGGAGCGCGGGGTCGTTGCGGCCGACGGCGGCGAGGATCCGGGCGAGCTTCTTCGTGGGAAAAAGCGTGTGGTCGGGGCAGGCGGCGCCGAAGGGCACGTAGGCGGGATTGGTCGCGAGCGTGAGGACTTCGGCCGTGAGATCGTTCACGCCCACGTAGCTCGGGCGCGCCATCGGGCGGGCCATGCGCGGCTCGGGCGTGTTGCTCGGGAGCCGCGGGCGGACGTAGTAACCCGACTGCGGGCGCGCTTCCACCCAGCCGCGATTCTCGAGGAGCGTGTAGGCCTGCAGGACGGTCGAGATGCTGACGTCGCGCTGGAGCGACATCCGGCGGACGGAGGGCAGCCGGTGGCCGGGGCGCAGGGTGCCCTGCTCGATCAACTGTTCGAGGGAACGCGCCAGCTCGACATACAGGGGAGCGGCGGCAGGCGGGGTCAGCGTCTGGATCATGGGAGGAGGAGGGAACGAGGTGGCGGAACGGGCACAGGCTACGGGAAAACGGGACGGGCGGGCAGGGCTAGCGGGCGGAGTTTGCGACCAGCACAGTTTCATAAAACATGAAGGTGTGACCATGACAATTATTCCCGCTCATGACGCGAGACGCCGCGATCGGGCGGGACGAGGCGCGCGAGTTGACGGACGACGGCGCCTCGGCTGGGCTCCACCCGATGAATCTAGACCCCGGGGATTTTCCCGAGCTCGTGCGCGCCGTCCTCGCGCGCTTCCTGGCGCAGAACGCGCAGCCGGTGCCGCCGGACGCGGAACTGGCGGCGTTCGGCGCGCGGCTGTGGGAGCTGGTCGCCGGGCGCGGGCTGCCCCGGCCGCTGGCGCCGGGCGAACGGGGCGAACCGGGGGAAATGTCCGACGAAGAGTGCGCCCCGCTGGTCGCGCGCGTCCTCGCGGGAGTGGACAATCCCCTGCTCGCGGTCGCGGCGCGCCAACTCGTGAAGGCCTGTCTTTATCCGGAATTCAAAAAGTGCCGCGACTCGTTCCGCGAGATGGCGGCCGACGGTTCGTGCCGGCGGCAGGAACTGAAGCGCGTGCGGGGAAGGATCAGCGGGGCGCACTGCGTCGACTGCCCGCACTGGATCGCGTTGACGCCGGCGCAGCACGAAAAATATCTGGCGCGCGAGTGGCGCGCCGGCGCCGTGGAGTTTGCGGCGCACCGCGGGGTTTTCCTGCCGGAGGATTTCCGGGCGCTGCGCCGCTGGCTGCACGCGCGGGCGCGCGAAGCGGGCGGCGGACGCCTCAGGATTTGAGGCGGGCGATGATCGCCTCGGCGGTCGCGGTGCCGAGGAGCGGGGCCACGGCGGCCAGCCGGTCGGGGGCGGTGATGACAAAGGTGCAGTGCGCGGCACCTTTCCGCGCGCAGGCGATTTCAAGGCAGCCGAGTTCCTGTCCGCTGACATGCTCGAAGAATCCCTGGAGAATCCCGGAGAGCAGGGGATCGACGAACTCGCCGGCGTCAGCGAGCACCTCGACAAAGTAGCTGCCGTGGAGTTGGGCGCTCACGAGGCCGTGTTCGGGCGCGTCGGTGAGGTCGAGCTTCAGCCGCCCCCAGCCGTGGGAGGCAAAGTGGCGCTCGATGAAAACGAGGCAGGTCTCGAGCGGGAGGGCGGCGAGGACCGGCTGGTCCAGCCGGCCGAGCTCGGCATCGAGGCCGGCAGCCACTTTCCGCCCCAGGGCGATGCCGCATTGCAGGAAGGTGGTTTGCCAGACGGCATTTTTTTCCGCGCGCAGCAAGCCGTGGAGACTGCGCACCAGATTGTGCGGGAGAAACACGAGGCGGCTGCCGTCGTGGTCCGCGACCGTGCCCGCGGCGGCATCGACGCGAAAGCCGCGGCCGTCGAAGAGAGCGTCGAGCGGCGGCGGAAGGGGCGTGGCGTCGGGCGAAGGCATTTTCAGGAACGGGCGCGAGCAGCTTGGTTCAAGCCAGGCGGCGGCGGATTTCCGCGGCGTCGGCGCCTTGTTTGCGCCAGACCTCGATGGCGTCGATCTGGGCGCCGGGCGCGATGACGAACTGGCACGACGGGTGACCCATCGCGGCGCACTGAATTTCGACCGCGTGGTTTTCCTCGCGTTTGAAAA
This sequence comes from uncultured Opitutaceae bacterium, assembly GCA_937902925.1. GTDB lineage: Bacteria > Verrucomicrobiota > Verrucomicrobiia > Opitutales > Opitutaceae > CALFNN01. Next base: position 37,142 of record CALFNN010000105.1, read on the forward strand.
AGCTGACCGCACCGGCGAACAGCCCGGCGTAGAGGTGGCAAACGGGCGCAGTGACGCCGGAGTGGGCGGCGGCGACGGCGCTATTGCGCAGTTCGACGAGGCAAACTCCCTTGGCGGCCGCGGAAAGGTCGAGCACCCACCGGCCCCAGCCGGCGGCCGTGAGCGGCGCCCACCAGCTCTCAAAGACAACGTTCGCTTCCATGTGCCAGACATCGAGGTTTTCGCTGCCGCGGTCGGCGCGCAGGCGATGGGTGAGGCGGACCATGTCCTGCAATCCCCATTCGTAGCCGCAGGCATAAAGCAGATGGTGGGCGGAATCGCCCTGATCCCGGGCCAGGCTTTCATGCAGGCTGCGAACGAACTCCGGTGAAACGGCGGCGGCGCGCTGGCCATCGCTCGAACGGATGGCGCCCTCATCGGGGAGATGGCGGAAAAGCTCATCGCCAACGATTTGGCGGCGGTCGCTGGTCTCGGGGGTCGGCATTTGACGTGAACCCCCGACATTGATTCCCACCGGGCGTTTGGCGAATGCGAAACGCAAGGAAATCGCCGGGCGGGCGCGCCGGTCGCCGCGGAAGGCCGCCAGAGGAGGGAACAGGAGCCGGCGCGTCCGGTTCAGAACGCGCCGGCAATGGCCTCGGCGGCGCCGAGGGACGCCGCAAGGCGCTGGCCAAAATCGTAGGCGCGGGACGCGGGCCGGAAGATGCTGCGGGCCGTGAGCACGGCCGCACGGGCGGGCGTCGGCCGGGCCGGGGCGGGGCTGGAAAGCGGCCCATTGGCCGGGGCCGCGACAACGGCCGGCGCGGGCGTGGGAGCCGGAGTCGCAACCTCGGTCATCGTGACGAAGGGAGAACGCGTGCGGCGCGGGCGGGCGGGCGCCGCCGGGCGGTTGCTGGCGGACGTTTCGAGGTCCCGGCGCAGGCTGGCCTCAAGGGCGGCGACGGTGATTTTCGAGCCCGCGATCTCGAGGGCTGCGAGCAGGACGCGAGAAAGTTGATCGTAGTTGCCTGGCCAGGCTTGGCTGGCGAGCCAGCTTTCGGCGCCGGGCTCGAGCGCGATCGGCAGCGCAAGGTTGTTCGCGGCGCGGTGTTCCTGCAAGAGGTGACGGGCGTTCCCCGCGATATCGCCGGCCATCTCGGCCAGCGTCGGGACCGACAGGCTCAGGGAGCTGATCTTGTAGAACAGCGTTTCGTCGAACTGGCCCGCGTCGGCGAGTTCGGAAAGGTTGGCGGCGGCGGCGACCACGAGGCGGAAACGGCGGGCGAACGGCAGGAACATGTCGCGGCTGGACGCGAGCGTTTGCAGGACTTTCTGCTGTTCGGACGTGAAGGTCTCGACGCCGGTGATGACGAGCGTGCCCGCGTCCTGCGAAAGGAGGCAGGGGGCGAGCACCTCGATCAGGTGGCGGGTCTCGAAGCGCGCGGCGTCGCAGACCATGACGGGGCCGTTGCGAAAGATGGAAATCTCGGCGAGTTCGCGGGCGAGCGGCACGAACGGGCTGCCGTCGGCGCCCTGCAACAGGAGGACGGCGCGAAAATCGCGGACCTTCCACAGCCGGTGGGTGAAATCGCGAAACGGCGCGGAGCGGCCGATCACGTGCTGCGGCACGTAGGCGAGCTGGTCGTCGGTGGGCTCGGCCGGCGCGGCGGTCACGGTGGCGAACGGCGAATTCGAGTTGCCGCGGCGGGCGGCGGGCAGCGGCGAATTGGAGCGACCGGGGAGCGCGGCGTCGCGCGAACCGGTGCGGGCGAGGGTCTCGTTGATTTTCTCCAGGAGAATCTTCGGATTGGCCGGCTTGTTGAAAATGCCGGCGACGCCCTGTTTGCCGAGATGGATCGCGAGCTCGAGGGTGAGGGAACCGGAGACAAAGACGACGGCGATCCCGGGACGAATCTTCCGGAGGGCGTGCATGAACTGCTCGCCGTTCATGCCGGGCAGCTCATAGTCGATGATCACGAGATCGTAGGCGCGTTCCTTCGCGGCGGCGAGGGCGGCGTCCGGATGCTCGTGGCCGGAGACCGCATAGCCGGCCTGGCGGAGCAGGAGGCCCTGCATCTCGCGAAACACGGACGAGTCCTCCACGATGAGAACATGGGCCCGGTCGGGACTCTTGGCGGGCTCGCTCATCCGGCGTTCTCCCGCAGGCCCAGCCCCGCCCGGCGGGCCAAGCCGTGGCCGCCAGCCGCACTTAATGTGTGCTTGAGCTTGAGTTCTGTCATCGTGATTGTCAGACGCTACATACTAACAAACATTGCATGGCCACGCATCCGTAGTTCTGCGGAGCGGGGTCAGGCAGAATTGCTTACTTCGATCCCGAAAACTTGCATGCGTAATCTCCGCGCCGTCCTCATCGAAGACGAGACCATGTTTCGCCAGCTGATTCTGCTGACCCTGGGCAAGGTGAAAGGGCTGCAGGTCGTGGGCGAATTCGGCATGGGCAAGCCCGGGCTCGAATTCTGCCTGCGGGAAAAGCCGGACATGCTGGTGGTGGATCTCATGCTGCCCGACTTGAACGGCATGGAAATCGCGCGCGAGGTGCGCCGCGCCTCGCCGGACACGAAGATCCTCGTCATCACCGCGCACCCGAGCGAGCGGCTGCCGGCCGAGCTGATGGCGCTCGGCGTGAACGGCTACGTCGACAAGACCGAACCGATCGAATACGTGCTGAGCGCCGTCGAAACGGTGCGCGGCGGCGGAATGTTTTTTGCGAGCCGCGTGCGGGCGAAGGGCGGGGCGGGAACGGCGCTGGCGAGCGTGCGCCGGCCGCTCGATGTGCCGCTCACGGAACGCGAGCAGGAGATCGCCCGCCTCGTGGCCGCGGGCCAGATGTCGAAGGAGATCGCCGCGACCCTGAACCTCAGCGTGCGCACGGTGGAAAAGCACCGGGCGAACATCATGGAGAAGATCGGCGTCCGCGAGGTTGCGAGCCTCACGCGCTGGTGCATCCAGGCCGGATTGGTGGACGACTGACACCGGCTCAGGGACCGGTGAAGGCGCGCAGGGGCGCCGCGATGACCTCGTATTCGCGGGAGATGGCCGCGAGATCCTCCGGCGTGATGTCGCCGCCGCCCGCCTGTTCGAGCCGGGTTTCCAGCGCCGCCATCCGTTGCGAGAGTTCCATGGCGCCCACCAGCCGGGTGTTGCTCTTCATGCTGTGGGCGATCCGGTGACGGTTGGCGCGATCGCCGCCCGACAATTCGCTGAACGACACGGGAAAATCCCGCAGGAAGGTGCGCACGAGAGTGCGGACGTTGTCCTCGCCCAGGACTTCGGCGAGCTCGGCGAGCGCCGCATTGGGCGGAGGCACATTGGACATGCGGCGTATTTACCTTCGCAAATGACGGCTCCGGCAACGCAAAAAACACACGGGAACTGCTCAGAGGATGACTTCGCCGCGGAGATAGAGCGCGGTGTGGCCGGCGATTTTCACCCGCTCTCGCGCAATCTCGCACCAGAGTTCGCCGCCGCGCGCCGAAATCTGGCGGGCGTGAAGCTCGGTTTTCCCGAGTCGTTCCGCCCAGTAGGGGGCGAGGGCGCAGTGGGCCGATCCGGTCACCGGGTCTTCGGCGATCCCGCTTTGCGGCGCGAAGAAGCGGGACACAAAATCGCATGTGCCGTCGCCCGGGGCCGTGACAATCAGGCCGCGACCGCCCGCGGCCGTGACGTGTTCCGGATCGGGGCGCAAGGCGCGGACGGCCGCCGCATCCGGCAGGACGGCGAAGCGGTCGAAAGTCGAGCGCCCGAGCCATTCAGGCGGCCGGCCGAGCGCGGTCGCGACGGAGCGGGCGACCGTGGCATCCGTTTCGGCCGCGACCGGGGTCGCGGGAAAATCGAGCTCGAGTTTTCCGTCGGGGCGGCGCGCGACGACCAGCGGGCCCGACCGCGAATCGAACGTCACGCGGCCGCCGCGTTGCCCCCGCTCGTGAAACAGAACGTGAGCCGCCGCGAGTGTGGCGTGGCCGCAGAGGTCGACCTCGACCGTGGGCGTGAACCACCGCAGGTGAAAACGGGCTTCGCCGGCCGGGACAAAGAACGCCGTCTCGGCGACGCCATGCTCGAATGCCATGCGCAGCAGCGCGGTGTCGGGGAGCCAGCGTTCGAGCGGAACGACCACGGCTGGATTGCCCGCGAAGGGCCGGTCGGCGAAGGCGTCGATCCAGTATAAGGAGGCGTTCATGACATAGCTTTCGTCGGTCGCCCGGGCGGCATGGCGGGAGAAAGGGAAAGAAGGAGGAAAAAAGGGGAAGACCGATCCGCCTGTGCTACGCGTATTGTTCGAGCGCTGCGCCGGTCAGGCGGCACACCTGCCATGCGCGCATCCGGCGGGCGCCGAGCGCCTCGTAGAATTCGATCGCCGGCTGATTCCAGTCGAGGACAGCCCACTCCATCCGGCCGCAGCCGCGCGCGTTGGCGAGCCGGGCCAGATGCAGGAGCAGCGCCTTGCCGATGCCGCGGCCGCGAAACGCCGGCGCGACGAACAGGTCCTCGAGGTAAAGCCCGGGTTTCGCGAGAAACGTGGAGTAGTTGGAAAAATAAATCGCAAAGCCGGCGGGCGTGCCGCTCTCGAAGGCGAGCACGCACTCGGCCGCCGGGCGCGGACCGAAGAGCGTGGCGCGCAGCCGGTCCTCGGTGGCCTCGACCTCGTCGAGGAGTTTTTCGTAGGCCGCGAGGGCGCGGATGAATTCGAGGATCAGCGGCAGGTCGGCGACGGCAGCGGGGCGGATCTGGAGGGACATGCCGGCAGCGTGGGGCGAAACGGCGGCCGGCGCGATGGGTTTTCGCGGGCGGGCGGCGTGTCCTCGACAAAAACGGCTTCGCACCTTTGGCTGCCGGGGATGCCCGTCCCCGCCCCGCCGCCGACCCTCGCCATTCTGCCCCCGTGGGCTGAGTTGCCGGCAGCCGGTCCGCTCGGTCCGCTCCTGGGACTCTCGCTGCTTGCCGGCGCGGGGGTCATCGCCGTGGCGCTCTGGCTGCGCTACCTGTCGGCCCGCCACGCCCGCGAGTTGCGGGCGAGCGAGGATCGGTTTCGCGAGTTGTTCGAAAACGCGATCGAGGGCGTCTACGAATCGAGGCCCGACGGGGGGTTTCGCAACGCGAACCCGGCGATGGCGCGGTTGCTCGGTTTCGCCAGCACCGAGGAACTGTTGAACGTGGCGCCGGAAAAGACGGCGTGGCTCTACGCGTCGCCGACGCGGCGCGACGAGTTTTTCAAATTGCTGGGGGCCGGCGACCGCGTGACGAATTTCGAGTCGGAAGTGCGCCAGCAGGACGGCACGACGATCTGGATCAAGGAGAACGTGCGCGCGGTGCGCGGCCCCGGCGGGCAGTTGACCGGCCTGCAGGGCGTCGTGTCCGACGTCACCGCCCGCAAGGAGGCCGAGACGGCGCTCCGGGCGAGCGAGGAGCGCTACCGCGAACTCTACGAACACTCGCCGGTGGCCATCGTGGAGCTCGATTCCCGCGCGACAGTCGAGAAGCTGCGGCGGCTGCGGGAAAGCGGCGAGACCGACCTGCGCCGGTGGTTCGAAAAGCACCGCGAGGAAACCGAGGAGATGCTGGGGCACCTGCCAATCACCGGCATGAACCAGGCGGCGCTCCTGCTCCTCGGGGCGCGTTCGACGGACGAGGTCAAGTCAAGCCTCGCGCGGATTCTCACGCCCGAGGCGATCGAAACGCGCCGCGAGGCGCTGCTGGCGGTGTGGGACGGGCGCAATCTGGTCGATGGGGAGACGCGGATCTGCGGACTCGATGGCCTCGTGCGCACCGTCTATCAACGCTGGTGGATTCCGGTGGATGGCGGGCGGCCGCGTTACGAGCACACCCAGCTCGCCATGGTCGACCTCACGGACGTCAAGTCCGTGCAGTCCGCGCTCGCCGCCGAACGCGAGCGGCTGAGCGTGACGCTGGGGGCGATGACGGAGAGCGTGGTGACGACCGATGTCGAGGGCCGGGTGCAGTTCATGAACGAGGCGGCGGCGGAGTTCACCGGCTGGCCGGCCGCGGCGGCGATCGGCCGGCCCATCGCGGAGGTGTTTGCGCTCTGCCACGAAAAAACCGGCCGCCCGGTGCCGGCCCCGGTGGCGGCGGCGCTGAGCGCCAACGCGCCGGTCGACCTGCCGCCGCAAACGCTCCTGCAACCGCGGCAGGGCGCGGCACGCCTGGTCGAGGGCCGGTGCGCCCCGATGCACGATGGGACGGACCGGGGGATCGGCGCCGTGGTGGTGCTGCGGGATGTCGCGGAGCGCGCGCGCCTCGAGGCGGAGATGCTGCGCGCCTCCAAGCTCGAGTCGGTCGGACTCCTGGCCGGCGGCATCGCCCACGATTTCAACAACCTGCTTGCCGTCGTGATGGGAAACCTGACGATCGCCTTGCTCGACGAAAGAACGGCGGCCTCGGCCGGCCGGTGGTTGCGCGAGGCGGAACGGGCGACCCTGCGCGCGCGGGAACTGACGCAGCAATTGCTCACGTTCGCCCGTGGCGGCGAACCCGTGCGGACGGCGGTTTCGCTGCCGGACATCGTGCGGGAGGCCGCCGAGTTCGCGTTGCACGGCGCGACCGTCCGGTGCGAATTCGATCTCGCGGCCAACGTGCGGCCGGCGGACGCCGATCGGGGACAGATCGGCCAGGTGGTGCAGAATCTCGTGATCAACGCCGTCCACGCGATGCCGGCCGGCGGCGTGATCCGGATCGGACTCTGCAACGAGACGCTGGCGGCCGGCGCGGTGCCGCCGCTCGCCGCGGGCGATTACCTGCGGCTGGACGTGGCGGACAACGGGCAGGGCATCGCGCCCGAACACCTGGTGCGGATTTTCGAGCCGTTCTTCACGACCAAGGAACACGGGTCCGGCCTCGGGCTCGCCACGGTTTTTTCCGTGGTGCGCAAGCACCGGGGCCACGTCACGGTGGAGTCGACGCTCGGGCGCGGGACGACGTTTCGCGTCTGGCTGCCCGCGGCGCAAGTGGAGCCCACGGAAAAGCCGGTGTCCGCATCGCCGTTCGAGCCGATGCAAGGGCGGGTGCTGTTCATGGACGACGAGGAGCCGATCCGGCTGATGACGCGCACGCTGCTCGAACGGCTCGGCCTCGAGACCATCGTGACGGCGGACGGGCGCGAGGCGGTGGAACAGTTTGCCCTGGCGCGGGCGGGCGGGCGGCCGTTCGACATCGTGATCATGGATCTCACCGTGCCGGGGGCGATGGGCGGCGCGGAAGCGATGCGGGAGATCCTCAAGGCGGACCCCAACGCCCGCGGCATCGTGTCGAGCGGCTATTCGAGCGATCCGGTCATGGCGAATTTTCGCGCGCACGGGTTCCGGGCCATGGTGCCCAAGCCCTACCGGATCGCCGACTTCGCGCGAACGCTGCGCGAATTGCTGCTGGAGCCGAAATAGCGGCGGGTTGCGCTGGCGCGCCGCCCTGTCATGGTCGGGCGGGATGAAACGCTGGATGACAATTGCGGCCGCATTGGCCGGCGGGTTCGCGTTCGTGGCGCCAGCGCGGGCGCAGGACGAAGACGGCGGGACGCATGCGAGCAAGCCGGACGTGCGGAAAGAAGTGGTCGCGGTGATCGAGGCGCAGCTCACGGCGTTTCGGGCGGGCGAACTGAAGAAGGCCTACAGTTTTGGCGCGGCCGCGCTCCGGGCGCAGACGCCGCTCCGGGCGTTCGTCGCGATCGTCCAAAACAACTATCCGGAAATCCTCGCGAACACGCGGGCGGAATTCGGACTCGTGCGCGACGACGGCCAGCGGGCGACGGTGCGGGTGCACGTGTTTGCGAAGGACGCCGACGCGCCTTACGACTACGTTCTGGTCAAGGAGCGCGCCGGCTGGCGGATCAGCGGCGTGTTGCCGCACCGCGCGGCCGGGGCGGACCGGTTGTGACCGAATCGCGGGCGGGGGCGGGCGGCGCCGGACTCAATGTCCGCCGTCGAGGTCGCCGGGCTTGAGGAGCGGGACGAAGGTGGCCTTGATCGCGGCCTTCATGTAGGCTTCCTTGGGCTCGATCGTGCCGTCCTTCACGCGCGCCATGAGGCTGTTGTCCATCGTGACCATCCCGTCGCCGCCGCCGCTCTCGATGATGGTCTTGATGTTTCCAATCTGGCCGCTGCGGATCGTGTTGGGCAGCGCCTCGTGCGAGAGCAGGATTTCGTGGACGGCGCAGCGCCCCTTCGGGATGCGTTTGCAGAGGAGCTGGGCGACGACGCCGGCGAGACAACTGCCGAGCATGATGCGGACCTGGTTTTGCTCCTCGGCGGGAAAGGTGTTGATGATGCGGTCGACCGTCTTCGGGGCGTTGTTCGTGTGCAGCGTGCCGAAGACGAGCATGCCCATCGAGGCGCAGCCGAGCGCGAGCTTGATCGTTTCCATTTCGCGCATTTCACCGAGGAGCAGGATGTCGGGGTCGTGGCGCATGGCGCCCTTCAGCGCGGCGGCGAACGACTGGGTGTGCTCGCCAACCTCGCGATGGACGATGACGCACTTCTTCACCGGATGGACGAACTCGATCGGGTCCTCGATCGTGATGATGTGCTTCGCGAGGTTCGAGTTGATGTAGTCGATCATCGCGGCGAGCGTGGTCGACTTGCCGGAGCCGGTGGGACCGGTGACGACGACGAGGCCCTGGTCGAGGTGGCAGAGTTTTTTCAGCGCCTCGGGCAGCTTGAGCTCGTCGAAGGAGAGAATCTTCGCCGGGATCTGGCGGAAGACCGCCGCCTGGCCCCAGTGATTGTAGAGATAGTTGCCGCGGAACCGCGCGAGGCCGGGGATTTCGTGGGCGAGGTCGAGGTCCTTGCGCTCGAGAAACTCGACCCAGCGGCGCTCGGGGACGATTTCCTTCAGGAGCGCCTCCATGGTTTTGGCGTCGACCGGCTGGTCGCTCATCGCCTGGAGCGAGCCGGAGGCGCGGGTCTTCGGCGGGAGACCGACCGTGAGGTGCAGGTCGGAGCCGCCCTTTTCGAGCATCTGGCGGAGGAGGGAATCGATGGCGGCCATGGGTCAGGTGATTTTCGCCTTCAGGACGCGGTTCGTGATATTGGCGTTGGCGGTGGCGGCGGAGATTTTGTTTTCCTTCCAGAGGCCGAAGATGACGTTGTCCATGAGACACATCCCCTCCTTCACCCCGGTCTCCATCGTGTTGCGCAGGCCGGCGGACTTGCCCTCGCGGATCAGGTTTTGAATCGCGGTGTTGCTGATGAGAATCTCGCAGGCGAGGACGAGATCGCCCTCGGGCGATGGGAGCAGGCGCTGGCAGACGACGCCGCGGAGGCTCTCGGCGACGCTGGCGCGAATCTGCGTCTGCTGGGCGGGCGGGAAGACATCGAGGAGGCGGTTCAGCGTCGTGGCAGCGTCGCTCGTGTGCATGGTGCCGATGACGAGATGGCCCGTTTCCGAGGCGCTGATCGCCATCTCGATCGTCTCGAGGTCGCGGAGTTCGCCGATGACGATGACATCGGGATCCTCGCGGAGGGCGCCCTTGAGCGCCGTGAAAAACGACTTGGTATGCGGGCCGACCTCGCGCTGGGTGACATTGCAGCCCCGGGCGGGCTGGACGACCTCGATCGGGTCCTCGACCGTGATGATGTGGTCGGTGCGGGTCTCGTTGAGGTAGGCGACCATCGAGGCGAGGGTCGTCGTCTTGCCCGAGCCGACGGGCCCCGTGATCAGGATGAGGCCGTTGTGGTAGGAGAGAAGTTTGTGGAGGGTCGCGATGTGCGGCTTGTAGCCGAGCTCCTCGAGCGTGCGCGTTTCCGCAGGGACGAGGCGGTAGGCGCCGGCGGCGCCGTTCTTGTGGAACATCAGGTTGACCCGGTAACGTTCCGTGGCCGTGACCGCGAGGGCGTAGTCGTAGTCCTTGCGCTCGAGAAAAGTTTTTTTCTGCTCGGGGGCGAGGAGGGAGACGTTCAAGCGCAGCGAGTCCTCCGGGGTGAGCACGTAATCGGAGAGATAGGAGAGGGCGCGATTCTTGCGGACGAAGGGACGCGCCCCGGTCGAGAGGTGGAGATCGCTGGCGCCGAAGAGGCCGGTGTCCTTCAGGAGGCCGCGCAGGGCCGTGGCGAGGGCCGCGTCGTCCAGTTTCGCGATCGTGTCGAAGGCGAACTGGGGGGCACCGGCCGCGGCCTTGAAGGTGGCGGCCGTCTTGGCGGGACCGGTCTGGACAAACGGCACGCTCGAGCCGGATTCCTCAAACGGGTCGTTCGCCGGCGGGCCCTTCTCGGCTTTCGTGAGCGCGAGGTCGGCGACTTTCTCCAGCGTCTCGACATCGGTGACGATGGCGGAGTCGATAAACTCCTGGGCGTAGGCCATGAGGTCGGCGTCTTCGCCGAGCTTGGCGCGGACCTGCAGGCATTGCGGACGGGTGAAGAGGCCCTGATCGATGCCGAGGCGGGCGAGCCAGCGGGTGTCGTTGTTCATGCGTGGCGGAAGAAGTGGGGACGGCGGGGAGATTGCGCCCGGCCTGCGGTCAAGCCAAGCGCGAACAAGGCGGTGAAAGTTCCATCGGGGATGAACTTTACGCGCCCGTTACCTCCGGGGCTGGCGCAACCGGGCCGGGAAACGTTGGTCTATGGCAGGACTATGAACATGCCATCCCACCATCCCCTGCATCGATTTGCCGTGCTGGCCGCTGTCATCGCCATGCTCGCCTTCAGCCCAGGCTGCTTTCTTGTGGCCGTGGGGGCGGCGGGGGCGGCCGGGGCCGGCGCAGTCGCCTATGTGCGCGGCGAACTCAACGCCACGGTGAACGGAGGCATCGATGCGGTCGACCGGGCGACGAACCGGGCCCTCGAGCAACTGCAGTTTGCGAAGATCAACGAAGGCAAGAGCACGGTGGACGCCGCTATCACGGCGCGCACCGGTCAGGACCGGAAGATCGACATCAAGCTCGACCGCTCCGCGGACAATCTCACGCGGGTGCGGATCCGCGTGGACACGTTTGGCGACGAATCGCTCTCGCGGATGCTCCTCGACAAGATCAAGTCGAACCTCTGAGCGCCCGCGGCGCGGGGCGGCCCGCTAGTCGGGGATCAGGCGAAGCCCGATGCCGTCGGGATCGGTCAAGTCTTTCGGGGCGCCGCCGCCCTTGCGGGCGAAGGTCGCGGCCGCGAGGCCGAGCGCGCCGGACGGCTGCGGCGACCGCGGCCGCCCCCAGGTGTTGAGTCCAAGGTGGTGGTGATAACCATCGGCGGCGAGGAAACGGGCGCCGGGATAGGAGCCTTGCGTCACGGTGACGCCGAGATGGTCGCGATAGAATTTTTCGCTGCGATCAAGGTCGGTAACGCGCAGGTGGAGATGCCCCCAGCGGGCACCATGCAATGGCGTCGGGCCGGACGACGCGCCGGCACGGAGCAGCGAATCGACATCGAGCGGCAGCGTGCCCATGGCGAGGCCGCCGTCCTTGAAGGGCCACCGTTCACGCGGTCGGTCGGCGTAGAACTCGAGGCCGTTGCCGTCGGGATCGGTGAGGTAGAGTGCCTCGCTGACGCCGTGATCGGAGAAACCGTCGAACTCGACGCCCGCGTCCGCCGCGCGGCGCAGCCAGCCGCCGAGGGCGGCGCGCGTGGGGAGGAGCAGCGCGGCGTGAAAGAGTCCCGCCGTGTCGCGCGCCGGCGCCGGCGCCCCGCGGTCCGCGATGAGCGTGAGGATCGCGGGCCTGTCCGCCGCGGTCGCCAGTTCGACGCCACCGGCCGATTGCCGGAGGACGACGAAGCCGAGCTGGCGCGAATAGAAATCCATCATTCGCGCGAGGTCGGAGACGCGAAGGGCGACGGAGGCGAGACGAAGGGAGGAGGTCATGCGGCTTGCGGGCCGGCGAGTTCGTCGAGCCCGGACTGAGACTGGAAAGCCGTCGAGACGGAGGCGGCGGCGCGGGCGGATGGATTCGTGGTCATAATTAATGGAACTAAAAGTGTTACATTTGAGCCGAAATTTTTTTACCGCCTGCCCGTGCAGACGGCGTGGAGCTGGCGGTGCACGTCGGCGAGGCTGACCCGCGCGAGTTCGGCCTCCATGCTGGCATGTGCCTTCGCGAGCACGCCCCCGAGGATCGTCTCGATCTTCGCGCCGACGGGACACTTTTGATTGGGCGAGAAGTGACGGAGGCCGTGATCCGGCTTCGGCTCGACCGCCCGGTAGATGCCGAGGAGAGAAATGCCTTCCGGCGGCGCCGAGAGCGAAAAACCGCCGGCGGCACCCTTCCGGGCCGCGACCAGACGCGCCTTGACCAAGGCGGAAAGCAAGCGGCGGATGACGACGGGATTGGTATCCACGCTCGACGCGATCTCCGCCGACGGCACCGCGGCCCCCTGACGGTAGGCCAGGTAGGCGAGCATGTGCACGCTGACGGCGAAGCGGGAGTTTCCACTCATGACTTAATGTAACCACAAGAGTTACGCTTAGGATTGTGTCAAGCGCCGGTTCGCCCGGCGTGAAGGCGGCCACATCCGGGGTTGCAAAGGGGATAGTTTCCGCGAGGCTGGCGGGCTTACCAATTGTCATGCTGAAGAAAATTTTTGCGAAGCTGCGCGAAACGATCGCGCCCTCGCGCGCCAAGAAGCCCGCCCATCCCCATGAAGGCGCCAAGTCGGCCGCCCAACCCAGAGCAGCGGGGGCGGCGCATCGCGGTGAGGCGCCCCGCCACGATCGCGGTGGATCGGGTCACGGCGCCCAGTCCCGCGGCGGGCGCGGGCACGAGGCGGGGCGCGGCCAGCCGCGCGACCCGCGGGACATCCCGGAACCGCGCGCGCAAGGCGGCGGACACGAATCCCGCCCGCAGCGGGAGGAGCACGGGCAACGGGGCGGTGCGCACGGCGGCGGCCAGGGCGGCCGGGGCCAGCACTCGCGGGGTGGAGGCGGGCGCGGGGGGCGCGGTGGTTCATTCGATCCGGGGCACGCCAAGCGCGAGCGGCCGACGATCGACAAGACTTTCGACCACCCGCGGACGGCGGACGTGAAGCCGGTTGTGCCGGTGGATATTCCGAAGATGGACACGGCGTTCACGGCGCTCGGGCTGTCGGACGCGCTGGCGTTCGGCGTGCAGGAAATGGGTTACGTGACGCCGACGCCGATCCAGGCGCAGGCGATTCCGGTCGTCCTGCGCGGGGGCGACGTCATCGGCTCGGCGCAAACCGGCACGGGCAAGACCGCGGCGTTTGCGCTCCCGATCATCCAGCGCCTCGGCACGCATGGCGCGTTGCGGTGCCTGATCCTCGAACCGACGCGCGAACTCGCGCTGCAGGTGGAGGAGGCGTTTCAAAAATTCGCCAAGTTCACGGACCTGCGGGTGACGATCGTCTACGGCGGGGTCGGCTACGGGAAGCAGACCGACGACCTGCGGCGGGGAATGGATATCCTGGCGGCGACGCCGGGGCGGCTCCTCGATCATCTCGAGCAGGGCAACTGCTCGCTCGACAAGATCGACATCCTCGTCCTCGACGAAGTCGACCGGATGCTCGACATGGGATTTTTGCCGGACGTGCGCCGCATCGTGCAGAAATGTCCGCGGGACCGGCAGACGCTTTTCTTCACGGCCACGCTGCCGCCCGAGCTCGAGCAGCTGGCCGGCTGGGCGCTGCGCGATCCCCTGAAGGTCGAGATCGGCCGCCAGCGTTCGCCGGCGGAAACGGTGTCGCATGCGTTTTATCCCGTGGTCGCCTCGCAGAAGTTCGACTTGTTGCAGCTGTTGCTGGAGCAGACGACGTTCAAGAGTGTGCTCATCTTTTCGCGCACGCGGATGGGGGCCGACCGGATCGCGCACCGGCTCGTGACCAAGGGTCACACGGTCGGGGTGATGCATTCCGACCGCAGCCAGCGGGAGCGGATCGAGGCCCTCGATGGATTCAAGAGCGGCAAATTCGAGGTGCTCGTGGCGACCGACATCGCGGCCCGCGGGCTCGACATCGCCGGCGTCTCGCACGTCATCAATTACGACGTGCCGGAAAATCCGGAAGACTATGTCCACCGGATCGGCCGCACGGGCCGGGCGCATAACACCGGTGATGCGTTCACGCTCGTGACCGAGGACGACGTGCGCGATGCGCGCTCGATCGAGCGCTACATGGGGCTGGCGGTCGAGCGGAAGAAAATCGAGGGCTTCCCCTATATCTATTCGGCGCTGTTCGACGAAAAGGCGCTGGCGGAGATCAGTGCGGCCGCGGCCAAACCGACGAGCCGGCTGCACCGCGGGGCGCGCCGGTAAGCGGCGCCCGCGGTCACTCGTCGCCGTTCACGATCTTGTAGGTGATGGCGGCGACCGCGGCGCCGCCGAAATTGGCGACGAGGAAGACCCAGAGATTGCCCCACGTCTGGAGGCCCATCAGGACGAGGCCGAGGGCGACCGCGGGGTTGAAGGCGCCGCCCGACACGCCACCCACGGCGTAGGCCCCGGTCATCACCGTCATGCCGATCGCCAGGCCATAGAAGGAATTGTTCGCCGTGCCCTTCGCGGTGGCGACGTTCAGCACCACCCAGGCGAGCGCGAAGGTGAACAGGAATTCGGCGAGCAGCGCGGCCTTCACGCCGATGGCGAAGGGCGCGGCGGACCCGATCGGCTTGAAGTAGTGGATGCACCACGAGGCGACGAAGGCGGCGGCAAACTGGGCGACCCAATAGGGGATGAGGTCGGTCGTGGTGAGCCGGCCGCGGATTCGGACCGCCAGCGATACGGCCGGATTAAAGTGTCCGCCCGAAACATGCCCGCCGGCGAAGATCATGACCATCAGGGAGGCGCCGATCGCGAGCGGCGCGAGGAGCCCGGCGTCGGGCGGGATCACGGTGCTGCCGACCGTGAAGACGAGAAAGAACGTGCCGATGAACTCGACGAGATATTTTTTCATGGGAAGCGGGAGGGGTTGGAAGCGCGACCGGACGCGGGGAGGTTTGAAACCGGGGCGGGGAAAGACAACGCGATTTCGGCGGCGGCGAGGGAAGGCCGAATCTTTGCGTCCTGGCGCGACGATCTCCGTCAGCAGGGATGAACCAACCATCATCATGACCAACGTTTCACTTCCCGATTCCGAAAAGATCCGTGCCTTTGTCCGCGAGCGCTACGGCGCGATTGCCGAGCAGTCCGGTGGTGCCGGCTGCGGCTGCGCGGCGGCCGGCGACTCGCCGGTCGCGCCCGGCGCGGGCTGCTGCTCCGACGAAAATCGCGCGGCGACCGTCGCCGAGACGAACTGTTGCGCCAGCACCTGCTGCGACGGCGGCGGCAAGTCCTACGGCGAGAAACTCGGCTACAGCGCCGACGAACTGGCCGCCGCCCCCGCGGGCGCCGATCTCGGCCTCGGCTGCGGCAATCCGCTCGCGATCGCCTCGATCCAGCCGGGCGAGACGGTGCTCGATCTCGGAAGTGGCGCGGGTTTCGACTGTTTTCTCGCGGCCCGCCAGCTCGCGGGCACGGGGCGGGTGATCGGGGTCGACATGACGGCGGCGATGATCACGAAGGCGCGGGGCAATGCCGCCAAGGGCGGCTATGCTAACGTGGAGTTCCGGCTCGGCGAGATCGAGGCCCTGCCGGTGGCGGACGCGACGGTCGACCTCATCATGTCGAACTGCGTCATCAACCTGTCGCCGGAGAAGGCGAGGGTGATGCGCGAGGCGTTTCGCGCGCTGAAGCCGGGCGGCCGGCTGGCGATCGCGGACGTCGTGGCGACAAAGCCCCTGCCGGCGGAACTGCGGAAAAAACTCGGGGCGATCGGTGCGTGCGTCGGCGGAGCGACCTTGGTCGACGAGTTGAGGGCCATGCTGGCCGAGGCCGGATTCGTGCGGATCGCGATCACCCCGAAAGAGAGTTCGCGCGAATACATCGGGCACTGGACCGACGATCCCACGACCGGCGAATTTGTCGTGAGTGCGCTCATCACCGCGTCCAAGCTCGGGACCGCATGACCGCCGTCGCCTTCGATTCCACGGTGGCCGGCTTCACCGGCCGATTGCGGGCGTTTATCCGGCGGCGGGTGCGGGACGACGCGACGGCCGACGATCTCACGCAGGAGACGATGCTGAAAGTCTTCCGCTCGCGCGCCTCGCTGCGCGACGGCCAGCGGCTGGAAGCATGGCTTTACCGGATCGCGCGAACGACGCTGATCGATCACTACCGGCGCCAGCGGCCGAGCGAGGAATTACCGGCGGCCCTCGCGGCGGAACCGGCGGACGAGATGGCGGCGCTCCGGGCGGCGGTCGTGGCGTCGATGCGGCGGTTCCTCGAGGAATTGCCGGAGGCGTATCGGGAGCCGGTCCGGCTGGCGGAACTCGAGGGACTGCCGCTGGCCAAGATCGCGCTGCGCCTGAACCTTTCGCTGACGGCGGTGAAATCGCGCGTGCGGCGGGGCCGGGCGATGCTGAAGCAAAAGCTGCAGGATTGCTGCCGGTTCGAATTCGACCGGCTGGGCCACATGATCGGCTGGGAGCGGCGGCGGCCGGCGTGCTGCGCGTGACGATCGCGTGACGCCGCGGGATGGGGCTTGATTCATATTCCCGAATGGGAATATGCATGACCGCGTGGACCTGGTGAAAATCTATGAGTGCCTGTGCGACCGGACGCGGCTGCGGCTCCTGAACGTGCTGGCGCAGGGGCCGCTCTGCGTCTGCCACTTCCAGGAGATTTTGCGCGAGCCGCAGGTGAAGATTTCCAAGCACCTCGGCTACCTGCGCACGCGGGGGCTCGTGGCCTACGAGCGGCAGGGCAACTGGATGGTCTACGAACTGCCGGCGAAGCCCTCGCGCGAACTGCGGGCGAATCTCGCGTGCCTCCAGGATTGCGCGCGGGAGAACCCGGTGTTCCGGCGCGACCTCGCGCGCCTCGAAAAGCTCACGCCGAAATTCGCCGAGACCAGTCCGTGCGGCTGCCGGCCGGCCGCGAAGACGACGGCGGGATGATTTTATCCGATGACTCCGAACACCAAGCCACCGCTCAAAGTCCTGATTCTCTGCACGGGCAACTCGGCCCGCTCGATCCTGGGCGAGTATCTCCTGAGAAAAATCGGGCGCGGACGCTTCGAGACGTTCAGCGCCGGATCGAAGCCGACGGGGCGCGTGAATCCGCTCGCGGTGCGGGTGCTGCGCGAGAAATACGGGCTCGATGCGAGTGCGGCGCGCTCGAAATCGTGGGACGAGTTCAAGGGCGTGAAGTTCGATTTCGTGATCACGGTCTGCGACCACGCGCGCGAGGCCTGCCCGGTGTGGCCGGGGCAGCCGGTGCTGGCGCACTGGGGTTCGCCGGACCCGGCGGCAGTCGAGGGCACGGAGGAGGAAAAGCACTGGGCGTTTGTGCAGGTGGCGTCGCAGATCGCGCGGCGGGCCGAACTCCTTTGCGCGCTGCCGGAGGCAAAACTCCTCGACGGGCTCGCCGTGCGGGCGATCGGCGAGCAGGAAAAACTGGAAAACGAAACGGGAATGAAACGATGAACTCCGATTCCACCAAGGAAACCTGCGGATGCGCGGCGCCGGAAGCCTTTGCGCCCGGCATGACGGTATCGGCGTTGAAGGCGGCGCTGGCGGCGGCACCGGACCTTCCGCTCACGGCGCTCTGGCCGGATGGCGACCCGATCGAGGCGCATTTTCATGTCACCGAGGTGGGCCGGGTGCAGAAGGATTTTGTCGATTGCGGCGGGACGGTGCGCCGGACCGTGACGTGCCTCCTGCAAACGTGGGTGGGCGACGACACGGAGCACCGCATCACGGCGGGCAAGCTCCTGAAGGCGTTCGAGCACGCGGCGCCGATCCTCGGCGGGGACGACCTGCCGGTGGAACTCGAATATGAGGCGTGCAACGTGATCCAGTTCACGGTGGCGGCGGTCGAGCGGGAGGCGGCGCGGCTCGTCATGCGATTGGGCGGGAAGCACACCGATTGCCTCGCCAAGGAATTGTGCGTGCCGTCGGCGCGCGCGGCGGGCGGCGGATGTTGCTAGCTGCAGTCCCGGGCGAAAGGCGCGACCTGAATCCGACCCTGAAAAAACTCTCGTTTCTCGACCGTTACCTGACGGCGTGGATTTTCCTCGCAATGGCGGCGGGAGTGCTGGCGGGACGGTTCCTGCCGGCGCTGCCCCGGCTCCTGACCGCGTGGAGCGTCGGGACGACGTCGATCCCGATCGCGGCGGGCTTGATCCTGATGATGTATCCGCCGCTCGCGAAGGTGCGCTACGAGGAACTGCCCGATGTGTTTCGCGACAAGAAGGTGCTCCTGCTGTCGCTCGTGCAGAACTGGCTCGTGGGCCCGATCCTGATGTTCGCGCTCGCCGTGATTTTCCTGCGCGACCGGCCCGAGTATTTCGCGGGGCTCGTCCTGATCGGGCTCGCCCGCTGCATCGCGATGGTGATCGTGTGGAACGATCTCGCCGAGGGGAGCCGGGAATATTGCGCGGGCCTCGTGGCCGCGAACGCGCTTTTCCAGGTCTTCTTTTTTGCGCCGATGGCGTGGCTCTTCTTGAAGGTGCTGCCGCCGCTCGTGGGCGTGACCCTGGGCGAACTGGACTTGTCGGGGGTGACGATCGGCGCCGTGGCGCAGAGCGTTTTTATCTACCTCGGAATTCCGTTTCTCGGCGGATTGGTGTCGCGGTTCGGCCTGCGGCGCGGGGGGCGGGTGGCCTGGTATGACGAAAAATTCCTGCCGGCGGTCAGCCCGGTCACGCTCGTGGCGCTCCTGTTCACGATTGTCGTCATGTTCAGCTTGAAGGGCGACACGGTCATGCGCATTCCGCTCGACGTGCTGCGGGTGGCGCTGCCGCTCGTCGTCTATTTCGGGATCATGTTTGTCGTCACGTTTTGGGCCAGCGTGCGGGCGGGGACCGACTACGCGCGGGCGGCGACCCTCGCGTTCACGGCGTCGGGGAATAACTTCGAACTGGCGATCGCGGTCGCGGTGGGGGTGTTTGGCATCGCCTCGGGGGCGGCGTTTGCGGCGGTGATCGGGCCGCTGGTCGAGGTGCCGGCGCTGATCGGACTTGTCAGCGTAGCGTTGGCTTGGAAACGCCGGCTCGGTCGCGCAACGTGATGGCCGCATGAGCGGTCAATCCATCCAAGTCGAACCCATGTCCGCCGCGGACTGGCCGGCGGTGGCGGCGATCTGGCGGGAAGGGATCGCCACGGGACACGCGACGTTCACGGCGGAGCCCGTGGCATCGTTCGCGGCATTTTGCGAAGGAAAGATCCCGATCGGGAACCTAGTGGCGCGAGACGCATCGGGCGGCGCCGTGGTCGGGTGGACGACGCTGTCGAAGGTGTCGAGTCGCTGCGTCTATGAAGGCGTGGGTGAACTGGGCGTCTATGTGGCGGCAGCGGCGCGGGGCCACGGGGTCGGAAGTGCGTTGATGCGCCAACTGATCGCGCGGACGGAGGCGGCGGGCATCTGGACCTTGCAGGCGGGGATTTTCCCGGAGAATGCCGGAAGCCTCGCGTTGCACGCGCGGCATGGCTTCCGCGAAGTCGGCCGCCGGGAACGGATCGGAAAGATGACGCACGGGCCGCGGGCGGGACAGTGGCGCGACGTGTTGCTGCTGGAGCGACGGAGCCCGGTGGCGGGACGGGATTGAGCGCGGTTTCGCCGGATAAAAGTTGAAAGTTGAAAGCGGCCTGCGACCGTGATCGTTCGCATGAAACTGGACATTCCGCCGGGCGACTTCGCCGGCTACATTTTTGACCTCGATGGGACGCTCGTCGACACGATGCCGCTGCATTACCGGGCGTGGGACGAGGCGATGCGGTCGGTCGGGCTCAAGTGCCCGCTCGACGAGGAGTTGTTTTATTCCCTTGGCGGAGTGCCGACCCTGAAGGTCGCGGAATTGATCGCGAAACACTACGGGCTGTCGGTCGACCCGCACGCCGTGTTCGACCACAAGGAGGCGCTCTTCAAAGCGATTCAGAAAGACGCGAAGCTGATCGAGCCCGTGGTGGCGATCGCGCGGCGGGTGGCGCAGACGCACCCGGTGGCGATCGCCTCGGGCGGCCCGCGGGACATCGTGCGAAAATCGCTCGAACTGGCCGGGCTCGCGCCGCTCTTCAAGGTGGTCGTGACGCCGGAGGATGTGGTGCACGGGAAGCCGGCGCCGGACATGTTCCTGCTCGCGGCGCAAAAAATGGGCGTGACGCCGGAGCAATGCCTCGTGTTCGAGGACGCCGAACCCGGCATGCGGGCGGCGACGGCGGCCGGGATGAAGTTTGTCCGCGTGCCGAGCAGGCGGAAGTGAGCGACGGCCGCGGCGAGGATTATTCGTCGTAGCGGTGGATGCTGACGGTGTCGCCGACTTTCAGGGTGGCGGTCGTGGCGGCATCGGCGTAGTTGCGGGCGAACCAGAAGAAGCCCTCGGCACTCGGAAAGGCGACCCACTCGCCGCGCTTCACGCTGTCGAAATCACGGCCGTAACGCACCCGGTAGGCGTGGCCGTGCGCCGAAAATTGAAACCAGGTCATGCCGCGGATCCCGGCGGTGACGAAATCCGCGGGCTGGGCATCGATGACGAAGTTGCCATAGACGCCGTCGATTTCGGTGACGTGGGCCTCGAAGCCATGTCCGTCCGCGTGGAGCGCGACCTGGGAGGGCTGGGCCGCGGGGGCGACGGTGACATCGAAATAATCGCGGCCGGGCGCCGGCGGCGGGAGCTGGTTGCGGCCGAGGTCGAGCCAGGTGTTCAGCGCGCGGAGGGCGGCGAGGCGCTCCGCGGCGTTGACGTTGACGTGGCCGTTGCGGGAGACGCGAAAGAGAACCGGCCGCAACGGCGGGGGAAAATCGCCGGGGCGCAACTTGGTCGTGAGGTAGGCGATCGGACCGTCGAGCTCGGTTTGGTTGCTCAGAAAAAGCAGGGGCATCTGCGGCGTGAGGCTGAGACCGGCATTGGCGGCGTTCTCGGTCATCTCGAGCGCGGCGCCAACGGCGGCGGCCCCGGCGTAACGGCGCGGCTCCTCCGGGACGCGCTCGGCCATGAGGGTGACGATGAGCCCGCCCATCGACTCGCCCTCGAGCAGCACGCGGTCGGGTGTGCCGAATTTTTTCTCGATGTAGTCGCGGAGCGAGTCGAGGTCGGCGATGGCATCGGCGATGATGGTGCCGTTGCGGCGGTAGCTCGTTTTCGCAACGATCCAGCCTTCGTCGAGCAGCGTGCGGTAGGCGAGGTCATCCGGCGACAGATCGGCGACGAGCGGTCCGCCCGCCTCGCGGTAGCCGTGCGCCAGGAGGAGAAGGTGCGCGTTCCAGTGCGCGGGACGAGCGAGGGTGAACTTGGCGCCGGCGATCTCGCCGGTCTCGAGCGTGACCGGAGCGGCGCGAAGCCCGACCATGGGAAGGAAGGAGACGACGAGCGCAGCGATGCGGAGAAATGAAGAATGGCTGCAACGCATGGGGCGATATTTGGGGCTTTCGCGCGGCTGTCGAATCGTGTTCGAGTGTTGGGATGAATTACGAGTCGCTCGTCAAACCCGCCGTGCGGACGCAACCGGTCTACGAGCCGGGCAAGCCGATCGAATACGTCGCACGCGAACTCGGGCTCGATCCGGCGGGCATCATCAAGCTCGCGTCGAACGAGAATCCGTTCGGGCCGTCGCCGCGGGCGGTGGCGGCGGCGAAGCGGGCGCTGGAGGAGGGCGAACTTTATCCCGACGGCGGATGCTTTGCGCTGCGGCAGAAGCTGGCGCAGCGGTGGGGCTTGGGGGCGGACCAGTTCATCATTGGCAACGGCTCGAACGAGATCATCGAACTGCTCGGGCATGCGTTTGTCGGCGCGGGCGACGAGGTGGTGATGGGCGCGCCGGCCTTCGTGGTTTATAAACTGGTTACGCTGCTGTTTGGGGCGAAGGCGGTCGAGGTGCCGCTCGTGAATCACCGGCACGATCTGGCGCGAATTGCGGCGGCGATCACGCCGCGGACGAAACTGGTTTTCGTCTGCAGTCCGAACAACCCGACGGGGACGGCGAACACGGAGGCGGAACTGCTCGCGTTTGCGCGGGCGCTGCCGGAACACGTCGTCGGAGTCTTCGACGAGGCCTATGCGGAGTTTTTGGAAAAGGCGCCGGACCTGCGTCCGCTGCTGACGGAGGGACGGAAGGTCGTATGCCTGCGGACCTTTTCAAAAATCTACGGGCTCGCGTCGCTGCGCGTGGGTTATGGCTACGGCAGTGCGGAAGTTTGTGCGCTCCTGAACCGCGTGCGGCAGCCGTTCAACGTGAACGCGATCGCGCAGGCGGCGGCCGTGGCGGCGCTCGACGACGACGAGTTCGCCGGGCGATGCGCGCGGGAAAATCGCGCCGGGCTGGTGCAGCTGGAGGCGGGCTGCCGGAAGCTGGGACTCGAGACAGTGCCGAGCGTGGCGAACTTCATGCTCGTGAAAGTGGGCGACGGCGGACGCGTGTTCGAAGCGCTGCAGCGTCGCGGGGTGATCGTGCGGCCGGTCAAGTCCTACGGGATGCCGGAATGGGTGCGCGTGACCGTCGGAACCCGAGAGCAGAACGAGCGGCTGCTCGGGGAATTGGAAGCGGCGATCCGCTAGAGGCGGGTCGGGACAGGCGGGGATTTCTCCAAGGCGACGCGAATGGCCTCGAGCGCGGCGGGACGCTCGGAGGAAAACAGGAAGAGGTCGCTGCCCAGTTTGTGTTGTGCGACGAGAAGCACGTCCGGCGAGGGCCGGCGCATGGTGACGAGGCGGCGGAGGTGCGCGGGTAGTTCGTCGATCCGATTCAAATTGAGGTCGAGTTCGACGAGCTGCGTGAGCGCGGCTTGGTTGAGGGGATCGGCGGCCACGGCGCGGAGCAGCGTCAGGCGGGCCTGCTCAGCAGCATCGACCGCCGCGAGGCGTTTGGCGATCGCGAGGAGGTTTTCCACGCGGAGGTCGGAGTGATTGAGGAAGTTCGAAAGGAAAAGCTGCGCCGCCTCGGTGTCGCCAAGGCCATAGTGGGCGATCGCCTGCAAGCTGCCCAAGAGCGTGGCGTAGCGGGTGTCCCAACCGGGATTGTCGTGCAGGAGTGCCCGGGTCGTGTCGAGTGCAGCACGATAATCCCGGGCGACGATGAGCGATTCCACGACGAGGATCGCGTGCGCTTCCGGCGGGAGATTATGAGACCGAGCCTGGTCGGCGACACGTCGGGCGAGCGTGACGTCACCGGTATCGGCGGCAAAATCGGCCAGGGTAAGGAGCGCAGTGGCGTCCGCGGGAAAATCGCGCAACAGGGCGGCAGCTTCGCGGGCGACCCGGTCGCGTTCGCCGGCGCGGTGGTAGGCATGGAGCAACTCGATGCGCGGCCCGGGCAGGGCGGGATGGGCGATTTGGAATCCCAAACTGAGGCGGCGAGCTTCGTCGGGCCGATCGCGCTCGCCCAAGCGCGTCACAAGCTCGGCGTGAATTTCACTGTCGTCGGGCAGTTCGCTGGCGAGCGCGCGGAGTTGGAGCAGGGCAAGTTCGCAATAGCCGCGTTCCCAACCGATCCGTGCTTCAAGCAGGCGACCGTCGCGGGAAAAGGGAAGCCGCGGCTCCGCGTGGAGAAAATCGTCCGCTCGATCGTAGTTGCCGCGAAAATAACTGGCGGTCGCCGCCGCGAGGGCGAAGAGACGCTGGCATTCGTCGGGGACGCGAGAGCGGGCAAGGGAAGCTTGGGCCAGGGCGACGACCCGAGCGTCCTGCTGCTCGCGCAGGAGGAAAGCGAGGAGCGATTGCAAATACGCGGGATCGTCCGCGTGGAATTTGAGCCCCTCCAAGAGAACCTGTTGCGCCGTGTTGCTCCGACCGGCCTCGACCAGCAACTGGGCGAGCAACAACCGGCCATCGCGATTGGCCGGGGAATACGCCACGCCTGTGCGAACCAAGAGCAATGCCTCGAGGCGCCGGCCTTGGCCGAGGGATTTTTGCGCATCGGCAACATCCCGATTCCCGAGCGCCATCCGGTAATACCCCCAGCGCGACGGCACCACGAGATCGAGAAATGAAACCGACACGACGCGCTGGCCAAAGTAGACAAAGAGGAAGAAAACGGTGGCCGCTGCGAGATAAAGCAGAATGGGACCGCCGAGCGCAAAGACTGCAACGCGCAACCAGAGAACTCTGCCGGATCGACTGGTTTCCCCGGGGTGAGCGGTTCGAAAAAAAGACCGCAGGAAGTGCGGCCGTCGTGAAGCGGTCGACGAGACGTCACTCAGAGGCGGGGACTTCCGACGATTCATTGTAACTGCTTGGCGAGGCGGTCGTCTGTCTGGCCTACCGTGCCGGGAAAACTTTAGGTTACGCGACAAAAATAACCCTTGCGCCGGTAAATATGTTGCACTTCCCTCCCCCTCGAATCTGTCCGTTCGATTGTTGAACTGCCGTCATGCGCGTGGCCTCTGGCTACACCGAAAATTGGATGCCAAGCGCGTGGCAGGGTGTTCATTAGCTGGGTCGAATTGGCAACAATTCTGCTTTTCAAAGCACAAGTCAGCGACTAGACAGTCAGGTCATCTCTAACACTCACCCACATGAAGAACTTAGCCAGTATTGCGCTAATTGCGCTAGCCGTTGCCGCGACCGGTCATGCTGCGCCATTTATGGCCATCGGAGACGGAGCCGAACTTTTCCTCACTGGAACGGTGGGTGTTCGCTCGGATGACAATATCTTTTTGTCGAGCAACAAGGAGAGCGATGTGATTTTCGACATCAATCCCGGCGTGGAAGTCACGTTCGGCAAGAACGCGCAGGTCAATGGGGCGCTGACCCTCGTGGACGCTTTCGCCAACTACTCGAGCAACAGCAGCATTAATACGAATCTGTTCTCCGGGGATTTCAATTCGGCGTTTGACGACGGCAAGCTCAAGCTGGACTTCGCCACGGGGTTCCATGAGCTGAACCAGAACACAGTGGATGTCCGCCCCACTGGACCCGTGGGCGGGCTGATCCGACGCGATGCATTTTCGGCGCACGGCAGTGCGGAGGCGGAAGTCTCCCAAGTTACGGCCGTCGCGGTGGGCCTCGACTACGTCCACACGAACTACAAGCGCGCGGGCTATGGCGATTCGGATGACTATACGATGCCGATCAATTTCTATTACAAATGGACCCCCAAGGTCGACTTGAGCGCGGGCTATCGTTATCGCGACTTCCAGACCGCCGTTGGCTCGGATTCCACGGACCATTTCTTCAACGTTGGCGCGCGTGGCGAATTCACGCCGAAATTGACCGGCAAGTTTGCCGTCGGCTATCTGGAGCGCCGGCTGCAGAAAGGGGCGAGTGAAAACACGATTGGCCTCGATGCCAGTCTCACCGCTGCCCTGACTCCGAAGACATCCTTGCAGCTAGGAGCCTCCAACGCGCCCGACACGAGTCCCCAAGGATTGCAGCAGAAGAATTTTTCGCTCAACGGAGTCTTGACGACAAACATCTCCGACCAATGGAGCGTGAACGGCGGTCTCAGTTACCGGGCGATCGATTATCAGGCCACGGCGACCGCGGCAGGCCGGACGGATGACTACGTCGAGGGTTCGTTGGGCGCGACCTACACCGTCAACGCTTATGCGCGGGTGGTGGGCGCCTACACCTATCGCCATAACAGTTCGGATATCTCGTCGAGCGAGTTTACGAACAACGTGTTCAGCGTTGCAGTGAGTTTTCGCTATTGAGCATTCGCCACGGCTCGCTGGGCCACTCTAGCGGAAGAAGATCGTCGCGGTCTTCTTCCGTTTTTTGTCAGCGATGAATTTCTGCATGTTTCGCTCCGCCTGTTTTTTTCTGCTCGCCATCGCCAGTGGGATTGCCGCCCAAGGGGCGCCGTCCGATGCATCCCCGGCGACGGATGCGGCCAAGTCCGATACCGTGAAGACTGACGTGGTCGTAAAGAGCGATTATGTGCTCCAGCCGCAGGACTTGATCAGGGTGCAAGTCTTCCAGGAGGATGACCTCAACCGGGAGGTTCGCCTGTCGCAGGAATCGACGGTGAACCTGCCGCTGATCGGCAATGTCGACCTCAAGGGCAAGACGGCACGGCAAGCGGAGGAGCTGATCCGTGCCGCCTATGATCGTGACTATCTGGTCAACCCCGGGGTCAACCTGTTCGTGATCGAATACGCCAAGCGCTACGTCAACGTGCTCGGGGCCGTGGGCAATCCGGGTCCGGTTATCTTTCCGCCGGAGGAAGGGCTCACGCTGTTGGATGCCATTTCCCGGGCCGGCGGCTTCGCCCGGATCGCGGATCGAAAGCACGTCACCGTCAAGCGCACGAACGCTGACGGGAAGACCGAGACTTCGATCGTCAATGCCGACGATATCATGAAGGGCCGCACCGACGAATCCTGGCCCTTGCAGCCGAACGACACCATTTCCGTGCCCGAGATCATTTTCTGAGCGACCGCTTCGTTTTCATGGATCCTGCCTCAAAGTCGAAACAAACACCCGAAAGTGGCGGCAGTGGCTATGGCTACAGTTACGGTGGCAATTATGCGGGATATTCCGCGGTGGGCTACGGTTATGGCGACGGCGGCGGTGGTGGCGGGGTGCAGCGCAGCTTTCAGGACTACCTGTTGATCCTGCGCGAGCGCATCTGGTATATCATCGTTGTCTTCCTGGTTGTGTTCTCGAGTTCGCTCGTCTTCACGCTCAGCCAGGTGAAAGTCTACGAGTCGTCGGCGACCGTCCAGATCTTCCGGCGCGATCCCACGGTCATGCAGGTCCAGCAGGTGATGGATAACGACATTCGCGGGGCCGAGGATCTCAATACGCAGATGAAGGTGCTGGAGAGCGGCTCGATCATCCAGCGCGTGGCCGAGCGCATCACCGGCGAGGACAAGAGTGCCTTTCTCGCGCCCTACGAGCGGAGCACGGCGGACACGGCCTTTGTCGCCGATATCCTCGCGAAAAATCGGAAGGTGCAACTCCAGCGGCTTACGCTGATCGTCACGGTCTCCTACGATCATCCGAATCCGGCGGTCGCTGCCAAGGTCGCCAATTTTTTCGTCGACGAGTATATCGCCTATAATACGCGGCAGCGGATTGACGATTCGGAGAAGGCATTCGGCGATCTTACGGTGACGGTCGACGCGCAAAAAAAGAAGGTCGATCAGCTGGCCCGCGACCTCCAGGCCATGAAGGAGAAGAGCAACGAGGTTTCGCTCGACACCCGCAAGGACATCGCGACGGATACCCTGAAGGCGCTCAATCTCGAGGCCTCCCGGGCGAACATCGCGTTGGGCGAGCAACAGGTCCGCCTTAACCAGGTCAACGAATACGTGGCCAAGGGAACGCCGCTGACCGACCTGCCGTTCGTCGCCAACCAGCCGGTGATCACGCAGCTGACGCAGCAGCTGGCCGCCCAAAAGATCGCCATCGAAAGTCTGCGCAAGCGTTACCGCGACAAGCACCCCAACCTCGTCAGTGCGCTCACCTCGCTGCAGCAGACCCAGCAGGAGCTCGACCGGGCGATCAACAATGCCCGGGCGCAGATCGAGTCCGACTACCAGTCGGCGGTGCGGAACAACCAGCACGCGCAGGATGAACTCGCGCGGCAAAAAGCCGAGTCGATCGACCTCGATCGCAGCGGGCTTCCGTATGCCAGCGCTGAACGCGAGCTGCACACGCAGGAACAGATTCTCCAGAGCCTCACGGCCCGCGCGCGAGAGACGTCGCTGTCGGGCGACATCTCCACGCAGAATGCACGCATCATCGATCGCGCGGCACCGCCGCCCGAGAGCAAGCCGATTTCGCCCAATGTGACCCTCAACCTCGGTCTCGGCGTCGCTGGCGGCCTCGGCCTCGGGCTGGCCTTTGCCTTCTTCGTCGCGTTCATCGACGACCGCGTGAAGAGTTCCTTCGACATCGAGGGCGTCGTCGGTCTTCCGCTCATCGGGATCATTCCCCAGATCAAGCGAATGGACCAGGCCGACAAGGCCCAGATCGTGGTGAACAACGCCGACCGGCAGGTCGCCGAGGCCTTCCTCACGCTGCACTCGAGTCTGCGGCTCAAGGATGAGAGCAAGAATGCGAAATGCATTCTGATCACCAGCACCATTCCCGGTGAGGGCAAGTCCTTCACGACGACGAACCTCGCGCTCACGTTTGCGGCCCATGGCGAGCGCGTCGTGATCCTCGACTGCGATTTGAGAAAACCGAATATCCACAAGTCGTTTCGGGTCGAGAATCTCAAGGGGATCATCGATATTTGTGCCGGCTCCTCGACGATCGACGATGTTGTCCTGCGCGGGGTGCAACCGAACCTCGATGTCCTGCCCGCCGGCGGCCGGGCCAAGAATCCGACCCAGATTTTGAACAGCAAGAACTTCGAGGTGATGCTTTCGGAGCTGCGCAAGCGCTACGACCGCATCTTCATCGATACCCCGCCGCTGGCCGCCGTGAGCGACGCCCTTATCATTCTGCCCTTGGTCGACGGCTCGATCTTCACGATTTTCTTCAACAAGGTTCGCCGCAAGGCCGCGCAGTTCAGCGCGAAGAAGATGCTCGATTCCAACGTGCCGGCGTTCGGTGCCGTCCTCAACGGGCTCAATCTCGCGGTTTCCGGTTATTACTACGCGCAATATTACGACAAATCCTACAAGGACTACTACGTCGTGATGGCCAAGGAAGATGACAATCAGCCCGAGGCGCGCTGAGTGGGTCTGACGGCCCCGGCTCCAAGGCAGCCTAGCGGGTGGCGGCGCGCTGCAGCCGGTCGTTGATCGCGTCGGCGAGTCCCCCGCCTTGGGCCAGTTCGACGTGAATGCGCTCGAAGCGTCCGTCATCAAGCCGACGCAACGTGGCGAACAGCCGGCGGGCGGCACCCCGCAAATCGCCGCGGGGATCGAGCCAGAAAACGTGTTTCGGGCGGCGACGGTGAACGGGCTTCGCGATCAGGAGGCAGGCTTCGCGGGCTCCACGCACTTCGGCACCGGCGAGTCGTTCATGCAACGTCAGCGGCGTTCGCGGACTGTAGTGCCGCGGCAGCATTCCCGGAGCAAGGAGCCCGGCGGATTTTTTGGCGAGGTGGACGGCCGGTCGAACAGTGACAAATTTTCGCCCCAGCGCCTTTTCCAGCGTCGCGAGGGTGATTGCCCCCGGACGCAACAAGCGCGGCTTTTGCGGATCGCGCAAGTCCACGATCGTGGATTCGAGCCCGATGCGCGCCGCGCCGCCATCCAGAATATGTCGGATTCGGTTTCCGAGTCCCTGCTGAACGTGCCCGGCGGTCGTCGGGCTGATATAGCCGAAAGGATTTGCGCTCGGGGCGGCGAGCGGCGTGCCGGCCAGCCGCAGCAACCGGCGAAA
Organism: uncultured Opitutaceae bacterium; assembly: GCA_937902925.1. Lineage (GTDB taxonomy): Bacteria > Verrucomicrobiota > Verrucomicrobiia > Opitutales > Opitutaceae > CALFNN01. The sequence continues at coordinate 66,331 of CALFNN010000105.1, forward strand.
CAACGGGTGGGCGGGCATCCGGACGGCGACGCTCGACCGCCCGGCGGACACCACTGCCGGCACGGCGCGATTCTTGGGCAGCACCAAGGTGAGCGGGCCGGGCCAGAATTTCCGCGCCAGTTTCTGCGCCGCGGCATTGGCCTCGGCGACACGGGCGAGATCGCGATGGTCGTGAATATGAACGATCAGCGGATCGCTGGCGGGCCGGCCCTTGGCGGCAAAAATCTTCCCGCACGCCGCGGCGTCGAAGGCATTGGCGGCGAGTCCATAAACCGTCTCGGTCGGCACGGCGACGATTTCACCGGCCTGCAACCGGCGCGCGAGCATCGCAAGGTTACGCGGCGTTCCGCGATAGATCCGGGCGGTGGACGTCCTCGGCATGACATGAAAAAGGCCGGAGCGATTGACTCCGGCCGAGAAACCAGATCGGGCGACAGCCCGTTTACTGCGCGAGCAGCATGTTGCGCGAGTGCTTGATCGTCTTGGTGACGGCGCGCTGGTGCTTGGCGGTGAGATGCGTGTATTTGCGCGGCAGAATCTTGCCCGTGTCGGTCACATAGTGACTCATGACCTGCGGCGTCGTGAAGGGAATTTCCGCGGGAGTGGGAGTCTGTTGTTTCGTTTCTGTGGTGCTCATGGCTTGAAAGGGAGGGAAGAAGCTGGAGCGGCGCACCGGCTTGTCAACCCGCATTTTGGAGTGGAAAACAGGGCGGTTTCCCGGGACTTTTGCCCTCCGAAACCTGTCCCCGTAGCTCAACTGGATAGAGCAGCGGTTTCCTAAACCGTCGATCCCGGTTCAAGTCCGGGCGGGGGCGCCATCCGGCGAACAGAATGGAAGGGGCTATTTCGTCGCCGGCATCGAGAACCGGCATGCGGAGCGGGTGCGCCGGGTGGATTGCCGCAACTTTTCCATTCCCTGCGAGTCTCGACAATTGCGCCGTTAACTTCCATTGCTTTTCGTTATGCAGCTTTCCCCGCGCTCCATTTTTCGTCGTCCTTTCCGCGTGCGTGCCGTCCGCGATCCCCTCGCGGGTTTCGGTCGCCGTCCGGAGAGTGGCTTCACCATGATGGAGCTGTTGGTCGTCCTCGGAATCCTCGCACTCCTGGCGGGCCTGGCGATCGTCAACGTCAATGGCATATTTGGCGGCGCACAGACCCAGACGGCCCAGCTATTCGTGCGGGAAACCCTGAAAACCCCGCTCTTCGCCTACAATCTTCGCATGGGCGGCTATCCGTCGACGGCCGAGGGTTTGAACGCACTTATCACGCCGCCGCCCGACAAGGCGGACCGTTGGGGCACCACGCCCTATCTCACCGAGCCCAAGGTTCCGCTCGATCCCTGGGGAGAACCCTACCAATACGAAAACCCCGGCAAGCACAACAAGGGCGGCATCGTGCCCTACGATCTCTGGTCCAAGGGCCCGGACAAGATCTCCGGCACCGAGGACGATGTCGGTAACTGGGACAGCTCTTCGTCGTTGGCTGCGCCCAAGTGACCGATGGGTGCGCCGGGTGGTTGAATCAAATGGCGGGTGCAGCCCCGCGACCGTCTCCCGTGCCTCCGTGCCTTCCCAACTACCGCTTGTGGTTCCCGGTCCCGGCCCCCGGGCGTCCACGGGCTCACCGCGCCGCTTGGTCGCGCGGATTCACGATCCTCGAGCTGCTCCTCGCGCTTGCGATCATCGCACTCCTGGCCGCCGTGTTGATTGGCGGCTCCGCACAATTGCTCAGCGACCGGCCGGCGTCGGTCGACGATGTCTTTTGGAAAGCCGTCCAGACCGCGCGGAAATCGGCGCTGGCCTCCGGGCGGGAGGTGCGGCTCACGTTTGTGAACGACAGGGATCACGGGAAGGAATTCGTCGTCGATAGCGGTGAAGCCAAACAGGAACTGCCGGTGTCCGTGACTTCGGTCGACACCTTGGAGGTAACCTTTCTTTCCACGCAGAAGGGTGGCAACGCCATCTTGGTCGGTGGCGTCGTCGTCGAGACGCAGCCGATCCCGGGGGCGACCTTTTACTCCGACGGCACGTGCACGCCATTTCGCGTGCAGGTGTTCAGCCATGGCGGCGCCCACATCGTTGCCATCGATCCATGGACCTGCGCTCCAATTCTAACACCACCCGATCCTAATGCGCCGTCGCCCTCGTGAGATTTTTCCCGCCGCAGGCGCCGCGCGGGTCGGCGGGGCTTCCCGGGCGAGCGGGTTCACGCTCGTCGAGGTGCTCGTCGCACTGACCATCTTTTCGATCTCGGCCATCATCTTGAGCGCGGCCTACGTGAACGTGCTGCTCGGGTATCAGCTCGCCACGCAGACGGAGCAGACGAGCGACGATGTCGCCTTCGCCCGCTCGCTCGTCCTGACGGAGCCCGATCGCACGAAACTCGAACAGGGCGGCGAATTCGACACCGCGGCCGGCCGCCACGCGACTTGGAGCGTCGATATCGCCTCCACCAACATGCCCGATCTTTTCACGGTCACCTTTACCTGTGAAATCAGCGACCCGGCGCAGCCCACGCCGCAAAAGACCGTCCAGACCTTCACCGTGCTCCGCCCAACCTGGGCGATCGACCCGGCCGAGCGCGATAAACTCCGGCAGGATGCGCGAACCCGCATCCTGGAAATGCAAGGCAAACCCACGACGTGAGCGCCCGCCACTCCATCTCCTCTGGTTGGACGCCGCGCCAGCCCGATCCCGGCCGGGCTCGCGCCGGGGGTTTTACGCTCCTCGAGATCCTGCTGTCGCTTGCGCTCACCGCGTTGATGCTGGTCGCGCTCAACACCTTCGTATTCTCGATGGGCGAAATCTGGGGCCGGGGTGCCGACGTGCGCCTCTTCGACCAGCATGTGCGGGCGGTCACGCGTTTTCTGGAGCACGAGCTGCGGGCGGCCGGCCTGCCGCCTGCGGCGCTCGCGCGTTCCACGCCGTTCGGCGTGCAGGAGATCCGCCCGCAGAGCGGCACGTCCGAGAACCTGCTCACGTTCGATCTGCCGGCGGGCAGCCGGCTCTTCACGTGGCCCGATGCCAAGCGGCCGCTCCCCGAGGTCGTCTGCTCGCTCCAAGTGCGGGAGAACGAGGGCCTCATCCTACTCTGGCATTCGCGACTGGAGAAGAATTTCGACACCGATCCGCCGCGCGAAACCGTCGTGACTCCGCTCGTCACCGGCCTGAGCTACGACTACTATGACCCCGACTCCACTCGTTGGACGACCGAGACGGCGCTCAAGCCCGATCCCGCCGGCGGCTCGACTCCCCTGACGCCGCAGCGCCTGCGGCTCAAGTTCACCTACGGCAAGCTGACGCGCGAGAGCGTCGTTACGCTGCCCGCGCCGACGGAGGCGCTGCCGCTCTTCTGACGCATGAGCCGCTTCCACCAATCTCGGGTTACCGGCCGGCCGCGGCGGCGAGAGCGCGGATCGGTGCTCGTGATCATGCTGGTCACGATTCTGTTCACCGCGTTCGCGCTCGTCGCCTTCATCGAGAAGGCGGGCAACGATCTCATCGTCGAGCAGCGCTATGCCGAGACGCGGCGGCTGCGGGTGGAGGCCTACTCGGCGCTCGAGGTCACGCTCGCCGTCCTGAACGAGTTTCGCCAGACCGACAACGGTCTCCACAGCCCGGCGGAAGGCTGGGGCGATCCGCTCGCTTTTGCCGGCTACACCCCCACGGATGGCCGCACCGTGGACATCGCGTTCGAGGACGAGAGCGGGAAAATCTCCCTGCCGCGCGCCGATGCGCCGACGCTCTCCCGGCTTTTTCAGTCGTGGCAGATCGCCGAGACCGATGCCGACGCGATGGCCGACGCGCTCCTCGGCTGGATGCAGCGCAACCATACCTACACCTCGACGTTCGAGCCGGACTACGACCAGGGAGACCTGCCGTTCGTGACGCCCGGCCGCCCGATGCGTTCCTATGGCGAACTTGCGGACGTCGACAAGGTGCGCGATGTCTTCTACGACACCGACGGCCGCCCGACCGATTTTTGGTATCGCTTCGTCGATTCCGTGTCGCTCCTCAACTTTCCCCGGCCGAACATCAATGGTGCGAAACCCGCCGCGCTGCTGGCCCTCGGCCAGTTCGAGCTGACCCAACAACAGGCCTTGAGCGACTACCTCGCGGGCACCGGCAGCTATCAAAGCCAGGGTCCAGGGCTGCCGTTTCAGAGCCCGGCGGAGGCCCAGACGGTTACCGGTCCCGGTGGCAACATCGCGGCTTTTGCCACCACGATCAGCGCGCTGCGGATCCGTGTGACCGTCCATGATGGCACCTCGGAGTTTCACCTCGCGGCGGTCGTGGCTCCTCCCAACGGCGCCACTGTCGTGCAAACGACGGCGACGGCGACCCGCGCCGAGACGTCCGCCAGCGCCGCTGGCTCCGCAGCCCAGCAACAACCAGCCCAGGCGACCGCCAGCCAGCGTTCTCCGACCGCCTCGGCCCGCTCTCCCCAGACGCCGGCCCAGCGTGCCCTCAACTATCCCTTTACGCTCTTGGAAATCCGGGAGAACGATGACATTCCTCCGCCTCCGCCACCCCCGCCGCCCTCCGCCTGAAATGCGCTTTTCCCTTTTATCGTTCTGCGCCTTGCTCGGCGCGCCGCCGCCGATACTCTCGTTGCCCGCCGCATGAAATCCTCGCTGCTCCAAACCCTCCGCGCCGGTCCCCCGCCGCCGAAGGTTGCCTTCCTGCCGGACGGGTTGTTCTTCACGCGCGCGGTGCCCGTGGCCGCCAGCGCTGCAGCCGCCGAGGCAGCCACGCAGGTGGAACTCGCGCTCGAGGCCATCTCGCCGTTCCCGCTGGCCCAGCTCTACTACGGCTGGTTCTGGGTGCCCGGTGCCGACCACGCCCTCGTCTTCGCGTCTTATCGCCGTCGTTTTACCCAGGAGCAAAGTGCGGGCTGGGCCGGGGCCGATGCGGTCCTGCCCGCGTTTGCCGCGCTGCTCGGAGGCGAGGTCCAGCCGGCGACGACCGTCATTCTCGCCGCGCCCGAGGGATTGACCGCCGTGCATTGGGAGACCGGCCCCGTGCCGGCGAAGGTGCTCTTCCAACCGTTCGCGCCGGCGGCGGAGGAGGGTTCCGTTGATGACGCGGCGGCGGCCGACGAACAGCGGGCCCGGGCGCGTGAGGAACTGATTCGCGCCGCCGGCGGGAGCAAGAACGTGATCGATCTCGCGGAGCCGCCCGTCGCCGATCCGGCGTTGACGGATCGCGAGATGGTGTTTCGCGCCGGCGAATTCGTCTCGCGGCTGTCCGCCGCCGTGGTGGCCACGCTCGACGTTCGCGACAAGACCAGCCTGGCCGACTTCCGCTCGGCCCGGCAGCGCGACGTGATCCTGTGGCGCGTGGCGCTCGGCTGCGCCGCCGCGTTTCTCGTTCTGCTGGTCGGCGAGTTTGCCCTCGTCGGCGGCAAGGCCTGGCAGAAGGTCCGGGTCGCCACGGTCAACAGCCAGCAGCCGCGGGTGGAAAAAATCCTCGAGTCCCAGGCCTTCGCCAGCCGCATCGACGAGATCACGACCAAGCGTCTGCTCCCGATGGAAATGATCACGCAGCTCATGGGGACGAATCGTGAGATTCTCCCCGAGGGCATTCTCTTCAAGCGGGTGGTCACCGATTCGGCCGGCGGCATCTACACTCTCCACGTCGATGCCTCCGCGACCAATCCGGCGCTGATCAATGTCTACCAGGCGGCGCTGGAAAACCTTCACATTTTCGATGACGTCACGGTCACCGTGGGCAACACGAACAGCAACCTGTCGCTGTTCACCCTCTCCGTCACCTTCAAGCCCGGCGCGGTGAAGCCGACCCCCTCCGCATGATCCGCACCCTTCGCGCCTTTTTTCTGCGTTGTCTCCTGCGGGAGAAGATCCTGCTCCTGGTCTTCGTGCTGATCGCGGTCCTGCTTTGGCTCTCGAGCTTCAGCGCCCGGGCCGGAAGATTCTGGGCCCAGCAACGCGCGACGACGAGTTCCCTCCACCAGCAAAATCAACTGCTCGCCCAGCACGATGCGATCGAGGCCGCCGCCCAGAAAGCGGCGGCGCTGCTCGACCCGACGAAGACGCGCAATGGCAACCGGCTCGTCGCCGAAGTCCAGCAACTCGCCAACGACGCCGGACTGCACAATTTTCAGAGCAACGGTGCCCCGACGACCAAGACCAGCGGTCAGGTCTCGATCCACACGCTGGACTTTCAGATCAGCCGCATCACGGCCGCCGACTGGCCGGCCCTCAATAATTTCTATTTGGCGCTCAGCGCCCGCTCACCCTACATCGGGATCGTGAAGTTCGCCCTGAACTCGAATGGCGTGCAACATACCCTGGCGCTGACGGTCTCCTCGGTCGAAATCGCCCACTAGCCCATGCCCCCGGTCGCCTTGCGACCGCGGGTGGACTGGAGGCCGGACGTTCGAATCCTAAATGAACTGTTACGCTTCGACCCTTGCCGCGGGCCCGGGGGCCGGCCAATTCCGGGCGATGTTTGCGCTCGCGTGCCGCCGATGAAGGTTGTTCCGTCCCCACATTTCCGGGCCGCGTTTCTCGCGGGGTTGCTCGCCTGGCTCGTCCCGCGGGCCGCGCGCGCCGAAAATTCCCTGGCCTATAAATACGAGGACTACCGGGAGTCAGGCGATCGCATCGCGGTGCAGACCCAGGGCGCGTATCTCGAGCAGGATCTCGGCACCGACACGCATCTCAAGCTCGAGGGCGTGCTCGACACCATCACGGGCGCCACGCCCACGGGCGAACCCGCGCCGGCGGGCAGCAATCAGGTCGTCCTGAGTGAGCTTCATCCCGAGCACCGCCGCGCATGGAATGCCGATCTTTCCCGGCAATTTCCCCGGATCAATCTCTCGGCCGGATTGGCGAACAGCCGCGAGAGCGACTACGTCTCCAACGGCTGGTCGGTCAATACGCTCATCGATTTCAACCAGAAGAACACCACGCTGCTCGGGGGTTTTGCGGGGACGGACGACAAGCTCAAGGTCCTCTACTCGTCGATCGCTCCGCGCGCCCACAAGCACACCAACGACGCCATCCTCGGGGTGACGCAGCTGCTGGATCCACGGACCTCGGTTTCCCTCGACGTCACGTGGGGCCGCGCGGGCGGCTACCTGAGCGACCCCTACAAGCTCGTGTCGAAAAACGTGGAAATTTTCCCCGGCGTGTTTCTCCCGCGGACGCCGAACGAAAACCGCCCGAGCTACCGCGAGAAATGGATCGCGCTGTTGGCGCTGAACCGCGCGTTTCCGGAATGGCGCGGCACGGTCGACGCGAGCTACCGCTATTATCGCGACACGTTCGGCACCGATGCCCACACGCTCGACGTCGCGTGGTTCCAGCGCTGTGGGGCGAAATTCATCGTGCGCCCGTCCCTGCGTTTTTACGAGCAATCGGCGGCGTCGTTCTACATCTACGATCTCAACTCGACCTCGATCACGCCCGTGGCCGGCCCGCCCCGCCCCCAGGGCCCGTTCTACTCGTCCGATTTCCGGTTGTCGGCGATGCGGACGTTCACCTACGGGCTCAAGGTCATCTGGAATGCGACCGACTCCCTGCAACTCGACGCGGCCTTGGAACAATACGACATGCGCGGCAAGGACGGCATCACCCCGCAGAGCGCTTACACCGATGCCCGCATCGTTACCGCCGGGGTGAAATTTGCTTGGTGAGATTTATTGGCGAACCTCAACCCAGCCGAAATTCCGCAAGCAAGAACCCTCGATGGCCGTAGTCTCGCAATCCCGCCGCCCAACCCCGCCCGCCGCCGCGAGCGAGACCGCGGCGCTGCCCTTGCGGCGGCTTTCGTTTCCCGCGCTCGGGACCACGTGCGAGGTGCAATACGCCGCGCCGGGTGGCGACGGGCAGGCCGCAGGTTTCGAGCAGGCGGCGATCGGCTGGGTCAACGCGTTCGAAGCGAAGTATTCGCGGTTCCGGCCCGACAGCCTGGTGAGCCGGATCAACTCCGCGGCGGGCCGCGATTGGGTCGAGGTCGATGCCGAGATGGAGGCGCTGCTTAAACTTTGCGACACCCTGCATTTCATGACGCAGGGCGTGCTCGATCCCACGGCGCTGCCTCTCATCCGCCTGTGGAACTACCGGGCCGAGCATCCAAGGATTCCCCGGCCGGATGAAATCGCCGCCGCGCGGGCGCTCGTCGGTTGGAAGAAGGTGCAGCAGGCGCCGGGCAGGGTGTTTCTCCCGGAGCGCGGCATGGCGCTCGACTTTGGCGGCTTCGGCAAGGAATACGCGGTCGACCTCGTCGCCCAGATCGCCGTTGACCACGGCATCGGCAGTGTGCTCGTCGACTTCGGCCACGACCTGCGCGCGCTCGGTGCGCCACCGGGCCGGCCGGCGTGGCATATCGGACTGGAAAACCCGGCGAAACCCGGCAGTGCGGCCGGCAGCATCGGTGTGACGGGCAGGGGCGTCGCCTCATCCGGCGACTATCTGCGTTGTTTCGTGGGAGCCGACGGGAAGCGCTACGGGCACATCATCGACCCGCGCACCGGTGCGCCCGTCGCCAACGGTTGCACGCAGGCCACGGTCGTGGCGGCCACGTGCCTGCAGGCCGGCGTGCTGGCCACCACCGCGTTCGTGCTCGGTGTCCCGCAGGGCATCGACTTCATCCAAGCCTGCCCGGGTGCCGAGGGCCTGTTGCTGACCGATAAAGCGCGCGCGCAAACCCGGGGATTTTTTCACCATGTGGCTTCGAACTAGAATCGTTTCCTGCGTATCGCTGGTGCTCGCCGCGGCCGCGGCCATCCGGGCCGACGTGAAGGTCGGCGACGTTTTTCCCCGGTTTGCCTCCATGGGCGTGGTGAATCTCGCCGGCGGCGACGTGCCGGCGACGACAGGGCACGTGATGCTGGTCGACTTCTGGGCTTCGTGGTGCGCGCCCTGCAAGGCCTCTTTCCCGGCGATGGCGAAGATCTATGCGGACTATTCGTCGCGCGGCCTCGTGGTCGCGGCGGTCAGTGTCGACGAAAAGCCTGCGAACGCCGTCGCATTCTGGAAAAAAATGGCACCGCCCTTCATCACGCTTCATGATCGTGGACAAAACCTCGTCAAGGAAGTCGTGGTGCCGACGATGCCCTCCAGCTACGTGCTCGGGCGGGACGGCAAGGTGCGCTTCATCCACGAGGGGTTTCACGGCGACCCGACCGACCGGGAAATTCGACGGGAGATCGAGCTGCTCCTGGCCGAAAAGGATTCGACGCCGTGAGTGCCCTTTTCACCCCCGTTCGTCCCGCCGCACAGTTTTTCTCCGCTTGAGATTTTTCCGATCATGCACCGCCTCACTTTTCTCCTGCTCGTCCTGGCCGCGACTTTCCTCTCCGGCTGCGCGAGCGCGAATCTCGCGCGGGTCAAACCGTGGGAGCGCGCGACGCTGGCCGACTACACGATGCGCCCGGACCGCGATCCCCTGCACACGGCCATGGCCGAGCACGTCTACTTTTCGCGCGAGTCGGCCACGGGCGGTCGCGGCGTCGGCGGCAGCGGCTGCGGTTGCAACTGACAGCGTGCGCCGCCCGTGTGGCGGGTGCGAGCGGGCGCGGTCGTGGGAACACGCAGTAACACCGTGCGGTCAGTGCGCGTCTGAAGCCGGGGAGGGCTGCGTCCTTTCCGCTGTTCCTCTCTCGCTGTAACCCGTGACCCGATTTTCCCTTTTTTTCCACCGCCTTCACTGGCTCAATGTGCCCGGTGCGATGCTGGTTGCGCTCTTGCAGCGCACTCCGGTCGTGCGGCTCGCGACCACGGCGGAGGAGTTCGTGCTCGCGGCTCCGGCCGGCACCTTGCTCCGCTCCGCGGTCGGGGCGGTGGCCTCGCTCGGCGCCCTCCATTCGCTCGCAGGTGCGACGACCCTGCAGACGAATGGACATCCATCGCCGTTCAACGTGACCGCAGGCACGGCGGTTCCGACCGTGTTCTTCACGGTCACGGGCACCCAAAGCGCGCCGGGTTCCTGGCGCATCGGCGGCAGCATCCCGCCGGGACTTTCGTTTTCCGGGCGCACCACGCCGGGCACGGTCAATGTCTCGACGCTGCAACTCTCGGGCGCGCCCACGACGGCGAACCAATATGCCGTGACCTTGCAGGCGTTCGAGGGCCCCAATCTTTCGCTCACGAGTTCGCCCGTCTACACGTATGTGATTAACGTCGCCGCTGCGACCGCGACCCCGCCCGCGATTACATCGCCGCCCTCGAATCAAACCGTGAGCGCGGGCGGCGCGGCGGTCTTCGCGGTGGCCGCGACCGGTTCACCAGCGCCCAGCTTTCAGTGGCAAAGAAATGGCGTGAACCTCGCCGGCCAGTCGGGCACGACGCTGACGCTGTCCGCGGTGCAGCCGTCCGACACCGGACTCTACCAGGTCGTGGCGACCAATGCCTCCGGCAGCACGACAAGCGCGTCCGCGTTGCTCGGTCTATCGTCGATGGCGAAGGTGATCGGCGACGGTTCAGTCATTGGCGAGAACATCGTCCACCCCAATCACAATATCTTCGACCAGGTGCTGCTGACGGGCGTGGCTGAGACCCTCACCGCGGATCCGGGTCAGGTGACGCGGACCTCCTACATCGACCTGAACGACGATATCGTGCAGGTGGAATTCAGCGGCGCGGGCACGCTCTCGCTCGTGTTGGACGACTCGTCCGGACCGGCGGCGCCGGTGAACTACAATCAACCGACGGTGAATTACATGAAAGGTCACGCCGGGATCGTTATCACGGGGGCCGATGACACCACGAATGTGTCCGTCTTCACGGTGGGTCGCGCGACGGCGTTCGATCCCACCGGGGGCTACAACATCCTCCTGCCGCCCGGCGATGCGAACAATCCCGCCAACAACGGCAGTTCGCTGTTTCAGGGGCACGACACGACCAACTACGACGGGATCGCGGGCATCGCGTTCATCGCGATCGCGAGCACCAATGGAAAATTCGGCGGCGTGCGCACGTCCGATGCGACCTACTTTGCGACGCAGGGGATGACGGGTATCTATGCACCCGGCGTCCAGTTCACGGGGCCCGTGTTCATCGGCGACATCAGTGCTTTTAACACGGCGACGCCCGTCATCCTGCTGGGCTCGGTGAGCGACGCGCGGATCACCGGTGGCGATCTGTTGCAGGACAACGACCAGCCGGTCCAGGTGAGCGGGATTTCGCAATTGAAGTTTACCGCGGGGATCGACTCGCAGGGCAACCCTTTGCCGGCACAATCCAACCAGGGCACCTTGCAGCAGAACGGATCCGACGTGACGGCGCAGATCGTGGTCAATCCAGCGCCTTGACCGCGGCCCGGCCGGACCGCCGGGTTTCCCCGCCGCTCGGCAAGAATGTTGGTGCGAAATACCCCGAGGGAGGACAAGAATCGCGATTACGGGTCGACGCCCGGGCACGTTGGCCAGCCCGACCCCGATCGAATGCGCATTCTGGTCATCGAAGACGAACGCCAGCTCGCCGGGCACATAACCCGGGCGCTGGCGCGGCATGCCCATGTGGCGGCAGCCTGCCACGACGGGGCGGAAGGCCTGCAGGCCGTGCTCGCCGATCCCCCCGACCTCGTCGTGCTCGACCTGAACCTGCCCGGCCTCGACGGACTCGGCGTGTTGGCGCGGCTCCGCCGGGCGGGGAGTCCGGCGCGCGTCCTGATCCTGACGGCGCGCGGCGAGGTGGAGCACCGGGTGAAGGGTTTGCAGGCGGGGGCCGACGATTATCTGGCCAAGCCGTTTGCCATGGATGAACTCGTCGCCCGCGTGGAAGCGTTGGGGCGGCGGGGGACGGCCCCCACGGCGGCGGATTTCCTGAAGGTCTCGGATCTCCACATGGACGTGCTGCACCGCCGGGTGACCCGCGCCGGCAGGCCGATCGCGCTTTCGCCCCGTGAATTCGATGTGTTGCAGGTGCTCATGCAGGAGCCCGGCCGCGCCTTTTCCCGCACGGAATTGTGCGAACGGGTCTGGCAGCGGGATCACGAATACGACACGCGCACCGTCGAAATCTTCATCACCCGCTTGCGAAAAAAAGTGGATTCGGGTTTCGGTGCGGCCCTCATTCAGACCCTCCGCTCCATCGGCTATACCATTCGCCCCACCGAGTGATGTCGCCGGGACGGCCCCGGACCCCGCATGAATCTTCTCCGCCCCGCCCGTCTCGTTCTCGCCTGGAGTGCGCTGCCCGCCTTCGTCTTCGCGCAGGCCGCGGTCGAGGGGAGGGTGACGTTGCCCGCCACCCGCGCCGCACCAGTCGTGAACAAGCGCTACGAGATCGTCACCAAGGGCGGGGTTCTGTCGACGAATCCGCCCCTCGCGGTCGTCTATCTTGAGGGCACGTTTTCCCCGCCACCCGTGCCTCCGCTCGCGCAGGTGGCCCAGAAGGATCTCGCGTTCATCCCCACGCTCCTGCCCGTGCAGGTCGGCACCCGGGTCGAGTTTCCGAACTTCGACGACACCTACCACAATATTTTCTCGTTCTCGCCCGCAAAGCGCTTTGATCTCGGCCGCTACCGCTCGGACGAAAAGCCGGTGCCATCGGTTGTCTTCGACGAGGCCGGCCTCGTCACGCTCCGCTGCGACATCCACGAGCACATGCGGGCGCTCATCCTCGTGCTGCCCACGCCCTATTTCGTCGTGACTGACGCCGACGGGCGCTACCGGCTGGGCGGACTGCCGCCCGGTCGCTACACGGTCGCGGCCTGGCTCGATAGCAAGACCACGGCACCTTCCCGGCCGGTCGACTTGCAGAATGGCGTGACCGCCCACGTCGATTTCCCGTGATCGCCCCGGGCACATCGCCGCAGTCCCGCGTCGCCGGCTTCCGGACGAAGCTGCTCCTGGCGATGATGCTCGTGGTCTCGGCGGTGACGGCCGCCGGACTCTATTTTGCCGAGCGCAATCTGGTCGCCGGCGCCGAGCAGGATTTGCAGCGGAGTTTTCAAAGCGAACTCGACGCGCGCCAGCGGGTGGAGGAAGTGCGCCGCGCGGCGCTCGCCGAACGCTGCCGCGCGCTCGTGCGCAAGCCGCGCATTCAGGGGGCGCTGGAAGACGACGCCCTCGATCTGCTCTACCCGAACGCGGAAAACGAACTCAGCGACCTCATGGCGGCGGACGACGACCCGGCCGGCGGTGCGACGACGCCCGCTTTGCACGCCCGGTTCTACCGCTTCCTCGACTCCCGAGGCGCCGTCATCGCGCCGCCGTCCGAGAATCTGGCGTCCGTCGGGGCGTTGGGCTCCGTTGAAGAAGCCCGGCTGGCGCTGCCGGCGGCGCCGGAGCGCCAGCAGATCGGTTACCTGACGCAACGCACGGCGGGCGGCGGGGAAGCCGTTTCCGAGATCATCGCCATGCCAATCATCTCGGATCAAACCCGCGAGGTGATTGCGGCGCTCGTCCTGGGATTTCGTCCGTTTGAATTTGCCGCGAGCCGCGGCAGCGCCGGCATCGCCAGCGGTCTGTGGTTCGACGGGCGGCTGCATTTCTCGAGCCCGCCGGCCGACGCCCTCGCGCGCGAGGTGGCCGGCGCGATCGCCGCCCCGGGCGGAGCCGGGATGCCTCGGCGGATCGTGCTCGCCGGGGTGCCGCAGTTGCTCTTCTGCAAGCTGCTCAATCCCGGCTCGCGATTCGCCCCGGCCTACGAGGTTTGCGTTTATCCGCTGACCGATTTGCGCGCGCGACAGTGGCAACTGCGCTGGCGGGTCATCGGCACGGGCACGATGCTGCTGCTCGGCGGGTTGCTCGCGAGCCAGGTGCTCTCCCGCCGTCTTTCCGAACCAGTCGAGAAACTCGCGATCGACTCGGAGCGTTCCGCACGCTTTTCGGCGGACGCCTCCCACCAGCTCAAGACGCCGGTCACCGTGTTGCGCGCCGGACTCGAGGAGCTCTTGACTCATGACCGGCTCACCTCGGAGGAGTGCAACGAGATCTCCAGCCTCATTCACCAGACTTACCGCCTGTCGGGAGTCATCGAGGATTTGCTGCTCCTGTCGCGGATGGACGCCGGCCGGCTGAAGATCGACTTCGCGACGGTCAACCTCACGCAGTTGATCGAGGCGTCGCTGGACGACCTGAGCGCGCTGCCGGGCGAACTCGATCTCACCCTCGAAACGGACGTTCCCGTCGCCCTCCAGGTCGCGGGCGAGAAGCGCTACATCGCGCTGATCCTGCAAAACCTCTTGGAAAACGCGCGGAAATACAACCGGCCCCGCGGGCGCATCCGGATTGCGGCGCACGCGGACGGCGACCGCGTGGTGCTCGCGATCGGCAACACCGGGACGCCGATCCCAGCGCCGGCACGGGCGCACATTTTCGAGCGTTTTCACCGGGGGGCGATGGGAGAAAACGTGCCCGGCTACGGACTCGGGCTGAACCTCGCGCGCGAGCTCGCGCGGCTCCACCAGGGCGATTTGCGACTGGCGCGATCGGACGGGAACTGGACCGAATTCGAAGTGAGTTTCCGGCTGGCTCCCGCCCTGGCTGGAAGCACCCGTTCCTCCGCATGAAACGCCTCCGGGTTATTTTCGGATGTTACGCCCTGCTGGCGGGCCCGGCCGTCGCGGGTGGCGATTTCCTGGACCGGGTGGACGATTCCCTGACGACGAGCGCGTTGCACGATGCGGTGAGGCTGCGGCTCAGCGGCACCCTCGACCTCGAAGCTTACCAACTGCGGCAGCCCGCCCCGAGTCTCATCTACTCCGACGGCTCCGGTCTCTTCAGCCCGCGGCTCAGCCTTTTTCTCGATGTCCAGATCGGCGCCCACGTTTATGTCTACGCGCAGGCGCGGGCGGATCGCGGGTTCGACCCGGGCGACGGTGGATTGCGAGGCCGGCTGGACGAGTATGCTCTGCGCTACACGCCCGTCGACAACGGCCGGTTGAATTTCCAGGTTGGAAAATTCGCGACGATCGTCGGCAACTGGATGCCCCGGCACGGTTCTTGGGACAATCCGTTCATCACGGCGCCGCTGCCGTATTCGAATCTCACGGGGATCTGGGATGCGATGGCGGCGCGAACGACCGACCAGCTTTTCCTCTGGGCGAGTGTGCGACCGCGACCGGCGCAAGGCGGCGAGTATCTGGACAAGGCGCTGAGCGTGCCGATCATTTGGGGCCCGAGCTATGCGACCGGCGCCGCCGTGTTCGGCGAGATCGGCCGATTCGACTACGCGGTTGAAATGAAGAATGTCGCCCTCGCGTCGCGTCCCGCAGTCTGGGATCTCGATGGGAGCCGCTGGGACCGGCCGGCGTGGAATGGCCGCCTCGGCTATCGCCCCAATCCGATGTGGAGTTTCGGGGTTTCCGCGAGCACCGGATCTTACCTGCGGCCATTGGCCCAGCGCACGCTGGCGCCGGGCCACGGCCTCGACGACTACCGGGAGTTCGTGTTTGGCCAGGACATCGGATTCGCCTGGCATCATACCCAGTTCTGGGCGGAGGTCTACGAGGCGCGTTTCACGATTCCCACCGTGGGCGATGCCCGCACGGTGGCCTATTATCTCGAGGGAAAGCAGAAACTCACACCGCAATTGTTCATCGCACTGCGGTGGAACGAGCAGTTTTTTTCGACGTTCCGCGACCGCACCGGGACGGCCGTGCGATGGGGCCGGGATGTGTGGCGCATCGATATCGGGCCGGGCTATCGCTTCACCCCGCACACGCAGCTCAAGGTGCAATACAGCTTGCAGCACGAGGACGCCGACGCCCGCGAACTCGGGCACATGCTGGCCGGACAATTCACGGTGCGGTTCTAGGGTGGCGGCACTGACCCTGGAACCCGGGCATCCGCCCGGAAAGTGTCACGTATTACGTGACACTTTTTCCATGGCGGCTGACGCGCCGGGCTGGAGCGGCGCCAAGGGTAACAGTCCTGTTACCGTCACCCGCTTTCGCCGCCCGCTGCGGGGATTATGTTTGGCGGAATCCCGATGGCGTTCATGCATCATCACCGGCAGGAAAATCCGGTCCTCTTCCGGCGTTTTGCGCTGGCGGGACTGTGCCTGACGGTCGGTTTCGTGGCGCCGGCCTCGCGCAGCCAGGGGATCGTGCCGGCCGCGATGCCGGATCCAGGGGTTTCCGGTTACCGGTTCCCCGAGAGCGAGGCGACCCTGACGGGCTGGATCACCGAGGCAGACCGAGGTGACGCCGGGGCGCCAGCGGCGAGGGCGAAGATTTTTCTCCATGGCTGGGGCCTGTGGACGGCCCTGACGGCGGAAACACCGCAGTTCTTCGCCGGCCAGCGACTGCGGGTGTTTGAGACTTGGCTGACACCGGAAGACCTGACCAGCCAACCGAACCTGCGAACGGTGGGCGCGCGGTCGCGGCAGCAGCGGCGGCGCGCTCCACTTCGCACGCTCGACCAGCTCGGAGCGAGGGCGCGCGCGGCCGGCCCTTCCACCCGGACGGCCGACGACGGGGCCGCGGGCCGCGTCGTCGGCTTCGTGAAGTTCGATCCGGCGGCGGCGGATCACATTTTGCAGCAGCGGTTGCTGGAGACCGGGGCGTTGGATTCGTTGCTCCAGGGCGGAGCCCAGGGCGTCCCGCCGTTTCCCGCCTCCGCGCTCGCGGTCAAATCGATTTTTCAAGTCATCCCCGCCGCCGATCTGGTCGATGGGCGCTATTACGCCTTGAAGGCGTGGTCCGGTCCGCCCGCCGTGGTGCAGGCCTGGGGGCCGGCGCAGTGGCCGGGCTGCGTGTGGATCGACTTGTTCGATGGCGGCAGCGGGCAGGGGGCGATTGACGAAGCGCCGCAGAGCGACGGCAGCACGCGCGCGGCGGAGACGACCTACCCGCTGTTGAATTTCATCCACTACCGGCTGTCGGCCGACGACGCGGCCGCGGTCAACGCGGACAAGCCGGCGACGGGCGCGAGCGCCGGCGACTACGCGATCCTCGTCGGGATGCACGTGGCGGGCCGCGAGATCGCACGCTGGACCTGGCAGACGTTCTGGTGGACGCCGGCGCCGGACGATCCGCCGGCGCCCAGCTCAGCGGCGATCGCGAGCCAGCGTCCGTTGCAGCTGCGGGGTCCCGCGCGCCACTACGCCATGGCGCTCGCCTACACGATGCTGTCACCCGACCAGCCCTACATCGGCGGCGACAATGCCGGTGCGGCCGTCTACGCGTATAACCCGTGGGTCGAGGCGCGCTTCGCTCCCGCCGACCTGCCGGATTCGCAGCCCGGCCTCGACCCGGCCGGCCGGCCCGCAGGCAACAACTACGGCGTCGAGACGAATTGCATGAGCTGCCACGCGCGTGCGACCTACAACCCGAACGCGCGCAGCACCGCCCCCCGGTTTGCCGGGGCCCGCTACGTGGATCTGATCGATCCGCAATTCGTCGGCACGCTGCAGGTGGACTTCCTGTGGTCCCTTCCGCGCCGCGCGGTCAGCCGGGCGACGGAGCCGGCGGCGTCGTTTCCGCTCGGTCCCGGGGCGGACGTTTCCCTGACCCCGCCGATGCCGATGCCCCTTCCAATCCCCGACTTCAATCACCCGAGAAATCCGAACTCATTCGAACCATGAACATCATCGTCAAACCCACCATCCAGCGCGCCTGGCTGCGAGCCCAACTGCCGGCGGCGCTCTTGATCGCGTTCTTGCAACGCACGCCTGTCGTCCGCCTGTTTCAGGTGGCCGATGAGTTCGTCAGCGCCTCGCCGGCGGGCGCGCTCCTGCGTTCCACCGCCGCGGTGGCCGCCTCGCTTGGCACGCTGCATTCGCTCGCGGGGGCGACCACCCTGCTCGCGTCGAAAACCAGTCCGGCTGCCCTCACGGCCGGAACGCAGATCACCCAGATCGCGTTCACCGTCACCGACACGATCAACATCGCGTCGTGGAAAATCGGGGGCGCGCTGCCGCCCGGCCTGAGCCTGTCGGCCCTGGAGGGAGGCGGCAGCCTGACGGGCCCCGGGATGCTGGACGCGACCACGCCGGGAGTGGATGACGGCTATGGTGGCATGAGTGGTGGGATCGCCTCGACGACGCCGTTCCTCGCGGGCACGCCGACGCAGCCGGGACTTTACACGTTCACGCTGCAGGCCTTCGAGTTTGCGGGCCTCGCCGGACTGGCCTCGAACACGTTTAGCTACAGCATCAATGTGACCGCAGGAGGCGGCGGAGGATCGGCCCCGACCGTGACGACCCAGCCGACCAGCCGGGCGGTGGCGGCGGGCGCCAGCACCACGTTGAGTGTGGCGGCGACCGGCAGCCCGACGATTCAGTGGCAGCGCAACGGCGGTGATTTGACCGGTGCGACGAGCGCGACCCTTTCCCTCGCGAATGTGCAGCCGTCCGATGCGGGCCTCTACGCCGCGGTATTGACGAGTGGCGCCACGACCACGAGCGACGCGGCGATCGTGGGGGTGGCGACGACGAGCAAGGTGATTGGCACCGGGACGGAGCTCGCGGCCGACATCGTGTATCCGACTGGAGCCAAATATGACCAAGTGCTGCCTTCGGGCGGGGCGCTGGCGGTCACGGCGGACGCGGGCCAAGTCACCCGATCCTCCTTCATCGACCTGAACGATGACATCGTGCAGGTGGAGTTCAGCGGTGCGGGCACCCTCTCCCTCGTGTTGGACAGCACCTCCGGCCCAGCCGCGCCGGTGAACTACAACCAGCCGAGCGTCGCCTACATAAAAGGCCACGCCGGCATCGTGATCACGGGGGCGGACGAAACCACCAACGTGTCCGTGTTCAGCGTCGGCCGGGTAAACGCGAACGATCCGACGGGCGGTTTCAATTTCCTGAACCCGATCAGTGCGACGAACAATCCCGCGAATAATGGCAGTTCGCTGTTCGTCGGCCATGCGACGACAGCTTATGACGGCGTCGCGGATATCGGCTTTATCGCGATCTCGAGTGCGAATGGGAAATTCGGCGGCCTGCGCGCCTCGGATGCGAGCTGCTTCGCGACGCAAGGCATGACCGGCATCTACGCCCCCGGGGTGACGTTCAATGGACCGGTGTTTATCGGCGACATCAACGCTTCCGATGCGGCGACGCCGGTGTTCGTCATCGGATCGTCGCCCGACACGCGGATCACTGGTGGCGACCTGTTGCAGACGAACGGAAAACCGGTGCAAGTCAATGGGCTGACGCAACTGAAGTTTACCGCGGGCGGAACTTCGAATAACGTGGCGCTGCCGGCCCAGAACAACCGGGCTGTCCTTCAGCAGAACGGCACGGATGTGACCTCCCAAGTCGTGGTCAATCCGAGTCCCTGAACTGGGGTTCGCGTCAAAGCTGCCGCTCCGATAAGGAGCTTCCCCCGGGTGCCGCACCGGCTTTTTCGCCGCATGCGGCGTCCGGTATCGAAGGACCGAGAGTTCGCGGGGAACAATCGGATTGGCGGCGCGTCAAGGGTCGTCCAACCTTGAACTGCATGTCTTTTGCCAACCGACTTCTTCCTGTTCTCATTCTGGTCACCGCGATCTCGACGCGGGCGCAATCCACGGTGCCGACCGTGACGCAACAGCTCCCGGCGCAGTCGCTGGTGGCGGGGGGCGCCTCGGTGAGCATCGATTTGCGCAATTACTTCAACGTGCCAGGGGTGACCGGCCAAGTGGCGCAATTCGACACGGTGCTGGGGAAATTCAACGTGGAGCTGCTCGCGAGCGCGGCGCCACAGACGGTGGATAATTTTGCGGCGTATGTGAACGCCGGCTCCTACACCAATACGGTGATCCATCGGTCGGTCGCCCTCAACGGCACCACGAATCGTATCGTGCAGGGGGGCGGTTATGACACCGGCTTCAACGCCATCGGCCGCGGATCGCCGATCCCCCTTGAATACAATCTGCCCAACATTCGCGGCACTCTCGCGATGGCTCGCACCAGCGATCCGAACAGCGCCACCAGCGAGTGGTTTTTCAACGTCGACGACAACACCGACGTGCTGGGCACGAGCAACGGTGGAGGCTATGCGGTGTTCGGTCGCGTGCTTGGCACCGGCATGACGGTGGTGGACGCGATCTCCGCCGTTCCGTCTTCATATAGCATCGGGTCGTTGACCAACGTCCCGCTCCAGAACATGCAATCCGGACAAACAACCTACACGGTCGACAACGAGATCGTAGTCAAATCGGTCATCGGCGCGCAGGTTTATCCCACGATCGGCTATACCGGGTCCGTTTTGAACTTTTCGGGTAACTTTACCACGGGCGGAGCGGTGGTCGGCTCGGTATTGGGTTCGAAGCTGGTGCTGACGCCGATTGCCGGCGGTTCCACCAGTCTGGCCGTCACCGCCACCGATACGAACGACAACACGGCTTCGTCGACGTTTGCCATCACCGTCGCGGCGTCCCCGGCCTTTACCACCCAGCCCGCTTCGCAGTCTGTCGTCGCCGGTCAGCCGGTCAGCTTTACCGCCGGAGTCACCGCCGGCACCACGCCGATTTTCCAATGGCAGCTCAGTGGGAACAATATCGGCGGAATTTCCAATCCGACCTCGGCGACCACGCTGACCGTCAATAACGCGCAGCCGAATTATGCCGGGCTGTATGTCGCGACCGCGACCAACACGGGAGTCACCGGTGCGAGCACGCCCGCGATTTTCGGGGTCTCCACGACCAGCGAAGTGATAGGCAGCGGCTCCGTGCTGCAGCCGACCCACATTCAACATCCGAATGGCAACTACTACGACCAGGTGCTGCTGACCGGGGAGGCCGAGACGATTACGACGCCCGGCTACGTCGTGCGGACCTCCTTCATCGATCCGAATGACGATATTGTGCAGGTCGAATTTGGCGGCCATGGCAACCTGTCGCTGGTGCTCGATGGCTTTTCGGGTCCGGCCACGCCCGTGAACTACAATCAATCCTCGGTGACTTATATGAAAGGGCGCGCGGGCATCGTGATCACGGGCGCGGACGAAACGACCAACGTGTCGGTCTTCACCGTCGGCCGGGCCACCGCCTACGATCCGACCGGCGCCTACAACATCCTGCTCGCTCCCAATACCACGACCAACAACCCCGCGAACAACGGCAACTCGATCTTCGTCGGGCACACCTCGACGACCTACGATGGCATGGCGGACATCGCGTTCATCGCCATTTCCAGCTCCAACGGAAAATTCGGCGGCGTGCGTGCCTCCAACACCCGTTTCGGGGCCGCGAAGGGCTACACGGGAATCTACGCCCCGGGCGTGGCATTCACGGGACCGGTCTACGTGGGCAACATCGTCGCATCCGATGCGGCGATCCCGGTGCTGTTGATCGGGTCCTCGTCCGACGTGCGCGTGACCGGCGGTGATCTGCTCCAGGCGAACAACCAGCCGATCAAGGTCGCCGGCATCACCCAGTTGAAGTTCACCGCCGGCGTGAACTCGGGCGGGACGGCGCTGCCCGAGATCTTCAACCAGGCGCTGCTGCTCCAGAACAACGTCAACGTCACCGGTCAGATTGTTTCCTACTGAGGCACGCAGCCCGGGTCGCCGGGGGCGTCGCCTTCATCCGCCCAATTTCAGGCTGCTGCTGGTCGCGAAGACCGCCTGCACGATGCCGACGGCGATGAAGCCGACGAAGATGAACACGATCATCAGGACGCCGCTCGCGATCACCTTGGTGAACATGTTCAGCTGGCCGGAGATCAGCTTCTGGTAGGCCTGCGCGATCTGCTTCAGGCTGGGGACGACATTGCCGGTGTTCTCGCCGACGGCCAGACGGTCGAGCACGAGGTCGGGGAAGCAGCCGGTGCGGGTCAGCGCGGACGACAGCGCCTCGCCTTCCAGGACGCGGCCGGTGGCGGTGTTGAACGCGGCGCGGTGCACGCGGTTGGCGATCTGGCGCTCGGTCATCCGCAGGGCCTCGGCGGCGGTGATGCCGTTTTCCAGGAGCACGGAAAGGGTCTGGCTGAAGGCGAGCACGGTCTGCGCGACGGCGAACGGCCCGATCAGCGGCAGGGTGAGCATCCACGCGTCGGTTGTCCGGCGCCCCGCCTCCGTCGCCCGCCAGCGCCAGAAGAATACCAGTCCGATTGCGATGCCGATGATGATGAACAGCCCGTAATGAAGCGCGAAGGTCGAGAGGCCGATCAGAAGCTTGGTTGACAATGGAATCTTGCCGCCGAGCGAGGTCAGCAGGCCCTGGATCTTCGGCAGCAGGAAAAACAGGAAAAACATGATCACGCCAAAGGCGACGAACACCATGAAGATCGGGTAGGCGAGGGCGGTGAGGAGCTGCCGGCGCAATTCCCGTTGCTCGATGAGATGGGCGATGATGCGGCCAACGGTGTCGTTGAGCGAGCCGGTGGCTTCGCCCGCCTGGATGAGGTTGGTGATCGAGGGGTCGAAGATCTGCGGAAAATCGGCCATCGCCCGCGACAGCGGCGCGCCCTCGCTGATGCGCTCCCACAGCCCGATGCAGAGCGAGCGCAGCCGCGGCTCCTTGATGCGGATCGAGAGGAGGCGGACCGCTTCACCCGCGGAAAGCCCGCTGGCCATGAGATCGTAGAGGGCCTCGAGAAACGGCAGGCGTTCCGCGGCGCCCGGGAGCAGCGCGGCGGCGCGGCGGGCGGCGCGGGCCGCCGCGCGATCGGGCTTGGTCGCGGGGGCGGCGCCCGCGGCCTTGGGCGAGGATCCCGCCAGTTCGGCCACCGACGACGCCTGCAGGCCGCGGGCCGAGAGGAGGCGGAGCGCGTCCTTGCGACTCGGGGCGTCGAGGCTGGCGTTGACCGGTTTGCCGGAGCGGTCGAGCGCAGTGTAGGCGAAACGCGGCATCGGCCTAGCTGTCCGTCACGGTGACGACACGCAGCACCTCGTCGAAGGTGGTGTAGCCGGACTTGATTTTTTCCCAGCCGCTCTGCCCGAGGGTTCGCATGCCGTGCTTGCGGGCGCATTCGGCGAGGGTCCGGGTGCTCTCGCGTTTCAACACGAGTTCGTGCATCTCCTCGTTGAGGCGGAAGATTTCGAAGATGCCGACGCGTCCGCGGTAACCGGTGCCGCGACAGCGGTCGCAGCCGACGGGGGCCCGGAGTTCCTGGATGAGTTCGGCCTCGGCCGGATTGCAGCCGAGAATCGCGAGATTCTCGAGCAACTTGACCTTCGTGATCGGCGCGGGCCGCGAGCATTCGGTGCAGAGGCGGCGCACGAGGCGTTGCGCGATGACCAGTTCGATGGCCGACGCCACGAGGAACGGCTCGATGCCCATGTCGACGAGGCGCGTGATGGCGCCGGGCGCGTCGTTGGTGTGGAGCGTCGAGAAGACCAGGTGCCCGGTGAGCGAGGCGCGGATGGCGATCTCGGCGGTGTCCTTGTCACGGATTTCGCCGACCATGATGACGTCGGGATCCTGGCGGAGGACGTGGCGGAGGGCGTCCGCGAACGTGAGGCCGATCTCCGGGCGCACCTGCATCTGGTTGACGCCGGGCACCTCGTATTCGATCGGGTCCTCGATCGTGATGATGCGCAGGTCGGTCGAGTTGATCTTGCGCAAGAATGCATTCAACGAGGTCGACTTGCCGGAGCCGGTCGGGCCGGTGACGAGAATGATGCCGTGCGGGTAATCGAGGATGTTGACGATCTGCGCCTGCTCCTCGGCGTTCATGCCGAGGCGGTCCATCGTATAGGCCTCCTTTTTCTGGTTGAGGAGGCGGAGCGAGATCGACTCGGCGTAGATCGTCGGGACGGTGGAAACGCGGATGTCGAGGACGATGCCCGCGGCCTTGAAATTGATCCGGCCATCCTGGGGCAGGCGCTTCTCGGAAATGTTCATCCGCGCCATGATCTTGAGGCGCGAGATGATGGCGTCCTGGAAGCGGAGGAGATTTTCCGGCACTGGCACGGGCACGAGAAGCCCGTCGACGCGATAGCGGATGCGCAGCTGCCCCTCCTGGGGCTCGAAGTGAATGTCGGTCGCCTGGTCGGCAATCGCCTGCGAAATCACGTCGGTCACAAACCGCACGACGGCGGCGTCCTCGTCGACCACCTCCTCCGCCTGCTGCTGCGCCTCGGGCGCGATGTAGCTGTCGTCGCCATCCTCCAGCGAACCGGAGCCGACGCCGAAATTTTCGATGATGAGCTGGTGGACGCGCTCCGGGACGGCGAGATGCCACACCAACGGACGCCCGGTGAAGGTTCGGAGCCAGTCGGTCATCAAGTCGTCGGGCAGCCAGGCGGACGCGAGGTGGAGCGGCCGGGCGGACGCCGGCGCCGACGAAGCCCCGGCGTCGGACTCGGCGCCGAACCGGATCGGGATGATCTGGTATTCGTGGACGAGGCGCGCGGGCAGCAGGCCGCGGGCATCGGGATCGGTCTCGAGGTTGCTGGCGACGTCGAGCCCGGCTGCCTCGGCGAGGTGGGTGAGCACCTCCGGCTCGGGGCGCGTGAGGGCCGCGGCGAGAACCTCGAGGCGTTTTTCGCGCGCGGCTTCGCGGACGGCCTGCCGTTGTTCCTCCGTCAAACGATCGGCGAGGGGTGCAGGCAGGGCATCGGTGGCGAACGCAATCATGACGGCACGGCGCGCGACGCGCTCACTTGACGAAACGATCGATCACGCCGGAATTGGGCATCTTCGACGGATCCTTGAGATAGGAATGAATATCGTCCTTCTCGGAGAGTTCGTCGATTTTCTGGGTGGCGTCGGCCGTGCCCTGCAATGCGGCAATGATGTGGGGCTTGACGAACAAGAGGAGTTCGCGGCGATCCGTCTCGTTGTTGCGGCCCCCGATCAAATTACTGAGGATCGGAATCTCGTAGAAGAAGCCGACCTTGCTGCGGTTGGTGGAGAGCTTGTTGCTCTGCAGGCCGCCGAGGACGATCATCTGGCCGTCCTGGCAACTGACGGTCACGTTCGCCTCCCGGTGGCCCACGATGGGAACGGGACCGTTGTCGATCGTGACGTTCCCGAGGATGTCATCGACGATCTGGTCGATCTTCAACTCGATGCCGCCGTCGGCGCCGATCAACGGCGTGACCTTCACCTCGACGCCCACATTGATGTATTGGGTGTTGGACTGCGTGGTGACGCCCGTCGTGGAGGCGCTGTTGGGCGTGCTGGTGACGCCGGCGGCGTAGGGTTGCTTCTGCTGCACCTGGAAATCGCCCTCCTTGCCATGCTGCGTGATGATGGTGTTCGCCTGGAGCACCTTCACCCGGCTGTTGCCACCATTGCTCTGCAGCGCGGCGGCAAACGAGAGCGGGTTGACCACGCCGGTCGTGACATTCCAGCCGCCCAGCGTGGCGCCAAAGTTGGTGATGTGCGTGCCGCGGCCATTGTCTCCGCCCGCGCCGGCGGGCGTGTCGGTGCCGACGGTCAGGTTCAGCGCGGAGAGGCCGCTGACATCGGTGTCGGTCAGCGTGACCTCGGCGATGACCACCTGGATGCTGACCTGCGGCAGCAGGACATCCAGTTTATCGACGAGCTGCTTGATCAGGCGAATGTCGTCGCCGGTGCCCGAGACGACGATCGAATTGCTCCGCTCGTCGCTGGCGATGGTCATGAAGATGCTGAATTCATTCGTGGAACCGCCATTGCCGTCGCCATTGCCGGCGTTGCTGGCGGAAACGACCGCGGGCGCGACCGGGCCGGGCGCGGCGCCGGGAGGGGCTCCGGGAATAACCGGCGCCACCGGCTGCGTGATGTTTTGTGGCACGCGCGGGGCGTTCTGGCTGTTGGCGCGCTGGGCCGCGTTCTGGCCCTGGATGATGCGGGTGAGGGTGTCGGCAACCTTGGCCGCCTCGGCGTGTTTCAGGAAAATGACTTCGTTGCGCGTCTGGGGATCGGCGGGGGTGTCGAGCTTGGCGACGAGCTCGTCGAAGATCGGATACTGGCGCGGGTCGGCGAAGACGATGATCTGGTTGGTCCGGTCATCGGAGCTGAAGGTGGTGTTGATGCCGATCTGCTGCCGGAGCTGGCCGCTCAACATCGTGTTCAGCTTGTTGACGATCGTGGTGGCGGAGGCGTTGTGCAGCGGGTAGAACTTCGGCGTCAGCCCGGAGATGTTGGGCCGGTCGACCGACTTGAGGAGCGATTCGATGCGCTGCAGGTTGCTGACGCTGTCAGTGACCATGACCGAGTTGGCGCTCTGAAACATCACGACGCCCTGGATATTCGGATTCAAGATGCCCTGCTGGATGAGCGGGGCAAATTCCTGAACGCGGAGGAAATCGAGCTGGAAGATCTTCGTGGCGATTTTCCCGCTGGGCGGCAGATCGAGCGTCGAGCCGGTGATCATCTCCGGCGCCGTGGTCCGGGTGAGCTGCAGTTGGGAGACGATGAGGGAACGGTCGCCCTGCTCCGTCACGCCGATGAGGTTTTGCGCGAGGACCGTCTCGATCGCGAGGATGGCCTCGGTTTTCGAGATGGGCTTGGTGATCTTGAGATTGTAGGTCGCGGTCTGGAGCTGGGCGGGACGCAGCACGAAACGACCGGTGAGCATCTCGAGCGTGCTGAGGACGGTGTCGAGGTCGGCATCGGGCAATTTGAGCTCATTGACCATCTCGACATCGGTGGCCGGGCTGGCGCCCGCGGGGCGGGCGGCGGGCGGGGGGGCGGCGGGCTGGGCAAAGGCGGCGACTCCGGCGGCAACCAGAAGAGCGGCTAGGCACGGACGGACAAAACGCGGGGTCATGCGAAAAAGGGATGGTGGATGGCGACGGGCGCGCGAAAGGCGGATGAGAGGTGAAAGTGACCGGGTTGTAAACGGTCTTATGTGTGGCCAAATGAGACGGCTTTGGCCGGGAAATGTTGCCGGAGATGCGTCCGCGCGGCGGCGGCGGATTTGCCGCTTGCCGCTCCCCGGGGCGCCGCCAACGCTCCCGCCCCGCGATGCCAAACAGCTTCGGAAAACTCTTCACCGTCACCACCTGGGGCGAAAGCCATGGCCCCGCGGTCGGAGCCGTCGTGGACGGGTGCCCGCCGCGGCTGCCGCTGGACGTGGCGGAAATCCAGCTGGAACTCGACCGCCGCCGGCCCGGGCAGAGCGACATTGTCACCCCGCGCAAGGAAGCGGATCGCGTCGAGATTCTGGCCGGGGTGTTCGAGGGCCGCACGACGGGCGCGCCGGTCTCGCTGCTGGTGCATAACACCGACGCCCGGCCCGGCGCCTACGACGAGATGCGGGAGAAATTCCGCCCCTCGCACGCCGACTACACCTATCAGGAAAAATACGGGGTGCGCGACCACCGCGGCGGTGGGCGCAGCTCCGCGCGCGAAACCATCGGCCGGGTCGCCGCGGGGGCGATTGCCAAAAAGATTCTCGCGCTGGGCGGAGCCGCCCGGCACGGCGCGCCAGTCGAGATCCGGGCGTGGCTCACGCAGGTGCACGACATCGTCGTGCCGGCGGACGCGATGACGATGTTCCCCACGCTGGCGGAAGTGGAGGCGACCGCGGTGCGTTGCCCCCATCCGGCGACGGCCGCGGCGATGATCGAGCGAATCAAAGCGGTGCGGGCGGAGGGCGATTCAGTGGGCGGGGTGATCGAGTGCCGGGTCCGCGGCGTGCCGCCGGGGCTCGGCGAGCCCGTGTTCGACCGGCTGGAAGCCGATCTCGCGAAGGCCATGCTGTCGTTGCCGGCGACCAAGGGTTTTGAAATTGGCAGCGGGTTCGCGGGCACCCGGCTGCGGGGCAGCGAACACAACGATCCGTTCGAGCCGCGGGCGGGGCGCGTCCGGACGACGACGAATCGTTCCGGCGGAGTGCAGGGCGGCATCAGCAACGGCGAGGAGATGGTGTTCCGCGTCGGCTTCAAGCCGACCGCCACGATCCTGCAGCCGCAAAAAACCGTGGACATCCACGGGGCGGCCACCGAACTCACCGGTCGCGGCCGGCACGATCCGTGCGTGGTGCCGCGCGCGGTGCCGATCGTCGAGGCGATGGCGGCGCTGGTGCTCGTCGACCACTGGCTGCGGCAAAGCGCGCAGGGTGGAACGTTTCGATTTTAGCCGGCGGGATCGCGGGCGAATTCCCCGCCCCGGCGCCGCGCATGAATTGGGTTTCTTTTTTCGAGGTTCTGCGCCTTGTTGCGACTGGATGAACGCACCGCAAAAAACCCTCGTCTATCTCGTGCTCGGCGCCGCCGGTTCGGGGCGGCGCGAAGTGCTGGCGGACTTGATCGAAGGCGGGCTGGCCGAGGGCGAAACCGCCGCGGTGCTGCTCGCGGCGGGCGAGGCGCCGGATGCGGTCGACGCGAGGTTGCCGGGGCTGGCGCGCTGGTCATGGCAGGACGAGACGATCGCTGGACGGTTGCCGGCGGGGCCGGCGGCCGTGTTTTTTGTGTCCGATGGCCGCCGCAATCCGGTGGAGCAGATCGAGGTGTTCAAGCCGTGGCTCGAGGCGCAGGGCGGCGAGCTGGCGCGCGTCCTGTGCATCGTGGACTGCCAGCGCGCGGAGAAAAATCCGCCGCTGCTCGCGTGGTATGAGGCGTGCGTCCATTTCGCCGACGTCGTGCTGCTCAACCGGCGGGACGGGGTGGAGAACAAGTGGCTCTCGGACTTTCAGACGCATTTTAAGAAACAATTCCTGCCGTGCCTCTTTGAACTCGTGAAAGCGGGCCGCCTGAAGAATCCGGCCCTCGTTCTCGTCCCGGAAGCGCGGCGGATGTCGCACTACTTCGACGCGGAGCAGGATTGGATTTTTACCGACGCCGAGGGCGACGTGATCGACGAGGACGAGGAAACGGAGGGCGACGAGGAGATCGAGGCCACGCCCGAGGAGGATCCCTATTTTGCGCGCGATGCGGCGGGTCGCCGCGTGAAAAAACTGCCCGACATCGCGAAGTTCCTGTGAACCGTCAGAGTGGGGGTGGCGGAATCTTCCCTCCGAAGTGCGCCTTGAACTCCGCGGAGTCCATGATTTCCCACAGCTGCGATCCGAGTCTCGGCCGGGCCAGGTAGAGTAAACCGCAGATCCGGCTGAAAAACCGCCCGGTCGGGGCGCCGAACCAGACGAGCAGGCCGGTGAGGCAGTAGAGCGCCGCAAACCCGCCCGTGACGAAGTAGGTGCCGGAGGTGAACTCGATCGGGAATTTTTCCGTGAGCCAGCGCAGCAACCCCAGCGAGGCGAGCATGATGCCGCCCACGAGCCAGTGCGTGCGCGCGACGAGGGCGACGCAGGCGGGCGGACACGACGATGGCAGGGGACTCTCCATGGGTGGGGGAGGCAATCTGGCTCCCGAAGGACGCAGGGCAACGAAATCAAATCTCTCGGCCGGCCGGCGCCACCGCGGCCGGCTTTTCCGGGGCATTCGGCGCGCTTAAATCGCGCGGGGCGCGTCCGGCCGTCCGGCTTTCCGCTTGCGACTCCGCCGCAGCGCCGGAGAATCCGTTTTCCGTCTTTCGCTCCTCGAAACTCATCCCAGGATACTCCCATGGCTCGTTACACGCGCATGCAGGTGCTCACCGCAATCTACGACATCAGTGTCGTGCCGGTTTTCTATCACCCGGACCTCGAGACGGCGAAGAACGTGGTGGCTGCGATCAGCCGGGGCGGGTGCAAGCTGGTCGAGTTCGTCAATCGGGGCGACCACGCCTGGGAGGTGTTCAACGAATTGGAGAAGCATTTCGCGAAGGCGGATCCTTCGCTGATCCTCGGCGTCGGTTCGATCGTCGAGCCTTACACGGCCGCCCTGTATATCAACTGCGGCGCAAATTTCGTGGTGGGCCCGTCGCTCAATGCGGAGGTGGCCAGGCTCTGCAACCGACGGATGATCCCCTATTCGCCCGGTTGCGGCAGCGCCTCGGAGATCTCGGACGCGCAGGAACTCGGCTGCGAAATCGTGAAGGTATTTCCGGGCAAGGAAGTCGGCGGGCCGGGTTTCGTGAAAAATGTGCTCGGGCCGATGCCCTGGACGCGCGTCATGCCGACCGGCGGCGTGGAGTCCACCGAGGAGTCGCTGACCGCATGGCTCGGCGCGGGCGTCGCTGCGATGGGGATGGGCAGCAATCTCGTGACCAAGGACATGCTCGCCAAGAAGGACTGGACGGCAATCGAACAAAACGTCCGTGACACCCTGACCCGCGTGAAGACGATCAAGGCAAAGCTCCGCTCCTGAGTCGGGCGGTCGTGGTCCGCCCGCGGAAATCAATTTTCTTGCCCCGGGGAGCGGCGGCGTGTCTTTTGCCCGTCCGCCTTTTGCCCGGGTGGTGGAATTGGTAGACACGCAGGTCTCAGAAGCCTGTGCCTAACAGCGTGGGGGTTCGAGTCCCCCCTCGGGCACCATGTCGGCGGCGGATCACCGCCCCGCCCGTGAACAACGGTGCGAATGCGAGGGGTGCTATTCATGGCCCGTGGGGTTGAAAGGCAGGCGCGGTTGCACCTTGCCGATCCAGGCGATCCAGCTGCCGGGCGGCGCCTCCACCTGCGCGTCGAGCTTTCCGACGGATTCGTTGTAGTTGTGCGCCGTATCGCGGAGCCGCGCCAGGGTTTGCCGCCGCTGGTCCTCCAGAGCCGCAAAGCGGCGGCTGCTCTCGATCTGGTCGTCGTCCTTGGCGACGCCATTATGGTCGTAGCGTCGCATCACCCGGGCGAGGAGGGTCAGGACTTGTTCCATCCGCTCGGCGGAGAGCACGATTTCCTGGTCCGTCTGCGCGTTGCGCCACGCGGTGAGCCTTTTCTGGGTCAGGGCCACGGTATAACGCTCCTCGGTGCTGTAACTCGCGATGCACGCCACGTAGTCCGGGGCGAGCGCGTAACGCTGGCGCAACACGGCCTCGAGGTCGTGCCACTCGTGATCGATTTTCGTGTTGAGGGAGACAAGGCGGGAAAGCTCGAGGGCACCGAGAATGAAAACAACTCCCGCCGCGGCCACGGCGAGCCCGAGCCGGTGGGCCGACGCCCAGAGTTTCACGACGTCCCAGCGCGTCGCGGAAAACGAGATGGGCCGGGCCCGGTAGGGTTGATTCTCCGGAATCTCGACTTCGCGTTTCTCCCGGGTGCGGGCCAGCCGCTTGCTCAGGATGGCGACGAGTTCCTCGGCCGTGGGCTCCCCCGAGGAGGCCGCCTCGTGTCGCAACGATTCGCGCGCGGCCTCGAGCGCCGAATGCGGCGACGACGAGTCCGTTCCCCTCGGCAACGCCCACGTTGCGGTCTCCGTCCCTGGTTCGGGCAGCTTGGATGCGGGCGGCGGGGGTGGCGGTGGAGTCTTCCGGGCGCCCCACGGGACGAGTCGGGCGACGAAGCTGGGTTTCGGCGCCGCCGTGGGCCCGGGGAAAGGCGCCGACAGCGCCGATGCCGCGTCCGGGGCCGGCGGAACAGGCGCCGGCGGCGTGGATTTTGCCGCTGCCTTTGCGACGCCCCACGGAACGTGTTTCGCCGACAAGGGCGCGGTCGGAGGCTTGACCGCGATCGGACTCGACGCGGATTTGCGCGCGCCCCACGGCACCTGTTTGGTCAGGAGATTGGCCGGCGGAGGCGACGGCGGTTTTTCGGGCGACGACATGCTGGAGTGAGACTCAGCCGGTGGACGGCC
Organism: uncultured Opitutaceae bacterium; assembly: GCA_937902925.1. Taxonomy (GTDB): domain Bacteria; phylum Verrucomicrobiota; class Verrucomicrobiia; order Opitutales; family Opitutaceae; genus CALFNN01. The sequence goes on from CALFNN010000105.1 coordinate 97,716, forward strand.
TGTCGCTCACTGAGAAGCTCCGCGGGGCGGATGCAAGACTCTCCGCGGCCCGACGCGGCTGCGGGTTGCTGGCGAGACGGAGGCGGCGGGGTGCGGCGGCAAACTCCCGCGTGCGGGTTCGATTGGTTTGGGCATGGCGGGCGTTCGCGTCAGCACCGCGCGTGCAGCTGTGGCCGGGAGCCGGTGCTAAGGCGGCGGTGCGGACGTCCGGGTCATCCTTGCCCGGCGGGTCCGGCAATCAATCACGGAGTTTACGGCCAGAGCGCGGCTTTTTGCGCGGCATATTGCGCGGCGCTCAGATCCGTGAAATCGACCCGGCGATACGACATCACTTTCGGGGCGAACGGCGGATAGTTTCCGTTCTTGAAGATGGAATCGAAGCCCCATTTGCGGACCGGGGCCGAATAGTAGGCCTGCGCCCACCCTTGCGAGGCGATGCGGCTGTTGAACATCGCGACCATCGAGCCGCGGATCGCGACGGTGTTGCTGCCCCAGTCCTCGAGAAAGCGCGGCAGATTGTGGGCGCCGCCGCTGTAGGCCGTGCCGGTCTTCGTCGTCCCGACCATGAACGCGGCGGCGATTTCCGCGTTGCCGACGGCGTTCGGCGCGAGGGTCAGGCTGCTCGCGTCGGACCACCCGGGGGAGAGGATCGTGATCGCGTCGGCGGCCAGCGACACGGGCGACTCCTTGCTCGTGTGTCCGGTGGTGCCGTCCTTTCCGTCGTCGGGAATGGTGGGACTCGTGGTGGTGATGGTGCCGTCGGCGTTGAAATGACCGAGCACGTAGAGCGGCGCGTTGGTCGACAGGGAAAGGCCGATCCCGTGAGGGCCGTAGTCGGGAATCAAGCTGCTGCTGCTCGCCACGGTGCCGTTGACCAGGCGCACACTGGTCGTCTGGTGGCTGGTGCCGGAGTTCGGCGCCTGGACGTCCACATAGATGCCGCCGTTCCACGGCAGTTTTTCGGCGTCGGTCGGCTGGGTCGCCGAAACGAGGCCGCTGGCGACGGCGTTGCTGTTGTTCCAGAGCTTGGTCGTGTGATCGGTGGGATCGGTATAGGTGATGGCGTTGGTATCGGTGGCGTTGTTCTTCATCGACGTCACGAGCGCGGTGACGGCGCGCATGTCGATTTGCACGAGATCGATCTGGCCATCCGTGTTGGGCGAACTGCTGGTGGTGTAGTCGGTCCGTCCGCCGCGGCGCTGGTCATACAGGCCATAACCGTAGGAGCCGGTGTTGGAATCGCCATACACGGAATACGTGGTGCCGGTCGAACCGCTGCTGGAAGTCGTCGGCGCGACGATCTTGGTGAGATCGGTGGTGCCGTCCGGGTTGAGCACCGTGTAGGTGGTCGTGTAGATGTAGGAACCGGACGTGCCGGTGCGGGTGACCACCTTCTTCAGCCGGCGGAAAGGAAGATAGGCGACCAGCGGAGGCGTCGCGGCGGAAGGCGCGTTGAGGACGTTGGCCGGTGGGTTGAGCAGCAGGCCGCCGTTGGGGCCGACCTGGGCGGCGGGGGTTCCGGCGGGAGCCGAGCCCGGGGGCCCATAGAGGCTGACCGTCGCCGCGCCGGCGGCGGTGGTCACGACCTTGATGTAGAGGCCCGCCTGCATGGACTTCTTCTGGCTCTCGACTTCCGTCTTGGCGGCATAGTAAGCGTCGGTGGAAACTGGCGGGGTCGGGGCATCGATCAGGACGGATGGGTCGGGATGGTCGCCGGCGGCATCGATGATTTCATTCAGCGAAATCGGATTATAGACCTGGATGCCCGAGGCGCCCGTCAGAAGATTTCCACCCCAGGTTGCGGCGGCGTTCTGGCGGAAGGCGAGGGTGACGGCGGGCGTCACCAATGCCTGGAGGGCCGCGGTGCCCGAGACGTTGTAGGACAGGCCCATCGTGCTGTCCTTCCAGCTCGTGGAGTTGCTGGTCGCCTTCATGCTCGTCTGGTTGCCGGAAACGTTCACGAACGTGACCGGCGTCTGGCCCAGGCCTTCGCCCGAGCCCTGGGCCGAGCTCAGGTTGCTGCTCCAGGCGTGGAAGATGTTGCCGGCGCAGGTCACCGGGCCGAGAAAGTTGAGGCCGCCGGAGTTTTCGCCCGCGGCGAAAATATTTCCGTTGGCGTGGACCGGGCCGGATATGTCCATCTGGGGTCCCGGGTTGAGTTCCAGGTCGCCGGTGTAGAAGATCGCGTAGGCAAAGAGCGGCGCGCCGCGCACGGACACGGTCTCGGTGACATAGTGGGTGAGCGTCTGGCCGACCGAGGTCAGCACCGTGGCCCGGGCGAGGACGACGATGTCCTGGCGGAAGACCCATTTTCCCTTCAAGGGGTCGAACTGATTGTTGAGGTTGGCCGGGTCGACGTAATACATGCCGGTGAACGCGCCCGCGTTGTTGGGCATCGGAACCGCGGGCCCGCCGATCAACTCGAGGCCGTTCGGATTCGAGGACGAGATGGCGTCGGTGACGACGTCGGTTCCGGCAAAAATGGACGATGGCGGCAGGTTCAGCGCATTGGCGGTGCCAGGCTTGAAGATGCCGGGGGCGGACTTGGTCTCGTAGTCATTGCGCACCTGGGAAAAGCCAAACTCGGCCACACCCTCGGCGGCGTTGCGCGCCGCCAGCCAGCCCGCCGCGCGCGCGTTCAGGCGCCGTTCCGAGACCGACCAGCGCAGGATCGAGAACGCCAGCATGGCGCAGACGACGGTGAAGAGGAGGCTGACCGCCAGAGCCGAGCCGCGGGAACTTCTGAAGGCGGAAACGGGTTTCATGAGTGAGGGAATGGCGGGGCCGCCTCAGCCGCGCGGCGAGACCGTGAAATTATAAGTGTTGACCGCGCTCTTCGACTCGTTGCCCCGCTCCACGATCTGCCCGCGGATCATGATGCTGCGGTCGTAGAAGTCGTAGAAAAGATTTCCATCGGACAGCCCCTGCGCGAGCTGGATGACGATGGGGTTGTTGTGGGCCGAGCTCACCGGGGCGTATTTGGCGTTGTTGAGCAGCGAGGTGAGGTCCGAGCTGCCGTCCGCCGCGTCGATCATTTTGTCGAATTTGCGGACCGGGCCCAGGCTGGTGGGATCGTTCGGGTCGACGGGATCGCGGTAGTAGCCGACGAGGCGCGTGGTGGTCGTGATCCCGGTGCTGGCGCTCGTGTCGGCAAAGATCAGCACGAGAAATTCGCCGGAGTAACCATCGGTGACGGCGGTCGTCCGGTTTTGAAAATCGGGAAAGATCCGGAAATAATTCGAGGCGACGGAATTGTCGGCGAGTTCGTTGGTGAAGGTCCGGATGTCCTTGTTCACCATCAGGCGGCCGCTGTCGTAGAAGTAAACGTTCAGGCTTTGGATGGCGAACCGCAGGATGCCGACCATCACGATGCTGAGAATGCCCAGCGCCACGAGGATTTCCACCATCGTGAAGCCGCGGGCGCCGCGGGCGGGTTTTGTTTTCGGGATCATCGCCGGAGGTCAGTAGGTCATCACCGCCGAGCGCATGCACTGGACGGTGTCGGTGACAAACCGGGTGCGACCGCCATCGGAATAGGCCCAGGTGTAGATCAGCGTGATCGAATAAATCCGGTTGGAGCGCTGCGAGGGCACGGACACATCCCTGACCCACAGCCACACGTTGAGATGAAGATGATTTTTCCCGGTGCCGGTCGGGGGATTGGCGGTCGTGTAGTCCGTGGCGCCGGGCCACACCGATGCCCAGGTCGCCTGCGTCGTCGTGGAATAGGACAGGTCATCCGTATTGCTCAGGTCGGTTGCGTCCAGATCCTTGGCCATGTCGAAGCCCTTCAGGTTGTCCTGCACGCCGGCGGGCGTCACTCCGTTGTTGATCGAGGTGATCGACGGGAGGGCGCAGGTCGACGTCTTGATCGAATCGAGCGTGTTCTTGTCGAAGTAAACCGGGATGCTGTAGGAGCCGGTGGCGGGGATGGGGTTCCCGTTGGAATCGGTCGTGGTGCTGCCCAGCATCTGGCCGAGATCCATGTTCTTCATTTGCTCGATGTAGCCCTGGATGATCGTGAGCGCGGCGTTTTGATAGACGCTGCCCTCGGTCAGCCGGCGGCTCTGCAGAAACGTTGCGAGGATCCCGCCGAGCGCGATGGTCAGGACCCCGGTTGCAAACATCACCTCGACGAGGGTCATGCCTCGAACCAACCGCCCGCGACGGTGCCCGGGCCGGCCGGGTTCAGCGGGCGGGGAGGGCGGGCAAGCAGGCATGGTGGGAGCGGTGCTCAACGTCTTTGAGTTTTTTTTGACATTCGCGGCGGGGCCTGTCGAAGGGGGATTACACGCAACGACTGCGTAGTAACCCGGCTGCGGGGATGGCGGGGTTTCACGCCCGGATTCACTCGCGTCTCAACGGGCAACCATCGGGGAGCTCGCGGGTCCGGCCGTCCGGGCGTCGACCACGGTGGCCGTCACCAGATCGGAGCCGACATTCGTCATCGTGCGCGTCATGTCCAGGATCCGGTCGGCGCCGAGGACGATGCCGATTCCCTCGGGCGGGATGCCGAAGGTGGCGAGCAGACCCGCGATCAGCGGCAGCGAACCGCCGGGAATGCCGGCGACCGCCACGGCGCTCAGGACCGCGAGGATGAGCAGCGTGACTTGTTGCGCGAGCGAGAGGTCGACGCCGAACACCTGGGCGACGAACAGGACGACGCAGCCCTCGTAAAGCGCCGTGCCGCTCATGTTCATCGTCGTGCCGAGCGGCAGGACGAAACCGGCCACGCTCGGCTTCAACCCGAGGGTTTCCTTCGCACAGTCGAGCGCCGCCGGCAGCGTGGCGTTGCTCGAACTCGTCGAGAAGGCCGTGATCAGGACGGCGCGGATGTCGCGAAAAAACCGGACCGGCGTGTGCCGCGTCCAGAACTTGAGCCACAGCGACATCGTCCCGAAGAGATGCAGCAGGAGCACGCCAACGCAGCCCAGGACGAACACCCCGAGGGCGAGCAGGATATCCAGCCCGATCTTCACGATCACGCTGTAGATCATCGCGGGGACGGCGTAGGGCGCCAGCCGGAGCGCGAAGTGCACGATGCCGGTCATGAGTTCGCTGACGAGTTCGAGCAACTCCTGGAGTTTCCGGCGCCGCTCGTCGCCGAGCTGGGTGCCCGCGGCGCCGACGAGGATCGCGAACAGGATGAGCGGCAGCACGTCGCCGATGACGGTGTTCGTGTGCCCGACGACCGCCCCGAAGAGATTTTTCGGCATGAACATCTCGACCAGCGTGGCGAGGTTCATCGGTGGCGCCGCGGCACCGGTTGCGATGTGCTTCTGGGCCGCGCCGCCGAATTCCTGGAGCAGCCGCGCCTTCGCGGCGGGATCGAGGTGGTCGCCCGGGCGCAGGACATTCATCATCACCAGCCCGAGCGCGACGCCGATCGCCATGTTCAAGACAAAGAGCGCAAACGTCCGCCCGGCGAGCGGCCCCAGCCGGTCGAGCCGGCCCAACTGGACCACGCCCAGCGCGAGCGAGGCGAAGACCAGCGGGATCACGACGAAGAAAAGCATCCGCAGGAACACCTGGCCGATCGGATCGAGGACGTTCGTCGACACGTCGCGCATGAAGGCGAGCGCGCCCGGCGAGAATTGGCCGACCGCCAGTGTGGCGCAGCCCGCCGCGATGCCGACGACCAGCCCGACGAGGATGCGATTCGCCAGCGACGAGGGGGAGCCGGACATGCGGGCTGAAGCTGGTGGCCGGCGGCGCATCTGTCCAACGGGAAGTGGTTGTCGAGCGTGGACGCCGGGCGCCGGGAGCGTTGCACGGTGGCGGCGAGGCCTTGTCGGATGCCCGCGGGTCGCGTAAGGTGGCGCGGCAGGCAAGCCACCGACATGATTCCCGGGAAATTTTCCGCCGTTCTCCTCGCCGCCGGCCGTTCCACCCGCATGGGGCGCGACAAGGCGCTGCTGCCCGCGCCCGATGGCCGGCGGATGTGGGAGCGGCAGCGCGACGTTCTGCATACGGCGGGAGCGGCGGAGGTTTTTCTTTCGGCCCGGCCCGATCAGGCCTGGGTCCGCGACACGCGCGGATTCGCGGCGCGGTTGCACGACGGGCTCGCGGACGGCGGGCCGATGGTGGGCATCACGGCCGCGCTCGAGCGCACCGAGCGCTCGCACGTGATGGTGCTCGCGATCGACCTGCCGCGGATGACGCCGGAGTGGCTCGCCGCGCGCGCGGCGGCCTGTTCGCCCACGGCGGGGGTCGTGGCGCGGCGCGGGGAATTCTTCGAGCCGCTCGCCGCGATCTATCCGCGGGAACTCCGGTGGTTGGCGTGGGAGGTGCTCGCCCGCGCGGAATACTCGTTGCAGCGCCTGCTGGCCGCGGCGGTGGCTGCGGGGCTGATGCAGGCCTACGCGTTACCCGACCCGGAAATGCCGCTGTTCGAAAACTGGAACGAGCGCGGCGCCGCGCCGCCCGTTCACGCGTAGCGGTCTTCCGTCCACGGGTCGGCGGTGTTCGAGTAGCCGCGGACCTCCCAGAACCCGAGCTTGTCCTCGGCGAGAAACGTGAGGCCGCTGACGAATTTCGCGCCCTTCCACGCGTAGAGTTTCGGGATGATCACCCGCGCCGGCCCGCCATGTTCGCGCGACACGGGCTGGCCGTCGAACGACGTGGCCACCAGGACATCGTCGTCGAGGCAGGCGGCGAGCGCGACGTTCGTCGAGTAGCCGTCGTAGCTCGTGAAATAGACGAACTTGGCCTCGGGCGCCGGCTGCACGAGTTCGTAGAGCGTGGTGAACGCGACCCCGCCCCAGCGGCAGTCGTAGCGGCTCCACGTCGTCACGCAGTGGAAGTCGCTCACGTCCTCGACCTGCGGCAGCGCGTGAAACTCGTCCCACGACAGCGTGGCCGGCTTCGCGACCAGCCCGTCGATTTTCAGCGTCCATTTCTCATGGGTGATCTCGGGCTGCACGCCGAGGTCGAGCACGGGGAAACCGGTCGTGAGTTTCTGCCCGGGCGGCAGCCGGTCGTGCGAGGCGACCGCGCGCGCCATCACGCCGCGGGCCTTTTGTTTTTCCGCCCACTTCTGCTTCGCGGCGATGTAGCGTTCCCTGGACATGGGCCGACCCTATGGAGCGGGGCGCGCTGCGCAAGGATGGCGGCAGTCCTCGTGCCGCGGCCCCGGCCGCGGTTAGATTTCGCCTTCGAGCGCCCGGCGGATGGTTGCACGGCGCCGCAGGTAATAGAGCGCCATCCCGCCCTGGTAGAACAGCGTCGCAACCGCCACGCCGCTGTAGAGCATCCGGTTGAACATCCGGAGAAACTCCGCCACGCTCATCCCGAGCTGGTCGGCGTCCTGTTGGATGAGGGTCTGAACCTCGGGGGGAAGCTCGGGCAGCTTCGTGCGCGCGAGTTGGAAAGCGCAGTAGCCGAGGATGCTCGCGAGGAGAAAAATCTGGCTGCCCCACAGCCAGTTCATCCCGCGCGTCTCGAAATGGTGGAGCAACGTCACGCCGTGCAGCTCCATGGCGCCCGCTCCCGCGACGAGGAGGCCGATGACCGCTCCAACCACGTCACCCGCCAGGGCCGAGATGAGCGCGAATATCCCCGCGACGACGAGGATGCTCATGCCATCGAACCGCCCCACGCGGCAGACGCGGGCGAAAGTCTCGGCGGGCAGGAGGGGAGGAGCTTGCATGGAAGGTTTGTCATTCCCGCGCCGACGCGGAATCTCAAGCCTCTTTCCGTGCCGTCACCTTCGCGAGACAAACCTTTTCCTTTCCGCCTCGAGTTCCCGCCCGAGCTGCCCATCAGCGCCCGGGCGGAGGAAATCACCGCGGCCATCCACGACCACCAGGTCGTGGTTCTGGCCGGCGAGACGGGCTCGGGCAAGACGACGCAGATTCCGAAGATGTGCCTCGCGGCCGGTCGCGGCACGACCGGACGGATCGCCTGCACCCAGCCGCGCCGCGTGGCCGCCCTGTCGGTCTCGCGTCGCGTCGCCGAGGAAATGGGCGTCGCGTGGGGCCGCGAGGTCGGTTGCAAGATCCGGTTCAACGACCAGACGACCCCGGCCACCGTGATCAAGTTTCTCACCGATGGCATGTTGCTCGCGGAGGTGCAGGGTGACCCGCTGCTGCGCGACTACGATACCATCATCATCGACGAGGCGCACGAGCGCTCGCTCAACATCGACTTCCTGCTGGGGCACCTGCGCAACCTGCGCTTCAGGCGCCCCGAGCTGAAGATCGTCATCACCTCGGCGACGATCGACACGGCGATGTTCAGCACGGCGTTCGACGACGCGCCGGTCGTGCAGGTCGAGGGCCGGACGTTTCCGGTCGACGTGATTTATGCCCCCCTGGACGAGCTGGGCTCCGATGCGGCGGAAGGCGACGAGCGCGAGGCGAAAGCCGAGGCGCTGCACTACATCGATGGCGCCGTCGAGGCGGTGGAGCGGATCGCCGGCGAAAGCACGGCGGGCGACGTCCTGGTTTTCCTGCCGAGCGAGCGCGACATCCGCGAAGTCGGCGACTTGCTCGATGGCCGCCGGCTGCGCGACTGCGAAATCGTTCCGCTCTTCGGCCGGCTCTCGAACGCCGAACAGCAGCGTGTCTTCGCCCCGACCCAGCGCCGCAAGATCGTCCTCGCGACCAATATCGCGGAGACCTCGCTCACGATTCCCGGCATCCGCTTCGTCGTCGACACGGGGCTGGCGCGGATCAGCCGCTACTCGCCGCAAGCCCGCACGCGCCGGCTGCCGATCGAGCCGGTCGCGCAGTCGAGCGCCGACCAGCGCAAGGGCCGGAGCGGCCGCGTGGCCGAAGGCGTGTGCATCCGGCTTTATTCGGAAAAGGACTTTCTCGAGCGTCCGCGTTTCACGCAGCCCGAGATCCAGCGGGCGAATCTCGCCGATGTCATCCTGCGGCTGAAGGCCTTCGGGCTCGGCGATATCGAGCGATTTCCGTTCATCAACATGCCGGCGGCGAAATCCATCCGCGCGGGCTATGCGCTGCTCGAGGAACTGGGGGCGCTGGAGGAAGCAAAAGGTGGCGTCGATGACGCGCGCGCGCTTACCGCCGTCGGCCGCGAACTCGCCCGGCTCCCCGTGGATCCCACGGTGGGCCGGATGATCCTGCAGGCGCGCACCGAAAAGGCGGTCCGCGAAGTCCTCGTCATCGCCGCCGGTCTCAGCATCCAGGACCCGCGCGAGCGGCCGCTGGAAAAACAGGCGCAGGCCGACGCCGCGCACCGGCGGTTCGCGCACCCCGACTCGGATTTTCTCACGCTCCTCGCCATCTGGGAGTCGTGGCACGACGAGTTTGAAAACCTCTCGCAGGCGCGGCTCCGCCGTTTCTGCCGCGATCATTTTCTCAGCTACACCCGGATGCGCGAGTGGCGTGACATCCACGCGCAGCTCCTCGACACCCTGCGCGAGCGCGAGGATTTCAAGCTGACGTCGGCCTATCACGGCCTGCAGGAGATCGATCAAAAAACGACGGGCTTCGGTTCGCCCGCTTATCGCGCGATTCATCGCAGCATCCTCGCCGGGCTGCTCGGCAATATCGCCCACCTCGATGAGGAGAACGGCGGCTACAAGGCGACGCATGAGCGCAAGGTGACGCTGTTCCCCGGGTCGGTGCTGTTCCGGCGCGAGGAGCCGAAGAAGCGCTCGTCCGAAGCGGGACAACGTCCCGCGCCAAAGAAAGACGCGAAGAATCCGCGGTGGATTCTGGCGGCGGAAATCATGGAAACGTCCCGGCTCTATGCCCGCACCTGCGCGCGGCTCGATCCCGCCTGGGCGCTCGATCTCGGCGCGCATGTCGTCCGCGTGGCGCACAGCGAACCGTTCTGGGATGCGGAGAAGGGCCGCGTGATGGCGAAACAACGCACGCGCCTCTACGGACTCGAACTCGAGAGTCGCGCGGTCGGCTACGGCAAAATCAGCCCCGTGCCGGCCACGGAGATTTTCATCCGCGAGGGACTGGTGAACGACACGGTCACATTCCCGCTCGATTTTATCACGCACAACCGTGAGGTCCGCGAGCAGCTCGAGGTGGCGCTCACCCGCGCCCGCGACAGCGGTTATCTGAATCTCGACGAGGCGGCCTACCGGTTCTACGCCGCACGGTTGCTGCCCGACGGGGCCGCAGGGGGCGGCTCGGAGAGCCACCCCTACCTCGGCGTTTCCACGGTCGCCGAACTCGTCGATCTCGTCCGCGAGCGCCGGGCGGCCGAGCCGCGTTTCCTGATGATGGAGCCCGACGACCTCCGCGACCCCGCCACGATCGCGCACGACGCGGCGGAATTTCCCGAGGCGCTGCCGCTCGAGAACCGCGCGCTGCCGCTCAATTACGCCTACAAGCCCGGCCAGGCCGACGATGGCGTGACGCTCGACGTGAACGTGGCGGAAGCCGGGGCGCTCACGCCCGCGGCGCTCGACTGGGCGGTGCCCGGCCACCTCGAGGCCAAGGTCGAGCATTACCTGCGTGCGCTGCCCAAGGAGTTGCGGCGCGCATTCGTCCCGCTCGCGGAGACGGCGAAGAGCCTCGCGGTGCAACTCGCCGCGCGCGACCGGCTGACCGGCCGGCGCGAGTCGCTCCCGGAGGCGCTCGCGGTGCAGATCGCGGAGCGCTTTCGCGTCACGGTCGATCCGGCGGTCTGGCGCGACAAGCCGCTGCCCGACTACCTTCGCGTCCGGATTCGCGTGCTCGACAATCGCGGGCGCGAACTCTGTGCCAGCCGTGAGCTGGGGGAGATCGACGCGGCGCTGCATGCGCAAAAACGCGAGGCCAGTGCGACCATTGCGCGCGCCGAACCCGAGGCGTGGCGGCGGGCGCGCGCGAAATGGGAAACGGCGCCGCAGGCGGCGTGGACGTTCGGCGAGATCCCCGCGCAGGTCTCCGTCGCGGAGCAGGCGGGCGTGCCGGCGTCCGCCTATCCAGGGTTGCTCGCCGGAAAAGACGGCGTGGCGCTGCGACTTTTCAAGACGCCGGAGGAAGCGCACGAGTCGACCGAGCGCGGACTCGCGGCGCTGCTGGAGCGACAACTCAGCCACGACCTGGGCTGGTTGGAGCGCGACCTGCGTGCCGTCCGCATGCTCGGGCCGCTCGCCGCCACGCTCGCGCCATTGGACGAATTGCAGGCGCAGGCATTCGATTCGATCCGGCGGTGGTTATGCGACCCGGCCAGGGTGGAGCCTGTCCCGAACCGCCCTGGGTTTGATATCCAGCAGCAGGCGGGAGCGGGAACTCAGGCCGGCGCGGAGGGCGAGCGTCACCTGTCGGCGAAGGCCTTTGGGGCCGCGCTCGAGAAGGCGAAGGCCGACATCCGCGGTCTCGTGCCGCGATTTTGCGATTTGCTGAAGGAGATTCTGGCCGCGCGGCAGGAATTGCTCGTCCATCCGAAACCCTATGCCGGCCTCGACGCCGATCTCGCGGCGCTGCTGCCGCCCGATTTTCTACGGACGACGCCCTACGCGCAGCTCGCGCATTTTCCGCGTTACCTGAAAGCGATGAAGCTGCGCGCCGACCGCTGGCGGCAGAATCCGGCGAAGGACGCCGAGCGGGCGGCGCAACTTGCGCCCTACGTGAAGGCGATCGCGAAACCGCCGACCGCCGACCGCGGAGCCTTCCGCTGGCTCGTGGAGGAGTTTCGCGTGAGCCTGTTCGCCCAGGAACTCGGCACGGCGGAACCGGTGTCCGCGGTGAAGCTCGACCGTGCGCTCGCGGCGTTGTCATCGAACGCTCCGGCGACGGCCGTCGCGGCCGCGCCGGTGGCAAAGCCGATCGTCACTGCGCCCGTCACGACCAGAAAAACCACGCCGCTGAAAAACCTCGGCGCGCTCGACCGGCTTTTTCCGCGTTAGTCGTCCGACGAATCCCTGCGTTGCTGGAGCGGCGGCGGTGGCAGTCGGAACGTTTTCCACCGGATTGCCGGACGCCCATATTTTTTCTCGCGGTTCACGCCACCGCCCGCATTTTCGCATCACCCCACGATTGAAGGCCGGCGCCCGCCGCGGCACAGCCCGAAGTTCCCCATGTTCCCCCCGCCCAAGTCTTCGCTTGCGTCAAAATCCGTCCCGCGGGGCATCCGCGCGGTGATGGCACTGACCGGCGCGCTGGGCGGTCTTGCCCGGGCCGCGACGGCGGTCACCGCCGGCAAGCCGGTGGTTCACGCGGTCGATTCCACGGCGGCGGTCCTCGAGCAATATTGTTTCAACTGTCATGATTCGGTCGCGAAGAAGGGCGGGCTTGTCCTCGACGGGATCGCCGGCGAGGACCCGGCGGCCGAGCGCGATCTCTGGGAACGGGTGTTCCGCAAACTCAACCACCGCCAGATGCCGCCGCCCGGCGAGGACCGGCCGGATGAGGCGACTTACGGTCGATTGGTCTCGGGCCTGGCGTCGTCGCTCGATCGCGCGGCGGTCGCGCAGCCCAACCCCGGACGCACGGACACGTTTCGCCGGCTCACGCGGACCGAGTATCAGAACGCCGTGCGCGATCTTCTCGGGCTCGACATCGACGCCACGACGCTCCTGCCCAACGACGAACCGGGCCATGGTTTCGACAACGTCACCGTCGGCAATCTCACGCCGACCCTGATGGACCGCTATGTTTCCGCGGCGCAAAAGATCGCCCGGCTCGCCGTCGGCACTCCGCGCAAGACTCCCGGTGGCGACACGTTTCGCGTGCCGGCCGACGTGACGCAGGAGGAGCAGGTCGAGGGCCTGCCGGTCGGGACGCGCGGCGGCGCGTCGTTTCCCTACAATTTTCCCGAGGACGGCAGCTACGAGTTTCAGGTCCGCCTTGCGCGCGACCGCAACGAGCAGGTCGAGGGCCTCAAGAAACCCCACGAGGTCGAGGTGCTCGTCGACCGCGAACGCGTGGGATTGGCGACGGTCAAGCCGCCCGGCGCCGACAAGAATGCCGAAGCGGTCGATGCGAACCTCAAATTCCGCGTGCCGGTGAAAGCGGGTCCACACGACGTCGTGGTCACGTTCCCGAAAAATCCCACCGACCTCCTCGAGACCGAGCGCGAGCCGTATCTCGCCCACTTCAACATGCACCGGCATCCACGGAGCGCGCCGGCCCTCTACCAGTTGTCGATCACCGGCCCGTTCGATCCGACCGGGCCCGGCGATACGCCGAGCCGGCGCCTGATTTTCGGCGCGGCCAAACTCGCCGCGACGCCGGTGTCTGCCGCGGCCGAGGAAGCGCGGGCGCGCCAGATCCTCGCCCCGCTGCTCCGCCGCGCCTACCGCCGGCCCGTGACCGAAGAGGATCTGCGCAAGCCGCTGCAGTTTTTCCGTGAGGGCAGCGCCGAGGGCGAGGGCTTCGACGCCGGCATCGAGAACGCGCTGGCCGCGATCCTCGTGAGCCCGCGGTTTCTCATCCGGGTGGAGGAGGATCCCCCCGGCCTGGCGCCCGGCACCGCCTATCGCGTCGGCGACCTCGCGCTCGCCTCGCGCCTGTCGTTTTTCCTCTGGAGCAGCCTCCCCGACGACCCGCTGCTCGACGCGGCGGTGCGCGGCGACCTGCACCAGCCGAAACTCCTCGAGCAACAGGTCCGCCGGATGCTCGCCGACGAGCGCGCGCGCAGCCTGGTCACCAACTTCGCGGCGCAGTGGCTCCAGCTCGGCAAGCTCGATGCGACCACACCCGACATGCGGCTCTTTCCCGATTTCGACGACAACCTGCGCCAGGCAATGCGGCGGGAAACCGAACTCTTCGTCGAGAGCATCCTGCGCGAGGATCGCAGCGTCACCGAGCTCCTCTCCGCCGACTACACTTTCCTGAACGAGCGCCTCGCGAAGCACTATGGAATTCCCAACATCTACGGGAGCCGTTTCCGGCGGGTGTCGTTCGCCGGCGAACCGGACCGCCAGCGCGGCGGACTCCTGCGCCAGGCCAGCGTCCTCACCGTCACGTCCTACGCCACGCGCACCGCGCCGACGATTCGCGGCAAATGGATTCTCGATAATTTTCTCGGCACGCCGCCGCCGCCGCCGCTGCCCAACGTGCCCGCCCTCGACGACAACACGGTTTCGTCGCACCTGCCGATTCGCGCGCGCCTCGCCGCGCATCGCGCCCAGCCGGTCTGTGCGAGCTGCCACGATCTCATGGACCCGATCGGTTTCGCGTTGGAAAACTTCGACGCTGTCGGCCACTGGCGCGCCGCCGAGGAGCACAAGCCGGTCGACGCGTCCGGCGGACTGCCCGACGGCAGCGAGTTCCAGGGTGTCGAAGGCCTCGAGCGCGGCTTGCTGCAACGTCCCGATCTTTTCGCCGGCACCGTGAGCGAAAAGCTCCTGACCTTCGCGCTCGGTCGCGGCGTCGAAACCTACGACGCCCCCGCGATCCGCGAAATCGTGCGTCGCGCCCAGGCGGAAAACTACCGCTTCTCGTCCCTGATTCTCGGCATCGTCAACAGCGTCCCGTTCCAAATGAGGAAATCCCCATGATCATCACGAAAAAGGCCCTGCCCCGCCGGACTTTCCTCCGCGGCATGGGCGCCACGCTCGCCCTCCCGCTGCTCGACGCGATGATACCCGCCGCGACCGCCGCCACCAGGACACCCGCGCTCCCCGTTCGCCGTCTCGGCTATGTCTTCATGCCGATGGGCTGCGACCAGTCGCGCTGGACGCCGCCCGGCACCGATGGATTGCTCGGCGAACTTTCGCCCATTCTCGGTTCGCTCGGCTCGATGAAGCAGCACGTCACCGCTTTCACCAATCTCGAGCTGCGTCCCGCCTATCCCGGTTCGCACGCCACCTCGAACTCCGCCTTCCTCAGCGCCGCGAAGGCGAAACACACCGAGAGCTCCGACTACTATCTCGGCACGACCGCCGACCAGCTCGCCGCGCAGCAGATCGGCCGCGACACCCAGCTGCCGTCGCTCGAGCTGTCGATGGACATGCTCCAGACCACGGGCCAGTGCGACAACGGCTATGCGTGCGTTTATCAGAACAACCTTTCGTGGTCCTCGCCGACCACGCCGCTGCCGTCGGAGGCGCATCCGCGCATCGTCTTCGAGCGGCTCTTCGGCGAGGGCGGCACGCTCGCGGAGCGCCGCGCCGCCCTCCGCAAACGCGCCAGCCTGCTCGACTGGGTGACGGAGGACATTGCGAGCCTGCGACGGGAGCTCGGCCCCGCCGATCAGGCGCGCCTGGGCGAATATCTCGACACCGTCCGCGAGGTGGAACGCCGCATCCAGAAGGCCGAGGCCGACGCCGCGACCAGTTCGCTGCCCGTCGACCTCGAGCGCCCGCTCGGCGTGCCCGCCGCCTACACCGACCACGCGAAGCTGATGTTCGACCTCCAGGTGCTCGCGATGCAGGGCGACATCACGCGCATTTGCACCTTCCAGCTCGCCCGCGAGACGAGCAACCGCACGTATTTCGCCGAGACCGGTGTGGCCGATCCGCATCACCCGCTTTCCCACCACGGCAATGACCCGGAGAAGATTGCGCGGATGTCGAAGATCAACGCCTTCCACGTCTCGCTCTTCGCCTATTATCTCGAGCGCCTGAAAGCGACGCCGGATGGCGACGGTTCGCTCCTCGATCATTCGCTCATCCTCTATGGCAGCGGCATCGGCAACCCGAATGTCCACGATCACACGAACCTGCCCATCCTCGTCGCGGGCGGCGCCGCCGGTGGCATGAAGGGCGGCCGGCACATCCGTTACCAGCAGCCGGTGCCGTTGGCGAACCTGCACCTCACGCTCCTCGACAAGGTGGGCGTGCGCATCGATTCGTTCGGCGACAGCACCGGCAAGATCACCGAGCTGTTCAATCCGCTGACGGTGTGACCGCGCCGCCAACGCGGGAACTCCAAGCCCCAACGTCCAAGCGCCAATGCAACTTCAACCCGCTCAAAGCTCCAAACGCCCGATTCTTTGGTGCCTGACCGCTTGGTGCTTCTTTGGCGCTGGGAGCTTGGTCCTTGGAGCTTCTGGTGCGCCGCTCGCCGATGCCGTGGAAAAAAAGGACGCCGCGGTCGTGCGAGCGCTGATCACCGACACCAACGTCAACGCCCCGCAGGTCGACGGCATGACTGCGCTGCACTGGGCCGTTTACCACGACGACCTCGACATTGCGAAGCGCCTCCTCGCGGCGGGCGCGAACGCCAAAGCGACGAACCGCTACGGCGTCATGCCGCTTTCGCTCGCCTGCACCAACGGCGATCCCGCGATGGTCGATCTCCTGCTCGCCGCCGGCGCCGATGCCGATGCGCCGCTGCACGGCGGCGAGACGCCGCTCATGACCGCGGCGCGCACCGGCCGCCTCGCTCCCGTGAAGTCGCTGCTCGCCCGTGGCGCCAATCCCAACGCGAAACTTCCCAGCGGCCAGACCGCGATCATGTGGGCCGCCGCCGAGGGCCACACCGCCATCGTCGAGGCACTCATCGCCGCCGGCGCCGATTTTCGCGCGTCGGGGGCGACCGGGCTCACGCCGATGCTCTTTGCGGCGCGCGCGGGTCACACCGACGTCGTGCGTGCCCTCGTCAAGGCCGGCGTCGACGTCAACGCGGTCACGCAGCCGACCACGCGGATCACCGCCAAGCTTCCCCGCAAAGGCGACAGCGCCCTGGTCATCGCCGTCGAGAACGGCCACTTCGAACTCGCGGGGCTGCTCCTCGACCTCGGCGCCGACCCGAACGACATGCGCTCGGGTTATACGCCGCTCCACATTCTCTCGTGGGTCCGGAAGCACGACATCGGCGAGGACGACGGCGACCCCATCCCCGAGGATCCCGGCAACATGACGAGCGAGGATTTGATCCGCAAACTCGTCGCCAAGGGCGCCGACGTGAACAAGCGGCTCACGAGCGGCCCATCGGGCAGCGGTCGCATTGCGCGGACCGGTTGCACGCCGTTCATGCTCGCCGCCGACACCGCCGACACTCCCTTCCTGAAACTGCTCGTCGAACTCGGCGCCGATCCCACGATCATGAACGTCGACCATTGCACGCCGCTGATGGCCGCCGCCGGGCTCGGCACGCGCTCGGCCGAGGAGGAGGCCGGCACCGACGACGAGGCGGTCGAGGCCTGCGGCTACCTCCTCAGCCTCGGCGCCGACATCAACGCCGTCGCCGACACCGGCGACACGGCGATGCACGGCGCGGCGTTCGCGAATTTTCCGAAGGTCGTGAAGTTCCTCGCGTCGAAGGGCGCGAAGATCGAGATCTGGAACCGGAAAAACAAGCGCGGCTGGACTCCGCTCCTGGTCGCCGAGGGCCACCGCTACGGAAATTTCAAACCGTCGTTCGAAACCATGGCTGCGTTCCGGGAGGTAATGGTCGCCGCCGGCGTGACCCCGCCGCCGCCCACGCCCGAGGTCCCCGTGCGTGGCTACGGGAATTGAGGCGGCGCCGGCTAACGCGCGAGAGCAGCGGCGGCGCTTTCATTATACCGGCGTCCCGTCGCGTTTGGACTCTTGGAGGAGAACGGACCTCCTGGTCCGTTCCTTCGTCAACGGGCATAGTCTTCAGGAACGGACCGGGAGGTCCGTTCTCCGCAAAATCCAATTGTCAGCGGAGGTCGATATTACTCCCGCACCTGCGCCACCAGTTCATACGAACGCAATCGCGCCGCATGGTCGAAGATCGCGGCCGTCACCATCAACTCATCGACGCCGGTGCGCCGGAGAAAGCTTTCGATGCCCGCCTTCACGGTTGCGGGCGAGCCGACCACCGCCTCGCTGAATGCGTGCCCAACCATCGCCTGTTCCATCGGCGACCAGAGGCCGTCCATCGTGTCGACGGGCGGCGGCAGCGGGCCGGGCGTGCCGCGACGGAGCTTGAGAAAGCTCTGCTGGATCGAGGTGAACAATCGCGCCGCTTCGGCGTCGGTGTTGGCCGCGAACACGCCGATCGCCGCCATCGCATGTGGCTGCGGCCACGACTCCGACGGCCGGAATTTTTCGCGATAGAGTTCGAGCGCCTCGTCGAGGTGGTCCGGCGCGAAGTGCGAGGCGAAGGCGAAGGGCAGCCCGAGCGCCGCGGCGAGCTGCCCGCTGAACAGGCTCGAACCGAGCAGCCAGATCGGCACCGCCAGTCCGGCCCCCGGCACCGCCTGCACCGGCTGGCCCGGCACGGCGGCGCGGAAGTAAGCCTGCAACTCCTGCACGTCCTGCGGAAACGTGTCGGCGGAATTCGCCTGGCCGCGGCGCAGCGCACGGGCCGTGAGTTGGTCCGTCCCCGGCGCGCGCCCGAGTCCGAGATCGATCCGCCCGGGGAACAGCGCCTCGAGCGTGCCGAATTGTTCGGCGATGACGAGCGGCGCGTGGTTCGGCAGCATCACGCCGCCCGAGCCGACGCGGATCGTCTTCGTCCCGGCGGCGACGTGGCCGATGGCGACCGCGGTCGCCGCGCTCGCGATCCCCGGCATGTTGTGATGCTCCGCCAGCCAGTAACGGCGGTAGCCGAGCCGCTCGGCGTGGCGCGCGAGATCGAGCGAATGCTGCAACGCCTCACCCGCCGTGCCGCCCTGCACAATCGGGGAAAGATCGAGAATCGAAAACGGGACCATGCGGCACTGTGCGCAACTGCGCGGGATTTTCCAGCCGGCATGGAAACGGTGGCGGTGGAAATCATCCGCCTCCGACCACGCGACGGCCGGGAATCGAAACCGCCGGCGTGCGCGCGTTCGCCTTAACGTCCGAAAGACCGGTCGATGAAGGCGAAGGCCGGGACCATCTGGGTTGCCATGTAGGCGGGGTCTTCGTGGCCGGCTCCCGGCAGGATCGTGAGCGTGGATTTTGCGCCGGCCTTGAGCAGCGCCTCGTGCAGTCGGCGCGCTTGCCGCGGTGAGATGATTTGATCGGCGTCGCCATTGGCGATCTGGAATGGCGGCAGAATCTTGGCGGTCGGAAGGTAGCGCTGAATGCTGAGCTTTGGATCGCGCAGCCGATCCTCGGCACCGAACCAAACGATCACGGCCTGGACGGCGCTCGATACCGCGGCGTTGCCCAGACTCGGGTCGTCAAAGACGGAGGCTTGGTCGCCGGTCGCCCCGAGCACGGCGGCCATGTAACCGCCGGCGGAATTGCCCCAGACGGCGAACTTGGCGGCATCGAGATGATATTGGCCGGCGTGCGCGCGGAGGAAACGCACCGCCGCCTTGCCGTCCCGAACCGCCGACAGGGCGGCGTCGGACATCGTCGGGCCCAGCCGATAGTTGAGACTGACGACGGCATAACCCTTCGCCATGAGCGCGGCGACGTCCGGGACCTGAACCTGAAACGGCCCCATCGGGCCGGCCGGCTTGGGTGGCGGGCCGAAATCGCGGCGCGACATCGAGCGTTTGTCGCCCACCATGAACCCGCCCCCGTGAATCCAGATGACGAGGGGCGCCGGCTCCCCGCCGGATTTGGGTAGATAGAGATCGAGCTTCTGAGCCGGCGACTGCTCCGCATACGCCAGGTCGGCAAAGCTCGGTTTCGGCGGTGCGTCGCCAGGCTGCGCATTGAGCGTCGAAGGAATCATGCAGGTCGAGACGGCCCACGCGCCAAGGGCGATCTTTTGCAAGGTCGAAGCGGTCGGGAACATCCACCGATTGCCCGGCATGCCGCGGAATTCGTCAAATCCATTGAGCAAACGGGGGAGCACAGCCGGCCGGCGGATTCACCTATCAGTCCGTCTCCTCGATCTCGTCGGGCAGTTCGTTGCGGTCGTCGGATCGATGAGGGAAGTGTTCGGCGAGGAGCGCGCCGGCGCGCTCGATGCCGTGGACGAGGCCGGCGGTGAAATCGCCGCGCTTGAAGTGCTCCGTCATCGCAGCGGCGAGCTCGGTCCAGAACGGGTCGCCGCATTTTTCGTGGACGCCCTGGTCCCCGATGACGGCGAACGTGCGGGAGCGCGGGGCGAGCAGGATCAGGACGCCGTTGCGCGCGGCCGTCTGCGTCATGCCGAGGCGTTCGAACTGGCGTTGCGCCTCAACGACGGGATCGGAGACCTTGCGGCGCGAGAGGACGACGCGGATTTCTCCGGAAGTCGTGCGTTCCGCCGCGCCGATCGCGGCGACGACGCGCGGGTGATCGATTTTCGGGAGCGATGAAAAGAGGCTCATGGGTTACCAGCTTCCTCCCGCGCCGCCGCCGCCAAAACTGCCGCCACCGCCGGAAAAACTTCCGCCCCCACCGCCGCCGCCGCCCCAGCCACCGGAACCGCCGCCACCCCATCCGCCCGGGCCGATCCACGGCGAGATGTAGCCGCGCCGACCATAGAAAGTGTTGCGGCGGGACGAGGAGCGCAGGACGGAAATCACGATGATGAGAAGGATGATGACGCCCGGACCAAAGGCGAAACCGGCGCCGCGGTTTCCTTTTCCCTCGGCCACCGTGCGGCCCGTGCCGCGGTATTCGCCTTTGACGGCGGCGATCATAGCGTGCACGCCCGCCGTGACGCCGCCGGTGAAATCGCCGGCGCGGAAACGCGGCGTGATTTCGTTTTCGACGATCTGCTTGCAGAGGGCATCCGGTAGCGCGCCCTCGAGGCCATAGCCGACCTGGATGAAAAGTTTACGGTCCTGGCTGAAAATGAAGAGCACCGCACCGTTCTTTTTGTCCTTCTGACCGACGCCCCACTTTTGCGCGACGCGCACGGTGTAGTCCTCGATCGACGAGTCCGACTGCATGTGCGGATAAATCGCGACGAGGAGCTGGTTGGAAGTGTCGCGCTCGAACTGCGTGAGCTCGGCATCGAGCTGACGCGCGGCGCCGGACGCAACCACGCCGGCGTAGTCGTTGAAATGATTGGGCGGTGCGGGCGGGATCGTCTCGGCCGCACGGGCAAAGGAGACGAGCGACAACAGCCCGCCGACCAACGAGAGGAAAATCCATTGGCGGATCGGAAAGATATTCGCGTTTGTTGTCATTCTGAGCGGAGCGAAGAATCCAATCGGGTTAACTCCGCGCTTTTTGGATTCGTAGCTCCTGCTGGATTCTTCGCTGCGCTCAGAATGACAATCAGGGGAGCCCGGCCGGGGCTTTTGTTCACGGCGATTTCGGGGCGTCGGTTTTCTTGCCGAAGTCGAATTGAACGGCGGGCGGTTTGTCGGAGCCGGCGCTGGCCGAGAAATACGGCCGCGCGCTGTGGCCGAACATGCCGGCGAAGATGACGGCGGGGAAACGCTTGATCGCGGTATCGTAAGCCTGCACGGCCTCGTTGAAGCGCCCGCGCTCGACGCTGATCCGGTTCTCCGTGCCCTCGAGTTGCGCCTGCAGATCGCGGAAGCCCGCGGTCGCGGTCAAGGTCGGGTAACGCTCGGCGACGACGAGGAGCCGCGAGAGCGCGCCACCGAGCTGGGCCTGGGCCTGCTCGAACTCGGCGAGTTTCTGCGGATCGGTCGGTGCGCCGGCGGCGGGGAGTTGCACGCGGCCGACCGAGGCGCGGGCCGCGGTGACCTCGGTAAGCGTGGACTTTTCGAAGTTGGCGGCGCCCGAAACGGTGTTGACGAGGTTCGGAATCAGGTCGGCCCGGCGCTGGTAGACATTCTGCACCTGCGCCCAGGCGGCGTCGGTGCCCTGCTGGAGTGAGACGAGGCCGTTGAAGATGGACATCACCCACAACCCGACGACGATCGCGAGGACGACGAAAAAGCCGAAGACGGCGAGAAGGATTTTTCCGACACTCATGGTGCCGGGAGGGAAGCGCTAATCGCCACGACCCGCAAGGGACAACGCGGTCGAATCCGGGAGGAAGATTCCAATGGACGCAGAACCGGCGCGCGACAAATCGGTCAGTGACGACGCAGCCTTTCGGGTTGCGATGCGAATCCATGCCATCACACTCGTTCCAACCCCATCAGTTAACCCCATGAACACTCCCATCTCAGCCCTGTTGGAGCGGAAAGGCTCCGTCGTCTACACCGTCCCGCCGACCCTCAGCATCTATGATGCGGTCTCGGAAATGAACCGGCACCGGATCGGCGCCATTGTCATCGTCGATGGCGCGCGGCTGGTGGGGATTTTCACCGAGCGCGACGCGTTGCGCCGCGTGGTCGGCGCCGGGCTCGATCCGCGGCGGGCGTTAGTGGCGGACGTGATGACGGCCGGGCTCATCACCATCGCACCGGAGGCCACGATCGAGCAGACGATGAATATTTTCACCGAGAAACGCTGCCGTCACCTGCCGGTGGTCAGTGAAGGACAACTGCTGGGGCTCATCTCCATCGGCGACGTGACGCGTTGGATGGCTGATGCACATCGCGCCGAGGCGGAGCATTTGAAGAGCTACATCGCCGGCGGATTTCCGGCGTGAGCGATGGCGCCGGTCCGTGAGCGGCGGCGGTTTCAACGGCGCGCGGTTTGACGCGCGGAGGCGGTGCGATCATCGTGCCGCCGACCCGTCGGGTTTGCGTCACTTCCTTCCCTCTTTCCGTCATGTCCTCCGCTCGACCCAGAATCACCACTCGATCTGTCGCTTATGAACACGCTGGCGTGAAGCTCGCCGGCTGGCTGGCCTACGACGAGGCGAAAACGGCCACCGGCAAGCCGCCCGGCGTCCTCGTGCTTCCGGAGTGGTGGGGCCTGGTCGAATATCCCAAGGTTCGCGCGGCGCAGCTCGCGGAGCTCGGCTACGTGGCGTTCGTGGCGGACATGTATGGCGCCGGCGTCGTGACGGCCGACCCGAAAAAGGCGGCGGAACTCGCCGGCCAGTTCTACGGCAAGCCGCTCATGGCGGAGCGGGCGCAGGCCGGCCTCGACCAGCTCCTGAAGGCGGGCCTCGCGGATCCGGCGCGCATCGCGGCGATCGGTTATTGTTTTGGCGGGTCGACCGCGCAGGCCCTCGCCTACACGGGCGCGCCGCTGGCGGGCATCGTGAGCCTGCACGGCGGGCTCATCCCGGCGCCGGAGGGAGCGGCGGCGCGCAACCGCGCGAAGATCCTGATCTGCCACGGCGCGGTCGATCCATTCGTGCCGGCGACGGCGGTGGAGGCGTTCACGCGATCGATGAACGAGGGCAAGTTCGACTACCAGTTCATCAGCTACGCGGGGGCGGTGCATGCGTTCTCGAATCCGGAGTCGGACCGGAACGCCGCGGCCGGGCTCAAGGGCGTGGCTTACAGCGCGAGCGCCGACCGCCGCTCGTGGGCGCACCTGCAGGCGTTCGTCGCGGAAATCTTCGCGGCGAAAAAGTGAAGTCCGGTGCCGCGACGCGGAAGCGGTGGGCGCAGGGTTTTGCGGCCGGCCTGGCCAGCGCCTCGCTTGGCGGCTGCCTGGCCTACCAGGTGGTTTCGGTGCCGGTGAAGCTGGCGGCGACCACGGCGGTCGTCGCGGGCGACACGGCGGGCGCGGTGGTGACGACGACCGGCAAGATCGCGGTGAGTGCGGTGCGCGCCGCCGGAAACGTGGGGAGCGGCGGCATCGACGCCGCGTCGCGACTCGCGCAGGCGGGCATGGTGACGTTGGTCGACGCGGCGACCACGTCGGTCGTGCGCGTGCCCTGGCGGGAAGGCCTCACGCTGGCCGGGGCCGCCGACGCGGCACGGCTGCCGGTGGTGCTACGGGCCGTCGACGTCGTGCGGGCGGGCCGGATCGTTTATTCGGCGACGCGGGCGAGTGGCGACGGCGCGGTGCTGGCGTCGGGCGACGTGGTGCGGCTGGGAAAGTAGCGCGCGTGGAGCGGGGATGAATCCGACGCCGCGGCTTGCCTCGCGACGCACTTTGCCCTTTCCCTGCGGGCATGGATCTCGAAAGCGCCCGCCGGCAAATCCAGAGCAATCTCGAACGCATGCGCGTCCTTTACGCGAAGCCCGTGTTCGACGAGTGGGTCATCCTCGCGATGGGGGCCAAGTATGGCGGGGTCCTGGCGTATTCGGGCACGCGGCCGGAAACGTTCCGGCGGCAACTGCCCGACGACGTCGAGCCACTGCGGGCGCTCGCGGCCGGGCGGCAGTTTGCGACCGGCGACTTCGAGTTCGCGCCCGATGCGGCCGGTCCGCGTTACGACGCGCTGATGAAAATCGGCGCGGCCAGCTACCTGGTCTGCAACAACACGGCCAAGACCATGGCGGAGATCCGCGCGGACGCGCGCTGGCTGAAGGCTCAGGCCGTGTTCTTCGAACTCGGTGAAAAGTTCCGCACGGATCCGCTGGCGGAAGCGTAGGCGCGCGGCGGCCGGTTACGACAGGAAGCCCGTGCCGACGAACCAGGCGTAGGCGGCCACGAGCGGCCAGCCCAGCCAGCGCGGGAGGCCTTGGGCGAAGATCACGCACAGGCCGTGGAGCACCGCGGCACCGATCAGGATCGCCAGGCCGGTCTCGAAAAATTTCGGCACCGGCAGCGGCGCCAGCAAGGCGCTCAGGCCGAGGCAGAGCGGGATGCAGATGTGGCCGTCGCCGACCTGCGACGCGTAGGCGATGTCGGCGCGGCGGCGCGCGGCATAATAGAACGCGATGAGGGCGTTGGGCACGACCATCAGCCAGCCGCTGAGCCAGCCGAGATTCGCGGCGCTTACGAAGCCCGCTTTCTGGGCCGTCAGCCACGTGACGAGCCAGTCGATGCTGACGTAGAGACCGTAGGCGCCGAGCATGACCAGGAACACGTCGAAATAAAACAGCGCGCCGAACGAGTGTTTGCGGCGAACGTTGTATTTGAGGACGTCGAAGACCTGGATGCACTGCCAGAAGAGAAACAATGCCACGAGGGCAAGGCCATCGCCCCGGTCGAGCCGGCCGTCGCGGCCGAGGGCCCAGGTCATCCCGCTGAAAAAAATCACGGCGGCGAGCGTGAGGAGGAGGGAGAGCCGGTTCAGCTGCTGCCTGGTCTCGGCGTCGACGGCGCCGCTTTTTTTCCTCGCGCTGGATTTTTTTCCCTTGGCGTCCGGGCCGAGATTGAGGCCCCAGATGAGCGCGGGCAGGCCCAGGACCAGGGTGAGATTGGTGACGTTGTTGACGAGGCAGTTCGTCAGCACGTCCTGGCCCGGTCCCTTGCGGGCGGCGATGATGAAGACGAAGAGCAGATTGCCGAGCCCCGAGCAGTAGGGCATGACCAGCGTGCCGAGGGCGGTGCCCTCGAGGCCGTGGTCGAGGAGCGCCTCCAACCGCCAGATCATGAGGAACGACGCCCCGAGAAAGAGCGCCAGGTAGGTCCAGACGCTCGTGAGCCCCGCGCCGTCGATGATGTCGGGCAGGGGGTTCAACGGCGGGCCCCGCGATGGGGCGCAGGCCAGGCGAGCTGATAGCGACCGCGCGCGCGGCCCAGGCGGAGCGGGGCGCCGAACGCCACTGAGAGATGCTTCGCTGTCAGCACCGCGCGACGGGGTCCGCGGGCGACGACCCGGCCCGCCCGGAGGAGCAGGGCGTGCGTGAACGCCGGCATGATTTCCTCGACATGGTGCGTGACCAGGACGAGAGCGGGGGCGTCGCGGCGGTGCGCGACCGCGTCGACGAAGCGCAGGAATTTTTCCCGTGCGACCGGGTCGAGGCCGGCGCACGGTTCATCAAGGATGAGCAGTTGCGGTCGCGCCATGAGCGCGCGCGCGATCAGGACCCGCTGGCGCTCGCCTTGCGAAAGGAAAACCCACTCGCGTTGGGCGAGGCGGCCGAGGCCAACGAGGCGGAGGAGTTTTTGCGCCGCGACGCGGTCAGCCCGCGTGCCCGCGTGCCAGAGGTCGAGTTGCGCGAACTTGCCGCTGACGACGGTGTCGAGGGCCGGCTCGGCGGCGGGGATGGAAGCCGTGAAGGCGCTCGTGACGACACCGATCTTCAACCGCAGTTCGCTCCAGTCGCTGGCGCCATAACGCTGGCCAAGCACGGCGATTTCGCCGGCGGTCGGCGACAGGTAGCCGGTCAGTGCCTTCAGCAGTGTGGTCTTGCCGGAGCCGTTGGCGCCGAGAATGACCCAGTGCTGGCGGGGTTCGACGCGCCAGTCGACACCGCGCAGCAAGGTGGCGGACCCGCGTTCAACCCGCAGGCCGGTAACTTCGAGAACGGAAGGCATGCGGCGGCGAGCATGTTGGGCGAAGTCGCTTCAGGTCAACGGGGAGTGCACGGCTGAACGCGTCCCGGGGCGGGCGGCATGCAGGGTGCACGGGTGGAAGGTTCCCGGAAAAATCGTCGGCGCGGGCGGCAACCCGGCCCGCGTCCATCGTTCTAACAGCCGTCAACCTCAACCAAAGGATCCACATGAAAACGATGCAGCATTATGTTTCTGCTTTTTTAATCGCCACCGTCGTGACCGGCGTGTCCGCGTTGGCCCAAGGCGCCGCACCAATCGTCCAAGGCGCCGTCGGGGCGGTCGGCAATGCGGCCGGCGGCCTGTCGGTCGGCGGTGGCAATCCAGCGGCGGCGATGGCCGCGGGCTCGTTCCACGGCGCGGCGGGTGGCGCGGGTGGTGCTGCCGCCATGGGCGCCGGTGCCGGCACCGTCCCGGGCGCGGCCAACAGCGGGGCGATGTTCGACGACAGCGAGTCGATTGGAATGCGCCAGGCGCGACTCCAAGCCCAGGCCGACACCGGGGTCGGGGCCGAAGTGAAGGCGAATCCGCGCCCGGCCGCCGTCAAGACGGACTTCATGCCGGGCACCTCCGCGAGCGCCGCGCTCGACGCGACGGCGACGACGGCGAAGGTCCGCTCCGCGTCGATCGAGTCGCGCGATGACGCGATCGCGCAGATGAACAGCCAGATGAAGGCGAGCGACAAGGCGATGGCGGGCCTCAAGGCCGAGGCGAAGGAAAACGGCTCCGAGTCGCAGGCCGAGTTCAAGGCGGCGGCCAAGGACGCGGCGGCCGCGGAAAAGCAGCTCAAGAAAAGCATGAAGGCTGCGGACAAGGCCTCGGCCGAGACTTGGGCGGATTCGCGCATGAAACTCGCCGCCGACTACGACGCCTATGCCGCGGCCGTGGCCCATGCCGAAACCGCGGCGTCGGCCCGTGCGACGCCCGCAACGCCGGCCCAGCCCAACGGCCCGGGTGAAGCGGCGACGCCGGCCACGCCCGCGACGCCGTCGATCAACTCGACGACGCACGCGACAGGCGACGCCTCCGCGACGACAAACAAGTAACAACGGGTCGCCGACCCGCATCCACGGCGATTTTCTCCCCGACGGATGACAGTGCAACCCCGGGCCCGGCGGCCCGGGGTTTTTTGTGGGCGGAGACGCCGGACGGTTTCCCCTTTTCTCGGACGGCCGGGGAGCCAAGGCTGACCGCGTGCGAATCCTGCTTGCCCTTGTCCTCGCGCTGGCCGCCAGCGCCCGGGCGCGCCCGTTCATGGTGGTCGCCTACAACGTCGAGAACCTCGTCGATGCCGATGGCGTCACGCAGTTCGAGGACTACCAGCCGGCGAAATACTCGCGCGCCCACTGCCTCACAAAGCTGCAAAACATCTCGAAGGTGGTCGCGCAGTTCGAGGACGGTCGCGGGCCGGACGTGATCCTGTTCGAGGAGATCGAGACCGACTTCACGCCGGCGAAGACGCCGCCCGACTACGATGCGATCCTGAAACGCTACGCGGGGCTGACGATCGAGGAAATGCTCGGGCCGAAGTTCAACCCCGAGATCGCCGACCTGCCGGCCGAGGCGCTGCTGGTGAAGGCGTTCGTCGACCGCGGCCTCACCGGCTACCACGTGATCTCAGCGGAAAACATCAAGACGGCGGAAAGCACGCATCCGCTTGCCCAGAAATGCGTCGTCTTCACGCGCTTTCCGGTAAAACAGGTGCGGTCGCATCCGACGCTCGACGCCCGGGCAATCCTCGAGGTGCAGGTGGAGGTCGACGGGGCGCCGCTCTATTTGTTTGCCAACCATTGGAAGTCCGGGGCGGGCGATCCCGAGACGGAGAAAATCCGCGTCGCCAACGCGAAGACCCTCCGGACGCGGCTCGACGAGATCCTCCGGGCCGATCCGAACGCCGACATTGTCCTCGGGGGCGACTTCAATTCGCAATACAACCAGAAGCAGCGTTACCCGAAGATGAAGGTCACGGGGATCAATGATATCCTTGGCTCGCAGGGCAACGAGCTCGCGATCCGGGGCGCGGCGCGCGATCTTTACAACCTCTGGTATGAACTGCCCCCGGCCCAGCGGGGGAGCGACACTTTTAAGGAGGAGTGGGGCACGTTGATGCAGATTATCGTTTCGCGCGGGC
The DNA here is from genome assembly GCA_937902925.1 of uncultured Opitutaceae bacterium. GTDB lineage: Bacteria > Verrucomicrobiota > Verrucomicrobiia > Opitutales > Opitutaceae > CALFNN01. Next base: position 125,759 of record CALFNN010000105.1, read on the forward strand.
TCTACGATTTCCGCGGGGTCCAATATGTGGACGGGTCGTTCGGCGTCGCGAAGTTTCCCGACCTGAACATGGAGCCCGATGGCACGCCGCGACGCTGGTCATTCGACGGGCCGGCGGGATCGGGTTTCTCGGATCATTTCCCGGTGTTTGCGAAATTCATCACCGTGCCCGATGGCCGCACCGACCGGTATCTCTCGCTGCGCAACGCGTCCGTCGACCGGGGCGGCCCGCCGCCGGACACGAAGATCGATTACGCCAAACTCGACCTCGAGAAGACCGCCGTCACCGCGGCGCAGGTGCCGGCCGGGGCGGGCATTCGCAGCCCGGCCTACCTCGGGAAAATCTTCCGCGTCGAGGGCAGGGTCGGGCGTGGCTCGCGGCTGGTCGTGGACTACCTGGGCGATACCTACGACGTGTGGAGCTTCGACGAAGCGCTGCGGACCAAGCTTCGCGCGGCAAACAAGGCGGGGGCGATGCTCCGCTTCTATGGGGAACTGAGCCAATACAAGGATCGCTGGCAGTTCATCATTCGCGACGCCTCGTGGGTGAAATAGGCGGGGCCGCCGCCGCGTCCGCCGCTGTTCCGCGAAAACCTTTACGATGCTCAAAGTCTACACGCTCGCCAACTGCGATACCTGCCGCCGCGCGGTGAAGTGGCTGCGCGCGCGCGGAACCGCGTTCGACGAGCGGCCGATCCGCGAGACGCCGCCATCGATGACGGAGCTCCGCGCGATGCTGGCGGCGCAGGGCGGCGAATTGCGGAAGCTCTGCAACGCGTCCGGTCGCGAGTATCGCGAGCAGAAGCTCGCCGAAAAGTTGCCGACGATGACTCCGGCGGCGGCGCTCGCGCTGCTGGCGGGCAACGGCAGCCTCGTGAAGCGACCGTTTGCCATCGGCGACGGCGTGGCGCTGGTGGGTTTCGACGAGCACGCGTGGGTGGCGGCATTCGGCGCGAAATGAAGACCGCCCGGATTCAACTCCGCCTGCGCGAGCTGCCGCAGTTGTTCAACTCGATGGATCCGTCGCCGTTTCTCGACCGCGACCTCGACGCGGATGCCGAGGAGTTCATCGTGAGCTGGGCGCGGGAGCACCCGAAGGACCATGAACTGGAACTGACGATCCATCTGACCACGCCGCCGCCGGCCGACCGCGCGGCGGGTGTCCAGGAGGCGATTCACCATTACTTTTCGCTGCGGGCGCAGATGAAGCAGAACGAATTCCGGCAGTTGATGCGGCGGGGCCGGCTGAGCCTGATCATCGGGCTGCTGTTTCTGACCGGCTGCCTGTTTCTCGCCGGGATCGTGGCGGGCCTCGGCACGGGCACGGCATCCGACATCGTGCGGGAAGGCCTGACCATCGTCGGCTGGGTGGCGATGTGGCGGCCGCTCGAAATCTATCTTTATAGCTGGTGGCCGCTGCGCGATGAGCAAAGGCTCCTCGCCCGGCTCGCACGGATGCAGGTGCGTCTCGTCCTCCCGCCGGCCGAAAAAACATGAGTCCTCCTCCCTTGAACCCGTTGCGCGACACCCTCCGCTGGCTGGCCGCCCACGCGCGGTTTCCGGCAAGCCGGCTCGCGCCCCGGGCCGAGACGCTGCTTTGCCTCGCGGCGCTGGCGGCGGCGGAGGAAGCCGAGGAGCAGCGGCGTTTTCTGATCCAGCGGAGCGACCCCGCCCAAACCTCCGCCCTGCGGGCCCACGGGCTCCGGCGCTCGCGGGTTCATTACAAGTGCGACAACAGCGCCAAGGTCTGAGCGCGCGCGGCCGGGGAGGCGGGATGTTTGTAACTTTTCGGCCCGGCCGGGGTTTTCGGAGCACAACCCCGGATTACACATGAAATTCCTTCCCCGTCTCGTTGTCGCCGCCAGCCTGTCCGGTGCGATCACCCTCAATGCGCAGGCCCGCATCGAACGCACCATCGAAAAATCGTTCACCGTCCAGCCCGGTGGCACGCTCCACGTCGAGACGCTGGGCGGAGAGATCCGCGTGTCGGCATCCAACGATCCCGTCGTCAAGGTGACCGCCCGCGAAAAAATCCGGGCCGACTCCGACGCCGAGGCGGACGAGGTGTTGAAGAAATTGACGCTGACGATGGAGCAGAACGGCGACGATGTGACTGCGATCGCGAAATACGAATCGATGATGCCGGGCTTCCACTGGGGCTCTTGGCCGCCGGTGAACGTGGATTTCATCGTGACCGTGCCCGCGAAATACGCGGCGGACCTCCATACCTCGGGCGGCGGCATCACGGTCGGCGACTTGAACGGGAAGGTTCTGGCCCGGACGTCGGGCGGGAGCGTCAAGCTGGGTAAGATTGGCGCCGATGTGGACGCCCGCACCTCGGGCGGCAACGTGACGCTCGACGAGGCCGCCGGCAGCGTGCAATTGCACAGCTCGGGCGGCAACATCGCGGTCGGGCGCGCGAGCGGTCCGGCCGAACTTTCGACCTCGGGCGGCGGGATCAAGATCGACTCGGTGGCAAACGCGATTCACGCCTCGACCAGCGGTGGGAGCGTGCGCGCCACCATCGCGGGGCCGCTGAAGGACGATTGCGTGCTCAGCACCTCCGGCGGATCGGTCAAGGTTACGGTCGACAAGTCCGCGGCCTTCCGGCTCGACGCCTCGACGAGTGGCGGCAACGTCGATGCCGCGGGACTGACCATCATGATCGAGAACGGAAGCCCCGGGCGGTCACGACTCGCGGGTGCTGTCAACGGCGGCGGTCCGCTCCTGAAGTTGCGGTCGAGCGGCGGCGGCATCGTGGTGAAGTCGCTTTAAGCGAGCGACGCGGCGGATGAGCCGGTCGTGATGCTACGCACGGCCGCTGGCGTAGCATTACCGGGGTCGGAGGACTTGCGGCGCTGCGCCGGTTGGCGGACGCTGGCGGCGAATCCATGAACCTCCGCATCCTTCCAGCCGTCGCCTGCCTGGCCTTCGCGGTCGTTGCGCGGGCGGCCGAGCGCGACCTGACGCGGACGTTTGCGGTCGAGCCGGGTTGCACGTTGAAGGTCGAACTCTACCGCGGCCGCATCAGTGTCGAGGAAGGCGATGCGCCGGAGGTGCGGGTGGCGGTGCATGCGGACATCGGAGCCGATACCGACCAGGAGGCGGAACGCGCGGGGCGCGCCTTGCAGATCGACGCGGAGGCCAATGGCAACACCGTGTCGGTGCGGGTGCGGAATCCGGCTGAAACCGGATGGCACTTTGTGTGGAACGACCCCGGGCAGATCGACATCGTTTGCCGGATTTCCGTGCCGCGCCGGTGCAACGTGACATTGCGAACCGGCCAGGGCGGGATCATGGTGGGGGATCTCGCGGGACGCGTTTCCGTCCGGACCGAGGCGGGGAACATCTTCATCCGCCGGATCGAGGGCACGGTGGATGCCGCGACGGAGTCCGGCGACGTGATACTTTCGCGCTGTCTTGGGGCCACGACGCTCCGGACCTTGCGCGGGGTGATCCGCGCCGGCACGCTCGGAGCCCGGGCAAATCTCACCAATGTCACCGGCGACATTGAGGTGATGGAGGCGCGGGCGGGAATCACGGCTTACGCCGAGGCCGGCGACGTCACGATCGGCTTTCCGCGCGACTTCACCGGCGACGCCAACATCCGCACCTCCGGCGGGAGCATCACCGCCAAGATCGATCCGGCGGCGAACGCGGCGGTCGCGGCGTCGTCGATCTGGGGCCATGTGGAGAACAAGCTGCCGCTCGTCGTCGACCCGGGCGGTAACAATCGCAGCAGGCTCTCGGGCCGGCTCAACCGCGGGGGACCGCTGCTGACCTTTCATGCGAACGGCGGCAACGTAAACTTCACGCCCGGCGAGACGCTGTTCGAGTAACGGCGGAGTGGCCGCCTCACGGGCCAGTCGCAGCCGGGCCCTTGCGGCGATAGAGCTGATAGCTCGACTCGAACTCGGACCAGGCGCGGCCGGGCAGAAATTGAATCGCATTGAGCTCCGGCAAACCGTCCCAGCTCTTCACGAGTTGATAGTCATCCAAGACGCGCTTTTGCATGAACTCCGGACGGACGGCCTCGACGGGCCGGAGCACGACCCATGTCGGCCGCAGCGCGGCGATCAGGGCGACGTAGCTTTTCGCGCCGTGGCGCACCGCGGCGATGACCTCGGGTGAGCTCAGGCCGGGAAAATCGTAGGTTTTCAGCTGCGAGAAATAGCCGATGTAGCCAAGCGGCTCGAGAAACACCGTGTCGCCAGGGGCGGCGTGGGCGTGGAGCCATTCGCCGATCTGCCGCCGGACGCCCGTCTCGACGACGCGTTGCTGGATCCGCATCTGCCAGGCGGTCGCGGCGAGCAGGCTTACCTGGAGGAGAAGCGCCAGGGCGCAGAGAATCCTGAGGCCGGATTTCAGCCAGACGTGACGGGCGACGACTCCGCTTGCGCAAACCTGGTCGAAGGCGAACGCGATCGCGAGCGATGCCAGGATGGTCCAAGGCGGCACATACCACGGGAAGAGGATGATGCACCGCAGGTAGAACAGGCCCAGAAACACCGCGAGCGACAACCGACGCCCCGCCGCCGGCCAGCCGGGCACGAGCCAGCCGAAGGCCGCGACCACGCCCAAGACTTGGGAGAAAAGCGGCAGGCGTTGCGGCCAGCCGCCAAAGAACCAGTTGCTCGGGAGAAAGAAGTCGAGCAGCACCGAGTGCCCCGTGAGTGCCTGCCATGGCAGCAGAAAGAAATCGCGGAGATGAACGGGCGGCGTGTAGGCGAGCTTGGCGGTGACGGTGTTGGGCACCGGCGTGCCGTAATACCACCAGGCCCAGGCAAACCACGGCAGATAGATGAGGCCGCCGAGCAACGCGCCGCGCACGAGCGGCGACCACCATCGTCGCGGAGAGCTGGCGGGGTAGGAGTGAAACAGGAGCCACGGCACGACCAGCACGCCCGCGAGGATGAAGGCATCGGGTCGCGTCCACATCAGGCCGCCGAACGCCAGCGCGAGACGGCCGGCATGCGGGCCACCGGGCGCCTCGAGTTCGCTCCACAGCAGCAGCAGGAAGAAAACGAGAATCGCCGTTTCCATGCCGTTGGTGGCGAAGTCGGCCAGCTTGGCGTCGGCGAGCAGCAGCCCGAAAAACAGCACGCGACCCGGCGGGCGCAGGCCGAGCGTGCGGCAGCGATCCCAGGCGAGCAATGCCGCGCCGGCCAGGAGCAGGGCGTTGACCAGCCGGAAAATCCACAGGGCGCCGTCCTCGTGGCCCGGGCCCGCGAGGCAGGTGCAGAGCGCCGGCACGAGCACGCCCAGCGGCGACGTGAAGGTGTGGAGGCGCTCGCCGGCATTGAAGACGAGGCCGTGACCCTCGACCAGGTTGCGACTGCTGCGGAGCGTGATGAAATAATCCTCCCACGCGTGGTGGGTGAAAGCGGCGAAGCCGAGGGGCACGGCGAGGGCCAGCGCGCCCACCAGCCACCTGGCGCGACGATCGGGAATCACGTGGGCGAGGTTGGCGCGCGACGCGGAACCCGACAAACGATTTTTCCCGCGGGCCGGTTGGATGCGACGGCGGTGGCCGGCGGAATTCCCCGCTGGCGCGACAACGCGCTCGCCTCGCCGCGGCGGCCGTTCAGTTTTGGGGCATGACCAACGATGCTGCCCTGGCCGGGCTGACCGCCCTGCTCAAACGCGCCCACGTTCTAGCCACGGTCGGCGAACTGCTGGGCTGGGACGAACAAGTCAACCTGCCGCCGGGAGGTGCGGACCAGCGCGCGGCGCAGCAGGCCGCGTTGGCGGAGGCGCAACACGCGGCTGGGAGCGACCCGCGGCTCGGCGAATTGCTCGGAGCGCTGGAAGGCCAGCGGGAAAAACTGACGACGGATCAGCGGGCCATCGTCGCGAACGCCCGGCGCGACTACGACCGCGCGACCCGGCTGCCGGCGGATTTTGTCCAAGCGAAGGCGGCGCAGGGCAGTCGCGGCTACCACGCGTGGGCCCGCGCGAAGGCGGCGGACGATTTCGCCGGCTACGCGCCGGTGTTGGAAAAGAACCTGGAGTTCGCGAAGCGCGAGGCCGGTTACCTGGGGCGCGGCGGGGCGCCTTACGACTACATGCTGGACCGGCACGATCCCGGCCTGACCGCGGCGACCGTCGAACGGTTGTTCGACGAACTGAAGCGCGATCTCGTGCCGCTGGTTCGCGAGATCGCCGGTTCGGCCACGGCCGGGCGGGCGCGGGAGGCCGCGGCCAAGCTGAAGGGGTTTCCGGTTGCGGGGCAGCGCGAATTCCTGCGCGAGGTGACGAGCAAGATCGGCTTCGACTACACCCGCGGGCGAATCGACGTGTCGCTGCATCCCTTCTGCTCCGGCACGGGGGGCGACGTGCGAATGACGACCCGGTTCAACGAGGACGCACCGCTCGATGCGCTGTTCAGCTCGATCCACGAGACGGGCCATGGCCTCTACGAGCAGGGCCTGCCGGTGGAACATCTCGGCACGGCGCTGGGGATTCATGCCGGCATGGCGATGCACGAGTCGCAAAGCCGGCTTTGGGAGAACCAGGTCGCGCGGAGTCGCGGCTTCTGGCGGTTTTTCGAACCGCGGTTCCGGGGGGTGTTTCCAGCACAGACGGCGGCGATTCCTTCGGACGAACTCTATCTCGCCATCAATGCGGTCGAACCGACGCTGATCCGGGTCGAGGCCGACGAGGTGACCTACAACCTGCACATCGTGCTGCGCTTCGAACTGGAGAAAAAATTGTTCTCGGGCGAGCTCGCCGTGCGCGACCTGCCGGCGGCGTGGCGGGCGGCGTCGCGCGATCTGCTCGGACTGGAGGCGCCGAACGATCGCGAGGGCGTGCTGCAGGATGTGCACTGGAGCGACGGGTCGTTCGGCTACTTTCCGAGCTACTGCCTCGGCAACATGCTGGGGGCGCAGCTTTGGTATCGGGCGCTCGAACTGCGGCCCGGGCTGGAGGACGATTTTGCACGCGGCGATTTTTCCTGGCTGCTCGGGTGGCTGCGCGAAAACGTCCATGCCCAAGGCCGGCGGTTCAGCGCACTGGAATTGATCCAACGCGTGACCGGCGCGGAACTTTCGCCGAGGCACCTCGTGCGTTATTTGCGGGAGCGGTATGGCACGCTCTATCGAGCGTAAGCTCCAGGCCCCGACATCCAAGCTCCAGAGAAACTCCCAATCCCGAAAAACCAAAGTTCGATTTGGAGTTTGAAAATTGAAGTTTCTCTGGATGTTGGAGCTTGGCGTTTGGAGCTTTGATTCATGGCCCTCATCGACACCCACACCCACCTCGAATCCTTTGCCCGGAACGCCACGTTGCCGGGTGCGCTCGCTCGTGCCCGGACGGCAGGGGTGGAGGCGATGATCACAATCGGAACGTCGCCGGACGATTGGGCGATGTATCGCGACCTCGCACGGGAGCATGCCGGGCTCGTGCACTATTCAGTGGGACTGCATCCGTGTTCGGTCGATGCGGGGTGGGAGGACGCGATGGCGCAGGTGGAGGGGTTTTGGGAGGGTGGCGCGGGCGTCAGGCCGGTCGCGCTCGGCGAGATCGGCCTCGACCGGTTTCATCTGCCGAAGGACGCCGGCGAGGCAGAGAGAATCTTCGGGTGGCAGCAGCAGGCGTTTGCCGCGGGGCTGGCGAGCGCGAAGCGGCTGGGGTGCCCGCTGGTGGTGCACTCGCGCGGGGCCTTTCGTGAATGCGTCGAGATGATCGATGCGAGCGGCGTGGATTGGGCGCGGGTGGTATTTCACTGCTTCACGGAGGGTGAGGCGGAGATGGCCGAACTCGTGCGGCGCGGCGGATTCGGGTCGTTCACCGGCATCCTGACCTACAAGAACGCGGACGCGGTCCGCGCGGCGGCGAAGGCGCAGGGGCTCGGCCGGCTGATGGTCGAGACCGACGCACCCTATCTCACGCCGCTGCCGCATCGCGGAAAGCCGAACGAGCCGGCGTTTGTGCGGCACACGGCGGAATTCGCGGCGAAAGAAGTGTTCGGGGGTCCTTTCGAGGAACTGGCCGCGGTCACGACCGCGAACGCGCGGAGGTTTTTCGGCTTCTGAGCCATCGCGGAACCGCGGAAGGACGAACGCGCGGAGTCGGGGGACCGCAGAGACTTTTTTGCGTCTCCGTGATTAATTCCGGCTCCAGCCGAAACTCACGCCTCGTCGAATTTCCGGGCGAAGAGCGCCTCGAGTTCGGCCAGCATGGCGGCGGCATCGTCGCCGGTCGCGAGAAACTTGACCTTCGAGCCCTTGCCGGCGGCGAGCATCATGAGGCCCATGATGCTCTTGCCGTTCACCTGCTCGTCCTTGTTTTCGACGAAAACCTCGGCTTTGAACTTGTTGGTGATCCGAACGATCATGGCGGCGGGACGGGCGTGAATGCCCATCTTGTTCTGCACGACCAGCTCTTTGGCGAGTGGTTGGATAGCAGCAGGTGTGGCGTCGCTTTTGTTCATTGAGTCGGGAAAGACCGGTCAAAATCCGGGAGGTGGCACTGGCTTGCAACCCAAAAACCAGCCGCCAGCATGCCAACCGATGCCACAGACCGCGATTATCGTTCCCTGCCGGCTCGAATCTACCCGATTCCCCCGCAAGCTTTTGCACGAAATCAAGGGTCGGCCGCTGCTACTTTGGGTGGCGGAACGGATCAAGCGGGAGGCGCCGGAGCTTCCCTTGTGGTTCGCCGTGGATGACACACTTTTACGCGATTGTGTGGCTGCGGCGGGATTTCAGGCCATTATGACGCGGGTGGACCATCCAAGCGGCACCGACCGGCTGGCGGAGGCGAATCGGACGGTGAAGGCGGATTACGTGATCAATATTCAGGCCGACGAACCGCTCGTATCGGGTGGCCAGATCGGGACTCTCGCGAAGCTGATCGCCGGGGCGGTGCCGATGGCGACCCTGGCGACGCCGTTCAAACGGATCGTGGACTTCTACAACCCGAACCAAGTGAAGGTTGTGGTCCGCCGCGACGGACGGGCGCTCTATTTTTCGCGGTCGCGGCTGCCGTTTTCCCGCGATCTGGGGCTCACGATTGACGACGCCTGGGTCGCGGCCAACCCCTGCCTCAAGCACCTCGGGCTCTATGCCTATCATGCGGCACTGCTGGAGCAATTTGCGACTTTGCCGCCGGGTCGCTACGAGCAGATCGAGCGTCTGGAACAACTGCGCGCGCTCGAAAACGGCGTCGACATCATGGTCGGCGTGACCGAGGACCCCACGATCGGCGTGGACACGCCGGAGGACGCGAAGAAGTTCGAGCAGTGGCTGGGGTGAAAGCAAAGAAGCAAGCCATGAAGCCGCGACCGCGTTTCCCCCGGCTTCCAAGCTTCTTTCTTAGATTTTCCCCGCCTTGCGCGCCTCGACCATCCGGTAGAAATCGACAAAGAGCGGGTCGGCGTCGTTCGGGCCGGGGGCGGCCTCGGGGTGGTATTGGACGCTGAACACCGGCAGCGAGGCGTGGCGCAGCCCCTCGACCGTCTGGTCGTTGAGGTTGATCTCGGTGACTTTTGCGCCGCGGGCCTCAAGGGGCTTCGGGTCGGTCGCGAAGCCATGGTTTTGCGCGGTGATGGAAACCTTGCCGGTCTCGAGATTCTTCACCGGCTGGTTGCCGCCGCGGTGGCCGAACTTGAGCTTGAAGGTCGTTCCACCAAGCGCGTGCGTGATCATCTGGTGACCGAGGCATATCCCGAAGATCGGAAAATCAGGGAGCAGGCCGATGACGGTCTGGTGGATGTAGGGCAGGGCACCGGGGTCGCCGGGGCCGTTGGACAGGAAAACGGCGTCGGGCCGGTGCTCGCGGACCTGTTCGTGGGTCGCGGTCGCGGGAAAGACCTGCACCTCGAACCCGTGGTTCACGAGTTTTCGATAGATGCTGTGCTTGGCGCCGTAGTCGAAGGCGGCGACCCGGAACTTTTTCGCGGGCACCGCCGGCGCGTTCATGGTCGTGCCGGCCGGCAGGTAGGGCCTGTTGTGGTTCGCGGCATCGTCGGCCCGCCAGAGGAACGGTTCCCGACAGGTGACGTCCTTCACGTAATCGGCGCCGGCCATGTCCTGCCAGGCCTTCGCGCGGCGGATCGCCTCGTCGTCGGTGATTGGCAGCGTGCTGAGGCAGCATTTCATCGCGCCGTCGACGCGGAGCTTTTTGGTGAGCGCCCGGGTGTCGACTTCACTGATCCCGGGGATGCCGTGCTTCGCGAGATAGTCGCCGAGCGAGGACTGGCTGCGCCAGTTGCTGACGACCGGAGAAAGTTCGCGGACGACGAACCCGGAACACTTCGGTTCGGCGGCCTCGGTGTCCTCGTCGTTGATGCCGTAGTTGCCGATCTGGACGGCTGTCATCGTGACGATCTGGCCGAAGTAGGACGGATCGGTGAGGATTTCCTGGTAGCCCGTCATCGAGGTGTTGAACACGCACTCGCCGGCGATGGTGGCCGCCGCCCCAAAGGCGCGGCCGCGGAAGATGGATCCGTCTTCGAGGGCGAGAACTGCGGGCAGGGACGACGACATTAAAGGCCAACGAAAAGGAGTCGCGCCGCCGCTGCCAAGGGGAAACGCACGGGCGTTCGACCCGAGGGAAGCGGCGGCGGAATCGGACGGCGTAACCTGTTGGCTTTCAAGCCCGCTTGATACTCGTCGTCGAGGGACTTTTCGCCGGCGCGCAGCGGAGCGCGAAAAAAGCCAGGCATTGTTTTCGGAGGAATTGTGGGCTCCGTTTGACAGGCAATCGTTAGCTCCCTAACTGTCCGCAAAACTGATGCCCTATACCGAAGATCGCGCCGCCTGGTTCGAAGGCCAGGGACTCTGGCAGCACATCCCCGAGAACGACTGGCGCGACTGGACGTGGCAGCTGAAGAACCGCATCACGACGACCGCGCAGCTCGAGCAGTTCATGACGCTGACGCCGGATGAGAAGGCCGGCTGCGAGCACGCCAACCACAAGCTGGCCCTCGCGATCACGCCCTATTTTTTCAACCTCATCGACCGCCGTGACCCGGAGTGCCCGATTCGCAAGCAGGTGATCCCGCGCGGCGGCGAGATGATCGTGTCGGCGGAGGAGCAGCTCGATTCGCTCGGCGAGGACGAGCATTCGCCGGTCCCCGGGCTCGTGCATCGCTATCCGGATCGCGTCCTGTTTCTGGTGACCGACCGGTGCGCGGCGTATTGCCGCTACTGCACACGCAGCCGATTGGTGTCGAACGCGCAGGACTACAACTTCCACCCTGAGTTCGAGCAGGGCCTGCGTTACATCGAGGCGCACCCGGAAATTCGCGACGTTTTGCTCTCGGGCGGCGATCCGCTGCTGTTGTCCGACCGGAAGATCGAGCACCTGCTCGCCCGGCTCCGCGAGATCAAGCACGTCGAATTCATCCGCATCGGCTCGCGGATTCCGGTTTTCCTCCCGCAACGGATCACGCCCGAACTTTGTGAGATTTTCAAAAAATACGGGCCGATCTGGATGAGCATCCATGTGAACCATCCCAAGGAGTGCACCGAGGAACTCCGGGCGGCGTGCGAGCGGTTGTCGTTTGCCGGCGTGCCGCTGGGCAACCAGAGCGTTCTTCTCGCGGGCGTGAACGACGATGCCGAGGTGATGAAGGCGCTCGTCCACCGGCTGCTGCGGATGCGCGTCCGACCCTACTATCTCTACCAAATGGACCTCATCACCGGCGGCGCCCACTTCAAGGTGGATGTCCGCAAGGGGATCGAGATCGTCCGCGCGCTGCGCGGTCACACCACTGGCTACGCGGTGCCGCAATACGTGATCGACGCGCCCGGCGGCGGCGGCAAGGTGCCAGTCAACCCCGACTACGTCGAAAAAATCACCGACGACGAAGTCGTTTTCCGCAATTACGAGGGCCACGTGTTTCGCTATCCGCTCAAGAGCACCACGAAGCGGGTTGCCACCGACGTGCCTGCGCCCGGACACCACGGAGTGCCGGTAATCGTCCCTTAAGAAAATTGCCGGGCGCCGGTTTAGTTCGTGAGTTTAACCGGGAGCTGAATTGTTTTTGTCGCTGTTGGACAATGCGTTGTGCGTGTTCAACTGCCGGATAAAAAAATCCGCGCTTTTTTTGAATGTTTTGCGGGTGACCCCGTCTATCTCCGCGTAGTCAGCACTGTCCTCTGAGGACGGTGAATGTTTGTAGTTCTTACGGTTTGCTTGGTGTTAGGTCACACGGGCCGCCTCGAAAGGGGCGGCTCTTGTGTTTTGCGAGATTGGAACTCGCTGCGACCGCGGCTTCGTCGAATGTTTTTCAGGAGATGAGCGCCGTTTTTTCCCGTATGAAACGCACGTTGGTGCACCTTGCCCTGATTTTTCTGTTGGTGGGCCCGGTTCCCCGGGTTGGTGCCGGCGTGCCGGTTGCGGTCACCCTGGTTACAGCCCGCCATGGCATGGTCGTTGCCGGCCATCCGCAGGCGGCCCAAGCCGGAGTCGAAGCGCTCAGGGCCGGGGGCAACGCCATCGACGCCGCGGTCGCCGTCTCGCTCGCGCTCGGCGTCGCGGAACCTTATGCCACCGGGCTCGGCGGCAAATTGATGCTGCTCTACTACGACGCCACCTCGGGCAGGACCTACGCGGTCGATGCGATGGACGCCGCCGGCTCGCTCGATGTCGCCGCCTACCTCCGTCGTCCCGAGGACGATCACAGCTACGGTTATGGTTCGGTTTGCGTGCCCGGCCTGGCGGCCGGTCTCTGGCTCGCCCACGAGAAATGGGGTCGGCTGAAATGGGCGGACGACGTTGCGCCTTCGATCCAGCTCGCGCGTGACGGTTTCGAGATCCTGCCGAAAACCCGCGGGTTCTTCGCCGAGCAGGAAAAACGGCTGCGCCGCGGCGATTCCGAAATCGCCCGGCTCTATCTCCCGGGTGGCGAGCTGCCCGTTGTCGGCACGCATCTCCCCAACGCCGATCTCGCTCACACACTGGAACTCCTCGCCGCGCACGGTCGCGATGGTTTTTATCGCGGTCCGGTGGCCGCGGCGATTGTGGCGGCCTCGCAAAAGGGCGGCGGCGCCCTGACGGCGGACGACCTGGCCGGCTACGAGGCGCGGCTCACCGAGCCCATCGGCATCGATTTTCGCGGTTACCATCTGGCTGCCAGCCCGCCGCCGACAAACGGCGCGCCGCTGTTCCTCACGATCATGAAGGTGCTGGAGAACGAGTCCTTCGCCGGCGGTCCGCTGCGTTCCGCGGCCAATCTCGACAAGATCGGCCGCGTCTGGCGCGTCGTGTTGCCGCTCGTGCAGCGCGACATCGCCGACGTGCCGCAGGCGGCGTTCAATTTCGAAAAGCTCGTCGCGCCCGATTCGATCGCGGCTCTTCGCGCGAAAGTCGCGGCTGACGCGAAACCCAAGCGCGCCACCGCGCAGCGGGACGACAGCGGTTTTTCCGAGTCGGCGACGGCGGCGACGACGCATTTCCTCGTGGTGGACGCGCAGGGCGACATCGTCAGCGCCACCCAGTCGCTCAGCATCCATTTCGGCGCCGGCGTCGTGCCGCCCGGGACCGGCGTCGTGCTGAACGATTCGATGAGCAACTTCATGTTCTCGGACCCGCACGCTCTGAATTTTGTCGCTCCGGGCAAACGCCCGCGCAGCACGATCTCCCCGACGATCGTGTTTCGCGCCGGCCGGCCGGTGTTCGCGATGGGGATTCCCGGTTCGTCGCGCATCCCGACAGCGATGCTCCAGGCGCTGCTCGACCGGCTCGTGTTCAACCGTCCGCTGGCCGATGCCATCGGCGACACGCGCGTGCACTTCGAAAGCAACTGGCGCCGCAATGACGAGGAGTCATTCGAGGCCGAGGATTCCTTTCCGGCCGCCGAGGTCGCCGCGCTCCAAGCGCGGGGCTGGAAGGTGACACTTCCGGAGGTTGCGGGCGCCGGTCATCTTTTCGGCGGCATCAACGCGATCGAGATCAACGCCGACGGCACGCTCACCGGCTTCGCCGATCCCCGCCGGACCAACGCCGCCGCCGGCTACTGACGCCCGTCCGAAACGTATTCCAATCCCAACCAACAAGCCGCTTACAATGCTATGTCAACTAATAGTTGACATTGTGTCCGACGTGTTTCCGGGATAACGTTGTCTTGTTTGGCTCTTGGTTGTGGCGGACGCGTGGGGCCGAGGACTTCAGCGCCGCAAGTTTAACTTGCGCCGGCGGGCTTCGCGGGTATCGGTGGCGTGGCCTGTAGGGGTGTCCTCCGCGGAGGGCTGAGACTGTGGTGCGCTCGACCACTCGACCCTTCGAACCTGAAACGGATCATGCCGACGAAGGAAACAGCAGGCGCCGCGAAGAGCGCCGTGGGGCGCGTGGCGCCCCTTCTCCCGGGAGTCCGGTTTGGGTCGGGCATCACCAACCATGAAGCTCCCGACACGAATCCTCCTCACCACCGCGGTCCTCGCCGCGTTTAACGCCGCCGCGCGCGCCCAATCCGTGCCCGAGGTCACGACGCTCTCGCCCTACGTCGTGCGCGACGTGCCCGTCGAGAATTCCATCAACCCGCTCACGCGCGAGACCGACGGCGTCCTCGGCGACGAGCGCAACACCATGGAAACGCCGCGGGCGTTCTCGACGATCACGGCCGGCCTTGTCAACGAGCGCGCGATCGACGGTCTCCGCGAGATCCTCGAATACAGTCCGGGCACCTATGCGCCGTCCAGCTACGGCGAACTCACCGTCGCCTACGTGCGCGGCGACGTCGCCGAGGCTTACGTCAACGGCCAGCGCCGCAGCGACAATTTCTACGGCTACCTCCCTTCGTTCAACGGCATCGAGGCGGTCGATCTCGTGCGCGGGCCCGGCTCGGTCGTTTTCGGCGCCGGCTACCTCACGGGCGGCTACGTCAACTACGTCACGAAACAGCCGCAGTTCTCCGGCCCGGCGACGACGATCACTACGCGCCTCGGCTCGTGGGTGCCCGGCGGCAGCTCGTTCGGCAACGGCTCGGTGCAGATCGACTCCACGGCGCCGGTTTCCGACAAGTTCGCGTGGCGGCTCAGCTACGAGGGCAAGGCGGGCGACACCTATTTCAAGCGCGCCGGCGTGAAGGACGACCGTGAGGATTTGTTCGCCGCCTTCACGTGGAAACCGCGTGCCGGCGTCACGCTCGCGTTCAACGGCCAATGGCTCTGGCAGAACACGCCCGAGAGCCTCGGCGTCAATCGCGTCACGCAGGAGCTCATCTGGCACGGCACCTACTACACCGGCGCCTCGGCCGACGGCGCCTACAACCCCGGCCCGATTCCCGCGACCTCGGCGGTCACGCTGCCGCGCGACGCGCTGCTCTATTCGCGCGGTGACTTCGCGCAGGCCCACGTCGCCGACGCGCAACTCATCGCCACGTTCGTCACCTCGCCCGAGCTTACGTTCGTCAACCGCACGCTGTTCGAGCACGTGAACCGGCACCGGTTCAACCAGATCGGCTACATCGAATACGTGACGCAGAACACGTTCGAAAATCGGACCGAGGCGCACTTCGACCTCACGCACGATGCGCTGCCGCAGTCGCTCACTGCGGGCGTGACCTTCCGCCGCAACGCCGTCCTCGGCTTCGAGAACTACGCCAACGAATATCTCTATAATTTCGACATCACGAACCCCTCGCAGGTTTTCAACCAGGCCGCGGCGTTCCCAAGTTCCTCCCTGCCCGGCGCGATCGGTCCCGGTGGCCGCGAATTTTTCTCGCCGGTCGATCCGGTCTATCCACACCCGGAGACGGGCGACTCGGAGGTGTGGAATTCCGCCGCGTTCGTGCAGGACGAAATCAAGTTCTCGCCACAGGTGAGCTTCCTCGCCGGTGCGCGGGGCGACATCTTCTCCGCGCACGCCAGCGATCCGCTGCCGCCCGCGGGCACGACACCCGTGCGCGCCTCGGCCCGCGTGAACCAGTTTTCCGGCAACGCGAGCCTGCTCTTCCGGCCGTCGGCGACGGCGAGCTACTACGTCACCTACCAGAACGTCGCTGCGCTTCATGGAAACCTCGGCGGCGGCGGCGTCAGCCTGCAGTCTGACGGCACGATCGACGAACTCGACCTCCGCGATCGCAGCGAACTCCTCGAGGCCGGGGCAAAATACAGTTTTCTCGCGAACAAGCTTTTCGCCGGCGCCGCGCTCTTCACGCAGAAGCGCACCCGCACGTCGCTCGGCGATGTGCACAACGACATCCGCATCCGCGGCCTCGAACTCGAGGCCGTCTACCAGCCGAGCACGCGGCTCAGCGCGACGGTCAACGCCACGATCCAGGATGGCCGCTACCTGAACGCGGCGCCGTTCCAGCTCGGCGGCCGCTCGATCTATGACGGCTTCGCCGCGGGCACCGGCCCGGGCGGTCGTGGCACGGGAATCCCCGACTACAGCCCGTGGGACGACCAGGTGCCCGTCGGTGACTGGGCCCTCGTCGGTTTCTCGCGCGTGATGCTGAACGCCAGCACGCGCTACCGTTTCGAAAACGGTTTCGGCGCCGGCCTGGGCGCGCAGTGGCAGAGCGCGCAGCACGGCAACCTCGACAACGAGTGGCACATCCCGGCGCAGGCGTTGTGGAACGCGAGCGTGTTCTACGAGGCGAAACGCTGGTCCGCCAACGTGGACTTCCTGAACCTCGCCGATGCGCACAATTGGATCCACAATGGCGACGCCTACACGGCGAACCAGCTCGTGTTCCCGGAGCTGCCGTTCCGCATCGAAGGTTACGTGAAGCTGAAATTCTGAGGCGTCGCCGGTCTTCGAGCGGCGGTTCCGTTTGATCGGGCGCGTGTCCTCGCGCGCCCTGAGCTTCCATATCGGCGGCATGGCCGGTCTCGTTCCGCCCACCATTGGCGGCTAGGGATTTCTCCTCGCAACCGGATTGGGACGCTGTCACTTAACGCGCTGTCCAACGACCCGTCCGTGTCCGCCAACCCACCCACGCCCGCCACCGGCGCCGTATTCCTCAGTTATGCCCGTGAGGACACCGCCGCTGCCCGTCGCATCGCCGAGGCGTTGCGCGCGTTCGGCGTGGAGGTGTGGTTCGATCAGAGTGAGCTGCGCGGCGGCGACGCGTGGGACCAAAAGATCCGCAACCAGATCAAGACCTGTGCGCTCTTTGTCGCGCTCGTGTCCGAACGCACCGAGGAGCGGCACGAGGGCTACTTCCGCCGCGAGTGGAAACTCGCCATCGACCGCACGCACGACATGGCGTCCGGCCGGGCATTCATCGTGCCGGTGGTCATCGACGGCACGCCGGAGTCCGCGGCGGCGGTGCCGGAGGAATTCCTGCGCTATCAATGGACGCGGCTGCTGAACGGCGAGCCGACGCCGGACTTCGTGGCGCAGGTAAAAAGGTTGCTCGAGCCGCCGAAGAAATCCCTGCCAACCGCGGGACCGAAGCCTGATGTCAGAAGCCAGATGTCAGCCGCCGGAGTTCAGGGGTCGGGAATTGGAAATGAGCGTCGGACGCCGGAAGCTGATGTGGCTCCCGCGTCGCGCCTGCCGCTTATTCTTGGCGTCGTGGCGGTGCTGGCGATCGCCGCGGCGGTTTATTTTGCGCTGCGGTCGGCACCGCCGACGCCGGCGCCAGTCCCGATCGCCGCGGTTCCGAAGCCTCCGGCCGCGCCGAAACCCGCGCCCACCGCGCTGGCCGCGCCGGTCGTGAATCCCAAATCGGTCGCCGTCCTGCCGTTCGAGAACATGAGCGAGGAAAAGGACAGCGGCTTCTTTTCCGACGGCATCCACGAGGATATTCTCACGAACCTCGCGCTGGTCCGGGAGCTGCACGTCGTCTCGCGCACGTCGGTCATGCAGTATCGCAACACGACGAAGACGATTCGCGAGATCGCGCAGGAACTCGGCGTTGCCTACATCCTCGAGGGCAGCGTGCGCCGCGCGGGCAACCGCGTGCGCGTGACCGGCCAGCTCATTCGCGCCGCGACCGACGAGCACGTGTGGGCGAAGGCCTACGATCGCGACATCACCGATATTTTTGCGATCCAGTCCGAGTTGGCGCAGGAGATCGCGGGGGCGCTCTCCGCCGCCTTGTCGCCACAGGAAAAGCAGCTCCTCGACCGCCGCCCGACGGAGAACCTCGTGGCCTACGACGCCTACGTGAAGGCGCGGCAGCTCCGCGATTCCGGTGCCGCCCAGTCGCAGTTGGCGGCCGAGCCGCTGTTGCGGCAGGCGGTCCAGCTCGATCCGAAGTTCGCGGCCGCCTGGGCGGAACTCGGAGCGTTTCACGCCTACGTTTACTTCAACGAGGTCGACCAGTCGGCCAGCCGGCTGGCCCAGGCGAAGGAAGCGATCGACACGGCCGTGCGGCTTGCACCCGACGCGCCCGAGGTGATCGAGAAAGTCGGCGACTATTACTACTACGGCTACCGCGACTACGAGCATGCGACGGAGCAATACCAGCGGCTCGCCGTGCTGCGGCCGAACGACGGCGTGGTCTTCGGCTCGCTCGGCCTGATACACCGCCGGCAGGGCCGGGTGCGCGAGGCGCTGGAGGAAATGCGACGCGCCGTGCTGCTCGAGCCGCGCAGCCTGCGCTACGTGCGCTCGCTCTACTCGAGCGCGCAATCCGTCCGGCTTTACGACGAGGCGGTCGCGGCGCAGCGCCGGGTGCTGGAGCTGACCGACAACGATCTGGCCGAGCAGGGACAACTCATCGCCATCCCGTTCCTGGCCCGCGGATCCACGCGGGAGCTTGCCGAGTGGCTCGCCGCGCTGACGCCCGCCCAGGCGCGCGACCCGGTCGTGACCGCCGTCCGCAAGTTCGCGGCGCAGAACACGGGCGACTTCGCGGGCTTTGTCGCCCTCGACCGCGAGCAGCGCTACTTCGACGGCTTCGGCGCGGCGCACGGCACGCAGGATGCGAATGCGGCCTATGTGTTCGCCGCATTGGGCGACAAGGTCACGGCCCGGGCGCGGGCCACCGCCGCCGTGGCCGATCTCAAGACGCAGCTCGAAAAACAGCCGGCCAATGCGTCGTTCTGGGCCGCGCTCGGGAGTGCGTATGTGCTGGTCGACAACCGCGCGGAAGCGCTCCGGTGCGCGCAGAAGGCGAAGGACCTCGTGCCCGAGTCGAAGGACGCGCTCTCCGGCCCGACCTACAGCCAGAACTACGGCTCCTGTCTCGCCTGGCTGGGCGACAAGGACGCGGCTCTCGTCGAACTCACCCGGCTCCTCCACACGCCGTGGGGCGAGAATATTTACACCGCGAAATTCAGCACCACGTGGTTCCCGCTCCGCGGCGACCCGCGGTTCGAGGCGCTCGTCAGCGATCCGAAGAACAACGCGCCGCTCGTGCCATGACATGAGCCCCCCGGGCAAAGCGGTTTTCCTGAGTTACGCCTCCCAAGACGCGGAGGCAGCGCGGCGGATCTGCGACGCGCTCCGGGCCGCCGGCATCGAGGTGTGGTTCGACCAAAGCGAGCTGCGCGGGGGCGATGCATGGGATCAGAAAATCCGCCGGCAAATCCGCGAGTGCGCCCTGTTCATTCCCGTCATCTCCGCGCAAACGCGCGAGCGGGGCGAGGGTTACTTCCGGCTCGAATGGAAACTTGCTGTCGACCGATCGCATCTCATGGCGCGCGACCAGCCGTTCTTCGTGCCCGTGGTCATCGACGCCATCCCCAACGCGTCCGCCCGGGTGCCCGACGAGTTTTACGCGGTGCAGTGGACAAATCTGCCGGCCGGCGAGACGCCGCCCGAATTTACCGCGCGGATCGAAAGCCTGCTGGCCCGTGGCCCGGCGGCTCGCCCGGCTGCGAGCGAATCGGCGGGCGGCGTCCCAGCTTCGCGCGCACGGAAAGAAAACGTTTTTGGACGCCGGCTGGCGATCGCGTTCGTCCTGCTCGTCGTCGTGGGAGCGTTTCTCGTTCTGCGGTCTGGGCACGACGCGGCGGTCCCGGTTCCGCTGTCGGAGGCGCGCCAGCTTGCGGTGAAGGCGGACGCGCTCTTCGACCAGCGCGATCCGGCCACGCGGGCCGATCTGGCGGTGGCGGAGCAATTGTGCGAGCAGGCGCTGGCGTTGGACCGCAACGATGCCGCGGTCTGGGCGGTTTACGCGCGACTCTGCGCGAGCGAAATGACGCTGGGCTACGATCTCTCTCAGGAGCGCGACGCCAAGGCCCTGGACGCCGCCGGCCGCGCGGTGCGCCTCGCAGCCGGCGACTTCGAGTCGCGTTTGGCGCAGGCGGTGTGTTTTGCCGCCCGGGATGCGACCCGTGCCGAGGGCGTGCGGCTGCTCACGGAGCTCGCGCAGGCGAGGCCCGACGACCAGCGCGTGTGGCGCAAACTCGGCGAAGCGCAGCGGGCGGATGGTCATCCGGAACAGGCGCTCGTGAGCCTGGACCGCGCCCTGCAGCTGCCGGGCGGCGATCCCCTGGCGCTATTGCTGCGATCCAGCGCCCTCCGGTCGCTGGGCCGCTATGGCGAGGCCGAGGCCGCGCTCGACGAAGTGCTCAAGATTCATCCGAGCGGTTTGGCTTACTTGCGAAAAATGGAACTGCTGGTGCGGTTCCACGGCGATCTCGATGGCGCGCGCGCGATGCTCGCCCGCGTGCCGGCCGCGTGGTTGCAGGAACAAAACGGGGCGGTCATGGCGTTCGTCCTCTGGCTCGACCTGCGCGATCCGGACAACGCGATCACGGCGCTGCAGGCCGTGCCGCGCGATTACTTCGAGGACTCGATGTTCACCGGGCCGAAGGGCTTTCTGGTGGGCTATGCGCTCCGGCTGGCCGGTCGCCTGGACGCCGCGCAGATCGAGTGGCGGGCGGCGCTCCGCCTGGTCGAGGACCGGCTCGGGCCACGGCAGGCGGACTCCACGCTGCTCACTTACCAGGCGGCGCTGCTCGCGTGCCTGGGGCAGCGGACCGAGGCGGAAAAGATCCTGCGGGTCGCCGAGCAGCTCGCCGGCAATACGACGGGGAAAATCACCCTCGACACCGACTTGGTCTACCTGGAACTCGGCCGGCGCGACGAGGTGATCGCGTATTTGCAGGATGCGCTCGGCCGCGAGTCCAACCACATCCTGTCGCTCAGCCGCGTCGCCCTGCGGATCGAGCCGTGGTGGGACAGCCTGCGGGGCGATCCGCGATTCACGGCGCTGCTCCACGGGCCGGAGGGTGAAGTGCCACCGCTGACTTCGAAATGAGCGAGCCGGCGAGAGCCATCTTTGTTTCCTACGCCCGGGAGGACACGGGCGTGGCGGGCCGCCTGGCCGGGGCGCTGCGGGAAGCGGGCCTGGAAGTGTGGTTCGACCGGAGCGAACTCCGTGGCGGAGACACTTGGGATCACAAGATCCGGCGGCAGATTCGCGAGTGCGCGCTGTTCATGCCGGTGATTTCCGCACAGACGCAGCAGCGCAGCGAGGGCTACTTCCGGCGCGAGTGGAAACTCGCGGTCGAGCGCACGCACGACATGGCGCGCGGCGTGCCCTTCCTCGTGCCGGTGGCCGTCGACGACACGCGCGAGGACCACGCGGCCGTGCCGGATGAATTCATGCACGTCCAGTGGACGCGGCTGCCCGGCGGCGAAGCGACCGCCGAGTTTGCCGCCCAGGTGCGCCGGCTGCTCGAGTCCCGGCAGACGGTGCCGCCGCATGCGCGCGCCGGATCCGGCGGCACGCCGCCGGCATTGGCGGATCCCCGTCGCCCGGCGTCCGGGGTGAGGAGATGGGTGGCTGGCTTGGTCGTCGTCGCGCTGCTGACGGCGGCGGGTGTCTTTTGGCTCGGACCGCATCGGGGCGGGATGGCCGACAAATCCATCGCCGTGCTGCCATTCGACAATCTGAGCGAGAACAAGGCGGACAGCGCCTTCTTCGCCGACGGGATGCACGAGGACGTCATCATGCACCTCGCGCTCCTGCGCGACCTGCACGTGATTTCGCGCACCTCGGTGATGGAGTATCGCAACACGACGAAAAACATCCGCCGCATCGGTGAGGAGCTTGGCGTGGCCTGGCTGCTCGAGGGCAGTGTGCAACGCGTGGGCAACAAGGTGCGCGTGATCGGCCAGTTGATCAACGCGCACACGGATGTGAACGCCTGGGCCGGCAGCTACGACCGTGACCTCACGGACGTGTTTGGCATCCAGACGGAGCTGTCGCAGGCGATCGCGGGCGCGCTGGCCGCGAAGATTTCGCCCGAGGAGCGACGGCTGCTCGAGCGGCGGCCGACGGCCAATGCCGCCGCCTACGATTTCTACCTCAGGGCGCGGGCCATGTATCAGGACGGCAGCCAGGAGGTCGATGCGATGGCGCAGCAGTTGACCGACGCCGTGCAGCTCGACCCGAATTTCGCGCAGGCCTGGGCGCAACTCGCGGTGGTGCATGCGACGGCGCGCTTCAACGGCACCGACCTGGCCGCCGCCCGCCAGGAAAAAGCCCGCGGCGCGATGGAAACGGCGATGCGCCTCGCGCCCGACGACCCGACGGTCGTCGAGCTCCAAGGCGACTTCTTTTACTACGGGGCGCGCGACTATGGGAAGGCGGCCGGGCAATACGAGCGGCTGCTGACGCTGCGGCCCAACTCCGCTGCGGCGATCGGATCGCTCGGGCTCATCTACCGGCGGCAGGCCCGCTGGCCCGAGGCGCTCGCCAATCTCCGCCGCGCCCTCGAACTCGACCCGCGAAACGTCCGCTACCGGGATACGCTGGCGCGGCACCTGCGGTTCGTGCGGCACTACGACGAGGCGCAAACCGAGTTCCGCCGCCTCGCCGCCGACGCGCCGGACAACCTCGCGCGGCAGGTCGACCTCGCACAGCTGCCGTTTTTCGCGCGCGGCTCCACGCGGGAAGCCGATGCGTGGTTCGCGCAGTGGCATCCGCCCCCGGGCGGGGAGGCGCAGGCGCTCTATTTCCGCAAACAGTGGCTGCGGCTCCGTGGCGATTACGCGGGAGCGATCCGGCTCGACGAACAGCAGCCGTATTTCGAGGACGGCCGGCCGCACTGGCTGCAGGATGCGTTGACGGCCCGCGACTACCTGGCGGCGGGCGAGGCGGCGGTGACGCGAACGCGGTTGGAAAAGGTCCGGGCCGAGCTCGAGACCGAGCGCGCCCGGCAGGCGGCGAACCCGATCGTGTGGATGGCGCTCGGGCTGGTGGCGGGGGTGCAGGGCGATCGCGCGCAGGCGCTGGGGTGCGCCGCGAAGATGCGCGAACTGCTGCCCGAGTCCGTCGACGCCGTGACCGGCCCCGACCTGAGCGCCTTCCGCGCGCAGATTCTCGCGTGGGCGGGGGAGAAGGAGGAGGCGCTGGCCGAGCTGGCGCGCCTGTTGCGCACACCCTACGGGCAGAACGTCTTCATGGCGCGGCAGGATTTTCTGTGGCAGCCGCTGCGGGCCGATCCGCGTTTCGAGGCGCTGCTCGACGACCCGCGGAACAACGAACCGCTGTTCTGACGGGGCGGCGCCGCGGCGGGGAACGGCACCGCGTTGGCTTGCGCGGGGGCGGCGGGGCCCTTCAACTTTCCGGCTCATGATTTCGCTCCACGAGGGCAGGGGCTCGAAGGCGAAGAAGCCGCCGGAGCGCGTCTTCTCGCTCCGGCTCAACGTCGTCGCCTGCACGCCGCGCATCTGGCGGCGCCTGCTCGTCCGCGAGTCGATGTGGCTCTCGCGGCTCCATGACTCGATCCAGGTGGCGTTCGACTGGTTCGACTACCAGACGCATGCCTTCAATCTGGACGATCTCCGCTTCGGCAATCCGCTCAAGCGCGAGGAACTCACGATCGAGGACGACCGCGACGTGACGCTGGCCGATCTCGACCTCGAACACCGGGAGCGGTTCACCTACGGCTATCATTTCGGCGAGGGGTGGCAGGTGGACATCAAGGTGGAGAAGATCGTCGCACCGGAGAAGGGCGTCCACTATCCGGCCTGCGTTGCGGGCGAGCGCGCGGGTCCGCCGGAGGACTGCGGGGGCATCGAGGCGTTTCACGACATGCTCGCGTGCATCAAGGAGCCGCACACCGACCTCGGTCGCGAATGGCTCGAGTGGCTCGGCCCCGACTACGACCCGGCCGCGTGCGACCTCGAGAAGATCAACAAGGCGCTGAAAAAACTCGGGAAATAGTGGGGACCGCCCTGAGGCCAGGTGCCCGGCGCGGGGATCGAGCGCACCGGAAAATCGGAGGCGCCGTCAGTGCTTCGCCGGTTGCGCGACCGCCGGTGGCGCCGGATGCGACGGCATGGGATAGGCGGTCGGCGACGGGAAGAACGGAGCGATGAAGTCGATCGCGGGCTTGAGCACCGCGGGTTCGGTGCGTGTCACCGTCCAGTGCATGATCAGAACTCCGAACAACAGCAGAAAAATGAACGCGACCAAGCCCGGGCTGATCGATTTCAACAGGCGATAGAAACTCAGGGTCATCATCACCACGAAGAAGCCGCACACAAGCGTCAGCAGCCCATGTTCGGCATACAGCTCGTGGAGAGCTTTCAAGACCGGATCGAAGTCGACGTGGACGTGCTTCATTGGACAAATAGACCTTGGCCGGCCCGGCCAGTTCGCGTCAAAACGGAAGACCCCCACCCGCCGGGGGGACGCTACGTAGCGCGGAGCGATCCAAGCGGACGCAGCGTTAACGCGCGAATGGCGGGCGATCCATCCGGAACGACCCCGCCGCGCGTTTTTTACGTCGTTCTATCGATTGGCGCCGGCACTATTTCGATTCCGGCAACGTGCCGGCCATCACAGTGATCATTTTCGCAGGATCGAGGCGGCGCTTGATCGCGCCGTTCACCCGGTCGAGTGTAAGTGCCTCGATTTTTTTCGGATAGTCGTCGATCTCGGCGAGTGGCAGTCCGCGCTGCACGGTGCCGAGAATCTCGCCCGCGATGCCGGCACTCGTGGCGAGGCCGATCTTGTAGGCACCGATGAGCGTGCCCTTGAACGTTTGCAGTTCCTCCGCCGTTACCCCGTCCGTGGCGAAGCGCTGGAGCTCGCGGGTGGTCGAGGCGAGGCCCTTGTCGAGAAGTTCGGGTGCGAATGCGGCCTGGATCGTCCACTGCCCGTCGGTGTAGGTATCGCGGGAGAGATAGGCGAAAATGCCATAGGTCAGGCCCTCCTCGTTGCGGACCTTGGCGAGCAGGCGCGAGGTGAAATAGCCGCCGCCGAAGATCTCCGTGCCGACGTCGAGCGCGAGGCGGTCCGGATCGGAGTATTTCAGGCCCGACGGCTCGCCGATCATCACGGAAACGCTCGCCTTGCCGGGCATGGCGACTTTCTCGACGCGGGCGGGCGGCGCGGTGGCCGGTGCGGGCGCGGCGGGGATGGCCGTGCCGCCGTTCCAGCCGCCAAAGGCCGAGCCGAGCGCAGTGTCGAGGGCGGCGTCGTCGATATCGCCCACGGCGACGAGGATCATGTGCGCAGGGCCGTAGTGGGCGGCGTAGAACGCCTTCACTTGGTCGAGCGTGGCGGCGTCGAGGTTGGCGAGGTATTTTTCCGACTCCGGCGGATGATTCGGATGGCTCGCCGGGAAGAGAGCGCGGGAGAGGGTCTGGCTGGCGCGGTAATTCGTGTCCTCGAGCGAGCGCCGGTAGCGGCCGGCAAGCTGGGTCTTCAGTTTCGCGAACTCGCCGGCATCGAACCGCGGCGAGCGCAGTTGCTCGGCGAGGAGGCCGAGCACGACCGGGGCGTCCTTCGCGAGGCACTTTACGCTGAACGTGAGATTCTGCGCCGTGCTGCCGAACGAGACCTCGGCGCCGACGTCCTCGAGCAGGCCGGAGAGGGCGAACTTGTCGTGCCGCGCGGTGCCCTTGTCGAGCATCGCCGAGACCAGGTCGGCGATGGCGGGATGGTCGGCGGGATTGAACACGTCGCCGGCGGGGAAACTGCCGCGGATCGTGACGACGTCCTTGAGCGAGGTTTTCAGCGAGAGCACGTCGATGCCGGCGACTTTCCGGCGGACGATGCGCGGGGCGATGAGCGCGGTTTGGGCGGGGCCACCGCCGCCCGCATCGGCGGGCGCAAAGACAGGAGGTGCGATGCCGGCACCGCGCTCGGTTGCGAAGGGCAAATGCAGGCGCGACGGGGACGTTTCGCCTCCGACTGCCAGATCCGGGTTCCGATAGTAGACGGGGCGGTTGGGGACGAAGCGACGCGTGGTCGCGGCGCGGGCGGACGGTGGTTTCGCCCCGGAGGATTCCGCGCCCTCGGTCACCGGGATGAACCAGCCGGTCGTGCTCTGGTCCTCGAGGAAATACGCGCGCGCCACCCGGTCAACGTCGGCGGCGGTCACGGCCTTGATCTGGTCGAGCAGCGTGACGTAGAGCGTCCAGTCGCCGACGGCGATGTCGTCGTTGATCTGGCCGGCGATTTGGAACGAGCCGTCGCGCGCGTAGGCGGTGCTCGCGTTTTCCTTGCCGATCGCACGGTTGACCTCGTCGGCGGTGACGCCGCCCTTTTTGAGTTTCTCGAGTTCATCGAGCACGACCTTTTCGACGGCGTCGTGTTTCGCATCGGGGGCGAGGCGGACGAAGATTTCGAAGAGAGTGGGGTCGCGGGTGGCGCTTTTGCCGGCGTCGACCGAGAGCGCGAGATTGCGATCGACGAGTGCGCGATACAGGCGGCTCGTCTTGCCGTCGGCCAGGATGTCGCCGAGCACGACGAGCGGGGCGTGGTCGGGGTTGGTCATGGCCGGGACCTTGTAGGCGAGGCCGACGACGCCGAGTTCGCCGGGGCGTTTCACGATGACGCGGCGCGGACCCTGTTGCGGCGGCTCCTCGGTGTAGACCTGCGGGATCGGATGCGGCGAACGCGGGAACGCGCCGTAGTATTTTTCCAGCAGGCCGAGCGCGGTGGCGGGATCGAAGTCGCCGACGACCGTGACAGTCGCATTGTTGGGCCAGTAGAACGTGTCGTAGAATTCGCGCAGCTTCTCGATCGGCATCTTCTCGATGTCGCTGCGCCAGCCGATCGTGGGATGGTGGTAGGGGTGGGCGACGAAAGCCGAGGCGGTGATCGCCTTTTCGAGCGCCTCGATGGGGTCGTTTTCGCCCTGTTCGAATTCGTTGCGCACGACGGTCATCTCGGGTTCGCGATCCGACTCGCGCAGGAGGAGCCCGCGGAGCCGGTCGGATTCGAGTTGCACGGCGAGCTCGAGGCGGTCGCTCGGCATTTCCTCGAAATAGTTGGTGCGATCGAGGGAGGTGGTGGCGTTGTTGGAGGCGCCGATCCGGTCGAGCACGGTGTCGAAGCCGGTGCCGATATCGCGGTTGAAGTGCTCGCTGCCCTTGAACATCAGGTGCTCGAGCAGATGCGTGGCGCCGGTGACGCCGAGGCCCTCGTTGCGCGAGCCGACGTGATAGGTGACCATGAACGTCAGCACGGGCGCCGAGTGATCGGGAAGCAGGAGGACGTCGAGGCCGTTGGATTCGAGCGTGTATTCGGAGATGCCGCCGAGGGTCTTGACGAACGCGAAGCCGTCGACCTGGGCGGGAGCGCTGGCGGCGCGGAGCCCGAAGGCGGACGACGTGAGCAGGAGCGAGGCGACGAGCGGAACGGGAAGGCGCAAGCGTTTCATGCGGATGGGGCGTGTGACCGGCACGGTAGGCAACCGTGCCGCAACGCCAAGCGGTTTGCGGCGAATGTGCGGTGGGAAAGGGCGGCGCTTGCCCCGACCTACTTGGCCCCGGCGGCGCGGGCGGCAGCGGTCCAGGCGGCGAACGTCAACTCGGACTTGTGCTGCTCCCACTCGGCGGGGGTGAACACGCTCAGATCCTCGCGCTGGTAACCCGGCACGTGGTCGCCGATGGCGAGCGTGCCGCCCTCGCGCACCTCCTCCATGTAGGCCGGATCGCCCACGCCGCCGGGATGCTTGATCCATTCGCTGATGTGCGTCGTCGGCATCGCGCGGATCGCTGCCTCGGTCCAGTTGGGAAAATGGAGCTGGCGGTCGATCCACAGCACCGCGGGCTTCTCGAGGAAGCCGGGCCGGTGGCCGCCTTCCTTGAACGCATACTCGAACACGCCGTCCATCGAGCCGTGCAGTTTCGCCGTGCGCGCGCGGAGGTCGTCGAAGAACGGCTCGAAGGTTTTCTGCGGCGTGATGACCTGGTCGACGCGACCGTTCCAGACGAACGTGGGTCCGCGCGCGGCGTGCAGCGCATAGAGCACCGCCGCCTGGTCGCCGAGAAAGCGCAGCGACTGCGAGGGATAGGCCTGGCACATCTTCTTGCTCGAGGTATCCCAGTAATCGCCGGCCCCGCCGAGATTCCCGCCGCCGACGAGAATGCACGCGTGCAGCCGCGGCTCCACGGCGCCGCCGAGCGCGAGCAGGAACGAGCCCATCGAGTAGCCGCCCGCGCCGAGGCGGGTCGGATCGACCTCGGGGCGCGAGGCGAGATATGATGTGGCTTGGAAAATATCCGTCAGCATCAGGCCGCAGAGGCGGCGCGCCATCGTGGCGTCGCCCTGCAGCGTGTCGTGCTCGCGGGTGGCGGATTTGCGCTGGGTGTTGCGCTCGCCTTCGCCGGCTTGGTCGTAGGTGAGCACCGCCATGCCGCCGCGCGCGAAGGCGACACCGGTGAAATAGGAATACCACGAGTATTTGTCGCCACCGTGGCCGGCGATGACGACGAACCCGGGAATTTTTCCGCCCGGCGGCAGCGGATCCGGCAGGTAGAGAATCGCGGGAACGCGCAGGCCGAGCTCGGTGGCGTAGGTGACGGCCTCGGCGCGGACCCCGGGCGCGGGGGAGAAGCGGCGGTGGGTTTTGGCGTCGAGCGCCGGCAGCGGGTCGGGCACGAAAAAATTCGCGCGGATCCGGGCGCGCAGTTCATCGACGCGGGCGGGAGCGAGCGGCTGGGCGGCGAGCATGGCGGGGAGGAGCAGGAGCGGCAGCAGGCGTTTCATGGGCAACGGGGTTTCCCGATGTTGGAGGCCGGAGCCACGGCGGCAAGGGATGTCTCGCGACATTTGCCGCGACTTCCGGGCGACTCGAAGCCAAAAAGGGCGGCATGAAGTCAGGAGACCATGCAGGGCCGGCCGCGCCCCGGGCGACGATGAAGCCGGGCGGCGGGGAGTTCCCGGGGCTTGATCGCGGACGCGCCGCGGCGTTCGCGCAGCTCGCGTTGCAGGGCATCGACCGCGAATATCCCAACAAACCCGCCGCGGTGCTGTGCGGACCGGAGGACTTGAAGACCCCGCGGGCGATGCACCCGGCATTTTACGGCTGCTTCGACTGGCATTCGGCGGTGCACGGTCACTGGCTGCTCGTGCGATTGCTGCGGCATTTTCCCGATATGGCGGGGGCGGCGGAAGCGCGGGCGCGACTCGCAGCGCACCTGACGGCGGCCAATCTTTCGGCCGAGGCGGCCTACTTCGAACCAAAGGAAAACCGCGGCTTCGAGCGGATGTATGGCTGGGCGTGGGCGCTGCGGCTTGTCGCCGAACTCAAGGCCTGGGACGATTCGGATGCCCGGCAATGGGCGAAAAATATCGCGCCGCTCGAACGCGCCCTGGCCGGGCTGACGAAGGCTTATCTGCCGAAGCCCACCTATCCGCTGCGGATGGGCGTGCACCCGGACACGGGCTTCGCGCTCGGGCAAATCCTCGATTACGCCCGCGCAGTCGGGGACGGGGAGCTGGAAAAGATGATTACGACGCGAACGCGCACGTTTTATCTCGCGGACCGCGACTACCCGGTTCGCTACGAGCCGTCGGGCGAGGATTTTTTCTCCTCGGGCCTGAACGAGGCCGACCTGATGCGACGCGTGCTGGCACCGAAGGAATTCTCGGCGTGGCTCGATCGTTTCGTGCCGGGACTGCGGGACCGCGACCTGGGCAACTGGGCCGAGGCGGCGAAAGTGAGCGACGCGACCGACGGGCGGATCGTGCACCTCGCCGGTCTCAATCTTAGTCGCGCGTGGACCCTGTGCGGGGTGCGCTCGGCGTTGGCGGCCGGCGATCCCCGCCGGGCGGCACTCGAGGCCGCGGCCCGCGTGCACGAGACCGAGGGATTGAAATACGTCTTCAGC
The DNA here is from genome assembly GCA_937902925.1 of uncultured Opitutaceae bacterium. Classification (GTDB taxonomy): domain Bacteria; phylum Verrucomicrobiota; class Verrucomicrobiia; order Opitutales; family Opitutaceae; genus CALFNN01. The sequence continues at coordinate 155,692 of CALFNN010000105.1, forward strand.
GGCCACTACGAGGGCGAGCACTGGCTGGCGACGTTCGCCGTTTACCATCTTACGAACGCCGGGATCGAGGCGGCGCGGGCACGGTGACGAGCCGGTGAGCTGGCGCGGAATGATCGGGCGGGGGATCTCCGCCGACCGATTACGGCAGCATTTTGATCCGGATGCGGCGGTAGGAAATGGCGCCCTTGTCGGCTTCGAGGGCCAGCGGGCCGGGGTCGGTGATTTTCAACGTCGTCGTGAGCAGTTCGCCGTTGCAGGTCGCTCGCGCCACGCCATCCTGCACGGTGACCTCGATCGCGTTCCAGTCGAGCGGGCGGTAGGCCTTGCACGACTTGTAGGCGTAATTGCTGTAGTCGCCGCACTGGAGCTGGGTCTTGTTGAAAAACAGGCCGCCGTCGGTTTTTTCGCCGGCGCGGAATTCAAGGCGGAGGATGAAATTTCCGGTGAACGCCTTCGTCGTCCACAGCAGCACACGACCATGGGCGGCTTTCGCATCATTGCCGACGAGTGCGCTGTCATGGATCGAGTAGCGGCCGTCGCCAGGATCGGTTTTCCCGCCGAGCGCCGGGCCGTCCTGATGGTGCCAGCCGGTGAGATCGTGGCCGTTGAAGAGCGCGGTGAAGCCGGGCTCGGGAGCGAAGCCGTCCGCGGCGTGCAGCGGCGCGGTGAGAGTGCAGACGAGGAGGGCGAGGCGGGGAAGTGAGGGGTAGTTCACAGACGGCAGTATGGCTGGGTCATGGCGTTCGATAAATCCAAATCTGGCGGACCGATCGCTTCACCGGGGACCCAAAGTCCAAACCGGAGGCTACGGAGAAATCCTTGTGAACTCGGATTGGATCCCTGTGTGCTCCGGGTAGGAAATGCCGATTGGTTTTTCTGATCAACTTTTCGAAACGAACGCCTTCACCGACTCCGCCGTGAACTTGTCCCATGCGGCAACAAGGCGATCTTCGAGGGCGTTTTCCTCCGGCGCGGGGCTCCGGCCATGCTGGTCCATCCACGCGGCGGTGCGGCGGACGCCCTCCTCGTAGGGTGTGGTGAGGCGGAATTCCGGCACGTCGCGCTTGAGCTTCGCATTCGAATAAACGCCGTGAAAGCGAAAGATCTCCGCGAGGCCAGCGTAACGTTGCGGGGCGACCGCCAGCAGGAAGTCGGTCGGCAGATGCACGAGCCATGGCGCCGGAGCGCCGAGCGCGGCGGCGGTGCGCTGGACGTATTGATCCCACGTCACGACCTCATCGGCGACGGCGTTGTAGGCTTGGCCGAGGCAGCGGGGATTGGCGGCGGCGTAGGCGAAGCCGCGGCCGACGTCGTCGGAATAGGCGCTTTGCCAGAGACCATGGCCGTCACCGCTGACAACGATCGGACGGCCGCGGCGAAGGCGTTCGAGGAACGTCGCGTCGGTGTTGAGATTGTTGATGATGCCGCCGCCGGGTCCGTAGGTGTGAGACGGTCGAATGATCGTCACGGCCATCTTCTGGTTCGCATGCGCCCGGAGGAACAGCTGCTCGCACGCCAGCTTGTCGCGGCCGTAACGGGAGTGCGGGGCCTGCGACGTAGTCTCCAGTGTGGGAACGACGGTCTGCGTGTTGCCGTAGGTGCAGACGGTGCTGCAGAAAATAAACTGGCCGCAGCGCCCGGCGAACGCGCGCAGATCGCTCTCCGCTTCGTCGGGCCGGAAGCAGATCATGTCGATGACGACGTCCCACGGCGCGGCGGCGGTCATCGTGTTTTCGAAGGCCGGAAAATCCTTCCGGTCGCCGGAGAGACGGCGAATGCCGGGGCCGATCCGGTCATCGGTCTGGCTGCGGTTGAAGACGGTGATCGTCGCGCCGCGCTCCCGGAGCGCCTGGACGATGCCCGTCGAGATGAGGCCGGTGCCGCCGATGATAAGGACGTTCACGCGCCGGTTAAACGACGGAGCGCGATTGCTGTCCAATCATGAATTGGTCCAACGATGTGACGGGCGATGCGCCGGACGGCCCGCGGGCGGGCGCGCTAGATTTGGTTCGCGGTCGGGCGCGGCATCGCGCAAACGATGCGCCGCCCCGTTTACCCGCCGGCCCGCCGGTCGCACGCCTTCATGTTGTCGCCTTTCGCCCCACTGTTCGCCGTCGTCGCACCCCGCACGCTCTCGTGGCCGGACTATGTCTCCCTCGCGGCATATTTCGGGGTGAGCCTGGCGATCGGGTGGTGGTGGCGGCGGAAGAAGCAGTCGAGTGCCGAGTTCATGCTCGGCGACCGGCGGCTGCCGTGGTGGGCGGCCGCGATCAGCTTCATGGCGACGGCCACGAGCAGCATCAGCTTCATGGCGCTGCCGGCGCGGTCGTATGCGGAGGACTGGCTGTCGTTCGGGTCGGCGCCGGCGCAGGCGATTGCCGGGATGGTGGTGGGGATCGTGTTTGTCGGCGTGTTGCGCCGGCTGAACCTGACGACGATCTTCAATTACCTTGAGCAGCGCTTCGACCGGAATGTGCGGCTGCTCGGCGCGGCGCTCGGAATTCTGCTCAAGGTGGGCGGGCGGATGAGCGTCGTCATGCTGCTGCCGGCGCTCGCGCTGTCGACCGTCACCGGCTTCGACAAATACGCGAGCGTCCTGCTCATGGGCGCGGTCACGACGATTTACGCGATGGAGGGCGGGTTCGAGGCGGTGGTGTGGACGGATGTGATGCAGGTCGGCGTGACGGTGGGCGGCGTCGTCGTCGCGCTGGTGTTCATGGAGCACGGCGTCGACGGCGGTTTTGCGGGGATGATCGCGGCGAGCCGGGCAGCGGGAAAATTCCATGCGATCGCGACAGACTTCGACCTCGTGCGGCCGACGGTCTGGGTCTTCATCGGCATGTTCCTCGGCCACGTTTTCGTGGTGCTGGGCGACCAGCCGCTGATGCAGCGGATGCTCGCGACGTCGGATCCGCGCGCGGCGCGGCGGTCGGTGGTGATGGGCAACGTGGTCGGGCTCGGCGGCTCGGTGATGTTCTTTTTCGTGGGGACGATGCTCTGGGCGTTTTACCGCGTGCACCCGGACCGATTGACGCCGGACCTCGACAACGACGCGATCTTTCCCTTTTTCATCGCCAACGAACTTCCGCCGGGCGTGGTCGGATTGATCGTCGCGAGTTTGTTCGCGGCGGGGATGGGCGCGCTGAGCAGCGCGATGAACGCCACGGCGGCGATCGTGGTGAGCGATTTCCAGGGGACGCTGCGGCCGGGCGCGACGGAGAAACAGCGGCTGCGGTTGGCGCGGGGCACGACGCTCGCGGCGGGAGTGCTGGCGACCGGCATGGCGGTGTGGCTCGCGTGGCGCGGGACCGGATCGTTGTGGGACGAATATCTGCTCCTCATCGCGCGATTCGGCGGCGGATTTCCGGGCGTGTTCGCGCTGGGGCTGCTCACGCGGCGGGCAAACGCACCGGGCGTCATGATCGGCGCGCTCGCGAGCGTGGCGGTGACGTGGATCGTGCAGGACTGCACGGCGACGAGCACGTTCCTGCACGGGTTCGTGGCGGTGGCGTCGTGCATCGTCATCGGCTATGGGGCGAGCCTGGCGTTCGCCGCGCGGGCGCCGGAAAAAGGCTTCGCCGGGCTGACCGTGTGGGATCCGCCGGCAACGCGATGATCAAGGTCGATGACGAGATCGGCGTTGCGCGCGGCGGAAACCTGGACGACTTACCGAGACGCACCCCATGAAAACCCGTCGCACGTTGTCCGTTCTTGTTTTGGCCGGATTGGTCCGATTGCAGGCTGCGCCGCTGCCGGTCGCGAAACCGGAAGACGTGGGGATGTCGTCGGAGCGCCTGGAGCGGATCGCGCCGTTCGTCGAGCGGTTGCAATCCGAGAACAAGATCGCGGGCGCGGTGACCGTCGTCGCGCGCAATGGCCGGCTGGTGCAATTCGAGGCGCATGGTTTCGCGGATCTCGAGAGCAAGCGATCGATGCGGACGGACGACATCTTCGCGCTGGCGTCGATGACGAAACCGATCGCGACCGTCGGCGTGTTGATGCTGGTCGAGGAGGGGCGGGTGTTGCTGAGCGATCCGCTGGAGAAATTCCTGCCGGCGTTTCGCGACCGGAAGGTCGCCGTGGCGAAGGCGGGGGCGCCGGGCGGTTACGAGTTGGAGCCCGCCGGGCGGAGCATCACGATCCACGACCTGCTCACCCATCGCAGCGGGTTTCCCGGACAACCCTCGGACAACGACCGTCCCGCGGCGAAACTCTGGCGCGACGGGATGCGGTCGCTGCCGGCCGATCCGTTGCTCGCCGACTACGTGGACAAGCTCGCGACGCTGCCGCTCAACGCGCAACCCGGCGCGGAGTGGCGCTACGGCGCCTCGACGATCGTGCTGGGCCGGGTGATCGAGGTCGTGGCGGGAAAGTCGCTCGACGTCTATTTGCGCGAGCGGATTTTCGAGCCGCTCGGCATGGTCGACACCGGGTTCGCGGTGCCGGCGGAGAAGCTCGGCCGGCTGGTTCCGGTCTACGCCCGTCGCGACAGCCGGCTGGTGAGGACGTCGGCGGGCGAAACCTCGCCGCGATTCTTCTCGGCGAGCGGCGGGCTGTTCGCGACGGCGCCCGACTACGTGCGGTTTTGCCAGATGCTGCTGAACGGCGGCGTGCTCGACGGCCACCGGCTGCTCGGGCGCAAGACGATCGAGCTGATGACCGCGATCGACGTGCCGCAGATTCCGCTGCCGTTTTTGCGCGGGCAGGGCTTCGGGCTGGGCGTCGCGATCCGAAGCGGCAACGGCGACTCCGGGGTGATGGGCTCGGCCGGCACCTACGGATGGAGCGGGGCGTATAACACCTATTTCCGCATCGATCCGCAGGAGAAATTGATCCTGGCGATTTTTCAGGGGCAGTCGCCGGCGAACGACCTCGAGAGCACCTACGGGTTTCAAAACCTCGTGATGCAGGCGGTGACGGAGTGAACGGCGGGGAAATCTCGCCCGACGCATCCGACGGCGCAGGCGGGTAGATACCTCGAGCCGTGTGGTAGCATGACGCGTCTGGCTTGGTTGTTCCACCCCGACCCCGCTTTCAGATGACTACCCCAAAATATCGAACGGTCCGCTCGAATGCGACCGCGCTTGCGCTGGTTCTCCTCGCGACCCGTGGCTTCATCCATGCGGCGGAAACGGAAAACAAGGAACCGCCCGCGTCTTGGATCGATCCCGACACCGGCCATCGCGTCATGCGGCTGACGGGCGAGCCCGGTTCCGCCAGTTTCTATTTCACGGACAATGGCTACACGCCAGACGGCAAGCAGCTCGTCTACACGACGCCGGCGGGCATCGCCGTGCTGGTGCTCGCGACCGGCCGGAGCCGGCAGGTCGTGCCGGCGCCGGCGCGGCCGGTGGTGGTTGGGCGGAAGACTCCGACGGTCTATTACACCAAGCCGACGACCGACCCGCTTTTCACCGCGCTCTGGTCAACGAACGTCGACACGGGCGAAACGCGGAAGCTGGTGGACCTGCCGCGGCGGGGCAGTGTGACCACGATCAACGCCGACGAGACTCTCGCCGCGGGCACTGACATCGAGGGCGACGCCTCCGCGGGCGGCAACTATGACGGGCTCGCGGCGCCGGCCACACGCTCGCTCGATCAGCCCTCGAACAAGGTGCAGATGATGGCGGTCCGGCTGGCCGCGAGGCTCCCGATGACGATGTTTACGGTGAACCTGCGGACGGGGCAGACGAAGACCCTGTTGCAAAGCACCGACTGGCTCAACCACCTGCAATTCTCGCCGACCGATCCGAGCCTGCTGATGTATTGCCACGAAGGGGTGAAGGTGCAGGTGGATCGGATCTGGACGATCCGGACCGACGGGAGCAACAACACGCTGGTGCACAAGCGCAGCATCCAGATGGAAGGCGTCGGGCACGAGTGGTGGAGTCGCGACGGCAGGACGATCTGGTATGACATCAACATCGGCCGGCAGACGCACACCGACGGGGACAAGGACTATCCGACCTACACGCGGGCGCTGGTCGGCTTTGTCGGCGGCTACAACGTGGAGAACGGGGAGCGAATCCGGTATCACTACCAGCCGGAAGAGTGGTCGATCCATTTCAACTCCAGCCCCGACGGCGCGCTATTTTGCGGCGATGGCGGCCGCTCGCCCGGTTCGCATTGGATTTATTTGTTTCGGCCCGAGCGGGTGCAGGATGAGAAGATGCTCGGCGACGATCTGACGCGACTCGGCGCCTTTCATCCCGAACGCCTCGTGAACATGGCCAAGCACAACTACAAACTCGAACCCAACGTCACGTTCACCCCGGACGCGAAGTGGGTGATATTTCGGTCAAACATGTTCGGGCCAACCTACGTCTTTGCCGTGGAAGTGGCCAAGGCGGACGGGCGTTAGCGCTGGCGGGGTCAATGTCCGCCCGCCGGAGTGGGGCCCGCGATCACGTCGCCGGCGGTGGGGAGGTCGGTCGAATGCCAGCCGCCGCCGAGCGCCTCGATCAGCGCGACGGAGGAATTCATGCGGTTCAAAAACACGGTCAACGCGGTCTGGCGGTCGTTGAGTTCCGTCACCTGCGCCGTGGCGACGGTGGTGTAGTCGGTGGTGCCGGCCCGATATTCGTTCATCGCGATCTGCGCGGCTTCGGCGGCTTCCCTCACGGCGGCGTCCTGCACTTGCGCCTCGGATTCGAGGAGCCGGAGACTCACGAGCTCATCCTCGATTTCCTGGAAGGCGCGCAGCACCGCCCCGCGATAGGCGGCGACGCTCGCATCGTAGGCGGCGCGCGTCTGCGCCACCTGGTCGCCCCGCCGGCCGAAATCGAAAAGGGTGTCGGCCAGGCCGGCCCCGAGGGACCAGAACCGGTTGGGCGTGCGCAGGAGTTCCCCGAGCGGGGAGCCCGTGTAGCCGCCGTCGGCGGACAGCGTGAGCGCGGGAAAAGATGCGGCGGTCTGGACGCCGATCCGCGCGTTGGCGGCGGCGACGCTGCGTTCCGCGGCGGCGATATCGGGGCGGCGCTCGAGCAGCGTCGAGGGCATCTGCGGCGGAACCGCCGGCATCGCGAGGTCGAGCGCGGCGTGCGGCGCGAGCGAGAATTCGGCGGGAGTCTGGCCGACGAGCACGGCGATGGCGTGCTCGAGTTGCGCGCGCTGGATGCCGGCGTCGATCACCTGGGCGCGGGCGGCGTCGAGCTGCGCCTGCGCGGAGATCACGTCGTTGCGGGCGACGATGCCGACATTGTATTTGTTCCGCGCGATCTCGAGCGTGCGGCGATAGGCGTCGACGGCGGTCTGCCGCAGGCGGATGCGTTCGTCGGCGATGCGCAACTGGAAATAGGTCTGCGCGAGCGTCGCCTGGATGGAGAGACGCGCGTCGGCGAGATCGGCGGCGCTGGCCTGGGCGGACGCGATGTCGGCCTCGTTGAGCCGGCGCACGCGGCCCCAGAAATCCGGGGTCCAGCTGGCGCTGAGCGACGCCGAGTAACTCGACGTCGGCTCGCTCGCGGAGGCCGGCGCGCCGCCCGACGCCGGGCGGCCGGGGGATTTCGAGCGCTGCCCCGAGGCCGAGCCGGAGAGCACGGGGAACAGGGTCGTCCGGTCGGCACGCGCGAGCTGGCGGGCCTGCTCGTAGTTTGCCACGACCTGGGCGAGCGACTGGTTGGAGGCGGCCGCCCGGGTTTCGAGTTCGCTGAGCTGTGGATCGTGAAACACTTCCCACCACGACCCGCGATCGGCGGCGTCGGCGGGCGCGGCGGCCTTCCAGCCGGCGGCTTCCTTGAATTCCGCGGGCGCGGGTGTCGTCGGGCGGTGATAGTCGGGGCCCACGGCGCAACCCGCGACGCCAAGGAGCGACACGAGGGCGGCGGAGCGAAGGACTCGATGGGCGGGAGGCATGGTGGCGACTCGGATATTCGTTACACGGGCGCGTGGGCGGTTCCCGCGGCCGACTCGGAATCGACCGGTTGGCCGCGGTGGCCGGCCGCCCAGCGCCGGGCGCGATCGATATAGAGATAGATGACCGGCGTGGTGAACAGCGTGAGGAGCTGGCTGACGACGAGTCCGCCGACGATCGCGATGCCAAGCGGCCGGCGCAGCTCGGCGCCGTTGCCGAAGCCGAGCGCGAGCGGCAGCGCGCCGAGCATCGCGGCCATCGTCGTCATCAGGATCGGCCGGAAGCGGAGGAGGGCGGCCTTGAAGATCGCATCGCGCGGGCTGAGATGATTCTCGCGCTCGGCCATGAGGGCGAAATCGATCATCATGATCGCGTTTTTCTTCACGATGCCGATGAGGAGGAAAACGCCGATGAGGGCGATCAGGCTGAATTCGGTGTTGAACAGCATCAGGGCCAGCACCGCGCCGAGGCCGGCCGAGGGCAGCGTCGAGAGAATCGTGAACGGGTGCCAGAGACTCTCGTAGAGGATGCCGAGGACAATGTAGATCGCCACGATCGCCGCGAGGATGAGGACGGGCTCGTTGCCGATGGATTGCTGGTAACTCCGGGCGGTGCCCTGGAAGCTGCCGTGGACGCTGGCGGGCATGTGAATCCGCTCGATCTGCCGGTTGACGGCGGCGGTGGCGTCGCTGAGCGAATAGCCATCGGCGACGTTGAAGGAAAGGGTCGAGGCGACGAACTGGCCCTGGTGGTTGACCGAGAGCGGGGTGGTGCCGGTCTCGTAGTGCGCCACGGTGGAGAGCGGGATCATCGTTTCCTGGCGCGTGCTGACAGCCTGGCCGGAGGAGGCGCCGCCGCGGCCACGGGCGGTGATGGCGTTGAGCCGGGCGTTGCGCGCGGCGTCGCCGGCCACGGCCGCCGCGCTGGAGCCGCCACCGCCGCCGGCCACGGTGCCGGCCACGGCGTTGGTCGACGCGGTGCCGCCGACCGAGCCGCCCGACGTGCTCACGAAGATATTCTGCAACGCCGCCGGATCCTGCCAGAAGCGCGGGGCGACCGTCATCACCACGTGATATTGGTTGAGCGAACGGTAGATGGTGGAGACCTGTCGCTGGCCGAAGGCATCGTAAAGGGTGTTGTCGATCTGGCTCGCGGTGAGCCCGAGCCGGGAGGCGCGATCGCGATCAATGACGATGTCGGTCTCGAGGCCCTTGTCCTCCTGGTCGGAGTTGACGTCCTGGAGGATGGGTTCGGTCTTCAAGGCCTCGAGGAGACGCGGCGTCCACGTGCGCAGGTCCTGGAGGTTGTCGGCCTGCAGCGTGTATTGGTAGAGCGAGTTGCTTTGCCGGCCGCCGACATGGATTTCCTGGGCGGGGGCAAGATAGACGGTTGCGCCCGGCACGGCGGCGAGTTTCGGGCGGAGGCGGGCGATGACCTGCTGCGAAGTCTCCGTGCGCTGGCCGAGGGGTTTCAGGTCGACGAACAGGCGGCCCGAGTTCGTGCCACCGCCGCGTCCGCCGGCGCCGGTCGAACCGACGACGGTCTGCACCGCCGGATCGTGGCGCACGATGTCGACGAACTGGCGGAATTTTTCCGCCATCAACTGGAACGAGATGCTTTGGTCGGCCTGGATGCCGCCCATCAGCCGGCCGGTGTCCTGCTCGGGGAAAAATCCTTTCGGAATCAGTGTGAACAGCCAGACGTTGAGCCCGATCGTGCCGATCAGGATCACGAGCACCAGGGGCGCGTGGCCGAGCACCCACGCGAGCGAGCGCTCGTAATAGTGGATCAGGTCCTGGAAAATCTCCTCGCTCCACCGGTAGATCCGGCCGTGCTTCTGCGCGCCGGGGGCGGTGAGGATGCGCGCGCACATCATCGGCGTCGTCGTCAGCGAGACGAGCATCGACACGAGAATCGCGATCGAGAGCGTGACGGCGAATTCCCGGAACAGCCGGCCGACGATGCCGCCCATGAGCAGGATGGGGATGAACACGGCGACGAGCGACAGGCTCATCGAGAGCACGGTGAAGCCGACCTCACGCACGCCGAGCAGGGCGGCCTGAAAGCGGGGCACGCCGGCCTCCATGTGGCGGACGATGTTTTCCATGACGACGATCGCGTCGTCGACGACGAAGCCGGTCGCGATGGTGAGCGCCATCAGCGAGAGGTTATCGAGGCTGTAATCGAGCAGATACATCGCGCCGAACGTGCCGATCAGCGAGATCGGCACGGCCACGCTCGGGATGGCGGTGGCCCGCGGGTCGCGGAGAAACAGGAACACGACCAGGATCACGAGGCAGACCGAGATGAGGAGCGAAACCTCGACGTCGTGCAGCGAGGCGCGGATGGTGACGCTGCGATCGACCGCCACGTCGATCTTGGCGCCACCCGGCATCGAGGCCTCAAGCTGCGGCAGCACGGCGCGGACCCGATCCACGGTCGAGATGATGTTCGCCCCCGGCTGGCGCGAGACGATCACGATCACCGACGGGTTGCCGTTGGCGAGACCGAGATTGCGGGTGTCCTCGACCGAATCGGTGACCGTCGCGATGTCCTGGAGCCGGATCGCGGCGCCGTTGCGGTAGGCCATGATGAGCGGGCGGTATTCGGCGGCGCTGACGGCCTTGTCGTTGCTGTAGATCTGCCAGTGCAGTTGTTCGTTTTCGATCGCGCCCTTGGGGCTGTTGGCGTTGGCGGCGGCGAGGGCGGCCCGCACGTCCTCGAGGCCGATGCCGTATTTGAACAGGGCGGTCGGGTTCAGTTCGACGCGCACCGCGGGCAGCGAGCTGCCGCCGACCGACACGTCGCCGACCCCGTCGATCTGGGAGAGTTTTTGCTGCAGGACGGTCGCCGCCGCGTCGTAGAGCGCGCCCTGGCTGAGCGAATCGGACGTCAGCGCCAGGATGAGGATCGGCTGGTCGGCGACGTTGAACTTGCGGTAGGTCGGGTTGCTGCGGAGCGCGGCCGGGAGGTCGGCGCGGGCGGCGTTGATCGCGGCCTGCACGTCGCGGGCGGCGCCGTCGATGTCGCGGTTGAGGCCGAACTGCAGCACGACGCTGGAATTGCCGACCGAGCTGCGCGAGGTCATCTCGGTCACGTCGGCGATGGCGCCGAGGTGGCGCTCGAGTGGCGTGGCGACGCTGCTGGCCATCGCCTCCGGGCTCGCCCCGGCCATCGAGCCGGAAACCACGATCGTCGGAAAGTCGATTTGCGGCAGCGGCGAGACCGGCAGGTGAAAATAGGCCGCGAGCCCCGCGAGCGCCACGCCGATCGTGAGGAGGGTCGTGGCGACGGGCCGGCGGACGAACGGTTCGGAGACATTCATGCGACCGGTTCCTCCGTGGCGACGGTGCCTTCCGCCGCATCGCGCCGGGCCCGGCGGGCGCGGACCCGCGCGGCCATCCGGTCAAACGTGAGATAGATGACGGGTGTCGTGTAGAGTGTCAGCACCTGGCTGACGATCAGCCCGCCGACGATCGTGATGCCGAGGGGATGGCGGAGTTCCGAGCCGGTGCCAGTGCCGAGCATGAGCGGCAGGGCGCCGAGCAGCGCCGCCATCGTCGTCATCAGGATCGGGCGGAACCGCAGCAGCGACGCCTGGTAGATGGCCTCGCGGGCCGGGAGTTTTTCCTCCCGCTCGGCATCGAGCGCGAAGTCGATCATCATGATCGCGTTCTTTTTCACGATGCCGATCAGCAGGATGATGCCGATGATGCCGATGACGCCGAGGTCGTCGCCGACGAGCATCAACGCCAGCAACGCCCCGATGCCGGCCGACGGCAAGGTGGAGAGGATCGTGATCGGGTGGATGAAGCTCTCGTAGAGGACGCCGAGGATGATATACATCACGACGATCGCGGCCAGGATCAGGAAGAGCTCGTTGGACAGGGACGACTCGAACGCGGACGCGGAACCCTCGAACGTCGTGACGATGCTCGCGGGCATGCCGAGCTCGGCCTCGGTCTGGCGGATGGCCGTGACGGCCTTGCCGAGCGAGCCCTCGGAGGGGAGGTTGAACGAGATCGTGTTGGCGGGAAACTGGCTGAGGTGGTTGATCAGGAGCGGCTCGGCGCGCTCCTCGATCCGGGCGATCGCGGACAGCGGCACCTGGCCGCCGCCGGAGGCCGGCACGTAAATCTGGCCGAGCGACTCCGGCGAACGCTGCATCTTGGGGTCGGCCTCCATGATCACGCGATACTGGTTCGACTGCGTGAAGATGGTGGAAATGATCCGCTGGCCGAAGGCGTCGTAGAGCGCATTGTCGACCGTCGCGGCCGTGATGCCGAAACGCGCCGCCATGTCGCGGTCGACCACGACCACGGCGGCGAGCCCGCCCTGCTCGAGGTCGGTCGCGATCTCGGTGAGCTCGGGGCGCTGCGCCAGTTTGTCGGCAAGCCGCGGCACCCAGGTGACGAGGTCGTCGGGATTCGCGCTCTCGAGGACGAACTGGTATTGCGTGCGGCTGACGCGGTCCTCGATGGTGAGGTCCTGGATCGGTTGCAGGTAGACGGTCAGCCCGGCGATCCCGGCGGCGGCCTGTTGCAGGCGGTGCATGATCGGCACGACGGTGTCCTTCCGGTCGTCGCGCGGTTTCAGGTTCACGAGCATCCGGCCGGTGTTGAGGGTGGGATTGCTGCCGTCGACGCCGACAAACGACGAGAGGCTTTCCACGTCGGGATCCTTGAGCAGGATTTCGGCGAGGTCCGACTGACGCCGGGTCATCGCGTCGTAGGAGGTGTCCTGCGGGCCCTCGGTGATGATTTGAATCAGCCCGGTGTCCTGCACCGGGAAGAATCCCTTCGGAATCACGATATAGAGCAGCGCGGTGACCCCGAGCGTGCCGACGACCACGGCGAGGACCAGGCCCTGGCGGTCGAGGACCCACTGGAGCGTGCGGCCGTAGAAGGCGATCACGCGGTCGAACTGCGCGCCGGTCCAGCGGCTGATCCGCGGCTCCTCCTCGGGCCGGCGGTGGCGGACGAGCTTCGCGCACATCATCGGGACGAGCGTGAGCGACACGACCGCCGAGATCAGGATCGTGACGGCGAGGGTGATGGCGAATTCGCGAAACAGCCGGCCGACGACGTCGCCCATGAACAGCAGCGGAATCAGCACCGCGATGAGCGAGATCGTGAGCGAGATGATCGTGAAGCCGATCTGCTGCGAGCCCTTGAGGGCCGCCGCGAGCGGCTTTTCGCCCTGCTCGACGTAGCGGGCGATGTTCTCGATCATGACAATCGCGTCGTCGACGACGAAGCCGGCGGCGATGGTCAGCGACATCAGCGAGAGGTTGTTCAGGCTGAAGCCGAGCAGATACATCACGCCGAAGGTGCCCACGAGGGAGAGCGGGACCGAGAGGCTCGGGATGATGGTCGCGGGCAGGTTGCGCAGGAAAACGAAGATCACGAGCACGACGAGGATCACGGCGAGCGTGAGCTCGATCTCGACGTCGCGGATCGACGCGCGGATCGTGGTCGTGCGGTCGGTGAGGATGGCGACGTCGACCGTCGGCGGCAGGGAGGCCTGGAGCGAGGGCAACAGGTCGCGCACGCCCTCGACGACCTGGATGACGTTCGCGCCCGGCTGCCGGCGGATGTCGAGGATGACGGCGGGGGTCGAGTTGACCCAGGCCGCGAGCTTGGTGTTTTCCGGCGCGCTCTCGACGGTCGCGACATCGGAGAGGCGGACGGCGGCGCCGTTGCGATAGGCGAGGATCAGGTTTTTATATTCGTCGGGCGACTTGAGCTGGTCGTTGGCGTTGATCGTGTAGGAACGGGACGGACCGTCGAAGTTGCCCTTGGCGGTGTTGACGTTGCCGTTGCTCACGGTGCTGCGCAGATCGTCGATGTTGAGCCCGTAGGCGGCGAGCGCGCGCGGGTTGACGCGGATGCGCATCGACTCGCGCTGGCCGCCGCCGATGCTCACGAGGCCGACGCCGGGGAGCTGGGAGATCTTCTGGGCGAGCCGGGTGTCGGCGAAATCCTCGACCTGGGTGAGCGGCAGGGTTTTGGACGTGAGCGCGAGCGAGAGCACGGGCGCGTCGGCGGGATTGACCTTGGCGTAAATCGGCGGGGCGGGGAGGTCGGACGGCAACAGGTTGCCCGCGGCGTTGATGGCGGCCTGCACCTCCTGCTCCGCGATGTCGAGCGGGAGATCGAGGTCGAACTGCAGGGTGAGGACAGAGGCGCCGGCGGAGCTTTGCGAGGACATCTGCTTCAAGCCGGGCATCTGGCCGAGCTGGCGTTCGAGCGGCGCGGTGACCGAGGAAGTCATGACATCCGGGCTCGCGCCGGGATAAAACGTCTGCACCTGGATCGTGGGGTAGGCGACCTCCGGGAGCGCGGACAGCGGCAGGAAACGAAACGCCACGATGCCCGTGATCATGATCGCGGCCATGAGCAGGGTGGTCGCGACCGGGCGGAGAATGAATATCCGGGAAGGGCTCATCGTGGGAGGCGGGCCGGTGGGCGCGGCGGCCGCTCAATCTTTCGGTTCGTCGCCAGGAGCGGCCTTTTTGCCGCCACGCGGGCCGCCTTTCTTGGACCGGCCGCCGCCTTCGCCGCGCCCGCCACCGCCCTGCCGGCCGCCGCGTGCGCCGCGATCCGCCCCGCCGTTGAGAATCACTTTCTGGCCGTCCTTCAGCTTGTCGGCGCCGTCGACCACGATGTTGTCGCCGACCTTCAAGCCGTCGGTCACCGCGACCTTTTCCCCCTCCGTCGCGCCCAGCGTGATCGCTTGCGCGACAGCGGTCTGGTCTTCGCCGACGAGGTAGACGTAGGCGCCCTGCTGGCCGCGCTCGACCGCGGACGACGGGATCACGGTGGCATCGTGAATCGTGTCGACGAGAAGGCGGACGTTGACGAATTGATTGGGGAAGAGGCTTTCGTCCTCGTTGGTAAATTCGGCGCGGAGGCGGAACGTGCCCGTCGAAGGATCGATCTGGTTGTCGATCGTGATCAATTTGCCGGACGCGAGTTGCCTGGTCTGCGCACGATCGAAGACGTCGGCGGCCAGCTGGTCCCCGCGGTGCAGGTGCTCGGAAATCGTGCCGATGTTGTCCTCGGGCAGCGTGAACAAGACCGTGATCGGCTTCACCTGGCTGAGCGAGACGATGCCGTTCGAGTCGCCGGGCGTGACGTAGTTGCCGGTGTCGACGGCGCGCAGGCCGACGCGGCCGTCGAACGGCGCCTTGATGTGGCAATAGGTGAGATTGAGATTCGCGGTGTCGATGGCCGCCTGCGCGGCCTGGACGAGCCCCTCGAACTGGTTGACCTGCGACTGGGTCGTGTCGACCTGCTGCTTCGCGATCGAATCCTCCTTCGCGAGCGTCTCGTAGCGCGTCAGGTCGAGTTGCGCGGTGCGGAGCTGCGATTGGGCCTGGCGTTGCTGGGCCTGGGCCTGTTCGAGGGCGTTTTGAAACGGCCGCGGATCGATCACGGCGAGAAGGTCGCCCTGGTGGACGAACTGGCCTTCTTGAAACGCGATCTGCTGGAGCTGGCCGCTGACCTGCGTGCGAATCGTGGCGGTATGAGCGGGCGTAACCGTGCCGAGGGCGTTGAGATAAAGGTGAATCTCCCCTTTTTCGGCAGCCTTGACGTTGACGGGCAGGGGGGCGTTCGGGCCGCCGAATCCCCCACGGCCGCCGCCGCGCCGGCCACCGCCCCCACCCCCGCCGCCGGCGGGCATCTGCTCGGCTTCGCGATGGTTGATCCACCACACACCCGCGAGCACCGCGACGAGGATTGCGGCAATGATGACCGGAGTGCGTCGGCGACGTCGCCGCGGCTCGCGCGAGGACTCGAGGGACGCCCGATCCCCGGGTGATTGCTGTTCCGTCGCAGTTGGCGGCTTGTTCATCGCTCGATCGATTGTGTTCGTGAAATTACCTTGAAGGCCCGACTGCCGTCAGACGGAGTTTCGGCGAAAAGGTGACGAAAAGAATCTCTTCGTCGCTCCGGCACAAGTCGGCGTGAGCTTTGTCCCATGCATGTTCCGGCGATTCACCCGGTGCGACACGGGACCGGCGGTCCATGTCTCGGGACATGGCGGGGCAACCCCGGCATGAATAAAATTCCTCCCGGAACGTCCGTCACCACGACGGCATCGGGGCCTTCAGGCCGTCCTTGATCCAGAGGAACTGTCCGGTCGCGGCGTCGTTTTCCGGCCGCAGCAAATCGAGGACAAGATCGGCGGTCTTTTCGGGCGGATCGCCGCCGGAGAGTTCCACCTTCTCGACCCACTTGAGCATGTTGCGGCCCTCGCCGGTGCGCGAGGCGGCGTCGGCCTTGATCGCGGCGAACATTTCCGTTTTCACTTCGCCGGGGTGGAGGACATTGGCCGTGACGCCGGTGCCGGCGAGTTCCTGGGCGAGCTGGCGCGTGAAGTGGTTGAGCGCGACCTTGCTGAGCTGGTAGGCGGACGAAACGTGATAGACGGGCGAGAGCGCAGCGGCGGAGCTGACATTGAGGATCCGGCCCCAGCCCTTCGCGACCATGCCGGCCATAAATGCGCGGCAAACGAGGTAGGGGCCGAGGGCGTTGATGCGGAGCGTCTGCTCCCAGACTTCGGGCGTTGACTCGGCGATCGGAAGGCATTCGCCGAAAAGACCGGCGCCGTTGAAGAGAATCTGCGGCGGACCGAATCGCGCGCCGACGTCGGCGGCGAGTGAGTCAACGTCGGCGGCGTTGGCGACATCGCAGGGAAACGCGGCGGCGGTGCCGCCGGCCGCGGCGATCGCCGCCGCGACGTGGGCGAGACGATCCGCCCGCCGGCCGACGAGTGCGATGCGGTGGCCGCGGGCGGCGAGCGCGCGGGCGACAGCCTCGCCCACGCCGCTGCCGGCGCCGGTGACGAGGGCGGTGAGGTTAGCTTTGGGATCGGTGCTCACGAAGGGTTCTTGCAGGAGAAAACGGAAGAAACGGCGGCGATGGCTGGCGTATGCAGTCTCTGTGTGGTCCGCCGCTTCCTGTAAAACTCCATTTGGTCAGATCGGAGACCGGACCGGCTTTGCCGCGGCGATTTTTTCACGGAGGTGGGTGATACGCTGCTTGGACTCGCTGTTGCGGACGGCCATCGCGTAGGCGGCGGGGTCGCCGACGAGAAAGACCTTTTTTCTCCCGCGCGTGATCGCCGTGTAGAGCAGGTTGCGCTGCAGCATCATGAAATGCGCCTTGAGCAGCGGGATGATCACGACGGGATATTCGGAGCCCTGACTCTTGTGGATCGTGATCGCGTAGGCGAGCGCGAGGTCGCCGAAATCGGCGCGGGTGAACTCGTGGCGGTCGCCATCGAAGTCGGCCTCGAGCGTGCCGCGGTCGCCGTGCGCCGCGACGATCGTGCCGATGTCGCCGTTGAAGAGGTTTTTGTCGTAGTTGTTGCGGAGCTGGATGACCTTGTCGCCGGGACGGAACTCGCCGGCGGCGGTGCGGAGGCCGCGGGCGTGGCCGCCGGTGGTGGGCGCAGTCGAACCATTGAGCGCGGCCTGAAGCTGCAGGTTGAAGTTCGCGACGCCGGCGACTCCCTTGTGCATCGGCGCGAGCACCTGCACGTCGGAAACCGGGTTCGGCCACTTGAGTTTGCGCGGCACGAACTCGGTCACGAGCTCGACGACCTTGCGCACGCAATCGTCGGCGGCGGTGGCGGCGATGAAGTTGAGGTCGGCCCAGACCTGGGCATCGGCGACGTTTTGCACGACGGGTGGCGGCGAGGCTTCGCCGGAGTTGATCGCGTGCGCCGTGGTGACGATGCCGCTCTGGTCCTTCTGGCGATAGATGACGCAGAGGCGGGTGACGGGGATTGCAGCCGGGCTCGTTGAGCCCGGTCGGCCGGGGTCAGCGACCCCGGCTACAGCGATCAGATCCTTCAGGACGTTGCCGGCGCCGACACTGGGGAGTTGGTCGGTGTCGCCGACGAGGAGGAGATGGGCGCGCGAAGGGACGGCCTGGAAAAGCGCGGCGGCGAGCCGCGTGTCGAGCATCGAGGCCTCGTCGAGCACGAGGAAATCGGTCGCGAGCGGGGAGCTTTCGTTGGCGACAAATCCGCCGCCCGCGGGGTCGTATTTGAGGAGGCGGTGAATGGTCGACGCGAAGCCGCCGGTCGTCTCGGCGAGGCGTTGCGCGGCGCGGCCGGTCGGGGCGGCGAGGTGGAGGCGGACTTTCTTCGCCTTCAGGATCTCGACGAGCGCGCGCAGCACCGTGGTCTTGCCGACGCCGGGGCCGCCGGTGAGGATCGAGACCTTGTTTTCGAGGGCGGCGCGGACGGCGGTGCGCTGCAGTTCGTGATAGACGAGGCCCGCTTTCTGCTCGGCCCACGCGACGGCCGCCTCGGCCTTGATCGGGGGCAGGCCGCTGGCGACGCGGGTGAGCCGGGCGACAGTAGCCGCGATTTTTTCCTCGGCGCGGTCGTTGGGGGGGAGCTGGACGAGCGCGGCGCCCGGGAGGGGAATGGAGCGATTTGTAGCCGGGCTCGTTGAGCCCGGTCGGCCGGGGTCAGCGACCCCGGCTACAGTCGCAGCGTGGCGGACGAGGGTCTTGGTTTCGACGAGGGCGGCGATGCGGGCGGCGAGGAGTTTCGAGTCGGTCTCGAGCTGGGCGGCGGAATATTCGATGAGATCCGTCTCGGGGAAAGCGGTGTGGCCCTCGTCCTGCAGCGTCTCCAGCGCGTAGACGAGGCCGGCATCGAGGCGGGGCGGGGCGTCGTTGGCGAAGCCGAGGTTGATCGCGATGCGGTCGGCGGTCTTGAAACCGATGCCGTCGATCTCGCGGGCGACGCGGTAGGGCTCGTTGGTCAGGATCGTTTGCGCCGTGGGGCCGAAGTGCTTCGCGATCTTGACGCACTGGCTCGGCGTGACGCCGTAGGTCTGGAGAAAGATGTAGAGTTCGCGCTCGGTGCGCTTTTCGTCCCACGCCTGCTTGATCGCCGTGGCGCGCTTTTTGCCGATGCCGTCGACGTCGCGCAGCCGGGCGGATTCCTCGCTCAGGATCCGGAAAGTCTCGGTCCCGAAGGCGTCGACAATCTTGTTGGCGTAGACCTTGCCGATGCCGGGGACGAGGCCGCTGCCGAGGTATTTGCGGATGCCGTAAACGCTCGACGGGAGCTCGCTCTTGAACGCGGCGATCTTGAACTGCGCGCCGTGTTGCGCGTGGCGCGTCCATTCGCCGGTGAGGTGGAGGGTCTCGCCGCATTCGACGCCGGGCAGCGGGCCGACGATGGTGACGGGTTCGGCGCGCTCCTGCGGGTTGGCGCCGCGGGGCAGATCGGGGCGGAATTCGGCGATGGTGTAGTGGTTCTCCTCGTTGAGAAAGATGATGCGCTCGACGACGCCGGTGAGGGTCGCGGGCGGAGGATGGGAAGCGGAGTCGGCCACGGGAGGCGCCGAGGTGAAACGGGTTTTCGCGGCGAAGCAAACCGGTGTTGTGTGGCGCGGGCGTTTTTGGTGGGCTCGCGCGCATGGACGCTTCGCCCGCCAGTTCGTTTCTCCCGATCATCCAGGCCGCGGTCACGCCCGTGATCCTGATTTCGGGCATGGGTTTGCTGCTGCTGACCATGACCAACCGGATGGGCCGGATCATGGACCGGACGCGCGCCTACGCGGTGCAGATCGAACGAACGGCCCCCGCCGAGCGGGCGAAGCTGGAGCAGATGATGGAAAGCACGTGGCGCCGGGCAAAGCTCGTGCGGCTGGCGCTGACGTTCGCCACGTCGAGCATGCTGCTGTCGGCGGGGCTGGTGATCGTGATCTTTCTCGGATTTGCGCTAAACCGCGATTTCGGCGGGTTCATGGTCACGCTGTTCGTCGGCGCGATCCTGCTGTTGATCGCGGCGCTCGGGGCGTTTTTGCGCGACGTGTTTGTG
The DNA here is from genome assembly GCA_937902925.1 of uncultured Opitutaceae bacterium. Taxonomy (GTDB): domain Bacteria; phylum Verrucomicrobiota; class Verrucomicrobiia; order Opitutales; family Opitutaceae; genus CALFNN01. The sequence goes on from CALFNN010000105.1 coordinate 175,397, forward strand.
TCGCTCGCGGCGTTGCGGCTGGAAGTGCAACAGGCGCGCAGCGCCCGGTGAGGGCGGCGGTCAGCAGCCGAGTTCCCGGGCGGCGGCGAGGAGGTCGGGGAAAACGCGATCGGCGCCGGCGTGGCGCAACTCGTCGGCCGTGTGCGTGCCGGTCGTCACGGCCCAGCAGGGGAAGCCGCCATTGTGGGCGGCCTGGACGTCGTAGGGCGAATCGCCGAAGAGCAGGGTGGTGGCGGGCGTGGCGCCGAGCAATTTCAGGATGTGCGCGGCGAACTCGGGCTGGGGCTTGAGCCACGGGGTGTCCTTGGCGCCGACGACGGCCTCGAGCAGCGGCGTGATGCCGAGATGGTCGCAGACGGCGCGCGACGAGCTGCCGAGCTTGTTGGTGAACACACCGAGCTTCGCGCCGCGGGCATGCAGCGCCGCGAGCAGCGCGCGGGCGCCGGGCATGAGGGCGACGTTCTCCAGCATCGTGCGCTGCCAGAATTCGTGGTAAATCGGGATGGCCGCGGCGAGGCGCGCGGGGCCGACGAGCCGCTCGATGGCCACCTCGACGCCGGCGCCGACCGCGCGGCGCACCTGCTCCAGCGTGGGCGGCGGCAGGCCGAGTTGCGTCATGGTGTGCGTGTGCGCGCGGTGGATGGCGGCAAAGTGATCGATGAGCGTGCCATCGAGGTCGAACAGGAAGGTGGCGTAGGCGGACATGGTGGTCGTCACGGCCGGACGCCGCAACGGGTGCAATCCAGTCGAGATTTGGTTTGGCGGCGGGCGGTGTCACGAGTGAAGTGTGCGCAATGCCTGTCATTCCCGAAGCATCTGCTGCGCGCGCCTCGGCCACCGCCGCGGGCGATGCGCTGGAGGTGGCGCTGGCCGGGACCTGGCAGATCACCGAGCCGCGACCCTCGTGGGCCGGGCTGCTTGGCACGCAAACCCCGGCGCGGGTGCGGCTGCGGACCGACGGCGTGGAGAAATGGGACAGCGCGCTGCTGTTGTTTCTCTTCGAGGTGCAGCAGTGGTGCCGCGGCGCGGGGGCGTATTGCGACACCGAGGCGCTGCCCGAAAAAATCCGGACGCTGCTCGCCCAACTGGCGGCGTCGCACGAGACGAGCGTGCCGTTCGACCGGTCGGAGAATTTTTTCACCAGCGTCGGGCTCGCCACGCAGGACACGCTGGTGAAGGCGCGGGAGATTTCCCACTTTGTCGGCGAGTGTTTCCTGAGCACGGTGCGGCTCGTGCGGAGCCCGCGCAAGTTTCGCTGGCGCGACTGTCTCGACGAGATGCAGCAGTGCGGGGCGATGGCGCTGCCGATCGTGAGCCTCGTCAGCCTGCTGGTGGGCGTGACGCTCGCCTACACGGGCGCGATCGTGCTGCGGCAGTATGGCGGCGACATCTACATCGCGGACCTGATCGGCCTGTCGATGGTGCGGGAGATGGGGGCGGTGATGACGGGGGTCGTGCTGGCGGGGCGCACGGGCGCGGCGTTTGCGGCGACGCTCGGCAACATGAAGGCGAACGAGGAGATCGACGCGCTCGAGGTGCTGGGCATCCCGGCGGTGCAGTTCCTCGTGCTGCCGCGGCTGCTCGCGCTCGGCGTGATGATGCCGCTGCTCGCGCTCTACGCCAATGCGCTGGGCATCCTCGGCGGCCTCGCGGTCGCCTACGGGCTGCTGTCGATCCCGCCCACGGCGTTCTGGGTGGAGATGCTGACAATCGTGGATTTGTCGGACATCACGACCGGCGTGATCAAGGCGGTCGCGTTCGGGCAGATCATCGGGCTGGCGGGCTGTCTGCGCGGGTTGCAGGCGGACCGCAGCGCGGCCGGCGTGGGCCGGGCGGCGACGTCGGCGGTGGTGACCGCGCTGCTGTTGATGATCGTGGCCGATGCGATCTTCGCGGTGGTGTTCAACGCGCTGGGCATCTGACCCCATGACCGCCGCTCCCCAATCCCACGGCGCACCGGCCATCGAGGTGACAGGTCTCGAATGCGGCTACGACGGCAAGGTCGTGCTGAAAAACATCTCGTTCACCGTTCCGCGCGGGGAGATTTTCTTCATCATCGGCGGCTCCGGCTGCGGCAAGAGCACGCTGCTCCGGCACATGGTCGGGCTGCACACGCCGACGGGTGGCGCGGTGAAGTTCCTCGGGCAATCGTTCACGGACGCGGACACCCGGGCGCGGCGCGAGATGCTGAAGACATTCGGCATGCTGTTCCAGGGCGGGGCGCTCTGGACCTCGCTCACGCTGCGCGAAAACGTGGCGCTGCCGCTCGAGGAATACACCACGCTGTCGCGGCGCGAGATCGAGGAGGTCGCCACGCTCAAGCTCGCGCAGGTCGGGCTCGGCGGCTTCGAGGACTATTATCCGTCGGAGATCAGCGGCGGCATGAAGAAGCGGGCGGGGCTGGCGCGGGCGCTCGCGCTCGATCCGGCGATCGTGTTTTTCGACGAACCGTCGGCGGGGCTCGATCCGGTGACGTCGCGCAAGCTCGACGAACTGATCGTGCTGGTCCGCGAGACCTTCGGCACGACGATCGTCGTCGTCTCGCACGAGCTGGCGTCGATTTTCGAGATCGCGGACCGCGTGATCATGCTCGACCGCGCGCACCAGGGCATCATCGCCGAGGGCCGGCCGCGGGAGTTGGCGGTGAACAGCCGCGACCCGCGCGTGTCGGAATTTCTCCGGCGGGGCGACCGCGTGACGCAGTAAGTTCTTCCCCCGTGGCGCGCGAACCGCTTAGCTCGAATTTCAAGCCGTGAAAACCAAGGTCAGCCCAGCCCTCGTCGGAATGTTCGTGATCGGGGCGTTCGCGCTGGCGGTCATCGCGCTGCTGACCTTCGGCGGCGTGAGTTTCTTCACGAAGCCGCAGCGGTTCATGGTGTATTTCGACGAGTCGATCCACGGGCTCGACCTCGGCTCGCCGGTGAAGCTGCGCGGCGTGCGCGTGGGCCGGGTGGTCGGGCTCAACATCCGCTACGACGAGCACACGAACCGCTCGGTGGTCGCGGTGTTGTGCGAATTCAGCAAGGACATGGTGACGGACCCGGCGGGCGTGACGATCGACGTGGCGAGCCGCGAGGAACTGCAGACGCTGGTCGACCACGGGTTGCGCGCCCAGCTCGGCGTGCTCGGGCTCGCGACCGGCCTGCTGTTCGTGGAGCTCGATTTCTTCAACCCCAGGGAATACCCGGTCGAGGCGCACGTGGCGGAGTCGAAATACGTGGCGGTGCCCGCGGTGCCGTCGGCGATCTCGGAATTCCAGGCGAGCGCGAGTGAAATCCTCGCCAACCTGAAGAAGGTGGATTTTGCCGGGTTGTCGCGCGACCTGGCGGCGCTGATCGCGGACGCGCGGGCGCGGATCGACGGCGTCGACCTCCGCGGCGTGGCCGAGCAGTGGAAGAAGACGGGCGCGCAGGTCGAGGCGCTGGCGACGTCGCCCGACATCAAGCAGACCTTTGCCAACCTCAACACGGCGCTGGTCGACCTGCACACGGTGCTGGCGCGCCTCGACAGCGAGGTCGTGCCGGCGGGCCGCGAACTCACGGATGCGCTGGCGCAGGCGAAGGTGGCGATCGCGTCGTTCAACGAGACGGCGACGGCGGCCCGCGAGTTCATCGCCACGCACAGCGGATTGGGCGACGAAATGGTGAGCACGCTCGAGCAGATCAATGAGGCGGCCGAATCGGTCGGCCGGCTTGCCGACTTCCTCGAGCGCAATCCAAACGCGCTGCTCACGGGCAAGAAGCGCCCGGCAATGAAACCGGTGCCATGAGCGCGATGAGGGCAACGAAACAATCGACGATGAAACCGGGAAGAAATCCGAACCGGGCAATGCTGGTCGCGGCGCTGGGCTGGCTGGCGTTTGCGGGCTGCAACGTCCTGCCGGAGGCGCAGCCGGACCCGACGCGGTTCTACGTGCTCTCGACGCCGGACGCGACGCCCCGGGCGATGCCGGCGGGCAAGGCGCCGGCGATCCACCTGCGGCCGGTGGAGCTGGCGAGCTACATCAAGTCGAAGCCGATGATCGTGCGCCGCGGCGACAACGAGATCGAGTTCCGCGAATATGCGCGCTGGGGCGAGCCGCTCGAGCTGGGCATCGGCCGCGTGCTGCGGGAGGAACTGCTCGCGCGCGGGGCCGCGGGCGCGGTGCTGGCGCCGGGACTGCGGGCGTTCAACGTCGCCTACGATTACGAACTGACCGTGCGCGTGCTGGCCTGCGAGGGCGTGGCCGACGGCAGCGTGCTGTTCCGGGCGGTGTGGGAACTTTCGACGACCGGCACGACGCCGCACATCGTGACGCATGGCGACTATCAGCCGGCCGACCTGAAGTGGAACCCGAAGGACGAGGCGACGCTTGCCGCGCGGCTCAGCGACGCGGTCGCCGGCCTCGCGACGGACATCGCGGCAGGTCTGGCGAAGGCGCGCGGGTAGGGGTGACTCACCGCACCGGCCGGGGAATGAGGATCGCCCGTGGCCGGCCCGTGAGGTGGAAGATTCGCACTGCGGCCCGCCCGGCGCGCGGGCCCTACCGCAATGCCGCGCCGATGCGGGCGAGGGCGGCCTCGACGTTCTCGCGGGAGTTGAAGGCGCTGATCCGCACGTGACCCTCGCCGCATTTGCCGAAACCGGCGCCGGGCGTGCAGACGACCTGGGCCTGGCTCAACAGGAGGTCGAAGAATTCCCACGAGTCGCGTCCCGTGTTGATCCAGAGGTAGGGTGCGTTGTCGCCGCCGATGCAGCTGAAGCCCCAGCTCTGCACGGCCTCGCGGATGAGCTTCGCGTTGCCGAGGTAGAAATCGATCAGCGCCTTCGTCTGCTGCCTGCCCGCGTCGGTGTAGATCGCGGCGGCGGCTTTCTGGATGGGGTAGGCGACGCCGTTGAATTTCGTCGTGTGGCGGCGGTTCCAGAGCGCGTGGAGCGGATGGGCCTGGCCCGCGGCGTCGTAGGCGACGACCGTCTTGGGCACGACCGTGTAGGCGCAGCGCGTGCCGGTGAACCCGGCGGTCTTGGAAAAACTGCGGAACTCGATCGCGACGTCGCGCGCGCCCTCGATCTCGTAGATCGAGTGCGGAATCTGCGGGTCGCGGATATACGCCTCGTAGGCGGAGTCGAAGAGGATGACGGCCTGATTTTGCTTCGCATAGGCGACCCAGGCGGCGAGCTGCGCCTTGGTGGCGACGGCGCCGGTGGGATTGTTGGGGAAGCAGAGATAGATGAGGTCGGTCGCGACCGTGGGGATCGCGGGCACGTAGCCGTTGGCGGGGGTGCTGTCGAGGTAGGTGACGCCGGCGTAGCGGCCGTCAGCGTTCGGGCCGGTGCGGCCGGCCATGACATTGGTGTCGATGTAGACGGGATAGACGGGGTCGGGGATCGCGAGGCGGATGTCGGTCGCGAAGATTTCCTGGATGTTGCCGCAGTCGCACTTCGCGCCGTCGGACACGAAAATCTCGTCGGCCTCGATCTTGCAGCCGCGCGCGGCGTAATCATGTTGCGCGATCGCTTCCCGGAGAAACGCGTAGCCCTGCTCGGGGCCGTAGCCCTTGAAGGTGGCGCGCCGCGCCATCTCGTCCGTGGCGGCGTGCAGGGCCTCGACACACGCGGGCGGCAACGGCTCGGTGACGTCGCCGATGCCGAGGCGGATGACGGGCTTCGCGGGATGGGCCGAGACGTAGGCGTTCACGCGCTTGGCGATGTCGCTGAAGAGATAGGAGGCCTTCAGCTTGGTATAGTGCTCGTTGATGCGGATCATGGGAGGTGGAAAATACTATGGGCGGAACTACGCCCGCGGGCGGGCGAAAAACTTGAACAAACCGGTCGCGTGGGGTTTGTTCAAGCCCGGACGATTTCCCCGTCCGGCTGCGCCTGATGCAAAAAATCGAATCTGTGCCCGACATGCGGTTGCGCGCCGCCCACCTCAAGCAGGCGGGCAAGACCGTCGCGCTCGTGCCCACCATGGGTGCCCTGCACGCGGGGCACGCCGCGCTCATCGGCATGGCGAAGGCGAGTGCGGAGGTGGTCGTCGTCTCGGTGTTTGTGAACCCGCTGGCCTTCGGGCCGAGCGAGAATTTCGCCGGCTATCCGCGGAGCCCGGATGCGGATTCCAAGTTGTGCGAGGAGCTGAAGGTGGACGTGCTGTTCGCGCCCTCGGCGGAGGAGATGTTTCCCCGCGGCCATTCGACCACGGTCAACGAGGACACCGTGAGCCGGGCCCTCTGTGGTCCGTCCCGGCCGACGCATTTTCGCGGGGTGACGACGGCGGTCACGAAGCTGCTGAACGTGGTGCGGCCGGATGCGATGGTGATGGGCCAGAAGGATGCGCAACGGGTCGCCGTCGTGCGCAAGATGGTTGCCGACCTGCATCTCGGCGTCGAGGTCGTCGTCGTGCCCACCGTCCGCGAGAGCGACGGACTGGTCGTCGACGTGCGCAATCGCGACCTGACGGCGACGCAGCGGCAGGAAGCGTTGTCGATCTACGTGGCACTCCAGCGAGCCAGGGAGATGGTCGCGCAAGGAGTGCGGAGCACCGACCGCGTAATCGCGGAAGCGACGCACATCCTCGGCGAGCGCCGGCGGGTGCGGGTCATTTATGTCTCGATGGTCGATCCGCTGACGATGGAGACGGTGCGTGAAATCGTCCCGGGCCGGACGCTCCTCGCGATCGCCGTCTGGGTCGACGAGATCCGGTTGATCGACAATATCCTGTTGTAAACCGGGGAGTGCGCCTCGGGAGCGCCGGGCGTCAGTCGGCCGCGGGTGACTCCGGCGGTGGTGAGGACGGCGGCGCGACGACGACCTCGAGATCCGTTGCTCGCAGGGCGGCGACCAGCGGCTCGGGGGCGAGCGCGTCCGTGACGATCACGTCCACCGCGGAGAAGTCGGCCAGGAAGAAAGTCGAGCGCCGGTTGAACTTGGTGTGGTCGAGGCAGAAAATCACGCGGGCCGCGCCGGCGATCATCGCGCGCTGGATGTCGACGATGAGCGCATGGGAGTTGTAGATGCCTTCCGCGGAAATGCCGCTGCCGCTGAGGATCGCCACGTCGGCGTGCATGTGCGAAAAGGATTCGACCGCCTGTGGGCCCACGAGCACGCCGAGCCGCGGATAAATCACGCCACCGGAGACGTGGACCTCGTGGCGGTTCGAGGCCGAGAAGAGATTCGCGACGGGCAGCGAGTTCGTGATGATCTGGGCGACCTTGTCGCCGAGCCGTCGCGCGACGTGAAAGCAGGTCGTGCCGCTGTCGATGATCACGTTCTGGCCAGGCTGAACCAAGGCCGCGCAGGCTTCGCCGATGGATTCCTTTTCGGTGACCTGATGGGTGTCGCGGACGTTGAAAACGAACTCGTCGGTCTTCGGCTGGAGCGTCCGGGCGCCTCCATGGGTCCGGCGCACTGCCCGGGTGGACTCAAGGGCCGCGACATCACGCCGCACCGTCGAGACCGAGGCGCCCACGTGCTGCGCAAGCTCTTCGAGGGAAGCGAATTCAGCCTTCTGCAGGTAGGCCTCGATCTTCGCTTGGCGCTCTTCGGGGTGCATTTATGTGGAAGAAGTTGGAAAGTTATGGAAGAAAATGCAACGCCAACCTTGACAACTTGGAAGATTTCCGGCGTCAATCGCCCCGAATCTTTCCAAACCCTGCCATGTCTTTGCCCCCGCCACTGCCTCATCGCGTCGAGATCGAGCATCTTGTGCGGCGGTCGCTTTACCAGCGCCTCGGCAAGAATCTCCCACGCACGGCGCAGGCGCCGAATCCGCTCCTCGTTAACATCAGCGCACGCCACTGCCACCTTTCGCCCGAGGCGGTCGAGGCGCTGTTCGGCAAGGGTGCCAAGCTCACGCCGATGAAGTGGCTTTATCAGAAGGACCAGTTTGCCGCGAAGGAGACGGTCACCCTCATCGGTCCGCGCAGCCGCGTGATTTCGAACCTGCGCATTCTCGGTCCGTGCCGCGATTTCAACCAGGTCGAGCTCGCGCTCACCGACTCCATCTCGCTCGGGTTCGACGCACCGATCCGGAATTCCGGCAACATCGGCGGCACGCCCGACTGCATGCTGATGGGCCCAGCGGGGTTTTTCGAGATGAAGCAGGGCGTCATCCGCGCCGCGCCGCACGTGCACATGCATCCCGACGACGCCGCGTTCCATGGCGTGAAGAACGGCGACTACATGCGCCTCCGCGTCGGCGGTCCGTGCGCGGTGACGTTCGACCGCCTGCTCGTGCGCGTGCACGCCGATTTCAAGCTCGAGGTCCACATCGACACCGACGAGGGCAACGCCTGCGCGCTGCAGCCCGACACCCCGGTCGAACTTTTGAAGTAATCCACATCCGCACCCTTAATTAAACTCACCCACCAAAAAAACATCATGAGTGATTCCATCGGCATGGTAGAAACCCGTGGCTATGTTGGCAGCGTCGAAGCCAGCGACGCCATGGTCAAAGCGGCGAACGTCTCCCTCGTTCGCCAGGTCCAGATCGGCGGTGGCTTTGTCACCGTGGTCGTCAAAGGCGACGTCGGCAGCGTGAAAGCGGCCGTCGAGGCCGGTTCCGAGGCCGCGAAGCGCGTTGGCGAGCTCGTCTGCTCGCACCTCATCGCGCGTCCGCACGCCGAGCTGCTCCGCACCGTCGGGCTGTAACCGCAACCCCAACTCAACTCCTTTTCCCTATGTCACAGGAAGCAATTGGCATGATTGAAACGAAGGGCTTCTGCGCGATGCTCGAGGCCGCCGACTCCGCCCTCAAGGCCGCCAGCGTCACCATGACGGGCTACGAGGCCGTCGGCAGCGGCTACGTCTGCGCGTTTTTCCGGGGCGATGTCGCCGCGGTGAAAGCCGCGATCGACGCCGCCGCCGAAGCCGCGTCCAAGGTCGGCGAGGTCGTCGCCGTCCAGGTCATCCCGCGTCCGCACGAGGATCTCGCCGGTCTCGGCAAATGGCTCGCGCAGACCGCGTCCGCCTGAGTGCGGGGCGCGTTGCCCGCAACGCGCCGCCCCGCGTGTCCCGCATCGTGTTCGCGTCGCCCGCATGAACATCCTCGTCGCCAACCTCGGCTCGACCTCGCTCAAGTTCCGGCTCTTCCGTTTCGACGGCGCCGGCGCGGCGGCGTTGCTCGCGAAGGGCGGCTACGAACGGGTGACGGACTACGGCAAGGCGATCGACGACTGCCTCGCCGAGCTCAAGACCGCCGGGCACGTGCGCTCGGCGGCCGACCTGCACGGGGTGGGTTTCAAAACCGTCCTCGGGAAAAATCTCACTGGGTGCGTGCGCGCGGACACCGATGGCCGCGTCATCGCCGCGCTCGACGGCTTCAAGGAGATCGCACCCGCGCACAATCCGCCCTACGCGCTCGGCATCGCGCGCTTCCACGAAAAGCTCCCCGGCGTGCCGCTGGTCGCGCTCTTCGAGACGGCGTTTTATCAATGGGTGCCCGAGGCCGCATCGCGCTACGCCGTGCCGCAGGCGTGGCACGACGCCGGCGTTCGGCGCTACGGGTTTCACGGTGCCAGCCACAAGTTTGTCGCCGAGCGTTCGGCCGAGTTGCTCGGGCGCGACGACATCGCCGAGCGGGTGCGCGCTCTCTATCAGTCCGGTCCGACGCCGGTGCAGGCCGGCGTGAAACCACTTCGCGTCATCTCCTGCCACCTGGGCGGCAGCAGTTCGGTTACGGGAATCCGCGACGGCGTCGCGATCGGCACGAGCATGGGCCTGAGTCCGCAATCCGGCCTCCCGCAGAACAACCGCGTCGGCGATCTCGACTCCGCCGCCGTGCCGTTCGTGATGAAAACGCTCAACCTGTCGCTCGCGGAAGTGGAACGGCAGATGACGAAGGAGTCCGGTCTCCTCGGGCTTTCCGGCGTCGGCAATGACCTTCGCGATGTCCGCGCCGCCGCGCAGCAGGGTAATGCCCGCGCGCAACTCGCGCTCGACGTCTTCGTCCAGTCGACGCGCCACTGGATCGGCGCGTTTCTGCTCGAGCTCGGCGGTTGCGATGCGCTCGTGTTCACCGCCGGCATCGGCGAGAACAATCCCGATCTCCGTGCCGCGATCTGCGCCGACCTGTCCGAGCTCGGCTTCGTGATCGACGCTGCGAAGAACGCCGCCCTGCGCGGCGCCGAGGGCGAAATCTCCGCCGCCGGTTCGTGCGTGAAGATTTTCGTCGTCCCCACCAACGAAGAACTCGTCATCGCCCGCGAAACGCTCCGCTGCATCGCGGGGCGCAACTGATTTTTCAACCACCACCTCCAACCCAAATCAATTATGTCCTCCAAAGCCATCGGCCTCCTCGAAACTCGTGGCCTCACTGCCCTCGTCACGGGCGTCGACGCCATGCTCAAGTCCGCCAACGTCACGCTCGCCGGTCCCATGAAGCAGGTCGGCAACGCGCTCGTCAGCGCGGTCGTCATCGGTGACGTCGCCGCCGTCAAGGCTGCGACCGACGCCGGCGCGCAGGCCGCCCGCACGGTCGGCGAAGTCGTCAGCGTGCAGGTTATTCCGCGGCCACACGACGACGTCGCCGTCGTGCTGCCCAAGGCCGCCGTCGCCGCGAAGAAATAAGCCATGTTCCTCGCGCGCGTCATCGGCTCCGTCGTCTCGACCAAGAAGGACGAGGCGATGAAGGGCCGCAAACTCGTCCTCCTGCGACCGCAGCTCGTGGACGAGGCCAATCCCGCCCAGCTCCGCTCCGGCGCGAACACCATCGTCGCGGTCGACGCCCTCGGCGCTGGCTTGGACGAACTCGTGTTGTTCTGCCAGGGCAGCTCCGCGCGCCAGGCGACCGGCATGAAGACGCTGCCCGTCGACGCCGTCATCGTCGGACTCGTCGACGTCGTCGATGTCCTGAACAAACAGATCTATCCTGCGAAAAAATGACGGCCCGTCCGTCGTCGTCCGCGCCCGCGCGCCGCCAATCATCCGGCTCCCGATAATCCACCGCCATGAGCACCACTCTTCAACTCGATGAAACCGCGCTGCGTGCCGTCGTCGAGGATGTCATGCGCAGCCTCGGCCGCTCGCCCGTCATCTCGCCCGCGCCGGCGCCGTCCGCGCCCGCCGCGACGGCGAAACCCGCGGCCCCTGTCGTCCGTAGCAGCGGCGGCCCGCGCTTCGGCGTGTTTGAGGATGTGAAGGAGGCCTGCGCCGCCGCGCAGGTTGCGTTCGAACAACTCAAGGAAAAGGGCATGGCCGGCCGCGCCAAGGTGGTCGACATCGTGAAGGAAATGGTCACCGCGAAAGCCGCGGAGTGGGGTAAGTTCGAGTTCGAGGAAACGAAGATCGGCCGGCTCGAGCACAAGATCGAGAAGCTCCAGATCGTGAAACTCGTCCCGGGCGTCGAGTGGATCAAGCCCTACGGTCTCAGCGGCGACCACGGCATCACGATGGAGGAGCACACGCCGTTCGGCGTCGTCGGCGCGATCCTGCCGGTCACGCATTCCGTGCCCACGCTCAGCGGCAACATCATCAACATCGTCGCCGCGGGCAACTCGGTCGTTTTCAACCCGCATCCCGGCGGCGCCCGTTCCGCGGCCCTCGCGGTCCGCGCTTACAACGAGGCGATTCACGCCGCGCTCGGCATCGAGAATCTCGTCTGCACCGTCGAGAAACCGACGCTCGAGTCGTTCGACGCGCTGACGAAGAACGAATTCATCCGACTCCTGTGCGTCACCGGCGGCCCGGCCGTCGTCAACGCGGCGATGAGGTCCGGCAAGCGCGCGATCTGCGCCGGTCCCGGCAACCCGCCCGTCATCGTCGACGGCACCGGCTGTCTGAAGAAGGCGGCGCGCGATGTCCTCCAGGGTGGCGGCTACGACAACAATCTCCTCTGCATCGGCGAAAAGCAGGTCTTCATCCTCGAGCAGTATTTCGACAAATTCATCGACGGCTTGAAGGCGGCCGGCGGCGTGCAGCTCAATGCCGCGCAGCTCGCGAAGCTGACCGCCGTGGCGTTTACGACGTCGAAGGACGCCGGCGGTTGCTCCCACGCCGTCCTCAACCGCAAGCTCGTCGGCGTCGATGCCGCCGTGCTCGCGCAGCAGGCCGGCACGTCCGCGCCGGCGGACACGCCGATGCTGTTCGCCGAGACCGACGTCGATCACGAGTTCGTGATGGAGGAGCAGATGATGCCGATGCTGCCCATCGTGCGGGTGAAGAACATCGAGCAAGGCATCGAGTTCGCGAAAAAATCCGAGCACGGCTACAAGCACTCCGCGATCATCCATTCGCTGAACGTCGACCACATGACGGTGATGGCGCGCGCGCTCGACACGACGTTGTTCGTGAAGAACGGCCCGAGCACCGCCGGCCTCGGGCTCGGCGGCGAGGGCTACCTCAGCTACTCGATCGCCACGACGACCGGCGAGGGCATCACCAACCCCGGCACCTTCACGCGCACGCGCCGCTGCGTGATGGTGGACAACCTCCGGATTTACTGAGCCATGATTCTTGCGCGCGTCGACGGCGTGGTTGTCACGACAGTCTGCCATCCCAGCATGGTCGGCTGCCGCTCGATCATCTGCCAGCCGCTCGACGAACAGGGTCGCGAGGAGGGCGCGCCGATCCTCGCGATCGATCCGCTCAGCGCCGGCCAGCACCAGCGCGTGCTGATTTCCACCGACGGCTCGAACACCCGCAATCACGTGCAGGATCAGAAATCGCCCCTGCGAAACATGATCCTCGCGATCGTCGACGAGCCCGAAAAGGAGACCGCCTGACCATGCGCCTCGGCCACGTCATCGGGAAAGTCACCCTCTCGAAGCAGGATCCCGCCTTCAAGGGCGCGCGGTTCCTGCTCGTGCAGCCGTTCGCGAAGGCGCAGTTCCAGGGCGCGCCGATGACGCCGCTCGCGAAGGGCTCGAGTCTCGTGGTCTACGACAATCTCGGCGCCGATCTTGGACACACCATTGGGTTTACCGAGGGCGCGGAGGCCACGGCGCCCTTCGACCAGCCGACGCCCGTCGATGCCTTCAACGCCGCGATCATCGACCAGATTTTTTACACGCCGCCGCCCGCCTGATTTTTTCAACATGTCCAAAGTCATCACTGCCCGCGAAGCCGAGGAACTGGTCCGCAAAGGGGAAAAGCCGCCCGCCGGCGCGATTCTCACGCCGTCCGCGCGCGATGTCTTCGGCGGCGGCAGCCTCCGGCCCGCCTTCAAGCCGTCCGGCGCCGCCGCGTCCGCGAAAAAGTCCGCCGCGCCGAGCATTCCCGACTACGAGTTCAAATGGACGCCCGGCACCGATGCCAAGACGCCGTCCGAGATCGAAAAGTTCTTCAATTCGCCCGCGCTGCAGGTGCTCAAGGAGCGCATCTGCGACATGGGCCGCCGGCTCTGGCAGCGGGACTACACCGATGGCAATGGCGGCAACATCACGATCCGCGTCGGCGACAATCTCGCGCTCTGCACGCCCACGCTCATTTGCAAGGGCTTCATGAAGCCCGAGGACATGTGCCTCGTCGACCTCGACGGCAACCAGCTCGCCGGCACGCGCGTCCGCACGAGCGAGGCGAAGACGCATTTCGGCATCATGAAGCGCCAGCCGAACGCGAAGGCGTGCGTGCACGCGCATCCGCCGCACGCGACCGCGTTCGCCATCGCCAACGTCGACATCCCGTCCTGCCTCATTCCCGAGGCGGAGGTTTTTCTCGGCAAGATCGGCGTCGCGAAATACCAGACGCCCGGCACGCCGGCCAACGCCGACGAGGTTGGCGAGGTCGGCAAGACCCACCAGGCCGTGCTCATGCAGAACCACGGCGTGATCGTGTGGGGCAAGGATGTCGAGGACGCCTATTGGAAGATGGAGAACATCGACTCCTACTGCCGCACCGTCTGGATCGCCGCCGGCCTCGGCGGCGGGCTGCACCGGTTCACCGGCGGGCAGGCAAAGGAACTGATCGACCTTCGCCAGAAACTCGGCATGCCCGATCCGCGGTCCGGTCTCAAGGAGTGCGAACTCTGCGACAGCGCTGATTTTCGTCCCGGCGTCGTCTGCGCGACGCCGTCGGCCGAGAGCGGGTCTTCGTCGGCATCCGCGGATCCGGCGATCGAGGCCGTGGTGCGGGCAATCACCGAGCAAATCCTGAAACAGATGAAAGGGTAGGGCCCGATCTCCGGGCGAGCCATTCTGTTTCCAATTCTCAGTTCTCACATGAAAGTTTCCATCATCGGCGGCGGCGGCCGCGTCGGCTCCAATGCGGCATTTGCGCTCCAGTGCGCAGGCGTCGTTTCCGAAATCCAGATTCTCGACGCCAACGCGGACATGGCCGAGGGCGAGGCGCTCGACCTCCTGCACGGTGCGTCGTCGATCGCCGACCAGCGGATCTACGCCGGCGACTATGCGCGCGCGAAGGACAGCGACATCTTCGTCATCACCGCCGGGCTGCGGCGCAAGCCCGACGAGTCGCGGCTCGACCTCATCAACCGCAACGTCGCGCTCTTCGCGGGCATCCTCGACAGCATCGCGACCGCCGGTTTTCGCAAGGACGCGCTGGTGTTCGTCGTCTCGAATCCCGTCGACATCCTCACGCAACTCGCCGCGAAAAAACTCGGGCTGCCGTGGCAACAGGTGCTCGGGCTGGGCACGATGCTCGACACCGCGCGCTTCCGGTCGCTGATCGCGCAGGAGCTGAAGCTCGCGCCCACGCAGGTCAAGGCGCTCATCCTCGGCGAGCACGGCGATTCGATGTTTCCCGTGTGGTCGTCGGCGACCTACGCCGGCCTGCCGCTCGTCAAGGTCGCCGGCTGCACGCCGACGTTTCAGACGCAGATTTTCGACCGCACGAAGGGCAGCGGCGCCGAAGTCATCCGCCGCAAGGGCGGCGCCGGCTGGGCCGTCGGCCTCACGATCGCGGAGGTCGTCCACGCGATCGCCCACGACAAGCGCCAGGTGCTCCCCGTCTCGACGGTGCAGCAGGGCGCCTATGGTTTGAAGGGCGTGGCGATCAGCGTGCCGACCGTCGTCGGCCGCGCGGGTGCGCTTGCGCACATCGAGGTCGAACTCTGGCCGAAGGAGCAGCAGGCGTTGCAGGCCTCGGCGCGGGCGCTCAACGAGACGTTCGCGAAGGTGAAGGCGGGCTGAGATGGGGCGGATCTGCGCTGGATGGCGCTGCCTCGATCTTTGACCTCTGAGGCCGCGTGCGATTGATTCGCCTGGTCCCACCCCCCCCCATGCCTTCCTACAAGTTCGTTAATTTTCTCTGGGACGATGCCAAGGCCGCTACGCTCGATCCCGTCGGCCGGCTCGTCTATCGTTCCAATCTCCTCGGCAGCGACCAGCGGATAACCAACACGGGCGGCGGGAACACGTCGTCAAAGATCGCGGAGAAAGATCCGCTCGACGGCCAGCCAGCCGACGTGCTCTGGGTCAAGGGCTCCGGCGGCGACCTGCGCACAAGCAAGCGCGAGAATTTTTCCTCGCTCTACCAGTCGAAGCTGCTCGCGCTCCAGCCGCTCTACGCGGCACGTGCCGATAAAGGGCTCAAGTCGCCGGCGGAGGACGACATGGTCGGGATGTATTTCCACACGACGTTCAACCTGAATCCGCGCGCGTCCTCGATCGACACTCCCCTGCACTCGTTTCTCCCCGGCCGGCACGTCGATCACATGCATCCGAATGCGATCATCGCGATCGCCGCCTCGGCGAATTGCGAGAAACTCACGAAAGGGATTTTCGGCGGCCAGATGGCCTACGTGCGGTGGATGCGGCCCGGTTTCGAGCTGGGTCTTGCGATGCAGCAAATCGCCCGGGCGAACCCGGGGACGCGCGCCATCATGATGGGGCAGCACGGGTTCATCTCGTGGCACGACGACGACAAGGCCTGCTACACCTGGACGCTCGACTGCATCGAAAAGGCCAGCGCCGACATCGAGGCGAAATATGCGGCGAAGGGCGGCGACGCCGCGGCATTTGGCGGCGCGAAATACCAAACCCTCGAGCCGGCGAAACGCCAGGCCACGCTCGCGGCAATCCTGCCGTGGTTGCGGGGCCAGGTGTCGCAGCAGCGGCGGTTCATCGGCACGGTGCAGGATGACGAGAAAATCCTGCGTTTCGTGAACTCGAAGGACGCGCCGCGGCTGGCCGGTCTCGGCACGTCGTGCCCGGATCATTTTCTCCGCACGAAGATCAAGCCGCTCTACGTCGATTGGAACCCGCAGGCGGAGGACGCTGCGGCGCTGAAGGCGAAGCTCGCCGCGGGCCTCGACGCCTATCGCCAGGACTACGCGGCCTACTATGCGAAGTGCAAACACGCCAACTCGCCGGCGATGCGCGACCCGAATCCGACCGTCGTGCTCGTGCCCGGGTTGGGCATGGTTGCCTGGGGCAAGGACAAGTCCGAGTCGCGCGTAACGGCCGAATTCTACAACTGCGCGGTCGAGGTCATGCGCGGCGCCGAGGCGATCGACCAATATATCGCGCTGCCGCAGCAGGAGGCGTTCGACATCGAGTATTGGCTGCTCGAGGAGGCGAAACTCAAGCGGATGCCCGCCGAAAAGGAACTCGCGCGCAAAGTGGTCATCGTCGTCGGCGCGGGCTCGGGCATCGGCAAGGAAACCGCCCACCGGCTCGTGCAGGAGGGCGCCCACCTCGTGTGCGTTGACCTCAACGAGGCCTCGGCCAGGGCGACCGCGAAGGAAATCACCGACAAATACGGCGTCGGCATCGGCGTGGCCGGCACCGGGCTTTCGAACTGCGGGCCGGCCATCGGGCTCGCGGCGAACATCACCGACCGCGCCAGCATCCGCCGGATGCTTGACGACGTGGCGATCGCCTATGGCGGGTTCGACTCGATCTGCGTGACGGCGGGCATCTTCGTGCCGGTCGACACGACCGGTCACATCCCCGACGACAAGTGGGCGTTGACCTTCAACATCAATGTCACGGGCAGTTATCTGGTGGGCGACGAGGCCGCGAAGACGTGGAAGGAGCAGGGCTTGAAGGCGACGCTCGTCCTCACGACCTCGGCCAACGCGACGGTCGCGAAGAAAGGCTCCATGGCCTACGATGCGTCGAAAGCCGCCGCGAACCATCTCGTCGGCGAACTCGCGATCGAGCTCGCGCCGCTCGTCCGCGTCAACGGCGTCGCGCCCGCGACGGTGGTGCAGGGGAGCGCGATGTTTCCGCGCGATCGCGTCATCGGCTCGCTCGCCAAATACAACATTCCCTACAGCGAGACCGAGGAGACGCCGTCGCTGGTCAACAAGCTGGCGCAGTTCTACGCGGACCGCACGCTGACGAAGACGCCGATCACGCCAGCGGAT
The DNA here is from genome assembly GCA_937902925.1 of uncultured Opitutaceae bacterium. Lineage (GTDB taxonomy): Bacteria > Verrucomicrobiota > Verrucomicrobiia > Opitutales > Opitutaceae > CALFNN01. The sequence goes on from CALFNN010000105.1 coordinate 192,639, forward strand.
CAGGCCGAGGCGTATTTTCTGCTCGTGAGCAATCGGCTCAACAAGACGACCGGCCAGGTCATCGCGGTCGACGGCGGATTGCACGAGGCGTTTCTGCGTTGAGATTGTCTGCGAAGGACGCGAGGAAGACGAACCAAGGATAACGCCGCGTCGACGCGGCCATCGTATTTTGCGCGAGCACTCATGATTTCATCGATCGCCATCGTCAGCGCCGGAGCGCTCGGCAGCTATTATGGCGCGCGGCTGGCGCTGGCCGGGAGCCGCGTGCGTTTTCTCGCTCGCAGCGACTTGGCGGTCCTGCGCGAGCGCGGGTTGACGCTCCGCGAGAAAGACGGCGTGCGACGGCTGGCGCCGGTCGAGGCATTCGCGACGACCGGGGAAATCGGCCCGGTCGATCTCGTGTTGGTCACGCTCAAGGCGACCGCCAATGCCGGACTCGCGCGGCTGCTCCCACCGCTGCTGCATGATCGCACCGCCGTCGTCACGCTGCAGAACGGTCTTGGCAACGAGGAGCTGATCGCGGCGCTGGTCGGCGGCGAATGCGTGCTGGGCGGACTCTGCTACGTCGCCATCAATCGCACCGCGCCAGGCGAACTCACCGGCTTTCACACGCCCGGTGCGATCACGCTGGGCGAGTTTGGCCGGCCGGCCGGCGAGCGGACGCGAGCGGTCGCGGCATTGCTTGAAAGTGCCGGGATGAAGCTGCGCGTCGTCGACGACCTGGTGGAGGCGCGCTGGCAGAAATTGATCTGGAATATCCCCTTCAACGGGCTCGCCATCGCTTGCGGCGGCATCACGACGGATCGGATTCTCGGCGATCCTGCGATCGCGGGCGAGGTTCGGCCGCTGATGGAAGAGATCGCCGCGGCGGGCCGGGCGCTCGGCTGCGACGTGCCGGAGGCGTTCATCCAGGCGCAGCTCGACATCACGCCGCCGCCGGGCGCCTACGCGCCGTCCAGCCTCGTCGATTTCCTCGCCGGCCGCGAGGTCGAGGTGGAGGCGATCTGGGGCGAAGCGTTGCGCCGGGCGCAGGCGGCGGGCGCGCCGATGCCGCGGCTCGCGGCGCTTTACGGGCAATTGCGAAACGTGACGAAAGCCTGACCGGCGCGTCTGGCTCACACATGCCCATGAAATTCCCCTGTCATCTCGCGTTTGTCTTCACCTTGCTCGGCGTAGTCGCGTCGACCCATGCGAAAGACCTGACGGTGGCCGCCGACGGCTCCGGCGACTTCAAGACCCTGCAGGCCGCCATCGACGCCGCGCCCGACAACTCCGAGGCGCGGACGACGATCCTCGTCCGCAACGGCACGTATCCCGAGCTCATCGTCGTCGGCCCGGAAAAGAAAAACCTCACGATCCGCGGCGAGGACCGGAAGGACACCATCATTGCGGCGACGAACAACGCCCGGCTCAATCCGCGGCGCCGCGAAATGTTCTCGATGCGGGCCGACGGTTTCCATCTGGAGAACATCACGCTGCACAACACGACGCCGAAGGGTGGCTCCCAGGCGGAGGCCATCCGGGCGCGCGCGGACCGCGTCGTGTTCGACCATTGCGACTTCAAGAGCTTTCAGGACACCCTGCAGGTGGACGGTCGCGTCTACGTCCACGACTGCTACATCGAGGGCGACGTGGATTTCATCTGGGGTTCCGGCACGGTTTATTTCGACCGCTGCAATATCCTCGCGGTGCACGACGGCTACCTTGTCCAGTCGCGCAATGGCGCGGACAAACTTGGCTACATTTTTGCCGACTGCAAAATCGACACCGTGCCCGGACTCAACCGCTTCGTGCTCGCGCGGATCGATCCGGGCCGGTTTCCCGCCAGCCACGTCGCCTTCCTGAATTGCGCCCTCGGCAGCGGCGTATCGCCAGCCGGCTGGGTGTTCGACGGACCGGGCGCCGCGGCGTCGAAGGAACACATCAGATTTTGGGAATTCCAATCGACTGATCTTGCCGGCAAGCCGCTCGATGTGTCGTCGCGGATCGCGGGCTCGCGCCAGCTGACGGCGGATGAAGCGGCGAAGCAGCGCGACCTGGCCGCCGTTTTCGGCGGCTGGAATCCGGCCAAGCCGTAAGCGCGCAGCGCGGGTGGGGCCGCCCGCGTTTGTCATAAATACTTGCCCGATGGGTTCCGGGCGGTGGAAAGTGGAGCATGATAAAACGCATCCGCACGGTGTTGGCCGTGTTCACCCTCGTCGTGTCGTGCGCGCGCGCCGGCATCGACCTCCAAAACCTCGACCGGGCGGTCAAACCGCAGGACGATTTCTTCCGCTACGTCAACGGCACCTGGCTCAAGACGATGACGATCCCACCCGGCGAGTCGCGCTGGGGCTCCTTCACGGAGTTGCGCGAGCGCAACTGGGAGAACGTCCGCGCGATTTGCGAGGAAGCCGCCGCGAAGACGTCCGGGGCCTCCGCGATCGAGCGGATCGTCGGCGATTTCTACGCAAGCGGGATGAACGAGGCGGCGGTCAACGCCGCTGGCGTCACGCCATTGCAGCCCGCGCTCGCGCTGATCGCGGCGTGCCGGACGCCGGCTGACATCCTGCTCGCGCAAGCACACCTCCGGCTGCTCGGGGTGACGGCGGGGTTTTCGTTGTCGGCGGGAGCCGACGCAAAGGACAGCAATCGCGAACTCGCGCAGTTGCGGCAGAGCGGGCTCAGCCTGCCGGCTGACGGCACACTGTCGGACCGCGATTATTATTTGAACGACGACGACAAGTCGAAGTCGATCCGGACGCAGTTCGTCGCCCACGTCGCGAAGATGCTCGAACTGCTCGGCGATTCGCCCGACCGCGCCCAGGCCGGTGCCGCGGCGGTCCTGCGGATCGAGACGGCGCTGGCCAGGGGCGAGTTGTCGCGGGTGCAGTTGCGCGACGCGGATCTCAACTATCACAAGCTGCCGGTGGCGGAGCTGGCGAAAAACGACGGCGGCCTCGACCTGGCGCCCTATTTCTCCGCGATCGGTGCGCCGGCATTCACCGAGGTCAATCTCGCGCACCCGGAATTCCTGAAGGCGTTTACGGCACAGCTCGCCTCGGCGCCGGTCGCCGACTGGCAGGCCTACCTGCGCTGGCATCTCGTGCTCACCGCGGCGCCGTATCTTAGCGCACCCTTCGAGGACGAGAATTTCCGCTTCTACCAGACGGTGCTCTCGGGCGTGAAGGAGCCAAAGCCGCGCTGGCGCGAGGTGGCCGCGGCGGTCGACGGCTCGCGGTCGGATGGCATCGCGGGCATCGAGGGCGGCGTCGGCGAAGCGCTCGGCCAGCTTTACGTGGCGAAATATTTTCCGCCTGAAGCCAAGGCGAGCGTGCTCCAGCTCGTGGCCAACGTCCGCGCCGCCCTGCGCGAGCGGCTGCAGAACCTGGAGTGGATGGACGCACCGACGCGGGCGAAGGCGGTGGCAAAGCTCGATGCGTTCACCGTGAAGATGGGCTATCCGGACAAATGGAAGGACTACAGCGCGGCCCGCATCACCCGCGATTCGTTCGTGTTGAACGTGCTTCACGCGCGCGGCCTCCAGGTGAAACGCGACCTCGCCAAAATCGGCGGGCTGGTCGACAAGTCGGAATGGAACATGACGCCGCCGACCGTGAACGCCTACTACAGCGTCGAGGTGAACGGCATCGCGTTTCCCGCCGGCATCCTGCAGCCGCCCTTCTTCGACCCCCAGGCGGACGACGCCGTCAACTACGGCGGCATCGGCACCGTGATCGGCCATGAGATGACGCACGGCTTCGACGATCACGGCCGGCACTACGATCTGCACGGCAATCTCGTCGACTGGTGGACGCCGGAGAGCGCCGCGAAGTTCAACGAACGCGCCGCGGGCATCGTCAGGCAGTTTTCGAGCTACACCGTGCTCGACGGCGTGCACCTGAAGGGCGAGCTGACGCAGGGAGAAAACATCGCGGATCTCGGCGGGTTGAAGGTTTCGTTCGCCGCCATGGAAAAGGCGCTCGCCGGCAAGCCGCGCGAAAAGATCGACGGCTTTACGCCGGAGCAGCGCTTCTTCCTCAGCTATGCGGGAGTGTGGCGCGATGCCTTCACGCCGGCCGAGCAGCGGCGGCGCGTGAACATCGATCCGCATTCGCCGGGCGAGTGGCGCACGAACGGCCCGCTGTCGAACCTGCCGGAATTCTGGGCGGCATTCGACGTGCCCGAGGGCGCGCCGATGCACCGGCCCGCGGGCGAACGCGTGACGATCTGGTGATCAACCCACGTCGAACACCCGGCGCAGCTCCGTGATCGCGGCGTCGGGCATCGGGACGACGGGGCCGAGGGGACGGGCAAGTTGCAGCGCCTCGGTCGTCGCCTCGAGCACCTCGAGCCGGTCGAACGCGTCGAGCACGTCCTTGCCGAGGACGAGCGCGCCCTCGTTTTCGATCAACACGACGGGCCGGCGACGCAGCGAAACCTCGTTCGCGATCCGGTCGGCATCCTCGACGATGCGGAGGAACGGGAGCTTCGGCGCGTCGTTGAGCACGATGTAGCTTTCCGGGATCGTGCGCGTGCTCAGCGTCGCGTCGGTCATGCAGAACGCGCTGGCGTGGGCCGGCTGCGCGTTGACGATCGCGCCGACCTCGGGATGACGCGCGTAGATCAAGGCGTGGAGCAGCGCGGCGCGGCTGGGCCGCTTGCCGCGTTCGCAGGCGTCGCGGCGGGTGCGGACGATGCCGCCGGGGCCGACCTCGAGGCGGTCGCGGCGGCGCGGCGTGATGAGAAATTCCCCGCCGTCCAGCCGGGCGGAAAACGCGCCGGCCGTGCTGATGAGCAGGCGCTGCTGGTAGGCGCGGTGCAGGAAACGGCAGATGGACGTGCGCAGTTCCTTCTCGCGGTTCGACGGCGCGAGGTCGGGCAACTCGCCGAATTCCGGCATCGTCTCGAGGCGGAGGTGCTCGGGCGGCAGGACCTTGATCGGGCCGAGCGCGGCCGCGTTGATCAGCGTCTGGGCGACGAACTCGAGCGTCTCGAAGCGTTGAAACGCCTCGCGCAGATCGCGCGCGCCGATCACGACGCCGTGATTCTCGAGGAGCACGCAGTCCGCGCCGCCGGCGAAGGTGGCGGCGATTTTTTCACCGAGCTCCGCGGTGCCGGGACAGGCGTAGGGCGCGAGCGCCACGCGGCCGCACATAGAGTGGGCGTGCGATTGCACGCGCGTGTCGGGCAGCAGCCGGCAGATCGAGAACGCGACGAGCGCACCCGGGTGCGCGTGGACGATCGCCTTGATGTCCGGTCGCCGACGGTAGATTTCGCGGTGAAAGGGAAACTCGGACGACGGCGGGTGCAGGCCGGTGCGGGTGCCGTCGGCGTGGACGCAGACGACGTCGCTCGGTTGCAGGCTGCCCTTGTCGACGCGCGACGGCGTGATCCAGATGCCGCCGTCGGGATCGAGGATGGAGAGGTTGCCGCCCGACGTCGTCGTCATCTTGTAGCGGTAGATGCGCCGCATCGTCTCGACGAGTTCCTCGCGGGGGTGGAGCCAGGTCATTTCCATGATGCGGCGCGATTCTGGACGCCGGCCGCGCGCGGAGGCGAGTCGTTTCCCTTCGGCGACCGCGGGGTCGCAGCGTCCGAAGCGGCTAGTTTCTCAGGAAGGTCGCGATGGCTTGGGAGCGCGACCGCACATGGAGTTTCTCGTAGATTCGCCGGATGTAGGTGTTCACGGTCGGCACGCTGATCGCCAGCGAGTCCGCGATTTCCTTGTAGAGCAGACCCTGGGCGAGCAGCGACAGCACCGATTGTTCGCGCGGCGACAGCGCTTCCAGTTCGGACCGCGACGAATCGGGCTTCGCGAACGACTGGACGACCTTGCGGGCGATGCCGCTGCTCATCGGCGAGCCGCCCCCGACAATCTGCTGGATCGCGGTCAGCAGGTCGGCGCGACTCGTGCTCTTCAGCAAGTAACCGGTCGCACCAGCGGCGAGCGCGGCGAAGATGTGGTCGGCATCCTCGTAGACGGTCAGCATCAGGAACTGGGTCCGCGGCAGCAGCGGCCGGAGCCGGCGCACGCACTCGACGCCGCTCAACTGCGGCAGATTGATGTCCGTCAACACGACGTCCGGCTGGTCGCGTTGGAGGGCGTCGAGCGCGCTCTCCGCATCGACAAACAGGCTGACCAGCTCGATGCCGGCGGTGCTGCGGATGAGGTCGCCGAGAATCCGGCGGGTGGGCTCGTCATCCTCGATGATCGAAAGGCGGATCTTCATGGCGGGCGTCGGTCAAAACGGATGCGGGTCAAGTTTCGGGGACGACGGTTTGGGCCGGGGCCAGCGCGACCTCGAACGCCACCACGGTTTCGGTGCCGCCCTCGCGGGTCATCGTGCAACGGCCGCCGAGCTCGGTCATGCGTTGCCGCATGTTTTCGAGTCCGCGGCCGGCGGAGATGCGATTTTCGTCGCGCGGCCCCGGCGGCGCACCGGCGCCGTTGTCCGCGACCCGGAGCGTGAACGTCGGCCCCGTCAGGCTGACGGTGATTGTGACCGCATCGGCGCGGGCGTGCTTCACCACGTTGTTCAATGCCTCCTTGAGGCAGAGAAAAAGGTGGTGGCGCATCTGGCTGGTGAGATCCATCGCCGGCAGCGAATCGGGCATGCTGAGCCGGCAGCGGATCCCGGCCACCTGCAGGAAACCCTGGGCGAAATTTCCCAGATAGCCCACCAGGCTCTCGAGGTTGTCGTGCCGGGGATCGACGGCCCAGACGATCTCGTCCATCGAGCGCGTGATCTCGCCCGCGGCATGGTAGATGTGCTGGATGCGCGCGGCACCGGCGGCGTCGCTTTCCGGCTCCGCGCACTGGGTGAGAAGGCTGATGCGCGTCAGGCCCGCGCCAAGGTCGTCGTGGATGTTGCGGGCGATGCGCGTGCGCTCGCGTTCGATGGCGCTTTCGCGCTCGAGGCGCTCGAGCCTGGTGCGCAGCCGCCGGTGCGACCAGGAACGCACGACGATCGCGACGGCGAAAACCAGCCCCGCCAGGACGAGCAGCCGGAACCAGAGCGTCTGCCACCAGAGCGGGACCACGGTGATGGCGAGCGTCCGGGGCGTGTCGTTCCAGATGCCGTTGCCGAGGCTCGCGAGAACCTGGAGGCGGTATTGGCCCGGCGGCAGTCCGGGATACGTGGCGACGCGGTCCGGGCCGGCGGCAACCCATTCGCTGTCGAAGCCGTCGAGCCGGTATTTCACCTGCACCCGGTCTGGCGCGGAGAAACGCAGCACGGAGAAGCGGAACTCCAGTTTACGGACATTCGCGGGAATCCGCAGTGCGGCGCCGAGGGCGTGCGGATGATCGTCGAACCTGACCGCCGCAATGGCGACCGGCGGCGGTGCGTCGTCGGAAATGACCGCCGCGGGATCGAACGTGAGCACGCCCTTGCGCGTGGCGAACCAGAGGCGGCCATCGTGACTCTTCCAGACCGACGGCTGGAAAATCCCGAGGCACGAGATGCCGCGGACGCCGTCGTCGCGGCCGACGATGGTGGGATGAACCTGGGGAAGATGGCCCGCGAGGCAGGCGGCCAGCTCCTTTTGCGGCACGCAGAAGATCCCGCGCATCGAGCCGAACCACAGGTAATCGCGGTCGTCGGCGATGATCTGGGAGATGAAGTTGTCGGGCAGGCCGTCGCCCTTGTCGAGGTGGAGGAATTTTCCGCCGACGAGGGCGCCGAGGCCGTCGCCGGCGGTGCCGATCCAGACGACGCCATCGCGGCCGAAATAAATCGCCTGGACCGGCACGGGGTTTTCCTCCGCGTCGAGCGGGACGCGGAGGAAGCGCGTGCCGTCGAACCGGAAGATTTTTCCATCGGTGGTGCCCACCCAGATGCGACCGTCGGGATCCTCGCTGGTGCACCGGACCTGCTGGCCGTCGAAGCCCTCCCCGGCGCCAAAGAGAGTGAAGCGATCGCCGGCCAGCCGGCCGATCTTGTCGGGATCGATCGAGAACCAGAGGTCGCCGTTACGGGTCACCTGCGTCACGCGGATGCTCGAGAGCGAGGGCACGGTGTCGATCCGCGCCCACGATCCGCCCGGCTCGGTGCCAAGCCGGTAAATATGCGTGCCGGCCGAGATCCACAGGCCGTCCTTGCCGTCGGGAAAAACCGACATGGCGCTGAGCTTCGACCAGCCGGCGGGCAGTGGGACGGCGCCGACCGCGCCGTCATGCATGCGGGCCACCCCGCCGTCGCGGTTGCCAAACCACATTGTCCCCCGGTTGTCCTCGCAGACGGTATAACTGAAGTTGTCGAGGAGGCCGGCGGTTTTGTCGAAGAGCCGGAAATCGCGCCGGCGGAGCCGGTCGAGTCCGCCGCCGTTGGTCGCCACCCAGATGTCGCCTTCCGAATCCTCGCAGATCGAGAGGATGTCTTCACTGGAACTCGGCATCGCGCGACACTGCCCGCGCGAAATCAGGAACAGGCCTTGCGAACGCGTGCCGAGCCAGAGGTCGCCGTGGCTGTCCTCGAACAGGGCCCGGACATAGTGCGCGCCGACCAGCGGCGGGATGGGCAGGCCGGCGTCGAGCCGTTCGCCATCGTGGTGATAGACGCGATCCTGCGTGACGATCCACGGACCGTTGCCGTGGCTGGACGCGACCCGGAGTTCCGAGCGACCGAAATCGTTGGGCAGCGGCACGAGGCGGCCGGCCTCGTAGTGCGCGATGAACAGGCCGGTGGCGACCCAGGTCCGGTTCCGGCCGTCGGTCGCGAAGTAGGCGAGCGGCCGGCCGTTCGGGATCTCGGCGGGGCCGAAGGTTTCGGTCTGGTCGCCGTGCCGGCGGAGGAGCGAGCGATCCTCGCAGCTCGCCCACAGCGTGCCGTCCGCCTCGGCGAAGAGCGCGTTGACCACCTTGTCCGCGGCGAACGGCAATTTTTGAAACGCGCCGTCGCTCCGGACGAGGAGCCCGCCGGATTCCGGTGCGAACACGAGGCCGAGCGCGGGAGTTTCGGCGATCGCGCGGACGATCCCGGCTTTCGGCACGGCGGCGAGGGCGGCGGAGAAGTCCTCGAAGTGGACGCCATCGAACCGCGCGACTCCGCCCGAGGTCGCGGCCCACAGGTAGCCGTCGCGATCCTGGTGCACGCTGGAGACCTCGTCATGCGGCAGGCCGTCCTGCACATGCCATTCGCGGAGCGAGTAGTCGGGCGGCGCGTCGTCCCCCCGTGCGACGAGCGGGGCCAGCGCCAGCGCAGTCAGGATTCTCAACGCCCGCGGCGCGAGGGACTGAAATGAAAATCGGGGTGGCACGAGAAGCGGGGGGGGCGGAGGCTTCGCGGCGGGCGACCAACCGCGAGCTGTCGAGTGCGGACCGACGCGGCGGCCTGTCAAGCCATCGGCGTGATCGTCATCAATATTGACGACATGAACTCCGGGGCGCGGGTCGATAGACTCTCTCCCCCCAGCACGCAGTCGCGACCCGACCGGCGTTGCTGGCACCGGCGATCGTTCCCGGCGAACGCGCTTGATCGCAACCCCGCTCCCCTTGCACCCCAAAACTCGCATGAAGACCCGCCTCCGCTCCACCCCGCGTCGTTTCCTGCCGGCCGCGTTTCTCCGGTCGGCCATACTCGCGCTCCTCCTGCCGCTCGGCGCCCACGCCCAGCTCACGTGGAGCGTGTTCAACGAAACCTCGACGACGGCCGCACCCGCCTCCGACGCCAACAGTGGCGTGAAAGTCACGGTGCCCGCCGGACAGCGGGTGACGCTGGTCGCGACGAACTTCGTGCCGGTGGATTTTTCCGGCGGCAGCACGGCGCAGGTTTATGCGACGATCAACTTCAAGGTGTCGGGCGCGCTGTCGAGCGTCGGCAGCGGCACGCGCGCGATCGGATTCGGCCTCTACAACAACGGCGGCACCGCCACGAACTTTGGCGACGACAACGGCTACTTCACGTGGCTGAACGGCCGCAACACCGGCAGCCTGATCGAGCTGCGCCGCCGGAACGGCGACGGCACCTCCGCGAGTCTGCTCAATCCGTCGGGCACTGCGTTCAATTCGCTCGGCACGGGCACGACGACCCAGACGGTGGGCGCGTTGTCGGACAGCAACAGCTATTCGATCCAGCTTCACCTGATGGGCCGCAACCCCGGCGTCTCGCTGGGCAACACCAGCTCGACGACGAGCGGGGCCGGCATCTGGGTCAGTGGCGACGGGATCAGTCAGACCGCCTACACCAATCCCGATAATCCGCCGTCGACGTATGTCTTCAACGAGATCGGTTTCATGTTCTATAACTCCTCGAGCGCGGACGTGACGCTCACGATCAATTCGCTCACCGGGCTCACCGCCATCAACCCGCCCGCGGTCGCGACACCGCCGGCCGCGATCACCGTGAACCCCGGCCAGTCCGCGACCTTCAGCGTCGGCGCCACCGGCACGGCGCCGCTGACCTATCAGTGGACGAAGGGCGGCACGGCCATCACGGGTGCCACGAGCGCGAGCTACACGATTGCGAGCGCCGCCACCGGCGATGCGGGCAACTATGCGGTGACGATCACCAACACCTACGGCACCGCCACGAGTGCGGCCGCCGCGCTGACCGTGACATCGGCCACGATTCCAGCCACGCTCACGAGCCAGCCGGCCAGCCTCACAGTTAATGCCGGCCAGAGCGCGACATTCTCGGCCACGTCCTTCGGCAGTGCACCGGTCAGCTACCAATGGAAAAAGGACGGCACGGCGATTGCCGGAGCCACGAGCGCGACCCTTGCGATCGCCAGCGTCGCGGTGGCCGATGCCGGCAGCTACACCGTGGCAGTCAGCAACAGTGCGGCATCGGTCACGAGCACTGCCGCCGTCCTCACGGTCAACACCGCACCGACGATCACGACGCAGCCGGTGAGCGCGACGGTCCTCGCCGGGCAGAGCGCGACTTTCAGCGTCGTGGCGACCGGCAGTCCCGCGCCGACCTATCAGTGGAAGAAAAACGGCACCGCGATCTCCGGCGCCACCGCGGCGAGTTATACGGTGACGGGGGCCCAGCTGGCCGACACGGGAGTTTACACGGTCACGCTCGTCAACTCGGTCGGCGCGGTGACCAGCAACGCCGCGGTGCTGGCGATTCCGTCGACCATGGGCGCGACGGCGGTGGCGCCGGCGATCGGCGCCACCGGGATCAACACGGACACGTTGCTCAGCGTGACCTTCGACCGCGTGCCAGTCATCGGCACGACCGGGCGCATCCGGATTTACAAGGCGTCGGACAATACGCTGGTCGACACGCTCGACCTCGGGGTCACGCCGTATACGCGGAAGATCGGGACGCAGACGGTCGATTTCATTTTCTATCCGATCATCGTGACGGGCAACACGGCGACGATCTTCCCGCACGCCGGCGTGCTCGCCTACAATACGAAGTATTACGTCACCATGGAGCCGAGCGTCATTCGGGACAGCACCGGCGCGTCTTACGGAGGCTTCTCGTCACCCACCGGGTGGACGTTTACGACGAAGACGGCCGGACCGGCCGCGGGGGCGTCGGCTATCACGGTCGCCGCGGATGGCTCGGCCGATTTCAACACGGTGCAGGGCGCGATCGACTTCGTGCCGAGCGGCAACACCAGCCCGGTCGTCATCACCGTGAAGAAGGGCACCTACACCGAGATGACCTATATCGGCTCGCAGAAACCCTTCATCACCGTCCAGGGCGAGGATCGCGCGCAAACGATCATCCAATACGCGAACAACGGAAACTTCAACACGCTCACCGGCAACAATCGTGCGATGTTCAACGTCGATGCGAGCGACTTCACGCTGCAGAACATCACGCTCCACAACCTGACGCCGCAGGGCGGCTCGCAGGCCGAGGCGTTCCGGGGCAACGGCCTCCGGCTCTACCTCAACCAAGTCAACCTCCTCAGCCGGCAGGATACATTCCTCGTCAACGGCAACGCCTGCTCCGCGTTCGTCGTCGACAGCTACATCGAGGGCAACACCGACTTCATGTGGGGCAGCGGGGCGGTCTACATGCTGCGCACGGAGCTGAAGGCGCTCGACACCGGCACCGCCACCGAGGGCTATTACACGCAGATGCGCAACGGCCAGACCGGCGTCGGCGCCGTCTACGTCGACTGCCGCCTCACCGTGGCGGACGGCGTCGCGGGCAAGAGCACTTATTACCTCGGCCGCATCGATCCGACGCCCGGCAACTTCCCCTACAGCCAGTGCATCTGGGTGAATTGCGCGATGGGGCCGCACATCAACCCCGCCGGCTGGCTCCTTAATAACGCCACCAGTTCGACCACGGTGCAGTATTGGGAATACAAGAGCACCGACCTCACCGGCGCGGCGCTCGATGTCAGCAAGCGCATCGCCTCTTCCCGGCAGTTGACCGACGCCGAGGGCGCGTCCTGGCGCATCCCGGCGAATGTCCTCGGTGGCTGGAGCCCGTCGGTTCCACCGGCCGTCACCGCGACGACTCCGCCGACGAGTGCGACGACTGGCGGCAGCGTCAACCTGACGGCGACGACGGTGGGCTCAACCTCGCCGGCGCTGCAATGGACGCGCAACGGCACCGCCATCGCGGGCGCGACCGGTTCCACACTGACGGTCGCCAATGTTCAGTCGGCCCAGGCCGGAGTCTACAGTGCCGTCGTCAATCCGACGCGCATTGCGCCGCTGACCGTGCTCGGCATCACGAGCACGGCGAAGGTCGTGGGCAGTGCGACCGAGACCGGCCCGAACATCTTCGTCCCGGCGAACGGCTTCACCTACGACCAGGTTTTGCTGCAAGGCGCCGCGGCGACCGTCACCGCCGACGCCGGCCAGATCGTCCGTGTTTCCTACGTCGATCTGACCAACGACATCGTGCAGGTGGAATTCAGCGGAGCCGGATCGCTCACGCTGAACCTCGACAATGCGACCGGACCCGCGACGGCGACGAACTACACCCAGCCCTCGGTTTCCTACATGAAGGGCCATGGCTCGATCGTCATCACCGGGGCAAACGAAACGACGAACCTCGCGGTGTATAGCCTCGGCATCCTAACCGCCGGGGATCCGACCATCCTGCGCAGCGGTGTGACCTACGATGGCATGGCGGACCTGGCCTACGTCGCGATCGCCTCGGCGAACGGCAAGTTCGGCGGTCTGCGGACGGCGAATGCGAGTTATTACGGCACGAAGGGCATCACCGGCGTCTTCGCGCCCAACGTGCAGTTCACCGGGCCGGTCTATGTGGGCGACATCAACGCGTTCGACGCCGCCACACCGGTGCTGGTGATCGGCAGCGCGAGCGATGTGCGCGTCACCGGCGGCGATCTGCTACAGGCGAACGGAAGCCATATCCTCGTCGACGGATTGAGCAGCGTGCAACTGACCGCCGGGACGACATCGCAGGGCACCGCGCAACCCGTGCAGCCGGTGCGCGGCCTGCTCGAGCGCAACGGCGTCGATGTGACGAGCCAATTGGTGCACTGACGGGTTTTCCCGCCGGTGGGGGCGGCGATTGAGGTCGCCGCCCCTTTTTTTGCCCGCACCCGAACGCCGCGCGCTCTCAGGCCGGCGAATAGACCTTTTGTTGCAGGGTCGCGCCGAGATGTTGACGGAACGTGGCGATGTCCTTCACGACGCGGAGCGCGACGAGCTGGTTGGCGATGTTGCCCACCGCGGTGCCTTCGAGCGCAAACGACACGACCGGGACGCCGGCGGCGTTCGCCGTCGCCTGGCAGAGCAGCCGGTTCTTCGAGCCGCCGCCGACGATCAGGATCCGGCGGAACTTTTTCCCGGCCATCTTTTCGAAGGCGCGCATCGCGTCGGCGTGGCCGCGGCCGAGCGAGTCGCAGACCAGCCGCGTGTAGCCGGCGAGATTCCTCGGCACGGGGAGCTTGCGGCGCTTCAATTGCGCGTCGATCGCCACCTTCATCGAGGGCGGATTGCTGAACGCGGGATCGGCGACATCGAGGAGTGCGGCGGGTGCGGGGAGTTTTTCCGCGGCGGCGATGAGGCCGGTCCATTCGCGGTCGTTGCACGGTCGCGACGCGAAATCCTTGCACAGGCCCTCGAGCAGCCAGAGGCCGATGACGTTCGTGAGCGGCCGGTAGCGACCGTCGCCGATCCGCTCGTTCGAGATGCGCGCGGCGAGCGCGTCGGCGCCGAGGACGGGCGTGGCGCTTTCGAAACCGACGAGCGACCACGTGCCGGAGCTGATGTAGAGATCGTCGCCAGCGGGCGAGGCGGGCATCGCGTCGTAGGCGCAGGCGGTGTCATGGCCGGGCACGGCGATGACCTGCGTGCCCGTGAGTTCGGGCAGGCCGTGCACGCGGCCGAGCTTCGTGCCGGCGAGGACGGGTTTGGAAAACCACTGGGGCGGGATGCGGAAGTGGTCGAGCGCGGCACGCGACCAGTCGGTCGAGTGCACGTCGAGCAGTTGCGAGGTGCTCGCGATGGTGAGCTCGTTCGCCATCCGGCCTGAGAGGAGAAAATTGAAATAATCCGGCAGAAAGAGGCAGTGGGTGGCGGCGTCCTCGATGGCCGGACAGTGCGCGACGACTTCCTCGAGTTGCAGCGAGGTGTTGTAGAAAACGTTCGGGATGCCGGTCGCCGCGTAGATGCGGGCGAGGGCAGCGCGCGTGTTGCCGAGCCGCTGGAGGCCGGCTTGCGTGCGGGAGTCGCGATAGGCGTGCGCCGGGAAGACGAGCCGGCCGGTGTCGTCAACCAGCACGTAGTCGACGCCCCACGTGTCGACGCCGACCGAGGCGAGTTTCGCGCCCCGCGGGAGCGCGGCGACGGCCTGGCGCAAGCCGGTCAGCGCCTCGTGCCAGAGCGTGCCGAGGTCCCAGTAGTCGTGGCCGCCCAGCGTGCGAAAGGTGTTGGGGAAGCGGTGCGCCTCGGTGAGCGTGAGCCGGTTTTTCGCCCATGCGCCGAGGATGACGCGGCCGCTGGTGGCGCCCAGGTCGATGGCGGCGGAATAAGTGATTTGGGGCATAACGGAAAAAACAATCTGCCGGGACGACCCCGGATTTTCTTGGCAAGAAACTCTGCGGGTCGCACGGTTTTCCAACTCAAAAATGCTCAACTCGGAGCGATCTCCCATCACCGGCAAGCGCGTGCAACTCATGGCGACCTGCCTGTGCGATGCCTTCTACGACGACGTGGCCGCGGCCACGGTCGAAGTTTTGGAGCACCTCGGCGTCGAGGTGGTTTTCCCCGAGGGGCAGACCTGCTGCGGGCAGCCGGCCTTCAACGGCGGCGACTGGGTCGCCTCGCGCAAGGTCGTCCGGCATACCGTGCGGACCTTTGCGGGCGAGGACCCGGTCGTGGTGCCGAGCGGCTCCTGCGCCGCGATGATGTTCCACGGTGCCGTGCTCGAGTTCGAAAAGGAGCCCGACCTGCCGGAGGTCGAGGCGCTCGGGCGGCGGACGTGGGAGCTCGGCGACTTCATCGTGAACGGCCTTGGCGTGAAGACCTGGCCGGGACGGTTCGAGGCGACCGTCGCGCTGCATCGCGCCTGCCACACGCGCGGCACCGGAAGTTGCGAGGCCGCGGCGACGCTGCTGGGATCGATCGCGGGCGTGAAGGTCGTCGAGTTCGGCGAGGTCGAGCAGTGCTGCGGGTTCGGCGGGACGTTTTCGGTGAGTTTTCCCAACATCTCGTCGGCGATGGGCGAGTTGAAACTCGATCACATCCGCGCGGTGAAACCCGACGTGCTCGTGTCGCCCGACATGAGCTGCATGATGCACATCTCCGGGCTGGCGGCGAAGGAAGGCAAGCCGATCAAGGCGCTGCACCTCGCCCAGGTGTTGCGCGACGCACTGAAGGCCCGATGAAATTCCAGCAGATCGACCAGTTCGCCGCCGAGCTCAAGGCGGACACGCGCGCGGCGGTTTACGACGGCTCGAAGAAGGGCCACGAAAAACGCACCAAGCTGCTCTTCGACGAGTTTCCCGATCCGAACCACCTGCGGCGCGTCGCGGGCAAAATCAAGCAGCACGTCGTCGAGAACCTCGACACCTACCTGCCGGCGGTCGAGGCGAAGATGAAGGCGAATGGCGTGCAGGTGCACTGGGCGGCGACCGCCGACGCGGCGAACGCCGCCGTGCTCGGCATCATGCGCGCGCGCGGGGCGACGAAGATCGTCAAGGCGAAGACGATGGTGAGCGAGGAGACAGAGCTGGCGCACTTCCTCGAGAAGGAAGGGATCGAGACGCTCGAGACGGACCTCGGCGAATTCATCGTGCAGATCGACCACGATCACCCGTCGCACATCGTCAAGCCGATCATCCACAAGAACCGGCGCGAGATCGCCAGGAGCTTCGAACGCGAGGGGCTCGGCGCCTACAACGACGACCCGGAGACGATCACGCGGCGCGCGCGAACGTTCCTGCGGCACAAATACCTTGAGGCCGACGTCGGGCTGACGGGCGCGAACTTCGTCTCGGTGGAGAGCGGCCGGATCGTGCTGGTGACCAACGAGGGTAATTCGCGTTTCTGCCTCGCGGCGACGAAGTGCCACATTGCGATGATCGGCATCGAGAAGCTCGTGCCGCGCGATTACGATCTCGGACTGCTGCTCAACCTGCTCGCGCGCAGCGGCACGGCGCAGGAGGTGACCGTCTACACCGAGTTCATCAGCGGCCCGAAGTCCGCGGCGCAGCCCGACGGCCCGGAGGAGATGCACGTCATCTTCGTCGACAACGGCCGCACCGAGGTGCTCGCGAGCGAGTGCCGCGACATCCTGCGCTGCATCCGGTGCGGCGCGTGCCTCAACGTGTGCCCCGTCTACCGGCAGGCGAGCGGCCATGCGTATCGCAGCGTCTATCCGGGTCCGGTCGGCGCGGTGCTGTCGCCATTGCTGATGGGCGAGAAGTTCGCCGAGAAGGCCGATTTGCCGAAGGCGTCCAGTTTGTGCGGCGCCTGCAACGAGGTCTGCCCGGTCAATATTCCGATTCCCGATCTGCTTCTCCGACTGCGCAACAAGGCCAAGGAAGAAAACATCCCGTCGCCCGGCACGCCGCCGATGGGAGCATGGGCGCTGCTGGCTTCGCAGCCGACGGCGTGGCGCGCGGCGCTCTGGGGCGGGAAAGCGATCAATTATCTGCCGACAAATCTGCTCCCAATCCCGGCGCTGCGCGCCTGGGAGGCAAAGCGGACGCTGCCGGCCTGGCGCGGCGGAGAGTTTCGGAAATGGATGAAAGGTCGCGCGCGAACCCCGGGGGCGTCGGCCAAAACGACATGAGCGACGACCGCGAATCCATTCTCTCCCGCGTCCGGGGCGCCCTGGCGCCGCTGCGGGAGCGCGCCGCGATGCCCGATTACACCACCGAGATCGCGGTGATGCGGAATCTCCTCGCGGGCCGCGACGCGCTGGCGGTGTTCTCCGAGCGGATCAAGCGGGTGAACGGCATCGCGCTGACGGATCCGGCGGCGCTGGTGGAAAAGCTGCGCGCCGGCGGCTGGCTCCACGGCTACTGCGACCCCGCGCTCTGGCCGACGCTCGCGCCGCATTTCGGCGAGGGCTTCAAGGTCGAGACGGTGTTCGACCGGACGCGGGTGGACGACTATGCGTTTGGCATCACGCGTGCCGCCGGGGCGATTGCCGAGACGGGCACCGTGATCCTGGACGACGTCACGACCTCGAGCCGGCTCGCGGCGCTGGCGCCGTGGGTGCACGTGGCCGTTGTGAATCGCGCGCAGATTTTTTCGGATTTGCCCCAGGCGGTGGCGGCGCTCGGCGCGGACAGCAATGTCATCTGGTGCACCGGCCCGTCGAAGACGGCGGACGTCGAGGGCATCCTCATCGAGGGCGTGCACGGCCCGGGCGTGCAGATCGCGCTGGTGGTGGATTGACCGGAGCCTCGCGATTTTAGATTCACGGGCTGGATGGCTTGGTCCGCGAATTTCGGCGGATTATTTCCGGTTCGTTGCAGGCGGTTCAACGGGTGGCGCGAGGACTTCCATCTTTGGGAGTTCGCGCGGTGTGATGGGTGTCGGCGCGCTGGACTCCACTTTCGGCACGATCATCTTTTCCGCGGGCGAAGAAGTTGATGCGTCGCCGTGGCGAAAGGCAGGGCGTTGTTGGCGATGGGGCAGCAGCAGGGTGCGGAACTGTTTTACTCCCACGTCACTTTGATCGACCTCCTCGACCCGATCGCCGACCCGGAATTCGGCCTCCGCGCAGGAAAAACAAACCAATGCCTGGGCAAGCGTAGCACCCTTGGCGCGCCACTCGACGGCATAGTCGGCGTGAAAGCCGCCGCAAAATTTATAGCCTGACCAGAGCTTGAAATTTTCGATATGGTTGAGCACGGCGCTGCTGATGGCTGTCTTCTCCTCGTCCTTCAGGGGCAGGGCGACCGCATAGAAGTTTTGGTCGCCGATCCGGAACGTCTTCCTAGTCGCCAGTTCCCGGCTGAAGGCATCCGTTTCGGATACCGGATGAGGCAGGCCTTCCCATAAAATCAACTCGTCAAATCCGGCCGTGGCCCGGACGACGTCGGCGTAGTGAAGGTTGTTCGCTTCCGGCCCGGGTGCCGGCTGGCTGAGAGTGGATGCCGTGGCGCTGAGTCCGGATAGCAGGACACCGACTAATGCCGATTGGATCGACCGGCGGGCCGCGAGGCGAAAAGTGGAAGGCACGAAGAACAAGACGTGGATGCCGGAAAATAATTAGGGATATCCGGGCGGGGCCGAGATTGCCGATGCGACGAAAAGAGTCGAGTGCCGGAACCGTGCATGCCGGCGACGGGAGCGGATATTTGACGGGCATCGATGGCGGAAGTCGGGGCGTGCGGTTTCTGGTGAGCGCTTTTGAACGGCCGCGATGGATGCGGCGGGCCACCTCACTCCTGGTCGTTGCTGGTCAGACCGGCGAACCGGGCGCATTGCTCCCAGGTGGTGGAGTTGTCGGTCGAATCGGTGGTGAAAAGTTCGGGCATCACTTTCGCGGCGGCGATGGCGGGCGGGAAACCGAGGATGACGAGCCATTGATAGGTGTTCATGGGGGAGTTGTCCGGCGCGCCGGCCGTTTCGGGGGAAGCAGCGGGAGAGGAATCGGAGCGGGAGAACATGCGCCGATTTAAGCGCGGGCGTGTTAAAGAATGATGAGGGCGGAACCGGAAAAGTGTTAAGGCCGGGTAAATGCCGGCCGGAAAAAGTGGAGGGCGCCGGGGGCGTGAACAAAAAACCCCGCCAGTGCCGGCGGGGTTGCAGCTGGGCTTGCGTGGCGGATCAGTCGCGCGGCGGGCGGTTGCCACGGGGCGCGGGGCCGCCGTCAGGCGGGCCACCCGCGCCGTCGAACGCACCGGCGGGCGGGAGCGGGCGCCACTCATCGGGCGTCAGCTTGCCATCGCCGTTGGCATCGAGCGCGCGGAGGCTGGCGGGAGCGTTCGCGATTTCGGCAGCGGAGAGCGCGCCGTCCTGGTCCGCATCAAGGGCGAGCATGATCGGCGGCAATGGGTGCGGAGGCCGGACCGCATCGGGCGGCGGCGCACTTTCGGGCGGAGTTGGCGCATCGGCGGGACGAGGCGGCCGGAGTTCGTCGACGGTGAGTTGACCGTCGCCGTTGGCGTCGAGCGTCAGCAGGCTCGTTGACGCTGCGGCGATTTCGGCGGCGGAGATTTCGCCGTCATGGTCGGTGTCGAGCACGCGAATCACCGGCATGGGTGGATGACCGCGACCGCCACGGGGCGGCTGGCGGGGGCCGTCGCCCGATGGGGGTTGGGCGGCGAGCGCGGTGGCGAGGCCGAGCGGGAGCGCGGTCAGGAGGAGGCGATGGATTGTCTTCATGAGGAGATTGTCGCCCGGCCGGACTGCCGTCACCCGGAGGGGCGGCGAAAGAACAGGAGGCGGGGGACAGGAGAAGAGACGCCGCGATTGTTTCGGAACGGTTAGCGCGGACGGGAGAATTGTTTCGCCCGGGTAAAGTTTGCCGCGCGTTCAGCCCGCCGCGAGTTGCAGGGCGGCGCGGAAGCCGTGCGGGGTGCGGTTCTCGAAGCGGACTTCGCCGCCACAGGCGGCGATGCCGCTGCGCACGATGGCGAGGCCGAGCCCGACGCCGCCCGTCTCCCGCGTGCGCGCGGTTTCCGGGCGGTAAAACGGTTCCCCGAGTCGCGCGAGGGCCTCGGCCGGCACGCCCGGCCCATCGTCCTCCACCGTGATTACGATGTTTTCACCGTCGCGACGGGCGCTGAGCTGGATCGGGGCGGCGTCACCCGCGTAGCGGAGGGCATTGCGAACCAGATTGCCGAGCGAGCGGGAGAGAAGCGGGGCGTCGGCGCGCGCGGCGAGGCCCGCGGGCACGTTGACCGAGACGCGCGCGGTGGCCGCTTCGCGGGCGAGCATGGCGCCGACCAACGAGGCGAGCTCGACGGTGGCGAGCTCGGCGGTGCGCGGTCGCAGGCCGGCCTTGGTGAAGGCGAGCAATTCGCCGACGAGCGCGCTCATCTGCTGGACCTCCTCGCGGACATCGGCGATCTGCGGCTGGAGTGCGGCATCGGCGCGGGACTCGAGAATCTCGGTGGCGACCTGCAGACGGCCGATGGGCGAACCGAGCTCGTGGGCGATGTCGCCGAGAAAACGTTTCTGGCCGTTGACGAGCGTGTCGAGCCGGCCGGCCATCGCGTTGACGGATTCGCCGAGGCGGCCGAGTTCGTCGCGGCGCGAGGCGGGCACGCGGGTGTCGAAGCGGCCCTCGGCGATCTGTCCGGTGGCGAGCGTGAGCTGGCCAAGCGCGCGGGTGATGCCATGGACCAGCGGCAGCCAGAAAAGAACGGAGACGACGAGCACCGCAGCTGCCGCGAGCAGCCACGGCTGGATGTCGAGCAGGCGGAGGAGGGCCCAGCGCGAGGTCACGTGTGCGAGCAACGTCGCGGGCAGCGGGGGCTCGCCGGCAGCGGCGTGAAACGGCACCCGCAGGCCGATCCAGTAACCGGCTTCGTTCACGATAAAGCGGCCGCGCCCGCGCGCCTCGGCCAGTTGGGGCGGTTCGGAGCGCGGCGGCCCGTCGGCGGGTGGAGGCGGCTGGGCCGCGGGCGGCCCGTCGGCGGGCGGAGGCCGTTGGACCGCGGGCGGGCCGCCAAAATCCCGCGGGCGCGGCGGTCCGCCGCGAAGCGCGGGCAGCACGAGTTGCGCACGGACGGCGGCGGGCAGCGCGAGTTGCGGGCCAGCGATTTGTTCGCCGCGATTGTAGAAGAGCAGGAATTCCGCGCCATACGCGCCGCCGAACCGGGCGAGGATCGCACCCCGCGCGTCGGGCGCGGCGGCGTTGATCTCGCCGATGACGATGTCGCCAACGCCCTGCACGCGGTCGCCGGCGGGCCCGCCCATCAGCGCGTTCCAGCCGAGGCCGCCGTGCGCGAGCAGAAAGCCCACGCCGACGCCGCCGAGCAACAGGAGGTTGGCGAGCAGCCAGAGCGAGATTTTGAGCGAGAGGGGAAAGGAGACTTTCATGCGCGGGGCGCGAGACGGAGGCAGCTATACGCGAGTTCACGGGAAAAATCTGCAACGTTTACGCCGGCTTAACAAAATCGCGGTCGCGGCTCACACGCGCTTAACCGCGGCGGGTTTCAATCGGCGGACCCACTCCCATGAAATTCATCCTCCGCCTCCTGCTGGTCGCGGGGTCGGTGCCGGTTGCGCGGCTGGCGGCGCAATCGGTGACCGATCCGCACATCACGACCTGGCTCACCGCGAACTCCGCGCAATACGCGCGCATCTGGGAAACGTCGTCCGACAAATCCTCCGGCAACGCCGTGAGCACATGGCCGCGCTCGGGCCTGACGAACAGCGGCGGCGGCCAGGCGACCTCGGCCTACGCCGACATCCAGCGCGTCGCCTACTCGTCGACCTACGTCTATGTCTACACGACCGGCCTCGCGAGCTACACGATGGGCAACTGGCTCAACCCGCAGGGCGGCGTGTTCATGTTCTGGCCGACCAATCGCGCCGCGATCCACCGGATCCCGCGCACGCCAAGTATTCCGACGACGAAGTCGAAAGCCACCGGTGTTGGCGGCGTGTGGCTGAACGGCGTCTACCTCTGGGAAAACGGCGACGCACAGTCCTACACAACCAGTTCCGGCGCCGTGTCGATGGGCGGCCAGGGCATCTGGAACCGCCTCGCGGGCGTCGCGGAGGCGTTCAACTTCGACACGGCGAACGGGCACCAGCCGAGCAGCGGCGCCTACCACACGCACATCAACCCGATCGGACTTCGTTACCAGCTCGGCGACAACGTCACCTACAACTCGTCGGCGAAGACCTACGCCGAGGCGTCGCCGACACAGCACTCGCCGATCCTCGGCTGGGCGCTCGACGGGCTGCCGATCTACGGGCCCTACGGCTACTCGTCGGCGATGGACACGACGAGCGGCGTGCGGCGGATGACGTCTGGTTTCCAAAAGCGCGACGGCACCAACGGCTCGACCAATCTCACCTCGACGGGGAGGCACACGCTGCCCGTCTGGTCCGCCAGCGTGCAGGGCAAGAGCCAGACGCTCGCGTCGACGGAATACGGTCCGAGCGTCAATGCGACCTATCCGCTCGGCACGTTTGCGGAGGACTACGACTACAAGGGCGACCTCGGGCTCACGCAGGGCATCGACTTCGACCTCAACCGGCAGAACGTCCGGTATTGCGTCACGCCGGAATATCCCGGCGGCACGTATGCGTATTTCGTCTGCATCGATGCGTCGGGGACGACCACGTTTCCCGACGTGATCAACCAGGAGTTCTACGGCGCGCTGCCGTCGGGCGGCGGCCCGAGCGCAAACCAGGGCACGGTCACGAGCATCACCGAAGCGGTGACCGAGTATGCCGACGCGGGCCCGGCGACGGCGATCGCGGTGACAGCAGCCGCGTCGGGTGCGAACGTCGCGCTGAGCTGGAATTCCGCGGAAGGCGCGACTTACAAGGTCGAGTCGTCGCCGGACAACACGACTTGGACCACGTTGTCGTCGGCGGTGACCAGCAGTGGACTCACGACCAACTATACCGCGACCACGAACACGAACTACTACCGTGTCACGCTCACGGCCATCGCGAGCTACGACACGGGCGGCACCTACGGCGCGCCGGTGGGCAAGACCGGGACCGTGCTTTTCGGCACCGCGGCCACCGCTCCGTCCATCACAACGCAGCCGGCGGGTGCGACCGTGACGGCGGGGACCAGCGTGACGTTTTCCGTCGTCGCGACGGGCACGGGCCCGCTCAGCTACCAATGGAAAAAAGGCGGCGGCGCGATTTCCGGTGCGACGAACACCAGCTACACGATTGCCAGCCCGCAGACTGGCGACGCGGGCAGTTATGCGGTCACGGTGACAAATTCCACCGGCTCCACCACGAGCAACGCGGTAACACTCGTCGTGAACCCGGTCGTGACGGCGCCGGCGATCACGACGCAGCCGGCCAGCGCCACGGTGACCACCGGCGGCAGCGCGACCTTCACGGTCGTCGCGTCCGGCTCGGCGCCGCTGAGCTACCAGTGGTCGAAGAACGGCAATGCGATTTCCGGCGCGACTGCGGCGAGCTACTCCATCGCGGGCGCGCAAGCGGGCGATGCCGGCAGTTACACTTGCGTGGTGAGCAACAGCGCGGGCTCGGCCACCAGCAACGCGGCGGTGTTGACGATCACCAGCGCGGCGATCGCACCGGCGATTACGACGCAACCGGCGGCGCTGACGGTGGCCGCCGGCGGCAGCGCGACATTCATGGTGGGCGCGAGCGGTTCGAGCCCGTTCACCTATCAATGGCGGAAGGGCGGCGTGGACGTCGGGGGTGCGACCTCAGCGAGCTACACGATTGCGAATGTGCAGGCGGGCGACGCGGGGAGTTACAGTTGCGTGGTGACGAACAGCGCGGGTTCCGCGACGAGCAACGCGGCGACGCTGACCGTGGGCACGCCCGCGGTGGCGCCGACGATCACGATTCAACCCGGGAACGCGAACGTGACCACGGGCGCCAGCGCGACGTTCACGGTGGTGGCGAGCGGAACCGCGCCGTTGACCTACCAGTGGCAGAAAAGTGGCGGCGCCATCGTCGGCGCGACGGGCGCGAGCTACACGATTGCGAGCGCGCAGGCCGCGGACGCCGGTGGCTATGCGTGCGTCGTGACCGACAATGCGGGTTCGGTCACGAGCGGCACAGCGACCCTGACGGTGACGACTGCCGCCGTGGCGCCGGGCATCGCCACGCAGCCCACGGGAGCGACGATCGCGGCGGGCGGCAACGTGCTGCTCAGCGTCGTGGCGAACGGCACGGCGCCGCTCAGTTACCAATGGTATAAGGACGGGCTGCCGATCGCGGGTGTGACGACCGCGAACTACGCGATCACCGGTGCGCAGGCGATGAGCGCCGGCAGTTACACATGCGTGGTGACGAACAGCCTCGGCTCCGTGACCAGTAGCGCGGCGGTGCTGGTCGTGAGCGCGCCGGCGACGGCGCCGGCGATCACGACGCAGCCGGTCAGCCTGACAGTGGCGGCGGGTGCCAGCGCGACGTTTACGATTGTTGCGACAGGCACCGCGCCGCTCACTTACCAGTGGCGCAAGGCGGGCGTGGCAATTACCGGCGCGACCGCCGCGAGCTATACGATCGGCAGCACGCTGGCGGCCGATGCGGGAAATTATTCGTGCACGGTTTCGAACAGCGCGAACTCCGTCAGCAGCAACGTCGCAACGCTCACTGTCACAACAACGGCGGCGCCGGCCATCACCTCCCAACCGGCCAGCACCACGGCCTCGGCGGGAAGCAGCGTGAACCTGAACGTTACCGCGACCAGCGGCGGCATAGCGTCCTACCGCTGGCAGCGCAATGGCACCGACATCACGGGCGCCATCGGAACGGCGCTCACGCTCGTCAACCTCCAGCCCGGAGACACGGGACTATACGACGCCGTGGTCAGCAGCGGCGCCGCGACGACGAGTGCCGCGGCGATCGTGGGCGTGACGACGGGTGCGAAGGTCATCGGGGCGGGCGAGGAGGTGCAGCACGACGTTTTCGTGGCGGCCAACGGCAACACCTTCGACCAGGTGCTGGTCGAGGGGGCGGCCGAGGCGATCACGTCGGACTACGCGTTGCAGCAGATCACGCGGACGTCGTTCGTCGATCTCAACGACGACATCGTGCAGGTGGAGTTCAGCGGACCGGGCACGCTCTCGCTCGTGCTCGACAACGCGACCGGCCCCGCGCTGCCGGTGAACTACAATCAATCGGTCGCCTACATGAAGGGCCACGCGGGGATCGTGATCACCGGGGCGACGGCGGCCACCAATGTGTCGGTCTTCAGCGTGGGCCGGATCACGGCGGTCAACCAGGCGCTGTTCAAGGACAACGTCGTTTACGACGGCATCGCGGACCTCGCGTTCATCGCGATCTCGAGCGCGGACGGGAAGTTCGGCGGTGTGCGCGCGGCGGACGCGAGCTTCTTTGCGACCAAGGGGCTGACGGGGATCTACGCTCCGGGCGTGCAGTTCACCGGCCCGGTTTATGTCGGCGACATCAGTGCGTTCGATGCGGCGACCGGCGTGCTCGTCCTCGGCGGCGCGACTGGCAACACGTGGGTGACCGGGGGCGATTTCGCGCAGGCCAACGGCCGCGCCGTGCAGGTGAGCGGGCTCACGCAGTTGAAATTCACCAACGGAAGCGATTCGCACGGCAACCCGATCCCGGCGAAAACCAACCAGGCGGCGCTCCAGCAAAACGGCGTCGATGTGACGGCGCAGATCGTGGTGAATCCGACGCCGTAGCCCAGGCGTCGCGAAAAGTTGTGGGGCGGGGTCGCCGAACCCCGCCAAGTTGCGGGCAAGGCGGGGTTCGGCGACCCCGCCCTACATCGGGCCGGGCGCGACGAGCATGTAGCCGGCGGAGCGCAGCGTGCGGATGAAGCTCGGGTTCTTCGCGTCGTCGTTGAGCTTCTTGCGCAGCGACGAAATGTGCACGTCGATCGAGCGGTCGAAGACGTCGTAGTTGCGGTCGCGAATCTCGTCGAGCAGCGCCTCGCGCGTTTTCACGCGGCCCCGGGCCTTTGCGAGGCAGGCGAGCAGGTCGAACTCGACCGGCGTCAGCACAAGCGGCGTGTCGCCGAGCGCAGCCGAGCGCGCGTCGAGATTGACGCGCAACGGACCGACCACGATCTCCGCGGGTGGCGCGTCGGCGCCGGGTGCGGCGGCGGTTGCGGCGCTGCGGCGCAGGACGGCGCGGAGGCGGGCGAGCAGCTCGCGCGTCGAGAAAGTCTTGGGGAGGTAATCGTCGGCGCCGACCTCGAGGCCGACGATGCGGTCGGTTTCGTCGCCGCGCGCCGTGAGCATCAGGATGGGCACGGTGCTTTTTTGGCGAATCCGGCGGAGCACCTCGAAGCCGTCGATTCCGGGCAGCATCACGTCGAGGATGACGACGTGCGGGGCGTCGGCGCCCGTGGCAGTCGCGCGCTCGACGCCGTCCGGTCCGTGGTGGACGACCGATACCTGGAAGCCGAGCGGTTCGAGGTAGGTCGAGACGAGCCGGCAGAGCTTCTTGTCGTCGTCGATCATCAGCAGTCGCGTGCGACCGGGGGCGGAGGTGTCGTCGGGACTCATCGGGCGGAGTGAGTTTGCTGGAAAACGCGGCGGCACGCAACCGCGGGCTCACCCGCTTAACACGCCCTTAACAATTCTCCCGCGCCCGGCTCACACCGGCTTAACCGCCACGGGCTACGATGGCGCATGCGTGGCGTGCTCTGGTATCTCCTCCTCGCCCTGCCGCTCGGTGCGGCGGAGGTGGAGTTGCGCCTGACGCCGCGCTGGCACGGCGACGCGATCGCGGTGCCCTCGGGCGAACTCGCCAACGATCATGGTCAGTCGCTGCGGATCACGCGGCTGGCGGCGGTCGTGTCGGGTGTGACGTTGCGGCGCGCCGATGGCGGGACGGTGCGGCTGGACGGGCAGTATGGTTTCATCGATGCGGCCGACGGTCGGCTGGCGGTTGAATTGCACAACGTGCCGGCGGGCGACTACGCCGGCATCGAATACCGGATCGGGGTGCCGCCGGAGATCAATCACGCCGATCCGTCGCGCTGGCCGGCGGGCCATCCGCTGAACCCGCTCGTGAACCGGCTCCACTGGGGCTGGCAGGGCGGCTTCATTTTTCTCGCGCTCGAGGGCAAATGGCGCGCGGCGGCCGGCGGGCCGGAGGACGGATTCTCCTATCACCTCGCGACGGATGCGCACCTCATGCCGGTGCGATTCCTCGCCGCGTTTTCCGTCCGCGGCGACACGCGAATCGACCTGGCGCTGGATCTCGCCCGCGTGCTGGCCCGCCGGGAGCTGGCGGCGGGCGGAGCGGTCGAGTCGACGCATTCCGGCGACGGCGACGCGCTGGCGGGCGAACTCGCGAGCGGGGTGGAGCGCGCGTTTTTCTGGCTGGAGGCGAAGCCGGCGACCCTGGCGTTGCCGCGGACGGCGGAGGGCGCGGACGTGGCGCGGGGCGTCGCTGGCGGAAAAGCGACGCCATTTGCGTTCAGCGTGCCCGCGGGATTTCCGCAGCCGAGCCTGCCGGCGGACAATCCGCTGACGGTCGAGGGCGTGACACTTGGTCGGAGACTGTTTGGCGACCGGCGGCTCTCCGGCAACGGGCGGCAGAGTTGCGCGGACTGTCACTCGCCGGCGCGGGCATTCAGCGACCGCGTGGCGTTGAGCCGCGGGGCCGAAGGCAAGCTGGGTGCGCGCAATTCGATGCCGTTGATGAATCTCGCCTGGAACCCGGCGTTCGCGTGGGACGGCAGCCAGCCGCGCGTGCGCGACCAGACGTTGGCGGCGATGACCAACCCGGTCGAGATGCACGCCGATCTCGCGCAGGTGACGTCGCGGCTGGCGCGCGATCCGCGGGTGCGCAGCGATGTCGCGGCAGCGTTCGGCACGCCCGACATCACGGCGCAGCGGCTCTCGCTCGCGCTGGAGCAATACCTGCTCACCCAGGTCTCCGCCGACTCGAAGTTCGACCGGGCGACGCGCGGCGAGCTGGCGCTGACCGAGGAAGAGAAACGCGGCTTCGCGCTCTTTGTGACGGAATACGACCCGGCGCGCGGCCAGCGGGGCGCGGATTGCTTTCACTGCCACGGTGGGACGCTGTTCAGCGACTTTGCCTACAAGAACAACGGACTCGACCTCGCGCCGGCGGACAACGGCCGGGGGCGCGTGACGAACCAGAGGAGCGACGAGGGGAAATTCAAGACGCCGTCGCTGCGCAATGTCGCGGTAACCGCGCCCTACATGCACGACGGCCGGTTTGCGACGCTCGAGGAAGTCGTCGCCCACTACGACCATGGCGTCGCGCGCCACGACAATCTCGATCCCAATCTCGCGAAGCACCCGGCTGACGGCATGAAGCTGACGGCCGACGACCAGCGGGCGCTCGTGGCGTTCCTCCGGACGCTGACGGACGAGCGATTCCGGGTCGCCCCGCCGCCCCTGCGCCGGCCGCCGCCATTTCCGCCGCCGCCGCGCGACCGTGGCGGCGAGCAGGCCGGAACCCCCACGGCGGTTCACTCCTCGCCGTAGTGATAGTCGAGCGGCTCGGGGCGGAAAAACATCCGTGGCGCCGGCAGGCCCCATTTCTTGGAATCGGGGTAATACCAGTAGTCGACGGGCGGGTTGTCGGCGACGAGGAAGAACTCGAGATCGACTTCGCCCGTGTTGATCAACTGATGCGCCTCACCCGGCGGGTGGAGGAAGACATCGCCCGGCTTGACGACATGGCGCTCATCGCCGCACCGCGCGGTCCCGGTGCCGGCGAGGATGTAGTAGAGTTCCCATTGGGCCGCGTGGCGGTGAAACGGGCAGCCGGATTTTCCCGGTGGAAATTTCGAAAGTTCGAGGTCGAACGGATGGCCGCCGAGACCGGGCGGCGTCTTGCGTTTCGCGCCGAGCGCGATGGAAAGCTCCTTGCTCGTGCCGAAAAATTTTCCGCCGGGTGAATCCCACGATTCCCACGGCAGGTCGTCGGGATGGATTTTGCGCGAGGCGAAAGGCGCGACCGGCGCCGCGACGGGTGCCGGAGCCAGGGGGTAAGGCGCGGCGCCGGGCACAGGTTCGTCCTCGCCGTCGAAATAGTCGACCTCGGTCATCCGGAAAAATTTCATCGGCGGGCGGAGGGCCCATTTGTCGGAGTCCGGATAATAACACGCGTCGAGCGGCGGGTTGTCCGTGACGATCAGGACCTCGAGGTCGCCAGTGCCCGAGTTGACGAGCTGATGCGGCTCGCCGGGCGGATGGATGAAGACGTCGCCTGTCTTGATCGCGTGCGTCTCGCCGCCGGCCCGGACGGTGCCGGTGCCGGCGAGAACGACGAACAACTCCCACTGCGCGACATGGGAGTGAAACGGACAAACGGAGGCGCCGGCGGGAATGCGGCGGATCTGGAGATCGAACGGATGGCCGCCACCCCAGATGCCGGTGTTGCGGATGCCGCCGAGCGCGAGCGAAAGGTTGCGGAAGAACGAGTGAAATTTTTTCGTGGGCGAGTGCTGCTCCTCCCACGGCAGAGCATCGAGGCTGACCCGGTGCATGAAGAGAGCCTAGATTTTTTCGTCGACGACCGGATTGGTGAGCGTGCCGATCTTTTCGATCTCGATGCTCACGGTGTCGCCCGCCTTGAGGAAGACGGGGGGATTGCGCGCGAAGCCCACGCCGTGCGGCGTGCCGGTCAGGATGACGGTGCCGGGGAGGAGCGTCTTGCTGCTGCTCAGAAACTCGATGATCGCGGGCACGTCGAAGATCATGTCGTTCGTGTTCCAGTCCTGCATCGTCTGGCCATTGAGGATCGTGCGAATCCGGAGCGCGTTGGGATTCGGGATTTCGTCGCGCGTCACGAGGACGGGACCGAGCGGGCAGAAGGTGTCGAAGCCCTTGCCCTGGCACCACTGGCCGCCGCCGCCGTCGCGCTGCCAGTCGCGCGCGGAGACGTCGTTGCCGCAGGTGTAACCGAGGACGTAGTCGAGGGCGGCGGCGCGGGAGACGTTCTTGCAGCGCTGGCCGATGACGACGGCGAGTTCGCACTCGTAGTCGACCCGCGTGCTTTCGAGCTTTTTCGGAATCTCGATGGCGTCGCCGGGATTTTGCGCGCTGGCGGTGTTCTTGATGAAGAGGACGGGATACTTGGGCAGCGGGCTGTTGCTCTCGGCGGCGTGCTTCTTGTAGTTGAGGCCGATGCAGAGGATGTTCGCCGGCACGACGGGCGTGAGGGCCTTGCCGGGTTGGACAGTGCGATCGGTGACGCGGAAGTCGCCGAAGATATCGCCGAAGATATCGCCGGCGATTTCGCGGGCGGAGCCGTCGGGCTGCAGGGCGGCGTAGGCGGGGCCGGCGGGGGTGAGGTGGCGGAGGAGTTTCATTGGGATTTTGGCGAAATGATATCGCGACCGCGCAATCCGAAATGCGGCGCGGCGGCAAGAAGATGGCGGTCGTGACTGTAGATTTCGTCGAGACCGGCGTCGGCGGCGCACGCGAGATGGAGCGCGTCGGCGGCCCGGAGGAAGACGGCGGCCGGCAGGTCGAGCACTTGCTGGCAGACGGTCTTAACCATTTCTTCGGTGAAGGGCAGCCAGCGAATCAGGCCGGACGACTCGTCTTTCTCCAGCAATTGGATCAGTGCCTTCAGACGCTGACTGGTAAGCGAACCTTCGCGCTGATGTCGCTTAAGGGCGGAAACGAGTTCCAGGCGTCCGTGCATTACGCAGGCAAACTCACCTTTGCCTTCGGCCCACCCGATCACTTCATCGGCCCCGGGTTCATCGGTGTAGAGCTTTACCAAATAGGACGCGTCAAGATAGATCATCGTCCGTTGCGATCTTCGGAGATATAGATCGTTGAATCGACCGCCACTTTTGGGCGAAAACCTCGGCTCTTGAGGGAAAAGACCGCCAAAGGTTTGGCGGCGGGCACGTGTGGCTTCAGCGTGGCAACGTGCTCGCCACGATCGGTCACGATGAAAGTCTCTTTTTTCGCGGCCCGCACCCAGCGGCCAGTCTCGGCGTGGAGCTGCTTGATCGAAATCGTCTTCATCGCGGACAAAGTGTCACTGGTTACACTTTCCCGTCAAGCGCGGCCTAGGCGAGGCCGGCGGGGAGGGGAGTCCGATCAGGAAAGCCGGCCCCGAAAAGCGGCGGCAAGCCTCGGCTTGTCGAGGCGATCACAGGCCTTTTTTGATGAACGCGACGGCCTGGTCGTTCGCGCCGATTCGCGTGGTCGCGACGCCGTCGGTCGTGGTGCCGATCTGGTTCATCACGACCGCGGCGAGGACAGGCAGACATTCGCGAAGGTCGGTCTTTTCGTCCTCGATGCTCGCCTCGATGCGCCAGAGTTCGGGCGCGGGCCGGCCATCCGGAGGGGCGCTGTTTTCACGGCAGGAGACCGATAGATGTTGCTCGCGGACGACGGTTGGCGCCGGGGTATTTTCGTGGCCGACCAACTGGCGGCCGGTCATCTGGCCGATGGCGGGGCAGGTTGGAACATAGACCGGCACCTCCGTCTCCTTGTAGACGATGGGCGGCGGGTCGATGTCGTAGTCGAGTGCGACGACCAGGGCGGCGGCGGACGGATTGGGCGCCTCCCACAAACCGCGCCCCGAGAGTGCGGTCTTGATGTGCCGGGCGGCCTCGCGATAGCGGAGGCTGTCGGTCGCGATGGCCGGGTTGCGATTTTCGACCGTGTAGGAAGCGCGGTTGGCGGCGGGCGCGGGGACGGCGCGGCTGATCGAGTCGAGCTTGACGTCGTAGGCAGAGCAACCGGCGGCGAGGCCACCGATGGCGGTGGCGGCGAGCGCGGCGGCAAGATGGAATTTCGGAATCGATTTCATCGGAGTCCGGGGGTTGATTTTTGGGGCGTGTCAAGGCATCCCACCGGGCGCGGGTCGGCGGTGGGCGACCGAGATGGAAATGAGCGAGGGGCGGCGTCCATGGGCCGTGATTGTGCCGCGGGGCGCCGGCGCCGTCTGTGCGAGGCTTGACGAACTCTGCGCAAAACTTGCGGCGCCGGCCGGCGGTGTGAGCCGGGTCGCAGCAAATCTCGCTCGCCTGCGGTTTCGGGAATCGCCAACTTCCCGCCATGCCCAAGGGAAGCCCACGCCCGCGGAAACTCGTGCTGTTGATCGGCACGGTGAAGGGTGTTTTTCTTTATCACACGGACGAGACGCGCGCGAAGTGGAAGCTCACCGGCCCGCACCTCGGGGGCTGGGAGGTCTTCAGCCTGTGCGGCGATTCGCGCCACGGCCGGATTCTCGCCGGCACGCTGAGCTTCGAGCACGGTTCGTCGATTCGCGTCTCGAAGGATTTCGGCAAGACGTGGCACGGCGTGAAGCGCGATCCGGCTTTCGCGAAGGACGCCACCGCGAAACTGAAGCACATCTGGCAGATCGTGCCCGGTCATCCTTCGCAACCCGGCACCTGGTATGCGGGCGTCGACGACGCGGCGTTGTTCGTGAGCCGCGACGACGGCGAAACGTGGAGCGAACTCACCGGCCTCACGACGCATGCGACGCGCCCGCGCTGGATGGGAGGCTTCGGCGGCTTGTGCCTGCACTCGATCGTCGTCGATCCGGCGAACGCGAAACGCCTGTGGGTCGGCATCTCGGCGGTCGGGGTGTTCCGCAGCGACGACGCGGGCGCGACGTGGAAGCTCTGCAACGAGGGGCTGCACAATGTCGCGCCGGAGTTCATCAAGGATCCGGACCTCGGCCGGTGCGTGCACAAGATCGTGCTCGATCCCTCGCGGCCGAATTCCCTCGCGATGCAGTTTCACGGCGGCGTGTTCACGACGGACAACGGGGCGGATTCGTGGAAGCGCGTCTCGGCGGGGCTGCCGCACGATTTCGGTTTTCCGATGGCAGCGACGCTGCGCGATCTCTTCGTGGTGCCGCTGCTGGCGGACAGCAACCGCGTGGTGCCCGAGGGCAAGCTGAAGGTGTGGCGTTCGCGCGACCGGGGCCGGATCTGGCGCGGGCTGACGAAGGGGCTGCCGCAGAAGGAGCACTACGTGGGCGTGCTGCGCGATGCGATGACGTCGGATTCGCTCACGCCGGCGGGCATCTACCTGGGCACGACGGGCGGCGAGCTGTTTTATTCGCGCAACGACGGCGACGCGTGGGAGAAGCTGCCCGCGTCGTTTCCGCGGATCACGACGCTGAAGACTTGGCTGGTGTAGCGCTGGACGGCGGGGAAATTGCCACGCGGCCGGGCCGGGTTTTGCCCGAACCAGGCCTTCATCCCGGCAGGCGCCGGTTGGCAGGCGCTGCCGCGTGGCCCCTTTCGCCGGCGTTTTTCGCATGGAGTTCGATCACCCACTTCCGGGCTTTGCCCCCGTGGCCTCGGCCCCGCGCCGGGGAAGATCGCAATCCAACCACGAATCCCATCCAGCCCCATGAACACCCGCTGCAACGAAAGGCACCCCGATCGCGCACCCGCAGGCGCACCCGAAACGACTCCAGGGAGGGCGGACGAGCCGGCCGCCGCCGACCTCGATCCCAACGCCCATGCCACGCCGCGCCGCGGTCTGGCCGTGGTCGGCGGCGTATTGGGTTTCACCTTCGCCGTCGCTGCGACCCTCGCGGCGGTCGCCGCCGACGAGACGACGGCGCCGCCACCACCGGCGATCACGGTCAGCCCGAATCTCCCGGCGGACATCGCCGGCGGCGCACCGAATGCCACACTCTCGCAGGCGGCGGCGTTTGCGTGGCAGGAATTCATCGCGCTCAACTGGCCGGCGGTCGCGCAGACGGGTTTGGAGAGCGCGCGTCAGACGGCCGACACGACGAAGTTTTTCGGGGACCCCGCCTACACCGACGCCACGCACCCCTTGGTGTGGCACACGTATCGCGGCAAGGTGGAGATTTTCCCGGGGAACGGTCTGCCGCCGGGCAGCCAGGCGGCGCAGGCGGGGAGCAACGCGCTCAAGAACCTGGGCACGGCCAGCGCGCCCTACTACGGCTACGACGCGCCGCCCGCCTACGACTACAGTGCGACAGCGATTCCGCCCAACAGCGGCACGCCAAGCATGACGACCCCGTGGATCAACTGCGACGAGAACAGCCAGATCGGCTTGGATTTGATTTACGCGGGCGCCGGTGCGGGCAACACCGGGCTTTCCGGCAACCAGATTCTCTTCATGGCGAAAGGCAGTCGCGCGGAGTTCGACTACCTCGCGCCGCTCGGCTGGTGGGCGGGCGGTGCGCCGTTCAGCACGACCAAGGCCTACATCCAGCAGAATCTCGCCAGTCCGCCGGCGGGCAGCACCACGCTCGTCAGCTTTCCCAACGGGACTGTCGAGCTCAAGGCCGCCTGGCGGAAACTCGCGCCCACGGAAAACCCCGCCCGCTTCTACACGACCACGGTGCGCTATTACGTCAAAAACAACGGCGTGACGCAGTATGTCGACGACACGCTCGCCCTGCTCGCGCTGCACATCATCCAGAAGACGCCGACGGCACCTTACTTCGTTTTTGCGACGTTCGAGCAGGCTGACAACATCACCGACCCCAGCGGCAATCCCGTGGAAACCGCGGATGGCGCGAGCATCGGCACGCCGTCGGCGTCGGCCCTCACCCCTGACGTCGTCTCGCAGAACGCCACCGCGCAAAGCTACCAGACATTCCAGCCCGCGAAGAGCAGCGTCCAAAATCCACTCGGCCAGCTCTATTACCAGAACGAGCCGGGTAACGGTCTGGTGGACGGCACGGTGCTGGTGAATCGTCGCAAGCACGCGATCCTGCGCGAGGTGGTCGCCGCCAACCATGCCGCGCATCAGGCCATCGCGGCCTACATCCAACAGAATCTCCCGGCCGGGACGGCGAACCCCTGGGCTTACTACAAGCTCGTCAACGTGCAGAACGTCCCGCTCGGCGGCAAAACGCCCGGCGTCGACTACACGGGCCCCAAGGAGTCCACGTTCTACCAGGCGAACAGCGTGGTGGAGACGGACTACAACCTGCAGGTGTTCAGCGGAAAATTTTATGCCGGCCCGAACATCAAGACCATCGCCAACACGATCACGGATTTCACGGTCAACGGCACGCCGTTCGCGAATGTCGCGCATGCCGGTCGCGGCTATAACATGGGCGGCTGCATGGGCTGCCATGGCAACGCGCAGCAGGGCGGCGCCGACTTCAGCTTCATCCTCTTCGGCGGTCCCGTGACTTCGGGGCCCGACACGGTCGCGGCTGCGATCGGCATCGTCGGCGCCGAGGCGCCGGTGGCTCCGGTCGGGGCGCGGCACGTGCAGAAGTATAACCTGCGGCCCTGAGTCGCAGTCGGAACACCGGCCGCCGGGCCTGCCGGCGGCCGGTCGTGCGCGCGGCTTACACCAATCGCCCCAAGTTTTTGCCCATTGCAGGAGAACGGACCTCCCGGTCCGTTCGCGTGTCCCGAGTGGGAGAAAAGTTCCTAAAACGGACCGGGAGGTCCGTTCTCCTTTAAGGGCATTCGCACCGGGCGATTGGTATTACGCCTGGGGGGGGCGATCCGTCGCGCGGCGTTT
The DNA here is from genome assembly GCA_937902925.1 of uncultured Opitutaceae bacterium. GTDB lineage: Bacteria > Verrucomicrobiota > Verrucomicrobiia > Opitutales > Opitutaceae > CALFNN01. The sequence goes on from CALFNN010000105.1 coordinate 228,066, forward strand.
TGCGCCGGAATCGCGATTATCGCACCACGGTTTCAGCGTCGGCATACGCCTCCATGCCGACGCACGAGCACACGAGGTTGCGGTCGCCATAGACGTTGTCGACGCGGCCGACGGCGGGCCAGAACTTGCTCGCGCGCGTGTGACGGTCGGGGAACGCGGCGGTCTCGCGCGAGTAGGGATGGTCCCACGCGTCGGCACAGACGACCTTCGCGGTGTGCGGCGCGTGCTTGAGCGGGTTGTTGGCCTTGTCGGACTCGCCGTTGGCGACGGCCTGCATCTCGCCGTGGATGGAGATCATCGCGTCGCAGAAGCGGTCGAGCTCGGCCTTCGTTTCGCTCTCGGTCGGCTCGATCATGAACGTGCCCGGGACGGGAAACGACATGGTCGGCGCGTGATAGCCGTAGTCCATGAGGCGCTTGGCGGCGTCCTCGACCTCGACGCCGTGTTTTTTCCACGCGCGGAGGTCGACGATGCACTCGTGCGCGATGAGGCCGGCGTTGCCGCGATAGAGGACGGGGAAGAATTTCTCGAGGCGCCTCGCGACGTAGTTCGCGTTGAGGATGGCGGCCTTCGTCGCCGCGGTCAGGCCGTCGGGGCCCATCATCTGGATGAACATCCAGGAGATGACGAGAATGGAGGCGGACCCATACGGAGCGGCGGAGACGGCGCCTCCGGCGCGGAGCTGAGAGCCGAGAGCTGAGAACTGAGAGTTTCCGAAAACGTGGCCGGGGAGGAAGGGCGCGAGGTGCGCGGCGACGCCGATCGGGCCCATGCCGGGGCCGCCGCCGCCGTGGGGGATGCAGAACGTCTTGTGGAGATTGAGGTGGCAGACATCGGCGCCGATGTGGCCGGGCGAGGTGAGCCCGACCTGCGCGTTCATGTTGGCGCCGTCCATGTAAACCTGGCCGCCGTGCTCGTGCACGATGGCGCAGATGTCCTTGATCGAGGCCTCGAACACGCCGTGCGTGCTCGGGTAGGTGACCATCAACGCGGCGAGATCGGCGGCGTGCGCTGCGGCCTTGGCGCGGAGATCGGCGACGTCGATGTTGCCGTTCGCATCGCAGGCGACGGCGACGACCTTGAACCCGCACATCGCGGCGCTGGCGGGATTGGTGCCGTGGGCGCTGGTCGGGATGAGGCAGACGTTGCGCCGGCCCTCGCCGCGGGACTCGTGAAACGCGCGGATGACGAGCAGCCCGGCGTATTCGCCCTGCGAGCCGGCGTTCGGCTGGAGCGAGACGGCGGCGAAGCCGGTGATCTCGGCCAGCCAGGCCCCGAGGTCGCGGAAAAGTTTCTGGTAGCCGTGGGTCTGCTCCGCGGGTGCGAAGGGGTGCAATTTGCCGAACTCGGGCCACGAGACGGGAAACATCTCGCTCGTGGCGTTGAGCTTCATCGTGCACGAGCCGAGCGAGATCATCGAGTGGCAGAGCGAAAGATCCTTCGCCTCGAGCTGCTTGATGTAGCGGAGCATCTCGTGCTCGGTGTGGTAGCGGTGGAAGACGGACGCGGTGAGGAAATCCGAGGTGCGGACGAAGGGAGCTGGGAATGTAGCCGGGCTCGCTGAGCCCGGCTGGCCGGCGTCGGCGACCCCGGCTACATCGGGCAGCTTGGCGGATTCACTGAAGAAACCCACGATCGTCTGCACGTCGGCGACGCCGGTCGTCTCGTCGAGCGAGACGCCGACCGTGGTTTCGTCGATGGCGCGCAGGTTGAATTTTTTCGCCCCGGCGGCCGCGAGGACGCGGGCGGCGGACACGTTGCCAACGGTGAGCGTGTCGAATACCGGCTCGGCGTTCACCGTGGCGCCGGCCTTCGTGAGAGCCCCGGCGAGGAGACTCGTCAACAGGTTCACGCGCCGTGCGATTTTTTTCAGACCATCGGGACCGTGATAGACGGCATACATCGACGCCATCACCGCGAGCAGGACCTGGGCGGTGCAGATGTTCGACGTGGCCTTGTCGCGGCGGATGTGCTGCTCGCGCGTGCCGAGCGCGAGGCGCATGGCGGGGTCGCCCTGCGCGTCCTTCGACACACCGACCAGCCGGCCGGGCATCTGGCGCTTGAACGCGTCCTTCGTCGCGAGAAACCCGGCATGCGGCCCGCCGAAACCGAGCGGCACACCGAAGCGCTGCGCGGAGCCGACGGCGACGTCGGCGCCGAATTCGCCGGGTGCGCGCAGCAGGGTGAGCGCGAGCAGATCGGTCGCGGCGATGGTGAACGCGCCGGCGGCGTGGGCGGTGGCGAAGAATTTTTCGAAATCGTGGATCGAGCCGGACGTGTCGGGATACTGCACGAGGACGCCGAAACAATCGGCGCCGGGTGCGAACGTGCGGTGATCGCCGACGATCACCTCGATGCCGAGCGGCTTGGCACGCGTCTTGACGATGTCGATCGTCTGCGGATGGCAGGCGGACGAGACGAAGAAGGTGTGATTTACATCGGCGGCGCCCTCCTTCAGCCGGTGACACATCATCATGGCCTCGGCGGCGGCGGTGCCCTCGTCGAGCATCGAGGCGTTGGCGATCTGGAGGCCGGTGAGGTCGCAGACCATGGTCTGGAAATTCAGCAGCGCCTCCAGGCGGCCCTGCGAAATCTCCGCCTGATACGGCGTGTAGGCGGTATACCAGCCGGGGTTTTCGAGAATGTTGCGCTGGATGACGCCCGGAGTGTGGGTGTCGTAATAGCCGAGGCCGATGCAACTGCGGAAAACCTTGTTTTCGCCGGCGAGGGCGCGGAGTTCGCCGAGCGCGGCGCTTTCGCCGAGCGCCGCTGGTAGATTGAGCGGGCGGCCGAGGCGGATGTGCGGCGGCACGGCGGTGTCCGTCAACGCGTCGACCGACGGATAGCCGAGGACTTGAAGCATCGCGGCGGTGTCGGCCGGGTTTTCGCCGAGGTGGCGGCGGGGAAAGGTGTCGCAGGGAGCCAGGAGATCGCGAAGCGAGGACATCGGGAGTTGACGGTAGGCGCACGCCCGGAGCGCGCAACCGCGATTTGGCGGCTGACGGGATCATCCGTCCGGTCGCGTGGACTTGGGCTCCAAGCTGCGCCCGGTGCGGGTTTTCGTGAGCGGCGAAGCATTGGCATTGACGCGGCCGCCGAAGGCTCAAAGCCTCCGCCGCGAAGCTTGGTTTCGTGAACGCCGGTGCCGCGGGTCCGCCCGCACGCCGTCGTCCTCACGAACGGGCTTCACCACCTGGCGGTTTCCCACTGGCAGCATACCGAGCGTGACAAATTTGCGACGAGGCCCCTTCTCGCGTGACTTTTCTCCGGCGCCGGCATGCTAACGCCCAACCTTTCCCTTGCGCCCATGAATCACCTTCGCGCCGCGTTCGCGGCATTTGCGTTCTGCCTCACCAGCGTCGCGTCCTTCGCGATCGTCGACCCCGCGCTGCAGGCGCAGCTCGGCAACCCGACCGGCGCCACGGCGGACACGTCGAACCACACGCACTACCTCATCCCGCGCGCCCAATACTCGCTGGACTACAACGACACCACGCACGAGGCGAACTGGGTGGCGTGGGACTACACTTCCGCCGACTCCGGCAGCGCCGGCCGCTCGCCGAACTTCTTTCAAGATACGACGCTGCCGGCGGGCTTTTACCAAGTCCAGACGACCGACTACAGCGGCTCGGGCTACGATCGCGGCCACATGTCGCCTTCGGCCGACCGCACGGACACCCGCGCCGACAACGATGCGACCTTCTTCATGTCGAACATGGTCCCGCAGTCGCCTGACAACAATCAGGGTGTCTGGGCCAGCTTCGAGAGCTACACTCGCTCGCTGGCGGCGGCGGGCAACGAAATCCTGATCACGAGCGGCCCGAGCGGCTTCGGCGGCTCCAACCTCGCGAGCGGCGTGGCGATTCCGGGCTATACTTGGAAGATTGCTTTGGTAGTCCCGGTCGGTCCCGGCTCCGCCCTCAGCCGCATCACCACGTCGACGCGGATCATCACCATCAAGATCCCGAACATCGCAGGCGTCCGCAGCACGCCGTGGCAGAACTTCGTGACCTCGGTCGCGCAGATCGAGGCCGACACGGGTTATACATTTCTCACCGCCGTGCCATCGTCCGTTGCCAGTGTGCTCCGGACCGTCGTCGACGGCCAGACGGTCGCAGGCGCGCCGGCGATTACGAGCCAGCCGGAGTCACAGTCGACCGCCGTCGGAGGCAGCGCGAGCTTCTCCGTCACCGCGACCGGCGATGACCCCCTGTCCTACCAATGGCTGAAGGACGACGCCGAGATTGCCGGTGCCACCAGCGACACATTCACACTCCCGGACGTCCACGCGGACGACGCCGGCAGCTACGTGGTCGTGGTCACCAACGCCGTGGGTGCAACCAGCAGCAACGCGGCCGCCCTGATTGTAACGGGTGTGCCGCCGGGCATCGTCACGCCGCCGGCGTCGATCACCGCTTCCGCGGGGAGCACCGTCAATTTTTCGGTCACGGCCAGTGGTTCACCCACCTTGACCTATCAGTGGCGCAAGGCCGGCTCGCCGATTGGCGGTGCGACGAACGCCGTGTTGACGCTCACCAACGTCCAGTCGGTCGACGCCGTCGCCTACGATGTGGTCGTAACGAACTCCGATGGTTTCGTCATGAGCAGTCCCGCGGTGCTGACGGTGAACGCAGCGGCGCCCGCCATCACGACTCAACCACCGTCCACGATCACTGCGAACGGCGGCGTCAACGTTAACCTGTCCGTGGTGGCGACCGGCTCGGCGCCGCTGACGTATCAATGGCGCAAGGGAACCGTTCCGATCGCCGGCAACGCTTCGGCATCCACTGCCACCCTGACTCTGGCCAATGCGTCGAGCGCCGATTCGGGCAGCTACGACGTGGTCGTCTCGAACGGTCTGGGTTCGGTAACCAGCGGCGCATCTCTCGTGACGGTCAATGCGGCGACGATCCTTTGGGATTTCACCACCGCGAACGCGACCAGCGGCGTGCCGGCCGACATGACCGCCAGCGCCATTACGCAGGGCAACAACAACGTCAGTGCGGCGGGCAATCCTGTCCTGATCGATGGTTCGTCCGCGTCGCCGACCTCCACGTTCTCCGGCGGTGGCAACGGGGGCATCGCGTCGCGAGTTCTCGCGACAAACCCGACCGTGCTCGACCAGGCGCTCAACGCCTACTTTCAGTTCACCGTCACGCCCGATGCGGCGAAGAAACTGGTGGTCACCGGACTGACGTTTGGCACCCGGAGCACCGGCACGGGTGCGCAGGCGTTCGCAGTGTTCACGAGTTTCGACAACTATGCTTCACCCGTTGCCACGGGCACGATTGCCAACAATAGCGCGTGGACGCTCAAGGCCCCGTCGTTCACCGCCCTGACTGGCAGCACCGGCGCCGCGATCACATTCCGCATCTTCGGTTATTCGGGCTCCGGGAACGCGGCGGTCGGGACGGCCAACTGGCGCGTGGACGACATCCGACTCACGGCCAGCACGGCCATTCCGTCCGCCGCCATCGCGCCGGCGGTGACGTCCACCTCTCCGGCGGCAGGCACGAATGGCGTGGCGGTCTCGACGCCGATCGCGATCACCTTTAATCAGCCGGTGAGCGTCAGCAGCGGCTGGTTTTCGATCGCCAGCGCAACGAGTGGTCCCATCGCGGCCACCGTCACCGGCGGTCCGCTCACCTACACGCTGACGCCGCCGACAAGCTTTACCTACGGCGATACCATCAGCGTCACGATTTTTGCCGGCAAAGTCACCGAGAACGACACGCATACGCTGACGCTGCCGGCCGATTACAGCTTCTCGTTTGGGACGGGCTTGCCCGTGGCGCCGGCCATCACGGCGCAACCGGCGCCGCGCACGGTGCCGGATGGCGGGGCCACGACGTTCACGGTCGCCGCGAGCGGCACCGCGCCCTTGACCTACCAGTGGCGCAGGAACGGCACGCCGATCACGGGCAACGCGTCCGCCTCAAATCCCACGCTCACGCTTGCGGTGGTGTCCGTGGCGGACATCGGCAGCTTCGATTGCGTTGTTTCCAATGTCGCCGGGTCCGTCACGAGCGTCGCGGCGACGCTCACGGTGACTCCGGTCGCGCCTGCGATCGCGAGCCAGCCATTGGGGAAGACTGTGACCGTGGGCGCTGCGGCGACGTTTACCGTGACGGCCACCGGCACCGCGCCGCTGACTTATCAATGGCGCAAGGACGGCGTTCCGCTCGTCGACGGCGGTGGAATTTCAGGCTCCGCGTCAGCCGGGTTGACGGTGGCAGGGGCGACCGCCGCCTCGGCCGGCAGCTACGACGTGGTCGTTTCCAACACCGTCAGTTCGGCGACAAGCTCGGCCGCCGCGCTCAACGTCACCACCGCGACGTTGAGTTTGGTCACGTGGAATTTCGATTCGGCGACCGCCCCGGCCGATCCCTCGAGCGGACTGCCGGCCGATATCACCGGCGGCACGCTGAGCCAGGGCAACAACAACGGCACGACCGCGCTGATCACGTCCACGTCCGCCTCGACTCCGTTGAGCACGTTCTCCGGCAGCAACAATGCCGGGGCCGCGGCACGCACGGGAGCGCTCGTAAAGACTACCGGCGGGTCGGCCTACTTCGAGTTCACGCTCACGCCGGCGGCAGGCAAACAGGTGGTCGCAACTGCCTTCAGCTTCGGGGCGCGCAGCACGGGCACTGGCCCGACGAGCTACAGCGTCTTTTCGAGCGTCGACGGATTTGCAGCGCCAGTCGCGACCGGCACCTTCGGCGCCGACAGCGTGTGGCGCATCAATTCGCCCGCGTTCGCCGGCGTGCGTTGGGCTGTCGACGCGCCAGTCACCTTCCGCCTCTATGGTTACAACGGATCCGGCAGCGCGGGCACCAATACCGCCAACTGGCGCGTTGACGATCTCAAGATCACGGTCGGCACGGAGTTCCCGCCGGCCATTGCGAGCACGTCGCCCGCTGCGGGCGCGACGGGTGTCGCACTGAATTCCGCGATCACGATCACGTTCAACCAGCCGGTCAACGCGGCCGCGGCGGCATTCGCCGTCAGCACCACCCTGCACGGCGCGGTCCCAGTCAGCGTCTCGGGCGGCCCGACGACGTTTACGCTCACGCCGACAGCGCCATGGAGTTATAGCGATCTCGTCAGCGTTTCGGTGCTGGCCACGGAAGTGACGGATCTCACGGGCACGCTTGTGATGCCGGCCAATTACGCCGTCTCGTTTGCGACGTTCAGCCCTGTCCCGCCCAGCATCACGACGCCACCCGTCGCACAAACCGCGACTGTCGGTGATAATGTCACGCTCACGGTCGCCGCCACGGGCACCGGTCCGCTCGGCTATCAATGGCGCAAGGCCGGCGTCGCGATCGCGGGCAATCCCTCCGCCACGACCGACACGCTCACGTTGACCAGCGTCGTCACGGCCGATGCCGCCGACTACGATTGTGTCGTCACTAACGTCGCCGGTTCCGCGACGAGCGATGCCGCGACGCTCACCGTGAACAAGGCCGCTGCGACCGTCACGATCAGCGGTCTCACGGCAACCTACGATGGCGCCGCGCATGGCGTCACGGTGGCCAGCAATCCGGCCGGCCTCGGCGTCATCGTCACTTACAACGGCAGTCCGGCCGCGCCCGCCAACGCCGGGACCTACGCGGTGGTCGCGACGATTTCCGACGCGAACTACGCCGGTTCCGCCGCCGCCTCGCTTACGATCAGCCCGGCGGCCGCGACGGTGACGCTCGGCGGCCTGAGCCCGACTTACGATGGCACGCCGCGCGCGGTTTCGGCGACGACCGTGCCCGCCGGAGTCAGCGTCGGCATCACCTATGACGGCAGCGCAACGGCGCCGATCAACGCCGGGGTCTACGCGATCGCGGCGACCGTTACCGATGGGAACTACACCGGCAGTGCGTCCGGCATGCTCGTGGTATCGAAGGCAACGGCGACAATCAGCTTGAGTAGTTCGAGCCAGCCATACGACGGCTCGCCGAAGAGCGTCATTACGTCCACAACGCCAGCGGGCCTGCCTGTGTCTGTCACTTACGACGGCAGCGCCACGCCGCCGACAGCCGTCGGCAGCTACGCGATCGCTGCGACGATCAGCAATACCAACTACACGGGTTCGGCGACGGGCACGCTCACGATCTCCCCGGGTTCGACGACCATCGTGCTCGGCGACCTGAACCAGACCTACGATGGCACGCCGAAGGAAGCGACCGCAGTCACGACGCCCGCCGGCCTCACGGTTGACTTCACCTACGACGGCAACGCCACGGCGCCCACGGCGCCCGGCTCCTACGCGGTTGTCGGCACGATTGACGATCCGAACTATTCGGGTTCCGCCACGGGCACGCTCGTGATTTCGACCGCGGTGCTCGTGCGCCATGCGCCGACCCTCAACGCCGGGCTCGATGGCTCGCTCCAGTTGCTGCTGCCGGAGAGCACGACGCTCAACGGCAATGCGTGGGTCTCCGGCGACCTGCTCGTCCCGGGCACGCCGAACGTGCAGTTGAACGGCCACCCGACCTACGGCGGCACGGTCGACGGCACTGGCGGGGCGACGCCGACCAACTTCACGATCACGCTCAACGGCAACGCGCTCATCCGCCACGTCGTCCGCCGCACCAACGCGGTCGCGATGCCGGTGGTCGCAGCGCCGCCGGCGCCGGCCGGCACGCGCAACGTCTCGCTCAACTCGGCGAGCGACAGCCCCGGCGACTTCGCCACGATCCGGAACCTCACGCTCAACGGCAACGCCGGCACGCGCACCGTGCCCGCCGGCACCTACGGCATGCTGACCATCAACGGCAACAGCGGTCTCATCCTCGGCGTCGCCGGCGCGACCACGCCGTCGATCTACAATCTCCAGGGCCTGACGCTCAACGGCAACAGCACCCTCCAGATCGTGGGCCCGGTCGTGATCAACCTTGCGAGCGGCGTCTCGGTGAACGGTTCGCTCGGCGACAGCGGTCATCCCGAGTGGCTCCAGGTCAACGTCGCCTCCGGCGGCTTCACGCTCAACGGCAACGTGACCGTCAGCGGCTCCGTCACGGCGCCCAACGGCACCGTCACCATCAACGGCAACAGCAAGCTGAACGGCAACGTCGCCGCCGACCGGCTGACGATCAACGGCAACGGCCTGATCGACACCCTGCCGTAAACGCCAATGCCCGCCGCGTCCGACCCCGCGAGATCGGGCGCGGCCGCGGTCCACCCGGAAATCCGGATTGCGCCCCGCCGGGCGATCCGGATTTCTGTTTCACCGCTCCGCGCCGATGACACCGTCCGCCCAACGCCGCTTCTTCCTCGTCGGTCTCCTTGTGCTCGGCGTGGCCGCCGGCTGGCTGTTCTTCGGCCGCCGGTCCGCGGCGCCGGCGGAGGCCGCGCACTCCACCGCGGCCCAGTCGTCACCGCCAGCCGCGACCGCGCCATCGACGGCATCTGCATCCGCATCCGTCGTAGCGCCAGCGACCGCGCCCGGTGCGCGGGGCGCGAAACCGGGCGTGGATTTCGCCACGGCGCTCGACGAAACGCGGCGGCTGCCGAATGTGGCGCAGCGTTCCCGCGAGTTCGGCCGGCTGCTCGCGCAATGGCTCGAGCAGGATTCCGCCGCCGCGCTCGCTTACGTCCGCCGGCTGCCGCCGGGCGCGGATTTCACGCAGGCGCTGCTCCTGACGCTCGGGGCGATCGGGCAGCGCGACCCGGACCAGGCGCTTGTCCTCGCCCGCGAACTCGCGGTCACGCGCGAGCAGCGCGCGATCTATAGTTCGCTTTTTGCCGGGCTGGCGCAGCGAGACGTTCAGGGCGCCGTGCAACGACTGGCGCTCGTCCCGGCAGGCGAGGCGCGCGAAAACGCCGTGCGGGCCGTGGCCGACGAATGGGCGCGCCGCGACTTCGACGCCGCGCTCGCCTGGAGCCGGCAACTCGAGCCCGCGGAGCGCCCGGCCGGCATCGAGTCGGTGATCGCGGCGCTCGTGCCGGGCGATCCACTTCGCGCCATCCAACTCGCGCAACAATCGCTCACAGGCGCGCCGCGCAATCGCACGCTCGCGGCCGCGCTGCAAAAATTGACACCGGCCGACCCCGCCGCGGCGGCCTCGATCGTGACGCTGCTGCCGCCGGGGGAAGTGCAGACGTTCGCCGCGCTCGACGTGGCCCGGGCACTCGCGGCCCGCGACCCCGCCGGCGCGATCGCCTGGATCAAGACCCTGCCTCCCGGCGACCCGCAGCGTCTGGCGCTCGCCAACGCGCTCGAAAGCTGGGCGGCGAACGATTCTGCGGCGGCGGGCGCCTACGTCGCGCGGATGCCCGCCGGCGCCGACCAGGATGCCGCGGCCGGACATCTCGCGCTTTTCACCGGTGCCCACGAACCGCAGGCGGCGATCGCCTGGGCGCAATCGCTCGCGAGCGGGTCTGCACGACAGACGGCATTGATCATGGTCGCCTCTGCGTGGGCCCAGCACGAACCCGCCGCGGCCACGCAGTGGGCCGCGACGCTGCCCGCCGGCGACACGCAGGCGGGGGCGGTGGCTGGCGCATTTTCCTACTGGCGCCAGCGCGATGCCGCGGCGGCCCAAGCATGGCTCGCCGGGGCGGAGTTGCCGGCCGACGTGAAGGCCCGGCTGGAGACACCGGGCTCGCGTTGAAACGCGAGCGCTCCGCCATGACCCGGGTCGAACGCGCCGCCTTCATTGACCGCCGACTCGCGGAGCTTTATCCCGAGACGCCGATTCCGCTCGAGCACAAGGACGCGTTTTCGTTGCTGGTCGCCGTGCTGCTGTCGGCGCAGAGCACCGACAAGGGAGTGAACAAGGTCACACCTGCGCTCTTCGCCGTCGCCGACACTCCGGGAAAAATGATGCACGTGCCGGTCGAGAAAATCCGCGAAATCATCCGGCCGTGCGGGCTCTCGCCGGCGAAGTCCAGGAACATCTCCGAACTCTCGCGGCTTCTCGTCGAACGGCACGGGGGCGCCGTGCCGCGGACCTTCGACGAGTTGGAGGCGCTGCCGGGCGTCGGGCACAAGACCGCGAGCGTGGTGATGGCGCAGGCGTTCGGCGTGCCGGCGTTTCCGGTGGACACGCACATTCACCGGCTGGCGCAGCGCTGGGGGCTGACCGACGGGCGGAAGGTCGAGCAGACGGAGCGCGATTTGAAAAAACTGTTCCCGCAGGAGCATTGGAACGCCCTGCACCTGCGCATCATTTTTTACGGCCGCGAACACTGCACCGCGCGCGGCTGCGATGGGACCGTTTGCGAGATCTGCCGGACAGTGTTTCCCGGCCGACGCCGCGCCGTGCGGACGAAGAAGTAGCGCGAGGCTTCAGCCCGCGCTACCTTTGACGCACCGTGCGGACGAGAAAATCGCGGGCCGCAAGCCGCGCGCAGGCTTGGCCAACGGCTGCGCAGCGAGAGGTGGGGGCCCGGTGTAGGGTCGGCGCGTGAACTTGCATCCTCATCCGCTGGCCGGGCTCTCGCGATTCGAGCGCTGGTTTCTCGGCGTGGCGTGGCTGGTGGTCCTGGCGAAGTGTTTCGTCGTGTGGTGGGCGATCCCGCACTACCACGTGCCGATTCACCCGCTGTGGATCGTCGGCCCCACGCTGTTTGCCGCCGCGTTCATCACGGTGCTCTGGACGGCGCATCGCGAGTAGATCGTTACCCCGGCTGGCCGGATTGGAGGGCAGCCGCCCGAAGACGGCTGCGACCTTCGGTTTGCACGGGCGGATGAAAACGGGATTGATTCGTCCGGGGCGGCTGTCCACGTTCTCGCCCTCTGATTGGACGCTTAGCTCAGTTGGTTAGAGCACCTGCTTCACACGCAGGGGGTCTGCGGTTCGAGTCCGCAAGCGTCCACCATCCTTCGCTCGCCGCATAGCGAGCTGGCAAGGACGCGAATTCCCAATGCCAGAACGCCAGGTTCTGGCGGGCAGGCAGCAAAGAGGAAGACAGAACGCAGGGCTCGACCCTTCCGGGCCCCTCACAGGCTCGGGATTTCCACGGCGTAAACGTTGTTGGCGGTGCCCTTGAGATGCACGGTCAGCACGATCCAGTGGTAATCAGGCGTCAGATGGGGATTGGGTTCGATATACTCGGCCTTCGGGTTTTCGTAGGTCGGGGAGAAATCGCAGATCCGCACGACCGGCACCTCCAGGGTCTGTGGGTTCCGCTGGTCGAGGCGGTAGATGCACAGCCACGGATTGGTATGCTGGAAACCGTCGCCGACCGCCCACTTGGCGCCCGGCCCGATGGCATAATGGATGGAGCGATTGTTGGATCGGTCCAAGGCCGCGACGGTCGCGCCACCGTAGGAAGCGGCGGTGACCTTCTCGCCGCCGTAGGAATAGCGCGTCTCCACGCCGGTTTTCACATCCAGGTGGGCGAGCGCCCCCGCGCTGCTGATGTCATACCAGACGGATTCGCCGTCGCGATCCCAGAACTCATGCGTGATGCCCTCGGCCTCCAGCGCCGCTCCCGTCCGCGGCATGGTCACCTGCCCCGTCGTCAAGTCGAGCAGGCGCAGGCGATTTTTGATGTGCACCGAGACGAAGCCTTCGTGGATGAACAGCGCCAGGTTCGAATTCGTGGGTGAGCCCTGCACGTGTCCCAGCCAGTTGTTCTCCTTGTCCTCGAACACCACCGCGACCTTTCCCGAGTCGATGTCGACCGAGTAGATGGCGTTGTGCCGCTGCATGTGTTCATACGCCTCCACCCAGTCGACCCGCCGCAGATGCGGGTCGTCCATGACGGGCTTGGCCTTCACCAGCGCGGCATGCTCCTCGGCGAGCTGATCGCAATAGGCGAAAAGCAGTTTGCTCTCGTCCGCGGTGAAGCCGAAACCCGCGCCCTGATCCAGCCGGCCATGCGGGACCGTGGCGATCTTGCGGGTCTCGCCGGTGTCGAGATTCAGCAGGAAGACGTCGTCGCCGCGATCGAACGCCGCGCTCCGCCGACGTGGCAGCACGACGAGGTGCTGGCCGGTCTGGTGGGTGAGTTGGCGGATCTCGCCAGTCCGGAGGCTCAACGCGAAATAACCGCGGTCTTCGCCGCGCTTGCCGCTGAAGAGCATCAGGTCGCCGTCGGCGGTAAAGATGTTCTGGTGAAAATAGAACACGCTGGCGGTGTCGAAGCCGCTCGTCAGGTTGACGACGCGGGTGTGGGAGGCGGGATCGCGCCAGGCCACTTCCGGGTTGCTGGAATACTTTTGCCAGATCGCACCGATGGTCTCGGACGAAGGCGGGGCCGCGGCGGACACGGCTTCTGCTCCCGCGAGCGCAGCCCCGAAAGTCAGGGCGATGCGGGCGAGAAAACGCGTGGGGTTGGGGGACGTTTGCATCGGCTGAATAATTGGACGCGTGGCCCGGGAAAGCGATGCGCGATTAGCCGATCGCGGACGCGGGGTTGGCCGCTACCGCGGGCGTGCGACATTCGAGCGGCTACGATGAGGCCAGCCAGCTGATTTGCTTGTTGCGGGATGGCCGGCTACCCGGGCGGGCCTGAGTTCCACGGCGATACGCGTCCACTAACCGAGGCTGCGTCGGAGACTCCGCCCTACCTCGCGGCCGATGCCGCCGCCGGCGGTCGCGGCGTTCGGGCGCGCAGGACGCTATGGTTGACCGGGCGGCGCTGGTCGACGGTGAGTGGCGGCAGGTCGGGCAGGGCATCGGCTTTTGCTTCGCGCAACCAGTTTTGCGCGAGCGCGCGAAACACGTCCCAGCGTTCCGCGATGAAATGGTCGCGCCCCGTCATCGGGCTGCCGTCGCCGAGCAGCGGGCCGGCTCCGGCGACCTGCCGCAGCAGGCTGCGCCACTCGGTGAGCAGCCGGTCGACGTCGCCCCGGCCGGCGGTCTCGATGCCGTCGAGCGCCTCGCGGGTCTTCGCGCCCTCCGCCACGAGCGCGCGAACCACTTCGCTCGCGCCGGAGCCGTATTGGATCGGCACGCCCTCGTGGAGCCAGCCCTCGATCGTGAGCCGATGGTAGGCCCGCTCGCACGCGGCGGCGAGCCGGCCGAGCCGGCGCGGGTTGGTGCCCGCGAACCGGTCGCCGGCGAAGAGGTTGGCGCCGTCGAACAATAAATCGTCGAGCGGGTAGCGGCGATCCTCGAGGGCGGCGGCGAGCGCGAGGCCTTCGGGGCCGAGGAAGAACGACACGATTTCCCCGCGGACGGTGAGCCGCAATTCGCGATCGAGCACGTCGGTGCGCTGCCATTGCCAGAGCAGGGTGGGTTGCGGCGAGAGCGCGAGGCAGGCGGCGCGGTGGACGCAGGTGCGGCAGGCGGGAAACGGATTGCGCTCGCGGCGGACGAGGCGCGCGCGGCCGGTGTCGGTGCGCTGGCCGCAGGGGAGCGAGTCTGGCGGCAGCGCCGCGGTGTGTTCGAGGCCGAGCGGGATCGGCTCGTCGGTGAAAAACCGCGCACCATCGGTCACCGCCACGTCCGCTGCGCTGCGACCGGAGCGGAGCTGCCGGAGAAAGAACGCCCACGGGAGCGGCGCGGCGCGCTTGAGTTGCAACGGCTCGGCGCGGCGCATCCGGGGCGAGCTGCCGCTCACGAGCACGTAGCCGAATTCGTCGAGGCCGCGGCGGCCGGCGCGGCCGATCATCTGGAGCAGTTCGTGCGGCTCGATTTCGTGCTCGAAGTGCTCGTGGCGGTAGCCGCCCGCCGTGATGAGCACGGAGCGGAGGGAAAAGTTGATGCCCGCGCTGAGCCCGAGCGTGGCGACGACCGCGCGCAACTGGCCGGCCTTGGCGAGCGGCTCGAGGACGCCTGCGCGCTGCGCGTAAGTGAGTCCGCTGTGGTGATAGGAAACGCGGGCGCGGAGGAGCTTCGCGAGCCTCGGCCCGCAGAGTTGCTCCTGCTCCGGCGTGAGCGTGAGCGGCTCGGCGAGCGGCAATTCGCGCGCGAACTGCCGGGCCAGCCGTTCGGCGTCCGCCCGGTGCGGCGCAAACACGAGCACGGGGCCGAGGTTTTCGCGCAGGGCGCCGGCCACGCGTCGCGCCCAAAAACCCTCGATGCAGCGCGGCAGCCCGCGCACCATGTCATCGATCTCGACCTCCTCGAGTTGCACGGGACGTTCGCGATGCGCGATGACTTCCGGCTCGCGCCCAAGCCGACGCAGCCACGCCGCCACATCCTCCGGGTTCGCAACGGCGCCGGAGAGCAACAGAAACTGCAAGTCGCGCGGCGCGGAGAGCATGGCGCCCTCGTAGTGGTTGCCGCGGTGCTCGTCGGCGAGCCAGTGGTATTCGTCGATGACGAGGAGCCGGAACGGCGGCTGGTCGCCGCCGGCCGGGCGGATGGCGGGCGCGGGACCGATCTGGCCCTGCACGGCCTCGAGTGTGGCGACGACGACGGGCGCACCGGGCGCGATGCAGACATCGCCCGTCATGATGCCGACGTCCCAGCCGCGGGCGCGCCACTCGGCGAACTTGTCGTTGGCGAGCGCGCGCGTGGGGACGGTGAAGAGCGCGCGGCGCGCAAAACTGGTCTGCTCGGCCCAGCGCTCGAAGACGTAGGTTTTGCCCGCCCCCGTCGGCGCATCGACGATCACGTCGCGCCCGGCTTGCAGCGCCCGGACCGCCAGCGCCTGCCAGCGGTCCGGCAACATGAGCTTCTGCAAACCTGCGAACGCGTCCGAGAGCACGCCGCAAGACTGATGGCCTGGCGGCGGGCGTCAATTGGCCGCGACGCTTCGGGAATCGGGCGGGATGCGGAGCGTTGCAGCCGGGTAACTTCGATGGCACACCGGCGGGCATGCATGGTCTGACCAGCCGCCCCATCGAGTGAGATTCCTCCGCCGATCTTTATTTTTCCTGACGCTCGCGCTCGCGCTGGTCGCGATTCTCGCGCTCGCCGCGTTCCTGCCCCGAGTGCAGACCTTGATCGCGGGGATGATGCTCCCGGATGAGCCGGGCCGCCAAGTGACGCTCGGATCGCTGTCCGCGGGACTTTCCGGCGTCGAGGTCACGGACCTGCGTGTGGAGGTTGACGGCGCGGTTCTCACGCTGCCGTCCCTCACGGCCAAACTTCCGCTCAAGACCGCCGGCTGGGATCGCAAACTGGTTATCCGAAGCCTCGTCGCGAAGGGCTGGACGCTGGACCTCACCCGGCAATCCATATCGGCCGGCGGAACTGCGACGGCGTCGGTCGTGACGACGCGCGACGACAACCGGGGCGGGCCGGCGACGAGCGTCGCTTCCGCGGAACGGGTGGCGCGGGTCTTTCGAGGGATCCTCGGCGACGGGAGATTTCCGTGCGACACATCGCTCGACGGAGTGGTGCTCGACGGGGATGTGCTGGTCGCAGTGCCGGCGGAACCGGAGCCGGTCCGGGTGCACATGAATTTGACCGGCGGGGGCCTGGCGGCCGGCCATGACGGCGATTTCGCAATTGAGGTCACGGGGAAGGTGGCGGATCCGAGCCTTCCGTTCCATGCCGCGATGGCGAGTGGTCATCTCAAGGTGACGATGGGAACTCCGCAGACGATCAACCGGGTCGAGTTGCAGGCTGCGTTGTCGGCCGAGGGTGGGGCGCTGCCCGGGAATCTCGCGCTGGCGGCGAGTGTCGCCCGGCCCGGCGGCGTGGGAAAGGAAACTTACCGTGTCGATCTCAGCCGTGGCGCCCGGCATCTCGCCACGGTGCTCGCAAATCATCCGAGCGCGGCCGGCGGGTTCGACGGGACGTGGAGCGTGGATCTGCGGGATTCGGACGTGACGGGGCTTTTCCCGGACCATCCGTTCCCGGCGATCGCGACCGCCGGCGAGGGGCGCTTCGATGCCGACGGGGATTTCGCGCGGGTGCACGCCACCGGCCGGTTGAACTCGGCGGCGGGCCGGCTGGGAGTGGTCGCGCCGGTGCTGGCGCGAGTCGGGGATGTCACGGTCGTCGCCGATTTCGATTTGTCCCGGAGCGGCCGGTCGGTGCGGTTCGACCGGTTGAGCGTCGCCGTGGCGGGACGACGACCGATCGCCGCGGTGAAATCGCTGCAACCTTTCACGTTCGACGAGAAAACGAGCGGATTGACGCCCGGCGATTCGAACGCCGATTGGTTCGAGGGGTCGGTGCAGGGATTGCCGCTGGGTTGGTTCGCGGGCATGGTGGACGGGATCACGTTGGTGGGGAACGATGCGACCGGCGAATTTTTGGTGCGGCCGACGGCAGAGGGAGTTGCCGTGGTTTCGAAAACGCCGCTCGCGGCGACGGCGGTTGCAATCAAGTGTGGGGATCGGGCGCTTGGGCAGGGACTCGACCTGTCGCTTCCGCTCACCGCGGAGTTTTCTCCGAAAGGCTGGCAGATGCAGGCGACACCCCTGACGCTCGGAGTTGACGGGCAGCGGCTCGCGACGATCGAGGCCAAGGCGTCCGGGACGGCGGAGTCGGACGGGAAGATTCAGGTCAGCGGAACATGGCACGCCGACCTGGCGGCGCTCGAGACGCGACGGGTTATTCCCGGTGTGAGCGGAATCAAGGGTCAGTCGGCGTCGGGCGATTTCACCGCAAAGTTCGGGAGCGCGACTGAAGTGGAGGGCAAACTGAGTGTGGTCGGCCATGATGCCGGGCATGTGCTCACCGCCAGCGTGAACGGCTATGTCGGTGCCCGCGGCTCGGCGGCGCTGCGGATTCCCGTGCGGATCGCGCTCGGGTCGAAGGTGGCGGAGTTCACGGCGGAAGGCCGGAGCAATGCCGGGAAGGACGGAACCCGGTTCGACGTCGATTTGTCGGGAGTGAAGGTCGCGCTCGAACCGGTCGGATTTCTGCTCGGGTGCCTGCCGGTCGTCGACGGGGTTTTGCGACCGGCGCTGACGGCCGACGCCGCGCTGGTGCACGTGGGCGCGCGGGACGAGCGTCCATTCTGGGGAAACGCGAGCGGGCGGGTGGGCGTGGATTTTTATCAATTGTCGCTGGGAAGCCGCGAACTCGACGAGGTGGCGGGGACGTTCGAGATCGAGCATGGGGCGATCCGGCTGAAGGGAGGTCGCGGCAAGATTCCCGCGCCGATTCCGGCGGCGACGGAGCGGCGAAACAGTTTCGGTTCCCGGCGATCGGAAGTGGCGCCAAGTGTCGTGACTGCCGACGGAGCGGTCACGTTCGATGCCGCCGCCGAAATTCCCTACAGCGTCAAGGCCACGGCGACCCTCGATACGATCGATGCGGCCCGGTTGTTCGGGGCGCGGGGATCCGGAGACGATCCGCTGGTCGAAGGTCGCTTCGCGGTCGCGGGCACGCTGGCGTGCGACGGCAAAAACCTGACCGACCTGATCCGGCGCCGCCGCGAGGAATACCGGTTCACGAGCACGGCGGGAATCATCCGGTTCCTGAAGACGAGCGTGGCGGATTCGATCACGGAGCCGCCCTCGAAGAGCGCGGGCGCGCTCGTTGCCGTCAGTTCCGCGGTGGGTGCGGTGCTGGGGATCAAGGGGCACACGCTTTATTCGGGAGAGAACAAGCTCGCTCCGAACACCGAGGCGGTGCTCGATTTTACCAGCGAGATCGGGGAGATCGGTTTCGACAAGGCTTCGGTCACAGTCGTGCGCGATGCCGACCGCACGATCCATCTCACTGAGATCGCGCTGAGCGGCCCGAATGCGAGCCTGTCGGGTTCGGGCGAAATCGGCTACGCCGAGGACGTGCCGCTGGCGGGGCGACCGCTGAGTCTGGATTTGCGGCTCGGGGCGCGCGGCGGAATGGCGGGGCTCCTCTCGAACGCCGGTCTGCTGGCGCCCGGCAAGGACGAGCAGGGCTATTCGCTGCTGAACCAGACGATTCACCTCGGTGGCACGTTGCGGGACTTCGACGTGAGCCAGTGGCACGACCTGCTGCTCAAGGCGGCGAACGCAGCGCCGGCGTCGGCCGGGCCGAAGAAAGGTGGGTGATGCGCGTGGCATCTCCCGCTGCATCCGAAGGTGCCGCCCAATCCGGTGGGTTGAACTGCCGTGCCGGTTGCGGCGCGTGCTGCATCGCGCCCTCGATCTCGTCGCCGATCCCCGGGATGCCGCACGGCAAGCCGGCCGGGATTCCGTGTGTGCAATTGCTGCCGGACTATCGCTGCGCGCTGTTCGGCAAGCCCGAGCGGCCGGCGGTGTGCGCGAGCCTGCGGCCGACGGAGACGATGTGCGGATCGGACCGCGACGAGGCGATCGCGTTTCTCGAAAGGCTGGAGGCAATGACGCGGAGGTAGGTTGAGCTGCGCTGAAGAAGAAATAAGGTTTATGGTGGGAGCGGCTCCGAGCCGCCCAGAATCGCAGGTGACGAGGGCGATTTTGGGACGGGAACCCAAGCCCGCTCGCCCGTTCGACGAGCTCAGGGTCCCGAGCCGGTCGAGGGAGAGATCGAGTCCCGTCGGCGCAGACACGCCAATAGCAACAGCGACGGCGCGGCGCTTACCTCGCTTCCGTCGGGGTCTTCGCGTTGTCGAGGATGTTGCCCTCGAGGTGGAGCGATTTCAGTTCGCCGGCGCCGGCGGAAAGAAATGTTTCCGTTCCTGGAAAGGTGCGGCTGTTGCGCAGGATCGCGCCCGGAGATTTTGCGAGGCGCAGCACGGGTGAGCCGGCGACGGGTTTCCGGGTCGTTACGTCGTCGAGTTCGAGATCGCCCGCGGATTCGATGGCGAAGGCGGGACCGCGGTCGGCGTTCACCTGCACGTGGTGCAATTCCAGCGCATCGGTGTAGCGCGCACTGAGGCCCGTCTGGCCGGCGCCGACGACGTCGGTCAGCCGGAGCGCCGCGATGCGCATTTCGGGCAGCCCGTCGATGTCGGCCACTTTGCGGGCGCCGTGGATGGTGATGTTGCTGATGCCGATGTTGCGGAAGACCGGCGTCCGATCCGACACCGGTTCCTCCGTGGTCGCGGATTCACCACCCATGACATAGTAGCTCGTGACGACGATGCCGGTGCCGACGTTTTCCATCGTCCAGTTGTCGAAGCGGACGTCCTCGACCACGCCGCCGCGTCCGCGACGGCTCTTGATCCGGATGCCGACCTGCGTGTCGATCGCAGTGATGTTGCTCGCGACGACGTTGCGAACGCTGCCGGCGGTCTCGCTGCCAATGACGACCGCGCCGTGCGCGTGGTGCACGGTGCAGTTGGTGATCGTGACGTGCTCGGACGGCCGGTTGACGCGGAGACCGTCGGCGTCCTTGCCGGACTTGATGACGATCCCGTCGTCGCCCGTGTCGACGTAGCAGTCGGAGATGTGGACGAAGCGGGAGGAGTCGACGGCGATGCCGTTGGCGTGCGGGCCGGGGTAGGTCTGGATCATCACGTTGCGGACGGTCGCGTTTTCCGAGTAAAGCAGGTGCACCACAAACATCGGCGCGCCGACGATGCGGACATCCTCCACGAGGACGTTCTTCGCGTTCATGAAGCAGATAAACGAAGGGCGCAGCTCGCCGGCGGCGTCGCGGTATTCCTGCTCGGAAACCGGCTTTTTGTCCTCCAGCGCCTGCAGCAAGTGATCCCAATGCGGACCGTTGGCGCTCATCGACTCGTCGCCGCCAGTGGAGACGACGCCGTTGCGCGCCTTGAGATAATTCGCGTAGGCATCCGGGTAGGCCTTGCGCCACGCCTCGTAGTCGCCGGTGGTGATCACGCCCCGCCCGGTGACGGTGACGTTTTCCACATCGTGACCGCCGATGAGCGGCTGCGGCACCAGCGCTTCGACGCCCAGATAGCGGCCCTGCACGAACGGCAGCGACGCGACGGGAAACGCGATCGTCGCGCCGGCGTCGACGTCGAGCGTCATGTTGCTGAACAGCTCAATCGGCCCGGAGGAGTATTTCCCCGGAGGCACGTAGATGGTGCCGCCGCCGGCGGCCCTGGCGGCGGCGATGGCCTGCCGGAAGGCGTCGGTGGCGAGCGCCGAGCCGTCGCGTTTCGCGCCATAGTCGGCGACGTTGAACACCTGCCGGCCGGAGTCGGCGGCGAAGGCGCGATCGGCCGTGATCGACGTTGTGGTGAGCACAGCGCTCCAAAGGGCGACGCGCGCGAATGATTTCTTTCGAGACGAATATGACATGGGGGCCTTTCGTGACGACGCGCCGGAGCGGCCGGGGTCCTCACCATTGCCAGTCGCGGCGGCTTGGGACGACTCAATTCAACGATGAGCCGCACTTACGGGGTTCGAACACGCGGGAGAAGAAGTCCGGGCCGAGGTCGGGGCGGACGCGGACGGAGAGGACGTCGTGGAGTTTTTCGAGCTGGCGTTCGACTTGTTCGAGCCGCGGCTCGTCGGCGACAAGGAGGAGGATGCGGCTCGTTGAGCGATCACCGGTCGGCGCGCAGACGATCGCCTCGAGGTTGAACGCGCGGCGGGCGAAGAGGCCGGTGATGTGTGACATCGCGCCGGGATGATTCCGGACGAGGAGTTCGAGGACGGCCGTGTTTCCGCAGGGCGGGGCGGAAGAAGTGTCACCCATTATGTGACCCTTTTCGGGAGCGGACGGAGTCGGGCGGGAGGCGATGGTGGTTGATTCAGGCATGGGAGGCGGCGGGTTGGAGGTTGAGGGCGAGTTCGGGGGCGGTGATGGTCTGGTGATTCGCGGCGCCGGGGGGCACCATCGGATAGACGTTGGTCTGGTCGTGGATCGGGATGTCGATGAGGCACGGGCCGGGTTGGGCGAGGGCGTCGGCGAGATCGGCGAGCGGATCGCCGGCGGGATCGAGGCGGACGCCGCGGATGCCGAACGCGCGCGCAACGGCGGCGAAGTCCGGCGCCCGGTGCAGCGACGACGCAGCGTAGCGGCCGCCGTAGAACAACTCCTGCTGCTGGCGGACGAGGCCGAGGTTGGCATTGTTGAAGAGGAGGATCGCGACGGGCAGATCGAGTTCGGCGAGCGTGGCGAGTTCCTGGATGTTCATGAGGATCGAGCCGTCGCCGCTCACGCAGGCGACGCGCCGGCCGGGGCAGGCGAGCGCGGCGCCGATTGCGGCAGGCACGCCGAAGCCCATCGTGCCGAGTCCGCCGGAGGTCAGCAGCGTGCGCGGGCGGCGGAACGGATAGGCCTGGGCGACCCACATCTGGTGCTGGCCGACGTCGGTCGAGATGATCGCGTCGGCGGGGAGTTGCTCGGACAGGAAGTCGATCAGGTTGAGCGGATGCAGCGGGTCTTCCGCGCGCGGCGGGCAATGGAGCGGATGCGCGGCGCGCAGGGCGGTAGCGCGGGCGCGCCACGTGGAGCGCGACATCGAGGACGGCAAACGGTCGAGCAGGCGGCGGAGGATTTCGGCGGCGTCGCCCGTGAGCGCGAGCGCGGTGGATTTGATTTTGCCGAACTCGGCGCGGTCGATGTCGAGGTGCGCGATGGTGGCGTGCGGGCAGAACTCGGCGACCTTGCCGGTGGCGCGATCATCGAAGCGGGCGCCGATGGCGAGGAGCAGGTCGGTTTCCTGCAGGAGGAGGTTGGTGCCCTTGCCCCCGTGCATGCCGAGCATGCCCATGAAACGCGGATCGCCGGCGGGCATCGCGCCGAGTGCCATGAGCGTCGACACGACGGGCGCGTCGAGCCGGCGGGAGAGTTCGCGGGCGAGGTCGGAGGCGCCGGCGCCGATCACGCCGCCGCCGAGGTAGAGGACCGGGCGTTGCGCGCGGCGGAGGTGGGCGGCGAGTTCTTCGATTGCGGAATCGGCGCACGGCGGTGGCGGTTGCGCGCGGCCGGGTTCGGGGAGCGAGCCGACGTCGATCGTGGCATTGAGAACGTCCTTCGGCACATCGATGGCGACGGGGCCGGGGCGGCCGGATTCGGCGAGTTGAAACGCGAGCGGAACGGTTTCGAGCAGCTCGCCGATGGAGCGGACGAGGAAGTTGTGTTTCGTGATTGGCAGCGTGAGGCCGTAGGTGTCGACCTCCTGAAAGGCGTCGGTGCCGATGAGCGATTGCGGCACCTGGCCGGTGATCGCCACGAGCGGGACGGAGTCGAGACGCGCGTCGGCGATGGCGGTGAGGAGGTTGGTGGCGCCGGGGCCGGAGGTGGCGACGCAGACGGCGGCGCGGCCGGTGGCGCGCGCCATGCCCTGCGCGATGAAGCCCGCGCCCTGTTCGTGGCGCGCGAGGACGTGGCGGATGGCGCTGCCGTGGAGGGCGTCGTAGAACGGCAGGATGGCGCCGCCGGGGATGCCGGCGAGGGTGTGGATGTCCTGGCGCTCCAGCAGCGTGCGCAGGAGGGTGGCTCCGGTGTATTTTTTCATGAGGCGATGGCGATGGCGGTTGATGCCGCCTCCCGCGCCGGGTCCGAACGGGGCCAAAAAAAAAGCCCCCTCCGGTCGGCACCGGAGGGGGCGAAAGCGTATTGCGTTCAGGCCCCTCGCGGCGCGTGCGTAACGACGACGACGCTGACGACCACGAGGGCGAGGCCAGAGAGAGTGCGCGTTGTGCCGGAGGAAATCATGAACGAGTGATGGGCGGAAAAAGGAGCGCGGACGCGCACGTGTCAAGAACGCAGTAACCTGCGAGCCGACCGGCGTGCGCGTTGCGCCCGGGGTATTATCGGCACAAGGCGCGGCGGCTTGAGCGGAGTTGAGGGCGTGGGACAAGGAAGGAAAGCGCGTTGTCGCTTGCGGGTTCGGGGGCCGACGCTTTGCGTTGCCGGCGCATGCCGAAACCCGACGAAGCACCCAAGATCATCTTCTCGATGCTCGGCGTCTCGAAGAAGATCGAGCGCAAGGAAATCCTCCGCGACATCTCGCTGTCGTTCTACTACGGCGCGAAGATCGGCGTGCTCGGGCTCAACGGCTCCGGCAAGTCCTCGCTGCTGCGGATCCTCGCCGGGCGTGACACCGAGATCGACGGGCGCGTGCATTTTGAGCCGGGCTACAACATCGGCATGCTGGAACAGGAGCCGCACCTCACGCCCGGCTCGACGGTGCGCGCATGCGTCGAGGAGGGCGTCAAGCACCTGACCGATCTCACCGCGGCTTACGACGCCACGTGGGACGAGTTGAGCGCGGCGACGACGGATGCGGAGAAGGAGGCGGTCGCGAACAAGCAGGCGGAATTGCAGGACAAGCTCGATGCGCTCGGCGCGTGGGATGTCGCCCCGCAGGTCGAGATGGCGATGGACGCGCTGCGCTGTCCGTCGGGCGAGCAGCCGGTCGACAAGCTCTCCGGCGGCGAGCGGCGGCGGGTCGCCCTCGCGCGGCTATTGTTGCAGAAGCCGTCGATCCTGTTGCTCGACGAACCGACGAACCACCTCGACGCCGAGAGCGTGAACTGGCTTGAGCAGCATCTGGCGCGCTACGAGGGCACGGTGATCGCGGTGACACACGACCGGTATTTTTTGGACAACGTGGCGCAGTGGATTCTCGAGCTTTCCTTTGGCCACGGCATCCCGTGGAAGGGCAATTACTCGTCATGGCTTGAGCAGAAGCAGGCGCGGGCGGACGTCGAGCAGCGCACCGAGGACAAGCGGCAAAAGGCGATGGCGCGCGAGCTCGCGTGGATCCGCCAGTCGTCGCGGGCGCGCGTCACGAAATCGCAGGCGCGCATCAGTTCCTACGAAAGGATGCTCAAGCAGGACGTCGCCGTCCAGGAGCGGGAATTCGAGTTGATGATCCCGCCCGGCCCGCGGCTCGGGGCGCTCGTGGTCGAGGCGAAGAACCTGACGAAGAGCTATGGCGAAAACCTGCTGTTCGAGAACGTGAATTTCTCGCTGCCGCCCGGTGGGATCGTGGGGGTCATCGGGCCGAACGGCGCGGGCAAGACGACGTTGTTCCGGTTGATCACGGACGTGGAGAAGGCGGACGCAGGCGAACTGCGCGTCGGGCCGACGGTGAAGATCGCGCATGTGGACCAGTCGCGCGACTCCTTGCCCGATGGCGAGACGATCTGGCAGGCGATCAGCGGCGGCGAGGAGATCATGAAGCTCGCGAATCGCGAGGTGAACAGCCGCGCCTACTGCGCGCAGTTCGGGTTCACGGGCGCCGACCAGTCGAAGAAGGTGGGGGTGCTCTCCGGCGGCGAGCGCAACCGCGTGCACCTGGCGCGGCTGCTGAAGAGCGGGGCGAATTTGATCCTGCTCGACGAGCCGACGAACGATCTCGACGTGAACTCGATCCGGGCGCTCGAGGAGGGCTTGGAGAATTTCGCCGGCTGCGCCGTCGTCGTGTCGCACGATCGGTGGTTTCTCGATCGCGTGGCGACGCACATCCTCGCGTTCGAGGGCGACAGCTACGTCCACTGGTTCAGCGGAAATTTCTCAAGCTACCAGGAGGATCTCCACCGGCGGAAGGGCAAGGAGGCGGACCAGCCGCACCGGATCAAGTATCGAAAACTCACGCGCTGAAGACCGGGAGATTGAAGGAGGAAGCCAGGAAACCAGGAATCGGATTCAGATTTCTTGGCTTTCTGGCTTCCCGCTTCTTCTGCATCAGGAATAACGACCGTGCCCGATTCTCTCACCGACGATGAATCGCATTTCTTTGCTTCTGGGCGCCTTTGCGCTTCTTTCTCCGCTCATGAATGCCGCTGACTCCAAAACCGAATCGCTCGTCCTCGGCGGCGGGTGCTTCTGGTGCACCGATGCCGCCTACAAACTGCTCGACGGGGTGGAGCACGTTACCTGCGGCTACGCCGGCGGCGATGAGGCGAACCCGACTTACGAACAGGTCTGCGCGCACGCAACCGGCCATGCGGAGGTGATCAAGATCGAATTCGATCCGGCGGTCGTGTCGCTCGACCGGCTGCTCGAATATTTCTGGCACGTGCACAACCCGACGCAGGTCGGCGGGCAGGGCAACGACATGGGCCCGCAATATCGCTCGATCATCCTCTACGCGAACGCCGCGCAGAAGGCGGCGGCGGAAGCGTCGCGCGCGGCGGCGGCGAAGGTGTTTCGCGATCCGATCACGACGGAGATCGTGCCGTTGAAAAAATTCTGGCCGGCCGAGGACTACCACCAGGATTATTTCGCGAAGAATCCCAACCAGGGCTATTGCTCGTTCGTGATCGCGCCCAAGGTCAAGAAGCTCGAGCATATGCTCGAGGCGGAGAAGAAGTAGCGGTCCCCGGGGGCGCGCGTCTCTTCGGTCACTTCTGTTTCTCGCGCAAGGCGTGGATCGCTTTTTCCGCGGTCGCGGGATCGAGGGCCGGCTTGAAATAGGGCATGATATCGGCGATGTCCGGCGTTGCAGAGCTATTCTTTGCCGCGGCGTAGGCTCTGATGGCGCCCATCAGTCGCTCGTTAAAATCCGGGATCCATCCCAGCGGACCGGGCATGGCTGATGAACCGAAGCTGCCGGATTCACTCGCACTGATTTGGATGCAACTGTCGAAATCCTCGTCGATGGGAGCTTTGTTTTGCACGATCCATTCGACGCGGCCGCCGAGTCGCGTGGATGAGATTTTCGAGAGTCCGTAGCGATCCAAGATGGTGGCGTCGACGGGTTGGGCCAGGAATGGCAGCAAGGCGAGGACGGTTGCGGAGCCGTCGGCGTTGGGGGATTGGGCAAGCTTGCGCAGACCGTCGCTGAGGCGTTGCGTGAAATTTGAAATCGCGGTGTCGCGAGCCGCGGCGAGGGCGCGTCGGGTGCTTTCGTCGGAATCGAAGCTGATGTTTTTCCCGATGCGCAGCCAGTCCTGGTCGGTGAGGAATTGCAGCTCGGGGATGCGTTGATCCGGGCGCTCGTCGAAGAGCCGGCGCAGCCGTTTCACGCGGCCGAGCCACGTTTTCATTTCGTCAAGGCGTTCGACCGGGATCGAGGGATCGTTGGTGCGGGGCGGAGGCAACTCCGCAAGCTGGCGCCCAGCCTCGGCGAGATCGTGGACAGTCGCGTCGTGCTGTCGGCGGAGCGACGTCGTGGCGGCCGAGAGAAGAGCGGCACGGTGACGGAGCGTGGCAAGCTCCCGTTCCCGCCGGCCCGCAACCCGGGCTTGGTAGCCGGCGAAGCCCGCAAGGCCGAGAAACACGACGCCAACGAGGCAGGCGCGGGTCGGGGTCATGGCGTGCGCTGGGCGGCCGATGGGTTGAGGTATTTGTCCAATGTGGCGGCGCTGACGGGCCACTTGAGATAAGGCAGCAGCTGCTCTGCGCTTGTGGCGCGCTGCCCACCGTTGGCTGTCGAGAATTTGCGCTGGGCGTCGCGAATATCGGGATAGATGGCGACGCCTTCATTGCCCCAACTATTGAGACCGATGAAGAAATGCGCGTCGTATTCGACGTCGGCGGGGACTTTCGGCTCGATGAGGTGCGACGCTTCGGTCCGGGGGACATCGCTGGCTTTGCCGGTGTGGAGCATCTGATAACGGGCGAGGATGGCTTCGTCGATGGGCGGATCGAATAGCGGGGTGAGATCGAGCGGACTGGCGGGCAATATGCCGCCATGGGCGGCGACATAGGCCTTGAGAGCTTGCATGATCCGCCCGCCGGCCAGGCTTACGGCGTCGTCGCGCAAGCGAGCTGTAGCGCGGCGGAACTGTTCTTCATTTTCGAAACGGTCGGTGGCGGCGGCGCTGAACCAGCGGTCGTCGGGGAGCAACTTCAGCTCGGGAATGTTCCACTGCGGACGTTGCGTGAGGAACTCCTTGATGCGATCGAGCTGTCCGAACCATTGCTGCATCTGCGATTCGAGCGCGGTGTCGCCCGGGCCGAGGGGCAGGGCGGCGGCCAGGCGCGCGTCAAGGCGTTGTTCGACGTCCTTGAGTTTCGCCGCGGTCGCAGCCTGCGCGAGACGCAGCTCGTGATTCTCGCGCTCGGAGCGGTCGATTTGCTGGACGAGGCCGGTGGCTTCGGCGGACTGGCGGGCAACCAACCTAGTCTCATACAGGCCGGCGCCGCCCACGGCGAGAAACGCGGCGACAACGGCGGACTTTTGCAGCGTGGTCATGGTGATGAAACGGGTGACCGCCAGTGCAGCCCCTGACGCGGCGACGGAGGATACCGCGGTGGCCGCCGAAATCGCGGCACCGAGGCCGGCCGGGGCAAACTGCAGCGCATGAGCGGAGAGGTCGGTGGCGAGGCTGGCGGCGGTGGTGGCGATACCGCGGCTGAGGAAAAACGCGCGGAGCTGCTCGACGGCGCGGGCGACGCGTTTCTGGGCGGCATCTTCAGAGGCGCCGAGCGCGGCGCCGACCTCGCGGAGGCTCTTGTTTTCGAAGAAGCGAAGGAGAACGGCGGTGCGGTCGACGGGGTTGAGCGACTCAACGGCGTCATCGAGCAGCGGTTCGACGTCGGTCCACGACGGAGGAGTCGGATTCATGGTGGATTCGGCAAGCCCACCACGAGCCGCGGATTCCGTGGCGGCGGCAGTTTCGCGGGCTTGGCGGCGGGATTCACGGCGGACGACATCGATGGCCGTGCGGCGGGCGACGACGTGGAGCCAGGCGACGAGCGGGGTTGCCGTGCCAACGCGTTTGGCATTGCGGGCGAGGTCGACGAAGACCGACTGCGCGACGTCTTCCGCAAGTTGAGGCGAACGGACCTGCCGTCGCGCGGCGGAGTAGACGAGGTTCAGGTGGCGCTCGACCAGCGCGGCGAAGGCGGATTGCGAGCCGCCGCGGACATATTGGCGAAGGAGGTCGAGGTCACTCGGGGCCATTTACCACTGCTATCGCCGCCGAGGGCGAAATCCGACAGGAAAGTTTCCAGTCGAAGCCGGGAAATCAGCACGAGACAGCCGGAGCGAGACGCGCGAAACTTGGGCGCCGACCGGCGCGCGGTCGTCCTGCCGGGCCGGCCGGAGGTCGGCCCCTACCTCGATCGGCGGCGGCGCCGTTCAGGCGGCGCGTGGGAGGACAAAGACCAGGACGGCGATCAGGTGGCAGGCGCTGCCGCCGATGGCGAACGCGTGGCGCATCACCTGATGATAGCGGACGTGGTGCCAGAGGTGAAAGATCGTCCCACCCGCGTAGCATACCGCGCCCGCCAGCAGCAGCCAGATGGCGCCCGGCGGAACGGTGGCGAGCACCGGCTTGAGGGCGATCAGCCCGAGCAGGGCCAGGGAAACGTAGGCGAAATTGGACACTGCGCGGAACCGGTGGTCGAAGATCAGGCGGCTGAGCGCTCCGATGAGACACAATCCCCAGACGACGCCGAACAAGCTCCAGCCCCATGGTCCGCGCACGTTGCCGAGGAGAAAGGGCGTGGCCGTGCCGGCGATGAGCAAAAATACGGCGGCATGGTTGTATTTGTGGAAACGCAGCCGCGATGCGATGGGCTGCCCGCGGCGGATGCTGACAAACGTGGCGTAGAGCAGCACGAGGGCAGTGCCGAACGCCACGGCGCTCATCACGTGGCGCATGTCACCGCGGAGCGCAGCGAGCACCACCAGCACGACCAGCGCGGCGATGCTCGCGGCGAGACCCGTGCCGTGGGTGAGATAATGGGCGATCCGTTCGCCGCGAGAGTAAGCCGAGGCGGCGGCGGGCGCCGGTTCCGTCTTGGCCTGCTGGCGGCGGCTTTTCACGAGCGCGTCGGTTTTCGCGTCGCACCAGCGGATGAGCGCGACGGGCCGCGGGCTGGTGAACTCGGTGGGCGTCCACTCGGAGCCGTCGACGTAGAGCGACTTCGGGAGGATGAACGTGCCAAAGACCCAGTCGAAGACGGGCAGCGTGAAGAAACCGGAGATGGCCTCGTTGCAATCGATCACGGCGTGGTGGCGCAGGTGGAAGCTGTAGACCTTGCGCCAGAACCAGCCCATCTGCGGATGCTCGATGAGCGGCGCCCAGCGTTCGAACGCCCAGTGCTCGATGGCGTGGAAGATTTCGTAGAGCGCGAGCGAGAAGGCGAGGGCGGCGAAACCGGCGAAGAACCAGGGAAACGCGGGCGCGATGGTCTGCAGCACGACGAACAGCGGCGTCAGGATCGCCGCGAAGACCAAGAGCGTATACCACGGAAAGAACGAGGCTTCGCCCTGCTCGGGTTCGGTGACCGGATAGATGTTTTCAACAAAGGGCACCGCGCGGCCCGCGGAGGTGTAGCGTTTGCCGATGCGCGTCAGCGAGTGGTGCAGCGTGTGCTGGCGATAGAAGCGGCTCAGGAAGGAAACGACCGGCTTGTGCAAGACATAGCGGTGGAAGACATATTCGACGAAACAGTTGAGCAGGTGGACTGCGAGAAACGCGGCGGCAAACCGCCACCACACCGCGCCGAGCTGGGCGTGCCAGACGGTGTCGGGGGCGACGAGCTTGAGGAGTCCGACGAGACCGGCCAGCGACGTGACGATCGTGAACAGGAAGAGCGGCAGGGAAAAGTGTTCCTCGGGAGCCGCGCTGGAAGCGGAGGGATGGGCCATTGGAAAACACGGTCGGGTCGTTCCCGGCGGTTGGCAACCGTCGAAACCGGGTATTTTCACGCACGAAGATTGAACGCGCATCGACACGGTGTGGCCGGCCCGCTTGCGTCGGGGCGCGTGAAACCCGCCGGCGCTCCGCTCGTGTCCGTGGTGATGCCCGTCCGCAATGCCGCGGGCACCGTGGCGCGCGCCGTGGCGAGCGTCCGGGCGCAAACCTGCACGGACTGGGAGTTGGTCGCGGTCGACGACGGATCGACCGATGTGACGCCGGCGATTCTGGCGGAGCTGGCGCGGGTGGAGCCGCGGCTGCGCGTAATCCCGCGGCGGCATGAAGGAGTCGCGGCGGCGGCGAACGCGGCGGTCGCGGCGGTGCGGGGCGAATTGATTGCGCGGATGGATGCGGACGATGTGGCGCAGCCGGAGCGGCTGGCGGCGCAGGTGGCGTTTCTGGCGGCGCCGGAGAGCGGGGAGGTGGGCGTGGTGGGATCGCTCGTGGAGTTTGGGGGCGACCGGGAGGCGGGGGAAGGTTACGCGCGGCACGTGGAATGGGTGAACTCGCTCGTGACGCCGGAGGAGATCGCGTTGAACCGGTTCGTCGAATCGCCGCTGGCGAATCCGAGCGTGATGTTTCGGCGCGAACTCATCGCGCGACACGGCGGGTGGCGGGACGGCGATTTTCCGGAGGACTACGAGCTATGGCTGCGCTGGCTCGACGCGGGCGTGCGGATGGCGAAGGTGCCGCGGGTGCTGCTGACCTGGCACGATTCGCCGGGGCGGCTGACGCGGACGGATTTGCGCTATGGGCCCGAGGCGTTTTTCCGGCTGAAGGCGGAGTGGATCGCGAAGTGGCTGGAGAAAAATCTCGGAGGAGAGAATTCAGAAGCCAGGAAACCAGGAGCCCGAACCGACGGGCCCGCGATCATTCGTGGCTTTCCGGCTTCCGGATTAAAATTGGTCCGGCCGGTTTGGATCTGGGGCGCGGGACGGCATACGCGGAAGCGCGCGGCGCATCTCGAAAAGCATGGCGTGGTCATTGCCGGCTACGTCGATGTCGATGCGAAGAAGACTGGGCGCGGGTTGGGCGGGAGAGGCGTGCCGGTGATCGGGGAGGAGGCGTTGCCGCCGCCGGGGGAGATTTTCGTGCTGAGCTATGTGACGACCCGCGGGGCGCGCGACTACAACCGCGCCAGCCTCCGGCGGCGTGGCTACGTCGAGGGGCGGGATTTTTTGATGTGCGGCTAGGTCGGGCTTTACGCCCGACGAATCGGGGATTAACCCCGACCTTCAGATGTCGACGGGCGAAACCGACTCCCACCGGAAGTTGAAGGTGCTGGCGCTCGCGTGGGCGCGGGCGAACGGCTTCGCGATCGCGGCGTGCGAGGTGCGGGTGCCGAAGAGCGGGTATCGCGCGGACGTGGCCGCGTGCTCGCGCGGTGCGGAGCGGAGAACCGCAGTCTTCGAGTGCAAGCAGGCGCGAGGCGATTTGTTGAAGGATGCGCATGCCGAAGCCGCGACGCGACAGAAGCTCGCGGAGCTGGTCGAGCGGCGGAAAAAGCTGGAAGAGCTGCTCGCGGTGCACCGGCCGGACTTGCGGCGCGGCGAGGCGCTGTGGGCGGAATTCGACACGTGGGATTTTTCCGGGCTGGAGCACGCGACCTATCGCGCGGTGCTCGCGGAGCTGGCGACGGTGCAGGCGCGGCTGCTGAAGGGAACCAAGTTCTCGAAGATGTTCCGGTATCGCTGCGCGGATTTCCTCTATCTGGTCGTGGAGGATAACATCTTTGCCGAGGCGGAGATTCCCGCCGGCTGGGGCCTGCTCGTGCGCCGCGGGGAGGAACTCGAACTCGCGCGCCCGCCGCTGGCGCTCGAGACGGCGGACACGCAACGACTGGCGTTGCTGGAGTGCATCGCGGTTGCGGCGACGCGCGTGGTCATGGGCGAGGGCAAAAACCGGGCTCCGCAGCGGGGTGCTGGACTTTGAAGGAATTCGGCGAACCTTCCGCGGATGCCTGAAACCACACCGCCCAACCTGACCGACGCCGGGCTCGAGGTGCGCACCTATTTCGTGCGCCGCCGCAACGTGCTGCTCGCCCGCGCCGACTTCGGCGAACTGTTCGTCGACTACTACCTGCATCTCGGCGCGAACCGGATCCGGGTCGCGCCGGAGCACGATGCGATGTTCAAGCGCGCGCTGGCGGCGTTCGTGCTGCACTGCGCGTCGCGGCCGCGCAACGAGCTGGTCGCCTGGACGATCAATTTCCAGGAGCCGCGGGTAAACCTGTTCCTGACGGCCGATAACGAGACCGGGGCGGTGACCGGACGGGTCTTTGACGAGAATGTGAAGGAGCTGCCGGAAAATATTTTTTATGCGGACGTGGTGCGTGGGCGCGAGCCGAAGCGGCGGAGCGCGGTGACATTTGCCGGCGCCGATCCGATCGCGGCGGCGGAAAAGTTCTACGCGCAGAGCGAGCAGCGCGGCGCGCGGTATTTTCAGCTCGGCGAGGAAAGCTTCGCGTTGGTGACCGAGCATCCGGACTGCGACCTCGCGTGGTTTCGCGGACTGACCGTGGACGGCGTGCGGGGCCTCGATGCGGCGGAGACGCTCGCGCCGCTGGAGCAGCGGATTTATCGCTGGCATTGCGGCTGCAACCAGGCGCGGATGATGGAGGTGCTGGCGCCGACGATGCGGCAGGAGCCGCGGGAACTGTTCGGCGACGACCAGAAGCTCGAGATTCGCTGTCCGCGTTGCGGGGCGCGGCACGCGATCACGCGCGAGGCGCTGGAGGCGTTCGTGGCGGAGAAGTAGCCGCCGGACGGTTTGGAGTGGCACGGCGTCCCGACCCGTGTTTCCTCGGTTTTACGGGCATGACGCCCGTGCCAAAAAATCGCCCACGCGCGGATTCATCACTTGCAAGCCATCCTACAAAATATCTGGGCCGGCATCATCGGCACCTCCTGGCTCGATCCGCTCAACTTCGTGCTGGGGGTGGTGGGCGTGTGGCTGATGATCAAGCGGACGCTGTGGGCGTTTCCGATCGGACTGGCGGCGGTCACGGTGCAGGGCGTGTTGTTCTACCAGACGCATTTTCCGGCGGACGCGACGCTGCAGGTCTTTTACTTCGTGATGCTGGCGTGGGGCTGGCGGCATTGGGTGCGGGACCGTGGCGCCGCGCCGGAGCTGCCGGTGACGAGGTTGTCGGCGCGCGGGCGCGTCGTGACGCTGCTGGTGGCGGCCGGGGTCACGGTGGGCTGGGCGCTGACGATCGGGCCGTGGATGAACGCGGCGATGCCGTGGCGGGATGCGTTCATCGCGGCATTCAGCGTGGCGGCGCAGCTTTTGCAGGTGAGAAAAAACCTGGAGAACTGGCCGCTGTGGGTCGTGGTAAATCTGGTGGCGGTCGCGTCGTATTGGAGCGCGGAGCTGGCCTATACGGCGTTTCTCTACGCGATCTATCTCGGGCTGGCGTTTGCCGGGTGGCGGGAGTGGGCGAAGGCGATGAACGGTGCCGGCAGGTTGCAGCCGGTCGAAGACGCCGGCCGGCAGGAGGCCGGCGCCACGAAATGAATGCGATCAAGCGGGTCGCGGTGTTTGGGACGGAGTCGACCGGCAAGACGTCGCTCGCGCAGAACCTGGCGGCGCATTTTGGCGAGCCCTGGGCGGCGGAGTTTGTGCGGGAATTCTGGGATTTGCGGGAGGGGAAAATCACCGCGGAGGATTTGGGGACGGTCGCGCTCGGGCAGATGGCGAACGAGGACCGGGCGGCAAGCCAGGCGCGGCGGACGGTGTTTTTCGACACGGACCTGCTCACGTGCACGCTGTGGGACGACGTGTTGTTTCCCGGGGCGTGTCCCCCGTGGGTGCGGACGGAGGCGGAGAAGCGTTCCCGGGAGATGGCGCTCTATCTGTTGTGCGATGCGGATGTGGCGTGGGAGCCGGATCCGCAGCGGTGCTTTCCAGATGCGGCGGGACGCGAGCGGGCGCGGCAGCTCTGGCGTGAAACGCTGGTTTCGCGCGGGCTGCCCGTCGTGGAGATTCGCGGGGGTTGGGCGGAGCGAGAGGCCACGGCGATCGCAGCGGTGGAGGAGTTGTTGAAACGGAGTAGTGCCGGTCTTTGACCGGCGACGGCGCTAGTCGGAGACTGGCGCTACCTACAGGGCGCGCTCGAGGATCGCGGCGAGTTCGTCGGGCGTGAGGGCGATGGGATTGGCCTTCATGCTGCTGGCTTTCGCGGCGGCGGTGACGAGGGCGGGAAAATCGCCGGGGAGGATTCCGTAGGTCGTCAGCGCGGGGATGCGAAGATCGGCGATCAGCTTTTGGGTCCAGCGGACGCCGTCGTCGGCGGTGGCGTGCGGATCGGAGGTGAGCAAGCGGGCGACTTCGTCGTAACGGCGGAGTGCCTCGTGGCCGGGAGCGCGCGAGCGGAGGGCGGCGAGGTTGGCGGACATCACGTGCGGGAGGAGCGCGGCGCAGATCGCGCCGTGGGCCGCGGGAAACATTCCGCCAATCGGCGAGGCGAAACCATGGACGGCGCCGAGGCCGGAGTTGGCGAGAGCGAGGCCACCGAAGAGACTGGCAAGCGCCATGTCTTCGCGAGCGGAGGCGTCGCGGCCGTTTTCGAACGCGCGACGGATCGAGCGGGCGGCGCGACGGATGCCGTCGGCGCAGAGGGAATCGGTCAAGGGATTGGCACGGGAGCAGACGAAGGGTTCGATGAGTTGGGTGAGGGCATCGAGG
Source organism: uncultured Opitutaceae bacterium (assembly GCA_937902925.1). GTDB lineage: Bacteria > Verrucomicrobiota > Verrucomicrobiia > Opitutales > Opitutaceae > CALFNN01. The sequence continues at coordinate 262,981 of CALFNN010000105.1, forward strand.
CCGGTGGTCGCGGTGAGCGCGGGCGGGAGATCGCAGGTGAGATCCGGGTCGACCAGGGCGACGCGGGGCAGCAGGTGCGGGCTGCGCAGGCTGACTTTCAGGCAGTGTGCGGGCGAGGAGAGGACGGCGTTGCGCGTGACCTCGGCGCCGGTGCCGGCGGTCGTGGGAACCGCGAGGCACGGCGCGGCGGGGCGCGCGAGAGGCTGCGCGCGGCCGATGACCTCGAGGTAGTCGAGGAGTTCGCCATCGTTCGTGAGGAGCGCGGCGACGGCCTTGGCGGTGTCGATCACGCTGCCGCCGCCAAAGCCGATCACGAGATCGCAACCGGCAACGCGGGCTTGAGCGATGCCAGAGACGACGTCGTCGGTCGTTGGTTCGCCGGCGATGGAGAACGGCGTCACGGCGATTTGCGCGAGGGAAAGCAGATCGAGGAGCGGTTGCGCGCGCTGCGAGTCGCGGCCGGTGACGACGAAGGCGTGGCCGCCGAGTTCGCGCGCGAGCGCGCCGACCTCGGCGAGCGTGCCGGGGCCGAAGACGATGCGCGTGGCGGTGGCGAATTCGAGGCGCATGCAGGCAGGCATCAATTCAGAAGCCAGGAAGCCATGAACCTGACTTGGTTCGATTCCTGGATTCCTGGTTTTTGAATTAACTTCCTACCAGCCGGCGTCGGTGGGAAAGACGTTGGCGAATTTCACGCTGGTGCGCGGGGCGGCCATCATCGGGGCGACGGTGTCGCGCCAAGTGGCGTAGTGGGCGGTTTCCTTGTGCGCGGCGGGAGCGGCGGGCGTGCGGTAGGCCTCGACGAAGACGAAGCGCGTCGGGTCGTCGGCTTGCTGGACGACATCGAAGCGGGCGATGCCGGGCTCACGGACGCTGGCGCTGGCGTTGGCCAGGGTCGCGGTCTTGAAGGCTTCGACGCACTCGGGTTTCACCTGAACCTGGATGTGGACGACGAGCATGGGAGTCCTTTTGGGATGGGATGGAAAGCAACGGAGCGAGCGATCAGAACTGTTTCAGCAGGAAGTTCCGGTATTCGACTTTCATCGGACCACCGACATGGACCTGAACGCCGATGAGGCCGTCGAAGCGGCGATTCTTGGCATCGTCGTCGAGGACGATGCTCATCACATGGCCGTTGAGAATGTGGGTGAGCTGGTTGCCGCGGATGATCAGGTGAAAGGAATTCCAACTGCCGTCGTCCTTGATGTAGGCCTTCAGCGCCTCGGAGTCGCCGAGCGAGCCGATGACGGACGGCTTGGCGGTGTCGTCGACGCGGACCATCTCGCCGCGGCGGGCGAGGAAGGTGCGGCCGCGCTCCTCGTAGTTCTGGCCGGTGTGGCGGAGAGGAGGTTTGTTTTTCTCGGGACCGTCGATGTCGGCTTGATAACCGGCGAGCGACCACGGCGCGTCGCTGAGCTGGATGCTGCGATAGTTGATGCCGCTGTTGCCCTTCGCGGAGATGCGATACTCGACCTTGAGCTCGAAGTCGCGGGGCGTGCCGCCGCGCCAGATGAGGAAGGTGTTTCGCTTGATGAGCGTCTCGGGCGTGATCTCGCCGACGATGCAGCCGTTTTCGACGCGCCAGTATTTCGGGTCGCCGTCCCAGCCGGCGAGGGTCTTGCCGTCGAACATGGGGACGAAGCCGGCGTTGGAGTCGACGATGGTGGGCGCGGCGGACGTCGCGGCAGGCGGCGGGGCCGGAGAGACGGTGGGCGCCGAAATCTGCGCGTGCAGGGCGGTGCCGACGAGGCCGACGAGGAAAGGAAGGGAACGGGGGAGGGATTTCATCGCACAGGCATGCAGTCGGAAATTTCACGACGTGCGAAGCGCGAAATGGAGTGCGGTGTTGCCATGCGCGGGCAACCCGGTTCTCGCTTCGCGGAGCATGACGGCGGAATCGGACTATCTGGAGCGTTTCGGTGGCGTGGGCCGGCTGGTGGGCCGCGCGGGCCTCGAGCGGTTGCGTGTGGCGCACGTTGGGGTGATCGGCGTTGGAGGCGTGGGCTCGTGGGCGGTCGAGGGACTGGCGCGCAGCGGCGTCGGCGCGCTGACGCTCGTCGATCTCGACGACGTGTGCGTGACCAATGTGAACCGGCAATTGCCCGCGCTCGACGGCCAGGTGGGGCGGCCGAAGGTCGCGGTGCTGGCCGAGCGGGTGCGGCTGATCAATCCCGCATGCCGGGTCGAGGCGGTGTCGGAGTTTTTCACGGAAGCGACGGCGGAGCGGCTGCTGGCGCCGAAGTTCGATTTCGTGATCGATGCGGTCGATCTCATGTCGCACAAGGCGCTGCTGATCGCGGGGTGCCGCGACCGCGGACTGCGGTGCCTTACGGTGGGCGGCGCGGGCGGACGGCGCGACCCGACGCAGGTGCGAACGGGCGATCTCGGCGACGCGGAGAACGACCTGTTGTTGCGGCAGGTGCGCAAGAAGCTGCGGCGGGATTATGGATTTGCGACGGGGGCGCAGCGGGGGCGGATGAACTTCGGCGTGCGGTGCGTGTGGTCGGGCGAGCGGCCGGTATTCCCGTGGGCCAACGGCACGTGCGCGGCGGAGCCGGAGGCGGGCAGCAATCTCAAGCTGGATTGCGAAACGGGGTTCGGCACGGCGGTGTTCGTGACGGGAGCGTTCGGACTCGCGGCCGCGGGCGAGGTGGTCCGGCGGATTGCGCTAAACGACGGCGGTTAGCCGGCGGGGAGGCCGCTCACGGCAAGCAATGCGGCGACGTAAATGGCGTAGCCGGCGATGAGGGCCGCGCCGCTCCCGCGCCCGATCCGGCGGCGCCAGAGGGCGAGGACGGCGAGCGCGAGCATGAAGACGAGCGCCGCGGGAAAGTTGAACAACTGCATGGAGCGGTCGAGGCGGATGTCCTGCAGGCAGGCGGCGGCGCCGACGACGAGCGTGAGGTTGGCGATGTTGGCGCCGATGACGTTGCCGACGGAGAGTTCGGAGACGGCCTGGCGTGCGGAGGTGATGGCGGTGACCAACTCGGGCAGTGAGGTGCCGGCGGCGACGACGGTGAGACCGACGACGATCGGCGGGATGCCGATGGCGGCGGCGAGCCCGATGGCGCCGCCGACGAGCAGCCGGCTGCCGAGCACGACGAGCAACGCACTGGCGACGAACTGCACGGCGGTGCCGGTGCGGGTGGCGAACCACGCCCAGCGGGCCGCCGGCGGGGCGAGGTTGGCCTCGAGCGCGACGGCTTGGGCCGATTCGCTGCGGCGCGCGTGGCGGATGTGCCGCCACAAATCCCATCCGAAGTAACCGACACCGGCGGCGACGAGGCACGCGCCCTGACGACGGCTGAGCGAGAGGTCGAGCGTGAGGAGGAACAGGACAACTCCGCTCGCGACCATGGCGGCGAGCGGCACGAGGATCGTGCGCCGGTTGATCTCGATCGAGCGGATGACAGCGCCGAGACCGAGGATGAGCCCGATGTTGCAGATGCAGGAACCGACGGCGTTGCCGACGGCGAGACCGGGGGCGTTCGAGGCGCCGGCCATCACCGAGACAGAGAGTTCCGGCGTCGTGGTGGCGAGGCTCACGAGGGTCGAGCCGATGACGATGTGCGGCACGCGGAGAAACCCGGCGGTCCGCACGGCGGCGGACACGAACAGATCGCCGCCGCGGACGAGAATCACGAGGCCGGCAACGAGGAGAAGGGAGTCGGCGAGCATCGGCGGGGCTCAGGTTAGGAAGAGCCGGCGGAAATTCGCAGCGACCTGAGCCGCGAGGGTGTCGACCGGTTCGCGGCGGAGATCCGCGAGCGCGGCGTAGGTGACGGTGAGATTGGCGGGGTGGTTGATCGGCGAACCGTCGGCCGCGGGGGCGAGGGAAAATTTTTCGCGATCAGAGGGGAGTCGCATCGCGGGAGCGTCGGTTTCGACGAGGAGCCGGTCGGCGGGGAGCGTGGCGTAGAGTTCGCGGAGGCGGGCGTGGCGTGGCGCGAGGAAGGCGCCGTTGAAGGAAAAAAACGCGCCGAGGTCGGCGAAGGATTTCACCATTTCGACCGGGCCGCTGTAAGCGTGGAGGAGAAAACCGCGGGCGGGGAGATTCGCGGTGCGGAGAAGATCGTGGAGGAGGCCGAAGGCGTCGAGGCAGTGAATCGAGGCGGGGAGATTGCGTGCGGCGGCGAGGGCGAGTTGCCAGAGGAAAACCTCGGTCTGCTCTTCGATGGGGGCGCGGCGGAGGCCGGCGAGGCGTGGGTCGTCGGGGCGGGCGCGATCGAGGATCCAGCGGTCGAGGCCGATTTCACCGAGGGCGGGTGGGGGATGGGACGAATGGGACGGAGAGGACGGATGGGACGGCGTGAAGCCGAGATGGGCGAGGAGGTGGCGCTGCCAATCGGGCGTGCGGTTGCCGACATCCCAAGGGTGGAGGCCGTAGGAGGACAGAAGGCGGAGCTTGGAGCCGGGAGCCGAGAACCGGGAGCTGAGAGCCGCGACCTCCGGCCAGTCGGATTCGCAGGTGCCGTTGACGACGGCGGCACGGACGCCGAGGACGGCGAGGCCGGCGAGGATTTTCTCACGGTGCGGGGTGAGCCACGGGTCCTGATAGTGACAGTGGGCGTCGTAGAGCACGGAGGAAGAATTCAATTCAGAAGCCAGGAAACGGAACGAACTGAAATAGAGTCGTTCATGGTTTCGTGGCTTCTGAATCGACGAGGTTCGCCCGGGCGAAAGCGCGGATGGCGGCGCGGGTGCTGGCGAGGCCGTTGCGGCGCGTCGGCGAGAGGTTTTGCAGGAGGCCGATGGCCTCGAGCGGGTCCGCGTCGGTGGCGGCGATGGCTTCGGGTGTGGCGCCATTGAAAAAATCGCAGAGCAGCGCGACGAGGCCGCGCACGAGGGGCGAGTCGGCGTCGCAACGAAAGTAACAGCGGCCGTCGCGGACCTCGCCGACGAGGTGGACGAGCGAGACGCAGCCGCGGACGCGGTGGGCATCGGTGCGCTCGACGGCGGCCAGGGGCGGAAGTTTTTTCGCGCGGTCGACGACGACAGTGAGGCGTTCCTGCGCGTCGTCGATGGCGGCGAAATCGTCGACGAGCCGGCGTTGTTTCTCGGAAAGGGACACGACGGCAAGGTGGTGCGGGGGAGAAGCGTGGGCAAGTTCGCCGATGACGGGGAGAGTCCGGCACAATGGCTGCTTCAGTCGGGGCATGGACGAGCCGTTATCTGGGACACGTGATTGCCGCCATGTCTGAAAATGTGCTGATACCGCTTTCAGGTTTTACCCTGCCCCACGATTATCCGTGGCGGGTGGGGTTCGTCGCGCTGGTGGATGACCAGTTGCGGCGGCTGCGGGCGACCGGGCACTTTCTGCCGCCGCGTTTCTTTGGCTACTATTTTCAGGACGGCGTGCCGATGGCGGTGGGGGGGAGCTGGACGGTCGCGCTGGAGGCCGTGCCGCCGGTGACCAAGCTGCCGAGTTCGCTCTACCGGCTGACGCAGGGGCGGTTCAGCATCATGAGCCCATCGCGCCATGTGCCGCCCGAGTTTGTCCTGGTGCATGACCGGCGGGATGGTGCGTGCTGGCTGTGGAGTTTTGCCGACGGGGTGAAATTCATCGAGGCGGTCGAGCCGGTGAGCGAGGGCGCGGACGTGGCGGACAAGAAAATGCTCGGACCGTAAGTCCGCGTCGAAAAGGGAAACGGTTTCGCAAAGCGGAAATCCGAGCGGCCCGTCCGGAGGTCGGGCCTTACCCCGGAGCCGCATCCGAGACGGGCATCACTCGTAGAACATCGCCTCGTTCGACTGAAAGAGGGCGTGGGCGAGTTTTGTCCAGGCGTCGAGCGGGGCGCGGGTGTCGTAGGTGCCGCCGACCTGGGTGGCGAATTTCCCGGGGCCGCCGCGCTTGCCGGCGGCGGCCTTCTGCGCGGCCCTTTGCGCCGCACGCTGGGCGGCCCGGGAATTTTGCTGGGGTGTGGCGGCCCCGGGCGGCGGGGAGAGCTCGACGGCCGTGCCGGACGGATTGGCCTTCACGTAGCGGACGCCGAGCGCGACTTCCTGCGGGGTCGGCCAGCGCTGGTAAATGGCGAGGTAAAGCGCGGTGACGCGATCGGTATCGTTGTCGAGCTGGGCAAAGACCGGGCGGTCGACGAGCTTGCGGGCGGCCTCGACGACCATCGGGCTGTTCATGAGGAAGAGCGCCTGTTGTGGAACGATGGTTTCGTAGCGATGGCCGGATTCGACGTCGGGACTGGGAAAATCGAACTGGGTGAGCAGCTCGGGTGGATTGCGGCGGTCGATCGTCGTGTAGATGGCGCGGCGCTTCGCGAAATCCTCGCTCGTGATGAACACCGGCCGGCCGCCCATCGTGGGATCGAGTTCGCCGGTGATGGCGAGGAGCGAGTCGTGCATTTCCTCGAAGTCGAGGCGCCGGAGATTGAAACGCCAGAGAAGCTGGTTGTGCGGGTCGATTTCGGCGTATTTCGGATTGTTCGCGGCGCTCTGGCGGTAGGCGTTGCTGAGGACGATGAGGCGCTGGAGTTTCTTGATCGACCAGCCATCCTCGACGAAACGGGCGGCGAGATAGTCGAGCAGCTCGGGGTCGGTGGGCGGAGCGGACTGGTTGCCGAGATCGTCAGGCGTCGAGACGATGCCGGCGCCCCAATCCTGCTGCCAGATGCGGTTGACGAGGACGCGGGCGGTCATCGGGTTTTTCGGATCGACGATCGCCTGCGCGAGCTCGAGGCGGCCGGAGCCACTGCGCCACTCGGGCCGGTGCTTCGGGTCGGGGGAAAGAATCTCGAGGAAGCGGCGCGGGACGATGGGACCGGCGTTCTTCACTTCGCCACGAAGAAGCACAGGATAGTCGCGCGAGCGCGGGACGTCGTAGAGGACGTTGGCCCGGGGGAAGGAGCCGGGACTGGTCGAGTCGAGGTCGGCGATCTCGCGGTCGACCGCGCGCTGGCGATCGACGAGCTCTTTCCGTTTTTCCCGGTCGCGGGAGCGGGTGCGCTGGAAGGCGGCGAAGTCGGCGCGAACCTGCTCCTGCTTTTGTTTCAGCTCGCCGGCCTTCGCGATGTAGTCGAGCAGGGCGGGCGTCTTGGGGAACTTCGTCTGCAGCGCGGGCAGTTCGGCCGGCACGACGGTGTTGGCGAAGACGCCATAGAGCGAATAGTAGTCCTTCGTCGGGATCGGGTCGAACTTGTGATCGTGACAGCGCGCGCAAGCGACGGTGAGGCCGAGGAAGGCTTTGGTCGTAACGTCGATGCGGTCGCCGATGATGTCGTCCACCCGGCCCTCGAACTGCGGGCCGAGCGTGAGGAAGCCGAGGGCGGCGAGGCTGGACTGGTCGAAGGGCGGCTCGGCGTTCTTGTCCTTCGCCTTGGCTTTGGCGATGTTGGCGGCGAGCAACTTGTCGGCCGCGAGCTGCTCGAGCACGAACTGGTTGTAGGGCTTGTCGTGATTGAACGCGTCGATGACGTAGTCGCGATAGGTCCACGCGTAGGGGAAGCGCGGGTCGGTATTGTCGCCGGGGCGCTTGGGCGGCTCGCCCTTCGTATCGGAGTAGCGCGCGACATCGAGCCAGTAGCGGGCCCAGTGTTCGCCGTAGAACGGCGACGCGAGCAGGCGGTCGACGAGTTTCTCGTAGGCGTCGGGTGAAGTGTCGTCGACGAACGCCTGCACATCGCGGGCGCTGGGCGGGAGACCGACGAGGTCGAAGTAAATGCGGCGGGCGAGCGTGGCCTTGTCGGCGGGCGCGTTGGGCGTCATCCCGTTGGCGTCGAGCTTGGCGAGGACGAAACTGTCGACGGGGGTCTTGCACCATGCGGGGTTGCTGACGGCGGGAAGCTCCGGCTTCTTCACGGGCTTGAAAGCCCAGTGATCCTTGCCGACGCCGCCATAGGTGGAGGAGCTGCCCTTGGCGACGAGGGTGCGCGGGTCGGGGGCGCCGCGGCGGACCCACTCGGTGAGGTCGGCGATCTGCGCGTCGGAAAGCTGGCCGCCGGCTTTTTCGGGCGGCATTTGCAGGTTTTCGTCGGTGTAACGGACGGCCTGGATGAGGATGCTGTCGTCGGGCTTGCCCGGGACGATGCCCGCGCCGCCGTCACCGCCGTGGAGCAGTCCCTCGCGGGTGTCGAGCATGAGGCCGCCCTTGACCTTGTCGGCATCGTGACTGTGGCACTTGTAGCACTTGTCGACGAGGAGCGGGCGGATCTTCGCCTCGAAGAACTGGAGGTCGCCGGAGGAGATCGCGGGCGTGGCGTCGACCGCGCGAAGGCCGGGCGCGAGGCCGAACAGGACGGAGGCGATGAAGAGGCGGGGACGGCGCATGGCGGTCTAGGCGAGGATCGGCGAGATGACGTTGCCGGCGACGTCGGTGAGGCGGAAATCGCGGCCGTTGAAACGGAAGGTGAGCTTCGTGTGGTCGAGGCCCATGCACCGCAGGATGGTCGCGTGGAGATCGTGGATGTGGACCTTGTCGGTGATGGCGGCGGCGCCGAATTCGTCGCTCGCGCCGTAAGCCATGCCGCCCTTCACGCCGCCGCCGGCCATCACGACGGAGAAGGCCTTCGCGTTGTGATCGCGGCCGGGCTTGTCGTTGGCGTTGTCGTTCTTGTCCTTGGTCGGCTTGCGGCCGAATTCACCGCCCCAGATCACGAGGGTGGAGTCGAGCAGCCCGCGCTGCTTGAGATCGGCGAGGAGGGCGGCCAGCGGCTGGTCGATCTCGGAGGCCTTCTTCGTGATTTTTTCCTCGAGATCCTGGTGGTGATCCCAGCCGTCGTGCCAGACCTGGACCACCCGCACGCCGCGCTCGACGAGGCGGCGGGCGATCAGGAGCTGCTTCGCGGCGTCGCCGGCCCCGTTGGCTCCGCCCCGGCCGGGCGCGGGCCGGTCGGCCACCCCGTAGGCGGCGCGAGTCTCCGCGGATTCCTTGCTGATGTCGAACGCGTCCATCGCCTCGGCCTGCATGCGGAAGGCGATCTCGTAACTCTCCAGGCGGGTCTCGAGCGCGGCGTCGCGCTGGAGGTTTTTCGCGTGGAGCTCATTGAGCTGCTGGATGAAGTCGAGCTGGCGGCGCTGTTCGCGGGTGCTGACGTAGGTGTTGCGGATGTTCTGGATCATCTGCGGCACGCTCGGAGCCTCGGTGTCGATGCTCGCGCCCTGATAGACGCCGGGCAGGAATGCGGCCTGATAGTTGGCGGAACCGCCGGGGGGAAGCTTGCCGCCGCGCAGCGCGATGAAACCGGGAAGATTCTGGTTTTCCGTGCCGAGGCCGTAGACGAGCCACGAGCCCATGCTGGGCTTGGCGATGCGCAGCGAGCCGGTGTTCATGAACACGGTGGCGACCTCGTGCGCGGGGATGTCGGTCCACATCGAGCGAATGACCGTGAGATCGTCGGCGTGCGCGGCGGTCTTGGCGAAAAGGTCGCTGATCTCGAGGCCGGACTGGCCGTATTTCTGGAACTTGAACGGCGAGGCCATCGCGACGCCGCCGTCGATGGTCTTGTTGTTCATCCGCGCGAGCGCCGGCTTGGGATCCCAGGTGTCGACATGCGACGGCGCGCCTTGCGCGAAGATGTGGATGATCGCTTTCGCCTTCGCAGGAAACATCGGGGGCTTCGGCGCGAGCGGCCCGGCGACCACGGGTCCGGCGGAGGCGGCGACGAGATCCTTGGGATCGAGCATCGCGGCGAGCGAGAGCGCGCCGAGGCCCATGCCCATGCGATTCAAAAACTGGCGCCGGGTCTGAAAATAGTCCGCGAGGTTCGTGGAGACGCCACAGCACGGATGAGAATGAGGGCCGTCATGAGGTGAGGACATGGGCGGGAGAGCGGGTGAGGAACGCGAGTGGGAAACGCTGACGCAATAGACGCCGCGATGCCGGGGTGGTTTCAGGCGAAAATCGGCACGGGGAGGGAACCGACGGAGGGATCTTAGGGGACGGCGCCGGCCCGGGGCAAACGCTTTGAGGCGGCGCGAGCGCGAGAGTCGTTAAAATATTTTAAGACTTCCGCCTTTGACGCGCGGCGCGTGCGTCGTTCAACTCCGCGCCCGATGCACCCCGAGACGACCCCCAACCCGGCGGACAAATCGCCGCGCAAACGCGATACGCTTTATGTGCAGGTGCTCGTCGCCATCGTGCTGGGCGCGCTGATGGGCTGGCTGAAACCGGAATGGGGCGTGGCGGTGCAGCCACTCGGCGACGGGTTCATCAAGCTGATCAAGATGCTGATTGCGCCGATCATCTTCACGACGGTGGTCGCGGGAATCGCGGGAATGGGCGACCTGAAACGGATCGGCGGCGTGGGCCTGCGGGCACTGCTCTACTTCGAGGTGGTGACGACCATCGCACTGATCATCGGGCTTACCGTTGTTAATGTCATCGGCCCGGGCAACGGGATGCACGTCAACCCGGCGTCGCTCGATACCAAGGCGGTGGAGGTCTACATCACGCAGGGCAGGGCGCAGAGCATGGTGGCGTTTTTCCTCAACATCATCCCGAAGACTTTCGTCGGCGCGTTCGCCGAGGGCGACATCCTGCAGGTGCTGCTGCTGGCGCTGCTGTTCGGCTTCGCGCTGGCGCGGGTCGGCGAATACGGCCGGCCGGTGATGAACCTGCTCAACGAGGTCGCGCGGGTGGTTTTTTCCATCGTGTGGATCGTGACGCGGCTGGCGCCGATCGGCGCGTTTGGCGCGATGGCCTTCACCGTCGGGAAATTTGGCGTGCATTCGCTCGTGTCGCTCGGGCAACTGCTCGCGACGGTTTATCTGACGTGTTTTGTCTTCATCGTGTTCGTGCTCGGCAGCATCGCGCGTGCAGCGGGGTTCAATTTCTGGCGCGTGTTGCGTTATGTGAAGGAGGAGATCTTCATCGCGGTCGGCACCTCATCGTCGGAGGCGGCGCTGCCCGGCTTGATGGACAAGATGGAGCGGATCGGCTGCCCGCGGCCGGTCGTCGGGGTCGTGGTGCCGGCCGGCTACTCGTTCAACCTCGACGGCACCTGCATCTACCTGACCGCCGCGGCGATTTTCCTGGCGCAGGCGACGGACACGCCGATGACACTCGGCGAGCAAATTGGATTGCTGGTGGTGATGCTGCTCACCTCGAAAGGGGCGGCGGGGATCACGGGGAGCGGCTTCATCGTGCTCGCCGCGACGCTGTCAACGACAAGCAAGATCCCGCCGGCGGCGCTGGCGATCGTGTTTGGCATCGACCGGTTCATGTCGGAAATCCGGACGCTGACGAATTTCATCGGCAACACGGTGGCGACGCTGGTGGTGACCAAGTGGGACGGCTCGCTCGACCGCGAGAAGGCGAAGGAGATTCTGGCGGGGAAGCAGAATTAGAGTTCATTGGACACATTCCTTGCGCACCGACGAGGTCGACGGAAGTCGGAAAGGCGAGAGAAGGCTGGATTGTTGTTTAGCGATTCCACCTGCGAATTGCCTCTACCATTTTTCGCTCCCAACCTTCCAGTCGAATCGCCCCGACAAGTTTTCACTCGTGAGATACGGAGTGGCCAAAGTTGCCAGCTCTACTTTGTCGATTGTTTTCCGGCCAGGCTCCGTCTCGCCGAACGAACTTCCTTCGGCAGAAGCAAAGAACCTTTCAAACTGCTCTGGCGCGCGACGCTTCTTGTCGGGGAAGACTTTGGTCAATGCATCGGCTGGTAGGTAGTTCTCGATCTCCTTCGCTGCGGTTAATGACGTTGATCGGGCGAATCTCTTCAAACCCGGCCCAGGAGTTTTTGAAGCAGGGATGTTTTCTAAATTTGCTCGAGGTAGCGTTCATGAGGGCGCATGACTATGAAAGATCCCTGGCCACTTGAAACAGTGGAAGGGGCGGTTCGGCAATGACGACCAATATCTGAATCGGCGATCAGGCCGCGGCCAGCAACGGAGGCATCGGACAGTCGAGGGCGGCGGCGACGGCGCGGAGGAGTTCGGCTTCGGCGACGAGGATCTGGCCGTCGGCGCCGACGACGTGCGCGGCGGCGACCAGGGTGCGCTGCTTGATCGGGCCGCTGGCGACGGCGAGTTTGTCGAGCGCGGCGTCGAGCGCGGTGAGGTCGCAGGCGGAGGGTTCGAGGAAGGCGAGGCGGCTCTCGACGAGCTTGAGTTGCGCGGCGCCGGCGGCGAAAGCGGCGGCGGCGTCCATGTCGGCGTTGCTCGAGGCATGGGCAAGGGCGGAGAGGACGATGGCGATTTCGTCGGTGACGGCGTTGAAAGAATAGATCTGGACGACCGCGGCGTTGGGTTCGCGGCCGAGGGCGAGCGTGCGGATGAGGAGTTTTTGCAGCGCGAACTCGAAGGTCGAAACGTGATCGTCGGCGTGGACGAGTTCGTCGAGCGTATCGAGGAACGGCGAAAGCGCGGAGGGTTGCAGCGTGCGCAGCGCGGGGAGCGCGAGCTGGAGCAACGGAAGGCGGTGCTCGGGTTTGAGCGCGCGGAACGCCGGATCGAGGTCGTCGAGGAGATGGAGGGCCTCGCCGCCGGCGCGGCTCGCGACGAGTGCGCGTTGTTTCGCCCGGACGGCCGGATCGGTGTCGTCGAGGAGTAGCCCGTAGAGCAGGACGGCGGCGCCGACGGGGGTGCGCGCCGCCGTGCGGAGACCGTCGGGGGTGGAATCGAGGAGAGCCTGGGCGTTGGCGATTTGTTCCGCGCTGAGCGTGCCGATCGAGGCGACGGCCTGAATGGGATGCAACGCGGGCGGAATATGACTCGTGGTGGCGGCCCGCGGGGGTTCGTGGAATTTTGGCTGCGCCGGGGCGAGGCCGGCGGCGACGAAGGACTCGTGGGTGACATCGACCATCTCGGGCGGGTCGAACATCCTGCCGTCGAACTGCGGGTCGATGGCACGGATGCGCTCGGCGAGCGGCGGATGCGTGGCCCAGGCGCCGCCGAACATGGAGGTGAAACCCTGCGCGAAAAAGAAGTGACCGAGCGCGGCGCTTTTCGTCGACTCGAGCGACGAGCCGAGGGCATAGCCGCCGATTTTTTTCAACGCGCCGGTGAGGCCCGCGGGATTGCGCGTGAACTGCACGCTGGAGGCGTCGGCGAGGAATTCGCGCTGGCGTGAGACGGCCGCCTGGATGAGCCGGCCGAAAAAGTAGCCGACGTAACCGATGACGAGGAGCGCGATGCCGGCAAGGGCGATGGCGGCGACGGCGCCACCGCCGTTCTTGCCGCGCGAGCTGAAACGGGCGCCGCGCAGCGACCAGAGGACGCCGCGGCCGGCGATGCCGAGGACGAGAATCCCGAAAACGATCGCGGTGAGCCGCATGTTGAGCCGCATGTCGCCATTGAGGATGTGGCTGAACTCGTGGCCGACGACGCCCTGGAGTTCGTCGCGGGTGAGTTTTTGCATCGTGCCATGGGTGACGGCGACGACGGCGTCGCTCGTCGTCAGACCGGCGGCGAAGGCGTTGATGGCGGGCTCGTCGGGGAGAACATAGACGGCGGGGACGGGGACGCCGGAGGCGATGGCCATCTCCTCGACGACGTTGAGCAGACGGCGCTCGGCGAGATCGGTGGTGTGCGGATCGACGCGGCGGCCGCCGACGCTCTCGGCGACCGCGGCACCGCCGCCGGCCAGTTCGTTCCATTTGTAGAGCGAAGCGAGGCCGATGATGGCGAGCGTGCCGAGGGTCACGACGGCGAGCACGCCGGGCTGCCAGAGCGAGGGCGGCGGCCCGGACTCGCGATCGTAAACCTGATAGCGGCGGTAGCCGGCGCGACGGGGATGGTAGTTGTCGGTCGCGCGCAGACCGACGATGGTGCCGAAGTAGCCCGCGGCGACCGTGCCGAGCACGGCGACGGCGAAGAGCGCCACGAGGCGCGACGTGCGTTTTTTCGCGCGGGCTTGGGCCTCGAAGAAGTCCATGGGCCAGGCCCGGCGGCTAGAGCTTGCCGGTGAACTTGCCGTCGGCGGCGCCATCGGAGCGATCGATGGCATCGACGATTGCCCGCAACTCCGCATCCGTTACGATATTCTTGGCCGCGAGGAGGCGAACGACCGCAGCGAGGTAAAGTTTCAGCTCCTGGTTCTCCGCGGTGAGCTGCTGGATGCGCCGGGAGAGGTCCTGGTCGCTGCGACCGATCTGATCGAGCTGGGCGTCGATTTGCGACAGTGCAGCCTGCGTGTCGTTGATGTCGAGTTGCTGGCCCAGATTGCCCAGCAGAAGCATGCGGCCCCAGCCCATGGCGGTAGTGTGGGGTTGAAGGATCAGGCGAACGAGACCTTCGGCGCGTTGCGCTCGGTGGGGTCTTCGATCTTGAAAAGCTCGGCGGGGAGGAAACCGAACATGCCGGCGAAAATCACGTTGGGGAACGTCTCACGCGTCGTGTTGTAGCTCATGACGCTGTCGTTGTAGGCCTGACGGGCGAAGGCGATCTTGTTCTCGGTCGAGGTCAGCTCCTCGGTGAGCTGCAGCATGTTTTGGTTGGCCTTGAGGTCGGGATACTGCTCGGAGACGACCATGAGGCGGCTGAGGGCGCCGGTGAGGCCGCTCTCGGCGGACACGAGGTTCTTCATGGCGTTCGCATCGGCGGGATTCGCGGCGGCGGATTGCGAGGCGGCGAGCGCGATGTTGCGGGCCTTGATGACATCCTCGAGCGTGGTGTGCTCGTGCTTCATGTAGCCCTTCGCGACCTCGACGAGATTAGGAATGAGGTCGTAGCGGCGCTTCAGTTGGACGTCGATCTGGGCGAAGGCGTTTTTGAAGCGGTTGCGGAGGGCGACGAGGGTATTGTAGATGCCCGCGATCCACGCGCCGAGGATGACGACGATGACGAGGACCACGAGCAGGACGATGAGGAGGGCTTTCATGGCGGGAGGAGGGGTTGGGAAAAACCGACGGCCGCGAGTGTGCCGATGGAACAGCGGCGCGCCAGACGGAACTACTTACAACGCGGTTGATTGTTTCCAGCGTGCAAACCAAGCTCGCCGCGCCGTCATGCGTTTTCGAAAACCCTTCGTCCTGCTCGCGCCGCTGTGCTTCGCGGCGCTTGCGCCGGTGCAGGCGCAGACGCCGCTGAACCCGGCGGTGCCGTTCGTGCGAACGACGGGCGCGGCGCTGTCAGCGGGTGCGGCGGCGGAATTGCTCGCGGCGGCGCAGCGCGCGCAGGCGCTCGGATTTTCGTCGGTGGCGGCGGAGAATTACCGGACGCTGCTAGCGCAGCCGGGGGCCGATCGTGCGAATCTCACGCTGGCGCTGGCGACGGTGCTGCTCGACGCGGGGCTGGCCGCGGAGGCGGAAAAGGCGCTGGCGGAGCCGGCGGCGCCGCGCGGTGCCGCGTGGCACCTGCGTGCCGGGCTGACGGCGCTGCAGTTGAAAAAGCGCGACGCCGCGCAGGCGGAATGGGACGGGATCAAGGAAAGCGAAGTCACGCCGGCGGACCATCCGTGGTATTGGTTTTTCACCGGCGCGCTTTACGACACGGCGGCGGTTCGCGACACGACGAGGGCGAATGATTTCTACCATCGCGCGGAAGCCGGGGCGGCGACCGACCTCGCCCGCGCCCGTTTCCTGCTCGCGGAGGAGCAAGTTCGCCTGGAGCTGAAGCCGCCGAGCAAGGCGGACATCGAGAACGTGTTTAACAACTACCAGGCGCGCCAAAGTTCGGACTTGGGCTATTCGTTCGCGCGGTCTTACGCCGTGATGCTCGACATGGACGGGCGGAGGAGCGAGGCCGTGACTTTTTTGCGGGAGGTTTTGCTGACGCTGCCGCCGTCCGAGCGGGAGCGGCAGGATGATTTTCGATTCCTGCTCGGGCTCATCGACAACCGGGGGCATGGGGCCGCGGGGCGCTCGGCGTTGATTCAGCTGCTGGAGAACGGAAGTGACGCCGACAAGCAGCTGGAGGCGCTGCAACTGCTCTCGGGGGCGTCGCTCAGCGGGGTGGAGCGCGACGGGTTTCGCAACGAACTCGAAAGGCTGATCCGGGTGACGCCGCCCCACCGGGTGCTGGACAGCCTGCTATTGTTCCGCGCGCAACTGGCGCTGGCGGATAAGAACACGGTGTTGGCGTGGGACACGTCCGAGCGGCTGTTGCGGGAGTATCCGGGTTCACGGTTGCGGCCCTATGCGTTGGCGGTGCAGACCGCCTCGGCGTGGGATCGCCAGAGCTACCGCACGGCCGCGGCCAGCGCGCGCCGGGCGCGAGACGACCTGGGCACGAGCACGATTGGCACAGCCGCCGAGCGGGCTGAGGCGCGGGGACGACTCGGGGTGCTCGAGGCGGAGGCATGGTTCCGGGCTGGAGAAACGGGCGACACGAACGACTATCGTCAGGCCGCCGACGCCTACAAAGCGGTGCTCGACGAGCGGCCGGTGGGAATCCCCGTCGGGGACCTGATGCTCCAGCGCGTGCTGGCGGAAATCCGGGCGGGTTCCAACGAAGGGGCGGAGCGCCTGTTGGATGAGCTGGCCCGGGATCCCGCTTTCGACCTGACCAAGGAAACCCGGTGGCAAGCGGAGTGGACGCTGGCGCGCGAACTCCAGATCGAGGGCAAGACGGCCGAGGCTTATGCGCGCGTGAATGCAGTGCTCGCCAACACCGCGACCGGCGGGCCCGCGCTGCCCGCGGAACTGACCGTGCAGATGAAATGGTTGCAAGCCCGGCTGTCGTTCGACACAGGCCGGCCGGACCAGACGTTGAGTCTGCTCGATAAACTGACCACGGCGGCCGGCGAACTGGCCCAGCCGTTGAAGGATGAAATTCTCAGCACCAGCGCGTTGCTGAAGGCGGAGGCGAACTTCCAGCTCGGCGGGGACGCCAGGGATCCAAAGGTCGCGCACGACCGCGAAACCGCGGCGTTCGAGGCGCTCGCGAAACTGCGGAAGGATTATGCAGGGTCGGACGCGGCGATTTCATCCTATTTCGTCGAAGCGCACCACTACGCGAAATTGAATCGGATCGACGAGGCCCGGAAGGCGCTGAAGAGCCTGGCGGACGATTTTCCCCGGAGCGGCTACGCGCCGCAGGCGCTGTATCAGGCGGCGTTGCTGGCCGAGCGGCTGGGCCAGAAGTCGGGCTACGAGGAGGCGAATGGCTTGCTGGTCGACCTGGTGAAAAAATATCCCGAGAGCGACCTCGTGTTCTACGCCCAGTTGCGCGAGGGCGGATTGCTGCAAAAATTGCTGCAGCAGCCGCTGGCGCAAAACGTCTACCAGGAGCTGGTGAACAAATTTCCGCGGCACGGCGACGTGACGCTGGCGCAACTGGCGCTCGCGGAGTGCATCAACGCGCAGTCGTCGGACAATCCCGCGTTTCTCGACATCGCGAAGACGAAATTCGAGGAATTGCGCGATCGCGTCGACGCGCCGGTCGATGTGCGCGTGGAGGCCGGCTACAACCTCGGGGAAATCCTGGTGAGGCAGGGGCAGGAATCCGCGGCCGTCGGGAAGTGGTGGAATCTCGTGGTGATGCCGTTTCTCGAAAACGAATCATCGGCCGCGAAGCTGGGCCCGACCGGCCGCTACTGGATGGCGCGAACATTGATGCGGACCGGGGAAGTCGACCAGAAGCTGGAGAAGCTCGAGGAAGCGAAAAAGGCCTGGACCTACATCCTGCAGAAGCAACTGCCGGGCGAGACCCTCGCGAAATCGAATCTGGTCTCGGTCGGGGTGCTGGATCCGAAGCCATGAGCGTCGCGCCCTTTCAAGTTTACGCGCCGCGGTGAACCCTCTCTAACTTTGGCGCACGATGTCCGCTTTCAACCTCAGTCTGTTCGCAAAGGGTGGCCCGATGATGTTCGTGTTGCTGGCGCTCGGCGCGCTCGGGGCGATGCTGTTTGTCGAGCGGACGCTTTACCTGCATCGGGGCCAGATCCGGGCGAAGGCGTTTGTCGACGGCTTGAAGAACATCCTCGCGAAGCGCCGGCTGGTGGAGGCGCTGACCGTGTGCGAGGAAACCCCGGGGCCGGTGGCGGCGGTCGCGAAAGCGGCGTTGCTCCATGCGAGCGACCCGGCGGATGCGATGCGTTTTCATGTGCAGGAGGCGGCGATCGTCGAACTGCCGGCCTTGGAGCGCCGGCTGGGATCGATCGCGGCGATCGCGCAGGTGGCGCCGCTGGTCGGGCTGCTGGGAACCCTGCTGGGAATGATCACAACGTTCACGGCGTTCGAAAAGGGCGGCAACTATGCGATGGCCGGCGCGCTTTCCGCGGGGATGTGGCAGGCGTTGTTGAGCACGGCGGCGAGCCTGATGCTGGCGATTCCGGCCCACCTGGCGCATCACTTTCTGAGCGGACGCGTCCGCGCAATCGTGCGCGACATGGAGTGGTCGGCGAACGAGGTCATGAAATATCTGCTCACCGATTATCGCAACGCGGGGCCGGCAGAGACCGGAGCCGGAGGGGAGAAGACGTGACGACCCGGCCGCTCGAGCTGGCGTCGCGGTTGCGGCCGGAGCCGTGGAATTTTGGCGCGCTGTTTTTCGTCAATGCCGGGCTGCTCGTGCTCTTTTTTTTCCTGTTTGGCTCGAGTTTCGTGCTGGCGCCGGGAATTGGGGTGGATTTCACGCTGCCGAGGATCGCGGGCGCGACGGCGGCGGGAGCGCAGGCGACCCATCAGATCACGGTCAAGCGCTCGGGCTTGATAATCATCGAGGACGGCCCAGCTGATCTGGTCCGGCTGCGCAAATGGCTGATCGAGCAGAAAGGGACGACCGGCCATCCGTCGTTGCTGGTCAAGGCGGACGTTGGCGTCGAAACCGGGGAACTGGCGGAGATCTGGAGCGCGGCCCGCCAGGCGGGATTCGAGGTGCTGTGGGCGGCGGAAGAGCCGGCGGCGACCTCAAACGGAGGAGGGTAGCAGGATGGGTGGCGCTACTTCGGGCGAGAAAAGACGCTGGGCTTGGGCGGCGGGGTGCGCCTTTGGCGGGATGGCTTTGCTGTTGTTGCTTTTCAGCCTGACCCGGCCGCCGGCGCCAGCGACCTCGCCGATGCCCGTGCGTTCGGCCATCCGGTTCGACAAACCCCCGAAGGGTTCGGCGCTAAGCGATCAGACGACTGTGCTCGACCCAACCCCGTTGTTTCTGCCGACGGATCATAACGCCTCCCAAAAAAAAATCGACTGGCCCGAGCTGGGCGGGGCGTTTCAGAGCTATCGCTTCAAGCCGAAGCTCCTTTTTAACGACACGAATCTGAACATCGATCTGCCCCCGCCGGTGGCGGTTCCCGCCAAGCCGGCGAATGCCCTGACGGTGGACGCCCCGGGAGCCCTGGCCCTGGGGTTCGGGCGACCGGACGCCCAAATCGCGCCGCTGCCCCGGCGCGGGGCGAGCGTCGAGATCGTCGAGACCCGAACCGGCCAGCCGGCGCTCTCCCCGCGCGCAATGGCGCAGGTGGAAAAACTGGCGGCGGAGGCGCAGCCGCCGGGCAGTCAGGCCTGGCAGCCGGTGTCGTTTCTGGCGACGGTGGACGCGGCGGGACTCTTCGGACCGCTGGCCATCGAGGAACCACGATCAGGGGTGGAAGACGTCGACAATTACTTCCAGGATTTCCTCGAGCGAACGCTCCATTTGGGTGAACGTTTAGCGCCCGGGTTTTATCGCATTTCCGTGGGACCATAGTTTTTTGGAGAAATGGGCTAATTTGCTGTTGACGGTGCCAACGGCGGGCTGCACTTTCACCGGCTCTTTTCGTTTTTTGGCACTCCCTTGGTCTGCCCAGATAGCTCAGTTGGCAGAGCACCCCCTTGGTAAGGGGGAGGTCGCCGGTTCAAATCCGGTTCTGGGCTCCATTGCCTAAAAACAACGTCGGCAGGCTTCTACGACGCTAAACCAGAGGTCGCTTTTCATCTCAACCGAAACATCCGTCTCCCACGCACATGGCCAAAGCCACATTCGAACGCAAGAAACCGCACGTCAACATTGGCACGATCGGCCACATCGACCACGGTAAAACCACGCTGACCGCGTCAATCCTCGCCTGTCAGGCGCGCAAAGGCTTGGCGGAGTTGAAGTCCTACTCGGACATCGCGAAGGGTGGCACGGTCCGCGATGCCACGAAGACGGTGACGATCGCCGTGGCGCACGTCGAATACGAGTCCGACAAGCGCCACTACGCGCACGTCGACTGCCCCGGCCACGCCGACTTCGTGAAGAACATGATCACTGGCGCCGCACAGATGGACGGCGCCATCCTCGTCGTTTCCGCGGCGGACGGCCCGATGCCGCAGACGAAGGAGCACGTGCTGCTCGCCCGCCAGGTTGGCGTGCCGAAGATCGTGGTGTTCCTCAACAAGGTCGACCTGATCGACGACCCGGACTTGCTCGAACTCGTCGAAGAGGAAATCCGCGACTTGCTGACGAAGTATCAATTCGACGGCAAGAACGCCAAGATTATCCGTGGCTCCGCCACGGCAGCGCTCGAGGGCAAGCCCGAGGGTGAGAAGGCGATCGCCGACCTGATGAACGCGGTCGACAGCGAGATCGCCGAGCCGGTCCGTGAGATGGACAAGCCTTTCCTGATGTCCGTTGAGGACGTCTTCTCGATCACCGGCCGCGGCACGGTCGCCACCGGTCGTATCGAGCGCGGCGTCGTCAAGGTCAACGACACGGTCGAGATCGTCGGCCTGCGCGACACGACCTCGTCCGTCGTGACCGGCATCGAAATGTTCCGCAAGCTGCTCGATAGCGGCCAGGCGGGCGACAACGTCGGCATCCTCCTCCGCGGTGTGGAAAAAGACGGCATCGAGCGCGGACAGGTCATCGCCGCCCCGAAGAGCATCACGCCGCACAAGAAGGCGAAGGCCGAAATCTACGTCCTGTCGAAGGACGAGGGCGGCCGGCACACGCCCTTCTTCAACGGCTACCGTCCGCAATTCTACTTCCGCACGACGGACGTGACCGGAGTCGTCAACCTGCCGAAGGGCGTGGAGATGATCATGCCGGGCGACAATATCTCGGTGGATCTCGAACTGATTTCGCCGATCGCGATGGAGAAACTTCAGAAGTTCGCCATCCGCGAAGGCGGTCGCACGATCGGTGCCGGTCGTATCACCGAGATCACGGAGTAAGCGCTCCATCAACCTCTAACCCGGCATCGCCGAGGTCTCGATCCGGGGCCTCGGCTGCGTCGTCTAAAAGCCCATTACAGGCGTGTAGCTCAATTGGTAGAGTAGCGGTCTCCAAAACCGTCGGTTGGGGGTTCGAGTCCCTCCGCGCCTGCCAAATCTTCGCATGAAAAATCCTTTCCGCAGCACCCGCATCTTCGTCGGTGAAATGATCGACGAGCTGAAGAAAGCCACGTGGCCGACCAAGGCCGAGCTGCGCGATTCCACCGTCGTGGTGGTCGTCGCCGCGGTGATCCTCGGTGTGTTCACGAGCATCAGCGATTTCTCCCTTTATCAGGTCGTCGACCTTTTCACCTCCTGGGTCAGCTAACTTCCGTCCGCCATGTCCGCTCAAACGACCGCGCCCGCCGGCGCCCAGTGGTTCGCCCTTCACACGCTCTCCGGCCAGGAGAACAAGGTGAAGAACTACATCGAGAAGTTCAAAAAAGCCGAGGAGCTGGACGACCAGATCTTCGAGGTGCTGCTGCCCACCGAGGTCGTTTCCGAGGTCAAGAACGGCAAGAAGTCGACGAAGGTCCGCAAGCTCTACCCGGGCTACGTCTTCATCCAGATGTGCCTCTACGGCGAGGACAAGAAGGTCATCAACAAGCCGTGGTATTTCGTGAAGGAAGTGGCCGGCGTCATCGGCTTCGTGGGCGGCGACCGCCCCGCCGCGTTGCGCCAGGCCGAGATCGACGAGATCCACGCCCGCATCGAGGCGGCCAACGGCAAGGAAGTGCCGAAGGTGCAATATTCGGTCGGCGAGGAAGTGAAGATCACCGACGGCGCGTTCGCGTCGCTCACCGGCCGCATCGACGAGATCGATCCCGAGCGCGGCAAGCTCAAGGTTTCCGTTTCCATTTTCGGCCGGTTCACCCCGGTCGAGCTCGAATACTGGCAGGTCCAGCGCCTCGCCGAGTAAATCCACATTTAAGCATCCGACTTTCCTAACATGGCCAAGAAAATCCAAGGTTACATCCGCCTCCAGTTGCCCGCCGGCGCCGCGAATCCCGCGCCCCCGGTCGGCCCCGCGCTCGGCGCGCAAGGCGTCAACATCATGGCGTTCTGCAAGGACTTTAACGCCCGCACCAAGGACCAGAACGGCATGATCCTGCCGGTGGTCATCACGGTGTTCACGGACAAGAGTTTCACGTTCATCCTCAAGTCGCCCCCCGCGTCCGTGCTGCTGAAGAAGGCGGCCAACATCGCGAGCGGCTCGGCCAAGCCGAACCAGGACAAGGTCGGCAAGGTGACGAAGAAGCAGCTCCTCGAAATCTACAATCTCAAGAAGGCCGACCTCAACGCCAACGATCCCGAGGCCGGCATCAAGGTCATCGCCGGCACGGCCCGCAACATGGGCATCGAGGTCGTCGACTGAGTTCAATTTCGTCCGCACTAAAACCAAACTCATCGCGGGAGTCCCGCCCGGGACGTTCGCACCGCAAGGAGTCCTCCATGGCAAAAACGCACAGCAAAAGATACAACAGCGCCCTCAAGGTCGCTGACCTCACCAAGGATTATCCGCTCAAAGACGCGGTGGAGATCCTCGCGAAGTTCCCGAAGACCAAGTTCGACGAGACCATCGAGCTCTCGTTCAGCCTCGGCGTCGACGCCGCCTCCGGCGACCAGAACGTGCGCGGCACCACGCCGCTCCCGAACGGTTCCGGCAAGAAGGTGCGCGTCCTCGTGTTCACCGCCGACACCAAGGCGGCGCTCGATGCGGGCGCCGATTTTGCCGGCCTGCAGGACATGATGGCGAAGATCAACGAGGGCTGGCTCGACTTCGACGTCGCGATCGCGACGACCGAGGCGATGAAGACCGTCCGCACGCTCGCCCGCGTGCTCGGTCCCAAGGGCCTGATGCCGAACCCGAAGTCCGGCACCGTGACCGACGACATCCCCGCCGGCATCAAGGCCGTGAAGGCCGGCCGCGTGGAGTTCAAGATGGACAAGACCGCCAACATCGGGGTTGGCGTTGGGAAACGTTCCTTCACGTCCGCGCAGATCCTGGAGAACGCGCAGTCGGTCCTCGAGGCCGTCGGCAAGTCCAAGCCCGCCTCGTTCAAGGGCAGCCAGTTCATCAAGAGCGTCGCCATCTCGTCGAGCATGAGCCCGGCGGTGAAAGTCGCGTCGACCGAGTTCAGCAAATTCTAAGGAGCCCGACCATGAGAGCCGAAAAACAATACCTGATTTCCGAGGTCGAGACTCACCTGAAGAAGTCCGACTACGTCATCCTCGCCAACTTCACGAAGGTCACCGTCGCCGACGTCGCCGAGCTGCGCAAGAAGCTCGCCGCCGAGAAGGCCGAGTTCCACGTGGTGAAGAACAGCTCGCTCCGCGTCGCGGCCAAGGCCCTCGGCCTGCCCGAATTCGAGGGCGCGCTGACCGGCCCGACGGCGGTTGTCGTCGGCGGCAAGAATTCCGCGGGCGTCGCGAAGATCCTGAAGGCCTTCTTCAAGGACAAGCAGAAGCTCGAGGTGAAGGTGGGCGTGATGGACAAGAAGATCGTCTCCGCCGCCGATCTCTCCGCGATCGCCGATCTCCCGCCGTTCGAAGCGCTGCGCTCGCAGCTCCTCGGGCTGTTCAGCCAGAACGCCGCGGCGTTCGTCCGCGTGCTCGACGCCAAGGTCAAGAAGGAGCAGCCCGCTGCTCCGGCCGCGTAACCGGGCGTTTTTAATCCTTTTAATTCCAACCAATTTTTCCGGCGCAAGCCGGGGAAGCAAAATCCAACGAGGCAGGCTAGGGGATACGTCTCTTAAACGCGTTTCACCTCCCGAAACCGCTAGTCCGCCTCAGGAGCAGTCATCATGAGCAACATCACCAAAGACCAAGTCATCGAGTGGTTGTCCGCGCAGCCCGTTCTCGAGCTCGCCGCCCTCGTCAAGGATCTCGAAGGCAAGTGGGGCGTTTCCGCCGCCGCTGCCGTCGCCGCCGCTCCTGCGGGCGGTGCCGCGGCCGCCGCGCCTGCGGCCGAGGCCCAGACCGAGTTCACCGTCGTCCTCAAGGAGGCCGGTGCGAACAAGATCGGCGTCATCAAGGAAGTCCGCGCCATCACCGGTCTCGGCCTCAAGGAGGCCAAGGATCTCGTCGAGGCCGCGCCGAAACCCGTCAAGGAAAACGCGCCGAAAGCCGAGGCCGAGGAAATCAAGAAGAAGCTCGAGGCGGCCGGCGCCAAGGTCGAGCTCAAGTAAGCGACCCAGCTTGGCGCTTTCATCCGCATTCCTTCCGAATTCTTCGGGACAGGCCGCGCGCTCGCACGGCCTGTCCTTTGCCTTTTCGTTTTCTGTTCTTTTGTTTGTTGCCCGCCTCTCACGCTGACCAGCAGCGCGACGCCCTTTTTTGTCTCTTAATCTCTACCGGGAAATCTCATGGCCGACCGCAATAATTCCGAGCGCATCAACTTCGGCAAACTCCGCGAAGTCATCCAGCCGCCGAATCTCATCGAGATTCAGATCACGTCGTATCTCGACTTCCTGCAGAAGGGCGTGCCCGAGAAACAGCGCAAGCCGCAGGGACTCGAGGCCGTCTTCCGCGAGGTGTTCCCCATCCTCTCCTACGACGAGCGCCTGACGCTCGAATACGTCTCCTACAATCTCGGCGATCCCAAGAACACCGAGCTCGAGTGCCTCCGCGAGGGCATCACCTACTCGGTGCCGCTCTATGTGAAGCTCCGCCTCCGCGAGGAAGACTTCATCAAGGACGAGGACATCTACATGGGCGAGATCCCGATGGTGACCGAGCGCGGCTCCTTCATCATCAATGGCGCCGAGCGCGTCGTCGTTTCGCAGCTCCATCGCTCGCCCGGCATCGCGTTCGAGGTCACCCCGCATCCGAACGGCAAACCGCTCCATTCCTTCCGCATCATCCCGGACCGCGGCACCTGGCTCGAGGTGCAGTTCGACAACAACGACCTGCTCTACGTCTATCTCGACCGCCGTCGTCGCCGCCGGAAATTCCTCATCACGACCCTGCTCCGCGCGATCGGCTACAGTTCGGACATCGACCTGCTGAATCTCTTCTACGACATCAAGGACCTCAAGGTCTCGAAGGCGCTCGACATGGAGAACGTCTCCACGCTCGTGCTCGTTGAAGATGCGATCGACGCCCAGAAAGGCGTCGTCCTCGCGCGCGCATTCGAGCCGCTCACAAAGGCGATCGTCCGGACGTTCGAGAAGCACGACATCACGACGCTCCGCGTGATCGACACTGCGATCGACGAGGGCGCGCTCATCCGCGCGCTCAAGAAGGACCCGACCCGCAACGAGGAGGAAGCCCTCAAGGAAATCTACAAGCGCCTCCGCCCCGGCGAGCCACCGACCACGGCGAACGCGAAGGCGCTCCTCAAGCGCCTGTTCTTCGACCCGAAGCGTTACGACCTCGGCCGCGTCGGCCGTTACAAGGTCAACCAGAAGCTCGGCCTGAAGGCCGCGCTCGAGCAGCGCATCCTCGAGAGCTCCGACATCGTCGCCGCGACGAAATACCTCGTCCGCCTCAAGAAGGGTGTCGGCGTCGTCGACGACATCGATCACCTCGGCTCCCGCCGCGTCCGCACCGTCGGCGAGTTGCTCGCCAACCAGTGCCGCGTCGGCCTCAGCCGCACCGAGCGTCTCGTGCGCGAGCGCATGACGATGTATGACCAGAGCGTCGACTCGATCACCCCGCAGAAGCTGATCAACCCGAAGGCGCTGACGACCGTGATCCGCGATTTCTTCGCGCGCAGCCAGCTGTCGCAGTTCATGGACCAGATCAACCCGCTCGCCGAGGTCACGCACAAGCGCCGCCTCTCCGCGCTCGGGCCGGGCGGTCTCAACCGCGAGCGCGCCGGCTTCGAGGTCCGCGACGTCCATCCGTCGCACTACGGCCGCATCTGCCCGATCGAAACACCCGAAGGCCCGAACATCGGCCTGATCAACTCCCTCTCGACCTACGCTCGCGTCAACGAGTTTGGTTTCATCGAGACTCCTTACCGCGTCTGCAAAGACGGCCGCGCCACCGAGAAGATCGAATATCTCACCGCCGACCAGGAAGAAGCCAAGATCATCGCGCAGGCCAACGCGGAGATCGACGACAAGGGTCACTTCATCGGCAAGGTTACCGTCCGGCAGGACGGCAACTTCCTCGAAGTGCCCGCCGACGACGTCCACCTGATGGACGTCTCGCCGAAGCAGGTCATCTCGATCGCCGCCGGCATGATCCCGTTCCTCGAGCATGACGATGCGAATCGCGCGCTCATGGGCGCCAACATGCAGCGCCAGGGCGTGCCGCTGCTCCAGGCCGAGTCGCCGTTTGTCGGCACCGGCATCGAGGAGCGCGTTGCCCGCGATTCCAAGATCGTCGTCGTGGCCGATGAGGCCGGCGTCGTCGCCTCCGTCGATGCCAAGCGCATCGTTATCACCAAGGACGGCGAGCTGCCCCGCAGCCTGAAGAATGATCCCAAGAACCACACCTACGTCTACGAGCTGCGGAAGTTCATGCGCTCAAACGCGGGCACGTGCTTCAACCAGAAGCCGATCGTCAAGCAGGGCCAGAAGATCAAGGCCGGCCAGATCATCGCCGACGGTCCCTCGACCGATCAGGGCGAGATGGCGCTCGGCCGCAACGTGCTCGTGGCGTTCATGCCGTGGAACGGTTACAACTTCGAGGACGCGATCCTCATTTCCGAGAAGGTGCTCCGCGAGGACATCTTCACGTCGATCCACATCCAGGAATTCGAAGTCACCGCCCGCGACACCAAGCTCGGGCCGGAGGAAATCACCCGTGACATTCCGAACGTCGGTGAAGAGGCGCTCAAGAACCTCGATCACAACGGCGTCATCCGCATCGGCGCCGAGGTGAAGCCCGGCGACATCCTCGTCGGCAAAATCACCCCGAAGTCCGAAACCGAACTCGCGCCCGAGGAAAAGCTCCTCCGCGCGATCTTCGGCGAAAAGGCGGCGGACGTGAAGGACACCTCGCTCATCGTCCCGTCCGGTGTCACCGGCATCATCATGGACGTGAAGGTTTCCTCGCGCATCGACAACCAGGAGGAAAAACTCTCCCCGTCCGATCGCCGCCGTCAGGCGAAGCAGATCCAGGAGGAATACAAGACGCAGATGGACAAACTCCGCGAGGGTTTGACCGAGGCGCTCTCGAACATCCTCCTCGGTGAAAAGATCCCGCTCGACGTCATCAACGGCGAGTCTGGCGAGATCATCATCCCCGCCAACCGCAAGATCACCAAGACGCTCCTGCGCAAGCTCGCTGCCGTCTCCAAGCACGTCCAGATCGACCCGTCCCCGGTTCGCATCAAGATCATGGAGATCATCGGCAGCTACCAGACGAAGTTCGACGAGCTGGAGAGCGACCGCGAGCGCAAGATCGGCTCCATCGAGTCGGGCGAGGGCTCGGCTGACGGCGCGATCAAGCAGGTCAAGGTTTACATCGCCACGAAGCAGAAACTCGAGGTCGGCGACAAGATGGCCGGCCGTCACGGCAACAAGGGCGTGGTCGCCAAGATCGTGCCCGAGGAAGACATGCCGTTCCTCCCCGACGGCACGCCCGTCGAAATCTGCCTGAACCCGCTCGGCGTGCCTTCGCGCATGAACGTCGGCCAGGTGCTCGAGACGCATCTCGGCTGGGCCTGCAAAAAGCTCGGCATCAAGGTGGCAACGCCCGTGTTCGACGGCATTCCGGAAAAGAAAGTCCGCGAATACCTCCGCGACGCGAAGCTGCCGTCCTCCGGCAAGAGTCCGCTCTACGACGGCCGCACTGGCGAGAAAATCGACCAGGAGGTCGTGGTCGGCTACATCTACATGATGAAGCTGAACCATCTCGTGTCGCACAAGATTCACGCGCGTGCGGTCGGTCCCTACTCGCTCGTCACGCAGCAGCCGCTGGGCGGCAAGGCCCAATACGGCGGCCAGCGCTTCGGTGAAATGGAAGTGTGGGCGCTCGAGGCCTACGGCGCGGCGCACACGCTGCAGGAACTGCTCACCGTCAAGTCCGACGACGTGCAGGGCCGCACGAAGATCTACGAGTCGCTCGTCAAGGGTGACAACACGCTCGTCGCCGGCACGCCGGAGTCGTTCAACGTCCTCATCAAGGAAATCCAATCCCTCGGCCTGGACATCAAGCTCCAGAAACGCGACGCGATCAGCTACGGCACCTGAGCCGGCGCCCGCGTTTTCATCTTTTCACGCCATTTATCGAATAGGGAGACAACACAATGATTCAACCTGCTGACACTGCCGCTTCCGCCCGCGACGAAGCCCGCTCCGCTCTTGGCCTCGAGGAGGCCTCGTTCGACTGCGTCTCCATCTCCGTCGCCTCCCCCGAGACCATCCGCAAATGGTCGAAGGGCGAGGTGAAGAACCCGGAGACGATCAACTATCGCACGTTCAAGCCCGAGCCGGGCGGTCTCTTCTGCCAGAAGATTTTCGGGCCGGTGCGCGACTACGAGTGCGCCTGCGGAAAATACAAGCGCATCAAATACAAGGACGTCGTGTGCGACCGCTGCGGCGTCGAGGTGACGATCGCGCGCGTGCGCCGCGAGCGCATGGGCCACATCGAGCTGGCCGTGCCGGTGGCGCACATCTGGTTCCTCAAGTCGATGCCGAGCCGCCTCGGCCTCCTGCTCGACATGACGGCCCGCTCGTTGGAGCGCGTGATCTACTACGAGAATTTCATGGTCATCGATCCGGGCAAGACCCCGCTCGAGATGAAGCAGCTTCTTACCGACACCGAATACCGCCAGGCCATCGACGAATACGGTGACGACTCGTTCGTCGCCAAGATGGGCGCCGAGGCCGTGCGCGATGCGCTGTCGAAGACCGACATGGAGGCGACCGTCGCCGAGTTGCAGGAGCAGATGCGCGCGACGAAATCGAAGCAGATCAAGAAAAAGCTCTCGAAGCGTCTCAAGGTCATCCAGGGCTTCATTCACTCGAAGAGCCGCCCGGAGTGGATGGTGCTCGAAGTGCTGCCGGTTATCCCGCCGGACTTGCGCCCGCTCGTTCCGCTCGAGGGCGGCCGCTTCGCGACCTCCGATCTCAACGATCTCTACCGCCGCGTCATCAACCGCAACAACCGGTTGAAAAACCTGATGCAGTTGAAAACGCCCGATGTGATCATTCACAACGAAAAGCGCATGCTGCAGGAAGCGGTCGACGCGCTCTTCGACAACGGCCGCCATGGCCGTCCCGTCACCGGCGCCGGCAACCGTCCCTTGAAGTCGCTCTCAGACATGCTCAAGGGCAAGCAGGGTCGTTTCCGCCAGAACTTGCTCGGCAAGCGCGTCGACTACTCCGGTCGCTCGGTCATCGTCATCGGTCCCGAACTCAAACTCCACCAGTGCGGCCTGCCGAAGAAGATGGCGCTCGTCTTGTTCGAGCCGTTCATCATCCGCCGCCTGAAGGAACTCGGGTTCGTGCACACCGTCCGCGGTGCGCGCAAGATGATCGAGAAAAAGTCGCCGGAAGTCTGGGACATTCTCGAGGAGGTCACGAAGGGCCATCCGGTGCTGCTCAACCGCGCGCCGACGCTCCACCGTTTGTCGATCCAAGCCTTCGAGCCGATCCTCATCGAGGGCGAGGCCATCCGCATCCACCCGCTCGTCTGCACCGCCTACAACGCCGACTTCGACGGCGACCAGATGGCGGTTCACGTGCCGCTGTCTCTCGAGGCCATTCTCGAGTGCAAACTCCTGATGATGGCGACGTCGAACATCTTCTCGCCGTCGTCCGGCAAGCCGATCCTCACGCCGTCGCAGGACATCGTCCTCGGCGCCTATTATCTCACGATCGAGCCGCGCAAGAAGCCGACCAAGGAGCAGCGCGTGCCGCTCGTGAGCGGATTGCAGGAGGTGCTTTACGCGAAAATGGACGGGGCCTTGAAAATGCACGACTGGGTCGACGTGCCGAATCCCGACTTCGGTCGCGAGACGGTGTTCGGCGACACCAAGCGCAAGGTGCTGCGCACGACGGTCGGCCGCGTGATCTTCAACCAGATCTGGCCGGCCGGCCTCGGGTTCGTGAACTTCCCGGTGCCGAAGAGCAAACTCGGCGACCTGATTCTCAACACCTACAAGATCTCGGGCAACCAGATCACGGTCGAGACGCTCGACAAGCTGAAGGAGCTCGGTTTCCAGACCGCGTTCCAGGCGGGCATCTCGATCGGGATCGACGACATGATCATCCCGGATTCGAAGAAGGAGATCGTCGCGGATTCGCGCAAGAAAATCGCCGAGGTCGAGGGCCAGTTCAACAAGGGTATCATCACCGACGGCGAGCGCTACAACAAGGTCGTCGATATCTGGACCGGCGCGACCGACAAGATCGCCAAGGAGGTTTTCGCCAAGCTCGAGAACAACGACGGCAAGAACGAGGTGAATCCCGTCTACATCATGATGGACTCGGGTGCACGCGGTAACAAACAGCAGGTCCGCCAGCTGTGCGGCACCCGCGGCCTGATGGCCAAGCCCTCGGGTGAGATCATCGAGCGCCCGATCCTGTCCTCGTTCCGCGAGGGACTGACGGTGCTCGAATACTTCATCTCGACCCACGGTGCCCGCAAGGGTCTCGCCGACACCGCGCTCAAGACGGCCGATGCCGGTTACCTCACGCGCAAACTCTGCGACGTGGCGATGGACGTCATCATCGCCGAGGACGATTGCGGTGCGCGTGACGGCGTGTGGAAGAAGGCCATCTTCGAGGGTGACGACGAAATCGTCGGCCTCAAGGAGCGCATCATCGGCCGCTTCTCGAGCGACGATGTCCACAACCCGATCAATCCGTCCGAGATCCTCGTCGGCTCCGGCGAGCTGATTACCGAGGAAATGGCCGCGAAAATCGACGAGCTCGGCATCGAGCGCGTCAAGGTCATGTCGCCGCTCACCTCGGCGACCAAGGGCGGCATCGACGCGAAATCCTACGGCATCAATCCCGCGACCAACAAGGTCGCCAAGATTGGCGACTCGGTCGGCATCATCGCGGCGCAATCCATCGGCGAGCCCGGCACGCAGCTCACGATGCGCACGTTCCACATTGGTGGTGTCGCGTCCGGCGGCTTCAAGACTCCCGAGATTCGCGTCCGCGCGAGTGGCACGGTCAAGTATCGCGGCCTCCGCCTCGTCGAGACCGCCGATGGTGCCGCCATCGTGCTCAACAAGACCGGCACCATCCAGATCCTCGACGCCGAGGACAAGGAAATCGAAAACTACAACATTGTGGTTGGCTCGTTCCTTCATGTCGGCGACGGCGAAAAGATCGAGAAGGGTGCCGTGCTCGCGCAGTGGGATCCCTACAACATTCCCGTGCTTTCCGAAAAGGGTGGCACGCTGCACTTCAAGGACATGATTCCCGGCGTCACCGTGAAGCGCGAACTCGACGAGAGCTCGGGCCGCATCGCGACGATTGTCATCGAGCACAAGGAAGACCTCAACCCGCAGGTCGAAATCCGCGATGCGCGCAACAAGCCGCTCGCCGCTTATTCGATTCCGGTCGGCGCGCAGATTGCCGTCAACGAAGGTGACATCATCCAGCCGGGTGCGTTGCTCGCGAAGACGCCGCGCCAGGCGTCGAAGACGAAAGACATCACCGGTGGTCTCCCGCGCGTGGCCGAACTGTTCGAGGCTCGCCGCCCGAAGGACGCCGCCGAGATGTCGCGCATCGACGGCATCGTGTCGTTCGAGGGCACGGTCCGCGGCAAGCGCAAGCTCGTCGTGAAAAACGAGGAGACGCAGCAGGAAGAGGAGCATCTCATCGCCACGGGCAAGCACATCATCGTGCAGCCCGGCGATGTCGTGCACAAAGGCCAGCATCTCACCGAGGGCGCGGCCGATCCGCACGAGATCCTTGAGATCCTCGGGCCGTCCGCGCTCTACGACTTCCTCATTTCCCAGGTGCAGGAGGTTTACCGCCTGCAGGGCGTTACCATCAACGACAAGCACATCGAGATCATCATCCGCCAGATGCTCCGCAAAGTCCGCATCACCGATCCGGGCGACACGGAAAATTTCTGGGGCGAGCAGGTGGACCGTGCGAACTTCCTCGCGGAAAACAAGCGCATCGAGGAAGCCGGCGGCAAACCCGCCGAGGCGGAGCCGATCTTGTTGGGCATTACCAAGGCATCGCTCGAGACCGAGAGCTTCATCTCGGCGGCGAGCTTCCAGGAAACAACCCGCGTCCTCACCGACGCGTCGACGCTCGGGAAGGTCGACTTGTTGAAGGGCTTCAAGGAAAACGTCATCATGGGCCACCTGATTCCGGCGGGCACGGGCTTGCCGAAATACAAGCAGCTCAAGATCTCGCTTCCATTTGGTGCCGAGTTGCCGGATGAGCCCAAGGCGGCGGAGGCCAGTGCGAGTTAAGCTCCCTGAAAGACAAATACTTGGATTCTCGAAGCCGCGGACTCGATGTCCGCGGCTTCTTTCTGCTCCGGCGCCATGCCAAAATTCGCCTTGTCATGGCGCGGTTTTTGTTCACGTTTTCAATCCCTCCCGCCAAAAACGCATGTTGAGCCTAGCTCCATGTGCTTTTACGCCCGGTCTTCACCGACCGGGCGTTTTTTTGGCAGGCTCGGAATTGTCCCTCGGCCACATGCCATCGATCATTGGCAGCGCGTGGAACAGCACTCGCCCTGCGTTGGGGGGGGCGCAGCGAACGACACGGGAAACATCGTGATCACTCGAGTGCGAAACGCGCGAAGACGATCCACGCGATGGCAGAGTGGAGTCCGCGACTCGGGTTAATTTTTCCGCGCGGCACGGAAATCTGCTTGTGTTCTTTGCCGCATCCGCAACGTTCGACCCTCTTTTCTCTCTTCTCAGCGCGTCGCCGGTCTCCGCCGTCACCCGCTTTTCTCATTCGCGAACCGGGGCCGAATCCCGGATTTCGCGAGCTGTTCTACTTTTCGCCAAAAAGTTCTTGCCGAGCTTTCGGCGCAAGGTAGCGTCTCACCTCTTTTCTCAAATTTTCTCCCTGTAACACTCACTTTCCTCGTATGCCGACCATCAACCAGCTCGTGCGCAAAGGCCGCCGCAAGATGCGCGTCAAGTCGAAGTCGCCCGCCTTGTCGGGTAACCCTTTCCGTCGCGGCGTGTGCGTGCAGGTCATGACTCGCACGCCCAAGAAGCCAAATTCGGCTATCCGCAAGGTCGCGAAGGTCCGGCTCACGAATGGCAACGAGGTCATCTCCTACATCCCGGATGAAGGACACAACCTCCAGGAGCACTCGATCGTCCTCGTGCGGGGTGGTCGCGTGAAGGACTTGCCCGGCGTGCGTTATCATATCGTCCGCGGTGCGCTGGACGCCACGGGCGTCGAGAAGCGCCGTCGCTCCCGTTCCAAATACGGCGTCAAGCGCCCGAAGGCCGCCAAGTAAGCTGCGTTTTTCCTTAACCCTATTTCGTCATGTCACGCCGTCACAGAGCAGAGAAACGCCAGCCCGTCCCGGATGCCCGTTACAAGAGCCCGCTCGTCGCGCACTTGGTCAACGTCATCATGAAGAGCGGCAAGAAGAACCTTGCCCAGCGCATCGTCTACGGGGCTTTCGAAAAAGTCTCGGAGAAGCTCGAAAAGGGCGACCCGGTCGACCTGCTGCTCGGCGCGCTCGAAAACGCCCGCCCGCGTCTCGAGGTGAAGAGCCGCCGCGTCGGTGGCGCCACCTATCAGGTGCCGGTCGAAATCTCCTTTGAGCGCCAGGAATCGCTCGCCCTCCGCTGGATCGTCGACGCCGCCCATGCCCGCAAGGGCGTGACGATGCGCGACGCCCTCGCGGCCGAGATCATCGACGCCTACAACAACACCGGTGGGGTCGTGAAGAAAAAGGAAGACACTCACAAGATGGCGCAGGCCAACCGTGCCTTCGCCCACCTCCGCTGGTAACCAGTCCGGTCCGCGCCATGTCTGCTTCCGCCGCTCCCGCCATTACTGTCGTCACCGACAAGGCCAAGATCTCCCCGGTCAACGCCAAGGATCGTCCGTTCCCGCTCGAATGGACGCGCAACATCGGCATTGCCGCGCATATCGATGCTGGCAAGACGACCACGACCGAGCGCATCCTGTTCTACTCGGGTGCCGTCCACAAAATGGGCGAGGTCCACGAGGGCACGACGGTGACCGACTGGATGGAGCAGGAGCGCGAGCGCGGCATCACCATCACTGCCGCCGCGATTTCCTGCGCATGGAACGCCTCGTGGGGCCCGTGGAAGGGAATCAAGCAGCGCATCAACATCATCGACACGCCCGGACACGTGGATTTCACGGCCGAGGTGGAGCGTTCGCTCCGCGTGCTCGACGGTGCGGTCGCCGTGTTCGACGCGGTCGCCGGCGTGCAGCCCCAGTCGGAAACTGTCTGGCGTCAGGCCAACAAATACAGGGTGCCGCGCATCGCTTTCATCAACAAGATGGACCGGGTGGGCGCGGATTTCTTCCGCTGCATCGAGGACATTCGCATGAAGCTGAAGGCGAATGCGCACGCGATCTACCTGCCGATTGGCGCCGAGGAGAATTTTTCCGGCCTCATCGATCTCGTGCAAAACGTCGCCTACAGCTTCATCGACGATCCAGCTGATC
The DNA here is from genome assembly GCA_937902925.1 of uncultured Opitutaceae bacterium. Taxonomy (GTDB): domain Bacteria; phylum Verrucomicrobiota; class Verrucomicrobiia; order Opitutales; family Opitutaceae; genus CALFNN01. The sequence goes on from CALFNN010000105.1 coordinate 297,539, forward strand.
CACTCGGGATGAAGCCGGTCACGATCGAGATTCCCGACGCCATGAAGGCGCAGGCGAAGGAATATCGCGACAAGCTCATCGAGGCGGTTTCCGATTTCGACGACGTCATCGCGGAAAAATATCTCAACGGCGAGGATATCTCCGTGACTGAGCTGATGCTCGGCGTGCGCAAGGCGACGATTTCGCTCCAGTTCACCGGCGTGTTTCCCGGCTCCGCGTTCAAGAAGAAGGGCGTGCAACGCCTCCTCGACTGCGTCGTGAACTACCTTCCGAGCCCGATCGACGTTCCGCCGATGCAGGGGCAGGACGGCGACGGCAAACCCGTCGAGGCCGTCGTCGACGACAAGGCGAAGCTCGCCGGTCTCGCGTTCAAACTTTGGAACGATCCGTTCGTGGGCCGTCTCGTATTCTTTCGCGTTTACACGGGCACCCTGCCGAAGGGCATGCCGCTCTACAATCCGCGCACGCGGCGCACCGAGCGCGTTTCGCGCCTCGTGCTCATGCGCGCGATCGAGCGTGAAGAAATTGAAAAGGCTTACGCGGGCGACATCTGTGCGCTCGTGGGCGTGAAGGACGTGATCACCGGCGACACGCTGTGTGACGAAGATTTCGACATCCGCCTCGAGCCGCCGTCTTTCCCCGAGCCCGTCATTTCGATGTCCATCGAGCCGAATTCGAAGGCCGATCAGGAAAAGATGGGCACCGCCTTGCAGCGCCTTGTTGCGGAAGATCCGACGCTGCGCGTCAAAACCGATCCCGACACCGGCCAGACCATTCTTGCCGGCATGGGTGAGCTTCACCTCGACATCATTCGCGATCGCATGAAGCGTGAGTTCAAGGTCGAAGCCACCTCGGGCAAGCCGCAGATCGCTTATCGCGAAACCATTCTCAAGGCCGCCGACGGCGAAGGTAAGTTTATCCGCCAGTCCGGTGGTAAGGGCCAATACGGCCACGTCTGCATCAAGCTCGAGCCGAACATCAAGGGCAAAGGCATCGAGGTCATCAACGAGACCGTCGGTGGCTCGATCCCGAAGGAATTCATCAAGCCTTCGACTGAAGGCATCATGGAAGGCTGTAACAACGGAGTCGTCGCGGGCTTCCCCGTCGTCGATGTCATCGTTCGTATTACGGACGGTTCCTTCCATGAGGTGGATTCGTCGGAAATGGCGTTTAAGATGGCGGGCATCTTCGCGTTCAAGGACGCGATGAAGAAGGCGAACCCAATTCTCCTCGAGCCCATCATGGGCGTCGAAGTCACCACGCCGGAGGACTACCAGGGCGATCTCATCGGCGACATCAACCGTCGCCGCGGCACGATTCTCGGCATGGAGAATAAGTCCGGCGCGTGCATCATCGATGCCCGCGTCCCGCTCGAACTACTCTTCGGTTACATCACGGACATCCGTTCGCTCTCGAAGGGCCGCGCCTCTGCTGCGGTCTCGCCGTCGCATTTCGAACAGGTGCCGAATTCCCTCCTCGCCAAAATCGTCGAGAGCAACGCCAAGGGGCCGGCCCGCACTTAAACCTCCGTTCTTTTTCCACCATGAAAGGTCAGCGCATCCGCATCAAACTCCAGGGCTTCGACTATCGCGTCATCGATCAGTCGGCCCAGGACATCGTCGAGACCGCGAAGCGCTCCGGCGCCCGTGTGTCCGGCCCGATCCCGCTGCCCACCCGCATCGAGAAGCTTTCGGTCAACCGCTCCCCTCATGTCGACAAGAAGTCCATGGAGCAGTTCGAGACCCGCACGCACAAGCGGCTCATCGATATCATCGAGCCCACCGCGCAAACCGTGGACGAGCTCAAGAAACTCAACCTGCCCTCGGGCGTGGATATTACCATCAACGTCTAAGACGCACTCCTAACTTTCAACATTGGCAGTTGCCTGTGTGCCCTCCGGGGCACCGCCAGGTTTCGACTAATGTAGGTCGTTAAACGGAAACCCTTCCACCTACCACTTAGCCCATGATCTCATCGCTCCTCGGCAAAAAAATCGGGATGACGCAGGTCTACGACGCACAAAACGTGCTCGTGCCCGTCTCCGTGGTCGAAGCCGGACCCTGTTCTGTGGTCCAGGTCAAGACTGTCGAAACCGACGGCTACAATGCCGTTCAGCTCGGTTTCACGACGAAGAAAACCAAAAACACGAGCGCCGCCGAACTCGCCCATGCGAAAAAAGCCGGCCTCGACCTCGCGCCCCGCATGCTCGGCGAGGTCCGCCTCGCCGCCGCGCCGACCTTGAAGGTCGGCGATGTGGTCACCGTTGCCGCCTTCACCGAGGGCCAGCTCGTTGACGTCAGCGGCGTCAGCAAGGGCAAGGGCTTTCAAGGCGTCGTGAAGCGCTTCCGCGTCGGCGGCGGCCCCGCGGCGCACGGCTCGATGTTCCACCGCCGCATCGGGTCCATCGGCATGCGCCAGACTCCCGGCCGCTCGTGGAAAAACCAGCGCATGCCCGGCCACATGGGCAGCGACGCCCGCACCGTGCAAAACCTGCGCGTCGTGAAGATCATCGCCGACAAGAATCTTATCCTTGTGAAGGGCGCGATCCCCGGTGCGAACGGCGACGATGTCGTCGTCCGCTCCGCGATCAAGGGCCAGTGGGCCCTTCCGGTCGTCGCGGCCCCGGCGCCCGCCGCCGCGGCCAAACCCGCCAGGCCGGCGGCCGCCGCCAAACCCGCCGCCGCTCCGGCTGCGAAGAAATAACCCGGAGACTCCCGCCATGAAACTCACCGTTTTTAGTTCCGACGGCACGACCAGCAGCGAGAAGGATTTCGCCGGTCTGCCGACCTTCGAAGGCGACAAGGGCCTCCAGGCCGTGAAGGAAGTCGTCGTCGCGATCAATGCCAACAACCGCCAGGGCACGCATTCCACGAAGACCCGTGGCGAAGTCCGCGGCGGCGGCAAGAAGCCGTGGCGCCAGAAGGGCACCGGCCGCGCCCGCGCCGGCTCCATCCGCTCGCCCTTGTGGTCCGGCGGCGGCGTCGTGTTCGGCCCCAAGCCTCGCGACTACTCGAAGAAAATCAACGCCAAGGTGAAGCAGCTCGCGTTCAGCCGCGCGCTCTTCGATCGCGCCAGTGCCGGCGAGCTCGCCGTCATCGAGCAGTTTGCGGTCGCGCAACCCAAGACGAAGCTCGTGGACCAGGTCGTCGGCCGGATCGCACCCCAGGGGAAGATTCTCCTGGTCGACGCGCCGTTCGCCGTCGAGACCGCCCGGGCCGCGCGCAACATCGAGCGCGTTTCGCTCCAGGAGGCCGCCAAGCTCAACACGCACGACCTCTGCCAATACCGGAAGATCGTGGTGAGCGCGAAGGCGCTCGAGGCGATCATCGCCCGGGTCAATGGAGGGAAAAACTGATGCAAGCCGACAAGATTCTCAAACTCGTCCGTCTCTCGGAAAAGTCCAACAAGCTGAGCTCCGAGCTCGGGCAATACACTTTCGAGGTGTTCGGTCACGCCAACAAACACCAGATCGCGGAGGCGGTCGAGCAGACCTTCAAGGTGACAGTCCGCCGCGTGAACACGCTGACCTATCGCGGCAAAAACAAGAAGAGCCGGCAGGGCCGCCCGAGCGTCGGCTCCGACTACAAGAAGGCGATCGTGACCCTCAAGGCCGGCGACAAGATCGAGCTCGTCTAACGCGCCCGCCCCACCCGGAGAAAATCCACCATGCCTATCCATTCCTTTCGCCCCCTGACGCCGTCCGGCCGCTTCACCTCGCTGAACATGCAGGCGGGTCTCTCGAAGGAGCGCCCCGAGCGCTCCCTCACCGAGCACAAGCACAAGAGCGGCGGTCGCAACGTCTACGGCCGCGTCACCTCCCGCCATCGCGGCGGCGGCCACAAGCAGCTTTACCGCATCATCGATTTCAAGCGCGACATCCTCGACATGCCCGCCCGCGTGCAGGCGATCGAGTATGATCCCAACCGCAGCGCCAACATCGCCCTCGTCGCCTATGCGAATGGCGAGAAGCGCTACATCATTTCCCCCGAGGGCCTTGCGGTCGGCACCGTCATCGTCGCCTCGAACAAGGCAACGACGAACGATTTCACCGTGGGCAACAATTTCCCGCTGAAATTGATCCCGCCCTCGACGCTCCTGCATTGCGTCGAGCTTGTCCCGGGCCGTGGCGCGCAGATCGCCCGCGGAGCCGGTGCGAGCCTCGAGCTGATCGGTGTCGAAGGCGACAAGGCCCAGCTCAAGATGCCTTCCGGCGAGTTCCGCTACGTCCACGCCAACTGCCGCGGCACCATCGGCGTCGTCGGCAACGGCGAACACAACCAGCAGTCGCTCGGCAAAGCCGGCCGCAAGCGGTGGCTCGGCGTCCGCCCGACCGTGCGCGGTATGGCGATGAACCCGGTCGATCACCCCAATGGTGGCGGTCAGGGCAAGTCCAAGGGTGGTGGTGGCCGCCAGCATCTCGTGTCGCCGTGGGGCCAGCTTGCCAAGGGCTACGTCACCCGCCGCCGCCGGAAGCTCTCCACCAGCATGATCATCACCCACCACAACGGCCGCAAGCCGCGCACCAAGAAGTAAGCCGCCCCTCTTCGCACCATGGCACGTTCCATCAAAAAAGGTTTCTTCGTCGACTACCACTTGCTCGAGAAGATCGAGAAGGCCGTGAAAGCCGGCGCCAAGAAGCCCATCCAGACCTGGTCCCGCCGCTCGACGATCACGCCCGATTTCATCGGCCACACGTTCAGCGTGCACAACGGCAAGATCTTCACGGCGGTTTACGTCACCGAGAACATGGTCGGCCACAAGCTCGGCGAGTTCGCGCCGACGCGCATTTTCAAGGCGCACGGTGGCATGACCCGCAAGGAAATCTAACCGCCCGCCCGCCCGCGTTTTTCCCGATGCTCCGCCGCCTCCTCCAGTCCAGCCTGCTCGCGCTCGCCGCCGTCGTGCCGTTTGCGGCGCGGGCGGCGACCGTGCCCGGCGCGGCTACGGTGGTGGCGGTCCGGTCCGGGAGCGCCGCCGACCTCGTTCTCCTCGATCGTGGCTTCGATGCCGGTCTCCGCCAGGGCATGATTTGCCGCCTCGCGCGCGGTGGAGCGGACATCGCCGAGGTTCTCCTCGTCGGGCTCCGTCCGACTTGCGGCGCGGCCCTCATCCTCAACCTCGCCCCCGGTCAGTCGATCCGGGCCGGCGACGTGGCCACCATCAAACTCCTTAAAACCTAAAATCCTCCACCAACCAAAAGGGTAGGGTCCCGCTCCGGCGGGACTGCTATCGCCGAAGTTCAAATCGGAATCCTCACCACCACCATGGAAGTCCAAGCCCTCACCCGCTACGCGCGCATGTCGCCGAAAAAGATGCGCGACGTGTCCCGCATCATCCAGGGGCGCAAAGCCTCGGAAGCCGTCGATTACCTCGCGCTCATTCCGCGCAAGTCGGCCAAGCTCATCGCCAAGACGCTGAAGAGCGCCATCGCGAACGCCGAGAACAACAACAACCTCTCGGCCGACGATCTCACCGTGAAGCTCGCGCTGATCGACTGCGGTCCGGTCCTGAAGCGCTTCAAGGCCGGTGCGCGCGGCACGGCGATGCCCCGCCGCAAGAAGATGTCGCACATCCGCATCGTCCTCACCGACGGCAATTCCAACTAATCCACTTCCATGGGCCAAAAAACCAATCCCACCGGCTTCCGTCTCGCCGTCCGCCGCAACTGGCAGTCCCGCTGGTTCGCCACGAAAAAGGATTTCCCGAAGCTGCTCCTCGAGGACCAGATCATCCGCACCAAGCTGATGGAGAAACTCAAGCAGGCGTCCGTGCCGCGCATCTTCATCGAACGCGCCTCGAGTCGTGTCCGCGTCAAGATTTACACCGCGCGCCCCGGCATCGTCATCGGCCGCAAGGGCCAGGAAATCGAGAAGATCAAGGAGGAGCTCTCCAAGCTCACCGGCAAGGAAATCCTCCTCGATATCCAGGAAGTGAAGAAGCCCGAGATCGAGGCCGCGCTCGTGGCGGAGAACGTCGCGCTCCAGCTCGAGCGCCGCATCGCGTTCCGCCGGGCCATGAAGAAGGCCGTCGAGATGGCCATGGCGCTCGGCGCCGAGGGCATCCGCA